>NZ_JBITLR010000004.1:0-66530 GCF_044465445.1 Actinoplanes sp. NPDC049668
ATGGCGAGGATCCAGCTGACCAGGACGGTCATGTTTTTGTTGGCCAGGGCTAGGACGAACGGGTCGCGGATGGAGATGTTTTTTCCGCCGCTGAGTAGGACGAGGAGGATGCCTTGGAAGGCGAGGAATGCGGCGAGGGTGACGACGAAGGAGGGGATGCCGATTTTGGCGACGAGGAAGCCGAGGGTGAAGCCGATGGCGAGGCCGGTGATGAGGGCGGCGGGGATGGCGGTGTACCACTGCCAGCCGTGGTTGGTGAGCAGGATGGCCATGACGGCGCCGCAGACGCCGCTGGCGTAGCCGGCGGAGAGGTCGATTTCGCCGAGGAGTAGGACGAAGACCAGGCCCATGGCGATGAGGGTGACGGCGGCGCCTTGGGAGAAGAGGTTGGCGAAGTTGAGGGCGCTGAAGAAGGTGGGTCGGGCGATGCCGAAGATGAGGCAGAGCACGATCAGGCCGAGGATGGCGGGCAGGCTGCCGATGTCGCCGCCGCGGACCCGGCCCCAGTAGTCGTGGAGGTGGCTGGCGACGGTCGGCTTGACCACCCGGACGCCGGCGCTGATCGTGGTCGGCGAGCCGCTGCTCTCCGCGGCGGCCGACGGTTCGGACACCTCTGGCCCGATGCCGGGTTGAAGATTGCTCATCGGTCGGCTCCCGGGGGCGTGATGTCGATGTCGCCGTTGAGGTCGGAGGGCTTCTCGGGGGGCAGGCCGAGGTTGCCGCTGCGCCCGGAGGTGATCAGTTCGACGATCTGGGAGTGCGTCACGTCGGGGGTCTTGACCTGTGTCGTCATCCGGCCGAGGTAGAGCGCGGCGATCCAGTCCGATACCGCGACGACGTCGTTCATGTTGTGCGAGATCAGAATGACGCCGAGGCCGTTGTCGGCGAGGCGGCGTACGAGTTCGAGGACCTGCGCGGTCTGTGCGACGCCGAGGGCGGCGGTGGGTTCGTCGAGGATGACGACGCGGCTGTTCCAGAGCACGGCCTTGGCGATGGCGACGGTCTGGCGCTGGCCGCCGGAGAGGCTGGCGACGAGCTGCCGCAGCGATTTCACGGTACGCACGGAGAGGCTGGCGAGGGTGTCGCCGGCCATCTGTTCCATGGTCGGTTCGTCCAGGACGATGCCGCGTACCTTCTCGCGGCCGAGGAACATGTTCTGGACGATGTCGAGGTTGTCGCAGAGGGCGAGGTCCTGGTAGACGACCTCGATGCCCAGCGCCGAGGCGTCCCGGGGGCTGTGGATGGCGACCTGGTTGCCGTCGAAGATCACCGTGCCGGCGTCGATGGTGTAGATGCCGCTGATGCATTTGACCAGCGTCGACTTGCCGGCGCCGTTGTCACCGACGAGCGCGGTGACCTCGCCCGGATAGACGCTGAGGCCGACGTCGTGCAGGACCTGTACGGGACCGAAGCTCTTGTCGATCCCGCGCAACTCCAGAAGAGGTATCGCGGCCACGGTGGTTCTCCTTCGCTCAGTGACCGGGTGTCTCGTCCGTGGCTCGGCCACTCGCGATCGGGTGGAGGGACCCGACTTCGGCGCCGCCCACGCCCCGCGGAGATGGGCGGCGCCGAAAGTCAGCGACTCAATGGGTCAGCTGATGCCGTTGTCCGTGCAGAGCTTCGCGAAGTCGGCGGTGCAGAGCTCGGCCTTGGTGACGAAGCCGTCGGCGACGACGTCCTTGACGTTGTCCTTGTAGATCGCCTTCGGGACCAGCAGGACGGCGGGAACCGTGGCCTTCGACTCCGGGTCCGTCACGGTCTGCCCGGTGTCCTTCTTCTCGCCCTTGGCCAGGCCGATGGCGAGCTCGGCGGCGGCGTCGGCCTCCTGCTTGATGGCCTTGTAGACCGTCATGCACTGGTCGCCGATGAGGATGTTCTGCAGGCCCTGAACGGTGGCGTCCTGGCCGGTGACCGGGACCTTGCCGTTGAGGCTCTGCTTCTTGAGCACCGAGATGACCGCGTTGCCGAGGCCGTCGTTGGCCGCGAGCACGCCCTTGATGTTCTTGTTCTCGGTCAGCATCTGCTCGAAGATGGTGCCGGCCTGCGCGTTGTCCCATTCCGGTACGGACTGGTCCGGGCCCTTGACGTAGTCACCCGAGTCGTACTTGGGCTTGAGGACCGAGTCGTAGCCCTCCTTGAACAGGGTGGCGTTGTTGTCGGTCGGCGAGCCGTTGAGCTCGGCCACGACGGGCTTGCTGGCCTTGTTGTCGGTCAGGCACTTGACCAGGCCCTCGCCCTGGAGCTTGCCGACCGCCACGTTGTCGAAGCTGACGTAGTAGTTCGCGCCGCCGCTGAGCGTGAGCCGGTCGTAGTCGATGGTGGCGATGCCGGCGGCCTTGGCCTTGTCGAGGACGGCCTTGCCGGTGCCGGAGTCGAGGTTGACGATCATGAGCACCTTGACGCCGCTGGAGATCATGCCGTCCGCGATCGTCTGGAACTGGGTCTTGTCACCCTGGGCGTTCTGGATGTCGACCGGCACGCCGGCCGCGTCGAACGCCGCCTTCAGGTACGTGGTGTCCGCCGTGGCCCAACGCGCCGAGCTCTGGGTGTCCGGCAGGATGACGCCGACCTTGCCGACCGACGAGCCGCCGTTGGTGCCGGTGTCGCCGCCGCTGTCGTCACCGCACGCGGCCATGCTGCCGGTGGCCAGCAGACCCGCTGCCGCCAGGGCGAAAAGTCCCTTACGCATTTCTTGTCCCTTCATTAATCGGACATTCGATTGAATTCAGCAGCGCCCACTGCCGAAAGTTTCGGTCCTGGGAATGCTGAGGGGGGAGCTGGTTTGTTGTGCTCGGCAACATTTTCTCATCATGGCGCCGAGCGCAAGCATTGGCGCGAATGGATCTTGCTCCTCGGAATAACAATCTGGCAACACGGGTGTCGGGTGCGAAACGTTTCGCGGCAAGGGGGTGCCCACCGGGATCGGTGGACACCCCCTTTGATTGCGGTCAGCTCACCAGAGGTATTCGAATCTGAACTGGGCGGACGTGTCGCCCGAGCTCGGGGTGCCGGGGGAGGCGGTGATGTTGCCGTCGGAGTTCACGTGCCAGAAGTTGCCCGCCGAGTCCCTCAGGTTGTAGGTGGCCGACGGCTGGCCGGGCGCCTGCACCGGGCGGATGCCCTCCCAGTCGCCGGCGGCGGCTCCCCGGGTCATGACCTTGTTCCCGTCGTTCCGGTTCACCTGCACCCACTGATTGCCCGGATTGCGGGAGAGCAGGTAGTAGAAGGGAACCTGGTCGCCGGTGTTGAGCCCGTACTGCTCCCACAGCCCGACATAGCTACCCGTCGCCCGGAGCTGGCTGGTCGCCCCTGGGCTGCTGACGTACATGTTCGTGCTCAGTGACTTGAGCGCCACCGTGTTGGTCCTGCTCTGCGCCACGCACCACGCGGGTGTGCCGGAGGTGCTCGCGGCCCCCTCGGACGAGCGGGAGGTCAGCAGGAACTTCCCACGACTGTCCGTCAGCAGGCACTCCGAGCGCAGCTTGCGGTTGCGGGAGTCCGTGTTGACGCCGTCGTGGTAGACGAGCACCAGGCGCACGCGACCGCTGGCGTCCCTGACCTCTTCGATGGTCGCCTGGTTGGTCCACTCGCTGTCGCCGCCGCACATGATGATGCCCTGGTAGGTCCACGGGCCGGTCACGGAGCCGGCGGTCGCGTACGCGATGACCGACAGGTCCGAGTCGGGCTGGCCGGGCTGCCGGCAGACGGCCGGGGTGAACTCGGGCTTGGCGGCGAACACCATCACGTAGGGCCCGGGCAGGCTGTGGTTGAGGCTCGACTGCCAGTTACTGGTCTTGAAGATGGAGCCGCCCTCGAGGTACGGGCGGTGGACCTCGGTGCCCACGCCGCCGCCACCGCCGCCCACCCTCTCCTTGACGCAGTTACCCATGTCGGCCTCCAACGGGCCGTCGATGTTCAGCCAGGCCTGACTGGGGTCGGTGAAGTTGGCGTCCAGGGCGGTGTGACTGGACATGTGGCGCAGCGAGAGGCCACCGCAGGAGTCCTTGTCGCCGTCCGCCCACAGCAGGTACTGGTTGGCGGTGGACGGGGTGGTGGGGTCGCTGCCGTCCACGAAGACCTCGGGGTCGGACATGTAGCCGACGCCGTTGATCTGCCGGAACTTGACCGAGTTGCCCGGGATGTTGACGCTGCCGTACCCCGTGATGGGGTCGGTCGAGCTCGTGACGAAGATCTTCGAGGAGTACTTGTCGTTCCGGTCGGTCAGATCGGGGGTGTACAGGTAGTAGTCCTGCGGGTTGGTCGGCCCGACGGTGTTCTTCACCCGGCGGACGGCCGGGGCCCACAGGTGTTTGGTGCCCGACCTGCCGATCGTGGCTTCGGTGAGCGCCACGGCCGAGGTGGTCCAGTTGAGGCCGTCGGGGGAGAAGTAGCCCATCGTCTGGCTCATCGGATAGTAGTTCTCCCCGGGGCCGTCCTCGTCGAACGGCCCCTCGAAGAGGTCCTGCGACGTCACCATGCAGTAGCCCTCTACGCTGCCGGCGCTGGGGCGCTTGCACTTGAACGCGTGCGGGTCGGACGAGTTGTTCGACGTGGCGAACGTGGGTCCCGGGGGGTCCGCGGCGGCGGCGTCCGGCATCAGGATTGCCGCGGCGGCGGTCCACAGTGCGGTGATGAGGACCGCGGCACCCAGCCGGCGGGCGGGAATGCTTCTTTTCATGATGCTCCTTGGCCGGTGCCGCCATGGGCGGCACAGAAGTGCGCGCCGAGGGTCGCACCCCGCAGCGGATCCGCGATGCCGGGTGAACAATGGAGCGCCGAGGGCTTGTCCTACGGAGTGGTTCGAATTTGTTGTGGTCCACAACATCCGAGGTGGTTAAACCGTAGGTATGCCGCTGTCGGGCGGGCAATGGGGCATCAGACCTGAAAGTTCCGGGACGCTACCGGTACACCTGTCACCTTCGAGGGTCCGCCGCCAGGCGGCCGGCGGCGGACCCGTGACCCGTGACCCGGGCTACTGCTCGTCGAGCAGGTCGCGCAGCTCGCGCAGCCCTTCGCGGAGCCGGTCGGCGAACGTGTGCATCATGTCGGCGACCGGGCGAGGCGTGCTGAGGTACAGGTTGAACCGGTCCGGCAGCAGCACGTACGCGATCCCGATGCAGCGACTGCTGGTCGCCCCGAACCCGAAGTAGCTGATGTTGGCCGACGGCGCCGAGCTGGTGCTCAGGTAGTCATCGCGCATCGTGAGCCACCCCGGCGTCTCGTACAGCCGGGACGGCTCGGGCACGCCGAGCTCGGCCCCTCGCCACTTCTGAATCAGCTGCAGCTGCCACAGGTGCTGCTCCGGCGCCGCACCGGCCTGGCACTGCTTCGCCCGTTCGACATGCTTGTCGGCCGCGGCCCGGAACGCCGCCCGCCGCTCGTCGGACGACGCGGCGGGGTCGTCGAACGTGGACACGAATCGCAGCACCTCGGGCGTGACGACGCGCATCGCCTCGGTCCGCCCCCGCCGGTACTGCCGGGTGGCGATGGACTCGTACGTGGCACCGGTGAAGCCCTTGGCCCGCTTGTGCGCGAGCTGGTAGGCCAGCTGCACGAACGCGTCCGGCGACATCCGCAGCCGCTTGACCTCGTCCACCCCGAACTCGTCGAAGGGCAGGGTCACGGTGGCGGTGTCCGCGCCGTACTGGGCGAACGACCCTGCCGCGGCGGCGATGTCGGCCCGCAGCGCGTCGTCGAGCACGAACGTGACCGGCTCGATCGCCGGCACCCCCTGCGCCGCCGCACCCGACTGCGCGGCGTGCTCCTCGGGCGACGCGGCGAGCAGCGCGTCGACGAAGCTGAGGATGGTGGTGCCGTCCAGCTCGCAGTGCTCGACGTTGATGCCGGCCGTGCCGTCGGCGAACACGATCAGCGACACCGCCTTGTCGAACCACCGGTTGCCGCTGTCGCCGTGCAGCAACTGATCGCAGGCCGCCAGGTCGTCGGCCGGCGTCAGGTCCTCCAGGCACACGCAGAACAGCGCCGTCTCGATGGTGTCCAGCGCCGTCGGGTTGCCGGGATCCAGCGCCGCCAGCCGGTCCCTGGCCGCCGCCCACTCGGCCCGGGCCATCGTGGTGAGATGACCGGCCGCGGTGTCCGTCGCGGCCCGCGCGGTGCCGGCCTTCTGCACCTCGCGCAGGCCGGCGGCCAGGTCGTCGAGCGAGTGCGGACGCCCGTCCGGACCGATCACGTTCATCCGGTACGCGTTGCCGCGCTGGAACACCACGATGTGCCGGGCCGTCGACGGGCCCGGCCACTCGTCGCCGTACGGCGCTCGGACGGTGTCCTGCACCGGCCCCGGGATGCGGGTGGTGGAGAACAGGAACTTGTGCTGCTCCATCGACAACGGCTTCCCGCGAGTCGCGACCGCCGGGATGCTTTCGTCGTCGAGCTGGGTCTTGTAGTTCACGGCGGCGGCGATGAGCCCCGCCGCGCGCTCCACCTGCGGCTCGGCGAATCCGTGCAGCGGCGTTCCACGGAACAGGAAGAAGAAGTTGGCGTTCAACGCGATCCGGTCCCGGCGACCGAGATAGCGGGCCGGCCAGAACGCGTCCAACCAGCTGTGCGTGGCCGGATCCGCGTTGTATCGCACCAGATCGGCGTGCAGCCTCGGCCCCGGACCATCGGGCCGTCCGAACTCCCGTACCGCGGCCTCGGTGTCGGCGAACTCCTCCTGGCTCAGCAGCGGCGCAGACCACTCGAGGAACCGGGCGCAGGTGTCCTCCAGCGCGGGCAACGGCACCCGCGGCAGGGTGTCCTCGTTTTCGAACGTGCTCACTCGGTCTCCTCGAATTCGATGCTCATCGGGCGGCCTGCTGGGTCATTGAATCGTCGACGTCGAAGGTCAGGGGGTCGGGAGTGCCGACGGGCCGGGAGACGTAGAGCTGAGCGTGCAGCCAGCCATCGGTCTCGAGACCCTCCGGATCGACACCGGCGGCGGACATCGTCTCCAGCACCTGCCGCTGTTCCCGGTCGGACGCGAA
The DNA here is from genome assembly GCF_044465445.1 of Actinoplanes sp. NPDC049668. NCBI lineage: Bacteria > Bacillati > Actinomycetota > Actinomycetes > Micromonosporales > Micromonosporaceae > Actinoplanes > Actinoplanes sp. NPDC049668. The sequence continues at coordinate 6,984 of NZ_JBITLR010000004.1, forward strand.
GCGGCGCTGCCGGAAGGTCCGGTCCACCCGCATCGTTTCGTAACCGAGGGTCGCCAGCCGATCGGCGATCGGCTCGAACGGGAACATTCGCAGCACGAAATGCGCCATCCACGGTCGCCGCTCCCGGCGGGAGCCGATCACGCGTACGAGCGTCCGGTCGGTGACATAGCCGAGGCAGCCGGTGGAGATCACGATGTCGGCGTCGGCGAACAGGGCGCGCTGCCTCGCATTGGGTTCGCGCGTCTCCAGGTCGGCCTGCACGGCGTCGTCGAGGAACCCGGCCGCCGATGCGTACTCCAGCGCCGGCCGGGACACGTCCAGCCCCACGAACCGCGCCGGGGACCCGTGCGAGCGGACCAGCTCACGATCGCGCTCCAGAAGCTCCTGCCGGGTGTAATCGGTGTCGGCGTAGCGGTCGTACAGGTCGTCCATGGTGGCGTCACAGCGCAGCAGTGCCGCGTTGACGCCGTAGGAGCTACCGACGTCGACGACGGTCGGGACGGCCACCTGCCGCGATTGGCGATACTGCCCGATGATTTGCTGGAAATAGGGCTTGGCGAGCTGGGGAATGCAATAGTCGAGCTCACGCAGCGTGGTGAAATAGGCGCGGGGATCGGGTTGCGTGTAGATGCCCTCGAGGGAAACTTTTCCGGTCTGGTCGAAACGCACGGCGCTCCTCGCGATTATCAGTCCAGCAACTGGTCGACGCGCACGGCATTGCGCTCGGCGTCGAGGTGCGCGGGCAGGACCCGGCCGAACAGCTGCCGGGTGCGGGCGACGCTGCCCACCACGCCGGGGCGTTCGGAGTAGGCGAAGATCGCTGAGTGCCGGGCGGTGGCGCCGCGTACCGCGCTCACCCGGTGCAGCGCGTACCGGCCCTTGAACAGCTGGAGATCGCCGGGGCGCAGGGTCAGGGCCTGTACCGGCGTGCGGTCGGCGCCGGTGAGCACCGAACGGACCGCGTCGAAGTTCTCCGCGTTCGCCGAGCGGATGTTCGGGCAGTACTCGAAGACGCCGCCCTCCTCCGGCTCCTGGGTCAGCATGCTGACGGTGAACTCGTTGGTGTCGAAGTGCCACGGGTGCTCCATGCCGGGTTGCACGACGTTGAGCACCAGGCCGGACAGGGGGTCGGCGAGCTCGTGCAGCTCCGGTAGTTCGAAGCAGGCGGCGAGGAAGCGCACGAAGGACGGATCGGTGTACAGCCGGTGGATGACGCTGTCGGTGGGGATCCGGTCGCGCGGGACGAACGCGTTGCCGCGCTGCATGACGATGCGGCCCGGGTGATCGGCCGGCAGGTCCGCGTCGAGTGCGATGTTGTAGACGTTGGTCTGCTCGACGTCGTAATACGCCAGCGGGGCGACCCCGGCACCTTCTCGCCGCAACGCCTCCCAGCTGCCCGGCGGAATGAACTCCGGCAGCACGCTGCATCCGAGTTCGCGCAGTTCGGTGCGGGTTCGGGAAACGACGCGTTCCCATGCGTCGCTTCCCGGCTCGCCCACTGGATAGCGCACGGTGTCCACAACATTCATTTGAGAAGGTCCCCTCCTTAAATGGCGGCGGCTTGAAGAAATGGGGAATCCTAACAAGAATTACGGCCACTATGTTGGTTACATTGTTCACAGCGCCGGTTCGCCGAAGCCGCCCGGGTATGTCGATTTCGGAGCATCGTGAGACGGGGCGGCGGCATCCGGTCCGCGTTCACTAGCGTCCGGCCATGGACACTTCATGGGGGGCTCGATCACTTGTGGCCACGGGTGTCATGGCCGCACTACTTCTCACGCCGACGGCGACTCAGGCTGCCGCCCGTACCGGCGACATCATCCAGGTCGACGTGGCCGCCGGCGGCGCACCCGGCGACGGCTATGTCGGCGAACCGGACATCTCGAACGACGGTCGGTATGCGGCCTTCACCTCGAGCTCGTCCAATCTCGTTCCCGGCGACACGAACGGCACCTACGACGTCTTCGTCCGCGATCTCCGCACCGGCAGGACCACGTTGGCCAGCGGCGGCATCGACGGCCGGCCGGCCGACGGCTATGCCGCGGACACCGTCATCTCCGGCAACGGCCGGTACGTCGCCTTCACCTCGTACGCGTCCAATCTGGTGGCCGACGACACCAACGGCGAGCGGGATGTCTTCGTCCGCGACCTGCGTACCGGCGTCACCACCCGCGCGAGCGTCGCCACCGGCAACGTGCAGCTCGACGGCTTCCAGTACGGCCCGTCGATCTCCGACGACGGCCGGTACGTGACCTTCATCGTGTCGGACTACCTGCACGGCCTGGGTCAGGAGGCGTTCCTCCATGACCGGAGTACCGGCGTCACCACGCAGGTCACCGCGCCGACCGGCGGCGCCGAGCCCGCCGTCCTCGAGGCCGCCCTCTCCGGCGACGGCAAGCGGATGGCCTTCAGCGGCACCGGCGATTACACCGGCGACGGCGGCAGCGTGAGCGCGGTCTACCTGTCCGATCTGACCACGGGCACGACGACCCGGATCAGCCCGCAGTCCATCGGCGCCGACCCGGTGGACGCCCGCTCACCGTCGATCGACCGGACCGGCACGAAGGTCCTGTACGCCGGCAACGCCGCACTCGACCCGTCGGATACCAACGCGGGTTCGGACCTCTACCTCCGCGACCTGACCGCCGGCACCACCGCGCTGGTCAGCGCCAACCACGCCGGCTCGGGCGCCGGCAACGGCGAAACCTACGAGGGAGCGCTGTCGGCCGACGGCCGCTACGCGGGGTTCTTCTCACTCGCCTCCGACCTGGTCGTGCCCGACACCAACGGCGAGGTCAACGACGTCTTCCTCCGCGATCTGAGAAGGGACCGCACCACCCTGGTGACCAGGTCCGCCTCCGGCGACAGCGGCAACGGCCTCAGCTGGGGCGGCGTTCCGTCGGGCGACGGCAGCCACGTCCTGTTCACCTCGACGGCAACCAACTTGGGCGTCGACCCGGGCGACGGCCGGGCACACCTCTTCGTACGGTGCCCGCGGCGCTGCTGAACCACCGGTCATGTGGCGGCGGGCTCGGTCACGGTGAGCAGGGTCGCGAGCTGGCGCATCAGGCCCGGCCGGGGGCGGTAGTAGACCCAGCTGGCCCGGCGCTCGGCGTCGACCAGCCCGGCTTCCCGCAGCACCTTGAGGTGGTGCGAGATCGTCGTTCCGGAGACCTCGAACGCCGGGGTGAGGTCGCAGACGCAGGCCTCCCCGCCCTCGGCCGAGGCGATCATCGACATCAGCTGCAACCGGATCGGGTCACCGAGCGCCTTGAACGCCCGGGACAGTGCCGCGGCGGACTCCGCCGGAATGCGGCTGGTGGCCATCGGCGGGCAGCACGGCACCGCGTCGGTGTCGATGACGGTGAGCTGCGTCCCTGATTTCGACATACGTCGAGGTTGACAGATGTCGAAACCGCGTGCAAGTCTTGGTTTCGACAAACATCGAACTCGACAACGGTCGAACCCGAGCCGATCTCCGGAGGTCCGTCATGTACCGCCTCATCCGACACTCGTACCGGCTACAGTTTCATCGGTAATCGGCGATTGACGATGAAGATGGTGAATGATGGCCGACCTGCTGAAGCGCAGTATCGCGGAGGAGTACGCCTCCTGGTTCCGCGCCCTGGCCGACCCCAGCCGGGTGCAGATCGTGGAGTACCTGGCACGGCAGGACCGGCCGATGCCGGTGGCGGAGATCGTCGCCGCGGTCGGCCTGGCCCAGTCCACCGTCTCACAACACTTGAAGATCCTCACCGAGGTGCGCTTCGTCCTGGTCGAGCCCGTCGGCACCGCGCGGCACTACCGGATCAACGCCCGCTGCATCGACTGCTTCCCGTCCGCCGCCGACGTCGTGATGGGCCGCCCCGCGCCGACCCCGACCGGAGGCTGTTCATGACCGCCGTCGCGATCCGGGCCATGCGCGCCGACGACGCCCAGCAGGTCCTCGCGATCTATCAGGCCGGCATGGACGCCGGCAACGCCAGCTTCGAGAACACCGCTCCCGACTGGGCGGCGTTCGACGCGAGCAAGCTGGGCGACCACCGGTTCGTCGCGGTCGACGCGGTCGGCACCGTCCTCGGCTGGGTCGCGGTCTCCGCCGTGTCCACCCGCAATGTCTACGCCGGGGTGGTCGAGCACTCGGTGTACGTCGACCCCGCCGCCCAGCGCCGGGGTGTCGGCCGGGCGCTGCTCGACGCGTTGATCGCCTCGAGTGAGGCGGCCGGGATCTGGACCATCCAGTCCGGGATCTTCCCGGAGAACACCGCCAGTCTCGCCGTCCACCGTGCCGCCGGTTTCCGGATCGTCGGCGTCCGCGAACGCGTCGGCCGCCATCTCGCCCAGGGCAACCGGTGGCGCGACGTGGTCTTCATCGAACGCCGCAGCCCACACATCCACTGACCTTCCCCACAATCGAGGAGTCTCATCGTGAGCACCACACTGGACGGCCTGCCCGTCGTCGTCATCGGCGCCGGGCCGGTCGGCCTCGCCGCCGCCGCGCACCTCGCCGAGCGCGGCATCGCCTACACCGTCCTGGAAGCCGGCGAGACCCCGGCCGCCGCCGTGCGCCAGTGGGGGCACGTCCGTGTCTTCTCCCCGTGGCGCTACAACATCGACGCCGCCGCCCGACGGCTGCTCGCCGCCGCCGGCTGGGTCGAGCCCGACGCCGACATCCTGCCGACCGGCGCCCAGCTCGCCGCCGACTACCTGCAGCCCCTCGCCGAACTCCCCGCGGTCAAGTCCCAGATCCGCTATGACGCCCGGGTGGTGGCCGTGACCCGGCTCGGCCTCGACCGGCTCCGCACCGCCGGCCGCGACACCGCCCCGTTCCTGATCCGCCTCGCCACCGGCGACGACCTGCTCGCCCGCGCCGTCATCGACGCCTCCGGCACCTGGGACACCCCGAACGTTCTCGGCGCCTCCGGTATCCCCGCCCACGGCGAAACCGCGGCGGCGCCCTACCTCGAGCACGCCCTGCCCGACGTCCTCGGCGCCGACCGCGACCGGTTCGCCGGCAAGCGGGTCCTGGTGGTCGGCGCGGGATACTCCGCCGCCAACACCCTGCTGCTGCTCGCCGACCTCGCCGAACAGGCACCCGGCACCCAGGTCACCTGGGCGATCCGGGCGGCGACTCCGGCACGCACGTACGGCGGCGGGACCGCCGACGCGCTACCCGCCCGCGGCGCCCTCGGCACCGTCCTGCGCGAACACGTCGAGGCCGGCCACATCGAACTGATCACCGGCTTCTCCGTCGCCGCGCTCGCACCGCGGCCCGACGGCGGCATCGAGGTCTCCGACGGCACCCGTACGGTGGTGGCCGACCGGATCGTGTCCGCGACCGGGTTCCGGCCCGACCACGGCATCGCCGCCGAGCTGCGCCTCGACCTCGACCCGATCATGGGCGCCAGCCGCACCCTCGCACCGCTGATCGACCCGAACGAGCACTCCTGCGGCACCGTGCCACCACACGGCGTCGACGAACTGGCCCACCCCGAGCCCGGCTACTACGCCATCGGCGCCAAGTCCTACGGCCGGGCACCCACGTTCCTGCTCGCCACCGGCTACGAACAGGCCCGCTCGGTCGCCGCCGCCCTCGCCGGTGACTGGCACGCGGCCCGCGACGTCCAGCTCGACCTGCCCGAGACCGGAGTCTGCAGCAGCAACATCCCGGTGGACGCCGACCGCGTCGACGACGCCGACGGCGGCTGCTGCGCCACCCCCGCCGCCGAGAACGTCACGGTGTCGACGGGACGGGGTCTGGCGACCGGGATCGCCGGCGGGCTGCTGTCCGCACCGCTGACCCTGCAGCCCGTCGCCGCACCCGGCACCGGCGAGCAGGCCGGCGGCTGCTGCAGCTGACCCGGGTGAGACGACCAGCAGGGACGGCGCCCGGCCCGCCGGGCAGACGAGGCTGGTGGCTCGTCGCCGCCCTGGCGGTGACGCAGACCGTCGGCTACGGGGTGCTCTACTACGCCTTCGCGGTGCTGCTGCGTCCGATGGCCGCCGATCTGCACGCCTCCACCACGGCCGTCACCGGCGCGTTGACCGCGTCGGTGCTGGCCGGGGCGGTGATGGCGGTGCCGGTAGGGCGGTGGCTGGACCGCAACGGCGGCCGGGCGTTGATGACCGCCGGATCCGTCGCCGCCACCGTGCTGGTGGTCGCCTGGTCGCGGGTGCAGACCGTCGCCCAGCTCCACGCGGTGCTCATCGGCATCGGGATCTGCGCCGCCATGGTCCTCTACGAACCCGCCCTCGCTGTCGTCGTCTCCTGGTTCGACCCGCGACGACGTTCGAAGGCCGTGCTCGCGGTCATCGTGGTGGCCGGGTTCGCCAGCACCATCTTCATGCCGCTGACCGGTCTGCTCGCCGACCGCTACGGCTGGCGCACCGCATTACTGCTGCTGGCCGCGCTGTACGGCGCGGTCGCCATTCCGCTGCACGCCCTCGCGGTCCGGAAACCGTCCCGGCCCGCGTCGCAGGCGCGGCAGCCGACGCGACGCGACCGCACCGTGGTCGTCCGCGCGGCGGTGCGCGATCGCCGGTTCTGGTGGCTGGCCGTCGCGTTCGTCGCGCACGGCGCGGCGATGAGCGCCATGACCGTCCACCTCGTCGGGTTCCTCGTCCACCAAGGCCATCCGGCGACCTTCGCCGCCACCGTCGCCGGGCTGCTCGGCGTGCTGTCGGTGACCGGCCGGCTGCTGCTCACCGGCGCCCAGCGCCGCCTGCGGCTGCCGGTGGTGGTCGCGGTCGTCTTCACGATCCAGGCCGCCGCCGCGCTCAGCCTCCCGATCGTCGGCGCCGGCCGGACCGGCGCCGCGCTCGCGGTGGTCGGGTTCGGGATCGGCTTCGGGGCGGCCAGCCTGGTCAAACCCGCGCTGCTGGCGGATCGGTACGGCACCACCGCCTACGCGACGATCGCCGGCATCCTGGCCACACCCATCACCGTCGCCAAGGCCGTCGCACCCCTCGCCGCAGCCGGTCTGTACGCCGCCGTCGGCTATCCGCCGGTGCTCACCGCGATCGGCGCCGCATGCCTTGTCGCCGCCGTCGGGATCGTGGCACGGTCCACCTCGCCGACGCCGGTGCCGGCGGATCAGCTCACCGGGACCGGTGTCCTCGCCGGTAGCAGCGCGATCGGCGCCGCCGGTGCGACGCGGCCAGGATGAACGGGGCGCCGGACCCCCGTCTATCTGCCTCGCAGCCGGGTCGTGTGTCGGATTGTGGTGATGCCGCAGGCGACGCGGGTCAGGCTGGCGGCCAGGGCCATCGTGCTGAGCGGTCGCAGCGGTGTGCCGGACGCCGCGAAAATGATGATCATGGTGAGGTCGCCGGCGAGGCTCAGCGCGGCGACAGCGATGGTGGCGGTCAGGGCGTGGTGCGGGCTGGTCTCGGGTAGCCAGCGCATCAGGCGGCCGGTGGTGGCGACCGTCGCGGCGGCGGTGGCGATCGCGATGGCGATCAGGGGGAGGACCGGGATGGCGGCGAACAGCGGGGCCGGCCCGGTACGCCATGGCGTGGGATGCAGCAGCAGTAGCCACCAGCTGCCTACCAGTGGGCCGGTCGCGATGAACCAGGTGATGGTGCGCCGGGCGTAGGCGGTGGTCAGCTCGCCGCCGAACGCGTCGGCGACCGCCTGCGGCGCCCCGAACTGGACGACCGCGGCCTCGGCCGCCGGACCGGCGGGCAGTCCCGCCGCGCGGTGGTCATGCACCGCCTGGTCCAGGCCGTCGGACAGCTCGGCGAGGATCGCTTCGCGGCGTCGTCGCGGCCCACGCAGTCGGGCGGCGAGGTCGGCGAGGTACCCGGCGACGACGTCATCGGGGGCGTCGGCGGTCAGGCGGTGGCCGGCCATGCTCGCCTCGTCAACACGGCTGTCACGGCGGTGGAGAACTGCTCCCAGACGGCGCGCTGCTCGCCCAGGGCGGCCTGACCGGCCGGGGTGAGGCGGTAGGCGCGACGCCGGCGGCCCCCGACGGTCTGCCAGTCGCCGGCGATCAGCCCGGCGCGTTCCAGCCGGTGCAACGCCGGGTAGACGGTGCCGGTGGGCAGGTCCAGGGCGCCGTCGCTGCCGTTGCGCAGCGTCTCGATGACGGCGTACCCGTGCTGGGGACCGGGTTCGAGGACCGCGAGCAGCAGCGTGTCGAGATGGCCTTTGAGTAGCTCTGGTCGCATGGGCAGCACGGGCGCTCCTCACCTTCGCTGTGGTGCGGCACATCAACCGCAGTGTAGCGTCGCAATACTTTGTGATGCTACCTATGAGGTGAGTGATGGACACCAGGTCAGGGATCTTCACACTGCCCCAGGCCGGTTTCGCCGACCGTACGGCGGTCGGTGGCAAGGCCGGCGTCCTCGGCGACCTGGTCGGGGCCGGGATGCCCGTCCCGCCCGGCCTGGTCGTCACCGCCGAAGCCCTGGAGCTCGACGGCTGGGAGAACGACCTGGCGGCCGCGGCACGCGGACTGGGCGCCGAGAGGTTCGCGGTGCGCTCGTCGGGCGCCGCCGAGGACCTGCCGGACGCCTCCTACGCCGGCCTGTACGAGACCTACCTGAACATCGCCGTCGACGGTCTCGCCCAGGCGGTACGCCGGTGCTTCGCCGCAGCGGGCTCCGAGCGGGTGATCGCCTACCACCAGCGCCGCGGCGCAGGTCAGCCGGCGATGGCGGTCCTGGTGCAGGCGATGGTGAACGCGGCGGCGGCCGGGGTGGCGTTCACCGCGCATCCGGTCACCGGCGACCGGGAGCAGACGGTGGTCAACGCCGTACCCGGTCTGGGTGAACCGCTGGTGTCCGGCGAGGCCGTCGGCGAGGAATGGACCATCGCCGGCCGGGATGCCCGGATGAGCCGCCCGGCTCCCGCCGGGAGCGGAGTCCTGACGGTTGAGCAGGCTCTGGCGATAGCGGACCTGGCAGCCCGGGTCGCGGTCCGCTACGGCCGCCCCCAGGACATCGAGTGGGCGATCGACCACGGCGGCCGGCCGTGGCTGTTGCAGGCCAGGGAGATGACGGCCCTGCCGCCACCGGTCACCTGGACGGCGCCCGGGCCGGGACTGTGGATGCGCAACTTCCGGCTCGGCGAGTGGCTGCCCGAGGCAGTCACACCCTTGTTCGGCACCTGGCTGCTTCCGGTACTGGAAGGTGGCTACCTGGACGGGATGCACGCCAGTCTCGGCGTCCGGGTGCCGTTCCGGTATGCGCTGGTCAACGGCTGGTACTACAACGCCACACCGGTGCCGTCACCGAGGCTGCTGGCCCGGGTGCTGTGGCAGGGACGCGGTCATGCCGTCAAGGTCCTCTACAACGCGTTGATCCGGGTCGGCCGGGACCCGGCGGCCGCGGAACGCGCCGTACTGTCCGATCTGGACCGGCAATGGCGAGCGGCCCACCTGCCCGCCTACCGGCAGCTCGTCGCCGACGCGGAGACCGAGGCGGCGACCGCCGGACCGCACCGGTTGGCGCGACTCGTCGACCAGCTCGGCCGCGAAGCCGGGATCCACCTGTGGTACCTGGCGATCGTGGGCGGATCGGCGTGGAAGATGGAAGCCGGCCTGACCCGGTTCTGCCGCCGGCACCTGGCCGAGGTCCTGCCCGACGCCCGCGACGGCGCGCAGGTCCTCCTGCGCGGACTGCCCGGCGCCCAACCCGTCCACCCCGCGCATGCGGTGCAGAGCGCCGACTGGTACCACCCCGTCGCGGCGGAGCTACCCGCGACATTGACCGCGCCGCCGGACGGGAGCCACCGGTTCGCCCGGCTGGCAGGCCAACGCGCCACCGCCGAGCAGTCCTGCCGGACCGCCCTCACCGGACAGCCGAGGCTCCTGACCCAGTTCGAGCAGCTCCTGCAGGTCAACCAGCGCTACGCGGTCATCCGCGAGGAGCAGGCCCGCGACTTCACCCTCGCCTGGCCGGTCCTGCGCACCTGCGTCCGACGCCTCGGCGAGCACCTCGTCGCCACCGGCGCGGCGGCGCAGGTCGAGGACGTGTTCTTCGGTACCCGCGACGAAGTCGCCGCCTGTCTGGACGGCCCGGCCGAGCCCATCGGCGACGCCGTGCGGACGCGCCGCGAGCAGTGGCAGCGCAGGCGTGGCCTCGCCGCGCCGTTGACCCTCGGGCAACCCGCCCGGCTGATCGGCGACGTCATCGACCGTGCCGTACAGCAGGCACGCGGACCGCGCGAGATCGGCCAGAACGTGATCGTCGGCCATCCGGCAGCGGCGGGCCGCGCCACCGGCCCGGTCCGCATCGTGCACGGCCCCCACGACTTTCCCGCGTTCCGCGACGGAGACGTTCTGGTCGCGAAAGCGACCGCACCGGCGTGGACGCCGCTGTTCGCCCGAGCCGCCGCCGTCGTCACCGACGGCGGCACCCTCGCCGCCCACGCCTCCCTGGTCGCCCGCGAGTACGCCATCCCCGCGGTCGTCGGCACCGGCGACGCCACCCTGCGCCTGCAACCCGGGCAGCTGGTCACCGTCGACGGCGCCGCCGGAACCGTCACACCTCATGACGAACCAGCGACGACGCCGCTGGACGACACGGCCCGGCGGTAACCCGTGCCCGGGTACCGGGCGTGAGGCCAGCGCGCGCCGGCTGACCTCGCCATGACGCCCACACTGGTACCGACGGATCAGCTCACCGGCGCCGAGGTCCTCGCCAACAGCAGTGCGGCCGGCACCGACAGTCCGTACATCAGCAAGCCATAGGCCAGCAGCGTCAACACCACCACCGGCCCGGCCGCGGCGGCGAGGAACAACGCCAGCGACAGGTTGCGCACCGCCGTGGTCATCGCGACCGCCCGCCGCGCCGCAGGCGGATCGAACACCGGCGCCAGCGCCGGCGACAAACAGGCGAGTACCACGACGGCGATCACCCAGGCCGTCGCCCAACCCACCTCCGGCAGCCTGGTGAAACCGGTGACCAGGAAGTACAGCACCACGCCCGCCAGCAATACATCCGCGATCCGGCGACTGACCTGATGCACCCGCTGCGCCATCGCCGGACGGCGGCGGCGCAGCCACATGCCCACCGCGACCGGCACAACCTGACCCGACAAGCCACCCAGGACCAGCGCGACACCGCCGAGGCCGGCCGGCGCGACATCGTAGCCGGCTACCCACGCCCACACCGGCACGCTCAGCAAACCCAACGGCGCGTACACACCCTGCAACGCCGCCCCGACCGCGAGATCGCCTCGCGCATGCAACGTCAGCAACGCCCCCGTGCCTCCACCCGGCGCGGCAGCGGCCGACACGATCCCGAACGTGGCGTCCGCGCCGAGACCCGCCAACGACGCGAGCACCACCGCAAGGCCGGGAACCACTACGACGTTGGCCAGCACCGCCAGCACCGGCACCACCGGTCGGTCGGCCAAGGCGCGGAAGTCGGCAGTGCGCAACGTGGTGCCGACCGCCAGCATCGAGGCCACCAGCAGCACGGCGAGGGCGGCCGTGCTCACCGGGCCACACGCTGCGCCGGCGAGCCCTGCCGGGCGAGAGCCCGCAGCACGTGGATGGCGTCGCGGCCGACACCGCGCAGCGTGGCCGACGCGAAGCTGCGCTGCCGCTCCAGGCCGACATAACCCAGCCCCGGCACCGTCATCGACACACCCCCGGCATGCAGTGGGGCACCCGCGCCGTCGAGCGCGGCCGTGCCGCCCAGGAACGGCAGGTCCGGCCGGAAACCGGTCGCGAGAATGACCGTGTCGACCCGCTCACGGGTGCCGTCGGCCCACACCACGCGGTCACCGTCGAGACGGGTGAACAGCGGCAGTCGGTCCGGCTTCCCGGCTCGTACGGCCGTGCGGTACCGGCCGTCGTCGATCACCGGCACGCCACCCTTCACCAGCCGGGGCCCGAGCGCGGAGGTGTCCAGGCCGGTGCGGGCCAGCCACCAGTGGAAGTCCCTACCCAGGATCCGCTGCGGCTGCCACCGCAACCGGTCCCGAGTGGTGATGGTGACGGTCGCGATCTGCGCCAATTCGACCGCGATCTGCACCGCCGAGTTCCCGCCGCCGACCACCACGACCCGGCCGCCCGCGAACGGACCCGGCCGCCGGTACTGCGACGAGTGCAGCACCGTGCCGGTGAACGTGTCCAGACCCGGCAACGCCGGGCGGTACGGGCGGCTGAACCCGCCGCTGGCCGCCACCACCATCCGGGCCTCTACAGTCGTGCCGCTGGAAGTCGACACGGTGAAGCCGCCGCCCTCCTCGGTGACCCGGTCCACCCGCTCGTTGAAGCGCACGTCCGCACCCAGATGCCGGGCGTAGTCGCCGAGGTAGGCGACTACCTCGTCACGTACCGGGTACCGCTCCGGATCGCCGGGAAACGCCTTGCCCGGCAGCGAGCAGAACCGGGCGGGGGAGAACAGGGTCAGGCTGTCGTAGTAGCGGGGCCAGGAACCGCCCGCACCGCCGGAGGCGTCGAGCACGACCGGTCGCCAGCGCCGGGCCAGGGCGGCGTGGGCGGTGGCGAGACCGGCCTGGCCTCCGCCGATGACGACAACGTCAGCGAAAGTCATGCCAGCAATGTATCGTCATATCGCGAGAAGACGAAATGATGTTCAGCAGACTGGATCCCGATGACCACGCCGCCAGCCCTCGACGGGCCCACCCAGGACTTCCTCAAAGCCCTCGCCAGCGAGACCCGCCAGCAGATCATGATGCTCTTCGCCGCCGGCACCCAGCTCACCGTCGGCGAGGTCGCCAACCGCTGCGGCCTCGGCCAATCCACGACCTCCGAACAGCTGGCCATCCTGCGCCGCGGCGGCCTCGTCCAGTCCACCCGCGACGGCAAACTCGTCCGTTACCGTGCTGACCCCAGCACCATCACCACACGGCTCACCGAACTCCAGGGCTACCTCGCGTGCTGCTGCCCTCCACCCACGCAGTCGGACAACGCCTTCGCCTGAAGCACAATCGAGCAACGGCCGCCGGCGCCACGGCGCTGCTCATTGGTCGGTCGTCGGGGTATCGGTGCAGCAGGCAGCGGTGCAGTCGGGTCCGCCGATAGCGGGCAGGGCGCAGTCGTCGCATTGCTCGCCGTGCCACGCCTCGATGCCTTCGCGGATGGCGACGGCGGCGATGACGAGGGCGGCGACCGGATCGGCCCACCACCAGCCGAGGGCGGCGTTGAGCAGCAAGCCGACGAGGACGATCGCGGACAGGTAGGTACACAGCATCGTCTGCATGGAGTCGGCCATCACGGTGGCCGAGCCGAGTTCGCGGCCGGTGCGTCGTTTCGCCCAGACCAGCAGCGGCATCACCACGACAGAGGTGGCGGCGATGCCGATGCCGATCGGTGTGGTGTCGGCCTGCTCGGCGCCGAGCAGCGCGCGGGTGGCGTCGACGGTGACCCAGATGGCGAGGGCGAAGAACGAGACGGCGATCAGGCGTAGGGCGAGGCGTTCGCGGGCTTCGGGGATCCGGGACCGGAACTGCCAGATCACGACCAGGGCGGAGGAGACCTCGACGAAGGAGTCCAGGCCGAAGCCGAGAAGGGCGGTCGACGACGCCGCGGCACCGGCACCGACGGCGACGACGCCTTCGAGCAGATTGTAGCCGGCGGTCGCATAGGCCAGACGCAGGCTGCGCTGGTTGAGCTGCGTGCGGCGCCGCGAGGAGGGCCGGCCGAGACTGATCGGGCCGCTCACGCGGTCACCGCCGCGGCACGGGCGGCCGGTTCGCCGGCGTCGTCGGTCGGGCAGAGCGTCACGACGGCGCCCGTCGCGGCGAGCAGCCCTTCCGCAGCGGTCAGCAGGTCGAGCAGTTCGGGGCGAATCAGTGCATAGAACGACTGACGGCCTTCGACCCGGTAATCGATCAGGCCGCAGCCGCGCAGACACGCCAGGTGCTTGGAGACGGTGGACTGTGCCAGGCCGAGCTCGCCGGTCAGGTCAATGACCCGGGCCTCGCCCGAGGCGAGCCGTTTCACGATCTTCAACCGGGTCTCGTCGCCGAGGGAACGGAACAGTGCCACCGCCGGCGTCATCCCCGCCGCCACCGCGGCGGTCACGCACCGATCCTCAATAATCGCCACAGTGCGATGATAGCCCGTCCTGACGATCAGAAGACCAAGGTCCAGCCCGGATCACCTGCATGGCTCCGGATCGTCGCGGCCGTTGTCGACCGTCGGCGGCGTGTGCCTGGGCGGCGTGCTCATGTGGGTTCTCCGTCTGGATGGCCGATGGTGAGGAACGGGATGGGGCAGTCGGTGCAGGTGCAGTCGGTGAGGCTGTCGCAGCGGGCGTCGACGACCTCGGTGAGCGCACCGCGGATGGCGGTGAGGTCGGCGATCCGCTGATCGATCTCGGCGATCTTGGTGACGGCGCGCTGTCGCAGGTCCGGCGCCGGGTGCCGGCGGCGGCCGGTGTCGAGCAGTTCGGCGACCTCGTCGAGGGTGAACCCGAGCCGTTGCGCGGCCTTGATCACTGTCAGCAGGGCGACGGTGTCGGGTGGGTAGAGCCGGTGCCCGCCGAGGCTGCGCGAGGGCTCGGCCAGCAGGCCCCGGCGTTCGTAGTAGCGCAACGTCTGGACGTTGACGCCGGCCTGCTCGGCGACCTCGCCGGTGCGCAGCCCACCCTTGTTCGGCGAGGCCATCACGTCGCCCTCGGCGGGCACGTCCAGCAGTGGAGGCGCGACATCACGGGCTCCTTGATCAGGTGGTGCGGCGCCGCACCGGCGCTGCCCCTCGACGGTAAGCCTGTACCTAGGTACCGAATGCAAGACCGAGCCTTCGCCGGTCTAACGCATCAAATCAGTTTGATGTAATCTGCGGGTGTGGAACGCGTGCCTCGAGATGCCGCCGTCACCGCGCCGGAGTTCATGAAACTGGCCGGCCATCCGTTGCGCTGGCGGGTCCTCGGCGAGCTGGCCCGCAGCGACCGGCAGGTCCATGAGCTCACCGGACTGGTCGAGCAGCCGCAGAACCTGGTCTCCTACCACCTCGGCAAGCTACGCGCGGGACGGCTCGTCACCACCCGGCGCAGCTCGGCCGATCGGCGCGACACCTACTACACGATCGATCTGGCCCGCTGCGGCGAACTGCTCGCGGCTACCGGCGCGGCCCTGCACCCCGGTCTGCACCTGGTCCCGCCCACCCCGGCAGTGGTCATGCCCCACCGAGGTCCGGGCCCGCGGGTGCTGTTTCTGTGCACCGGCAACAGCGCCCGTTCGCAGATGGCCGAGGCACTGCTGCAGCACCTGAGCGCCGGCAGCGTGACGACCTTCAGCGCCGGCAGTCACCCCAAACAGCTACACCCGGACGCGGTACGGGTGATGGCCGAACACGGCATCGACCTGTCCGGCCATCGCGCGAAACACCTCGACGAATTCACCGGCCGGCGGTTCACCACCGTGGTCACCCTCTGCGACCGGGTCCGGGAGATCTGCCCCGAATTCCCCGGCCACCCCGATTCCGTGCACTGGAGCATCCCAGACCCGGCCCGTGACCCCGACGGATATCCAGCCTTCCAGCGCCTCGCGGCCGAGCTGCGCACCCGGATCGGGTTCCTACTGCACCGTCTCGTAAACACACCGACCCTGGAGGCAACATGACCAGCTGGTCCGACAACACCGTGCACGTGCGATACCTCGTCGATGACGTGGCAGCCGCGATCGCCTTCTACACCACCCATCTCGGCTTCACCCTCAACACCAGCCACCTGCCCGCGTTCGCCGACGTCGTCCGCGGCAACCTGCGGCTGCTGCTGTCCGGACCGGACAGCTCCGCCGGCCGGCCGATGCCCGACGGCCGCAAGCCCGAACCCGGCGGCTGGAACCGCATCCACCTCATCGTCGCCGATCTACCCACGGAGGTAGACCGTCTGCGGGCCGCCGGCCTGGTGTTCCGCAACGACATCGTCACCGGACCGGGCGGCGCGCAGATCGTCCTCGACGACCCGGCCGGCAACCCCGTCGAGCTCTTCCAACCCGCCGCATAGCAAACGCCAAACAGCGTCCGGCGAAACCCGACGCCGACGTGGCCACAACACCGTCATCGCCGGCGGCTGACACGAACCGGCCGGCCGTCAGTTCCACGGCCGGCCTTCGGCGTTCTGTCAGGCTCGACGGCGGTGCGAACAGCACCGCGCCCGCGGGTGACAGCTGCTTCGTCCGGGCCGGCGGCACCACCACCGGCTGCGAGACCCTCCTGGTCGACTGACCCGTCGGCGGTCCGAGACCAGCGGACTGTAGTGATCATCCAAATGGATGATCACTTACTGGTGGCCTCCTTCCTATGCTTTGCCGGAATCCGCCGCAGTGGTCGGGCTGCTCGCGGTCGGCATCGTGGCGTTTGCCGTATTCCCGTGGCGCCGGAAGAACTGGCCGCAACTCGCACGGCCGACTCCAGGTCAACCCGTTTCCGGCTGAGGGTGTCAACCTCGGAGACGAGGGCTTGTGATCTCTTCGTGACCTGAAATCCCGAACAAAGGCGCCGAGGGTCGCATCGAACTCGAAGACAGATCAAGAGAACGTACGATCGGAAAGGCACCACACATGCGCACCATTCCTCTCGCCGGAACGATCCTCTGCGTGGCGCTGGCGACCGGATGCACCAGCTCCGCGCCGCACGCCGACGGTGAGACGGCACCGGTCCGCGCCTCCGCGGCGCCGTCGGCACCCGTACCCGCCACCTCGAAGCCGGTTTCGTTCGCGCCCGTCACCTCGAAGGCGCCTTCGGTGATCGGGCCGTTCGGCGTCGGCGCGCTCAGGCTCGGCATGACGCGAGAGCAGGCGGAGGCGACCGACCTGACCGCCGAATGGACGGCGACGAACGCCGGCTGCTCGCACCCGACCCACCTGCTCGGCGCCACGGGTGAGAACGCCGGCAACGACGGAATCGTCTACTACAGCAAGGATCGGGGCATCGAGATCATCGACGCGCACCCCGGCCTGAGCACCCCGGAGGGCATCAGGATCGGCAGCCCCTTCAAGGCGATGCGCAAGGCCTACCCGTCCTGGAAGGACGTCACCGGCGCCGACCACGACGGCCTGGTGGGCACCGGGCGCGGCACGGTGCCGGTGCCCGGCAACCCCGATGCGGTCTACCGGATCGTGGTCGGCAACTCCATGGTGGTCGAGCTGACCCTCCAGTACCACGACCAGACCTGCTACGAGTAGCGGGACGCGTAAGCGTCAATTCCTTCCATCCGCCGTTGGCTCAGGGCGATATGGCGGTATTCATCCATTACCGCTATATCGAAGACTCTGGAGCGCCGGTGCAGAAGAGGGCCGTCACGGTGACGCTACGACGCCGACGTAACAGGCCGCTGCGGTCGTCGACGCCCACAATGGACCGGCTGTCGCCTGTCGTGGGCCTTTGTGCGTTCTCACACAGCAGGCACGGGGGCACGTTCTCCAACACGGTCTGGCGGGCCCTCGAGATGATCGGTGATCGTCGCGAGGGCCCGCGGGTCCGCGTTACGACGCGGGGGTGCCGATCAGCAGGCCGAGGCACATCTCGTCGGCGGTGCCGTCGCCCCACACCACGTAGCGCGGTGGGAGCTGACGAAGTTGCGGCAGCTGCTTGCGCAAACCGGCGTCGTGAGTGCAGGTCACCCGCAGCACGTCGCCCTGCTTGAGGCGCACCGGGGCGGCCAGCGGCCGGAGGGCCTGGTCGTCGAAGTTGTAGTGCGGGACGTCCAGCAAGGTCCGGGCGCCGGCGGACCCCGGATTGAGCTCGATCTTGATGGATCGGCCGAGCAGGTGCATGTGCCCGGCCGCGGCGTAGACGGTGGCGGCGCTCGGCAGCGGATAGTCGCAGTGCTGGGTGTTCCCGGCGACCGCCCGGCCCGAACCGCACTGTTGGACGAGCGCGTCCTCCGTGCCGCCGACCTCCGCGCCGAAGCGACGGCCGACGTCCTTGACTGCCGTGGCCCGGTCGCAGAGCGGGCCGCTCTCCTGCTTGGTGCAGGGCAGCTCGATCGGCGCCGCCAGCTGGAACGTCTCCAGCGGGGTCGTCGCGGCAGTGTCGGCCAGGCGCAGCCGGATGCTCGACCGATCGGTGGCGCCCGACTTTCCGCCGGTCGCCAAGAGGTTGTAGTGCACCTGCATGACCAGCTGGCTGCCCGGTGGCATCTCGTATCCCAGGTGTTCGCCGAGCAGCACCTCGTTCGCTCCCGGCGCCCAGTGGGCCACCCACGAGTCGTCCGTGACGCCCGAGTCGCCGAAGCACTGCCAGCCCTCGCCGGGGGTGTTCTCGTCGAGCGTGCGCGCCTCGGCGACGTCCGCCGGGGCGATCCGGAAGAAGATCGCGTGATGCACGATGTCCGCGTTCTGCGGCAGGAACTGGCTGCCGGTCAGGGATGCCTCGGTGGTGAGCTTCGGATCCACCAGGAAACAGCGGTACTCGTCGGTGCCGCCGTCGGGCGCGACCGGCGTGTACGGCTGGGGCATCGTCAGGGTGACGAAACGTTCACCGGCTCGCAGCGGCGCCTGCGACGGCGGCGCGGCGTGCCCGTGGCCGCTCTGCGCCGGCGACTGCGCCGGCGCCGCGGCCGGCGGATCGCCGGTGTCCCCGCCGCACGCCGCGCTCGCTGCGGCCATGGCCAGTACGGCCACCACGGCCACGATTCGCTTGTCTTTCCCCGTCGCGGGTCCCACGCGTGCCTCCCTCGCCGTCTGCCCGCGCCCGGCGCGATCGCCGGACCTCGGGCGGCTCGAGTCGACGCCTGTCGACGTCCCCTCCCGGATTCTCTCCGCGGCAGGGTCGGCGCACATCCGGGATCGTCCCTGGGTGCCTTCCCCCTCCTATGCCTCAGCGGCGGCCGGGGAGCGGAACCTTAGCCCAGTCGGTGTCCGTCGCCAAGTAGAAGCCCGGGTACGCCGGCTGGTTGTAGGTCGTCTGCTGGCGGGCCACCTCGACCCGATACTGCGGGTCGTGCATCAGGGTGTACAGCTTATGACCGGTCACCTCGGTGCTCAGATAGAACCGGATCGCCGAGCTGTCGGTCGTGCGCACCAGCAACTCCTCCCGCCAGTCGCCGAAGACGTCGGCGATGAGGCCGGCGTTGCCCTTGGTGCCGTTGTTGGCGCGGGTGCCCTCGGCGGTCAGCAGCCGGCCGCGCTTCCAGTCGTCGATGGTCGGGGTGACCTCGAGCGCGCCGTTGAGGATCTGCGTGGTCAGGTCGCCCGACCAGCG
Organism: Actinoplanes sp. NPDC049668; assembly: GCF_044465445.1. Taxonomy (NCBI): domain Bacteria; kingdom Bacillati; phylum Actinomycetota; class Actinomycetes; order Micromonosporales; family Micromonosporaceae; genus Actinoplanes; species Actinoplanes sp. NPDC049668. The sequence goes on from NZ_JBITLR010000004.1 coordinate 26,117, forward strand.
GATGCTCTGGTTGGTTCCGGGGATCGTGTTGCCGATGACCTCCCCCTTCACCGTGTACAGGCCGAGCGAGTCGGTGCCGCCGGGCAGGCTCGCCCAGGACTCGATGCCGCGCTCCTCGGGCAGCACGTCACCGATCATGGCCCGGCCGGTGTCCCGGCCCGAATACTTGCCGAACAGCACCTGGCCGGTGCGGGCGTCGCGCATGGCCATGCCGTACGGGGCGAACGTGGCGCCTTCGTGGGCCGTGAAGATCTCGAGGCCCGGCCGGTCCGGGTCGATGTCGGTGACGTGCATGGCGTCGCCGTGCCCGAGCCGGACGTTCTGGCCGGGTGCCGCGCTGCCCTCGGGCAGCACGTCGAACGACGAGTACAGCACGTCGCCGTTGTCGTCGAGGGTGGCGCTGCCGTAGATGATCTCCTGTTTGCCGTCGGCGTCCACGTCCGCGACGCTCAGCGAATGGTCGCCCTGGGTGGTGATCGTGCCCCACTTTTCGCTGGTGCCGTCGCGACCGTGCGGGCCGTCGTTGAACGGGTTGGTCATCGGTGTCCAGCCGCTGTCCACGAACCAGTTCTCGACCAACCGACGACCGTTCCACCGGTACGCGACCAGGGTGGTCCGGGTGTAGTAGCCGCGGGCGAAGATCACCGACGGGTTCCGGCCGTCGAGGTAGGCGACGCCGGAGAGGAAGCGGTCCACCCGGTTGCCCGGTTCGATGCGGGCCATCGCGTAGTCGCCCCACATCAGGCCGTCGTCGTGGCGTCCCGGCTTGTAGTGGATGGTCTGCAACTCGCGGCCGGTCAGGCCCTCGAAGACGGTGAGGTACTCGGGGCCGTCGACGATGAAGCCCTGGAAGGCGCGCAGCACGTTGCGGGCGCTGCGGGACGGCGCGTACACGTCCATGAAGTAGTCGGCGAGCTCCGCCGCGTCGGTCTCGCTGAGCGGGTACGGGTACCGCGGTTCGATGCCGAACGCCTGCTCGAGGGTGGCGGGCCAGCGCCCGGCGACCACCTCGGGGTGCGTGTCCCAGCCGCGGAACATGTCCACGACGTGCCGGTAGTAGCCGGCGGCACTGAGCCGGTAGTCGTCGGTGTTGCGGTAGCCGGCCCGGACGTCCTCCCTCGGCATGGTGATGTACTTCTCGGACACCACGGCGCCGTCCTCGCCGTACCGGATGATCTTGGTGCCGGGTGCGGTCTTGATCATCATCTCGGCGCGGCCGTCGCCGTCGAAGTCGTAGACCGGGAACTGCGCGTAATGCGCGCCGGCCCGGACGTTCACCCCCAGGTCGATGCGGTGCAGCAGGGTCCCATCTATCCGGTACGTGTCGACGAGGACGTTCCCGGTGTAGCCGACCTGGGAGACGTCCTTGGAGTTGGACGGGTCCCACTTGACGATGTATTCGTACCGGCCGTCGCCGTCCACGTCGCCGACGCTCAGATCGTTGGCCGAGTACGTGTACGCCTCGCCGGCCGGGGTGACGCCGTCCGCGGGCTTGCGCAGCGGCAGGTCGTACCGGCTGCCCCCGGTCCACGGCGTGACCGGTCTGCCGCGCCGGCCCTCGTGCCCCCTGGCGACGGCGGCGACCTGGTATTCCGAGGTCGCGGTGCCGGCGGCGTCGAGGTAGTTGGTGCTGTCGGTGACCGTCGCGATCTTCTGACCGTCCCGGTAGAGGTTGAAGTTCGAACCGGTGACACCGGTCGCCGAGGCGCCGGTGGCCTCCGGCCCGAGCAGCCGCCAGCTGACGAAGTTTCCGTCGGCGGTGCGGGCGGCGACCAGCCCGCGGTCCAGGCGTTCCAGGGCGGGGCCGGCCGGGGCCGGGCTGGGCGACGCCTGCACCGTCTCCGCGAAGGCCGCCTGGCCGGCCAGGACGAGGCCGGCGACGGCCGCCATGGCGACGCGGATCCTGGCCGAACGTGTCTTACGAGGACTCATCTGGGTCTCCTCGCCGGGCGGAGGTAAGCGCTTACCGCAGAGTTTGTATCGACATCGGTCTCTGGGTCAACGGCTACGGGCGAGTAAAATGGATCGTTTCAGAGGCCCGGCCGACGCCCGACGGCAGGAAAGTCGATGGCTCGCCTCGGTACGCGGGTGCGATCATCGGTTCGGGCCGCTAGCTCAACTGGCAGAGCATCCGACTGAATAGCATTTCCGCTTCCCGCCTGCGCGGTCATGGAAATGCTTCCTTCTTCACTTTCCTAATCGGAAGGTTCGGGGTTCGAGTCCCCGGCGGCCCACCACACGAAATCGAGCCGACTGAGACGGAGGAGCGCGTGTTCGAGAAGCTGATCATCACCAGGACGCTGCGCGTGCCGTCGAGTACCGGGACGGCGGGCGACGGTTCGGCCGTGGCGCGGCAGTTGGACGTGGCGCTGCTCAGCGTCGGGTTCTCGGCGGAGAGCGCGCTGCTCGCTCACGTCGGCGGGCTGGCGATCGGGCCGGCGATGGATCTCGCGGCGACGGTGGTGGCGGGCGTACGGCAGCTCGTCGGTGACCACGTCCGGCACAACGCGTACTTCATCGGGTTCCCCCACGACGTGCCGGACACCATGGAGTTCTGGCTGGACCGCCTGCGGGAGGCGGTGCTCGCCGGCGGCGCGGCCGGTGTGCGGCTGCCCGACGGCGGCCTGAACCTTCTCGAGCTGCCCGGCTACGGCACCTACCAGCACACGTACGCCGAGCTGCTGGCCGCGCACGACGAACTGGTAGCCGCCGCCGGTGACCGGGTGAAGCTGCTTCGCCTCGGTGACAGCGCCGAGGCCGAGACCGAGCGGCTCTACCTGATGCTGGCCGGGAGCGTGACTCCGCTCGGTGAGGCGGACCTGGCGATCCTCGGCGAGCTCGCCGCCGCGTGCGCCGACGGCCCTCAGCCGGACGCGATCCCGGTACGGGAGAACCGTGCCGTGCTCAACGGCGTCCGGCTGGGTCTCGGGCGTCCACTGGTTGCCGTGGACACGACGACCGACGTGCTGCGCCTGGCCTGCGGGGTCTCCGGCGGAGACGCCACGCTGCTGACGCCGACGAGGTTCCGGTCGTTCCGGCGCCCGGAGCGCCGCGTGCTGTTGGCCGCGCTCGACGAGGTCGTCGGCGCCAGCGCGGGGAAGCTCGGCGACGTCGCCCGCTACGCGGAGCCGTGGAAGCGGCTCGGCGAGCGGCTGCACCCGCACGAGTTCCCGCAGTGGCCGCACGCGCGCGCGGTGTTCGAGGTGGCTCGCGGCGAGCGGCGGGTGCCGGGCATCGCGGGTCGCGCCGAGGCGGCGTTCCGCGACGGCGCCGTGCGGAAGGCGGCCGCGGTGCTGTCGGCCGCGCCCGGCCTGCTGCTGCGCTCGGCGGACCGGCTGCTGCGGGAGGCGCCGGCGGCCGAGCGCGCCGCCGTGGTGGACGCGGTGACCGGCGCGCTCTCCACGGCGTCGGGACGGGTGCTGCTGTCGCTGCGCGAGCACGTCGGCAATCGGCTGGCGCCCGCGTCGGCCCGGATGTACGCAAGCCGTTCGCGCAACTCGTGGATCGGCCCGGACACCCGGGCGCCGTTGCCGCCCGAGCTGGTCGGCGAGCTGTCGGCGCTGCTGGACGCGGAGATCGGCGTGCGGCTGCCGGCGTTCGAGCACCCGCTGCTGGTGGACCCGGCGGTGCTGGACGTGGCGCTGCCGCTGAGCGGGAAGGCGTCCGAGGGCGGGTTCGCGGTGCTGCCGCGCGGCTCGCGGGCGTCGGTCGAGGGCGAGCTGCTGCGGTTCTTCATGTACTGGCGGCAGGCGGCGAGGCGTACCGACTACGACCTGTCCGTGCTGCTGCTCGACGACGAGTTCCGCGCGGCCGGTCAGGTGTCGTTCACGAACTACCACCACGACGGGGTCGTGCACTCCGGCGATGTCACCGAGGCGAAGGAGGGCGCTACGGAGTTCATCGATGTGCCGCTCTCGCTGCGCGGGCGTTACGTGGTTCCGCAGGTCGACATCTACTCGGGCGAGTCTTTCGACGAGGTCGCCGAGTCGATGTTCGGCTACCAGACCCGCGAGAAGGATCAGCGCGGTGCCCCGTTCGACGCGCGGACCGTGCGGGCCCGCTCGACGATGCGCGGCCCGGGCCGCGTGGCGCTGCCGGTGGTGTTCGCCAGGGGCGAGCGCGGCTGGCAGGCCGTCTGGCTGCACCTGTACCTGCGGGGCACGCCGATGTTCAACCAGGTGGAGGCGAACCAGTTCACCACCGCGGACCGGGTGCGCGCGCTGATGGAGCGGCGCTACCTGACCATGACCTACCTGGCCCACCTGTGGCGCTTCCGCGCCGAGGTGACGATGTGGGACGGTCGGCTGCCCGACCGGCCGGTCACGTTCGTGGGCCTCGAGGCGCCCGGCGGCCTGCCGGACGGCTCGGACGTCTACACGCTGGACCGGCTCGGCGAGCTGATCCCCGAATAGGCTTGACGGCCGAGGCCATGCGGGAGCTTCCTGCTATGCGTTCGACTCGCGTACGCCGCGCAAGCGGTGACGGTTATCAGCGCCCGCGCTCTCCTCGGCCGTCAGGTACATTCGCTTCTGGGCTGCGGGGACAGGTCGTTGCACATTGCCAGGGTGAATCGGTCCCGGGCCGCTCGGTATCTCTCGAGTGAGAGTGTCTCGTCTGCCACCGCGATGTCACCATTTTCGGGTTTCTCCCCAGGCACCTGCTTCGACTCCAAAAGGGTCTTGAGTTCCGCGGCCTCGGCAAGGGCCCGATCGGTGGCGTACACCCGGAGTATCTCGAAGGATCCGGTCAGGGACCTCCGCTGCGCGCGCGCCAGGTTGACCTGCTCAACGCAGGAATTTTTCGGACCGCGTCTCGCCTTCAGGCACTCCTGCAGGTCGGCGAACACGTAGTCGACCTTGTTCGCGGCGTAGTAGAAGTTGGTGTACGCGGCGACTCTCTCTTTCCGCGCGGTGTCTTTGTTGTTTTCGGCGAGCTGCATTTTGGTACCGCTGACGGAGGCTATCCCGGCAATTGCGCCGCCGAGTACGGCCCCGAGCAGACCCATGACCCCCACCATGAGGGCGGCCCAAGATGCACTGATCCGACCTTTGTCATTTTCGTTGGTCATCGGTGGGTGAGTTTAAGGTATCAAGAGGCCGGACTGTCGGAATCTGCCGTGCGCGTGTCAGTGAGCCATTCTCATCTGGGCCCATGCCCCGATACGTTCGAGCATCCAGTCGTCGATCGGTTCGGTGAGCTGACGTCGGTAGCGCCACAGTCCCGGCGGTCCGGGGTCGCGGCGGAGCAGGTGGGTCAGGTCGTCCGGCACTTCGCCGTCGAACGGGCCGGTCACGAGCCGGCCGATGCGTGCCACGTCGGCCGGATCGACCTGGATGTCCTTGCCGCCGGTGATCGCCAGCACCGGCTTGTCGACGGCGGCCAGGTCCGGGCGCGGGTCGTGGGCCATGTACTCGCGCAGCCACCGGTCGGTCAGGCGTGAGCGCGGCATCCGGTCGTGCCGGTCGACGGTGGACGCGCGGACCCGGTCGCGGTCGCGCGCCTGGCGGCGTACCAGAAAAGGGCCCAACGGCCGGAGCGGCCGCGGCAGCGTGGCCGCGATCCGGCCGCTCTGCCAGGCCATCACCTGCTCGCCGGGCTGCGCGGAACCCGCGAGCAGCACATATGCGGCGGCAGGCGTGGGGGCTCGCACGAGGTTGGCCGCCAACACGGCTCCGGTGGAGTGCCCTATGACGAAGACCCGCTCCGGGTCCACCGCGGGGTGGGCGCGCAGCGCGGCGAGGGCGGCCGCGGCATCGTCGCACTCGTCGTGGAAGCCGGTGCTGAGGTAGTCGCCGCCCGAGGCGCCGACGCCCCGCTTGTCGTAGCGCAGCAGGACGCAGCCGTGTCGGGCCAGTGCCACCGCGAGTGCCGGGCCGAGACCCAGCGCCATCCCGGTCATGGCGGAGTCGCGGTCGATCGGCCCGGAGCCGTTGACGAGCAGCGCGCCGGGGTGGCGGCCGTCCCCGTCGGGTCGGGTGACCGTGGCGGCCAGCAGTGCTCCTGCGGCCGGGATCTCGACGATCTGCGCCTGCAAACGATCCGCCATTCGTTCTCATGTCTGAGAATATTCAATGCTCAAGCTAACGTTCTCGATTGTGAGAATCAACGCCGAGCCAGAACGACCCGGTACCGGTGTCGTGGAGACCGTCCTGCATCCGGTCCGGTTGCGCATCGTGCACGCGCTCCTGGGCCGCGAGCTGACCGCGCGCCAACTCGGAGCCGTACTCGGCGACATTCCGCAGGCCTCGCTCTACCGGCACGTCGGGCGTCTGGTCGACGCCGGAGTGTTGCGGGTGACACACGAGGAGCGGGTTCGCGGCGGCACGCGGCGTACCTTCGCGGTGGTGGAGTCCACAGTCACCCTCGGCCCCCGGGACTTCGACGACGCCTCCCTCGCCGATCACCAGCGCTACTTCGCGGCGTTCGTCGGCGCGCTGATCGCCGGGTTCGAGCAGTACCTGCGAACCACCGACGTCGCACCCACCGGCGACGGCGTGGCGTACCAGCAGATCCCGGTCTGGGTCACCCCTGCCGAGTCGCGCCGGCTCACCGCCGCGATCACCGATCTGCTGCAACCCCTGCGGGCACGGAAGGACGGCCGGCGGCGGCGCCGGACGACGTTCGCCATGGTCCTGCACCCCGACCCGGCCGTTTAGCGCCTAGCCGGGCGGCCGATCAGGCCTTCATCGTCGTCGGGCCACGGGTACGGTAGGAGTGATCGGGCATAAGTTACGAAACATGCGAAATCATCCGTTCCTGATACCGGCCAAGGCCTGGGCTCTGTGTGAACGGCGGAACGTCTGCCTGGGTTTGGGGGTCCGGCCATGTTCCACATGCCAGCGTATTGGCGTCGACTGCGACGTGCGCCGGCCGGTGGTGATGGCGGCGAGAGGTCTTCGTCGGTGCTGCTGTTGGTTGTCGCCGTGTCGGCCGTCACCGTGTCGGCCATCGGCGCCGCGCTGGCGGCGGCGTCGACGCAGGCGATGTGGTTCGGCCTGATGGCGATCGGACCGTGCCTGGCCGTTGGTTCCGCCCGGCCCCGCGCTGTCGCCGCCATCAGCGGTTACGCACTGATATTGATCGTCTGGATCTGCACGGCCCAGGGGCTGTGGTCCGACTCCTTCGAGACGCAGCGCCTGCTGCCCATTACCTGCGTCTGCCTGCTGTGCGTCGGCATGGCGCGTAGCCGGCAGCTCTCGCAGGAACAGGCAGCCAAGGGCCGGGCGAGACTCGCGGAGATCGTCCGGTCGTCGGGCGACGCGATCATCACCATGTCCCCGGACGGCACCATCACCGAGTGGAATCCGGCCGCGGAACGCATCTACGGATACACGGCGCGGGAAGCAGTCGGGAGCAGTGTCGCGATGCTCGGGGTCACGCCGGACGAACTTTCCATGATGGCCCGGTTGGTCCGCCACCAGCGGATAGACGACTTCGAGATCGAGCGGAAACGCAAGGACGGCAGCCCCGTGCCCCTGTCCGCCAGCGTCGCGGGCCTGCTCGACCACGACGGTGAACCCTTCGAAGTCTGCGTCACCCACCGGGATCTCACCGCCAAGAGATCCATGGAGGCCCGTGAGCGCGTGCTGAGCGAGCGGTCTGCGCAGGCCGAACGGCTGGAGAGCCTGGGCCGGCTCGCCGGCGGCGTGGCGCACGACTTCAACAACCTGCTCGCGATCATCCTCAACTACACCGACTTCGCCATCGAGCAGGGCGCCGGCGTCGGCACCGCGCAGGACGACCTGGCCCGGGTCCGTGGCGCCGCCGACCGGGCCCGGCTGCTCTGCCGCCAACTGCTGATCTTCGCCAGGTCCGAGCCGACCGAGTCCGAAGCCATAGACCTGAACCTGACCCTCGCCGACTCCCGCGACCTGCTCGCCCCGATGCTCGGCGAGCACATCGAGCTGACCGTGCGCCGGGCACCGGAACCCCTCATGGTGCAGGCCGACCGGACCAAACTGGACCAGGTACTGCTCAACCTCATCATCAACGCGCGCGACGCCATGCCGCACGGCCGTCCGCCCGTCGCGCACGGCCAGCACGTGCTCGTGGTCGAGGACGACGAGGACGTACGGGACCTCGTCGCACGCATCCTCCAGGAGCACGGCTACGCCGTCACGGCGGCCGCCGACGGACCCGTCGCGATGCAGGAGATCGAGCACAAGCGCTTCAACCTGCTGCTCACCGACGTCATCATGCCCACCATGCCCGGCACGGCCCTGGCCGCGCTCATCCAGCAGAGCCAACCGGGACTGCCGGTGCTCTTCATATCCGGATACACCAAAGGCTTGCTGAACGCGCAACACGCCATCGAGCAGGACATGGAGATGATCCAAAAGCCCTTCACCGCGGACGAGCTACTCGACCGGATCCACCACCTGCTGACCGCCCGCGAACTCGCCGAGCTGAGCGGCCAGATCGATCCGAAAATAGCCGCAAATAGGTAGTATCAGGCGGTACCGTCGAGCTGCCCGCGGCCGGATGATCGGGGGCCCTCATGAGGATCCGGGCTCCGATCTACCGCACGTGCGGGTTCGCGGTGTTGTACCTGGGCGCCGTGCTGGCCGGCCACCTCCAGGTGCAGGTCAGTGATCTGTTCGCCGGGTGGCTCGCCCCTGGCGTCGCGGCCGTGTGGTTGTGCGCCCAGCGGCAGGCAACCACGCGATGGGTCGACGCTGTCGCGCTGTTCGTGACGACGGTGGTGGGTGCAGCCGCCCTCGGCGTTCCGCTGTCCGCGGCGGTCGGGCTCGCGGTCGCTCAACTGGTCCAGGTGGGGGTGTTCCTCGCCCTGTTGGCCCGGTGGCGGCCGCAGCTGTGGGGTGCGGGCGGGGACGCCGGCCTGCGTACGCCGCGGGACCTGTGGGGGCTGCTCGGCACGGCCTGCGTCGCGGCCGTCGCGGGGTCGGTTCTGGCCACGGCCGGCGTCTGGCTGGCCGGCGCGGTGGATTCCTGGTCGCTGCTCGCGGTGATGGTCACCCGCAACATGAGCAGCCTGCTGATCGTCACCGCACTCGGAATAAGCCTCGGGCACCGGGTGACGGAACACCGGCGACGGCACGGCGGCCTCGCGGACTGCCGGCGTGACATCCGTGCGGCGCTTCGCCGGACGCCCACGCGGCGACTCGGCGAGTATCTCGCGGTGATCGTGTGCTCGACCGCGGTCTACGCGGCCGTCCTGGCCCCCGGCCCGCCGATGCCGCTTACCTATCTGCTGATGGCGGTGACGGTGTGGGAGGCGGTGCGGCTCAGCACCGGCTACGTCGCCTTCGCCAACCTGGTCCAGGCGACGTGGACGATCGTGTTCACCCTTCGCGACCAGGGACCCTTCTCGAGCATCGAATCCCTGCCGCAACGAGCGATGGTAGGGCAGGGCTTCGTGCTGTTCGCCGCCGTCGTCGGGCTGGCCCTGGCGCTCAGCCGCGACGAGGCGGCCTCGCTGGCTCACGAGCTGCGCGCGGAGCGGAACACCCTGGCCGGCGAGCGGGATCAGCACGCCCGCCGCGCCGAGCTGATGGGTGCCGTCGTCGACGGCATGGCCGACGGTCTGCACGTGATCGACGCCCGCGGCCGCCTGCTGCTGCACAACCGGGCCGCACAGGCCCTGATCGGCGTCCAGCTCAGCACCGGCGCCGTCCCCGACGTCGCCACCTGGGGTCTGTCCAACCTCGACGGCACGCCCATCGCCACTCAGGAGATGACGTACACCCGGGCGCTGGCGGGCGAGCCGCTGGCGGACAGAGACATGCTCGTGCGCAACCCGGCCGTGCCCGAGGGAAGGATCCTCAACGTCAGGGCCACCGCGTTGCGCGCACACACCGACGAGGCCCAGGCCATCCTGCTGTTCAACGATGTGACCGCCGACCGGCGGCACCGCGACGAACTGGCCACCTTCGCCGGCGTCGTCGCCCACGACCTGCTCAACCCGCTGACCACCATCGAAGGCTGGACCGAGGCATGCCAGGACATCCTGGCGGGGCTGCCCGATCAACCGGACGTCGCGCAGGCCCGGGACGCCGCCGCCCGGGTTCACCGCACGGCTCAGCGGATGCGGCTGCTGATCACGGACCTGCTCGCCTACACCACCGCCCGCCACTCCGAGATGAGCCCCGAGGAGGTCGACCTCGCCGGCCTCGCCCGCGACATCGGCGCGGCGCGCGTCGACACCGCCACCGCCACCAACGCGCCGGTGCCGCGGTTCGACATCGACGAGCTCGAACCGGTCTTCGCCGACCGGGTGCTCGTCCGGCAGCTCCTGGACAACCTGATCAGCAACGCGGTGAAGTACACGGCGCCCGGCACCACCCCGCGGATCGCCGTACGGTCGGCCCGTACCGATGCCGCCGTCACCGTCACCATCGCCGACAACGGCATCGGAATCCCACCGGGCGAGCACCACGCGATCTTCCACCGGTTCCACCGCGCCCACGCCGGGGCCGCGTACGCCGGCACCGGGCTCGGGCTGGCCATCTGCCAGCGCATCGTCGAACGCCACGGCGGCACCATCCACGCCGAGGACAACCCGACCGGAGGCTCGCGGTTCGTCTTCACGCTGCCCTCCGTGGTGCCGTCTGCCGCTGCCGCCGAGAGGGTGCCCTCCTGACTCGGGCACCCACGCCGTCACCGCGCCTCGGCGCCGCCGAACACCAGCCGGTCCACGAACGTGGCTACCACGGTGTCCGGGTCCGTGTCCGCCTCGATCGAGGTCGTCAGCATGTCGAGCAGCAGCCCGTCCAGCGCGTAGTGCAGTAGCGCGATCTCGTAAGGCCCACCGGCCAGCCCGGTCGTCGCGTGATAGGCGACGTCGTCGCGGTAGCCGCGGCGCAGCGTCTGCCCGAGGCTCGCCGCCAGCCCGGGCCGCCGGGCCGCCTCGAGTCGCAGCTCGATCAGCGCCCGGGTCAGCTCCGGCTGCCGGGTGGTGCGCTCGACGATGTAGCGCATGTAGTCGATGAACAGCTCCCGGCCCGGTTCGCGGGCGGCCAGGTCCGCTATGACGGCCTCGTCCGGGGCGAACCGTTCCATGATCCGCTCGCCCAGCGCGCCGAGGAGCGCATCGCGCGAGCGGAAGTAGTTCGACGCCGTGCCGAGCGGGACACCGGCCTCGGTGTCGACGGCACGGTGGGTGAGCCCGCGGGCGCCGCTCTCGGCGAGCACCCGGAGGCCGGCGTCGGCGAGCGCGCGGCGGCGGTCGGGATTGCGGACCATGCCGATGACGGTAGCAGGAACCACTACAGCTGATGTACATTCGAACCACGACAGCCATAGTGGTTAACGTCTTGAGGAGCCCGCATGCGAAAGCTCGTGTACTTCGTGGCCACCACCATCGACGGCTACATCGCCGCACCGGACGGGTCGTGGGACCTCTTCGGCGACCAGGCCGTCTCGGTGCAGTTCATGGCCACGCGCTACCCGGAGACCTTGCCGACCCAGGCCCGCGCACCGATGGGCATCGACGCGCCCAACCAGAACTTCGACACGGTGGTGATGGGCCGCAACACCTACGAACCCGCGCTCAAGGCGGGCATCACCAGCCCGTACGCGCACCTTCAGCAGATCGTCTTCTCCCGGTCGATGACGTCACCGGACCCGGCCGTACGCGTCATCGCCGACGACCCGCGCACCGTCGTCGACAAGCTCAAACAGCAGCCGGGCCTGGACATCTGGCTGGCCGGCGGCGGTAACCTCGCCGGGCGGCTGCTACCCGCCGTCGACGAACTGGTGATCAAACTGAATCCGGTGGTCGCCGGGGCCGGCATTCGGCTCGCGGAGACCGGGTTCGACCCACACCGGTTCGCCCTGCTCGAGACGACGCAGTTGACCAGCGGCGTCATGGTCCTGCGGTACCGCGCCGGCTGACTATCGTCAACCCTGTGATCGACACCGCGCGGAGCTTCCGGCAGGGGCAGGTAACCGAGTCGGAGGTGCGCGAGGCCATCGGGCTGTTCCGCGAGCCGCGCAAAGTGGAGCAGGTGACCGCTGCCCTCGACGAGTTCGACGACTACGTCACCGACGTGCTGCTCATCGACGGCGACCTGCAGGTGGCCGGCGACCTCGATCTCACCGAGGAACGGGCCTATCTCCTTGTCGTACGCGGTGACCTCACGGTCGGCGGTTACTACGGCGACAGCGATGACCCCGAGTCGTTCCTGCTCGTGACCGGCGACATGCGCGCGCGGGATGTCGTGACAGCCGGCTGGCTGGAGGTCCACGGCGATCTGTATGCCGGCCGGCTGATCGGCGACTACAACGACTGCTCGGCGTTGATCGGCGGCGACGTACACGCCGAGCTGTTCTACGGTGAGGAGCACTGGTTCACGGTGGGCGGCCGGGTGGACGCGAAGGTCGTCGTCGACCGGCCACGCATGTCGGCCGGCCTTCCTCCCGGTCTCGAGCTCGACGACGTGCGGCTGCTGGATCACTTCGACCGCGATCTGCTGCGCGTCCATGAGGACACCGACGAGGACGGCACACCGATGGTCGAGGTCGACGGCTTCCGAGACTTTCGCGCACTCAAGCGCCGTGTCCGGGCCGGGCAGCCACTCAAGACATCGCCGTAGTGCGAATGACCAAACATTCGGGGACTTGCCCGATCGGGCTGGCCAGAGCGGTGGGCCGCGGGCACAGTGTGTGCGTTCCATGTCGCCTGGCGCGCCGGTGTCGCGCCTGTCTGAGCTGAGGAGTCCCCGCGATGCGTCGATCGGACGGTCCCGATGCGGTCCCGCCCGCGGCGGCTGGAGCGCTGAGCCGCCGATCGTTCCTGGTGCTCACCACCGCCTTGTCCGCCGCGGCACTGACGGGATGCGGCCTGTTCGACTCCGACGAGAAGGACCTCGCCGACTCCGACGTGCCGTTCGGTCTGTGGCAGCAACTACGGACGGCGGTGCGTACCAGCCCGGACCACGTGGCCGCGGCCGCCGAGCGGGTGGTGGCCGGCAAGGACCCCGAGGCCATTCTCGGCTTCGTCCGGGACCAGATCATCGTGTACCCGTCCCTGCGCCGGCCCGACCTCGTCGACGACTCGCGGTGGGGTGTGCGTGGCACGTTGCGCGGCGGCGCCGGCTCCGCGCGGGACAAGGCGGAGACCCTGGCGGAGCTGTACCGGCGGGCCGGCTTCCAGGCGGAGGTGGTGGCCGGCAAGCTCGCCGACGACGTCGACATCATGAGCATCTTCCGGCCGGTGCGGCGCCCGTTCGCACCGACGGCGGACGAGGACTCGATCGACGGCTGGCGCAAGGCGATCGGGACGCAGCCGACGTCGACCGCCGCCGATCGCGCTGCCGCCGTACGGGATGATCTCGCTGCCCGCGCGGACCTGGCCAGGCAGCTGAGCGCGGCGCTGCCGTCCCGGCGGGCGGCCGATGTCGCGCGGCCGCGCGACCGGCGCGTGCCGCTGGTCAAGGTGATGGTGAACGGCCGGGAGGTGTTCGCCAACCCGCTCGTCCCGGGTGCTCGGCTCGGCGCGAGCCACACCACCGACCAGCCGCTCAAGGCGTCCCGCGCGCAGCCCGGCACCTCGGTGACGGTGCGGCTGCTGGCCGCGACGACCGCGGAGCCCGGCAATCCCAAGCCGCTCGTCGAGGCCGAGTACCGGGCCGACGATCTGGTCGGGCGGCAGCTGCTGGTGGCGTTCCGGCCCACCACCGAGATGGCCCAGCTGATCCACCTGCGGGCGCAGGACCTCAATACCTTCATTCCGGTGCTCGCCGTGAGCGGACCGGGTCTGTCCGCCGAAGCCGCGGCGGAACTGGCGCACAGCGGACCGGCCATCTCGCTCAGCGGCCAGGTGATCGAGGCCAAGGCGGGCGCGGTGCTGGTCGACGGCGAAGAGCTGGACGTGCCCGCCGAGGCGGACCCGCGGGCCGGCGACCGGGTCGCCAAGCTGGAGGTCGACGTCGCGGGCGGCGCCTTCCCGGACATCGCCCTGCGGGTCAGCGCCCTGGACTCGACCGGCAAACCGGTGACCGGGCTTCCCGCGTCGGCGTTCCGGCTCGCCGAGGGCGAGACGAAGCTGGCCCTGCGGATGACCGCGAACAGGCAGCGGGCACCCCGGGTCATGCTGGTGTTCGACCGGTCCGGCTCGATCAAGTCGGGCCCGGAGCCGGTGGCGTTCGCCACCGAGCTGGCGACCCGGTTGTTCGCCCGCCACCCGGACGCGGTCCTGGGGGTCGGGTCGGTCAGCGGGACCTCGGAACGCGGCTTCACGCTGCGCTCACCGCAGGCCGTCGGCGCCGCGGTGGGCAAGCTGAGCAGCTTCGGCTCGAAGGTCTGGGACGCGTTGGCGACGGCCGGCGAACAGGGGCCGACGGTCATCGTCATCGCCAGCGACTTCCAGGATGACGAGACGGATGCCGAGCGGGTGGCGGCGCTGCGTTCCCGCGTCGCGTCCGGCGTGCCGGTGGTGGCCATCGGCATCGGCGACGTGGACACGGCGACGCAGGCGCAGATCGCGGAGCTGACCGGCGGTGTGGCCACCAAGGGCAGCGACGTCGACCGTACGGTCGCCGCCGCCGATGCCTTCCTTCGCCGCCGCGAGACCGCTCCGTATCAGCTGCGGTACCGGGCGCCGGCCGACGGACCGGCAGAGCGGACCGTGAAACTCACCACCGGCAGGGGAGTCACGGCGACCGGCTCGTACCGGGTGCCGCCCGCGGAGAAGAGGACCGCGGGTTCCGCATTCGCCGGGTTCTATCTCGGCGTGCGGGTCGGCTACGAGTCCGAGGTGATCCGGGTGCTCGCCGGCGTCGACCTCGACCAGATCGGTTTCGCCGATCCGGTGCCCGCCTCCGCGGTCGAGGAGGTTCGTGGCCTGATGTTCGGCAGCACCCTGGTGTCGTTCGAGGGGGCCGCCCCGTCGCTCGGTACCTGGCTCGACGACCTGCTCACCGCGCGGATCGGCGCGAAGCCGTACTGGGACGCCGTTTTCGCCGCCGACGAGCAGCGCGTCGTGGCCGCGCTCGCGGACGGACTGCCGTTCCTGCCGTCGACCGTCCCGGCCCTGCATCCGCCGATGCCCGCGGACGGGGACCTGACGTTCGAGACCGGGCTGCGCGCGGTGCTGCATGTGGACCGGCCGCAGTTCGGCGCGGGCCGGGTCCGGCGGGCCGACGTGCTGCCGTGCACCCGGTGGGCGACCCTGGGCGGAGATCGGGTACGGGCGTTCGACCGTACGCTGGAGGCCTCCGCCGCGCTCGCGACAGCCGAGGGGAGCGCCTTCGAGACCAGCACCCGGGGCGCGTTGAACGGCAAGCGGCTGACCCTGCTGCCGAAGGGCAGCCTCGGCAGCGACGACCTCGCCTTCCTCCCCGAGGATTCGCGGGCCCAATGGCGAGCGCTGCTCGACCGGTGGGACGACCATGACCGTCTGGTTCCCGCCGACGGCACGCCGGTGGCGTTCTGGGCCGTCGATCCCGACACCGGCTCGGTACTCGGCGTGCTCGCCGACGGCAGCGGTGGCGGGGCGACCGTCGACGTCGAATGCCAGATCTTCGCCGAGAAGGCCGCCTTGTCGATGCTGGGCATCTTCGGCGGGATGCTCGGCATCGGCGCACTGGGGGTGTTCGCGTCCCTGGGCAAGGCCATCAGCGCGCAGATGCTCCGGTACGCCCACGTGATCGAGAACCTCGACCAACCCAACGTCGCGGAGCTTGCTCAGGGAGCGACGGACGCCTTCTGGGACGAGGCCAAGGGCGTCCTCGCCGATGTGATCAAGCCTCCGGTGCTGGGAGCTGCCGGAGGCCTGATCCTGGGCAAGGACCTCGCCGGTCAGCCCGGGAACATCGACGGTTGGCTGGACGTGATGGGCCTCGCGCTGCCGGTGCCGGGATTGACCGAGTTCGGGAGCGGCCCACCCTCGTGCTGAGCCCGGCGAGGCCGGCCTACGGCTGGAAGGGCAGGATCGCGCAGGTGGACGGTGCCGGCAGGCCCGCGAGCCGGTGGGTGAGCCAGTCCACGGCCGGGCCCTGGTCGGCCAGCAGCGGTCCGAAGTGGTTCAGCAGCGGGTTGCCGGCGTCGGGCAGGACGACCGGGGCGTAGACGACGTCGCCGTCGAGCCGGCACCAGTCGACGGCCAGCGTGCGGGCCTGGCCGTGGGGTACGGCGTCGTCGTGGACGCCGGTGGCCACCCGGACGACGCCGGCCGGCTTGCGGTTGCCGATGCGCTGCGCGCCGAGGAAGTTCTGCAGGCGTGGTTCGGCCCGGATGATGTCGAGCACGGACTCGCCGTTGACCGTCCACGCCGAGCTGCGCCGGTTGGCGTACGCGAAGAGCGCGTCACCGACGCACATGGTGGAGAGGTCCTTGAGCACGGCCCGGCCGGTGTCGCTGAGGTAGCGGTCGAGCAGCGGTTGCAGGTCCGGGTCGGACTGGACGAACCCGTTGATCGACCAGCCCAGCGCGCCCGCCAGTTCGCTGCCGTCGATCGCCGTCGTGACGTCGGTGATGTCGGCCGGTGGCGCGCCCGAGTAGGTGGCCTTCAGCCGTACGTCGGGCGCGTACGACGATTGCAGCTCCGCGGCCGCGGCCACCGCGCCGCCGCCCTGGCTGTACCCGTAGAGGCCGACGGCGGACCGGGCGGTGACCGACGTGTCCGGGAGCGCCTTGGCGGCCCGGGCGGCGTCCAGCACGGCGTGCCCGGAGTCCACGCGGTTGATGTAGGTGTGCAGCCGGTCGGTGGTGCCGAGCCCGGGGTAGTCGGTCTGTACGACGGCGATGCCCTTGGCGAGCAGCCGGTAGATGGACAGGATCTCGTAGCCGATCGACACGGTGGACTGCTCCCGGCCGATGCCGAGGATCAGGCCGCGCTGCAGGGCCAGGGAGGTGGAGCACTGGTCGCCCTGGCCCATGGTGCCGGGCGCGAGGACGACCAGCGGGCGCGGTCCCAGCCCGAGCCAGGGCGCGGCCGGTTCGAGGTAGGCCCCGGTCACGGCGACCGGCCGGCCGGTCGAATCGGTCGACCTGTACATGATCCGGGTCGCGTCGCCGGGCAGCCGGCCGTCGATGCCGGGCAGCGACAGCGCCAGCGGGAGCGGTTCGGTGCGGATCAGCGCGCCGTTCTCCGCGGGCAGCGTCGCGGGTGGCGTGTAGAAGGCGGGAATCTCGATGCCCCGGGACGTGACGACATTGTCGGCGGCCGCGGCGGGAAGGGGGCCGATGCCCGCGCCCACGATCGATGCGGTCAGTAACGCAGCGGAGATGCGGGTGCGGCTGGACATGTCGGCCTCCGTCGGCTCAGCGCGATCCGCTCGTTACATCGATGAGATCGCGCGGTTACCGGACGGTAACTATTGCAAATGAGAAGTTCCAGAGTCTTCATTTCTCACTCTGTCATGTACTGTGTGTCAAACAGTACTGGAGGCTACTAGGTGACCGTGGAGAAGCTGGAGGCCGAGCTCAGGCGTGGCGTTCTCGTGCTCGCGGTTCTCTCCCGGCTACGCACCAGGCAATACGGCTACTCGCTCCGCCAGGTTCTCTCCGCCGCCGGCATGCCGGTCGAGGAGGGCACGCTCTACCCGCTGCTGCGGCGCCTCGAGACGCAAGGGCTGCTGGAGAGCACGTGGGACACCGACGGCGCCTCACCCCGGCGCTACTACCGGCTCAGCCCGGACGGGCAGCGGTCGCTCGCGAGGATGAGCGAGAGCTGGCGCCAGCAGGTCCGGGTGATGGATTCGCTCCTGGAATAGGAGGCGCCCGGCATGAACGCAGACGACGTCATCGAGAGCTATGTGCACGACGTGGCCCGGCGGCTGCCGTCGCGCAAGCGCGACGATGTGGCCTACGAGTTGCGGGCCCTGCTCCGCGAAGACCTGAGATCAAGATCAGACCCCGCCGATGGTACGGCCGAAGCAGCGCTCGCGATGCTGCGCGACCTCGGCCGCCCCGCCGAGACCGCGGCCCGGTACCACCGGCCGTTCACGGTCATCGAACCCAGTGACACGTGGAGTTTCCTGGTCGCCGCCATGGCCGGCGGCTTCGTGGTGTGGCTGTTGTGCCCGCCGGAGCTGACCCTGATGGCGGCGCTGGCCTGGTTCGGCATCCTGGCGATCCTCTTCGGAGCCCGCAGCCTGATCCTGCGCCGCAACCCGGGCGCGTTCGCCTGGAAACCGCGCCGGGTACGGCATGCGGACCGGGTGAGCCGCGCCGGGTTGGCCGCGCAACTACTGGCCTGGTCGGCGCTGCTGGCGGTCTACCTGAACCCGGGCCCGCTGACCTACAGCGACTCGTTCCTGAGTCCGCTGCGGATGCCGTGGCTGGTCGCGATCCTCGCGCTGCAGCTCGGCCTGCTCGCGTTCGTGCTGGCCCGCGGCCGCTGGCAGCGGTGGACCCGCTGGACCCGGCTGGTGCTGACCGTTGAGGTCGCGCTCCAACTGGGCTGGCACTGCAGCTACGGCGACGTCTTCGCCGATCCGGCGACGGACGAGCGGGTGCTGCCCTGGGTCGCCGCCGTCTCCGGTGTACTCATGCTGATCGCGGGCTACCTGTTCTACCGCGAGCTGACCAGGGTGAACCCCGCCCCGGCCGAGCCTCGCCCGGCCACCTGACGGCGGCGCCCGTGGTGGGCGCCGCCGCCGGCGGCGTACCTCAGATCTTGCCGGTGCCGGCGCCCGCGGTGACGGTGGCCTTGACCGTGTTGTTCGCCTGCGGGGTGTAGGAGTAGGGGATCGCCGCGACGCTGGCGCCGTTGCGGACCTGCTCGGTACCCGAGTTGACCTTGTAGTTGTTCAGCACCTTGATGTTGCCGGGGTCGGAGTCGCCGGTCTGGGTCACCGTCGGGTTCGCCACGTTCTCGAAGTAGTTGCGCTCGACGTAGACGCCGGCGTTCTCGGTGGAGGCGACCCCGTACGACCCGACGTTGCTGTAGTAGTTGTTGAGCACGTGCACCGGGTTGCCGAACCGGACCCGCGGGTGCCGCTGGCCGGTGCCCTCGAACCAGTTGTGCACATAGGTCACCCGCAGGTGGCCGAGGTCCTCGGCGGAGTTGTCGTCGCTGTGGCCCAGCAGCATGGACTTGTCGTGGTTGTGCAAGCGGTTCCACGACACCGTGATGAAGTCCGACCCGCGCTTGATGTCGATCAGGCCGTCGTACCCGTTGGCCAGGTCGTTGTGGTCGATCCAGACGTTCGTGGTGCTCGACTGGACGTTGATCGAGTCATCGGCGGCGTTGCGGAACACCAGGTTTCGGATGATCACGTTCCGGACGCCGGAGAGGTTGAGGCCGCCGCCGGTGATCCCGGAGCCGGAGCCGACCCCGATGACCGTCTTGTTCGACGCGACGCTGTACATGCCGGAGATCGTGATCAGGCCGGAGACCCGGACGGTCTGCGAGGTGCCGGAGCTGAGCGCCGACTTGAGCGCCGCCGCGGTGGTCACGGTCACCACGGTGCCGGACGAGCCGCCGGGGGTGCCGCCGTTCAGGCTGGCGAAACCGACCGGACTGGACTCGGCGGCGGACGCGCTGACCTCGGTGAGGGTCAGCGTGCCGCCGAGGGCCAGGATGCCGGCCGCGAGGCCGGCGATGACGGTGCGGCGGCGCTGGGGACGGGCCGACGCGGGCTGTGCCGTTGCGGGCATGGCGATTCCTCCGATGAGGGGAGTGGATGCCGCCGGGAGCGGCATGCGGGGGACCCGGCCCTCGCGCACTCGGTGACTGGCGGGCGGGCCGGGTTGGCGCCTGTTCAGATGTGCGGAGCCGTTCGGCCGCAAGGCTCCGGCCTGCAGGTAAGCGCTTACCCGCGCTGAACCTAAGCCTGCCACCCATTGATGTCAATCACTTCATTGCGCAGCTCGCCACGCGCTGCTTAACCGGTTCACGATGACCTGGTGTTTCGTGACGACACCGCGCTCTCGTTGACGCATGGAGTCAGATCGGACATGCGTCGGGCGGGTCTACATGCCGCTTCTTTGGCGGCAATTGCAACTAAAGATGCCGCGGGGCGGACCGCCCCGCGGCATCGGCCGGGTTGTTGTCAGCTGACGGTGAGCGCGGTGTCGTCGATGACGAACGTCGTCTTCAGTGAGGAGTCCTCGGTCCCGGTGAACTTGAGGGTGACGGTCTGCCCGGCGAAGGCGGCCAGGTTGTACGAGCGCAGCGTGTACGCGCTGACGTTGAGGTTGGAGAACGACTGCAACGTCGTGGTGCCGACCTGCACGGTCAGCTTGTCGTACTGGGTGCTGGTGGTCGTCTCCGACGTGCTGATCTTCAGGTAGAACGACAGCGTGTAGGTGCCGCAACCGGCGGGCAGGGTCACCGACTGGGACAGGGTGTCGGTGCGCGTCGAGCCGTAGCCGTTGAGCTTCGCGTCGCGAGTGCCGGTTCGCGGCGATGCGTCGCCGGTGTTCGCGCCGACGACCCCGCTGGTGGCGGTCCACGGCGTCGTCGCGGTCTCGAAGCCGGGATTTCCGAGCTTCTGGCCGGCGCCGGTGCATCCACCGGTCCCGTTGACCGTCAGCGTGTACGAGGCGGTGCGTACCGCGGAGCCCGTTCCCCGCACCGTGATGGTGTATGAACCGGGCGCGGCGGCCGTGGTGGTCGCGACGGTCATGGTCGACGATCCGCCGGAGGTGACCGACGCCGGGCTGAAGCTCACCGAGACGCCGGCGGGAGCACCGGTACTCGTCAGCGCGACGGTCTGCGCCGCGCCGGACGTGGTGGCGGTGTTCACGGTGGCCGTGGCCGAGGAGCCCGGGTTCACCGCGCCCGCGCCCGGGCTCAGCGACACCGAGAAGTCGTTGGCCGGCGTGGAGCCCGTGGTGAGGTTCCAGAGGGCGTACTCCTCGGCGTTGGCCCAGCGGCCCAGCGAGGTGACGTTGATGTTCGACGGGTAGGTGTCGCACGCCCGGTGGTAGCAGGGGTCGTACGCCTGCCCGGCGGTGCCGCCCCACTTGGCCACCTGGGCGCTGGTCTTGGTGTAGCCCGCCCCGGTCGAGTTGATCGACGACGGGATGCCGGCGTTGCGGAACGAACCGTCGTCGCTGCAGCACTCGGTCGACGTCTCGGTGGGCACGTTGATCGAGGTGAAGTACTCACGCAGTTTCACCGCGATCGCGTCGGTGCCGGTGACGAAGTAGCCGCCGTTGGTGGAGGCGATCATGTCGAAGGTGCCGTACGCCTTGATCGCGCTCTTCTGGGCCGAGGTCAGCGAGTTGACGTAGAACTTGGAGCCGATCAGCCCCTGCTCCTCGCCGGCCCACCAGCCGAACCGGAGGTGGTTGGTCATGGTCGGGTTGCTCGCGGCCAGTCGGAGCGCGGCCTCGAGGAGCGTCGCCGTGCCGGAGCCGTCGTCGTTGATGCCCGGCCCGGCCGACACGCCGTCGGAGTGGGCGCCGAACATGTAGGTGTTGCTGGTGTTGCCGCCCGGCCAGTCGGCGATGACGTTCTTCGCGGAGCCGCTGCACGTGGTGCAGGTCTGCATGGTGACGGTGAAGCCGGCCGCCTGCAGCTTCTGCTGCAGATAGGTCGTCGTCGCGGTGTGACCCGCCGTGCCGGTGGCCCGGTTGCCGCCGTTGCTGGTGGCGAAGTTCTGCAGCTGCTGCAGGTGGGCGTTGACGTTGTTGACGTCGACGGTCGGCGGAGCGGCCGCCAGGGAGGCGCTGGACGCCGGCACGGATGGGCCGGACGCGTGCACGCCGGGCGAGGCCGCCGCCGGCTGCGCGCCGAAAGCCAGCGTCGCCACGGCGAAAACAGCTAGGGCAGGTCGTGCCGTCACCGTTCTGAATCTCATGCGGTGCTCCTAGGGTCGAGGCCGATTCACGGCTGGCCGTAGGAGAACAGGAACGTGCCCCGCGCACAAGATATTGAAATGCTTATATCCTCGCTTATCAGTGGAAGAGGTTGAGGTCGATGGAGTCGGCCATCGCCCGCTGACCGGCGATGTTCGGGTGCAGCGGGTCCGCCTGGTAGGCGGGCAGCACCCGGCTGGGGTTCTGCGGGTCGCGGATGGCGGCGTCGAAGTCGGCCACCCCGTCGAAGTGCCGGCTGGTCCGGACGAAGGCGTTGACCTTCTGCCGGGTCGCCTCCTGCTCGGTGCCGAAGCAGCCGCCGTCGCAGCCGTACGGGGTGATGGTCGCGCCGATGACCTTGATGCCGGCGGCGTGTGACCGACGGGCGATCGTCGTCATCGCGGCGATGAGGGCGTCGGGGTCGGCGTGGTATCCGATGTCGTTGATGCCGTCGGCCAGGATCAGGTATCTCGCCCGGGTCTGGCGCAGCACGTCGTCGTCGAGGCGCTTCAGCGCGGAGACGCTGGTGCCGGCGCCGCAGCAGTCGGTGCGGTCGGTGAGTACCTGGTTGCCGCCGATCCCCTGGTTGAGGACGCCGAGGTGGCGCTCGGGCGGTAGCGCCCGCAGCCGCGCGGCGAGGACGTCGGTCCAGCGGTCGTTGCCGTTCCAGGTGGTGTACGCCCCGTCGGTGATCGAGTCGCCGAGCGCGACGATGCTGCCCCGCACCCGCGGTGCGGGCCGGACGTCGACGCCGGCCAGCCAGAACGTGGAGTTCACGGTGCCGGTGAACGCGCCGCCGGCGGCGCCGGCCTGGTTGCCGGCCGCGACGAACTGGGTGCCCTGCGCGGCGTCGTGTCCGGTGATCGCGGCGGCGTCGCCGCCCGCGGCGACGTAGAGGTCGACGGCGAGGTCCTGGCCGACGCCGACGCTCAGGTTGACCGGGTCGCTGAGGCGGGTGGTGCCCACCGGCACCGTCACGGCGGTCCGGCCGCCGAAAGTCACCCGCCGTGCGGTACCGGCGACGAGGTCGGCGGAGCCGGACGCGACCGCGCGGGCTACGTTGACCGCCCCGAACGTGACGTCCTGCGCGCCGAACGTGTTGGCCAGGCGGATCCGGATTCCGTCGCCGCCCAGCGTCGGGTGGACGAACATCCGCAGCGTCTGGTCGGCGAAGGCCGGGCCCGCCTCGCGCTGCGGGCTGGTCGACCAGCTGCCGGTCCACGGCGGCGCGGGCGCCGCGGCCGCGGTGTACCCGGTGGTGGTCGTCAGGGCGGCGGTGGCGGCGAGCAGGCACAGCGCCTGCCGGAGCATTCTCATGACTGGCCTCTATTCGACGCGCAGGTTGTCGACGTGGTGCACGCCGCCGGTGTTCAGGAATATCCAGATGCCGGTGACCTGGCTCAGGTCCAGCGTCACCCCGAGCGGGCAGTCGATGTCGGTGAGGTGGCGGGTGACGGTCCGGCTGGCGCCGGGGTTGGTCCAGGTCCAGAACCCGCCCTGGCACCACGATCCGGCGCTGCCGACCTGGACGGCGATCTCACCGACGGTCCCGGCGCCGCCGGCCCGCAGGTCGAACTTGAACGTGGTACGCCCGGACAGGTCCAGCGGCGCGGCCGGCCTGCTGCCGAACCAGTTGCCGCCGGCGGACGTGGTGACCGCCAGCCCGTACCCGCCGTCGGTGTGGAAGTCGGCGGACCGGGCCACGCCCTCGCCGTCCGGCGGGTTGGCCGTCGTCCAGCCGTCGGTGCCGGACTCGAACGAGAACAGCGTGCGCGACTCGGGCAGCACCGGATCGTCCGGCGCGGCGCCGCCGCAGGTGAGCACGGGCGCGGCCCAGTCGGTCTGTACGGCCGTGGCGGCACCGGTGCCGGCGTCGCCGGAGACCGTGGCCAGCCGCAGCCAGGTGGCGCCGGTGAGGTCGGCGACCAGGCTCCTCGGGGCGTCACCGGAGTTCACCGGGCCGCTGGTCGCCGCCGCCGTCTCGTCGGCGTACACGGTGAACGTGGCCGGGACGGTGCTCGGCGCCGCGTCGTCGATCCCGACGTCGGTGCTCAGCCGGGAGCAGCGGCCGCCGAGGTAGTAGCGGATCTCGCTGGCCGTCGTGGTGCCGAGGCCCCGGGTGTACACCCGGCCGGCGATCGTGATGAGCGAGCCGTCGCCGCCGGTGTCGCCGCCGTTGCCCTGGTCGACCTCCACCGGGCCGCGGGCGTTGTGCGAGTCGACCGGCGCGACGGTGCTCAGGTGGCGGTTGCCGTCGGCCGGCGCGCTGACGACGGTGCTGACCAGCTCGCTTTCGCTGTGCGCGGTTCTGCCGGGTGGCCCCCATCCGTACGTGGCCGTCAGCGCGATCGGGTAGCGGCCGGCGGGCGTACCCTCGGGCACCCCGACCGTCCAGGCCACGGCCAGCGACTTGTCGGTGCGCAGGCGCCGCCCGGTGGTGGGCGTCGTCGCGGTCAGCGTCCAGCCGGCCGGTGCCTGCGCGGCCACGGCTACGTCGCGTAGCTCGCCGGCGCCCCGGTTGGTCACGGTCGTCGAGAGCGTTGCTCCGCCCGTACCCGGGACGAGGGTGGCCAGGGCGGCACCCACCGTGACCGATGGTGCCACCGCGTGCGGGCCGGCCAGCGGCCGCACGCGGTAGACCACCGTGCCGTGCGCGGGGACCGCCGCCGAGATGGTCGTCTTCGCCTGCAGCACGCCGCCGGTCCAGAGATCCCGCATCCGGTACGCCGGCGCGCGGCGCAGCCCGGTGGCCGACGCCTTGACGCCGACCGTGGCGAGCGTGTCCGTCGAGTTGTACAGCGCGATCGCGTGATCGCCGTTGGCCAGCGGCTTGTCCAGCACCATCAGGCCGGCGTCGTCGGACACCACAGTGCCCTGCACGCCCAGCCGGTCCTGGTCGACCGCGATGATCTGCCGGTTGCCCAGGATCGCGAGCGTCTCGGCGGACGCCGTACGCAGGTCGGTGCCGATGATCAGGGGCGCCGCCATCATCGCCCACATGCTCATGTGGGTGCGGTATTCGGTGCCGGTCATCTCGCCGTTGCCGATCTCCAGCATGTCCGGGTCGTTCCAGTGCCCCGGACCGGCGTACGGGTACAGCGGCGCGTTCTGCGCGATGATCGAGCGCAGGCTCGGCCAGTTGTCGCTGATGTCACCGGTGGTGCGCCACAGCTGCCCGACGCCGTTCGCCCAGGTCCACGGCTTAGACGTGCCCCACTCGCAGATCGAATAGACCATCGGGCGCCCGGCCGCGGCGATCGCGTCCCGCATGGCGGTGTACCGGCGGATGTAGTCGGCCTGCGACCCGTCGGACTGGTTGTTGCAGTTGTCGTACTTGAGGTAGTCGACGCCCCATTCGGCCCAGGTCCGGGCGTCCAGCTCCTCGTGGCCGAGGCTGCCCGGGTACCCGGCGCAGGTCTTGGTGCCGGCGTCGCCGTAGATGCCGAGCTTCAGGCCCTTGCCGTGCACGTAGTCGGCGACACCGCGAATCCCGTTCGGGAACTTGACCGGATCGGCGACGAGCCGGCCGTCGGCGCCGCGTTCCCGCTGCGACCAGCAGTCGTCGATGTTGACGTATTCGTATCCGGCGTCCTTCAGCCCGGACGAGACGAAGACGTCGGCGGTCTGTTGGATGAGCGCCTCGTTGACCTCGCACCCGAACGCGTTCCAGTTGTTGAACCCCATCGGCGGCACGGCGGCGAGCTGGGCGTCTGCCGTCGAGCTCGGACCGGGCGGCTCCGCGGCGGCCGCGTGGGCGACCGGCGCAACGGTTACCACCAGGGCGACCGTGAGCAGGGCGGCGAACAGGCCTCTTCGCTTCACCACGAACCTCCGTCAATCGAAACGCTTCGATGGGAGCGCTCCCACAGCTTGGCGCTCCCATATGGAGAAATCAACCCTCGATCTGGATCTGGAACCCTGTGCGGATGACTGCGAGCGAATTGGGTTACGGACTGCATCACGTGCAGCTGTCGATCCCCGCGGGTTCTGAGGACGCCTGCCGGGAGTTCTACGTGGGCAAGCTCGGCATGGCCGAGGTACCCAAGCCGCCGATCCTGGCCGCGCGCGGAGGCCTGTGGGTCCGGGCTGACAACCTTGAGATCCATCTCGGAGTGGAGAAGGACTTCCGGCCGGCGAGGAAGGCGCATCCCGGCATCCTGGTCGCCGATCTCGACAGGCTCGCCGACCGGCTCACCGCCAACGGCACGGCGATCACCTGGGACGATGCGTTCCCGGGCCACCGCCGCTTCTACGCCGACGACAACGTCGGCAACCGCCTGGAGTTCCTGTCGCCGGAGCAGTAACCGCAGTCTCAGAGAAAAATTCATCTTTGCTCTATGTCTACGGTGTGACGTTTCTTACACTCGCGTTGCCCGGCGATGATCGAGCAAGGGAGTTTCCGTGACACGACTGCGCAGACTGGCCGCTGGCCTACTGGTGTTGGGGCTCGTCGGTGGGCTGCCCCTGCCCGCCGACGCGGCTCCAGCCTGGACGCCCGCATCCGACCTGGAGGGCGTGTGCGCGACGCTCCAGGTGTTCGACGGATCGACGAACCGCGGATACGTCCGGCGTGCCTCGGTCGGCTACGGCTTCACCGGCAACGCCTCCGGTGCCGAGCCGTTCCGGTTCGAGGCCACCCAGCTCGGCCGCTACCTGCTCCGGGACGCCACCGGCAAGCCGCCGTACCAGAGCGTGCTCGGCTGGGTGTGGGCCGGCGATTCGTACGGCGACCGTGCCGACTGGACGGTCAGCGCCGCGGACGGCCGCTACCGCTTCGTGTCCACCGCGACCGGCCAGCAGCTGGGCTCCTACCTCGGCGGGCTCGGCGCGGGCAACGCCGGCTCGACCGTCGCGCTCGCCCCGGCGAGCGGGTGCGCGGCGATCCCGGACATCGCCACCGGCGTCAGCGGTACCCCGGCTCCCGGCGTGGACGCCGACGGCCGGCTGGTCGGCTGGATCGACGCGCACGCGCACATCACCGCGGCCGAGGCGTTCGGCGGCTCGCTGCACTGCGGTGACGCGTACGCGTCCGGCGGCGCGCCGGTGGCCCTCGCGGGTTGCCCCTCGCACGGGACCCTCGGCTGGGGCGCCCTGCTCGAGGCGATCATCGCCGGCACCGATCCGATCGACTCGGCGGAGGACGGCTGGCCCACCTTCGGCGACTGGCCGCAGCACGACACGATGCTGCACGAGGCCTCGTACTTCCGCAGCCTGGAACGCGCCTGGCAGTCCGGGCAGCGGGTGCTCAACGTGCTCCTGGTCGCGAACCGGGTGATCTGCGGGCTGACCCTGGAACACACGTCCTGCGACGAGATGGACCAGATCCGGGCGCAGGCCACGTATCTGCGCCGGATGCAGGACTATGTGGACGCCCGTAGCGGCGGCGCCGGCAAGGGCTGGTTCCGGCTGGCCGCCACCCCGGCCGACGTGCGCCGGATCGCCGCGCAGGGCAAGCTGGCGGTCACCATCGGCGTGGAGAACTCCGAGATCTTCGGATGCCGGGAGGTCAACGACGCGCCGCAGTGCACCCGGGCGCAGATCGACGCCGGCCTCGACGAGCTGGCCGGCATGGGCGTCAGCGGCTTCTACCCCGTGCACAAGTTCGACAACGCGTTCGGCGGCACCCGCTTCGACAGCGGCACCACCGGCGCCGCGGTCAACGTCGGCAACCTGATCTCCACCGGCCACTGGTGGCAGGCGACCTCCTGTACCGGTCCGTCCGACAACGAGCAGCCCCTGGTCAGCGACGACCTGGCCCGGCTGCTGCAGCTCGGGGTCGGCCTGCCGGCCGGCACGGTCCTGCCGGTCTATCCGAGCGGCAAGATCTGCAACGTGCGCGGCCTCACCGAGCTCGGCCGGTACCTGATCGAGCGGATGATGGACCGCGGCATGATCATTCACATCGACCACATGAGCGTGCGGTCCGCCTCCGCCGTGCTCGACATGGCCGAGTCGGCCGGATACCCCGGCGTCGCCTCGGTGCACAGCTGGTCCGACCCGTCCATGGTCAACCGGACGCTCGGGGTCGGCGGTTTCGTCGCCGGCTACGCGTTCTCGGCGCACGACGACGGGCAGGGCAACCCCACCTTCCTCGACCAGTGGCGGGCCAACAAGGGCCTGACCAACGGCTCGAAGATCACCGGGTACGGCGTGGGCACCGACGTGAACGGCCTCGGCTCGCAGCCCGCGCCGCGGCTCGACGCCGGCTCCAACCCGCTCGCGTACCCGTTCACCGCGACCAACGGCACCCGGGTCGACCGGCAGGTGTACGGGTCCCGCACGTTCGACCTGAACACCGACGGCGTCGCACAGTACGGGCTCTACGCGGACTGGATCGTCGACCTGATCAACCAGGCCGGCCCCGACGCGACGCTGCTGCGCCGGCACCTGCTCAACGGGGCGGAGGCGTACACCGTGATGTGGGAGAGGGCGCGCGGGTAGACAGACCGGTTGTTTTTCGACACTCCGGGCATGTTGATCACTTGAAAACGGCGCTGCCCCGCTATCGTCGGCGGGGCAGCGTTGTTTTGCCTGGTGGCGGACCGCTTGCAGCCGACTTGGGCGGGTCGGCGGCGCGGGTCAGGCGCGGTAGAACCGTGACGCTGATGGTGGCTTGGAACGTCAGCGATTCCTGCGTTGCAGTTCGTCAATTCCACAGACCCGACATCCCTGACTTCGGGTTTCGGTGACCTGTGCTGCGAAAACCGTCGAGGGCCCTGGGGTCGTCGGCCTGTGGCGGGATCCTACGAGGGGCGATATGACCGAGAAGAACCATGACTTTGATCTCGACGGCTATTTCCGGCGCATCGGTTGGCAAGGGGCCTATGCCGCCGACGGCGCCACGTTGCGGGCCGTGCATCGCGCCCACGCCCTGAGCATTCCCTTCGAGAACGTGGACGTCTTTCTCTTTCACACTGTCCCGTCCCTGGCGCTGCCCGCCTTGCAGGAGAAGATGCTGCGCGGTCGCCGCGGCGGTTCCTGCTACGAGCACAACTTCCTGCTCGCCGCGGCGCTGCGGAGCATGGGCTTCCAGGTCACCTATCTGACCGGCCGGGTCCTGGCCCTCGCTCTGGGCCAGCCGAGGCTGCCGCGTACGCACATGCTGTTGCTGGTGCACGCGCCCGGTGAGCACGTCCCGTACCTCGCGGACGTCGGCTTCGGGCTGCCGACCGCGCTGCTGCAGGCGGTTCCGCTGCTGGACGGTGGCGTGTCGGTTCAGGATGGTCGGCGTTTCCGTCTCTACCGCACGCCGCGCCCCGGGCTCACCGACACCTGGGCGCTGCAGACCATGCGGCCCAGTGGCTGGATCGACCAGTACGAGTTCACCCTGGAACCGTTCGAGGAGATCGACATCTCGGTCAGCAACTGGCACGTCGCGACGAATCCCGTCTCGCCGGCGCGGCAGGACCTGTACGTAGGTATCGCCCGGTCCGACGGACATCTCGGCCTCGCCGGCCGGAAGCTCTTCACCTTCCACTCCGACGGTACGCGCGAGCAGCGCATGCTCGGCAGCCAGGAGGAACTCGTCCGGGTGCTGGCGGAGGAATTCGCCATCGACGTCCCGGACGGCGCACGATGGCCGGCCTGGCCGGCGGCGGAATCGGTGCCCGTCGGTGCCGGCCGAGGGTACACGCCATAACACCACGCACGGCTCTGCGAATACGACGGGGGACCACGTATGGCCGTATTGGAATTCACGGGAAAGGCCGCCCTGGTGACCGGCGCCGCGGGTGGCATCGGCGCGTCGGTGACCCGGACCCTCGCCGCCCGGGGCGCCTCGGTCGCGGCGATAGACAAGGACGAGGAAGCGCTTCGGCTGACCGTCAAACGCCAGAACCAGGACGGACTCGGTGTCCATGCCTTCACGGCGGACGTCTCCTCGGGCGCCGAGGTCGACGCGGCGGTGGCGGCGGCCGAACGGACCGTCGGCCCCATCGAGCTGCTGGTGAACGCGGCGGGCATTCTGCGTACGGGTGAGGGCATCTCGCTGTCCGACGAGGATTGGACCGACACCTTCGCCACCAACGCCAACGGCGTCTTCTTCGTGTCCCGTGCCGTGGTGGCCAAGATGGTGCGACGCCGCTCGGGAACGGTGGTGACCATCATCTCCAACGCCGCCGGCACGCCACGTACCGGCATGTCCGCCTATGCCGCGTCCAAGGCCGCCGCGGCGATGTTCACCAAATCGCTCGGGCTGGAGGTCTCCCGGCACGGCATCCGGTGCAACGTGATCGCTCCGGGCTCGACCGATACGCCGATGCTCAGCCGGTTGTGGAGCGCGGGCCAGGGGCCGCAGACCTCCATCGAAGGGACGCCCTCGCAGTACCGCGTCGGCATTCCGCTGGGAAAGATAGCGACGCCCGAGGACATCGCCGAGGCGACGGCCTTCCTGCTGTCGGACCGGGCCGGGCACATCACGCTGCAGACCCTCACGGTGGACGGCGGCGCGACGCTCGGCGTCTGAGTCCGAACCAGGTGAAAGGAAATAAGGAAGAGGCAGTGGCAGGCCTACCCATTATCGAGTCGTATCCCATGCCGGGCGCCGATGAGCTCCCCGAGCAGATCGCGACGTGGAAACCCGATCCCGCGCGGGCCGTCCTATTGATCCACGACATGCAGAAGTACTTCCTCCGGCCGTTTCCGCAGGGCGGCTCGCCGCTCGCCGAGCTGACCGGGAACATCATCCGGCTGCGCCGCGCGTGCGCCCGCATGGGTACGCCCGTGGCGTACACGATGCAGCCCGGCGGCATGAGCCCGCGCCAGCGCGGACTGCTCGTGGACTTCTGGGGGCCGGGGATGACCATCGACGCGGCGCACCGCGAGGTCACCGACGGCCTCACCCCGGAGCCGGACGACTGGATCTTCACCAAGTGGCGCTACAGCGCCTTCTACAAGACCGACCTGCTGGAACGGATGCGGCGCGCGGGGCGCGATCAACTACTCGTGTGCGGCGTGTACGCACACGTGGGAGTCCTCATGACGGCCTGCGAGGCCTTCACCAACGACGTCCAGCCGTTCCTGGCGGCCGACGCGGTCGCCGACTTCAGGCCGGAGTACCACCGGATGGCGCTGGACTACGCCGCCGGACGGTGCGCCGTGGTGACCACCACCGAGCGGCTGGTCGCCGGCCTGACGGCGGACAGCACGGCCGCGGCCGGCAACGGGAGGCACACATGACCGGGCACGACCTGCTGCGCCGGGTCCTGGCGGGGGAGCACGCGGCGTACGCGCTGCTGCACCGCCCGGAGTCGGAGACCGCCGGGCGCCTGGAGATCCTGGTGGGCGATCTGGTCGAGGTGGACACCCTCGACGACCTGCCGATACCGGAATCGCCGGCGGCGGGCGGCACGCCCGGCCGCGGGCACGAGGTGCTGGCGCTCATTCCCTACCGGCAGATCCGGGAGCGCGGCTTCCGCGCGCCCGACGACGACACCCCGCTGCTCGCGATGACGGTACGCGCGCAGGCCTCGATCCCGTTGGCGGAGGCGCTGTCCCATATCGAGGATGTCCCCGTCACCCTGCACGGCGCACGATTCGAACCCGATGACGCCGGCTACGCCGAGATCGTGCGGCGGGTCATCGACGACGAGATCGGCCAGGGAGAGGGCGCGAACTTCGTCATCAAGCGTTCGTTCCTGGCCGACATCGGCCGCTGCACCCCCGGTGCGGTCCTGGCCTTCTTCCGCCGGCTGGTGGAGCAGGAGCAGGGCTCGTACTGGACCTTCCTCGTCCGCACCCCGGATCGGACCTTCGTCGGCGCGACCCCCGAGCGGCACATCAGCCTCGCCGACGGGGTCGCCGTGATGAACCCCATCAGCGGCACCTACCGGTACCCGGCGTCGGGCGCGAGCCTGGCGTCGCTGCTGGAGTTCCTCGCCGACCGCAAGGAGACCGACGAGCTGTACATGGTGCTGGACGAGGAACTGAAGATGATGGCCCGGATCTGCGACGACGTGCGGGCGGTCGGGCCCGGCCTGAAGGAGATGGCCCGGCTCGCGCACACCGAGTACCACATCGAGGGCCGGACCCGGCGTGACGTACGGGAAATCCTGCGCGAGACCCTGTTCGCCCCGACGGTCACCGGCAGTCCCCTGGAGAGCGCCTGCCGGGTCATCGACCGCTACGAGCCGGAGGGCCGGGGATACTACGGCGGGGTGGCCGCACTCATCGGCCGGGACGCGACGGGTGGCCGGCGGCTCGACTCCGCGATCCTGATCCGTACCGCCGACATCAATCCCGTCGGCCGCCTGCGGATCGGGGTCGGCGCGACCCTGGTCCGGCACTCCGACCCGCTGGCGGAGGTGGCCGAGACCCGCGCGAAGGCCGAGGGGCTGCTGGCCGCGCTCGGGTCGGGGCGCCGGTTCGCCGAGAACCCCGAGGTACGCCGGGCGCTGGCGCGGCGCAACGAGAACCTCGCCGCGCACTGGCTGCACCCGACGTCGGCCGGCCCGGCCGTGCGCCCGCTCGCCCCGGAACTGGCCGGCCGCAGCGTCCTGGTCGTGGACGCCGAGGACGCCTTCACGGCCATGCTCGACCAGCTGCTGCGCTCGCTGGGCCTGACGGTGCGGGTGCGCCGCTTCGACCAGATCTACACCTTCGCGGAGCACGATCTGGTCATCATGGGGCCGGGGCCGGGCGACCCGCAGCACGTCGGCCACCCCAAGATCGCCCGGCTGCGCGACGACGTACGGGAACTGCTCAGCACGAGCAAGCCCTTCCTCGCGGTCTGCCTGAGCCATCAGGTCCTCGGCTCGATGCTGGGACTCGAGCTCGTCCGGTGCAAGGTCCCCAACCAGGGCACCCAACGTGACATCGACCTCTTCGGCCGGCGCGTCCGGGCCGGCTTCTACAACACCTTCGCGCTGCGCTGCCCGCCGGAGACCACAGAGCTGTACACCGCCTTCGGCGCCGTCGAGATCAGTCTCGACGCGGCGACCGGTGAGGTCCATGCGCTGCGCGGGCCGCTCTTCGGCTCCATGCAGTTCCACGCCGAGTCCGTGCTGACCGAGGACGGCCTGTGCCTCATCCGCGACGCGCTGGTCCGGCTGACCGCCGGCGCCCGCCCGGTTCCGTCCCTGCTCGCCACATGATCCCGCCGGTGTTGATCGCCGGCGGCGGCATCGGTGGGCTCGCCGCCGCGCTGAGCCTGGCCCGCCAGGGTCACCACGCGGTCGTCCTGGAGCGCCGCGACGCCTTCGGCGAGCTCGGCGCGGGCATCCAGATCGGCCCCAACGGATTCGACGCCCTCGACCGGCTCGGCGTCGGAGGCGCCGTGCGGGCCAGGGCGGTCTACATCGACGAACTGCGGTTCATGGACGGCGCCACCGGGGAACACGTGCAGAGCCTGCCCCTGACGGGCCGCTACCGTGCGCGTTTCGGCAACCCGTACGCCGTCGTCCGCCGAGCGGACCTCTACGCGCCGCTGCTGGCGGCGTGCCGGGCATCGCCCTCGATCGAGCTCCGCGCCGGCAGCGGCGTGGTCTCCTTCGAACAGGACCCGACCTCGGTCACCGCCGTTCTGCATTCCGGGCAGCGCGTGCGCGGCGCGGCGCTGATCGGCGCGGACGGCATCCGTTCGGCGGTACGCCGGCAGCTCGTCGGCGACGGCGACCCGCGGGTGTCGGGACACACCATCTACCGATCGGTGATCGCGATGGAACGGGTGCCCGAACATCTGCGGTGGAACCGCGTCACCCTGTGGGCCGGGCCCAGGTGGCACTTCGTGCACTACCCGATCGACGAGGGTGCCAGCCTCAACCTCGCGGCCACCCGCGACGACGCCGCGCGCGAGGCCGTCGTCGACCGCCCCGCCGGCCGCGACGAGGTCCTCGGCGCCTTCGGCGGGCTGGCCGCCACCGCGCGGGAGCTGCTCGAGCTCGGCGCGAACTGGAGGCGGTGGGTGCTGTGCGACCGGGACCCGGTGGACGACTGGACCGACCGGCGGGTGGTCCTGCTCGGCGACGCCGCCCACGCCATGCTCCAGTACGCGGCACAGGGTGCCTGCATGGCGCTCGAGGACGCCGTGGTCCTGGGCGACCTCCTCGACTGCTCCGGCGACGAGTTCCCCCAGATGTTCGCGAAGTACGGCGCGCTGCGCCGGGCCCGCACCGCCAGGGTCCAGCGGTTGTCCCGCGAGATCGGCGGCGACCTCTACCATCCGGCGGGTGCCGAGGCCCGGGCGAGGAACGCGATGCTCTCCGCATACACCGAGGAGGGTCTGCTCGATGCTCTCAGCTGGCTGCACGGCGACCGGACCTTCGGCCGGGACCGGTAGGCTCGGTCCGCACCTGGTGGCCGTGGCGAAGGTGGCGTGAGGCTTTGGGTCCGGGCGAGATGTCTGCCGCGTTGGGTTGGGGCGCGCTGGCGGCGTCGTCTCTGATCATCGGTGCGCTGCTGGCGTTCGTGCATCGGTGGCCGCGGCGCCTGGTCGGTGCCGTGCTCGCCTTCGGCTCCGGCGCGTTGATCAGCGCGGTCAGTTTCGACCTTGCCGCCGAGGGCGTCGAGGTCGGTGGCGAGGCGGCCGTCGCCGTCGGGCTGGCGGTGGGAGCGCTGACCTACTTCGGTGCCGACTCCCGGCTCGAGCGCAAGGGCCGGCCCGCCGGGGCGGGTCCGTCGTCCGCCGAGTCGGGTTCGGGAACCGCGCTGGCGTTGGGCGCCTGCCTCGACGGCATCCCGGAGCAGGCGGTGCTGGGCATCGGGCTCGCGATGGGCGGCGGTGTCAGCGTCGGGCTGTTGACGGCCGTGTTCGTCTCGAACCTGCCCGAGGCGGTGGGGTCGGCGACCGAGATGCGCGCCGCCGGACGGTCGCGGCGCGACATCGTGCTGCTGTGGGTCGCGATCGCGTCGATCTGCGCGCTGTCGACGGTAGGCGGCTACGCGATCGCCGACGTCACGTCCGGGTGGTGGCGCGGGGTGATCAACGGGTTCGCCGCCGGCGCGCTGCTGGTCATGCTGATCGACTCGATGATTCCCGAGGCGGCCCGCAAGGCAGGGAAGGTGGCCGGCCTCCTCGCCGTTCTCGGCTTCTCCGTCGCCGCGTGGCTGACCACGGTCGGTTAGAGATCGGCCCGGTGGGTCTCCCACCGGGCCGATCGGGTGTGCTCAACGGGTCAGCAGGCTCGGATGTCGACGCCGTTGTTGTCCTTGGCGACGTCGTTGCCCCAGCGCGACAGGTAGTACGCCGACACCCACTGGTTCTGCCACGGGCTGCCGGTGTCCAGGTCGGTCTTCAGCCACCAGTGGTTGTAGGCGCTGCCGACCTGCACGTTCGGGCCCCACACCCGGCAGTACACGTAGTTCGTGCCGGCGTTGAGGGTTCCTGTCTGTGCGCCGCCGGGCGACGAGCGGCCGGGCGCGTTGGCGAACGTGTCGACCCAGTACTTCGTGGGGTCGCCGCCGCCGTTGCGCAGGTCGACGCCGCGGGCGAGCATGAAGGTCACCGGGTCCACCGTGTTGCCGTCGTTGTTCGACTGGCCGTTGTGCGTCTGGAAGTGCAGGTGCGGACCGGACGAGTTACCCGACGACCCCACGTACCCGATGACCTGGCCCGTGCTGACCGTCTGGCCGACGTTCACCGACGGCCGCCGGACCATGTGGCAGTAGAGGGTCCCGGTCCCGTCGGGGTGGTTGATGCCGACGTACCAGCCACAGCCCGTCGCGGACGAGTTTCCGTCCGAGTCGCAGGTGCCGGTGGAGGAGTTGCACACGACCTGCTGCACCACGCCGGAACTGACGGCGTAGATGGGGGTCCCCCGGGTGGCCATGATGTCGACGCCGCGGTGCCCGCCGCCGAAGCCGCCGCCGAGCGTGCCGTTCACCGGCTTCACCCACGACGCCGCCTGCGCCGGGCCGTCCAGGGCCACCTGGACGATTCCCAGGGAGGCGACCATTGTCACGACCGCGATCGCCAGCTGCTGTAGTTTGCGTTTCATATCCGTCTCTCCCCGAACGAAATTGGAACCTGTGGCGCACAGTTTCGTTCGGGACAACCGCCCCGGATACCTGCAACGTCCCAGGTAGCGCGCGGGTCGGACGGAATGCTCCAGTGGTGGGTTGCGGCGCGACCACTCCGAATTGACGGTGCGGAGAATCGACGTTCGTGGGCAGGATTCGCCGGTGACGAATCTTGACGATGAACTGATCGAGCTCCGCCGGGAGATTCACCGCCATCCCGAGCTGGCCGGCGAGGAGCGGCAGACGGCCGGGTTGGTCGCGGACCAACTGCGCGCGGCCGGGCTCGAGGTCACGACCGGCGTCGGCGGGCACGGAGTCCTCGCGGTGCTCGACGGTTCCGCGGAAGGTCCGACGGTGCTGTACCGGGCGGACATGGACGCCGTCGACGCGGAACGGGCCGTGCTGCCCTTCCCGCGGTCGGGCCGGGTCTTCGACGAGGGCTTCGCCTCGCGGGTCCCCGGCGTCGCGCACCTGTGCGGGCACGACCTGCACACCGCGATCGGCGTCGGCGTCGCCCGCACGCTGGCCCAAGGCTCCGAGCCGGTACGCGGCCGGTTGGCGTTCGTCTTCCAGCCGGCCGAGGAGCCCCTGCGGGGCGCCCGGGCGATGCTCGACACCGGGCTGGTGCAACGGCTCGCGCCGCGCGAAAGCTATGCGCTGCACTGTTCCCCGTTCCCGGCCGGCACCATCGCGGTGTCTCCGGGACACGGTCTGCCCGGGCTCGACCACATCCGGATAGCGCTGCCGGCCGGGGACGACGCGGCGGTAGCCGCGATCGCGTCCGAAGTGGCGCGGCTCGGCACCGTCGAGTACCCGCGGAGCGTCGCCGACTACGACGCGCGCTTTCACGCGGTCCTGGACCCCTCACCACAGGAATCCGTGTGCGTCGACCAGTGGACCGAGCACACGGCTGACGGGCGGCCCGTGGCCAACGTCCTGCTGCGGGTCTGGCCGCAGGAGCGGTTTCCCGAGCTGCGCGCGCGGGTCGAGCGGCTCGCGGCGCGGGCGGGCGGACACGTCGAATACCCCGGCGATCCCTTCCCCGCCATGGTGAACTCGGCGGAACTCAGCACGGCGGCCGGCCGGTACCTGAGCACGGTGCTGGGGCGGGAGTCCGTCCTGTCGGCCCGGGCGTCCTGGCCCTTCAACTGCGAGGACTTCGCGCTGTTCCTCAACGAGGCGCCGGGCGCGATGCTCTACCTCGGCGTCGCGGACGCCGAGACTCAAATGAACGGCGCGCCGCACACCCTCGACTTCGCCGCCGACGAGCGGGCGATCGGTCACGGCGTACGCGCCATGGCCGGCCTGCTGACCGAACGCCTACAAAGCTGCTGACAGGTCCAGCGAGGTCGGTTCGTTCGTGGCGAGCAGGTCGTGCAGGACGCCGATCGGGGCCGGCCGGGCGAAGTGGTAGCCCTGCGCGAGGTGACATCCGATGTGCCGCAGCCGCTCGGCCTGCCCGGGGGTCTCCACGGCCTCGGCCAGGGTGAGCAGGTTCAGGCTGCGACCCAGCGCCACGATCGTGCGCACGAACGCGATCTCCCGGGGGCTGCCGTCCTCGATCTGATGCGAGGTGAACGAGCCGTCCATCTTCAGGATGTCCACCGGCAGTTCGCGCAGGTAGGCCAGCGACGAGTAGCCGGTGCCGAAGTCGTCGACGGCGATCCGGACACCGTGGTCGCGCAGCTGCTGCAGTTGCGCGATCGTGGTGGCGGCGTCGGTCACCGTGGTGATCAGGACGGTCTCGGTGATCTCGACGATCAGGGACTCGCCGGGCAGGCCGACGGCGTCGAGGCGGCTCAGCAGGCGGTCGGCGAACCCGGCGTCGCGCAGTTGATGCGCCGACACGTTCACCGTTACGGGCACCCGGTGCGCGCGCCACAGGCCGGCCAGGTCGGCGCAGACCTGGTCGAGCACCCAGTCGCCGATCACCGTGATCTCCCCGCTCTGCTCGGCGAGCGGAATGAAGTGCGCCGGCGAGACGGGCGTGCCGTCCGCGCGGGTCCAGCGCAGCAGCGCCTCGGCGGCGACGATGCCGCCGGTGCCCAGGTCGACGATCGGCTGGTAGTGCATGCCGAACTCGCCCGCACCGATCGCGCGCTGCAGGTCCGCGACCAGGTCGCGGTTGGCGCGCCAACGGGCGTACGCGCTGGGGTCGAAGATGGAGAGCCCGTTGCCGACGGCCCGGGCGTCCTGCAGAGCCAGATCGGCGTCTCGCAGCGCCGTGGTGAGGTCGCCGCCGGCCGCGATGGTGACGGCGCCGACGCTGGCCTGTACGCGGCGGCTGGTCAGGCCGGCCACCGGATACGGCTCGGCGATCGACCGCAGCAGCCGCTGGACGAGGCCGCGCAGCTGCTCCTCGTCGCCGCGGGTGAGCACGGCGAAGGAGTCGGCGTCGAGCCGTACCACGACGGCGTCGCCGGGTGCCGCCGCCCGCAGCCGGTGACCGCTCTCGACGAGCACGGCGTCGCCGGCCGGATGGCCGAAGGCGGCGTTGATCTCCCGGAAGCCGTCGAGGTCCATCACGAGCAGCGCCTGGTCGTGATTCGCGCGCCGGTGAAGATGGTTCTGCAGGAAGGCGCGGTTACCCAGGCCGGTCAGCGGGTCTATGTACGCGCGCCGGTTGAGCGCCGCGCCGAGCTGTGCCAGCCGCGCGATCAGCAGCACGGAGGTGACGCAGCCCAGGCACAACACCACGCTCAGCCGCAGGGTCTGCTGACCGGGCAGCAGCGTCGCCACCCCGAACACGCTCAGGCCGGCGATGACCACGGTCAACGTGAGGTAGCCGGCCAGCCTGCCGCGCGACAGCGGCGCGGCATTTCGCGGCATGCTGCCGGTGCTGCGCGCCATCGACGGGTGCAGCGCCGCGGCACCGATCAACAGGTACGCGACCAGCCCGGCCGTCGAGGCCCAGCGAGCCACCTGCGCCGCGCCGACGGCCTGCGCGGAGTAGTAGACCGTGTCGGTGACGACCCACAGCGTCGCGGCGGACACCATCAGGCGGTACGCCGCCGTGCGCACCCGGGAGACCACCGCGACCCGTACGGTCAACGCCACCATCAGCAGGTCGAGGACGACGTAGCACAGATAGGCGCCCAGCCGCAGCCCGCTGAACCGGTCACCGAACAGCATCGGATCCAAGATGATCACCCAGGCGACGGCGCCGCCGCCGGCCAGGGCGATAGCCGCGTCGATCCGTCCGCCCCGGTACCGGCCCGGCCGGATCCACCAGTAGGCGCTGGTGATCAGAAGGCACATCGAAAGCGCGTAGGACAGATCGCCCAGCGACGGAAACCGCACGACGCCGGCCGGTGTCGTCGCCATGGACCAGCCGAGATTGGCCAGCACCGACATCCCGATGGTGGCCACCATCAACCACCACGGCCGAGACCACGCCGGCCGGTGCAGGCGTATCCCGGTGACCAGGGCGGCCAGCACCACGACGGCCATCGAGATGTACAGCCCGCCCCGCACCGCGGGCGGTGCCACCGGCACGGCGGCCACGATCAGGAACCCGAGCCCGAGATATGAGCGCAGCACCAACCTACGGCCCCGTTCTGTCACGTCCCTGAGAACACCAGGCCTTGGGTACAGTCCCGGCACGGTTCCGGTGCAAGCGGGCTGCAGGACGCCGCCCTTTCCTTACAAGGAGAACAGCATGTCCGATTCCATCCGGCTCGCCTCCGTCACTCTCGACTGCCCCGACCCGAAACGGCTGGCCGCCTTCTATGCCGAAATCACCGGCGGCACCGTGACCAATTTCGATGAACACTGGGCCACGGTCATCTGCCGAAGTGGCCGTATGGACTTCCAGCGGGTGGACGGCTATACGCCCCCGACCTGGCCCGGCGCGACATCCATCCAGATGCACCTCGAATTCCACGTCGACGACCGCGCCGCCGCGGAAGAACGCGTCCTGAAGGCAGGCGCGACGAAATACGAGTTCCAGCCCAACAGCGACCAATGCTTTGTGTACGCGGATCCGGCCGGTCACCCGTTCTGCCTCACCACCTGGAGCGACATGAGGCCTTGAACGACCAGTTCAGCCGCCTGAACGGCGCGGTATCGTGCTGGCCATGTCGGCTGTCACGGTCGCCCGCTGGGTGGAGGTGCACCGGCTGGCGGTCGCGGGCCGGGAGTCCGCGATCGCCCGGGAGGTCGAGGGCCGGGTGGCGAGGGTGTGGCTGTCCAGGTCCCGGTTCGCGGATGTGGCGGCCCTGGCCGTCGCGACCCTGACGCTCGGCCCGGACGCCCGCTCCTTCTGGGATCTGGGCTTTGCGCAATCCTCCACCGGGCAGCCCCGACCGGCCCTGGCCAACTACGAGCAGGCGCTACACCGGTATCGCGCGGCCGGCCACCGCAACGGCGAGGCCGCCACCCTCAACAACATCGGCCTCGTGTACCACGGGCTCGGGGACCGGCAGCAGGCCCTGGCCTACTACCAGCAGGCCCTGCCCATCAGCCGGGAGGTCGGCGACCGCGCCAGCGAGGCCGCCACCCTCACCAACATCGGTCTCGCGCACGGCGACCTAGGGGAGCGGCAGCAGGCCCTGGCCTACCTCCAGCAGGCCCTCCCCATCCGGCGGGAGGTCGGCGACCGCGCCGGCGAAGCCACCACCCTCACCAACATCGGCCTCGTGTACGACATGCTCGGGGACCCGCGGCAGGCCCTGGCCTACTACCGGCAGGCCCTGCCCATCCGGCGTGCGGTCGGCGATCGCGCCGGCGAAGCCGTCACCCTCGCCAACAT
>NZ_JBITLR010000004.1:66627-255150 GCF_044465445.1 Actinoplanes sp. NPDC049668
CATCGGCGCCGCACACGACGGGCTCGGGGATCGGCAGCGAGCACTGGCCTACTACCGGCAGGCCCTGCCCATCCAGCGTGCGGTCGGCGATCGCGCCGGCGAAGCCGTCACTCTCACCAACATCGGCGCCGCACACGACGGGCTCGGGGATCGGCAGCGAGCACTGGCCTACTACCGGCAGGCCCTGCCCATCCAGCGTGCGGTCGGCGATCGCGCTGTCGAGGCCACCACCCGGTACAACATCGCGATGATCCACTGGGCGGAACGGAATCTCGACCAGGCGGTCGACGAGCTTGAAATCGTCGTCGACCTCCACCGCCAAATCGGCGACCCGGAGCTCGAATCCGACATCGCCGAGCTCGAACAGGTGCGCCGGGAACGAGGAGACATCGGAGAGTGACCTGATCACTCGATCAATCGGTGTGGCCGAGAATCCGAAGGCGCGCTGACCGATCCGGCCATCCGGTGCCGTCCGGCATTCCGGGTCGTTCGCGCCGGGCCGTCAGCTTCGATGCCCGCGCGGTCCGGAGTCTGTCGGGATCCGGCGATCCGCGCCCGTCGATCGGGTCTGCTGGCCGGGCAACCGATCAGCTTGATCGCGGATCGACACAGGGGAGGAACATCGATGCTCAGGAACCTTCGCAGCGGGTTCGCGGCCATGCTGGTGGTGCTCGCCGTCGGGGCCGGCGTCAACGTCGTCGCCGCCGCCCCGGCCGCGGCCGTCGGCGGCTGGTCGTGCTCCGGGCTCGGCGTCGGCTTCGGCCATGACGCCTACTTCGCCGGCGACATCACCATCAGCGGCATCAAGTACGGCGAGTACCGGTGGGGTGTCTCATCGAACGGGGGCTGGGACTCCAGCAACAGCGTCGCGGTGCTCGACACGCGCGCGGACGGCAAGCCGCCGTACGTGTACATCTCCCACAAGGCCGGCATCAACGGCAACATCAACACTCCCCGGCTGCACAACTACCAGGGCGTTGGTGGCGGCTGGGAGTGTCACCAGCGGTCGCTGACCAACGGCAGCTTCCTGAACCCGTACACGGAGATAAGCCTCTGGGCGAGCGTCGACAACGCGCCGTCGGTGCCGAACCTGCGCCTGGCCCGGTGGTACGTGCCCGGCACCTGATCAGTCCCTGATGCTCGGGACCGGCTGCCGACGATGCAAGGTTACTGCGGTGAAACGTCGGCTATCTATGCTGCGCGGATGGACGAGCCGCGGACGGTCGAGGTGCACGGGCACGCTCGCGCCTACCGGTTGCTGGGTACCGGCCCGACCGTCCTGCTGCTCGTGCACGGCATCGGATCCGACGGCGTCACCTGGGACACGGTCGCGCCGGCGTTCGCCGAGCGGTACACGGTGATCGTGCCCGACCTGCTCGGACACGGCCGGTCGGCGAAGCCGCGGGCGGACTACAGCATCGGCGGGTATGCCAACGGCATGCGGGATCTGCTCGACGCGCTCGACATCGACCGGGTGACCGTGATCGGTCACAGCTTCGGCGGCGGCGTAGCGATGCAGTTCGCCTACCAGTTCCCGGAGCGGACCGACCGGCTGGTCGTGGTCGCGGGCGGTGGGCTCGGTTCGCAGGTGAGCGTGGCTTTTCGCGCGCTGACCCTGCCGGGCGCTTCGGTCGTGCTGGGGCTCAGCCACCTGCCGCCGTCCCGCCTGGCCCTCGGCGCGCTGCGCGCGGCCGCCGGGCTGGTCGCGCCGGCCGCGCTCGCGGCCGACCTGAATGAGGCGTACACCGTGCACACCGGACTGCGTGACCCGGCCGCTCGGTCCGCGTTCCTGCATGTCTTGCGGCACGTCGCGGATTGGCGCGGTCAGCTGATCACCGTGCGGGACCGCGCCTACCTGGCGCAGGGTCTGCCAACGCTGGTCGTCTGGGGCGACCAGGATCACGTCCTCCCGGTTGGGCACGCCAAGGCCGCCGCCGAGCTGATGCCCGGGGCGCAGTCGGTGGTTCTGCCCGGCGTCGGGCACTTCCCGCACCGGGAGGCGCCCGGGGAATTCGTCCGGGCGGTGACCGGCTTCGTCGAGGAGACCCAACCGAAGCGCTGGGACGCCCGCCGCTGGCGCCACCTGCTACAGACCCACTCCGGGGCCTCTCGGGCCGTGGCTGCCGAGGGTGCGGTTCAGTAGACCGATCGGCTGGACCTGAGCGAGGACCACCTGATCGGCCATCCGGTGCCGTCCAGCGCGCCGCGCCGGGGAATCACCCGGTTTCCGGGCGCCGGTAGGTGCCGATCAGGAGGACGACGCTCAACAGCAGGACCCACACGGGCATGACGATTTCTGCCCACGGCGCGTAGCTGGAGCCGATCAGCAGGGTCAGTCCGAGGACGAAGCCCAGGAACGCCAGCCAGCGCGGCAACGACGCGGACCGAACCGCGATGGTCGACGTCGAGATCATGAAGACGGCCGCCATCTTCACCGTGTAGATGCTGGTGAGGATGTGTGCCGTGGTCTGGGCGAGAGTGGCGACGTCGTCCCCGACGGTCCCGCTGGAGTAGGTCACGACCAGCGCGGCCGAGATGCCCATCGAGGTGTAGAGCATCGCCAGGAACAGCAGGCCGCTGCCGAGGAACACGGTGGCGAAGAGCCGGTCCTCGCGCTCGCCGACGTTGTCGCGGATCACGCCGATGAACCAGAGGAACGTGATTCCGGCGAACGGCGCCAGGTTCAGCGCGAGCCGTAGCGAGTTCCGCCGGGCCGCGTCGTCCATCCAGGCGACGGAGTCGGCCGATCCCGGGGGCACCGCGAGCCGGATGAGGATGAGCGATGCCCGCGACGGCCGCCGCCCGCGGCGCGGTGAGCGCATGCCGGATCGCCCGGCGCAACCTGGCGTGCGACGCTCGCCGGGCTTCACTCACGTCCGCCACCCTTGATGATCCGTTTTCGCCTCGCCGGAATCCCGCCGAGCTAAGCCAATTGTCGCGGAAGTCGGATAACTCGGGGTCACCATCGGCGGATCAAATGGCTCTATGCTGCGGCGCATCGAACTGCAACGGGGAGGATCGATATGCCAGAGACCCGATGGCGGCTACGTGCCGCGGTGACCCTTGCCGCGGCCGTCGCCGTCTCCGCAACGCTGTCCATGGGCGGCTCGCCGGCGCGGGCCGTCGGCAAGGCCGGCCTGCTCGCCGTCGTCGACGGCACGGTCGTCGAGTACAAGGCGGCCAAGGGGAAGCAGAGCGGGATCACGCTGACCCGTACGGGCAACACGATCACGGTCGACGACCGGGTCGCCATCAAGGTCGGGGCGGGCTGCCGGCGGGTCAAGGGCGACAAGACCAGGGCGCGCTGCACGCCGGCCGCGGCGCCGACCCGGGTGCGTGTCTACGCCTACGACCGTAACGACACGATCACCAACAACACCGACCTTCCGGTCACCGCCGACGGCGGCACCGGCAGCGACAAGCTCACCGGCGGCCCGGGCCACGACCGGCTGTACGGCCGCTCCGGCAACGACGTCCTCAAGGGCCGCGGCGGCAACGACGCCCTCTACGGCGAGGCCGGCAACGACAAGCTCTACGGCTCGGCCGGCGACGACGCGCTCGACGACGGCCCCGGCACGGACGTGGCCTGGGGCGGTACGGGCAGCGACGGCTTCACCAACGGCACCGGCAACGACAGGTTCTACGGCGAGGCCGGCGACGACTACTACAACTCGCGGCAGCACGCGGGCCGGGACGCCGACCGCTACCTGGGCGGCCCGGGCGTCGACTCGGCCGGTTACACCCACTACAAGAGCGCGGTGAGCCTCGACCTCGACGGCCGCAAGGGCGACGACGGCCGCAAGGGCGAGGGCGACACCATCGGTGCCGACGTGGAGAACCTGCTCGGCGGTCTCGGCAAGGACCGGCTGGTCGGCAACGGCAAGGCGAACTACCTCGACGGCCGTGAGGGCAACGACACGCTGCGCGGCGGCGGCGGGAACGACACCCTGCTGGGCCGCCAGGGCGCCGACAAGCTGTACGGCGACGCCGGCAACGACATGATGCTGGGCCACGAGGGCGTCGACAAGATGTACGGCGGCGCCGGCGACGACTGGCTCGACGGCAACTACATTCCCGGCGTCTACGAGGACTACGACGAGGTGACCGACTGGCTCGACGGCGGCACGAACACCGCCGTCGGCGACACCTGCGTCAGGCTCGACCTCCGTTACACCACCACCGGTTGCGAGAACCACTGACGGTTCACGAGGAAGCCTTGGCCTTCGCCCTGCGGTGCAGGGTGAAGGTCATGACCAGCACGATCAGCGCGCCGACGAGCAGGCCGAGGATTG
Source organism: Actinoplanes sp. NPDC049668 (assembly GCF_044465445.1). Classification (NCBI taxonomy): domain Bacteria; kingdom Bacillati; phylum Actinomycetota; class Actinomycetes; order Micromonosporales; family Micromonosporaceae; genus Actinoplanes; species Actinoplanes sp. NPDC049668. The sequence continues at coordinate 70,920 of NZ_JBITLR010000004.1, forward strand.
CGCTGGCCGTGGTGTTGACGAGCCAGCCCACGACGCCGCCGGCCGCGTCGTGGGCGGCCTTCTCCAGGTGGTGCACGGCCTCGTACAGGAAGTGCAGCCCGAGGTCGTTGGCGCCGGCCAGCAGGATGTGCCCGCCCACCCACAGCATCGCGGCGGTGCCGACCACCGTGAGCACGGTGAGCACCCGCGGCATCGCCTTCACCAGGCCGCGGCCGAGGACGGCGACGGCGCCCGAGCGCTCCGCCAGGCGCAGCCCGGCGTCGTCCATCTTCACGATGAGGCCCACCACGCCGTACACCAGGACGGTCATGACGACGGCGACGAGCGACAGGATCGCCAGCCGCGACCAGAACGGCTCGTCGATCACCTCGTTCAGCGTGATGACCATGATCTCGGCCGAGAGGATCAGGTCCGTGCGCACCGCCCCGGCGATCAGGACCTTCTCGTCCTTGGCCGCCCCGTCGTCCGCGCCGTGCGCGTCGTGGTGTGCGATCCGGGCCCACACTTTCTCGGCGCCCTCGTAACAGAGGTAGGCGCCGCCGAGCATGAGGATCGGGGTGAGCAGCCAGGGCGCGAACTGGCTGAGCAGCAGGATGGCCGGCAGGATGACCAGGAACTTGTTGCGCAGCGAGCCGATGGCGATGCGCTTGACGATCGGGATCTCACGCTCGGCGGCCAGGCCCCGCACGTACTGCGGCGTGACGGCGGTGTCGTCGATGACGACGCCCGCGGCCTTGGTGCCGGCCTTCGCGGCGGCCGCCCCGACGTCATCGATCGACGCCGCGGCGGCGCGAACCAGCACCGCGACGTCGTCCAGCAGGGCAACGAGTCCACCGGCCAAGGGAGGGTCCTTCCAGGCGTGAGCACAGTTCGTACTTGCTCATTGTCGCCTAGGTGCCTTTCGCGGTCGGCGCTCGGGGAGATGGGTCGCCCTACCAGCCGCGGGGCGTGGGCTGCACGAGACCGGGGCCGCCGAGGTGCGGTGCCGGAACGTGTTCCGAGTGTGCCGGCGGGAGCGCCGCCAGGCACGTCGCGGAGCAGGCGTTGACCAGCATCGGCAGCACGTCGGTGGCGACCGCCAGGGAGATCCATCGCTGGTGCAGCTCACGATCGACCGGGCCGGCGCACACGCCGCAGCTACTCACCGCGTCCGCGCCCCATACCCGCGGATCAAGCCGGGTGAGGTCGGCCTCGGCCGCGGTGGTCACCGGGCGCAGTCTCGGGAACGGCGGCCGGTTCTTGACGTTGCCGTACAGCGCGCGGGTGCTGACCGTGCTGGCCCGCAGCCCTGCGCACCGCGTCAACTCGTACGGGTACCAGTGCAGCCGGTGCGAGGTGTACGGCTCGAACACCTCCAGGCTGGTCATCGCCCCGATCTCCGGTGGCAGCCGTACGAGGTTGGTGCCGTACAGGATGAATTGCCTGACGTGGGTGAGCGTGGCAATCGTCGGCGGCAGGGTGATGATCTGGCGACGCTCATCGGCACTCAGCTCGGCGAAGGGCTTGAAGACGGTCCGGCGGTCGGCCGCCGCCTCGTCGATCAGCGTCAGCAGGCGCTGCCAGCCGCGGCTCGCGGTGTCCTGACGGTCGGCATGGAAGGTCACTCTCGTCGAGCGTTTCACGCACCGGCAGAGGTCCCGGTCCGGCCGGGTGCCCGACGCCGGCCCCACGGCGTCGGCGAACCTGTTCGTGAACACCCGCGGCTTGGCCTGCTCGTCGCCCATGATCCCGGAGGCTACGCCGGATGCTCGCCGGTGACCTAGGGTGCTCGCATGAACGGACTTGCCGTCGCCTGTCGCCGGGTGGTGCACATCTACCGGGCCGAGGCGAGTGACGTCGTCGCGCTCGCCGGCGTCGATCTGTCGATCGCGCCGGGGGAGACGTTGGCGCTGGTCGGGCCGTCCGGCTCCGGCAAGTCGACGCTGATCGCGTTGCTCGCCGGGCTGATGCGGCCGTCGGCCGGGCGGATCAACATCGGCACCTACGACATGGGCAAGCTGTCCGACGGCGAGGTCTCCCGGCTGCGCGGCACCGAGATCGGCGTGGTTCTGCAGGGCGGGGGGCGCAACCTGCTGCCGTACGCCTCGCTGCACCGCAACATCTGGCTCGCGCAGCGACGGGCCGCGCACACCCGGGGCATCAAGCTGGACGATCCGGACCGCATCCTCGACCTCGTCGGCCTGCCCGGCCAGGGCCGCCGGCGCCTCGCCGACCTGACCCCGGGCGGGCGGCAGCGGGCCGCGCTCGCGGTCGGCATCGCCGCCGGGCCCGGGCTGCTGCTGGTCGACGAGCCGACGAGCCGGCTCGACGCGGCCGGTCGCGACGAGGTGCTCGCCGCGATGGAGACGGTGAACGCCGAGCGGCAGACGACGATCGTGGTGGTCACCCACGACGACGAGGTCGGCGCGCGGCTCGGGCGTGCGGTGACGATCCGGGACGGGCGGGTCGGCGCCGAGGGGCGCGATGGGCAGGACTTCGCCGTGGTGGCGGGCGACGGCACGGTGCAGCTGCCGCCGGAGGTGCTGGGCAGCTATCCGCCCGGCACGCTGTTCACCGTGCAGCACCTCGACGGCGAGGTCACGCTGGTGCCCGGCGGTACCGAACACGTCGCCTGACACGACCGTTCAGGGGCGCGCCCAGACCGCCTCGCCGTCGGCCAGGTGCAGCTCGCGGTCGCAGGCGGCGGCCGCCTCCGGGTCGTGGGTGGCGAGGACGACCGCGGCGCCCCGGGTCGCCTCGGCGCGCAGCAGCTCGATCACCCGCTGGCGGTTCGCGGCGTCCAGCTCGCTGGTGATCTCGTCGGCCAGCAGGATGTCGCCGCGCAGCGCCAGCCCCCGGGCGATCGCCGTGCGCTGCTGCTGACCGCCGGAAAGCTCGTCGATCAGCTGGCCGGCCTGGCCGGAGAGGCCCAGTGGCTCCAGCGACTCCGCGGTGCGCCGGCGCGCCTGGGCCGGCGTACCGCCGGTGGCGATCACCGCGACCGAGATGTTCTCGGCCACCGTGAGGATCGCGGCCAGCCCGTTGTCCTGCGGGATCAGCACGACGCCCAGCGACACGGCGTGATCGCGGTCGCCGAGCGGCGTACCGTCGATCAGCACCTGCCCGCTCGCCGGCGGCAGCAGTCCCGCCATCGCGCTGAGCAGCGTGGTCTTGCCCGCGCCGGACGTACCGGTGACGGCCAGGATCTCGCCGGGCCGGGCGCTGACCGAGACGGCCGTGAGCACCGGCCGGTCGCCGTTCCAGGCCAGGTCGGCACCCTCGACGGTCAGCGTCCTCACGATGGTCTCCTCGTGGTCGGGCGGTCGGCGCAACGGCCGCCGCCGGGCGCGGGGTCGATGCGCCGGTGCAGGTCCCAGCCCGTCGCCACGGCCACGGCGACGAGCATGAGGAACACCACCGCGGCCGTGATCAGCACGGTCGCCGGCCGGGGCCAGGCCGGCAGCGGCAGCGGTGGCGGCGCGAGCCCGGCCAGCGGCAGCGCCCAGCCGGTCAGCGCCCACGCCGCCACCGCGATCAGCGTGCCGAGCACGGCCGCGATCGCGACCAGCGCCGGGTACGTCCACAGCGTCGCCCACGCCGCGGCCGGCCGGCGCAGGCCCTGTGCGCGCAGCGCCGACAGGTCCTCGACCCGGCGGCCCCGGTCGACCGCCGCGGCCAGCACCAGCGTGCCCGCGCCGAGCAGCACGGACAGGCCGCCGGCCAGGAGGTAGAAGTACAGCGACAGCGCCGGGCCCTGCCCCGCGAGCCGCTGCCGCACCTGCTCGGACCGGGTGTCGCCGACGACCGTGAGCCCCTGGTCGGCCAGCCGGTCCAGGATGTCCGCGGGCGCGTGCGCGTTGAGCCAGACCTGCGGTTCGACGGCCAGGGACGCGTCGGCCGCGAGCCGGTCGGCGTAGTCGAGGTCGACCAGCGTGGCGTGCGTGCCGAGCCGCGGCACGGCCGGCAGGCGATCGGTGAGGCGTACCGGAAGCGTCGTGCCGTCGAGGCCGGTGACCGTGCCGGCGGCGGGCGGGGTCCCGGCGTGCGCGGCGGGCAGCGGCGAGGGCGCGGCCACCGGCCGGACCAGGATTCCACGCGGGAGGCCCGCCGGGGCGGTCGCGTCGATCATCAGCCCGGCCGGCGAGGCCGAAAGCCTGCCGAGGTCGCCGATCCGCCAGCGGGCGGCGTCGGTGAGGCCGGCGGTCGTCCGCGCCGGGCCGACCGAATTGATCTCCACGCGGCCGGTCACGCCGGCGCCCCTGGTCGGGTCGGTGACCTCGATGCCGTTGAGGCGGCAGCGTTGCCGGCAAGCCGACACCCGCTGCTGGTACCTCGATCGGCCGTCGCGCAGTATGCCGAGGTCGACCCGCTGGTCGCCGAGGCCCGCGAGCGAGGAGACCACGGCCACGAGCCGGAGCTCCCGGCCCTTGGTCATGCCGCTGACCGTGGCCTCGATCGCGAGGTCCTGCCCGTCGAGGACGACCGGGTCGGCGGCCGCGGGGTGCAGCCGGGCCGCCACCTCGCGGGCGCCGGGGCCGCCGCCGGGCCAGTAGGCCACCGTGGCGAGCCGGCTGGTGTCGACGGCGAGGCCGGGCACGTCGCCGGCCGACGACTGAGGCAGGCGCGCGACCGCCATCGCGAACCTGCCCTGCGGGTCGACCTGCGAGACGGCGTGCAGCAGCCGGCTGCGGTGCACCGGGCCGACCGAGAGCACCCGTTCGGCGCCGGTGCCGAGCCCGGCCTGCACGTCGCGTCCCCGCGACGCCACGTCGACGGCGCAGGCCGCGTACCCGGCCACCGCGACGGTCGCCACCAGCAGCGCGAAGAGGCGTTGCGCCCCGGCGCGGCGGGAGAGCTGGAATCCGGCGAGCGCCGGGCCGAGCCGGCCGGCCCGCAGCGCCCGGGTGGCGTAGCGGGTGACGGCCGGGAGCAGTGCCCGGGCCGCGAGCAGGGACATGGCGAGGATGCCGAACGCGGGCGCGAGCAGACCGATGCCGGCCAGCGCGCCGCCGGAGACCGCGAGCTGGACGCCGCTGACCACCGCGAGCAGCACGACGACGGCCTCGAGGGCCCGCGTACGGGAGCCGCCCGCCGGCTCGGGGTTGCGGTGCAGCAGGGTGGCGACCGGGCTGATCAGCTGGCGGCGTTGGGCGAGCACGGCCGCGGCGAGGGCGGCCAGCGCGGCGACCGGGGCGTAGCGCAGCGACGACCAGCCGGCGGGCACGCCGACGTGCGGGAACCAGAGGGCCGCCACGGCGTCGACGAGCAGCCGGCCGACGACGCATCCGGCGGCGGCGCCGGCCAGGATCGCGATCAGGCTCTCCCCGGTCGCCAGCCACCAGCGGGTCCACCAGCGGGTGCCGCGTAGCGCGACGATCGCGAGCTCGGGCCGGCGGCCCTGCGCGCCGTAGCCGACCGCGAGGAAGATGCAGAAGCAGGCGAGCAGCACGAGCGGCACGGCCATCACGGGCACCAGCAGGCGGGCGTCGGAGCGGCCGGTCCCGATCCGGTCCAGCAGGTTCGGCAGGTCGGTGTTGACCTGCACCGACGGGCCGATCTGACGCGCGCCGACGGTGAGCGCCTCGAGATCGGCGCGCAGCGTCGGCAGGCGGTCGATGTCCAGGGCGCCCGGGCCGGCGGTACCGTCGATGGCCAGCTCGGTGCGGCCGCGGTCGATGGCGGCGAACGTGGCCGAGCCGGCGAAGACGGGCTCGCCGGGCGCGTACGCGGGCACCGCGGTGAAGTAGCCGTGCGTGCCCCAGTACGGCTCGCTGGGCTGCGGCACGGTGTAGACGCCGGCCACGATCAGCCGCTCGGGGTCGCCGTCGGGCAGCCACAGCGGGTTGTCGTCGTCGTTGTTGTTCCTGGCGAACCCCAGCGTGATCGCCTCGCCGGCGGCGAGGTGGAGCCGCTCGGCGGTCCGGCTCCCGATGATCACCTCTCCCGCGCCGATGAGGCAACGGCCCGCGACGATCCGCAGGTGCGCGCAGGCGTCCTGACGGAAGACGACCCGCGAGGCGTTCACATTGTCGGCCTCGATGCCGACGGCGGGGAATTCGGCGGAGTACAGGTAGTGGAAGCCCGGCAGGTCGGCCAGGGCGGCGCCGACGTTGCTGAACTCCGGGTTGCCGTTGTTGCCGACCCGCATTCCTGCGCGGCGCTGATCACGATGCCGCGCTCGGCGGGCGTTGCGGTGGCGATCTGCTCGGCGGCGACGGCCCGGTCGGCGGCGGCCAGGTAGGCCGGCGAGGCGACGGCGGCGGACACCGCGAGCAGCGCCAGCAGGGCGAGCGTCAGCGCCTGCCCGCGCCGGGTCCACACCATCGCGAGCACCAGCGAGATCATGCCGCCGGCCCCCGTCGCAGGCCCCGGGCCAGCGACAGCACCGCGAGCCAGCCCGTCACGCCGAGCAGGACCAGCGCGATCAGCCCGGCGAACGCGAGGGCGGGCAGGCCGAGGGCGCCGGGCCGCGGGAGCACCTCCCAGCCGTCGGTGAAGGCGGGGACGGTGATCCCGACCAGCGGCCGCGCCAGCGCGGCCGCCGACAGGCCGGCGAGCAGGCCGACGAGAACGAGTGCGGCGGTCCCCGCGTACGCCGTGCCGACCGCGACCCGCGCGGGCAGGCCCTGCACGCGGAGCGCGCGCAGTTGTTCGAGCCGTGGCCGGCGGTCCACCGCGCCGGCGACCCCGAGCGCGGCCGCCGCCAGCAGCAGCGCCACCGCGCCGGCGAGCAGCGAGAAGCGGGTCACCGCGGCGGGCGCCTGATCGTCGAGTTCGCGGGCCCGGGCGGCGACGGACTCCTCGGCGCCGACCGTCAGGCCCGCCCTGGTGAGCGCGGCGACGATGCCAGGCCGGGCGTCCGCGCCGAGCCACACCTGGAACCGGCCCGGGGACGCGGCTTCGCCGATCGCCCGCCGGGTGGCGTCGAGGTCGACGAGCACGCCCCGGCCGCCGAGGACGGGCAGCGCGGTCGCGGCGGCGACGACCCGCACCGGGGTCGGCTCGCCGCCGAAGGCGAGCAGGGTGGGCTCGGTGAACTGCCACTCCGGTGGGGCGGCGCCGGCCAGCACCACCGGCAGCGGCAGGGCCGTGTCCACGGCGTACGCGGATATGCCGGCCCGGTCGGTCGAGAGGGTCAGCGCGCCGGCCGTCGCCGTCAGTTCGAGCGCGTCGCCCGCGGTGCCGGCCCGCCACAGCGCGATGTCGCCGAGCCGGGCCGGGTCGAGCACGACGCCGGAAGGCTCGAGCTGGTCGAGCCCCCGTACGGAGAGCGTGGCACCGGTCAGCTCCCAGCGCAGGATGCGGCAGCCCGGCGGTTCGGCGCAGCCGGCCGCGTCCGCCTCGAGGGTCCGCTCGCCCGGCGCGACCTCGCCGAACCGCACCGGCACGGGCGCGCCGGTCCCCTCGTGCGCGAGCACCAGCGTGAGCCGCGCCGGCACCCGACCCGGGTTCGCGACGCGGACGGCGAGCCGCCGGCCGGTGATCGGCGGCAGCCCGGACGGCGCGGACGCGGGTGCGGAAGCGGCCGGCACGGTGTCGAGCGGGCCGTACTCGGGCCGCCACCGCGCGACCGCGCCGAGCCGGCCGCTGTCGACGGCGAGCACCGGCGGGTCGCTTGTCGTATCGACCGCGACCGCCATCGCCTGGTCGCCGGCCGGGTCGGCGGCGCGCACCGCGGCCAGCAGGGCGGTGCGGTTCGCCGCCTGCACGTTCAGCACCCGGGCCGCGCCCAGCTCGGCGGCGCTGCGCTGCGCGCGGGCCGTGCGCTCGCCCGCGTAGCCGCCCACGGCCGTGGCGAACACCGCGACGGCGACCACGACCAGCGCGAACACCCGGTCGATGCCGGGACGGCGGGAGACCTGCACGGCGGTCAGGCCGAGCCGCAGCCGGCCGGCGCGCACCGCGGCGCCGCCACCCCGGTCGGCGACCCGGCCGAGCAGCCGGGCCAGCAGCAGCGCCACGGCCAGGGCCACCAGCGCGGGCGCGGCCAGCGCGAGCCCGGCACCGGCCGACCCGGCCCGGGACTGGTAGATGCCGGCCACCGCGACCGCGAGCAGCAGCACGTCGGCCAGCCCGGAGCGCCAGCCGCCGCGGCCACCGTCGGCCTCGCGCAGCAGGTCGGCGACCGGGCGGCGCAGCGCCACGGCCTCGATCGCGGCAAGCACGGCGAGCCCGCCGACCAGCACGGCACCCGCCGCGGCGATCGACGGAACCAGGGCCTCGGCGGAGGGCGGCGGGCCGGCGAGCAGGCGGGCCAGCGCGTACCCCAGCGGCAGGCCGAGCAGCGCGCCGAGCACCAGCGGCACGAGGTGCTGCCCCCAACCCAGCCCGAGCAGCGCGCCGCGGCCGCCGCCGCGCAGCTTGACCAGGGCCGCGTCGCCCCGCCGGTCGCGCCAGGTGTAGTGCCCGGCCAGCCCGATCGCGAACCAGGCCAGCACCACCACCTGTACGGCCGCGACGAGCACGCCGCGGCCGATCGCGGCGCGGTCGCGGGCGACAGTGTCCAGCAGCGGGCCGGTCGAGTAGACCAGCCGCAGCGAGGCCCGCGCGAGGTCCTGGTCGGCCTGGCGCAGCACCGACGCCAGGTCGTAGCCGTCGTCGCCGCGGATCAGCCGGTCCGGCACCCGCACGTCGTAGCTCACCGCGGGCGAGTCCAGCGGGTCGGCGCGGAAGGTGCCGAGCGCGGTGAAGGCCGGTTCGTGGCCGCCGTCGGCGGCGAACTGCGTGTTGCTCCAGTACGGGCCGTCCGGGTCGTCCAGCGCGTACGTCGCGACGATGCGCAGCGACACGGGCTTCGCGTCCGGCGCCGGGCGCAGGTCGAGCCGGTCGCCGCGGCCGAGGTTGAGCCGCAGGGCGGTGTTCACGCTGATCGCGGCCTCGAACGGCGCGGCCGGGCAGGCGCCGTCGAGCCGCAGGTGGTCGCACATGCCCTGGCGGTAGGCGACCGCCATCGAGGCGTCGTCCGTGACGTACAGCGGCACCACCAGGCCGCCGACCGGGTCGGAGGCGGGCAGCGGGATCATCCCGCGCACATCCGCCGCGAACCGGTCGAGCGTGCCGCCGGGGTCGCCGCCGGTCTCGGTGATCCGGCGAACGGACAGCGTGCGCTCGGCGGCCGGTGCGCTCGCGACGTCAGCCGCCGCGGCCCGGACGCTGCCGGCGGCGGCGAACCACGGGCCCGCCGACGCCACGGCGCTCGCCAGCGCGGTGAGGAACAGGACGGTCAGCACCTGGGCCCGCCGCGCGCGCACCGCGCCCCAGACCAGTGCCAGCATCCGACCCCCCGCCGCGAATAACCCGGCACGTTACGCCAGGCCGCCTCGGCGGGCCACTCAGTCGGGCGGGAGGGCCCAGGACAGTGCGTCGCACAGTCGGTCGCGCCAGTTCACCCAGGTGTGCCCGTCGTTCGACTCGACGTATCGGACCCGCATGCCGACGGATCGGAAGGTCTCCAGCATCGGGGGCTGCCGGACGATCAGCGGCTCGAAGGCGCCGCAGCTGACGAACACCCGGTCCGCCACCCGGGTGGGCCGCCGCCGGTAGTCGTCGACGAACGCGACCACCGGGTCGAACGTCGGGCCGCCACCGTGTGGCGCCCCGTCGGGGCGGGAGGAGACGAACGAACCGGACAGCAGCGCCAGCGACCCGTACGTGCCGGGGTAGCGGCGGGCCATCGACAGCGACGCGACCGCCCCGAAGCTGGAGCCCAGCAGGCACCGGGTCGACGGCGCGCCGGCGAGCGGGAAGTCGTTCTCCAGCAGCGGGAGCAGCTCACGGGTGACGAACTCGGCGTGCTCGGCCGAGTCGGCGTACTCGTTCAGCCGGTCCTTCGGGTGCAGGAACGCGACCACCGTCTCGGCCATCTGCCGCCGGTGGATCAGGTTGTCCAGCACAGTGCGCGCGGCCGCGTACCGGAGGAAGTCGCCGCCGTCGTGCACGACCAGGAGCCGGTAGTTGCCGGTCGGGCAGCAGCCGGCCGGGCGGTACAGCGTCACCGGGTAGTCCCGGGTCAGGGTGTCGCTGTGCACCACCAGATCGTCGAGCTGCCCGGGCGGCGCCTCGGGATCCGGCACCGTCCAGTCGGGAGCGACGTAGCCGGGCCCGAAGCAGACCGACGAGCTGCCGACCGGGCTGTGCGCCAGCTTGGGGTTCAGCGGGTCGTTGTGACACTCGGTCCGGCCGTCCCGGACCACCTCGAGCTGGTATTCGACCCGCGAGTCCGTGGGCATCTCGACGATCACGTACCACAGGTCCGTGCCGGGCAGCCGGTGCATCGGCAGCCGGTCGGGCAGGCCGATGATCCGCTGGGCGAGGCGTACGGCGTCGGCCTCGCCGCGGTAGAGGAACGTGCAGAATCCGCCCTCGACCACCGGCGCGGAGTAGCGGGCCAGGAACCGGTCGACGGTGGCGTCGTCGACCCCGGACTGCCGGCGCAGGCGGTTGATCGCGAGTCCCGGGTCGCCGTGGGCGACGACGCGCACGCTCACCCCGCATGCACGTGGACGGTGCGGCCCACGTCGTCGAGGAGTTCCCGCAGCGTGTCGTAGTCCGGGTGGCGCATCCGGACGTACGCGTTCGCCCAGTAGCCGGCCTCGACCGGCTGGGTGGGTGTGCCGGGCGGCGGCAGGTGCGCGTCGATCACCCACTGCCCGGAGCGGGCCTGCACCTCGTCGACGCCGGAGTAGCCGGTGATGGTGCCGTCGCGGTCCGGGCGCAGCGCGACGATCCCGGTGGCGAACTGCCGGGATGCACCCGTGGCGATGTGCCCGTGCACCACCGCGTTCGCCCACTCGCGGTAGATGTCGAGGTCGTTGCCCGCCGAGTAGAGGTCCCAGGCGCCGACGCCGGGCGGCCGGCAGCCGATCTCGGAGAACCGCAGCCCCTTCGGCCCGAAGAACCACTCCATGTGGGTGGCGCTGGTGCCGATGCCGAGGGCCTCGTTGACGCGGGCGCCGAGCTCGCGCAGCTCGGCGTAGTCCGACGACGGGGAGTCGACCCGGTTGGTGGAGACGAACTGCGGCGAGATCCACCGGGTACGCATCGCCTCCAGGACGTTCGGGTAGTAGTGCGAGACGAAGTCCAGGGCGGGGCGGCCGTCGATCGACACGGTGTCGTAGAAGCCCTCGTGGCCCTCGACGAACTCCTCGACCGCGATCGACGAGACGTCCTGGGCGCCGAAACGGCCGAGCGCCTCGTCCAGCTGCTCCCTGGTGTCGACCCGGATGGTGTCCTGCGCGCCGGCGCCGGTCCGCGGCTTGAGGATCAGCGGGTACCCGACCGCGTCGGCGAAGTCGTGCACCTGCTCGGCGGTCGACGCCGCGGTAGAGGCGGCCGTCGGCACCCCGGCCGAGCGCAGCACCTCCTTCATCGACGGCTTGTCGCGGCACAGCCAGGCCGTGCGCACCGACGTGCCGGGGATCGTGCAGTTCTCCCGTACCTGGGCGGCCGCGAGGGTGTGCGCCTCGATCGTGGCCTCGAGCCGATCGACCCAGACCTTGTCCTGTATCCACCGGACGGCGTCGGTCAGCTGGCCGACGTCGGTCACGTTCGACACCTGGTGGTAGTGCGTCATCCAGCCCTTGAGCTGGTCGTCGAGGGCGTCGCGGTGGCGTTCGCCGACGCCGATCACCGTCGCACCGACCTCCGCGAGGGCGCGGGCGAAGTGGCGCTGCGTCGGGGGGAACGCCGGCTCTACGAGGACGATGTTCACCATGCGGATGCTACCCGTGGCACCCGGTGGTCGCCCGCGGGCGGAAACCGCCGCGGACCGGTAGCGTCCAGTTCGTGGTTGTCGCTGCGTTCGTAGCACCGTTCCTTTTGGAGGCCACTACCCGGTTCGTGGCCACCGCCGCCGCGCTGCCCGGGGTCCGGCTCGCGGTCATCACTTCCGAGCCGGCCGAGCGGCTGCCGCCCGTCCTCAAGGAACGCCTCGACGGACACTGGCGTGTCGACGACGCGTTCGACCCGCGCCAGCTCGCCGAGGCGGTGACCGGTCTCGGCGGTCAGCTGGGACGGGTCGAGCGCCTGGTCGGCGCGCTGGAGCAGCTGCAGGTGCCGCTCGCGCACGTGCGCGAGGCGCTCGGCATCGAGGGCATGGACGTGCGGACCGCGCTCAACGTGCGGGACAAGGACCGGATGAAGTCGGTGCTGCACGCCGCCGGTGTGCCGTGCGCCCGGCACCAGCTGGTGACGACGCCCGCCGAGGCGCTGAGCTTCGCGGACGCGGTCGGCTTCCCGCTGGTGGCCAAGCCGCCGGCCGGCGCGGGCGCGCAGGCGACCTACCGGCTCGACGACCCGTCCGCGCTGCGGAGCTGGCTCGCGGCGCTCACGCCCGGCCCGGGCGAGCCCGGCCTGCTCGAGGAGTTCCTGGTCGGCGAGGAGCACACCTTCGACAGCGTCACGGTCGGCGGGCAGACGATCTGGTCGTCGGTGTCGGACTACCTGCCACCGCCGCTCGAGGTGCTGCGCAATCCCTGGATCCAGTGGACGGTGCTGCTGCCGCGGGAGACGACCGACCCGGCGTACGAGGGGATCTGGTCGGCCGGGCCGGCCGCGCTGCGGGCCCTCGGCGTCCGCGACGCCCTCACCCACCTGGAGTGGTTCCGCCGCCCGGACGGTTCGGTAGCGATCTCCGAGGTCGGTGCCCGCCCGCCCGGCGCCCAGCTCACGTCGATGCTGGGTTATGTCCACGATGTCGACTTCTATGAGGTCTGGGCGGAGCTGATGCTGCTCGGCCGGTTCCATCCGCCGGAGCGCAGGTTCGCCGCCGGCACGGCCTATCTCCGCGGCCAGGGCCGCGGCCGGGTGCGCGCGGTGCACGGCGCCGAGAAGCTGCAGGCCGAGCTCGGCCACCTCGTCGTGGAGGCCCGGCTGCCGCAGCCCGGCCAGCCGGCGAACACGAGCTACGAGGGCGAGGGGTACGTGATCGTCCGCGACCCGGACACGGAGGTGGTCCGGGACGCGCTGCGCCGCATCGTCTCCGGAATTCGCGTCGAACTCGTGGAGCAGCAATGAACGTCGTGATGCTGTCGCCCGGATACCCGGCCGAGATGGCCTACTTCACCCGGGCGCTGGCCGAGGTCGGCGCGACGGTGATCGGCGTCGGCGACCAGCCGCCGTCCGAGCTGCCGCCGGCGGCCCGGTACGCACTCGCGCACTACGAGCACGTGTCGCTGGCCGACGATGACGCGGTGCTGGCGGCCCTGCACGGCCTCAGCGGGCACGCCCGGATCGAGCAGGTGGAGTGCCTCTGGGAGCCGTACATGCTGCTCGCCGCGCGGATCCGGGAGTCGTTCGGCCTGCCCGGCCTGTCGGTCGCGCAGACCGTGCCGTTTCGGGACAAGGAACGCATGAAGCAGGCGATCGACGCCGCCGGCATCCGCACGCCCCGGCACGCCGCCGCGACCAGCGTCCACGGGGTGTGGGAGGCCGCCGAGCGCATCGGCTACCCGCTGATCGTCAAGCCGATCGCCGGCGCCGGCTCGGCGGACACGTACCGGATCGACGGCCCCGAGGAGCTGTCCACAGTGCTGCCGCTGCTGCGGCACGTGCCCGAGGTCAGCGTGGAGGAGTTCGTCGACGGCGAGGAGTTCACCTACGACACCATCTGCGCGGACGGCGGCGTGCTCTTCGAGCACATGCTCTGGTACCGGCCCCGCCCGCTGCAGATGAAGCAGCACGAGTGGATCAGCCCGGTGTCCATTTCGCTGCGCGACCTGGACGTACCGGACCTGCGGGCGGGGCGGGAGATGGGCGCGGCGGTCATCGCGGCGCTGGGCTTCACCACCGGCTTCACCCACATGGAGTGGTACCGCAAGGACGACGGCGAGGCCGTCTTCGGCGAGATCGGCGCGCGGGTGGCCGGCGCCCGGGTCGCCGACCTGATGAACTTCGCGACCGACGGCGACGTCTACGTCGCCTGGGCCGAGGCGGTCGTGCACGGCCGGCTCTCCCGGCCGCTGGAACGCCGGTACAACGCCGGCGCGGTCTTCAAGCGGGCGCAGGGCGCCGGGGCGATCACCCGCGTCGAGGGACTGGAGAAGCTGCTCGCCGAGTACGGCGACGCGGTGGCGCTGATCGACCTGCTGCCGGTCGGCGCGCAGCGGCGGGACTGGCAGGCCACCGTGGTCAGCGACGGCACGGTCATCGTGCGGCACCCCGAGCTGCAACGGGTGATCGAGATGACCGAGCGGTTCGCCACCGACCTGCAGCTGCACGCCGGCTGAGATGCCGGACCTGCGCGCCGCGGTCGCCCGGGTGCTGCCCGGCGTCCGGGCCGACCTGGAGTCGCTGGTCCGTATCCCGTCCGTCTCGGCCGACCACACCAGATCCGCCGCCATGCGGGCAAGCGCCCGGGCCGTGTCCGGGTTGCTGGCCTCGGCCGGACTGGACGCCGACGTGGTCCGGGCCGAGGGCGGGCAACCGGCGGTGATCGGCCGGCGGCCCGCGCCGGCCGGGGCGCCGACCGTGCTGCTGTACGCCCACCACGACGTACAGCCGGCCGGCGACCCGGCGGACTGGGACAGCGACCCGTTCGAGCCGGTCGAGCGCGGCGGCCGGCTGTACGGAAGGGGCGCGGCCGACGACAAGGCCGGCATCGCGCTGCACCTGGCCGCGCTGCGCGTGCTCGGCGACGACCTGCGCGTCGGGGTGACCGTGCTGGTCGACGGCGAGGAGGAGATCGGCTCGCCGACCCTGGGCCGGATCCTCGACGAGCACCGCGACCGGCTCGCCGCCGACGTCGTCGTGATCGCCGACTCGACCAACTGGCGGGTGGGCGTGCCCGCGCTGACCACCACGCTGCGCGGCGGCGTCGCGGCCGTCGTCGAGGTGCGCACGCTGCGGCACGCGGTCCACAACGGCGTGTACGGCGGCCCGGTGCCGGACGCGCTGACCACCATGGTCCGGCTGCTCGCCACGCTGCACGACGAGCGCGGCGACGTGGCCGTCGCCGGCCTGCACCGGGGCACGGCGGACCCGCTCGACCTGACCGACGAGCGGCTGCGGGCCGACGCGGGCCTGGCCGACGGCGTACGGCTGATCGGCACCGGCGCCCTGACCTCCCGGCTGTGGGCCGGCCCCGCGATCTCGATCGTCGGCATCGACGCGCCGGCCGTCGACTCCGCCGCGCTGACGCTGGTCCCGGTCGCCCGCGCCAAGGTCTCGCTGCGTACCGCACCCGGCGACGACGGCCGGGCGGCGCGCGACGCCCTGGTCGCGCACCTGCGCGCGCACGCGCCCTGGGGCGCCTCGGTCACGGTGACCGCGGGAAACCCGGTCGAGTCGTTCGCGGCCCGCACCGACGGCCCGGCCTACGCGGCGGCGCGGGCGGCGCTCGCGCAGGCGTGGGGAGTGCCCGCGGTCGAGATCGGCGTCGGCGGGTCGATCTCGTTCGTCACGACGATGGCCGAGGCGTTCCCGGCCGCCGAGATCCTCATCACCGGCGTCGAGGATCCCGACACGCGCGCGCACGGCGCCAACGAGAGCCTGCACCTGGCCGACTTCGAGCGGGCCTGCCTGGCCGAGGCGCTGTTCCTGTCGTCGGTTCAGCAGAACCGCGGCAGGTGGTGAACGAACTGCCGGCGCCACCACGGCCAGTCGTGCGCCACGTCGTGGCCCCACACGTCCAGCTCGTGCGGGATGCCCTTGGCGGCCAGCACCGCGGCGAACGCCCGGGTGCTCTCCAGCGTGCCGGTGGTGTCCTCCCACATGCCCTGCCCGCAGACCAGCGTCAGGGACACCGTGGAGCGCAGCCAGTTCAGGTGGTCTCCGTCCATGTTGGGCACGTAGTCCATCGGGTTGTTGAAGTACGCCGCCTCGCCGCGCTCACCCCAGCCGCCCCAGCGACTCGGGTCGTAGTTGCCGGACAGGCACAGGGCCCGCGACGCGAGGTGGCCGTGCTTGAGGGTGAAGTTCGCCGCGTGGAAAGCGCCCATGCTGCACCCGGTGGTCAGGATGTCGACCGGCCCGCCGCAGTCGCCGTGTATCCACGGCACCACCTGGTCGACCAGCCACGACTCGTACGCGTTGTGCCGACGCGCCCGCTCCTCCATCGGCGCGGCCTTGGCGGACCACGACTGCGAGTCGATGCTGTCCACGCAATAGACCTTCGCCCGCCCGGCGTCGATCAGCTGGGCGACCGCGTCGACCATGCCCCACGACGCGAAGTCGTGCGCCCCTCCCGCCTCGGCCGGGAACACCAGCACCGGCCGTCCCCAGTGCCCGTACGCGATCACGGTCCCGGCGCCGCCGATCGCCGGCGAGTGCAGCTGCTCGACCCGCGTGTCCACGTCCCTAGTCTCCGACAGGTCGGGCGGATCTGCTCGGCCGCCGCATTCCGCCCGACCCGGCGGCCGGCGACGGTTAGCCTGATCATTGGCCACAAATCGCACATAATCCCCGCTAGGAGTGCAGCTCGATGACCACCTACAAGGTCGGATACCTCGTCGGCAGCCTTTCGTCGACGTCCGTCAACCGGGAACTGTCCACGGCGCTGATCCGCCTGGCGCCCGACGACCTGGAGTTCACCGAGATCCCGATCCGGGATCTGCCGCTGTACAGCCCGGACTACGACGCGGACTATCCACCGGAGGGGCGCGCGCTCAAGGACGCGATCGGCCGCTCGCAGGCCATCCTGTTCATCACGCCCGAATACAACCGCTCCATCCCCGGCGCCCTGAAGAACGCCATCGACTGGGCGTCGCGGCCGTGGGGCCAGAACTCCTTCGATCACGTACCCGCGGCGGTGATCGGCGCCTCGATCGGTGACATCCGGACCGCGCTGGCGCAGCAGAGCCTGCGCGCGGTGCTCAGCTTCTGCAACGCCCGGCAGATGACCTCGCCCGAGGCGTACCTCAAGTACACGCCGGAGCTGTTCCCCGGCGACGGCAAGGTCACCGACACGTCGACCGAGGAGTTCCTCGCCAAGTTCCTGCAGGAGTTCCGCGACCACATCGTCCGGGTACTCACCGTGCTGCCCCGGTAGGACGCCGTAGACAATGCCCGCATGACATCGGAGAACCCGGCGATGCCCGACGCAGCGTACTTCGACCAGTGGTACGCGGACATGGCCGGCTCGCAGGCCCGCGACGCCATCATCGCCCGCGCCCTAGGCATATCGCCGGACCTGCGGTTCGCCGGAGTCCTCACCCTGCCGGGCATCGCCGAGCTGACCGGGGAGCTGCGCCTGCCGCAGGACGGTCTGCTGCTCGACATCGCCTGCGGGCGCGGCGGGTACGGCGTCGAGGTCGCCCGGCGTGCCGGTACCCGCCTGATCGGAGTGGACTTCTCCGCCGTCGCCCTCGAACAGGCCACGGAGGTCGCCGTCCGTCGGCTGCCCGCCGGCCGCTCCGAGTTCCGGGTCGGCACGCTGGACGCGACGGGCCTGCCCACGGGCGCCGCGGACGGTCTGATGTGCGTGGACGCCGTGCAGTTCGCCGAGCCGCCGCTCGCCGCGCTGATCGAGTTCCGCCGGCTGCTGACCCGCGGCGGCCGCATCGCCCTCACCTGCTGGGAGTCCGTCGATCCGTCGGACGACCTGGTCCCGCCGCGCATCCGCGCGGTGAACCTCCAGCGAGACCTGCCGAAGGCGGGCTTCGTCGACGTGCAGGTGCGGGACATGCCCGAGTGGCGGCAGGCTGAACGGGAGATCTGGGAGGCGGCGGTCGCCGCGACCGACTCCGACCCGGCGGTCACGTCCCTGCGGGACGAGGGCCGGCGCTCGCTGGACACCTTCGACTCGCTGCGCCGGGTGTTCGCCACCGCCACCGCGCCCTGAGCGAGGGCAATGCCGGCGCGGTCAGCGCACGTCGCCCATGAGCCGCTGGAGGGGGCGGCTGATCAGCCACAGGAGCACGCCGATCGCGATCGCGAGGATGCCGAGCACGCCGAAGTAGACGACCTCGTCATCGGCGCTGTAGTAGCCGGCCAGCGTGCCCGACATGGCGGTGCCCAGGGCGACGGAGAGGAAGAACAGCGCGACCATCTGGGTGCGGAAGGCCGCCGGGGCCAGCTTCGTCGACAGCGACAGCCCGACCGGTGACAGCAGGAGCTCGGCGATCGTGAAGACGAGGATGATGCCGACGAGTCCCAGCAGCGGGACGCCGTTGGCGCCGGTGCCCGCGAACGGCAGGAACAGCAGGAACGCGACACCCATGATGATCGTTCCGGCGGCGAACTTGACCGGTGTCGACGGCTGGCGGTCGCCGAGGCGCATCCAGAGCGCGGCGAAGACTCCGGACAGGATGATGACGAAGACCGGATTGATCGACTGCACCCAGGAGACCGGCATCGTCCAGCCGAAGACGTCGCGGTCCAGGCGCGTGTCGGAGTAGATCGTGACCACCGTGAACTGTTGCTGATACAGCGACCAGAAGGCGGCGCTGGCGATGAACATGGGTATGAAGGCGAGGACCCGGCGGCGCTCGGTGCCGTCGACCCGACGGCTGGCCAGAATCACGGCGAAGTAGGCGAGCGCCGTGAGGATGCTCAGCACGACGACGACGGTGGAGAGCCGGGCGGGGCGCAGCAGGCCGGTCAGCGCGAAGATGCCGACCAGGACGATCGCGGCGACCGCGATCAGGGCGACCAGGGGCCGGCGGTTGCGGGGGAGCGGGTTGGGAACCGCGCGTGCCGCGCCGGTCAGCGCCCGCCGGCCGATCGCGTACTGGATCAGTCCGATCGCCATGCCGACCGCCGCGGCGGCGAAGCCGTAGTGGAAGCCGAGTTCCTCCTGAAGCAGGCCGGTGAGCAGCGGGCCCAGCAGGGCACCCAGGTTGATGCCGAGGTAGAAGATCGAGAAGCCGGCGTCGCGCCGCTGGTCGCCGGGTGCGTAGAGGGTGCCGACGATCGCGGTGGCAGTGGACTTGACGCCGCCGCTGCCGAGCGCGATGAAGATGAGCCCGATGGTGACGCCGGCCAGCTGGGGAATCACGGCGAGTGCGATATGCCCGCACATGACCAGAATCGCGCTGCCGAACAGGACGCGCTCCGGCCCGAACAGCCGGTCGGCCAGCCAGGCCCCGATCACCGTGGCGAGGTACACGGACCCGCCGTACGCGCCGACGATGCTGGTCGCGGTGTGCTGGTCGATGCCGAGGCCACCCTGGTCGGCCTCGTAGTACAGGTAGAGCAGCAGGATGCCCTGCATGCCGTAGAACGAGAACCGCTCCCACAGCTCGACCCCGAACACGTTGGCGAGCACCCGAGGCTGCCCGAAGAAGGTCGGCTCCCGCGTCCGCGTCATGGTCATCATTGAAGGCGATTACCCCGCGTCGCGCCGCGAAACCCGGACATCGGGCCTGTTCGACACACCCGGCTCAGGCGGGACCGCCGCCGAGGTAGCGCTCGGCGACCGCGGGCGGGATCCATTGTCCTGGATGCGTTGGCGGCCCGGACGTGGTACTCCGGTTGCAGGGAGGTGGCCATGGCGGCGACACCGGGAGCGTTCGGCGGCGGCAACGGAATCTTCCGGCGCAAGCCGGTCGGCGACATCGAGGACGAGAGCCGCACGGACCTGACCCGCACGCTGGGGCTGTGGCAGCTGACCGCGATCGGCGTCGGCGGCATCATCGGCGCGGGCATCTTCGCGCTGGCCGGCGCGGTGGCCAACGAGACCGCCGGCCCGGCCGTGCTGATCTCGTTCCTGCTGGCGGGCATCGCCAGCGGCGCCGCCGCGCTGTCCTACGCGGAGTTCGCCGGCATGATCCCGAAGGCCGGCTCGGCATACACCTACGGCTACGTGGTGCTCGGCGAGATCGTCGGCTGGTTCATCGGCTGGGACCTGCTGCTGGAGTACACCGCCATCGTGGCGGTGGTGGCGATCGGCATCTCCGGCTACTTCTCGTTCCTGATGTCGGAGCTCGGCGTCGACCTGCCCGCCTGGATGCTGGGCGCTCCGGGCACCGGCGACGGGCACGTGGTCGACCTGTTCGCGGTGGTGCTGTGCCTGCTGATCGCGTACCTGTTGAATCAGGGCATCCGGGCCGCGGCCCGGGTCGAGACCGCCGTGGTCGCGCTCAAAGTCGCGGTTGTGCTGGTGGTCATCGCGGTCGGCGTCTTCTACATCCGGTCGGAGAATTACCAGCCGTTCTTTCCGTTCGGGTGGAGCGGGGCGATCACCGGCGCCGCGACGGTCTTCTTCGCGGTCTTCGGCTACGACGCGATGAGCACCGCCGCGGAGGAGTCGCGCGACGGCCGCCGGCACCTGCCCAAGGCGATCATCTACTCGCTGGCCGCGTCGATGGTGCTGTACGTCGCCGCCACCCTGGTGCTGACGGGCATGCAGAACTACCGCGACATCGACCCGGAGAGCGGCTTCTCCTCGGCGTTCGCGTCGGTCGGCCTCTCCTGGCTGGCCGACGTCATCGCGGTCGGCGCGATCATCGGCATCCTCACGGTGATGTTCACGTTCATGCTGGGCGTCACTCGCGTCTGGTACGCGATGAGCCGCGACGGGTTGCTGCCGGCCTGGTTCGCCAAGGTGCATCCGGTGCGCCACGTACCCAGCCGGGTGACCTGGATCGCCGGCGGGGTGTCCGCGGTCATCGCCGGGTTCCTGCCGATCCGCGAGGCGGCGGAGCTGACCAACATCGGCATCCTGCTGGCCTTCGTGGTGGTCTGCATCGCGGTGATCGTGCTCCGCTACCGGCGCCCGGACCTGCCGCGTACCTTCCGGCTGCCGGGCATGCCGGTGATACCCGCCCTCGGCGTGATCTTCTCGATCTGGCTTATCACGTTCCTCGCCCCGGCCACCTGGCTGCGCTTCGCGGTGTGGTTCCTGCTCGGCCTGATCATCTACTTCGCGTACAGCCGCCATCACTCGAAGCTGAACTAGCGGCCGGTGCGGTACCGGGGTGACCCCCTCAGCCGGCGCTCAGCCGGCGTCGCGAATGATGCGGGCATGACCACGGTGCTGGAACGTCCGACGATGCTCCTGCTCGCGGTCTCCCGGCCGTGGTTCTGGCCGGTCTCCTGGGTGCCCGCGTACCTCGGCACCGTCCTGGCCGGACACGCCTGGCTGCCGGCCCGGGCCGACGCGCCGCGCGCCGTCGCGGCGCTGCTCGTCCTCGGCCCGCTGATCTGGGGAGCGGTCCTCGCCCAGAACGACCTCCACGACCTGCCCAGCGACCGGATCAACCCGCGCAAGGCCACCGCGCCCCTGGTCACCGGCGCGGTCTCGGCCCGGCGGCTGCGCAGCTGGTACGCGGGGCTAGCACTCGGCAGCGTCGCGGTGGCGCTGTTCGTGGGGCCGCTGTTCGTGCTCGGCGTCGCCGGAGTGCTGCTGCTCGGCTGGGCGTACAGCGTGCCGCCGCTGCGGCTGAAGACCCGGCCGGGCTGGGACGTCGTGGTGAACGCGCTGGTGGTCGGCGTGGTATCGCCTGCCGCGGGCTGGGCGATCACCCGGCCGCCGTGGGGGTTCCCGTGGCAGTTCGCCCTGATCGGCGTCCTGTTCGCCGCCGCGCTGTACGTGCCGACCACGGTGACCGATCTCGCCGCCGACCGCGATGCCGGCTACTCGACCTTCGCGGTGCGCTACGGCCGCCGCCTCACGCACCGCATCGGGGTCGCGCTCTGGGGCACCGCGCTGGTCGTCTCGATCGTGTGCGCCGCGCTCGACGTCCTGGTTCCCCGATCGACGCTCACCGCGCAACTGCTCATGGCGCCGGTGCTGCTGAGCGCGTACGCGATCCTCACCCGCCGTCCGACGATCGCCAAGCTGGCCGTGGTCTCCGTGCTCTTCGGGGTGCCGACCGTCGGCTTCGCGCTCGCCTACATCGGGTGAGGGTCGTTATCGGTTCGTTACATCGGCGGTGAAATCGGCGGGGCGTGCGGCGCGTGTCCGGGGTATTCCAGCACCGCCCCTCGAAGGAGACACCACCCATGCGTTCGTTCGTCTTCGGAGCCCTCGGCCTCGCCACCGTCGCCACGCTGTCGGCGTGCGGCACCAACACCCCGACCGGGCCCTCCGCCGCCGCCCAGCCGACCGCGGCCGCGTCGCCGGCGTCGGCGGAGGGCCGGACCGCCGGGGCGAAGCTGGGCAGCGCCACCGACAAGGCCGTGGCGAAGCCGGCGCAGCCCCGGCAGCCCGCCAAGCCCGCGCAGCCCGCGAAGTCGGACCTCGGCGAGCTCGAGCGGCTCGGCATCGACCTCAACGAGGGCGTGCTCATCGACGTCGCCGACGACGGCGTGGACCGCTGGATGCAGGTCGGCCGCAACGGCGTCGACTTCACCGGCACGACGCGGACCGACTCGACCATGATGTCGCTCAAGGCCGCGCCGGTACGCGAGAAGAATCGGGTGCTGATCCAGCCGCCGTTCTGGAACGAGGAGGTCGGCGCGGGCCACTGCGTCGCGGACACCGCCGGCGCCGCGCTGAGGCTCGAGGTGTGCAAGCGGGGCAAGGCCGCGCAGGTGTGGACGATCGTCCCGGCCGGCGACTCCGGCCAGTTCGAATTGCACGGAAAGTACGGCGTGATCCGGGTCGAGGACGGGAAGATCACCACGGGGGGCTCGGGCCGTACCGGCCTGCAGACCATCCGGTTCGCGAGCTGAGCCTCGCCCCCGAGACGGAGTTCGTCCATACATGCGCGACGCAGAGGACTTTGACACCTTCTACGCGACGTCCTCGCGTCGCGTGCTCGCGCACGTCGCGATGATGGTGGGCAGCCGGGCCGAGGCCGAGGACTCGGTGGCCGAGGCGTACCTGCGCGCCTGGAACCGCTGGCACCGGATCAGCCGGTACGACAACCCCGAGGCCTGGGTGCGCCGGGTCGCCTACCGGCACGCGGTGAGCACCTGGCGCAGGGCCGTCAACCGGTTGCACGCGCACCGGCGCGACGCCGGCGACGGACACGTCGAGGCGCTGAGCCCGGACCACGTCGCGATCGTGGCGGCGCTGCGCCGGATCCCCGCGGACCAGCGCCGGGTGATCGTCCTGCATCATCTCGTCGGGCTGAGCGTCGCCGAGATCAACGCCGAGACCGGCGTTCCGGCCGGCACCGTCACCACCTGGCTGGCCCGCGGGCGCCGGGCCATGGCCGCCCATCTGTCCGACCACGAGACGGGCCGGGAGGACCACGATGTCTGACGATCGCATCCAGCAGGGCCTCGACGCGTACGCCGACCACCTGCAGCGAACCGCCGGCCTGGCGCCGGCCGGGGAGGTCCGCCGCCGCGCCGCCCGGCGCCGGCGCAACCGGGCGGCCGGCGCCGCGTTCGCCGCCGTGCTGATCTCGGCGGTCGGCATCGGCACGGCCCTGGCCCGCGACCCCGGCGGGCCGCCGACCCCGGCCGCCTCGGGCACCCCCGGCCCGTCCGCGTCGGCGATGCCCACGCCCTCCGCCTCCGCCTCCTCCGCGCCGCCGAGGAGCGGCACCCGGTCGTCGAACGTGAGCCAGCTGCGCGAGCTCGGCGTCGACCTGGGGACCGGGGTTCTGATCGACGTCGCGGACGACGGTGTGGACCGCTGGATGCAGGTCGGCGCGGGCGACGTGGTCGACTTCACCGGCGCGGCGAAGGACTCCTCCACCGAGATGTCGCTGGTGCCCGCGCCGGTGACGGCCCGCAACCGGGTGGTGATCGCCCCGCCGGCGCGGCCCGGCTCCTGCGTGGCGGACACTCCGGAGGCGCCGCTGGTCCTGCAGCCGTGCCGTGACGGCGACCCCGCGCAGACCTGGCGGGTGGTGCCGGCCGGCGACTCCGGCCAGTTCAACCTGGAGGGGCAGTACGGCGTCCTGACCGTCGACGAGGTGCTGATCGACGCCGCTCAGAGCGGCCGCACCGGCCTACAGACCATCCCCTTCGACCGCTGACGCCGCGAAGATGCGCCCTAAGGCCGTCGTCGGTGCGCCATCCACTGCCAGATGTGGGTTCGGCCGACGCTCGGATCGTTGCGGGCGACGTAGATCCACGACCAGTGTCCGGGGAACTGATGGCCGTTCCAGACGACGTGGTCGTACAGCGTCAACAGCGAGCCGGGGATGAGGTCGTGCGCGTGCACGGCGTTGGGCTCCGGCGGGACCGTGGTGTCGTCGCGGGAGGCGACGAGCCAGGTCGGCGTCTCGATGCTCCGCAGCTCGGCGTCGGTGATCATGGGCGGGCCGCCCGGGGTCCGGGGCGCGACGACAGGGCAGATCGATACGGACGCGGCGAACAGGCGGGGATAGGTCGTGGTCATCTTCAGGCTCATGTAGCCGCCGTTGCTGGCGCCGGTCACGTAGATCCGGTCACGGTCGATGCGGTGCCGGCGTACGAGATCGCTGACGATCTCGAGGATCAGCGGGGCGAATCGGGGGCCGTCCTCCAGCCAGAACGAGGTGCTCTGCGGCGCGACGACGTAGGCGCCGGAGAAGATCCGCTGCGCCTGCGGGGTGGCGAAGCCGAGCGCGCCGCGGTTGGCGCGCAGCGTGGTCTCGTTGTCGTAGTAGTCGTCCGGCAGCGAAGCGCCCTCACCTCCGCCGTGCAGCCAGACGACGAGGGGCCGCCGGCCCCGGGCGTCGCGGCCGGGCGTGAACAGCCGGTACTTCATGCCCGAGTCGGAGCGGTGGTAGCTGAACGCGTCCACCTCGGGGTCCGACAGCCGGCCCTGTACGAAGCTCGAGATGGTGAGCGAGCCGCCGTCGCGCAGGGCGATCGGTGCGGTCTGCGTGATGGTGTAGACCAGGTCGAGCACCACGTTGCGGCTCCGGCTGACGACGTAGCCCAGGGTGTTGCCGCCGGCCTGGCCCTCGGCGTGGCTCAGTTCGAGCACGATGTTGCCACGGTGGTCGAGCCGGACGGCGGTCACCGCGCGGTCGAGGTCGTACCCGACCTGGTCGCCGGGGGCCAGGGTGATCGGGCTGGTCGCCGTGGCGTGCACGCGGAAGGTGCCGGTCGTCAGGCTCGCCGCGTCGATCCTGCCCAGCCGGGCGGTGAAAACGGTGATCGAGGTGATCTGCTCGCCACCGTCGAGGACCTCCGCGTCCAGCCGGAATCCCACCCGAGTGGACGCGGAGGCATCGGCGGCGGCGCCGGGCAACGACAGGCCGGCGGCGGTGCCCGCCCCGGCGATCAGGAGGGTACGACGGCTGACGGAGGTAGCCATGCGAACTCCTTGATTCGGCCCCGTTCGAAATCGACGCAGTGAAATCGGTCTATCACAGTCCGGGAGAACCCGCGCGGCGGGCGGGTTCTCCCGGGCGCCTCGACATGGATCAGCCGTTGTAGGCGGCGAAGATGCGGCTGAACTCGTACGGCTGCTGCGGGATGTTCGTGCACATGTACAGCGCGCCGGTGCAGGCGTTCTTGTCCCGGCCCAGCTCCCAGAAGCTCAGCATGCCGAGGTGCCGGCCCTGCGCGAAGGCGACCAGCTGCCGGGCGTCCGCCTGGTCGTAGACGCGGCCGTCGTCGTTCACGCCCAGCATCGGGGTCACGCCGACCATCTTCCACAGCTGGGCGTCGGTGCGGCCCGGGTACAGCGACCGCAGCTGGTTGAACGTCGAGTTCGCGGCGTCGACGGCGAAGTCGCCGTAGTCGCCGTTGCGGTAGTAGTCCATCGCCATGACGTTGACCAGGTCGACGTTGACGCCGGCGTCGCGCGCCGAGCGGACCACGTTCAGGCCGTCCGCGGTGAGGCCCTCGGGCAGCACCGGCAGGGTGAACGACACCCGCAGCCCGGGGTTGGCCCGCTGCAGGGCTGCGAGGGCCTGCGAGCGCCGGGCCACCGAGGCGGGCTCCGCGGTCGCGCTGCCCTCGATGTCCAGGTCGATGTACTTCAGCTGGTAGGCGGTGACCACGGCCTGGTACTCGGCCTGCAGCGCGGACACGCTGGTGCACGCCTGCGCCAGCTCGATGCCGGTCGCGCCGCCGAACGAGATCTTCACGTCGCCGCCGCGGGCGCGTACCGCGTCGATCTGGTCGCGGGCCCAGGCCTGTCGCGGGTCGTACGCGTTGAACCACATGGCCTTGCAGGCGGACGCCGTGATGAACGCCAGCGTCACGTGTCTGAGGTTCCCGCTGCTCACCATCGTGGGCAGGCTGGGCGTCGGCCAGGCGCCCATGTCGACGTACGGTGCGTGCGGCAGCCCGGCCGTCGTCGGCGGGGGAGAGGTGGGCGGGGTCGTCGGCGGGGTGGTCGGCGGGGTGGTGGTGTCGCAGGCGCCGAGGTCCTCCCAGAGGGAGGCCGCCGCGACGGGATTCCAGCCGGCGCCGACCGGCGGGGTGTGCGCGACCCGGGCCCGGTAGAGGCGCCCGTTGTAGGTCACCTGGGCGCCGGCCGGGTAGCTGGTGCCCTCGGCCCAGGCGGGTGCCGCGCAGGCCACCATGATCGCGCCGGTCGGCGCGGCGAGGACGGCGGGAGACGTCACGGCTCCCGCGGCGATGGTCAGGGCGGCCACGGCCAGCGCCGCCCAGCGGTGCGAATGCCTCATCGCAGCTCCTTGCTCGAAATTAAATCGAGCGTGATGGATGTTACGACAACTGTCAACACTCCTAATAGTTATTGCCGCCGGGCGCGTACCAGCAGGACGATGCCGATGACCAGGAGCCAGACGTACCAGATGGTGTAGGTCAGGGTGCCGACCGTGGCGACCGCGCCGAGGTGCGAGCCGGTGAAGCCGCTCGCCGCGGTGAGCGGCAGCCAGACCGCGGCGAGCGAGGCGCCGGCGGCGCCGAGCCACCGCGGCAGGAGCGTGGAGCGCGCGAGCAGGACGCCGACGCCGACGGCCCAGATGCCCTGCAGCAGCCAGCCGAGGTGTTCGCCGACGGCGCCGCCCGCGTACGCGTTGATGAGGTCGTAGGACGCGCCGACGGCGGCGCGTTCCGCGGAGCCGGGCGCGGCGGCAAGGTAGGCGTCGGCGAGCTGGGGCACGGCCAGCGGCCAGCGGACCCAGCCGAGCAGCTGCGCCAGCGCGCCGGCCACCCCGAGCGCGGTGATCGACCGGACCGCGACCGAGGTGGGGCCGAGCGCGGCCGAGAGGGCGATCGCCACCGGTATCAGCGCCAGGCTGCTGAGCAGGTTGAGGTAGAAGCCGAGCCGGATCGCGGTGGCGTGCGCGGCGAACGCGGGGAGCGCGTCGGCGGCGCCGAGGTCGAGGCTGGCGGGCCAGTCGAAGGACTCGCCCAGGATCGTGCTGCCCGTGGCGGCGAGCACCCCGGCCGCGACCAATAGCAGGCCGGTGACGGGCATTCGGCGGGCGGTGTCGAGAGCTTGCATGGGTCTCCCTTGAGAGCAGTGTTCGCGTCGAGAACAGTGTTCTCGTTCCACTCCGACGTGTCAAGAGCAGTGCTCTCGTTGTGTACGGTGTTCTGCATGACGGGCAAGGGTCTGCGCGAACGCCGCAGGGAGGAACTGCTCGTGGACCTGCGCGACATCGCGCAGCGGCACCTGACGGAGAACGGTGCGGCGGCCCTGTCGCTGCGCGCCGTCGCGCGTGAGGCGGGCATCGCCGTCTCGGCCCTCTACCGCTACTTTCCCGACCGCGACGGGCTGCTCACCGACCTGCTCGTCCGCGCCTTCGACCAGCAGGCCGACGCGGTGGAGCAGGCCGGGGCGGCGGCGGGCGACCCGGCATCCGCGCTGGCGGACGGTATCCACGCGTACCGGCGTTGGTCGGTGGCGCATCCGGCCGAGTTCGGGCTCGCCTACGGGACGCCGGTGCCGGGCTACCGGGCGCCGGGCGAGCAGACCATCCGGGCCGGCGCCCGGGTCGGCGACTTCCTGCATCAGGTGCTCGTCACGGCGTACGAGCAGGATCTGGTGGATCCCGCCGCGCTCGCGCGACGGGAGTCGCGGCTGCGGCCGGCGACGGTCGCGCAGCTGACCGCGCTGCGCGAGCGGCGTGGGTACGGCGGGCCGGTCGCGTTGACGGCGCTGGCGATGGACACGTTCGTGACCGTGCACGGCTTCGTCGCCATGGAGGTCTTCGGGCAGCTGCGCCCGGTCACGCCGGACGCCGCCCGGTACTTCGACGAGGTCGTCGACGGGCAGCTGCGCGCCATCGGTCTCGCCCTGGCGTAGTCCGGGGCAGCGGCGACGCCGGTCCAGCCCCTAGGGTCAGCAGGTCCCTGACTATCCAAGGAGGACATCGTGACCGCTGACACCCGGTACGGCGTCGGGCCGCTGGGCTACTGGCTGGGCTGCTTTCGCAGGTACGCCGCGTTCGCCGGCCGGGCGCGTCGCGCCGAGTACTGGTGGTTCACCCTCATCAACGGGATCATCTTCGCCGCCCTGGTCGGAGTCGGCATCTTCGTCGAGGATTCCGGCGAGAGCAGCCCCGCCCTCGGCCGGCTGATCCTGGTCTTCTTCTTCGCCGGGCTCCTGCCCACCCTGGCGGTCACCTGCCGGCGGCTGCACGACGCCGGGCTGAGCGGCTGGTGGCAGCTGCTCGGCTTCATCCCGCTCGGCAGCCTCGTGGTTCTCATCATGACGGTGCTGGACAGCGACCCCGGCGTCAACAGGTACGGCCCGGATCCGCGCTGACACCGCGTTTCCGGGCCGTACCTGTGTGGTCGGGGTTGGTCAGCTGAGCCAGCGGTTCTTCTGGACGATGGGCAGCTTGGCCCACCAGCGCCCGAGGCCCCAGGTGTGTCCGGCGTAGGTGAGCGCCAGGACGATGCCGACGAGCGCGTAGATGACGTGGTAGTCGATGATCGGGTTGGAGGAGCCGGAGGCCAGCGGCCATTCGGCGGCCCACATGAACGCCATCATGAGAGCCGAAGCCCCCGCGGCGACGCGCAGGCCGATGCCGGCTATGAGGGCGACGCCGATGCCGAGCAGGCCGAGCATGAAGGCCCAGTTGGCCCAGGTGTCGCCGGCGATGCTGTGGAAGAAGTCCTGGAACGGGCCGACCTCGACGCTGGACAGGAAGCCCTTGGTGGGGGAGCCGCCGTTGATCCAGGCCCGTTCGCCGGGGGTGGCGTAGCCGAAGCCGAAGGTCTTGTCGAGGAACGCCCAGAGGAAGACGAATCCGGTGGAGACGCGCAGCACGGCCAGTGCCCTGGCGGCGGCGTCGGTGAGGATCGAGCCGGGGGCCTCGACCTTTTCGAGGTGGGCCGCCGGGCCTCGGCCGATGGTGGTCATCTGCTGCCTCCTTGATTGATGTCTGTGCCTTCGACTCTGCCGGTCCGGCCCGGGCCGGGCTTGAGGCGAAGCGCCCGATCATCGCGGGACCAAAGTCCCGACCTCAGTGGAGCTTCGGGCTACGCCATCGGTGTGCGGCCGGTGAAGCCGGTGGCGAGCCGGACGCGGGCCCGCAGGGAGGAGCCGTTGCCGGCGTAGAGGAACACGTACCCGGTGGACGTCTGCACCGCGGCCAGGTCCGGTCGGCCGTCACGGTTGAAGTCGCCGGCGCCGACGAGGTCGCGCATGCCGTTCCAGCCGCTGGCGCCGATCTGCCGGCGGGCCGCGAAACCGCCGGCCCGACCCGCGTAGAGGTACAGCGCGCCGGTCGCGGTGAGGCGGGCGGCGAAATCCTGGTAGCCGTCCGCGTCGAAGTCACCGACCCCGGCGAGCTCACTCATGGTGTTCCAGCCGCCGTTGCCGACCAGCACCCGTGGCGCGAGTTTCACTCCCGCGGCACCCGGATAGACGTAGAGCTTGCGGTCGCTGGTCTTCGCGGCGAGCAGGTCCGGGTAGCCGTCGCGGTTGAAGTCGCCGATCGCGGTGAGCTCCCGCATGCCGTTCCAGCCGGTGCCGATCCGCTTGCGGGTGCCGAAGCCGGACCCGGTGCCGGGGTAGAACCACAGCTCGCCGGTCGCGCTCGCGCGCGCGACGACGTCCTCGCGCCCGTCGCGGTCCAGATCACCGATGCGGATGATCGCGCTCATCGCGGACCAGCCGCCGCTCAGCGTACGGGCGGCGGTGGTGTCCAGCAGCGTGCCGTTGCCGGGGTAGAGCACCAGGGCGCCGCCGCTCGTCGTGCGCGCCAGCAGGTCCGACCAGCCGTTGCCGTTGAAGTCGGCGAAGGCGGTCCGCGGCAACGGCGCGACGTCCAGGTAGTCGTTGTCGATGTTGATGGTGACCCCGCCCCACGTCTCCTCGTGGTCGCCGCGGTACTGCTTGATCCGCCGGTGCGGCGACCAGTATCCGGCGGGCAGCGCGGCGTCGGTCACGGTGGCGACCTGGTCCCAGCGGGCGAAGTCGAGGTAGTCCGGGCGTACGTAGCCGGCGCGGTTGTACGCGTTCACCTGGTCGGCGACGCCCGAGCTCATGCTGCTGTAGAAGCCGGACAGGTAGTCGTTGTCGTGCAACCGGGCCGTCCAGGCGCTCATGAACGACAGCACGCCCTCGCGGCAGGCGGCGTCGTCGGTGCGGTACGCCTCCATGTCGTAGATCAGCACGCTGTCGGCGGCCAGCCCGAGCGCCCGCGCCTGCGCCACCGCGTCGTCGGCGGTGGCGCGCCCCTGCGCGGCGGCCTGGGCGTTGTCGATGCGGAATCGCTTGTTCGAGGTGGTGCAGGACGCCTGCGGTCCCACGTACAGGGGAATCAGGCGCCACCCGGCGGCCTGCTGCTCCTCGACCCAGGCGGGGGTCAGGTTCGGCTGGGCGCAACCCCGGTTGTTCCCGCCGAAGTAGACGCCGACGGCCCGGTACGGCGAGGAGAGCCAGGCCTGCATGGCGGCGCTCGACGGCGCGGTGCAGGCGTCGAAGCCGTACCCGGTGAAGGTGCCCGGATGCGCGGCCGGCGCCGCGGCCGCGGCCGGCGCCACCCATCCGGCGGAGGCCACCACCAGGACCAGGGCGGACAACACGCTCAGCGGGACACGTCGATCGAGGCGCAAGTCCATGGCGGGCTCCCCATCTGCGGATGTCCTAAGAGCGCAACATCCGAAGAGGGCCCTGACCAGGTCCGAATGGCCAATTTCGGGAAGGCCCACCGGCGGGATTCGTCGAGCCGACGTGGCGGGGTGGTCGGCACGACTCGGCCGCCGATGGGCCGCATCCAGCTTGGCTCCGCGCCACGGCGAAGGTCAGGGCCATTGGTCCCTGGCGCCGCACTTACGGGTGACGTCGGTCCCGCCGACGGGTGTCGTCCGGCCCTGCCTCGTCCCCGTCGGGGCTCCTAGCGTTCGAGGTGACCGACGAAGGAGGTTGGCGATGAGGACCTGGCGGGTGGACGACGTCATGACCAAGGCGGTGGTGACCGTCTCGGCGGGTGCCGCGTACCGGGAGGTGGTGGACCTGCTTGTGGGCCACCGCTTCAGCGCGGTGCCGGTCGTCGACGGGGCCCAGCACGTGACCGGCGTGGTCTCCGAGGCGGACCTGCTCCGCAAGATCGAGTACGCCGGTGACGAGGAGCCCCGGCTCTTCGAGGGCCGCCGCCGCCGTGGCGACCGTGGCAAGGCGTCGGCGCGCACGGCGGCCGAGTTGATGAGCGCGCCGCCGGTCGTGGTGGCCGCGGGCGCCTCGTTGGCCGCGGCGGCGCGGCTGATGGACGCCGAGGGCGTCAAGCGGCTTCCGGTCGTCGACGACCTCGGCCGGCTGGTCGGCATCGTGTCGCGAGGCGACCTGCTCAAGGTGCATCTGCGCCCCGACGACGAGATCCGCGCCGACGTGGAGTCGGGAGTGCTGCGTACGGCTCTGGTGGAGCAGGCCGAGCGGGTGCGGGTGGCCGTGGAGGACGGTCTGGTGACCCTGACCGGGCGCGTCGACAGGTTCTCCACGAGAGACGTCGCCGACCGGCTGATCCGGCAGGTCCCGGGGGTGGTCGCCGTCGCCGACGAGCTCGAGTACGACTACGACGACCGCGACATCCTCGGCACCGGACTGGCCTACGGCATCGCCTGAACGGGCTACCCGGCATGCCGGGCCGGGACCAACGGCACTGCCCGCGCCGGTCGCGGCCTGACAGGTTGAGGGGACACGAAGATCGGATGCCTCCGCCGTGAACGCTCTTGTTCGCGCCGAAGCGCGCGCGGCCCTCGAATCGGCCGCCCGGTCCGCCCTGCGCGCGCCGTCGGTGTTCAACACCCAGCCGTGGAAGTGGCACATCGCCGGCGATCAGCCGTCGGCGCACCGACCGCCGGTCAGCGAGGCCGTCGAGGTGGCCTGACCGCGGCGGCTGCCCGACGCCGTCGAGCCGTTCCTGATCGTGCGGCTCGGCTACGCCGACTCCGACGAGGCAGTGCCGTTGTCACCGCGGCGCGAGGCACACGACATCATCCAGGTCGAGGACAACTAGCCGGACCCGCGTTATCTCGCCAGGTCGTGGTACTTCGGTGGTACCTGTCGAACAGCGGGGCGACCTCGGCGGCGGCGATACCCCCCAGCGTGTCGAACACCCGGCGGTAGGACGCTCTGTCGTCTGGTCGCTTCGTCACCGCCTGGGATATCGGTAGCCGTGGCGAGGCGCTCGGCAGGCGCTACCTGCCCTTCGGGACGTCGCAGAGCTGGCCGGCGGCTGGAAACGGTACCTCTGCCTACCTAAGATTGTTAGCGCGATGAAGAATACTGCGTTCGTTCTGCTTCGCCATCATTGTCTACAAGCGATCAGAGGTTGACTGATGGTGAGGATGATTGCATTCGCCGTCAGGTGCGTCAAATTGTCCGTCCTTGACTCCCATGATGAAGCAATACCATTCATGTGCTGTGAAAGTCAGGACCGCGCCGGCTCTATCTCTCGTGTTTCGCACCTGCACGTCGCCGTCGTCCAAGAAGGCGGTCTCAACGCACCCGCTCGAGCAGGTGAATGAGCTCGTAAAGAATTGACCGCGCTGCATTTCGCCGCCTCCACATGCATGCAGAATCGATATTGATTATATTGAAGAGTATCAGTATACTGCGAAAGTGTCAATACTTAGAGTAATCGATCAGTCGCGTTCCGCTTGGATGGCAGGTCGTAGGCAATGCGGCGCCATGGTTGAAGACTTATGCCCCCTGAAAGGTGGAACGCTATGGTATTCGACAAGCCCGACCAGTACGAGACCATAGTTGCTCCACGGTACGAGGCTATCGCGGCTGGGCTGATGCTTAGGATGAAGCCCAAAGCAGGTGAGGCGGTGCTGGAGGTAGGTGCCGGAACGGGCTTGCTGACAAGGTCGCTCGTTCTTAGCCAAGCAGTCGTGACAGCTACCGACATAAACCTTTCTATGCTGAATGAGGCTAGCCGGAGCCTCAAGCGACTCGATTTGTCAGCACCGCCTCTACTGGCGGCTGATATGGCGAACCTGCCATTCCGGAGTCATTCCTTTGATCTGGTGGCGGCGAATCTGACTCCGATGCAAGACAGCATGACGTTCCTATTGGAAGCACGCAGAGTGCTTCGCATGGGCGGGCGGCTCGCATTGTCCATGTGGGGATCCAGCTATTCCGAGTTGCGAGTTGTCAACAATGCAAGACGCGCGGCTGGCAAAGGCCATGTGCCATATGGTGCTCCTCGGCGCGCTACGGATCGGCTGCGCCGACTCGGCTTCGAAGTCGAGCGGACTGATTGCAATTTCAGGGTCTCCCACAGTAATGCGGGTGCCTATCTCGCTTATCAGAGGGCCTTCGGCGATCCGCCCGGATGGAACGGCGGGGAGGTGGCTGCATATTTCGAGGCGATAGAACGCATCCTTACGAGGAGATTTGGCAATAAAACTGTCCAACTAGATTGGAACGTTTCCTATCTGGTTGCAGTCCTGCCAATTTAGGTGTCGTCCTTCGTTGGCATCTAACAATTACACTTGCTACCAACGAGATCTCGGGGTGCGGTTCCAAGCCTGATCGAAGAATTCGAAGGGGTCGGAGTTGAGCGAGAACGAGCGTATGCGGCGCAGCATTATTAGTGCGGTTGCTGGTGCGGTCATCCTGGCCGTCATCGTCCTGTCGCCGCTGGTATTGCTCGCCTTGGGAAGTTTAGGGCCTGAAAACTGGAGTCGACTGAGCGATATTGGTCAGGCTTATGGGTTTACCTCCGCACTGTTATCGGCGATTGCGCTGGCTTTCGTCTCGATCACCATGGCGCACCAGTTCAAGCAGAACCGAGTCGCCCACCTTCAAGCTTTCAGGGGAATGCAGGCCGATATCATGGGCCTACTGACGAGCGACCCGGATGCCTATATGCCTTGCTATGGTGCCAGGACTGCAGAAGAGATGCTCGCCACGCGCCAGGCTATATTCTGTTCACTTAGAAGCCGATATATGTTGGCCGGCATGGAGCTCGGAGAGTGGGATGAATATCTGATACGGAATGAGTTCGCCCCTGAAGTCTATGGAAACGAAATATCTAGGCGCTGGTGGAGCGCGGCGAGCATTCACTACAAACGAAAGGCTGCGTCGAGAACCGAGAAGACGCTGGCCCGTATCCTTGACGAAGAAGTGGCCGGATACCTGGCGAAATCGATGGGCGGCGAGTCAACCGGGCGCGACGCAGACCGTGTAATGCTTGAAATTATCAGGGAGGATATCCTCAAGGGGCGGAGCGGCCGCGAGTCGACAAGCAGTTCAGTTACTCCATGCGATGAGCGGATCGCCGATCCCAGCAAAGAATAAGGTCGACTAGTGCCGTTTATTAATTGTGGTCGGCAGCGGTCCGCGGTCAGCTGACGACCGCGGAGCGTCGGTTCGGGGACGTGGTGCCGCACTCGCGGGCGTATAGGCGGACCAGGGCGGGTAGCTCGTAGCGGATGCTGCGGGCGGTGACCGTCGGTTCCGGGGACAGCAGGGCGCCGGTGTCCACCAGGGACTCCAGGCGGCGGCGGGCCTCGTCCGGTGGGCAGGAGAGGGTCGTTGCCGCGTCCTGCAGGGTCAGGGACGGGGCCGGTAGGGCGGCCAGCTGGCTGACGTCGGTGCGGTGCGCGCGGGACATGCCGTACCAGCTGTCGGCGATGCGGGGCCGCACCGCGAGGTCGCCGGCGACGAGCTCGTCCAGCACCGTACGGGAGCTCGCCAGCCGTTCCGCGAATTCCCGCAGCGGCAGCAGGCGCATCGCCGCCAGCTTCAGGCCGCCGATGCGGACCGCCAGCGGCAGCCGGCCGATGGCGGTGACGACCGCGTTCGCCGCCGACGGGTCCGCGGTGGTGCGGTCGCGGCCGATGATCTGGGCGAGCAGTTCCACCGCCTCGGGGCAGGTCAGGCTCGGCACGTCGATGCGGTGCGCGTCGGCCAGGCCGGTCATCCGGCGGCGCGAGGTGACCACGACGGTGGCGGCGCCGGAGGCGTGCACCAGGGGGCGGACGGCGGTCTCGTCGGGGGCGTCGTCGAGCATGAGCAGCATCCGGCGCTCGCCGAGCCAGGCGCGCCAGTGGAAGCTGTCCTGGTCCGGGTGGCCGGTCATCCGGTCGCTCAGGCCGGTCAGGGCGGCGAGCTCGGCCAGCAGGTCGACCGTCGTGCGGGGCGTGCCGTCCGGCTCGCGCATGCGCAGCAGGATCCGGCCGCCGGGGAAGTCGTGCTGCAGGGTGTGTGCGAGCCTGACCGCGAGGGTGGTCTTTCCGATGCCGGCCGGGCCGGTCACCACGATCACCTGCCGGGTGCTGTGCCGCACCACGTCGGTCATCTCGCCGAGCTGCTCGGTGCGGCCGACGAAGTCCGGCAGGTCCTGGGGCAGGGACTGCGGCGCTGCCGCCGGGCGGGGGTGCCCGCGCTGCTCGGCGAGGATCGAGCGGTAGAGCTTCTCCAGGGCGGGGGTCGGCTGGAGCCCGTACGCGGCGGCGAGCTGCCGGCGCACGTCCTCGAAGACCTGCAGGGCCTCGGCCTGGCGGCCGCTGCGGAACAGCGCGGTCATCTGCGCCGCCCGCAGGCGCTCGCGCTGCGGGTGGCGTTCGGCATGCTCGGTGAGCGCGTCGGCGACCGCGGCGTAGTTGCCGATCTCCAGTTCGGTCTCCGCCCACTCCTCGAGGACCTGCAGGTGCTGGCCCTCGAGCCGGCGGGCCTCGGCGGCGAGGGGGTGCGAGCGGTGCAGGCCGGCGAACGGCGCGCCCCGCCACAGGCGCAGCGCGTGCCGGAAGTGCTGGGCCGCGGGCAGTGCCGCGCCGCGGTGGTGTGCCTGGCGGGCGGCCCGGACCAGCGCGCGGAACTGCAGCGAGTCGAGTTCGTCCGCGTCGACGCGCAGGCGGTAGCCGCCGGCCTCGTGGACCAGCCGGTCGGCCCGGTCGTCCAGGAGGCGGCGCAGATTGCTGATGTACACCTGCAGGTTCTTGCGGGCGGTGCGGGGCGCCGCGGCCTCGGTCCACACCGCCTCGCACAGGGTCTCGACCGGTACGAACGTGTCCGGCCGGGCGAGCAGCATGGCGAGGGTGAGCCGCTGCTTGAGCGGGCCCAGCTCGACCGGACCGCTGTGTGCGACGGTGAGCGGCCCGAGCACAAGGAATCGCAGTTGTGTCACGCTCATCATGGTGGCGGTCGCGCTGGACGTCGCGCTGGAGCGGTCACTGGAGCGGGTCGGGAATCTCCGCGCGCAGCAGCCCGTAGATGAGCATGTCCTGCCAGAAGCCGTGCCGGAACCGCCCCTGGCGCAGCACTCCCTCGCGGCGGAAACCGATGCGTTCCAGCGCGCGCTGCTCGGCGATGTTGGCGGCGTCGGTCTGCGCCTCCAGCCGGTTCGCGAGCGTGTACTGGAACAGGTAGGTGATCAGCATGCGCTGGGCGAGCGTGCCCCAGCCGTTGCCGCGGTGTTCCGGCAGCAGCGCACACCCGATCTCGTAGCAGCCGCCGATCGGGCCGCCCCGGGTCCGGGCCTCCCAGCTGACGATGCCGATGACGACGTCGTCCGGCCCGACGACCGCGAGGGCGGTGGACTGTGCGCCGACGTAGCCGTCGGTCTCCCACCGCCGCCGGCGGGAGCGGGCGTCGACGAAGCCGGCCCATACGAACGGGCCGAGCGCGTCGGGGTCGACGGTGAGCCGTCGCAGGAAGGGTTCGTCGGCGTCGATGAAGCAACGCAGCGAAATCTTGTCACTCATGGGCACCTCGGGGGGAAGACGCGAATTCAGCGCGGGGCGCCGGCCGGCAGCGCGAGCGTGAGGGCGAGGTCGCCGTCGAGGAACATCAGGCCGCGGCGGGCGTACTCGATGAGGGTCTGCTGGATCGCCTCGGCCGGGAGCCGGCCGTCCAGGCGCCGGTACGCGGCGGCCGCGGTCAGCGGCCGGTCGCTGCACGCGGCGTACAGGTCGGCGAC
The DNA here is from genome assembly GCF_044465445.1 of Actinoplanes sp. NPDC049668. NCBI lineage: Bacteria > Bacillati > Actinomycetota > Actinomycetes > Micromonosporales > Micromonosporaceae > Actinoplanes > Actinoplanes sp. NPDC049668. The sequence goes on from NZ_JBITLR010000004.1 coordinate 107,969, forward strand.
GGGCCCTTCGAAGGTGTAGGTGCCCTCGGCGCCGGCGTGCCGTCCGTCGTAGATCTGCACGAAGCCCGGCGCCGCCCAGTAGCGCAGGACGCTCTTGTGTTCCTCGTCGCCGGCGGCCCGCCAGCGTGCCGCACCGGCGCCGAGCGCCTCGTACGTGGCGTCGGGCAGCGCATCGGGCAGGTCGTACTCGAAGAAGTAGGCGACCTTGGCCAGCTCGACCGAGGGCGGGTAGATGTAGCGGTAGCTGTGCTCCGGCACCTTGCCGGGTGAGCCGCGGTACAGCGGGCTGAACCGCTCGAGCCAGAGGCGCCCGGTGCCGCTCGGCGCCTGCAGGTGCGCCAGGTGCGGGAGCAGGGCCGCCTGCTCGGCGTAGTCCTGCTCGGTCTCGCCGGGGAAACCCCAGATGATGTTCCAGGACACGTCGATGCCGTAGTACCGGGCCCAGCGCAGCAGGTTGATGTTCTGCGCCGCGCGGACACCCTTGTTCATCAGGGCCAGCACCCGCGAGCTGAGCGACTCGATGCCGGGCTGGATGGCGGAGACCCCGGCGTGCGCGAGGGTGCGCACCTGGTCGCGGCTCAGGTTCGCCTTGACCTCGTAGAAGAGCTCGAAACCGGTCTCCTGCTCGATGAACGCGGGAAAGAGCTGCTTGAGGTACGACATGTCGAGGATGTTGTCGACCGCCTCGAACCGGAACGTGCGGTACCGGCGGGCCTGGGTCACCAGCTCACCGGCGACGCGTTCGGGGGACTTGGCGCGGAACTGCATCGTGCCGCCGTTGAGGCCGCAGAACGTGCAGTGATGCTTGGCACCCCACCAGCAGCCGCGGGCGGACTCGAACGGCAGGCGAACCCGGGTGGGTCCGGCGGGCAGCAGGCCGAGGCGCGCCGCGCGGTCGAAGAACTCGTCGTAGTCGGGGTGCGGCGACTCGTCGAGGCGGGCGAGCGCGGCGTCCGGTGCGGTGGCGACGACCGCGCCGTCCACCCGGCAGGCGATGCCGGGAATGCCCGCCGGCCCGGCGCCGGTCGCCAGGGCGTGCATCAGCCGGGGCAGGGCGACGTCGCCCTCGCCGACCACCGCGACGTCGACGCAGTCGACGGCGCGGATCCACTCCGGACCCATCTCGCCGTCGAAGTTCGCGCCGCCGAAGACGGTGACGATCTGCGGGAAGCGCTGCTTGAGCCGGCGGGCGAGGGCGAACGACGCCGTGTTCTGCTGGAACGTGGAGCTGAATCCGACGACGCGGACCTGGTCCCAGTCGTAGCCGTCGACGAGCGCGTCGAGGTAGGCGGGTACGTCCTCGTCGCGCATCCGCAGCAGCGTCTCGCGCGGGAGCTCGGCGTCGCCGAGGTAGGCCAGGTCGTCGGCGAAGTCCTCGAGCAGCCGGCCGTCGTGGTCGGGTGCCTCCGCGCCGAACGCGGCGACGGAGAACAGCCAGTCGGCCACCATGCGGCCGCGCCGCTCGCCGAGGCGGTGATACCGCTCCGGGCCGAGACGAGCGGCGAAGTCGAGGTTGGCGTGCAGGGTGTGTGCCGGGAACCCGTGCTCGCGCAGGATCGCCGCGAGCAGCCCGAGCTGGATCGACGGCCGGTCGGCGTCCATGAACGGCATGGTGACCAGCACCACGGGCCATTGTGCCCGTAGCCGCGGCTCGGCCTCGGGCCGCTGGGCAGCGGCCGCGCTCAGCAGGGGCAACGAGTACGCCGGCACGGCGTCAGACCACGCGGACGACGATGGCCGTCCCGCTGCCGGCGAATTCGACCGCGCCGGGCGTGAAGGCCGTGCCGAACTGCCGGTTGACGAAGGACGGTGCGTCGGCGGCCGGAGCGGCCGGCCGGCCCTTGGACGCCGCATGGAGCATGGCCCCGGTGGCGAGCACGGCCCCGGCGGCCCGCCCGTTCGGGTGGAGAGAGGTACGCGGGTCAGACATAGTGGATCCCTTCGATGGTGGAGGACGAGGGCGGTTCTGCCAGCCAGGCGGACAGCTGCTCGCCGAGCGGGTGGCCCAGCTCGTCGAGGATGGTGCGGGCCTGCAGCCAGAGCTTGCGGGCCGCCTGGAGATCGCCGGTGGCGTGCTGCGCGTTGCCCATGCGCAGGGTGGTGGTGGCGACCTCGTACCGGTCGCCGAGCTCGCGCCACAGCCCGAGCGCCTTCTCGTAGCAGGCCATCGCGGCGTCGCTGTTGCCGAGGTGGTGGTTGGCGAAGCCCAGCGTGTCCCACGTGTCGGCCTGCCGCGGGTCGTCGCCGAGCCGGCGATGCAGGTCGAGGGACTGGTGGCAGTAGTCGAGGGCCTGCTGGTGGAAGCCGGACCGGCTGTGGAACCAGCCGACCCAGTTGAGCGCGTCCGCCTCGCCGCTCGGCTCGCCGGCCGCCCGGAACAGCTCGAGCGCCAGTTCGGCGTGTTCGAGCCCGGCGACGAGGTCGCCCTGGCGTTCCAGCACCCGGCTGTAGTCGAGGTGCAGACGGGCCTGCCCTTCCCGGTCGCCGAGCTCGTCGAACAGGTCGAGCGCCAGCTTGGCCTGCGCCTCCGCGTCGGTCAGCAGGCCCTGCAGCAGGCAGGCCAGGCTGAGCAGCCGGTGGGTCTCCGCCTGGCCGTCGACGTCGCCGACCTGCCGGGTCGCCGCCAGGGCGATCCGGAGCACGACCGCCCAGTCGTGCCACTTGCCCTGGTAGTTGAGGAACGCCGTGATGCACCAGGTCAGCCGGCTGGCGTGCCACGGGAAGTCCTCGGCCTCGGCCTGCTCCACCGCGGCGAGCAGGGTGGCGTGCTCGCCCATGAACCAGACCAGCGCCTCGGCGGCCCCGTCGATCCGCGGCACCACTGTGGCCAGATCGGCCGGCTCCACGTGAATCGGCTGCCGGTACGGATACAGCGTGCGGTCGGCCAGCCATGCCGTGTGCAGGTAGTGATCGAGCAGGCGGAGCACGGCCGCGCGCCGTTCGGCGTCGCTGTCGGTCTCCAGGGTCTGCTCCTTCGCGTACGCCCGGAGCAGGTCGTGGAACCCGAACCGGCCCGGGGTGACCTCCTCGACCAGGTGCGCGCTGGTCAGCTCGCGCAGCAGGCGCCGGGCCTCGGACACGGTCACGCCGGCGAGGCTGGCCGCGGCGGCGGTCGCGATGTCCGGCCGGCGATGCAGGCCCAGCAGGCGGAACAGCCGGGCGGCGGCCGGGCCGAGCCGGTGGTACGACCAGGACAGGACCGCCCGGGCGTCGTTTGCCGCGTTCTCGCCGACGAACGCGTCGAGACCGCCGGCCGCCTCACGCAGGTCGGTGGCGAGCGCGGTGAGGCTCTGCTCTGGATAGACGGCAGCCCGCGCCGCCACGATCGCCAGCGCCAGCGGCAGCCGGGCGCAGGCGGCGACGATGGCGTCGAACGCGACGGGCTCGGCCGCCACCCGCGCCGTACCGACCCGGCGGCTGAACAACTCGCGGGCCTCGCCCGGCGCCAGCAGGTCCAGCGACAGGACGTCGGCTCCGGCGGCCGCCACGCCGGCGAGCCGCCGCCGGCTGGTGACGACGACGGCGCAGCCCGGCGCGCCCGGCAGCAGCGGCCCGATCTGCTCGGAGTCCCGCGCGTTGTCGAGGACCACCAGGATCCGGCGCCCGGCCAGCAGGCTGCGGTAGAGGGCCGCCTGATCCTCCAGCCGGGCCGGCACCTGCGCGTTGGGGACCGCGAACGCGTCGAAGAAGCCCCGCAGCGCGTCGCCGGGCTCGACCGCGGAGCCGTGTGCGTCGAAGCCGCGCAGGTTGACGTAGAGCTGACCGTCGGGGAACCGCTCGCTGACCCGGTGCGCCCAGTGCACGGCCAGCGAGGTCTTGCCCACCCCGGCCGTACCGATGATCATGGCGATCGGGGTGGCGTCCTCCCGGCCGAGCAGCTCGTCCAGCCGGGCCAGCTGGCGCTGGCGCCCGGTGAAGTCGGCCATGCCGTGCGGCAGCTGCGCCGGCGTCGGCGGGCGGTGCGCCGGCACGGTCCGCTGAGCCGTCGCCGCCGGGGCGGCCGGCGCGGGCGCGTTCAGCTCCGGGTCGCCGTCCAGCAGCCGGCGGTGCAGCTGCTGCAGCTCGGCGCCGGGACCGACCCCGAGCTCGGCGTAGAGGTAGTCGTGGGTCTCCCGGTACGCCGCGAGCGCGTCGGCCCGCTGGCCGCTGCGGTGCAGCGCCTGCATGAGCAGCCCGCGCAGTCGTTCCCGCAGCGGATGCTCCGCCACCAGCCGGCGCAGCTCGGCGACCAGGTCGCGGTTCTCGCCGAGGGCGAGGTCGATCTCGATGCGGTCCTCGATCGCGCCGATCCGGCGTTCGGCGAGGCGGTCGCGCTCGGCGTCGAGCAGCGGGCCGGCCAGGCCGTCCAGCAGCGGGCCGCGCCACAGCCGCAGGGCGGTGTGCAGCGCGCGGGACGCCGTCGGCAGGTCACCCGTCGCGCGCGCCGCGCCGGCCCGGGCCAGCTCCCGGTCGAAGTCGGCCAGGTCCAGGCCGCCGTCCGGCAGGGTGAGCCGGTATCCGGCGTCGCTCCAGGTCAGCACGCGGGACTTGCCGTCGGCCGGGCGCACGGGTTCCAGGCTGCGTCGCAGCGCGGAGACGTTCTTCTGCAACAGGTTGACGGCGTACGCCGGGGGCTCCTCGCCCCAGACCGCCTCGATCAGCTGTTCGCGGCCGAGGGAGCGGTTCGCGTGCAATGCCAGGATCCCGAGCACCACCCGCTGCTGCACCGGGCCGAGCCTCGTCGCCTCGTTGCCGCGCCAGGCGAGCAACGGCCCCAGCACCTCCAGCCGGATCCGTATGTCGCACGGATCGGTCACTGCCGGCCCTCCCGATGCATCCGCACTGTTGCTCCCCCGTCGACATGGCGTAACGGAGTATAGGAGGCGGGGGCGAGCCCTTTGATGCGGAATGGGCCGCCACGAGACAGTCGGGAAACCGACAGCCTTCGATCCGGCTGTCGGCCTCTCGACGTCGCAAAGCAGCGTCATGTTCAGAAGACCAGGACCGTGTTGTCGTGCTGTAGAAGGCGATCCTCGCAGTGCCAGCGAACGGCCCGGGCGAGCACCGTACGCTCCACGTCCGCGCCGAGCCGGGCCAGCGCCGCGGCGTCGTCGCGGTGCGACGCGCGGACGACGTCCTGCTCGATGATCGGCCCTTCGTCCAGCTCGGCGGTCACGTAGTGTGCGGTCGCGCCGATCAGTTTGACGCCGCGGTCGCGGGCCCGCTGGTACGGCGCGGCCCCCGGGAAAGACGGGAGGAAGGAATGATGAATATTGATGACCGGCACGCCGATCTTGTCGAGGAAGGCGCCGCTGAGGATCTGCATGTAGCGGGCCAGGACCGCCACGTCGCAGCGGCCCTCCAGTAGATCGGCCAGCTCCGCCTCGGCGGCCGCCTTGCCGGCGGCCGGCATCGGCACGTGATGGAACGGCACGCCGAACCACTCCACAGTCGAGCGCAGGTCGGCGTGGTTGCTCGCCACCATCGTGATCTCCGCCGCGAGCTCGCCGCGGCGCTGGCGCCACAGCAGGTCGACGAGGCAGTGGTCGGCGCGGGAGGCCAGCACGGCGATCCGCTTGCGGTGCTGCGAGTCGATGACGCGCCAGGTCATCCGGTACGGCGCGGCGACCGTCAGCCCGAACGCCTCGAGCAGGTCGCGCCGCTCGTCGGGCAGGACGAACTCCATGCGCAGGAAGAACGTCCCGCCCCGCGGGTCAGAGGTGTGCTGATCGGAGCGGACGATGTTGGCGCCGCGCTCGTGCAGGAACCGGGCGACGGCGGCGATGATGCCGGGCCGGTCGGGGCAGGACACGAGCAGGCGCAACGGTGCGGAGCCGGGCACTACGCCTCTCCCTTCAGATCAGCAGGTCGGATTGGCCGGCACAGGTGAGTTCCCGCAGCACCCCGAGGACGGGTTGCGGGTCGGCGCTGAGGTAGAAGTGGCCGCCGGGCGCCCAACGGGTGTCGAGCGGCAGGCTCGTCTCGCCGGCCCAGCCGGCCACCCGGGCGGCGGTCACGTGGTTGTCGCCGACGCCGTTGATCAGCGTGATGCCGATCGGCAGCGGCGCGGCGTGCCGGTAGCGGTAGCCGGCGACCAGCCGGAAGTCGGCCTGCACGCCGGGCAGGAGGAGATCGTGCAGCTCCTCCGCCGCCACCACCTCGGCCGGCAGGCCGCCGAAGGCGCCGACCGCCTCCGCGAACGCGCGGCCCTGCAGGGCCGCGGCCCGGACCACCCGCTCGGAGGGCATCAGCTCCGGCGCCGCGGCCCCGGAGGCGACCAGGCGCAGCAGCCGGTGATCGTCGCGGAGCCGGCGGGCGACCTCGAACGCCACGACGGCGCCGAGGCTGTGCCCGAACAGGACGAACGGCCCGTCGGCATGCGCCGCGATGGCCTCGGCCGCCCCGTCCGCGAACGCGTCGATCGTCGGGGGCGCCTGCTCGGCGTAGCGGTGGCCGCGTCCCGCCATCGTCACGGTCGTCACCTGCGCGGCCCCGGCCAGCGCCGGCTGCCAGCGCAGGTATTCGGCGGTGTTGCCGCCGGCGTGGGTGAAGCAGTAGACCCGGGGCAGGCCGGGTGCCGCCTCCGCCGCGCTGCGGAACCAGGCAGCTGTGCTCACGGCGTACTCCTCGTGGTCGGGACCGCCCGGATCGCCTCGGCGATCGAGGCGACGGTGGGCAGGCGCAGGCAGTCGTGATGTCCGGCGGCGACGTGCAGGCTGCGCACGCCGCCGCCGAAGAGGCGGGCCCAGTCGGCCGTCGAGTCCGGTGAGCCGGCCGCGTGCACCAGCACGGCGGCCGCGTCGAGCGGCCCGGTCGGCCGGTAGCCGGCCAGGGCCGTCGTGTGCGCGACGAACGTGGCGTGCCGGCGGGCCAGCTCGCCGGCGAGCAGGGCCCGCTCGGACCGCTCGTCCGCCAGCCGCTCGGCAACCAGCTCCAGCTGGCGGGCCACCGGCGCGGTGGGATCCGGTGCGGTCGCCTCGTGCCCGGCGTTGCGCAGGGCCTCGGCGACGAACAGGGCGGCGAGGCCCTCCTCGGAGTCGGCGTACCGGTCCACGGGCCGGCACGGCGCGTCGATCAGTGCCACCAGCTCCACCCGGCCGCCGGCCCCGGCCAGCCGGCGGGCCGTCTCGTACGCCAGCACGCCGCCCATCGACCAGCCGACCAGCCGGTACGGGCCGTCCGGGTGCGCGCCCCGGATCAGGCCCGCGTACCGGTCGGCCAGCACGGCGAGATCGGCGACCGGCACGTCGCGCGCGGCCGCGATCCCGGACACCCGGTAGGTGCCGTCGAGCTCGCGGGCCAGCGCGCCGTACTCGTGGACGGTGCCGCTGACCGCGTGCACCGCGAAGGCGGGCGCGCCCTCGCGGCCCAGCTGGACCACCGGGCCGGCCGCCGTGTCAGCGCGCCCGGACCGGTTCTGCCGGAGCCGGGCGGCCAGGGCCGCCCGCTGCGCGTCGGTCAACATCGTCGTTCTCCCGTTCAGCTCAGGACCGCGTCGAGGTCCTCGTCGCCCAGATCGATGTCGTCCAGGCCGAACTTGTCGCGGAGCAGCACGGTGAGCTGCGCCGGCGTCGGGGCCAGGAAGACGGCGGTCACGTCGGCGTCCACGGCCAGGTCGGTCCGGAGCCTGGTGATCAGCCGCATCGCCTGCAGCGAGTTGCCGCCGAGATCGAAGAAGCTGTCCTCGACGCTGACCCGCTCGAGCTTGAGCAGGTTCGCGTACATGTCGGTCACGGCCGTCTCGATCAGCGTGCGGGGCGCCACGAACGCGGTGTCCGCCTCGGTGACGTCCGGGTCCGGCAGCGCGGCCCGGTCGATCTTCCCGCTGGCGTTCAGCGGGAGCGCGTCGAGCACCAGGATGTGCGTGGGGATCATGTACGCGGGCAGCATCTGGGACAGGTGCTGGCGCAGGTCCGGGATGCTCAGCGCCGGCCCGCCGGGTGCCACCCGCGCGTAGCCGACCAGCTGCTTGTCGCCCGCGGCGTCGTCGCGCACCACGACCGCGGCCTGCAGGACCGCCTCGTGCGTCGCCATCGCCGTCTCGATCTCGCCGAGCTCGACGCGCAGGCCACGGATCTTGATCTGCCCGTCGATCCGGCCGAGGAAGACCAGGTTGCCGTCGGGCCGGCGGCGGACCAGGTCGCCGGTGCGGTACATCCGGGCGCCCGCCTCGTCGACGAACGGGTCCTTGACGAACTTCTCGGCGGTCAGCTCCGGCCGGTTCAGGTAGCCGCGGGCCACGCCGGGTCCGCCCAGGTGCAGCTCGCCGGCGACACCGACCGGCACCGGGTGCAGGTGGCTGTCGAGCACGTACGCCCGGTAGTTGGGCTTGGGCAACCCGATCGGCGGCGCCGCGACGTCCTCGGGACCCAGCTCCATGATGGTCGCGCCGATGGTCACCTCGGTCGGGCCGTAGCCGTTGCACAGCCGCAGGCCGGGCCGCAGCCAGCTGCGGACCAACTCGCCGGAGAGCTCCTCGCCGGCGGAGATCAGCACCCGCTGGTCGGGCAGCTCCGCCCCGCTGATCAGGTTGAGGACCGCCGGCGGCAGGCAGGCGAAGGTCACCCGCTCGTCGCGCATCAGGGCGATCAGCCGCGGCGGCGACATGAGCGTCTCCCGGCTGCCGAAGATCGCCGCGCCGCCCGAGCCGAGCGCGAGGAACATGTCCATCACCGACACGTCGAAGTTGAGCGACGCGAACTGCAGGAAGCGGTCGTGCTCGTCGAGGCCCCACTGCGCGACCACGCCCTGCACGAAGTTCGAGACCTGCCGGTGCTCGACGATCACGCCCTTGGGCCGGCCGGTGGAGCCGGAGGTGTAGATCACGTACGCGGCGTTGACGGGTTCGAGCGCGACGTCCAGGTCGGTGTCGGCGACCTCGCCGTCGTCCGGCCAGTCCCGGGCCGGCACGATGACCGTCGCGCCGAAGTCGCGGCCGCCGGCGTCGGCGAGGATCACCCGGACGTCCGCGTCTTCGATCATGAACTCGAGCCGGTCGGCCGGGTAGTCCGGGTCCAGCGGCACCCACGCGCCGCCGGCCTTGAGGATCGCGAGGATGCCGGCGAATCGCTCGATCGACGGGCGCATGTGCACGCCGACCAGCGACTCCGGGCCGACGCCTGCCGCGCGCAGGCGCCGGGCGCCGCGGTTGGCGGCGGCGTTGAGCTGCGCGTACGTGAGCGCCCGGCCGTCCATCACCGCGGCCTGCGCGTCCGGCACCCGGGCGGTCTGCCGCTGGACCAGCTCGTGCAGCAGCGCCGGGGGCAGGTCCATGGTGTTGGAGTTCCAGCCGACCAGCTCCTGGTGCAGGGCGTGCTCGGTCAGCACGGGCAGGTCGGACAGCCGCCGGGACGGGTCCGCGACGATGCCGCGGAACAGCACCTCCAGCGAGTCGAGCATCCGGGCGACGGTGGCGGCGTCGTAGAGCGCGGTCGCGTACGCCACCTCGACGACCAGGTCGCCGTGCGCCTGCATGAAGAAGTTCAGGTCGAACTTGGCGGTCGGCGCGTCGATCGGCTCGACCGAGACGGTGACGCCGCCGGCCTCGATCCGGTCCGGCTCGTCCTCGTTGATGGTGAAGCCGATCTGGAACAGCGGCGCCCGGCTGGCGTCCCGCTCCACCTTCAGCGCCTCGACCAGCCGCGGGAACGGCAGCTCCTGGTGCGCGTACGCGCCGAGGACGGTCTCCTTGACCCGGCCCAGCAGCTCGGTGAAGGTCGGGTCGCCGGAGGTGTCGGTGCGGATCGGCAGCGTGTTCACCAGGTAGCCGATCAGCTGCGCCAGCTCGCCGCGGCCGCGGTTGGCGCTGGCGGTGCCCACGACGATGTCGTCCTGGCCGCTGTAGCGGTGCAGCAGCACCTGCAGCGCGCTGAGCAGCGTCACGAAGGTGGTGGTGCCCTCGGCCCGGCCCAGCTCCCGCAGCCCGGCGAGCACGTCGGCGCCCATCGCCTTGCGGGCGATCGCGCCGTCGAAGGACTGCAGCACCGGCCGGGGCCGGTCGGTCGGCAGCTGCACGGAGGCGGCGCCGTGCAGCGCCTCCTTCCAGTACGCGACCAGCTCGTCGACGCCCGCGCCGTCCAGCCGGGCGCGTTCCCACAGGGCGTAGTCGGCGAACTGGATCGGCAGCTCCGGCAGTCCGGCGGGAGTGCCGGCGACCTCGGCGGCGTACAGCGCGGCCAGCTCCCGGACGCAGACGGCGAAGGACCAGCCGTCGAACGCGCTGTGATGCACGTTGAGGTGCAGGGCGTGGTGGCGCGGCGTCAGGCGGACCAGCTCGGTCCGGATCAGCGGGCCCTTCGCGAGGTCGAACGGCAGCAGCCCGAACGCGATCGACTCGGCGGCGAACGTGGACAGTCGCTCCGCCTCGGACAGCCCGGAGAGGTCGCGCACGGTCAGGTTGACCGGGTCCGGCGGCGCGTCGACGACCTGCACCGGCCGTCCGTCGACGGTGTCGATCCGGGTGCGCAGGATCTCGTGCCGGGCGACCAGGGCGTCGAAGGCCCGGCCCAGCGCGGGAGCGTCGAGGTCACCCTCGAGGTTCAGCGTGCCGGCGACGTTGTAGGTGGGCAGCCCCGGCGCGAACTGGTCGATGAACCACAGCTGCTCCTGGCCGCTGGAGAGCGGCAGCTCGGCGAGGTTCGGGTCGCGGCGCGGGATCGTGGTCGTGCCGCGCCCCTGGCGCAGGCGGGCGGCCAGGGCCGCGCGCTGGGAGTCGGACAGCATCAGATTTCTCCTCGGAAAGGTGGTGGGTCAGGCCGCGGGGACGGGCGTGGGTTCGGCCGGGGCGGGCGCGACCAGCGGGTCGTCCGGCCCGCTGGGCAGCGTCGGCAGCCGGAAGACGGGGGAGAAGAACGTCCAGGCGATCGGTGCGGTCAGCAGCACCACCGTGATCACCATGGCCGGGCGCAGCCCGAGGTACTGCGCGAGCGTGCCGCCCAGCAGGGCGCCCAGCGGGATCGTGCCGAACAGCACCATCCGGTAGCTCGCGTTCATCCGGGCCAGCAGCCGGTTCGGGGTGACCACCTGGCGCAGCGAGACGGTGTTGATGTTGTAGATCATCAGCATGAAGCCGGCCGTGCCGTACGCCCCGGTGAGCAGCGCGACCGAGACGGTGTCGCTGCCCCGCGCGAGCAGGAACGTCAGCGGCGCCAGCGCGGCGACGATGGTAGCCAGGCGCAGCGAGCGGCCGTACCCGACGGCGCGGGTGATCCGGGTGGCCAGCAGCCCGCCGGCCAGCGCGCCGAGCGAACCGATGCCCAGCACCAGCCCGAGCTCCCCGGCGGTCAGCCCGAGATAGCGCACCGTGTAGATCACGAAGACCGTCATCATGGCGTTCTGCGCGAGGTTGAACGTGGCGGACTGGCTGAGCAGGTTGCGCAGCACCCGGTTGCCGAACACGGCGTGCAGCCCCTCGGCGATGGACGCCCGCACTCCTGGCCGGTCGGCCGGTGCCTGCGGCTCGGGCTCGCGGACGGTCAGCAGCAACATCATGACCACGCTGAAGGCGTACGAGGCAGCGTTGACGCTCAGCGTCAGCGGGGCGCCCAGCGCGGTGACCAGGAAGCCGCCGACGCCGGGTCCCACGATCATGGCCGCCGAGAACGACGTCTGCAGCCGGCCGTTGGCGTCCGGCAGCTGCGGGCGCTCGACCAGGTTCGGCACCAGCGACAGCGAGCCGACGTCGAAGATCACGGTGAACGTGCCCAGCACCAGCGCGACGGCGCCCAGGGTCCACATGGTCAGGCCGCCGACGGACGCCAGCAGCGGCACGAGCCCGATGCAGACGCACCGGACGACGTTGCTGCCGATGAGGACCGGCAGCCGGCGGCGCCGGTCCAGCCAGATGCCGGCGAACAGCGACACGACCACGATCGGCACGTAGCGCAGCGCGTTGATCACGCCGACCTCGAACGCCGACGCGCCCAGGGTGAGCACGGCGACGAGCGGCAGCACGAAGCGGGTCACCTCGGAGCCGAACAGCGACACCGTCTCGCCGATCCAGAATTTGCGGAAGTCCGGGTTGCGCAGGGCGCCCGGCACGGCTTCGGCCATCATTTCTCTCCGGTTCAGCGACGGGTCAGGATTGTCTGAGCACGCAGTCGAGGCCCCGACCGCGCAGGAACGTCAGGCAGCGGGCGGCCGCGGCCGGGTCCGGCAGCGCCCGGTGCAGGCCGGCCGGGGTCGACCCGGCGAGGATCTCCAGGACGCCGTAGGCGAGCGGCAGGGAGACGGCCCGGGCCATCGCCGTCTCGTCGTCGTCGCCGACGGCGTCGAGCAGGTAGCGGCCGGACCAGTTCCCGGCGCCGGTCGCGACCTCGAGCTCGACCGCGAGCACCACCCGGTCGCGGTCGCCGGGACGCATCGGGTACCGGGCGGCGAGCTCGGCGGCCAGCGCGTCCAGGTCGGCCGGGTCGCCGTCGCGGACGACGGCGAACACGTCGCGCCAGGCCTCGCGCCAGCCGCCGAGGCGCAGGGTGCCCCGCACGAACCGATCCGGTCGCCAGCCCTCCGGGAATTCGTACTGGGCCAGGAACGGCACGCTGTCGCGGTTGGGGTAGACCTCGAACACCTCGCCGTCCAGGTCGTACTCCGAGACCGCCTCCCAGGGACGGTCGACGGTGCGCGGCCGGCCCCGCTCGATCGAGCGCGCGGGGGAGCCCAGCGCCGACAGCACGCCCCGCGGCGCCCAGCTGAACCGGTAGCGGAAGTCGTTGGGCTCGGCCGGCACGCCGCCGCAGAAGGACGTGAACCGTACCGATGCCGGGCCGTCGCCCACCGCCTTGCGGGCGCGCGCCACCAGGTCGTGCGCGAACAGGTGGTCGATGCCCGGATCCAGGCCCGCCTCGGTGAGCACCACCAGCCCGCCGGCGCGGGCCGCGGCGTCGGCGGCGGCGAGCTCGGGCGAGACGTAGCTGGTGCAGGCGAAGTGCGCGCCCCGGTCCAGGCAGAGCCGCAGCAGCCCGGCGTGCTCGGTGGCCGGCAGCATGGAGACCACGACGTCGCCGGGCCCGACCGCGGCCGCCAGCCCGGCGATGTCCGCGACCGCCACCTTGCCGGACAGCCCGAGGTCGGCGAGGCGGCGCTCGGCCTTGGCCACGGTGCGGCCCCAGAGCGTCACCTGCCGGGCGGCGCCGGCCAGCTCGGCCAGGCCGCTGCCGGTGGACAGGCCGGCACCGGCCCAGTGCACGTTTCCGCTCGCGGCGATCGGCTCAGACATCGGCGGTCCTGTTCTGCTGGGCGAGCTGGAACTCGCCGGCGGCGCGCTGCCAGACCGGGTCGGCGGGATCGTCGAGCCGGGCCAGCAGCGGGGTGAGCTGCGCGGAGAAGGCGATGCTCGCCTCCTCCGGCAGCAGGGAGGGCAGGTTGTCGATCGCGATCAGGTCCAGCGGCTGAGCGCCGCCGCGCAGCCGGACCACCGGCTCCGGCCACGACGTGACCCGCTGATAGATCGGCAGCGTGTTGCAGTCGGAGGTGACGTCGCAGCTGACGTCGCAGATCAGCGACAGCCGGCGCGGGCTGTCGAGGTCCACGTGGGTGACGAACGGCGGCACCGGCTCGTGCACCAGCACCGTGTTGATCAGCACGTCGTGGTCGAGCAGCGCGGCCTTGTCCAGCTCCCGGGTCTCGGCGAGGTCCCAGCAGGTGGCGCCGAGACCCGCCGCGGCCAGCGCGTCCCGCGCGCCCTGCCCGCAGCGGCCCTGCGCGCCGATCACCAGCACCCGGGGGTCCGGCTCGCCGGGCCGCGGCGCCAGGGCCGCGGCGAGCTCACCTTTCGTGTACGGCTGCAGCGGCGTCGTCAGCCGCCCGCGGTGCCGCAGGATCGTCAGCGCGGCGCCCAGATAGCCGGCCCAGTAGCCGAACGAGGCCAGCCGCCGGCCGGACTCGTCGGTCAGGTACTCGGCGTCCAGCAGCGTGCCGCCGCCGGCCGCGAACCGGCGCAGCAGCTCGGGGGCGCCCTCCTGGTTCTTGTAGGCGTGGCCGAAGTAGACGTGCCGGTGCCGCAGCGCGGCCGGCAGCACGGGCAGCTCCTTGAGCCCCACGACGACCACGTCGTCGGGTGCGTCGAACCAGCTGGCCGCGGGCACGATCCGGCAGCCGGCCGCGCGGTACCGGTCGATCTCGACGACCCGCTGCGGCGACTCCTCGACGGTGACGGTCGCGCCGCCCTGGACGAGGCGCCCCGCGTCGGCCGCGGTGATGGCGGTGCGGCGCTCGGTCTGCCGCGTCTCGTGTCGTAACCATAGGTGGGGCAAGGTGGGCTCCTTCGGCGAGGGCGGACGGCTACAACGCGGGAATGCGCGCGTTCGCCAATGGCAGGTAGGTGACCGGTCCGGCGGCGGCCGGTGCGGCGCCGGCGGAGAGCAGCGCGTCGACGACCGCGGCGGCGATCGTGGTGGCGATCTGCCGGCCGGGGCAGCCGTGCGCCCCGGCGCCGAAGGTGAACACCGCGGGATCGGCCCGGTCGGTGCGGAACTCGGCCGGCGCCTCGTTGACCGCCGGGTCCCGGTTCGCCGCGGCCAGCACGACCAGGATCGCGTCGCCGGCGGCCAGCTCGGCGCCGGCGACCACGACCGGCTCGGCCGCGAAGCGCCGGGTGTTCTGGATCGGCGCGTCGTGGCGGGCGACCTCGGCGACGACGGCCCGCATTCCCGCGGACCCCCGCAGCGAGGCGTCCCGGGCGAGGGCGACCAGCGTGTTGCCGATCAGCCCCGCGGTGGCGTCGAAGGTCTGCGACAGCAGCCCGAGACCGTTGGCGAGCACCGCCGCCGGCTCGGCGTCCGGGCCGGCCGCGCGGACCAGCTCGGCCAGCAGGCCGTCGCCGCGGGCGTCGAGCGCCGGGCCGAGCAGGTCGCGCAGCGCGGCGGCGGCCGTCGCCGCCCGGGCGTTCTGCTCCGGCGTAGCGGTGGCCGGAATGCACTGCACGAAGTCGGCGATCAGCGCGCTCGCCTCGTCGGCGGCCGGGTCGTCCAGTCCGCTGAGGACGGCGACGACCTGCGCCGGCACCCCGAACATGAGGTCGCGGTGCGACGCCTGACGCTTGATCGCGTACGCGGTGCGCTCGGCGGTCAGCGCGGCGACCCGGTCCGCGTCGGCCGTGCCGAGCGCCGCGACCACGGCACGCTTCAGGCGCCGCTGCGGCTCGCCGTCGGTCATCCGGACCAGCCGGCCGAACACCTCACCGGCGGGCGTGCCGACGATGCCGGCGGGCACCGGCGCGGCCGGCGGGCGTACCCGAAGGGCGGGCTCGCCGAGCACCGCCGAGACGGACGCGGCGTCCGCGGCCACCCACAGGCCCAGGTCCTCGTCGCGGCCGAACGGGCGGTCGGCGACCAGGGCGGCGTAGTACGGGTACGGATCGGCGGCGGTCACCGCGGTGATGGGGTTCAGGTCGGGCACGGTCGGTCCTCTCACGACTCACTCGTAACGTCGAAGATCGCGCCGCATTGCTGAGCGCGTCGCAGGTCCAACGATCCGGCGATGACGTCGCGCTGTACCTCGGAGGCACCCTCATAGATGCGGAGCGATCGGATCTGACGGTAGAGGCGTTCCGTGATGCTGTCAGCGACCAGCCCGGCGGCGCCGAACATCTGCACGCAGTCGTCGACGACGGACTGCGCCGCCTCGGTGGCGTAGAGCTTGGCGATCGCCGAGTGCCTCTGGTAGCGAGATTCCCGGTCGGCCTCCCAGGCGGCGCGGGCCACGAGCAGGCCCGCGGCGTTCAGGCGTACGTCCATGTCGGCCAGGGCCGCGCGGACCGTGCCCAGGTCGCCGAGCCGGCTGCCGTAGATCGCCCGGGTCCGGGTGTGCCGCAGGGCGCTGTGCGCGGCCCGGCGGGCGAACCCGACGGCGGCGGCACCGACCGTCATCCGGAACCGGTCGAGGACCTCGAGGGCGATCGCGAACCCGCCGCCGGAGCGGCCCAGCAGCGCGTCCGCGCCCAGCCGCACCCCGTCGA
Source organism: Actinoplanes sp. NPDC049668 (assembly GCF_044465445.1). Taxonomy (NCBI): domain Bacteria; kingdom Bacillati; phylum Actinomycetota; class Actinomycetes; order Micromonosporales; family Micromonosporaceae; genus Actinoplanes; species Actinoplanes sp. NPDC049668. Next base: position 123,903 of record NZ_JBITLR010000004.1, read on the forward strand.
GGTGCAGGTGGCCGAAGGCGCGCGGCGCGACCAGGTCCGCGGGCTCGACCCGGAGGCCGGGCGTGTCCGCCGGGACGAGGAACATGCTGAGTCCCAGCGCGGCGGCGCCCTCACCGGTCCGGGCCAGGACCGCGTACACGTCGGCCGTGCCGGCGTTGGCGATCCACGCCTTGACCCCGTCGAGAACGAAGCCGTCGCCGTCGCGGGTCGCCCGGGTCGCGGCGGCGGCCAGGTCGGAGCCCGCCTGCGGCTCGGAGACGGCGAACGCGCCCTGCAGCGTGCCGTCCGCGAGGCCGGGCAGGAACCGCTCGCGCTGCGCGGGCGAGCCGTGCCGCAGGATCGGCGTCGCCGAGAGTGCCTGGATCGAGAACGCGAAGTCGGCCAGGTCGTCGGCGTAGGCGAGGGCCTCGCGGGCCAGGCACAGCGACCGCATATCACCGTCGTCGGCCGGGCCGCCCGGGTGCAGGAACGCCAGCAGGCCGGCGTCGCCGAGCTCGCGCAGCACGGTGCGGCCGTGCTCGGCGGGCGGGCACGGCAGGGGCCGGCGCCACAGCCCGGCGTTCGCGGCGGTCCAGGCGGTGACCCGCCCGGCCAGCTCGGTGTGCCGCTCGGTGAAGAACGGCAGCCGCAGCATCGCCGGGTCGAGCCCGGCCAGGGTCGGTCGTTCGGTGCTCAGCAGCGTCATCAGATCGTCATCTCCGCGGTGGCGGCCGGCGCGCTCATCGCCCGGACCAGGGGCACCTCGACGAAGTACGCGAACGAGGCGTAGCCACGCCAGATCCGCCGCCACTCGGGCGTCACCGCGTCGGCGCCGACCGTGCGCGCCACCTCGTCGAGGTAGCCGACGATGATCTCCGCCGACTGGCGGGCGTGCCCGGCCGAGAAGTTGTCGATCGACAGGTGCGCCTCCTCGTACACCGGGTCGAAGCCGTGGTGCTTGAGCTTCTGCATCTCGTGCAGGCGCATCTCGCCGAGGCCGAACATCTCGATGCCCAGGTTGTAGCCGAGGATCTCCGGATAGAACGTGTCCGGGAACAGCGCCAGGCTCAGCTGGTGGATCGAGAAGCCGTACAGGTGGTCGGGCAGGTCGCCCTGGTCCAGGAACGCGTCCTCGCGGATGTGCGGCACGTCGATGCCCATGCTGTGCAGCACCTGCACGATGAGCGTGATGTGGTTCTTGCGGATGTCGCCGCGGCCCATCTCGTCGGCGTAGATCGACGCCAGCATGCCGTCGCTGATCCGGTGGTAGCGGCCGACGTTGCCGATCCGGTGCGCCCAGGCGCCGTCGATGAGGCTGCCGAGGGCGAACGTCTTCTGGCCGAAGATGACCTCGTCCCGGTCCGGAATCTCGGTCAGCGGACGGTACGGGTCGACGAGCTTCTTCCAGTAGATCTGCTCCACCCGCTCGAGCAGCGCCTCGGGCGTGTAGTCGAACCAGCTCGCGTCGGTGAGCCGGCCGCCGGCGCCGAACGTGAACAGCAGCTCCGCCGCGGCCAGGTTCGCGGCCGCGTGGTCGCGGGCGATCGGCAGGGTGTTCGGGTACGACTCGATGTTGACGAGCCGGTGGAACAGCGCCCGGTCGTCGGCCGGCGCGGCGACGGCGTAGACGACGTCGTCGGGCTCGCCCGCGCTCAGCGCGTCCACCCAGCGGGCCGCGGCCTCGTCGCCGAGGGTGTTGACCGGCGGATCCGTGTCGGGCAGCGAGCCCTCCTGCGCCGCCTGCGCCCAGGCCCGGAAGACCGCGGCCTCCCGCTCGTCGAAGATGCCGAACATCGGGCCGCCGAACTTGATGGCGCGCACGAACCGGCTGTCGCCGCCGCGGATCGCCTTGAGCTGCCGCGAGTTGCGCATCATCCGGACGAAGGCGCCCAGGTCCAGCTCGGGGTCGTCCAGCAGGTCCGACAGCTTGCGGCCGGCGACGCGCACCTCGCCGTGCTGACGGCCGGCGAAGCGGGCGTGCCGCCCGATGATCTCGCAGACCTTGCCCTCCAGCGGCAGCTCCGCGTACCAGCGGGCGGTCGACTCGAGCAGCTCGACGTGCTCGCGCTCCAGCGCGACGACCAGGTCGGCGGCGGCCAGCATCCGCCGCCGGTCGGCCGGTCCGGCCGCCGCGGCGAAGTCGAGCAGCACCTCGCCCAGCTCGGCGTCGCTCAGCACGCTCGCGCGGCCCAGCAGCAGGTCGTCGACGCCGAGCAGGTGGTGTGCCACGTGCGCGCCGGTGGTCTCGGGCAGGAAGCTGGCGGACAGCCGGGACAGCGAGAGCTGGAACAGCCCGTGCAGCGCGGTCAGGTCCCGGGTCCGGGCCTGGGTGAGGAAGTCGACGGCGTCGACCGCGGGCAGGTAGATCCCGGCCTGCTCGAGGGCCCGGCGCCGCCGATGGTGGATGCCGCGCTGGTGGTTGCCCTCGCCGTGCAGGACGAAGTGCTGGCCGTAGAGCCGGTTCACGATCACCGCGGGCTGGGTGGCCGGCTGCGACAGCGTGTCCAGCCAGCAGCCGCCGATCAGGGCGAGCGGGGCGCGCTGGCGCAGCACGGCGTCGCGTACCTCGGCGTCCTCGATGGCCGCGAGCGCCCGCAGCCGGGGCGCGAGGTCGTCGCGGGCCCGCAGGATCCGGGCGGTGAGCGCCTCCGCGTCCTCGGCCGGGCCGGTGCGCGGCGCCGGCTCGGCGAGGAACGCCGCGACGACGCGGCGGGCGACCAGCAGGCCGACCTGGCTCTCCTGGTCGCGCAGCAGCCGGTGCAGCGCCTCGGCGGGGCGGCCGGCGAGGATCGCGCTCGCCGCCGCGGCGGCGGACGGGTCGAACTCGAACGTCCGAGCCGGCAGCGACGTGATCCTGTCCGGCAGTTCGAAGGCGGGCACTGTGGTCCTCCCAGGCAAGGGTGTTTACGGCGTGGTTCGGGCGCGCAGCAGGACGCCGTGGCGGGCGCCCGGAACGCTGACGGCGAGCAGGTAGGCGTGGCCGGCGGCGATGTCGCCGCGGCCGGCCCGGTCGGCGAGACCGATCAGCGGGTCGGCGGCGAAGCAGTGCCCGAGCCGGGCGATGTTGCCGGTGTCGAGCTGCGCGGCGGTGAAGCCGGCCTGGCGCTCCTTCATGGAGAGCAGCGGCAGGAACAGGTTGGCGGGCAGCACGGCGGACAGGTCGCCGGGCGCCACGCCGGTGAGCTTGGCCAGCTCGTCGTTGACCTGCCGGGACAGCTCCGGGCTGATCTCGTGTGACCAGTCCAGCTGCGCGTTGCGCTGCGCGCTCGCGCAGCCGAGCACCTCGAAGACGGATTCGCCGAGCGCGTCCTCGGTGACGAGGCAGCTCGCGGCGCCATCGCTGAACAGGGCGAACTGCTCGAAGCGGTCCTCCTCGGCGGCGACCCGGTCGGCGGTGACGACCAGGACCCGGCGGTAGCGCCGGGCCGCCACCCAGGCGGCGGCCAGGTCGATGCCGGCCAGCAGGTTGGTGCAGCGGTTGAGCGTGATACCGGTGCAGGCGGCGGCCGGCAGCCCGAGACCGTCCATGACCTCGGCGACGAAGCCGCCGTGCGTCTCGGGGCCGCCCTCGAAGCGGGTGCAGCACAGCAGGACGGCGTCGACCCCGGCCGGGTCGGCGCCGGCGGCGGCCAGGGTCGCGCGCCCGCTCGCCACGGCCAGCGCCGCGACGGACCGGCGGGTGCGCCGCACGCTGCCCCAGCCCCACAGCGCGGGCCGGTCCGGCATCCGGTGCTCCCGGAGCCGGTCGGCGAAGTGCGGCAGCTCGGCGTGGGCGACCTCGATCTCGCCCAGCTCGTACGCGGCCCCGCTCAGCAGCACGGTCGTGGTCATCGGAGCGTGAACACCTCCGTGTCCGATCGCGACGGATCGCCGGGTCGCACGTGCAGCTCCCCGCGCTCGGGCAGCGCGACGACGGCGGCGACCGTCCGCTCGCGGCGGATGTCGCCGTCGCCCGGCACCGTGATCGGCGCCCGCGCGAGCAGTTCCAGGTGCTGCTCCGCGCCGGCGCCGGCCGGCAGGTCCGCCAGCGCGGCCCGGCACGCGTCGAGGCGGCGCAGCGAGGAGTTGCGGGCGAAGACGTTCAGCTCGTCCTGCACCGCGAACTCCGGGTCGAGGAAGTGGTTGGTGTGCACCGGCCGCGCCGCCTCGTGGAACCGCAGCCGGCCGCCGAGCGCCTCGGCGTATCCGGCCCGGTCCCGGTCGCACACCATGAAGCAGCGGGAACTCGCCAGCGGCAGCGACGCCAGCTGCTTGACGGCGTCGCCGACGTTGTCGCAGGTGTCGAGCACGTGGCGGATGGCGAGGTAGGGCGGGACGCCCGGGCCCCACTGCCCGCCGAGCACCAGGTTCAGGCCGACCGCCAGGCCGCCGCCGTTGAGCCCGAGGTAGCCGAGCTGGCCGCCGAAGCTGAGCAGCAGCGAGCGCCCGGTGTTCAGCACGGCGAGCTGGTCGTCGAGATCACCGTTGAGGTCGACCGTCTGCGCCAGCACCGGCTCCGGGCCGGCGATCGCGTACGTCGTGCAGTCGCCCATCGCCGGCACCTTGGAGTAGCCGAGCAGTTCCCGGCGTACCTGCAGCAGCACGGCCTCGCGGTGGGTGAGCCCGGCGCCGTCGGCCAGCCCGCGGATCTCCTCCGCCAGCTCGGGCAGCGCGTCGGTGATCGCCGCCGCGTAGCGGTCGAGCAGCGGGCCCAGCTCGTCCCGGTCGACCGGCCGGGGCAGGATCCGGTCGAGCCGGGCCAGCCCGTCGTCCAGGAAGTCGCGCAGCGCGCCGGCGCGGGCGCTGCCGTGCCGCAGCCCGCGCTCGTACGGGCCGCCGGTCAGCGCTACGGACGGGATCGTCATCGGGCCACCGCGGCCGCGGCGGCGGCCAGGATCCGGTCGACACCGGGCCACTCCGTGCGGAGCACGCTGTAGAAGATCGCGTCGCGGCGCCGCCCGCCCGGCATCGGGTTGAAGCTGCGCAGCACGCCCTCCTCGACGGCGCCGATGCCGAGCAGCCCGGCGCGGGCCTGCTCGTTGAGCACGTCGGTCTTGAACTCCACGCGCTCGGCGCCCAGCACCGTGAACGCGAACCGCAGCAGCAGCCGCTTCGCGGGCCGGTTCAGGCCCTGGCCGCGGAAGTCGCGGCCGAGCCAGGACCAGCCGATCTCCATCCGGCCGTCGGCGTCGGCCAGGTTGCCGTAGCTCATGCTGCCCGCGATCCGGCCGGACGCCTTGTCGATCACGACGAACGGGATGCGCTTGCGGGCACGCAGGTCGGCCAGCATGGTCTCGAAGAAGGAGTCGAAATCCTGCTCGGTCTCCACCCGCGACACGAAGTAGCGCCAGATGTCCGGGTCCATCGCCACGTCCCGCACCGCCGCCCGGTCGCCGGCCTCCACCGGGCGCAGCAGGACGACGTCGTCCTCCAGCCTGGCCGCCGCGGCCTGCTCAGCCCAGGTCATGCTGTGCCCTCCTTTCGCATGCGCTCCTGGCCCTCGCTGCGCTCGGTGCAGTCGCTCATGCCACCGCTCCCTGCTGTGCGGCCAGCGCGGAGACCAGGTCGTCGCCGCTGCGTACGGCGGCGACGTCCTGCTCGGTGAAGCGCGCCACGTCCACGCCGGACTCGTCGCACACCGACATCACCAGCAGCACCTTGTTCAGCGAGGTGAGGCCGTACTGGTCCGCCAGGTCCGCGGACATGTCCAGCTCGTCCGGTGAGACATCGGTGAGTACCTGCGCCGTCCGGTCGCGGACCAGCGCCTCGAGATCAGTGGACATGCACACCATCGCCTTTCGCGGTGATCGCCGTGGAGTACCGCGCCAGAATCTGTGCCCGCCGCGGCTTGTACTGGGAGGTCAGCAGCCCGTTGTCGATGCTGAACGGCTCGGCGGCCAGCACCACCCGGCGGATCTGCTCGTCGCGTTCCAACGCCTCATTGGTCCGGGCCAGGTGCCGCCCGATCTCCGCCGGGTCGGCGTCGCCGGCCGGCGACACCACCGCGACCAGGTGCGTCTGCGCCGGGCAGAACACCACGGCCTGGTCGATCAGCGGGCTGTCGCGCAGCCGCTCCTCGATCGGCCGGACGATCACCTTCTTGCCGTTGTCCAGCACGATCACGTCGTCCGCGCGGCCCCCGATCCAGAGGAAGCCGTCCGCGTCGATGCGGCCGAGGTCGCCGGTGCGCACCACGCCGTCCGTGCCGAAGACGCGCTCGGACTCGCCGGGCGCGGCGAAGGTGTACCGCATGCCGACCGGGTCGTCGCCGCGGACGCTGACCCGCCCGTCGTCGTCGATGATGACGTGCTTGCCCGGCAGGACCTGACCGACGCTGCCGCGCCGGTTCGCCTTCGGGTGGTTCTTGCTCACGATGCACGTCTCGTTGAGGCCGTAGCCCTCGAAGATCGGCATTCCGCAGTCGTCGAAGAACCGCAGCGTCGCCGGGTCGGCGGGCGCGGATCCGGTCCACAGGTAGCGGATCCGGTCGCCGAAGAGCGCCCGCGCCGCCTCGGCGACCTCGATCGAGCGGCGCGCGGCCTGCTCCTCGATGTGCCTCTGCGCCGAGGCGAAGAAGCCCGGCACGCCCATGACCACGGTCGGGCGGGTGCGCCGCATGACCGCGAAGGCCGCGGCGTACGAGCTGATCGTCACGTCGTGGCCGTAGATCAGCGCGGAGTAGACCCAGTACCGCTGCTGCAGCAGCGACAGCGGCAGGAACACGAAGATGTCGTCGTCCGGGCCGTGCTCGAACAGCTCCTGCACCGCGCGCAGCGACGAGTCGATGCTGCCCACCGAGGCGGACAGGCCCTTGGGACGGCCCGTGCTGCCGGAGGTGAATTTGATCGTGGTGGCCTCGTGCCGCTGCCAGGGCAGCGCGATCCCGCCGGGACGCCGGGCCAGCTCGTCGACCTGTGCGATCGGCCTGATCCGGGTGTCGGGGGCGCCGGGAGCGTCGGTGAAGAGCAGGGCGAGCCCGTACTCCTCGATCGTCTGCGGTGTGGCGTCGAACTTGCCCGGCTCGAACCCGCAGGTCACCGCCTTCAGCCGCAGCGCGGCGAGATCCAGCAGCACCCACTGCAGGCCGTTGGCGGCCAGGATGCCGATCCGGTCGCCCGGGCGTACCCCGTCGGCGTACAGGGCCGCGGCGAGCCGGTCCGCCGCGGCGTGCACCTCGGTCAGCTCGATGCTCTCGTCGCCGCCGAGCCGGGCGATCCGCAGCCGGTGCCCGGGCGCCGGCGCGGTCGACACCAGCTGGTTGATCAGGTTGTCGGTCATCGCGCGTCCGCTCGCAGTCGCCGCGCCAACAGGCGTACGGTCCGGACCTCGTACATCTGCTCCAGCGGGATGGTGACACCGAAGTGCTTGCGTACCTCGGTGAGGATGCGGGCGGCGGCAAGGGAGTCGCCGCCCAGGTCGTAGATGCTGGCGTCCGGTGACACGGTCGGCACCCGCAGGATGCCCGACCACAGCTGGGCCAGCTCGGCCTCGACGGAGTCGGCCGGCAGGGCCGGACCGGCCTGCGCCGGTGTCGCGACCGGCTCGGGTTCCGCGGCCGGCGCGGTCTCGGCGAGCCGGCCCCGGTCGACCTTGCCGTTGCGGGTCAGCGGGAGGCTCTCGTGCCAGACCACCCCGCTCGGGATCATGTAGTCGGGCAGGTGGACACCGAGCTGCTCGCGCAGCTCGCCCAGGGTCGGCCGATCGGTGCCGGCGGCGACCAGGTGTGCCGTGAGCCGGTCGCCGTGCGAGCCGGAGCCCCGGACGACCACGGCCTGCCGCACCGCGGCGAGGGCGACCAGGCGGGCCTCGACCTCGCCGGCCTCGATCCGGTATCCGTTGATCTTGATCTGGAAGTCGCTGCGCCCGAGGATCTCGATCGATCCGTCCGGCAGGTACCGGCCCAGGTCGCCGGTGCGGTACAGCCCGTCGGCGAAGCGTTCCGCCGTCCGGGCGTCGTCGCCGTGGTAGCCGCGGGCCACCCCGGTGCCGCCCGCCCAGATCTCGCCGGCCACCCAGTCCGGCCGGTCCCAGCCCTCGGGCCCGCGGACGAACGCGGTGTTGTTGCGGTTCGGCCGCCCGTACGGCACCGGCCGGCTCCCGTCGTCGGCGGTGCCGATCGGGTGCAGGATGTTCCAGATCGTGGTCTCCGTCGGGCCGCCGAGCGAGACGACCTCGAGGTCCGGCTTCAGCCGCAGCAGCGCGGCCGGCAGCTCGGCCGGGATCCGGTCGCCGCTCATCATCACCAGGCGCAGGCTGTCCAGCCGGGACGGATCGGCGGCGGCCTGCTCGTGCAGCAGGGCGACGATCGCCGGCACCGAGTTCCACACGGTGACGCCGTGCCGGGCGCACAGGTCCAGCCAGTGCCCGGGATCCGCGGCCCGGTCCGCGTCCGGCAGCACGATCGCCGCGCCGACCGACAGGGCGCCGAAGACGTCGTAGACCGACAGGTCGAAGTTGAACCCGCTGATGCCGAAGAAGCGGTCGGTGGCGTCGACGCCGAACCGCGCCGTGCAGTCCGCGACCACGTTGGCCACGTTGCGGTGGCTGACCATGACGCCCTTGGGCTGCCCCGTGGTGCCGGAGGTGTAGAGCACGTAGGCCAGGTCGTCGACGTGCCCCCGGGCGGGGGAGTCGACGGTCTCGGCCGGGAGCACGTCGTCGAGCAGGAGCGCGTCGGGCTCCGCGCCGGGCGCGTTGGTCAGGACGTAGCGGACCTTGCCGTCCTCCAGCAGGAAGGCGCGCCGCTCCGCGGGCAGGCCGGCGTCGACCGGCAGGTACGCGGCGCCGGTCAGCAGCGTGGCCAGGATGCCGACGATCTGCTCCGGCCCGCGCCGCATGACCAGCCCGACGAGGTCGCCGCGGCCGACGCCGCGCTCGCTGAGCCAGCGCGCGGCGCCCTGCGCCCGGCGCACCAGCTCGGCGTAGGTCACCACGCCGTGCGCGGTGATGATCGCCGGCTCGCCGGGCCGCTCGGCCGCCCGGTCCAGGATGTCCTGCCAGAGCAGCCGGTCGGCCTCCGGCGCTTCGGTGGCGTTCGCCTGCTCCCGGCGCCGCCGCTGGCCGGCGGGGAGCAGGTCGAGGAGCGCCGAGTCCCACGCGGCGTCGTCGCAGAGGCTCTCCAGCAGGCGCTGGTAGCCGGACACGAGGTCGGCCGGCAGGCCGTCCGGGAACAGCTCGTCGACGGAGTCGACCTGGACGAGCAGTGCGCCGTGCTGCTCCATCGCGAAGACGTTGAGGTACACCTGCGGCGTCTGGCTGACCGAGAAGACCTCGGGCCCGAAGAGATCCAGGGCGGAGCCGTCGACGCCGGCCCGCACGTACCCGATGGCGCAGTTGAAGGTGTACGGCGCGCGGGCCGCCCGGCCGGCGCGGCCGAGCTCCTTGAGCACCTCGACGCCCGACACGTGCCGGTTCTCCAGGGCCTGGCGCAGGTTCCGCTGGATCGTCGCGCAGCGCGCGGTGAAGTCCGCGCCCGCCTCGACGACGGCCTCGACCAGCATGACGTCGGAGAAGTTGCCGATCGCGTCGAACACCCGGGGGTGGATCGGCGGACGGTTGGCCACCGTGGTGTTGACCGTGAACCGCTCGCCGGCACCCCAGTACGCCAGCGTCTGCGCGTACGCGGTGAGCAGCACGGCGTTCGGCGTCAGCCCGCGCCGCCGGGCGATCCCGGTGAGCCGCGCCCACTGCCCCTGATCGAGGCGGACCTCCCGCTGGGTGAAGCGGGGGCGCCGCACCGCGGCGGGGTTCGCCGCCAGCGGCAGCTCCGGCACCGGCGCCAGATCGTCCATGCGCTCGCGCCACCAGCTCAGCGAACGCGCCGCGGGCGCGGACGCCGCGGCCTGCTCGAGCTCGCGGGCGTAGTCGCCGAACGCCAGCTCGGGCCCGGCCGGCTCCTCGCCCTGGTACGCCTGCCACCAGGCCCGGAAGAACAGGAACATGCTGATCCCGTCCATCACCAGGCCGTCGTGGCTGACGTGCAGCACCATGAGGTCGTCGGTCAGGACGCTGACCTCGGCGTGCACCAGCGGCGGGCGGCCGAGCGGCAGCACCCGGTGCGAGGCACGCTCGCGAAAGGCGGCGCGGGCCCGCTCCCGGTCGCCGGCCGCCAGGGCGCGCAGATCACGGACCCGGATGTGCACCGGCACGTCGTCGTGCACGATCTGGCGCCCGCCGGCGGTGAACTCGGTGCGCAGCGCGGAGTGCCGGGCGACCACCGAGGCCAGCGCCGCCCGCAGACGCGGGACGTCCCAGCTGCCCTCGAACTCGTGATAGACGTGGCTGGCACCGCCGCCCAGCTCCGCCACCTCGCCGCGGCCGACGAGGTAACCGCGCTGCAACGGGGTGATCGGGTCGCCCGGCGGCGCCGCGAAGTGCGCCAGCAGGTCGGCCTTGGCGGCGCGGATCCGGGCGACCAGCTCGGTGTCCATCCGCTCGGTCGGTCCCTGCAGGCGCAGATCGCCGCCGGTGGCGGTGATGCTCAGCCCGCGCGCCCCGATGTCGCGCAGCAGCTCCTGAATGGTCATGCCGGCACAGCCTCGCGCTCCATGAGCGCCGCGAGCTCGGTGACGGTTGCCGCGCCGAGCAGCTCGTCGATGCTGATCTCCGTGCCGCTGTGCTCGAGGATCTGGTACTGCAGGGTGACGGCGTGCAGCGACGTCGCGCCGAGCTCGGTGAGGGTGTGCCCGGCGACCTCCTTGCCGGGGTTCAGCAGCGCCGTCACGGTCTCGCTCAGCCAACCGAGCTGCGCCGGCTCGGCGGTTCCGGGCGCCCGGAAGAAGACCCGGTCCGCAAGGCTGATCGTCGAGCCCGGCTCGACGAGGGCGACCGTGGTCGGCCAGGCCTCGATCGACTTCCCGCCGAGGGCCTCCGCGAGCTTTGCGGCGAAGCGCGGCATGACCGGCGTCGCGCAGGCCGCCAGGAGCTTGGCCGCGGCCAGCTCGAGGGCGATGGCGGTGCGGGCCTCGTCGCGCCAGCCCGCCGACTGCGCCACCCGGGCCTCCTGCGCCACGAAGCGGCGCACGTCGGAGACGATGCCGTCCAGCTCGGCCGAGGCCTGGTTGAGGGAGAACCCGTCCGGGCCCAGCGCGCCGGTCACCGCGGTCAGGCGGGCGGCCAGCCGGGCGAGGAAGGCGGTGTGCTCCGGCGTCCAGTTGCCGGCGTCGGGCGCGGTTCCGCCGTACGTCTCGGTGACGCGGCGCCCGAGGTCGTGCAGCCACTGCTGCCAGCCGCCGATCAGGGTGTCGCGCACCGCGGCCTCGTACGCGGAGAGCTCGAAGTTGGTCCGCCGCCCCTCGGACCGGATCCGGGAGAGGTAGTAGCGCACCGCGTCGACGGTGTCCGGGTTCAGGATCTCCTTGCCCCAGATCGCGTGCCGCCGGCTCGTGCTGAACTTCGCGCCGTCGAGAAGCAGGAACTCGTTCACGTGATAATCGATGTCCGGCGTCCATCCTGGATACGCCAGCTTGTACAGCACCGGGTAGAGGATCGCGTGGTAGAAGCTGTTGTCGTAGCCGAAGAAGTGGACGATCTTCCAGTCCGGCCGCGGCTCGTGCGCACGCCAGCCGGTGCCCAGCCGGTCGCCCAGCTCGGCGATGCCGTGCAGGAACCCGTAGGACATCTCGGGCCACACCCAGATGACCTGGTCGGTCACGCCGGTCTCGGCGGGCGGGACGCCCCAGCCCGACGGGTGGCTGACCGGCACGTCGACCCGGCCGCGGGCGAACAGCCGCTCGGCGAGCTCGCGCAGCCGGGCCGGAACCCGGCCGAGGTGGTGGTGCTCGGCGATCGCGGGGGCGTGCTCGTGCAGCGGGAGCAGGTAGCGGCTCTGCGCGCCGACGACCGGCGGCACCGCGGAGTGCCGGGTGACCGGGTCGACCAGGTCGTGGCAGAAGTTCGGCTCGCCGCACTCCTCGCAGATGTTGCCGCCGGCGCCCGATCCGCAGTGCGGGCAGCCGCCGGAGACGTCGACCTCGTAGAGGTAGCGGCCGGTCTCGCCGTCGAGCAGCGCGGGCGCGTCACCGGGCGCGATCCCGCCCGAGTCGACCAGCCGGGAGAAGAACGCCCGCAGCTGCTCGCGGTAGGTCGGGTCGGCGTCGGTCACCGTGTACTGGTCCAGCGGCACGTCGAGCAGTTCGAGGGTACGAGCGATCTCGGCGCTGTAGTGCGCGGCGGTCTCGGCCGGCGTGCGGCCCTCCCGGCGTGCGCACTCGACCACGTAGCTCTGGTAGTCGTCGCTGCCGGTCAGGTGCCAGGCCTCGTTGCCGATCAGCCGCTGGAAGCGCACGTAGACGTCGGCGCCGAGGTACGGGCCGGAGAGGTGGCCGAGGTGCAGGTCCCCGTTGGGGGTCGGCGGGGTGGAGAAGACGAAGACGGGACGGTCGCGCAGCCGGCCCCGCTCGACGGTGCCGGCCCGCTGGCCGGCCCGCTCGGCGTCCCGCCAGTAGAGCGTGGCGAAGATCAGGTCCGTCTCGCCGTCGTTCTCGATGACGTGCGTCTCGAACGGCTCGAACTGGGCGACCGAGCCGGGCTGGACCCGGTGCCGGCGCCCGTCGACGATCAGCTCACCGGAGCCGGCGACGATGACGAACGTCTCGGTCTCGTCGTGCTGGTGCGGATCGGAGCTGACCCCGGGCCGTACCCGGCCCCAGCCGGCACCGACGCCGAGGCCGTCGATGCCGCTCATGTCGATGCCGAAGGCATCGGAGAGTTCGGAAACGTCGTAGCTGCTGAGAATCATCACAGGCCTTTCGCGTCGAGCAGGTCCACGGCCTCGGCGGCGATCGCCGGCCCGAGGCGGTACCCCGACCCGTTGGCGCCACCGGCGAAGACGATGCGTCCGGCCGCGTCGAGGGCACGGACGGCGGGTTGACGGTCGGGGGTGTACGCGTCACAGAAGACGCGTCCGGAGGTGCAGCGGCCGGCCAGCTCGGGCGAGTACCGCTCGAGCACGGCGCGGGCCTCGCGCAGGTGGTTCGGCCGCAGGGCCGGTGCCGCGGCGCCGGGGTCGGCGTCCCACTCCTGGCACGTGTAGCTGAACAGCCAGTCGCCGCGGTGCCGCAGCGGCAGCAGGAACGCGTCCTCGTCGTGCATGACGACGCACGGGTCGGCCTCGCCGACCGGCTCGTCGACGTGCATCGCCACGATCCGCTTGATCCTGATGTCGAGCGGGGCGAGCAGCTCGCTCCACGCCGCGTCGCCCGTCCACGGGCCGGGCGCCAGCACGACCCGGCCGGCGACCAGCTCCTCCCCGGTGGACAGGCCCAGCCGCACGGCGTCGGCGCCGGGCCGTACCGCGGTGACGGCGACGCCCTCGCGTACCCCCGGCGGCGCCAGCCGGGCGGCGAGCGCGCCGACCTCGGCGTAGTGGCCACCCTCGACGGTCCAGGCCAGCGCGCCGGGCGGCACCGCGACGTCCGGCCGGCCGGTGCCGGCGGCCTCGGCCAGCTTCGCGCTCGGCAGGTACGCCTCCCGCACGGCGTCGGCGGAGCCGGCGTCGGCGACGATCGTCATGGCGAGCGGATGGATCGGGGCGCCGGGATCCTGCTCGGCGAGCCGGGCGTAGTACGCCTCGCTGTACGCCGACATGTCGCGGACCCGGGCCGAGGCGCCCCGGGGGAAGTGCAGGCCGGCGGAGCGGCGGCTGGCGCCGGAACCCGCCGCGTCGCGGTCGAGGACGACGACCCGGGCGGACGGGTCGCGGCGGCCGAGCTCGCGGGCGATCAGGGTGCCCACGATGCCGGCGCCGACGACGGCGACGTCGGCGTTCACGACGCCACTTCCTGCTTGCTCGACCACTCGATGAACGAGGGGGTCTGGTTCTCCGTCCGGACGCCGCGGATCTTGTCGACGATCCGCTGCGCGCGCCAGGCGAGCAGGCTCAGGTTGGGGTCGGCGAGCCCGCGCTGCCCACGCGCCGCGTTCTGCACGAAGATGTTGCGGTCGGCCGGGCCGTCCCAGGCCACCGCGAAGCTGTCGTCGATGCGCAGCTCGTCGCCCTCGCGCTCCAGCCGGTGCGCGATCGGGGCGAGGAAGTCCATCCGGGCCGGGCGGAAGCCGGTGGCCCAGACGATGACGTCGACGTCGAGCTCCTCGCCGACATCGTGCAGGTCGTTGTGCGCCAGCGTGATCTTCCAGCCCTTGTCCTCGGCGCCGGTCACCTGCAGCACCTCGCGGTTCGGGTACAGGGCGAACAGGTCGACGCCGCCGTGCACGAACCGGTGTAGGTAGGCGCGCTGGTAGATGTCGCGCAGCGTCTGCTCGGAGATGCCGTCGCTGGTGAGGATGTGACGGCGGCTGAACGCGTCGCGGGTGGTCCGCTCGAGCTTGGCGAAGTAGTCCGAGAAGGACGGCATGTAGTAGTCGTTGGTGAAGGGCGAGTCGTCGATCGGCAGGAAGTTGGGCCGCCGCGACACCCACGCCACCCGCCGGGGCAGCTCGCTCTCGGTACGCGAGATGAGGTCGAGGAACGCCTCCGCACCGGACTGTCCGCCGCCGACCACCGCGACCCGCTTGCCGGCCAGCTCGCTCGCGCGGTACATGTACTCGCTGATGTGGAACTGGGTGGGGCCGAGGGCGTCCCGGGCGTGCTGCGGCACCCAGGTCTCGGTGCCGACCCCGATCGCGATGTTGTCGGCCCGCATCGTGCCGGCGGTCGTGCGTACCAGGAACTCGCCGTCGAAGTCGACCGAGAGCACCTCCTCGCCGAACGCGATGTTGGCGTTGCGCTGGCTGGCCCACTGCATGTAGTTGCGGAACTCCTGCCGCGGCACGGCGTCGAACTGCGCGTTGATGAAGTGGTACAACCGGCCCTGCTCGTGCAGGTAGGACAGGAACGAGAAGGCGTTCGTCGGGTCCGAGAGCGTGACGAGGTCCTTCAGCGTCGACACCTGCAGGGTCGCGCCGGGCATCTGCTGTCCGTCGTGCCAGCCGAAGGTCGGCCGGCGCTCGATGAAACGGTTCGTGATCTCGGAGTGCCCGTGCATCAGGCTGGCCAGGCTCAGATTCGCCGGCCCCGCACCGATGCCGAGGCAGCGAAAGTGCCTGTCATCATCGTCCCGCGACTTGGCTTCCACGCTCAGAATCACCTTCCTGGTGCTGGGAACGCGCATTCGTGGTCCCGTCCGCAGGTTGGCGCCTCAACGGCGTCATGGAAAGCATTCTTTCCGCGGTTCCGGAAACCTTCGACGGGAAACTTAAGCCAGCCGCAATGGGGTGTCAACGAGCCTTATAGAGACGCTTAATTGCCGGTATGGAGACGCTTAAAAACGCTGGCACAGGCGCGTTTTTTGTCGTCCGCGCGACATCTCGGCGGCGCAGACTGCCTGCGTTAGCAGGCCGGTGCAACAGTATGAGTTCGCAACCAAAGCGGCGAGCCGGACATCTCCCGCCCTATTTTCAATTTCTTATCTATTTGCGACTATCAATTCGATACGCGTCGAGCCGGGTCATTGTTCGGCAAGGTCGGCGACGATGCGGAATCGGCCGTCGCCGCGGTGGCTGGTGAGGCGGCCGGCGGCGGCCTCGACGCGTGCCGTGAGGTTCGTCAGGCCGTGGCCGGCCGGAGCCTCCCGATTCGGCTGGTCGGACACGCCGTCGTTGCTGACGCTCAGGCGGAGCATGCCCGGGGTGGTGCGGGCCGTCTCGATCACGCAGTGCCGGGCGCTGCTGTGCCGCAGGATGTTGGTCACCGCCTCCCGCAGCACGGTGGCCAGCACGGCGTCGAGCTCGGCCGGCAGCGGCCCGTCGGCCAGGTCGGCGCGGACGTCGATGCCGGCCGAGGTCAGCACCGACCGGGCCACCGCGATCTCGGTGCGCAGTGACAGGTGCTGGACGCCGTCGGCGACCAGTCGCGTCTCGTCGCGCGCCGTCGTGCAGATCCGGACCACCTCCTCGATCTCCCCGCGCGCCCGGGCGTCGTCGTGATCGATCAACCGGTCGATCAGGACGATCTTGAGTTCGAGGACCGAGAGGCCCTGACCGAGCAGGTCGTGCACGTCCCGGGCGGTGCGCAGCCGTTCGCGGTGCACCGCCAGCCGGGCCGTCTCGCCGCGCAGGGCGTCCAGCTGGACGGCCAGGTCGGCCAGCCGGGACAGGCCGTACACCATGAGGCCGATCGCCGCCATGATCGCCGCCGAGTAGGTCAGGTACGCGGCCGACGGATTCTCGTAGACCAGGATCGCGCTGAAGCCGGCCAGGACCACGGCGAACGTCGCCCACGCCCATCGGCCGGGAAGCAGCAGCAGGGTCGAGCCGGCGAGGAAACCCAGGAAGATGAGCGCGGGGTAGCCGATGGCCGGGACCAGCGCGTACACCAGCAGGGCCTGAAGGGCGAGCGTCCAGGCCCAGCCGCGCGGGCGGCCGCCGTCCCGGATCGGCCGGGAGTGACGCAGCTGCAGGGCCATGATCGCGAAGCCGTTGGCCACGGCCCCGGCCCGGACGATCGCGGGGGCGTCGAGGAACACGAGATAGGCCAGGTCCAGGGCGAAGAAGGCGCACAGCATGACGACCAGGACGGTCCGGGCGAGCCGCGGCGCCACGGCGGCGTCGCCGCGCCGCGCGGGGGTCTCCACCGGCCGCGGGTCCGCGGTCACCGCCCGAACGTCGGCGAGCACCTGACGAGCCAGGACGCCCGCCTCCGTCATCCGCTCACGGGCCCGCGCCCGGTCGTCCGCCAGGGCACGCAGCGCGGCCTGACCGTGTTCGGTGACCGCGCGGAGGCGCTCGTCGAGCGCGGCCCGCAGCCTGCGGGTCGCCTGGAGCCGCTCCCGCGCGACCGCCAGGCGCGCGAACTCCGCGCGGGCGACGTGCAGCTCCCGCACCACGTCCGAGAGGCGGGCCAGGCCGAAGAACGCCAGCCCGGTGGTCACGAAGGCGACGCAGAGCCAGACCACGGCGTGGACCGCCGGCGCGTACGGCAGGCCGACCACGCCCATCCACAGCACACACTCCACCACGAGGAGCGCGGCGAACAGCAGCCACGATCCGGGCGCCGCGAGCGTGAGCAGCACCAGGCCGCCCAGCAGGCCCGACATGCCGCCGACCCAGTGGTTGCCGAACACGGCGAACGGCACGTAGGTCAGCGCCGCCTGCGCGGCCAGCAGCCAGAACCGGTGGCGGGTCCACACGCCCCGGGTGGCGGGGACGGCATACCCGAACGGCAGCACGAACGACGCCAGCACGAACAGGTAGCCCGGCCCGCCCTCGCTGAGGGCGTACGCCGTCCTCGCGACCAGCAGCAGGCACAGCACCGCGACGACGATCGCGCTGGCCCGCCGGGCAACCCTCATATCCTTCGACGCTAACGCCGCCGGCCGATCACAGCCAGCCCGCGTCGGTGGCGATGCGGATGGCGTCGACCCGGTTGCGCGCGCCGAGCTTCATCTCGGCGGCGGTGAGGTAGTTGCGCACCGTGCCGGTGGACAGCGACAGCCGCCCGGCGATCTCCGCGGGTTCCGCGCCGGTCGCGGCGATCCGCAGCACGTCGGCCTCGCGCGCGGTCAGCGGGCTGGCGGCGGTGTCCAGCGCCGCGAGCGCCACCTGCGGGTCGACCACCCGATCGCCGGCCGCGATCCGCCGGATGGCGTCGATCAGCTCCTGCGGCGGCGCGTGCTTGAGCAGGAAACCGCTGGCGTGCGCGCGCAGCGCGCGGCGCAGGTGTCCGGGGCCGGCCAGGCCGGTCAGCACCAGCGTGCGGCAGCCGGGCAGCCGCTCGTACAGCTCGGCGGCGGCCGTCAGTCCGTCCTGCCCGGGCAGGTCGATGTCGATCACCGCGACGTCGGGCCGGGTGCTCAGCGCGGCGCCGACGACCGCGTCGCCCCGGTCGACGCTCGCCACCACCTCGAGGTCGTCCTCGAGGGCGAGGACGGCGACCAGGGTCTCGCGGAGCATCCGCATGTCCTCCGCGACCATGATCCGGATCATCCCGGCCTCCATGAGATTTTCCCGGGGCCGGCGGCGAATTCCTCATGCCGGACTCGTGATCACGGCACTACCGACGGCCACCCGCCGGTTGCGAGGCTACCTGCCATGACAGCAACGGAAGCGCTCGCCGTCACCGGCGACGCCCGCGCGTACCGCTGGCGGTGGATGGCGCTCGCGGTCATCCTCGCGGGCTCGGCGATGGAGCTGCTCGACGCCACCGTCACCAACATCGCCGGGCCGGCGATGCGCGCCGAGCTCGGCGGCAGCGCCGGCCTGCTGCAGTGGCTGGGCGCCGCCTACCTGCTGGCGATGACCGCGGGCCTGCTCACCAGCGGCCGGCTCGGCGACATCGTCGGGCGCCGCCGGATGTTCCTGATCGGCGCCGGCGGCTTCACGATCGGCTCGCTGCTGGTCGCGACCGCGGGTACGCCGGAGACGGTCGTCGCCGCCCGGGTGGTGCAGGGCCTGTGCGGTGCCGCGATGGTGCCGCAGGGCTTCGGCCTGATCAAGGAGATGTTCCCGCCGCCGGAGTCGCAGACCGCGCTCGCCGCGTTCGGGCCGGTCATGGGCCTGGCCGCGGCCGGCGGCCCGGTGCTGGCCGGATGGCTCGTCGACGCCGACGTCCTCGGCACCGGCTGGCGGATGATCTTCCTGATCAACCTGCCGATCGGGGTGGCCACCGTGGCCGCCGCGCTGCGCTTCCTGCCCGCCTCCCGCGCGCCGCATCCGCTGCGGCTGGACCTGGTCGGCGCCGTGCTGGCCGCGGCCGCCGGCCTGCTGCTGATCTATCCGCTGGTGCAGGGGCGCGAACACGGCTGGCCCGCCTGGGCCTTCGCGATGATGGCCGGCTCCGCCCTGCTCTTCGTCCTCTTCGGATGGTACGAGACGCGCGCCGAGCGGGCCGGCGGCGATCCACTGGTGCTACCCAGCCTGTTCCGCAAGCGGGCGTTCACCGGTGGCCTGCTGGTCGGGGTGCTCCTGTTCGCGTCGATGGCGGGCTTCATGCTGGTGTTCAACGTGTTCCTCCAGGTCGAGGCCGGATACTCGCCGTCGGCGGCCGGGCTCGCCATGCTGCCGTACCCGATCGGCGTGATCGTCGCAATGGGCGCCCTGCCGTCGCTCAGGCGGTTCGGCCGGGCGGTGCTGCACGCCGGCGTGCTGGTCAACGCCCTCGGGATCGCCGGCGTCATCGCCACCGTCGCGGTCGGCGGCTGGCGGCTGATACCGGCGTTGCTGGTCGCCGGAGTCGGCGCCGCCCTGCTGATGGGGCCGTACCTCGACTTCGTGCTGGCCGGCGTCGAGCCGGCCGAGACCGGCTCCGCCTCGGGGACCATCACGGCCGTGCAGCAGCTCGGCGGCGCCCTCGGCCTGGCCCTGGTCGGCACCGTGTTCTTCGACTCCCGGGGCTCACTGACCCCCGCGCTGTGGTTGGCGGCCGGCCTGGTGCTCGCCGCCTTCCCGGCCGGCTTTTTCCTGCCCAGGCACACCGCAGACAAGAGGAGACCATCATGATCCTGGTGACCGCGGCCGGCGCGCCCGTCGGACGCTCCATCGTCGAGCAGCTCGTCGCCGCCGGCATTCCAGTGCGTACCCTCAGCCGCGACCCGGCCAAGGCGGACCTGCCGGCCGGCGTGGAGGTCGTCGCCGGCGACCTCGGCGACCCGGACAGCCTGGACGCCGCGCTGACCGGCGTCGAGGCCGCGTTCCTGCTCGCCGTCGTGCCGGGCGTCGGGCCGGGCTTCGTCGCCGCGGCGCAGCGCGCCGGGGTGAAACGCATCGTGTTCCAGTCCACGGCCGAGATCGACGACGCCGCCGAGCGGCAGCGCGACGAGGTGGCCGCCGCACACCACGAGATCGAACGGATCATCGCGGACGCCGGGCTGCAATGGACCTTCCTCCGGCTGGACGTCGCGTCGTCCGACGCGCTGCAATGGGCCTTCGACGTGCCGGGACAACTGGCCGCCGGCGACGTGGTGCGCGGGCCGTACGCCGAGGCGGCCGGTTCGCCGATCCACACGGCGGACTTCGCCGCGATCGCCGTCGCGGCGCTCACCGGCGAGGAACACGCGGGCCGCAAGTACCACGTGACCGGGCCCCGATCGCTGACCCACCGCGAGCAGATCGAACTGGTCGGCCACGCGCACGGCCGCGAACTGCGCTACGTCGAGCTCGATCCCGCCACGGCCCGGTCCGCGATGAGCCCGTACGCGCCGGCCGACCTGCTCTTCGCGACCTGGGAACGGCACCTGGACCGCCCGGCGCCGGTCACCGACACGATCTCCCGGGTCACCGGCCGCCCGCCGCGCACGGCTGAGGAGTGGGCCGCGGCGTACCCGGTCTGCTAACTTCTACAGCTTGTAGAAGTCCCGGTCGGCGAGTAGGGGTGTCTGCTCTGATGGCGGCCGCGTTGGGCGACATCCTGCTGGTGCTCCTCAGCCGCGAACCACGCAGCGTCCTCGACCTGCGGCACGGCTACGCCGACCTCTTCGGCGACAGCCCGGTGCCGGACCTGATCCGGATAGTCGCTGCGCTCACCCGGCTCGAGCGCGGCGGCTTCGTGCGGACGGTCGCCTGGGACCAGGGATCCAGGAGCGGGGCCCGGCGCGTCGTCGCGCTGACCCCCGCCGGCCTGCGGCGACAGCAGGCCTGGCTGCTGGACCCGCCGCCGGACGCCGACCGGCCGGAGGTCTACGCGCGGGCCATGCTCGCCGTCGCCTACGCCGACCGGGACACATTCGACGGTGCCATCGCCGCCTGCCGCGGGATCGTCGACCGCCAGCGGTCCGCGATCGAGGACCGACCCGCCGTCGCGGGCCCGGTGCCCGGAGCCCGCGCGTCGTTCGAGGTCGCCGCCCTCACCTCGCTCGGCGGCTGGCTGCACCACCTGCGCGACACGCCGCGGTGAGACCGCTCAGCGGCGTTGCGGTGGCAGGGCTCGCCGGGCCATTCGAACGGTGAACGACTTCGGCGGTTGCCAGACACCGCGATCCTCGAACGGCCACGCGTAGGTCAGGGCTCCATCGCGGATGTGGTCCAGCAGGCCCGGCGCCTCGAGTGTGTCGGCCGACCACTCATAGAGCTGCTGCAACCTCGGAGTGATGATCCCGTAGTCGAGGAGCCGGCCGAATCCGAGTTCCTCTCTCAGGTAGAAGCCGACCGTGTCGCGCAGCGGGTACTCGTCCGGGAGCACGCGGGAGAGCTGCAGGAAAATGCCGGTCATGCCCAGCCTCGGGTCACCGAGCAGCGGGGCGAGCGGTCCCAGCCAGCCCAGCGCGATCCGGGGCGCCGCGACCAGGGCGTGGGCGTACAGCACCCGGCAGAGCACGACGTTCATGAAGAAGCGCTCGGCCGCGTTCTCCGCCTCGGCCAGGTCGCGGTGGCCGAGGTAGGCGGCCACCACGCTGCCGTTGTGCGCCTGGTACCAGGTTCGGGCGGTCGGGTTGCCGGCGAAGGACATCCAGAAGTCGACCGTCCGCGAGGAGGCCGGCCCGGTGGGCTCCCCGCTCAGGGCGACCGCCTCACAGCCGTCCCGAAGGATGCGCTCGTTGACCGCCCGCCACCATGGGCTGCCGGGACGCTCGCCTTCGAGCGGGCCCAGCAGACCTCTGCGCAGTTGCCATCGCATGAACGACATCGCCGCCCTGCGGAACGGCAGGTGCCGCGGTGCCTTGCCGAGCGGGCCGTCGTAGCACCGCCGCATCAGGGCGATCCGGCCCGCCGGATCGTCGCGGACCGAGGCTGTCTGCTGCTCGGCCCAGACGGCAGCGGTGCCCCCGGGTCCCACGTCAGGCGGCGGTCTGCCTCGAATTCATACCGACATGATCGCACGCGAGCTAGAAGGAGCCGAAGCTGTCCACGTCGATCAGGGTGAGCACCTCGGCACGCACGGCCGGGCATTGATGGGAGTGTTCGGGATTCGCCGCTTTAGTCCGATTTAAACGGTAAGATGCCACTCGTGTCATCCCTGCTTCGGACAGCCCGCCCCCGTGCTGCATCCCATCCTGGCTGATCTGGGCCGCGTCGAGATCCGGACGCACGATGCCTGCGTCGCGGGTGGCATCCTCGTCGCAGGTCTGGTCTTCGGCGCCCAGGTCCGGCGGCGCGCCCGGCTGGGCCGGCCGGTCGACGACCGGATCTGGGTGGTGGTTGCCGGCGCACTCGTCGGTGGTCTGCTGCTCAGCCGCTTGGGCACCTGGCTTCAGCACCTCGACCTGCGAGACAACGCCACCCTGGCCGAGCAGTGGCTGTACGGCAGCCGAAGCATCCTGTCCGGCCTGGTCGGCGCATACGCCGGCGCGCTGCTGGCCAGGCGGCTGTGCGGTTACCCGGGCCGTACCGGTGACCTGTTCGCCCCGGCGGTCGCGATCGGCATGGCGGTCGGCCGAGTCGGTTGTCTGCTGTCGGAGCGACCGGGCACCCCGACGGCCCTGCCGTGGGGCGTGAGGTTGAGCCCGGAGGAGGCGGCGCAGGTGCCCGGCGGACCGGCCGGTGTCCCGCTGCACCCGTCGTTCCTCTACGAGATCGCGTTTCACCTGGTCGCGTTCGTGGTCCTGCTGTTGCTGCGCGACCGGACGGCCAGGACCGACGAGGGCGGGCTGTTGACGCTCTACCTCATCGGGTACGCCGTCTTCCGCTTCGCGGTCGAGTTCGTGCGCGGCAATGAAGTGGTGACGGCCGGCTTGACGCGCCCCCAGTTGTTCCTGCTCGCGTGCGCGCCGCTCGCGGGGTGGCACGCCGTGCGCCGCCACCGGGCGCGCGCCGCGGCTCATCGGACGGAGATCAGAGCGTGACCGCCTGGCAGCAGAACAATCCGGTGCCGCCACCGCAACGGCGCCCGATCGAGTCCCGCCGGGTCGCGATCGGGTTCGCGATCGCGATGGGCGTCCAGCTGTTGACCCTCGTGCCGATCCTGCTCGGGTTGACCACCCCGGACGGGCTGATCTTCGGCGGGCTCGGCTACCTCGCCCTTCAGGCCCTGCTCGTCCCCGCCCTGCTGGTCACCGGCATCGTGCTGACCGTCCGGCAGGACGGCGGCCGCGGCGTGGGTCTGATGATCGGGTGGGCGATCGGCGGACTCGTGTCGTTCGGCGGGTGTCTCGCCCTGCTGAACGCGGGAGGAGGGCAATGACGACGGGGATGGGCCTTCGAGGCGACAGAATCCGCCGGTACGTCAACGCGTTCTGCCCGCGGTGTCACGACGAGCAACCGAACCTTCCTCTGGAACGGGTCGAGCGGCTGTCCGGCTGGCTCGCCGAGCGCGACGATCGGGTCTGGCTGGAGCGGGGCTGCCGCACCCACGGTCTGGTGCGGACGCTGTACGACGAGTCGCCGGAGATCCTCACCTATCTCGAGCGGTGGACCGCGCCGACGAAGGCACACCAGCCCGACACGAAGGGGAACTTCGAGCCGGTGCCGGCCGGCTACCTCCGCGGCCTGCCGGAGATGCAGACCCAGCACACCTGCATCCTGCTCGCCGACCTCACCGACCACTGCAACCTGCGCTGCCCCACCTGCTTCACCGACTCGTCACCGGCGCTCGCCGGTGTGGTCCCGCCGGCGGACGTGCTCGCCGGCATCGACGTCCGGCTGTCCCGCGAGAACGGCCGCATCGACGTCCTGATGCTCTCCGGCGGCGAGCCGACGCTCCACCCGCACTTCGCCGAGCTGCTCCGCGAGGTGGTGGCACGCAACATCGTCCGCGTACTGGTCAACACGAACGGGGTCACGATCGCCCGCGACGACGGGCTGCTCGACCTTCTCGCCCAGCACCGCGATCGGGTCGAGGTCTACCTGCAGTACGACGGGCCGTCGGCGGCGACGAGCCGGCACCATCGCGGTGCGGACCTGAGCCGGCTCAAGGAACGGGCGATCGACCGGCTCAGCGAGCGCGGGATCTTCACGACGCTCACCATGACCGCCGCCCTCGGCGTCAACGACGACGAGATCGGTGCGGTGCTGAAACGGGCGCTGGACACGGCGTACGTCGGCGGAATATGCATTCAGCCGCAGTTCGGCTCCGGTCGGTCCCGGCCGATCGATCCGAACGAGCGGCTCACCCACACGGGCGTGCTGGCCCGGCTCGGTCCACAGACCGGCGGGGTCGTCACCTGGCCGGACCTCACCGCGCTGCCCTGCTCGCACCCGCACTGTTGCTCGGTCGGCTACCTGCTGCGCGATGACGCGGGTGAGTGGCGTTCACTCACCGCGCTCATCGGGCACGATCGCCTGCGGGAGTTTCTCGACCTGGAGCCCGACGCGGTGGCCAACCGGTTCGCAGACACGCGGCTTCCGGTGACGCTGCGCGCGGTGGTCAAGGATTCGTTGCTCGGCCTGCTCTCCGAGCAGTCCTCGTTGTCACATCCCAACGTCGGTGATCTGTGGCGGGACATCTGCGAGAACTGCGATCTCGGCATGTCCACGCTGACCACGCTCGCCTCGTCGGCGCTGCCCGGGGGCAGGGCGCGGCTGCGCAAACTGCTCGGCGAGCGGGTCAAGCGGGTCACCGTCAAACCGTTCATGGACATGCATACGATGATCGAGGAGCGACTGACCCAGTGCTGCGTGCACGTCGCCACCCGCGATCAGGGCCGGCACCAGTGCGCGCCGTTTTGCGCCGTCCAGGCCTGGCCGGCGCTGTCCGCCCAGCGCCTTCCCGGTACCCGGTCGTGAGCGGGCCGGGCGAGCCGTACGACCCGCTGCGACTGTGCGTATACGCCACTGTGGCACTGGTCGCGTGGGTCGCCGGCCCCTTGGCGGTCATGGCCTTCGCCGCGCTCGGGTTCGCCGGTTACTGGCGGGCACGCCGCGCCGGGCTGACCCGGTCCCGATGCGTGCTGCGCGACACCCGGCTGGTCCTGGGCTATCTCGGAGCACTCGCCTTGGCCGGCACGGCCGGCGTCGCCTGGCACGTAGTGACGTGGTGACCCGACATCGACAGCGCCGGCATCTCCGCCGGTGCCCGTCATCGTCGCCCGGTGAACCACGCTCCCGCGGCGGCTAGAACGAGGCGAAGCTGTCCACGTCGATCAGGGTGAGCACGTCCGTGCGCACAGCCGGACATTCCGCCTTGGTCGCCGCGTCCAGGACGGCGCCGTTCTCCGGCTTGCCGTGGGACTCGAAGAAGGTGGCCAGCTTGCCGGCCAGGTTGGCGTGCCGCCCGACCGGGCTGCCGACCTCCCTCAGCGCCGGGATCTCGCCCTTCAGGTACGCGCAGACGTCCTTCGCCGAGTAGGAGCCGCCCGCCGCCGCGGGTGGCCTGTCGTCCGCCGGGACGGCGGTATCGGTGCCGCCGCATCCAGCCGCGGCCAACAGCACCGCGACCGACAGGGTGTACAAAAACGGTCTGTTCATCATGCCTCGTTCTCGTCATATGCCGCTCCGGCCGAGCGGGCGGTGATCAACCAGAGCCCGGTCGGCAGTCGGTATCCGGTGCCGGCCGTGCGGAATCGTTCGAGCAGGCGTGCCGCCCCGGCCCGGGCGCGCCCCCGGTTGGCGGGCTCGGCCTCCCGGTAGGCCGCACCGGCGGGGCCGATCTCGATGAGCCATTCGGTGACCGCTTCCGGATCGTCCGGCGCGTCCAGCGCGACGTCGTACGGATGGACGCCGATGTCGGCGAAGCCGGCGGCGGTGAGCAGGCGGGTCACCCGGGTCGCGTCGGCGAACGCGAAGGGCCCCGGCTCGTCGCCGGTCGGCAGCGGCGGCAACGGTCCCAGGTGCGCCGCCGCACCGAGCATCGCCACGGGCAGCCAGGGGTTCACCCGGCCGTCGCGGAACACCGTCGCGGCCAGCCGGGCGCCGGCTCGCATCGACCGCCGGACCGTGGTCAGGCCGGCGACCGGATCGGCGAGCAGCATCAACGTCATCCGGGAGTAGACGGCGTCGAACGGCGCCCCGGGCACGGCGTCGAGCGTCTCGACGTCGCCGGTGACGAACCGCGGTCCCGCGCCGTCCGGCCCGGTGAACCGGTCCCGCGCCGCCGCCACCATCGCCTCGGCGAGGTCGAGACCGACCGCGCCGCCCGACGGGCCGACGGCCCGCGCGATCTCGGCGGTCGTGCCGCCACACCCGCAGCCGACGTCCAGCACCCGCTCACCGGGTCGGGGCCGCAGCCAGTCGAGTGCCACGGCGCCCAGCGGGCGGCCGATCTCGTCGTGCCGGTCGGCCTGATCGATCCACCCCCGCGCCATCCGGGCCCAGAGGTCGGCGTTGCGGGCCCGGAGCGTGGCGGTGTCGGCCATCAGAACGGCATCTCGGCGCCGTCGACGGTGGCCGACCGGAAGCAGGCGGCCTTGGCCGGATCGAAGCCCTCCTCCTGGGCGGCCAGCCCCGCGGCCCGGACCAGGCGCTCCGACTGGAACCTGCGGAACGCGGCCTCGTCGACCCAGACGTTGATGATCCGCCAGCCCTCGTCGGACGGGCCTGCCACGTGGGCCAGCAGGCCCGGCGGCCGGTCCGGGCCGAGGTGCTTCTCCACCTGCCGGTATTCCTGCTCGCTGACTCCAGGCATGTCTTGCACGACGCCGTACGGCATAAGCCGGCCCCCGTTGTTTAGTCGTTAGAGTGAAGCTCTATCGAATAGTGGACTACGCTGCACCCGTGGCTGTCAACCGGCGTTACGTCTCGCCCCGGCGTCAGGAACAGGCCCGACAGACCCGCCGAGCGATCCTCGACGCGGCCGCCGAACTCTTCGTGGACCCGGGCTACGCCGCCACACCGCTGACCGCCGTCGCCGCGCGGGCCGGCGTCGCCGTGCAGACCGTGTACGCGGTGTTCGGCAACAAACGCCAGCTGCTCTCCGATCTCGTCGACGTCACCCTGGCCGGCGACGACGAGCGGGTGGCGATGGCGGACCGGTCTTTCGTGGCCGACATCCGCGAGCTGACCGGACTGCGGGCGAAGCTCACCCGGTTCGCCCGCCACCTCGCCGAGACCCACGCCCGGCAGGTGCACGTGATGCTGGCGCTGGCCGGTGCGGCGACCGCCGACGCCGACGCCGCGGCGATCTGGCGCAAGAACCTCGAGGACCGGCGCCGCGGCATGATGATGTTCGCCGCCGACCTCGCGGCCACCGGCGAGGTGCTGGTGAGCCAGGACCGGGCCGCCGACGTGCTGTGGCTCGCGCAGGACGTCCGCAACTACGACTGGCTGGTCCGCGAGCGCGGGTGGCCGGTCGAGCGATTCGAGCGGTGGTTCGTGGACGGCGTCGCCGCCGTGCTCGGCGCGCCGGACTGACCACGCGGACCGATACCCGAAGGATCACCCCGTGCGGATGATGCCGGTGCGGCGAGGAGGGTCGAAGCTGGCCACATGATCGGTGCTTTGTTGCTCGGCTTCGTCGCCGGCGTCATCGCGAGAGTGCTCATGCCCGGCGACGTCTTCCGCAAGATGAGCGGGCCGGCGTCGTGGCTGGTCTCGGTGGGGCTCGGCCTGGCCGGCGCGATGCTCGGGTACGTCATCTTCACCCTCGGGATGGGCATCGGCGACGATGACATCTTCGACTGGGGCGGGATCCTGAGCGCGATCATCGGCACGTTGATCGTGATCCCGATCGCCGGCTGGCTGCTGCGCCGATCGGGCAGGGCCCCCGACACCCGGTAGGCGGCTCGTACGATCCTGGCCATGCCTGATCTTTCCGCGCCTCCGACGGTTGACGAACTCGAATCCTGGGCCGGACGCGGGCGCGTCGTGCGCGCGAACGCGACAGACGTGGCGGCATGGCGGCTACCGCGGTCGGCGAAGGCCGCGCTGATCTCCACCGGCGTGCCGCTGCTGGACGACCTCGTCCACAGAGTCGAATTCCGCGCCGCGCCGACGATGTACAGGCTGGCGTTCGAATCCGACGACGAGTGGGAGTACGGCGCCGTGCCGGAGACCGGCGAGGTTCGCCTGTGGCCGGCGGGTGGCCGGGGAGACAGCTCCTTCGTGAACTCCTCGATCAGTCGGTGGCTGTGCTCGCTGCACCTGGTCGGCCGCTGCTTCGCCGAGTCGACGGTCCTTGACTGCTGGGACGAGAGCGCCGAGGCGGAGGAGCAGGCGTTCGCCGAACTCGCCGACCTCCTCCGCCGGATCGAGGCCATCGATCCGGCCGCCATCGGGGACGGCGATCACGAGCGGCAGTACTGGCCCGGCGTGCTCGACCGCTGGCTCTATTGAGGTTCCGGGGTCGGGTACCGTGCGGCCGTGGGATGTCGAGGGATGTTCTTTGGGCTCACCGCCGAACAGGAAGCCGCGCTGATGGCGACCCGCGACGACGCCGAGGTTCGGGCGTTCGTCGAGGAGGTCGAGATGGGTGACTGGGACGGTGAGCCGCTGGACTGCGAGACCGACAAGGCCTGGGACGCCATGCACCGGTGCCTGAGCGACGGGACCCTGGGCAGCGGCCGGCGCCTGTCCCCGCTCGACCTGGCCGTGCTCGGCGGCGGCCACCACTACGAGGGCGACGACTACGTCGTGAGTCACGTGCTGGTCGACGAGGTGGCCCAGGTCGCCGCCGGCCTCCAGGCCGTCGACGAGACCTGGATGCGGCAGCGGTACGACCGCATCGACCCGGTGAGCTACCAGGGCGTGCTCGGCGACGAGGACTTCGAGTACACCTGGTACTGGTTCACGCGGGTGCGCGACTTCTACGGCCGGGCGGCGGCCGCCGGGCGGGCCGTCATCTTCACCGTCGATCAGTAGACGGTGTAGCCGCCGTCGATGACCAGGACGGAGCCGGTGACGAAGGCCGCCGCGCTGGAGCAGAGGTACACCACGGTGGGTGCGATCTCCTCGGGCATGGCGTAGCGCTGCTGCGGGGCGTCCTCGATCCACATTCTGCGCAGTTCGGGCCGGTCGACCGGGGCCATCTCCGTCTTGACGTAGCCAGGCGCGACGGCGTTGACCCGGATGTTGTCCGGCGCCCATTCCGCGGCGAGCGACTTGGTGAGCTGGTGTACGGCGGCCTTGGAGGCGTTGTAGGGCGCCTGCGCCTGCGGCCGGTTGACGATGAGCCCCGAGATGGAGCCGATGTTGACTATGCAGCCGCCGCCGGCGGCGCGCAGGTGGCGGCCGGCGGCGAGGCTGACCTTCCAGACCGCGCGGACGTTGAGGTCGAAGACCTGCTGCCACTGCTCGTCGGTGGCGTCCCAGGCCGGGTTGTGTATGCAGGCGCCGGCGTTGTTGACGACCGTGTCGAGTCCGCCGAGGGCCTCGACGGCCTCGTCGACGCCGCGCTGCACGTCGTCGTCGCGGGTCAGGTCGGCGCTGATGGCGTGCGCGTCGACGCCGGCCTCCGCGAGTCGTTCGACGGCCGCCCGGTTGGCGTCCGCGTCGCGGCCGATGAACGCGACCGCGGCGCCGGCGTCGGCCAGGGCCCGGGTGAAGGCGTACCCGAGGCCGCGGTTGCCGCCGGTGATCAGCGCCTTGCGGCCCTGCAGGGAGAACGCGGCCAGCCCGCGCGGGTAGTCGCTCACGTCGTCCAGGATCGCCGCGAT
This sequence comes from Actinoplanes sp. NPDC049668, assembly GCF_044465445.1. NCBI lineage: Bacteria > Bacillati > Actinomycetota > Actinomycetes > Micromonosporales > Micromonosporaceae > Actinoplanes > Actinoplanes sp. NPDC049668. Next base: position 153,254 of record NZ_JBITLR010000004.1, read on the forward strand.
CGCCCGCGGCGTCCAGACGGCGGCGGCAGATCAGCCGGCGGCGGCGGTACCCATCGCGACCACGGGTTGGGCGCCGCGCCGCTGGAGCGCGTCGAGCAGGGTCGCGACGGGCGCCGGGCGGGCGAAGTGGTAGCCCTGCGCCAGGTCGCAGCCGAGGCCGTTCAGCCGGTCGGCCTGGGTGGCGGTCTCCACCGCCTCGGCGATGGTCTGCAGCCCGAGAATGCGGCTCAGCTCCAGGATGGTGCGGATGAACGCGAGATCCTGCGCGGCGCCCTGCTCGATCTGCTCCGCGGTGAAGGAACCGTCCATCTTGAGGATGTCGACGGGCAGCTGGCGCAGGTAGGCCAGCGAGGAGTAGCCGGTACCGAAGTCGTCGATGGCGATCCGGACACCGTTGTCGCGCAGGGTCTGCAGCTGCTCGGTCGAGGTGGCGGCGTCGACGACCGAGGTGATGAGCACCGTCTCGGTGATCTCCACGATCAGCGCCGAGCCCGGCACGTCGTTCTGCCGCAGCAGCTCGAGAACGCTCTGCGCGAAGCGCGGATCGCGCAGCTGATGCGCGGAGACGTTCACGGTGACCGACAGCCCGTGTTCGTGGTGCAGGGTGGACAGGTCGGCGCAGACCTGGGCCATGACCCAGGCGCCGATGGCCACGATGGCCCCGCTCTGCTCGGCGAGCGGGATGAACTGCATCGGCGGGATGGAGGTGCCGTCGGGGCGGGTCCAGCGCAGCAGCGCCTCGGCGGCGACGATGTCGCCGGTGGCCAGCTCGACGACGGGCTGGTAGTGGACGCTGAACTCCCCGGCCTCCAGGGCGTGGTGCATGTCGGCCACGAGCTGGGTGTTGGCGAGGCGCTCGGCGTGCACGGCGGCGTCGTAGACGGCGTACTGCTTGCCGCCCTGGTGCCTCGCGCTGCGCAGCGCCAGGTCGGCGTCGCGCAGCGCGTGCGTGCGCGGTGCGTTCGACGGCATGGGCACGACCCCGATGCTCGCCGCGAGGTGCCGGGCCGTCATGCCCGGCAGCTCGTACGGGTGGTGCAGCGCGTCGAGGATGCGCTGTGCGACGGCCGGGCCGTCGACGCCGTCGCCGGTGGCGGCGAGGATGGCGAACTCGTCGCCGCTGATCCGTACCACCGTGGTGTTGTAGGGCACGACCGTGCGGAGGCGGCGCGCGGCCTCGAGCAGCACCGCGTCGCCGGCCTTGTGGCCGAAGCTGTCGTTGAGGTCGCGGAAGCCGTCGAGGTCGACCAGCAGCAGCACCTCGTCCGGGGGAGCGGCGTTGTCCAGGCGGTCCTGGAGCAGCGCCCGGTTACCGAGCCCGGTGAGGCCGTCGAGCAGGGCGCGGCGGTTCAGCAGCGTGGCGAGCTGCGAGAGCCGGAAGATCAGCAGGACCGACATGGCGCAGCCGAGCAGCTCCAGCACGACGGTCCGGGGCGAGCGCGGGCCCAGGTCGGCCACCAGGCTGTAGACGGTCAGCCCGCTGATGGCCAGGATGAGCGACACGTAGATCAGCATTCGCCGGCGCGGCGCCGGTGACGGATTGATGGCGACGTTGCCGGTGCTGCGTGACATCGAGGGGTGCAGCGCCGCGCCGCCGATGAGCACGTACGCGCCCAGCCAGCCGAGCGCGGTGAGCGTGTCGAGCTTCGTGCCGGACAGCAGGGCGGCGAAGTTCACGGTGTTGGTGAGGATGAGCAGGCACGCCGAGGAGGCCATCAGCCGGTAGGCGGGCGTGCTCACCCGGGACACCACGACGACGCGTACCGTGAGCACGAGAATGACCAGGTCGATGCCGGCGTAGAGCAGATAGCTGCCCAGCCGCAGGCCGCTGAAGCGGCCGTCGAACAGCAACGGTTCGATCACCAGCGCCCAGGAGAACGCGCCGACGCCGAGCGTGATGATGGCGGCCTCCACGGCGCCGCGGCGCTGCCCGGGCCGCACCCACCGGTAGACGCTCAGCGCCAGCAGCACCAGCGCCGCCGCGTAGAAGAGGTCGCCGACCGACGGGAACCGTGGCTCGCCGGCCGGAGTCAGCGCCATCGCCCAGCCGAGGTTGGCGAGCAGCGTGCTGCCGACTCCCGCGACGATCAGCCACCACGGTGCCGGCCACGCGGGCCGGTATCGGCGCACGCCGAACGCGATGGCGACCATCACGGACGCGGTGACCGCCATGTACACCCAGGGCCGGATCTGGGGACTGACCATCGACCCGACGGCCAGCACGATGCCGCCGATGCCGAGGTACCAGCGGTGACCGACGGCTGCTGCGGCGGCGGGGCTGGCCCGGGGGAGACTGGTCACGCCTCATGGATACCGACCGACGGGTGCAAACCCGTTGCCAACCCCGTGCAAAACGTATGTTGTTTGCCAGATCACGGTGCCTCGGGCAAGCGCTAGGGTGATCCGCACCATTGCGCTGAGCGTAGGGCGGGTCGAGGCTGGTGAGCCTGCATTACGAGTGGACGCTCTCGCTGCGTCTGCGGCCAGACACGCCCGCGTCGTTCCTGGATGAGGTGCGCTTTCACCTGGGCCTCACCGCGCAGGCGCCCGAGGAACCCGAGCTGGAGATCGACTGGCCCTGCCTGGTCACCGAGCCGGACGACACCCTGCCGGGCGGCGGCGTCCGGTCGCTGGTCGCCCAGCGGCCGTACCTGAACCGGCCGGGCTCGTTCGGCCTCTTCGTGCGCACGTTCGTCCTCGACGACGCCATGTACGAACTGATCCTGGCGGTGCCGGCGTGGCTGGCGCGGCGCTCGTCGACGCAGGGCTGGATCGGCCAGGCGCGCGAGGAGTCGTCGCTGCACCCGTCGTGGAACTTCTACGTACAGGACGGCCATGCCTATGCCGCCCGGCCCGGCGGCGGCGTGGAACCGCTGAACGGCTCCGCGCCGCCCTTCACGCTGACCTACACCTCGGACACCGACTAGAAGTAGTCGTGCAGGGTCGGCACCGGGCCGGCGGTCGCGGCGCGTAGCGCCTCGTCGGTGTCGGCGTCCCCGCCGGTGAGGAAGCCGCTGCGGCGCAGCTGCTGCGGCGTCGCCGCGCCCGCGTACCAGGAGGCCAGGCCCCGCGACGTCAGCCGGACCGTGCCCGCGCCGCCCGGCTCCAGCCGGCCGTCCCCGCCGGAGAGCACCAGCCGGTGCGGGCCCTGGTGCCACGGGCAGACGTCGTCGACGAGCTCCAGGTCGACCTCGGCGCTCAGGTGCCGCGGCCAGCCGCGGGCGGCGACCGCGCCAGGCGCGTCGACGACGCGCAGCATCCACGGCTGAGCGGACTCGGGCCGGGCGTCGCCGCGCGCCAGCAGCGACCAGACCGGGTCGGCGCCGCCCAGCCGGATCAGCGTGGTCGGCGCGACGCTGGCCCAGCCGCCCAGCATCGCCAGCAGCGTGCGCGTCGCCTCCGGCGTCCGCCCGATCAGGTCGTCGACGGTGAGCCGGCCGGTCGCGTCGTAGCCGGGGCCGCGATCCCAGCCGGCGTACCCGACGACGGCGCCGGCGTCGTCGACGGCGACGGTGAAGCCGTGGTAGTCGGCCAGCAGCTCCGCGGGGGTCGCCCCGAAGGCGGGCCCGGAACGCTCCATCATGCCGGTACCCGCGCGCGCCACCTCGCGGTAGATCTCGTACACGGCGGGGATGTCGGCCTCGGTCGCCGGCCGCAGCGTGGTCTTGGGATCGAGGCGGATCTCGGCCAGCACCCGGGTCGGCACCGTCCAGTAGACCAGCGCGCCGACCTCCTCCCAACCCAGCGCCCGGTACGGCGCCGGGACGGTGTCGAACAGGGTGCTGATCACCGCGCCCCGCTCCCGGGCGTCCCGCAGCAGCCGGGTCAGCACGAGCCGGCCCAGGCCACGCCCGCGCAGCTCGGCCGCGACCGCGACGCCGGCGACGCCGCTGGTCGGCACGGCCCGGCCGCCGAACCACTGGCCCTGCTCGCGGTCGACGGCCTTGGCGACCAACCGCCCGGCCGGGTCGAAGGCGCCGAGCGAACGCCGGCCGGATGCGTCGGGGTTCCAGCCCTCCGGCTTGGCCTGCCCGTGGTAACCGAACGCGAGACTGCCGAGGTCCCACGCCAGCTGGTGATCCTCCGGCCCGAGCGGCCGCACCTCGTACGTCACGCTGGCCATCATGCCAGCGGTCCCGCCCGGTCTCACCGCAATTAAAATTGCTCATTGCTCCAGGTCGCGGCGTAGCCGGCCAACAGGACCAGGTGGAGCAGGTAGAGCCACAGGCCGATTGCGATCATGCCCCCGATCTGATCGAAACCGCCGAACGGGGCACCCAGGTTCAGCGGCAGCGAGCAGAACAGCAGGAAGCCGTGCAGGAACCCCGACAGGTTCGCGGCCGTGAACGAGCCGATCAGCACGGTCGCCGTCCAGTCCGGGCGGCCCGGCCCGATATACCGGTACACCCAGATCACGACCGGGGTCAGCAGCAGCCAGCAGGCAAGAAAGGACAGTACGACCGCGAGCACCGCGTACCACCCGCCGCGTACCCATAGGGAACTCGTCGCGGGAAGCGCGAGAAACATCGCCAGGAGCAGCGCCGGCGCCGCCGCGAGCAGCGGCAGCCCGAGCAGCCGGCCCTTCCAGCCCACCGCGGTGTCCTGGCCCTGCGGCTCGCGCAGCGAGACGAAGGCCCGCCGCAGACCTTCGCCGTAGAGTGTGGCCGGCAGGAGGCTGGCCAGCACGAACAGCGGCGTCAGCTGCAGGCCCGCGTCGATCAGGGCGGCGAGCGCGCGCGGCGCGCCGATGTCGGAAGGCAGCGACGCGATGGTGTGCCCGGTCAGCCGGCGCACCCGGTCGGCGCCCGCGACCCGCCCGGCCGCCCAGATCGCCAGCAGCGCGATCGGCACCACCGCGATGCCGGCGTAGAACGTGACCGCGGCCGCTCGCAGCGCCACATCACGCCCGCGCAGCGGCCGGAACGCCCTTCTCCACATCCACACCAACTACCTGTACCCAGAAATCGCCAGGACGTGCCGGAGGCCCGCGGCGCCGAGGTGCCGCGGGCCCGTCGGGTGGCGTGGTCAGCCGAAGCTGAGGCTGTAGCTGTTGGTGGTGAAGGAGGACTGGCCGGCGGTGCCGGAGATCTCGTAGCCGAGCTGGAACTGGCCCAGGGTCACGTCGCCCCACCAGCCGTTGGTGCGTAGCCAGTTCAGCATCGCGAGCACGTTCAGCGTGCCGGAGTTGCTGTTCGAGGTGCGGACGAACGAGAACACCGCGTTGGCACCGTTGGAGCCGCGGTAGATGTTCCAGGTGGCGCCGCCCACGCTGACGTTGGCGGCGGTCGGCACCGCGCCGTTCTGGTCGTACTGCTCCGCGATCGGACCCACCGCGCCCTGCTTGTTGGCCCAGATCATGATCTCGTACGCGTTGTTGTTGGCCCAGATGTCGTACGCCGTCACGTAGTCACCGCTGGCCGGCACCGTCACGTTGTACGAGCTGTTGAGCGAACTCAGCGAGCTCAGCGTGCGGTTGAGGGTGTAGCTGACGTTCGGGTAGGACTTGATGCCGCTGGTGCGCGGGTGGTTGGCGACCACGCCCCAGTTGCTCGGTGACCGCGCCCACGTCGTCTGGGTGCCGGCGCCCGAGCCCCAGATGTTGTTGTAGATCGTGTAGCCGTTGGTGGTCCAGTTGTCCCACTGGCCGGAGCCGACCCAGACGGCGTCCGAGGGCACGCCGCCCGTCGGCGGGGGTGTCGTCGGCGCCGTGGTCGGCGGCGTTGTCGGCGTGGTCGTCGGGCCGGTGGTCGGCGTCGTGGTGCCGGTGCAGGCGGTCCCGTTCAGGGTGAACGCGGTGGGCACCGGGTTGCTGCCGGTCCACGAGCCGTTGAAGCCGAACGACACGGTTCCGTTGGTGCCGACCGAGCCGTTGTAGCCGGCGTTCCTGGCGGTGACCGTCGAGCCGCTCTGGGTCAGCGCGGTGTTCCACGCCTGGGTGACCGTCTGACCGGCCGAATAGGACCAGACCAGCGACCATGAGGTGAGCGCGTCGCCCAGGTTGGTGATGGTGACGTTGGCGCCGAACCCGCCCGGCCAGGTGCTGCTCACCGTGTAGGCGACGCGGCAGCCGGCGGCCGCGGACGCGGGGAGGGCGGTGACGACGCCCGCTCCCGCGGTGACGGCCACGGCGGCGGCCACCGAGAGCGCGATGTTAGGCCTTCTCATCTGCTTCCAATCTCGAGAGATGGCACCGCACGGCGGTCGTCGAAGCGCTTCGACGGTGGGCTCGCAACGTCGATGAGTGTCTATGCGGTATTGCGCAGATGCTAAGGCCCGGAGGCCGGTTGAGCAACGGCGGCGCCGGTCAGTGGAGAGTGAACCGGCCGGTCAGTGAGGTGTCGAAGGAGGCGCCGACCGTGATGCGGTAGGTGCCCTCGGCGGTGGTCCAGCGGCCGGTCCGGACGTTCCAGTACTGCAGCAGGTGCAGGTCGGCCAGGTCCGCCGCGGTGACGACGATGTCGACGGTGCGCGACTGCCCCGGGCGCAGCGTGACGTTGCGCCAGGCGAGCAGCCGCTTCGACGGCTCGCCTGCCGCGCGGGGCAGCTCGACGTACGCCTGCGCGGTCTCCGTGCCGGTCCGCCGCCCGGTGTTGGTCAGCCGGAAGCGGAACCGCAGGTCGCCGCCCCTGGTGGCCGACGGCGCGACGCGCAGCCGGTCGTACCGGAAGGTGGTGTAGGTCAGGCCGTGACCGAACGGGAACAGCGGCTCGATGTCCTGGCCGCGTACCACCGGTAGCCGACCCGCAGCCCCTCCTTGTACTCGACCTGGCGCGGCTCGTCGCTGCCGGGCGGCCGGACGATCGACCCGTCGGAGAACGTGCCCGGGTACCGCTCGGGGTCGCCGGCCGTCGGCAGGTCGGCCTCGGCGCGGGGGAAGGTGTGCGTGAGCCTGCCGGTGGGCGCCGTGTCGCCCCACAGCAGCGCCGCGACGGCCGGTCCGGCCTGCTCGCCGGCGTACCAGAGCTCCAGGACCGCCGGGACCTTGTCGATCCACGGCATGACGACCGGGCCGCCGGTCTGCAGCACGACCACCGTCGCGGGGTTGGCCGCGGCCACCGCGCCGATCAGGGCGTCGCCGTCGCCGTCGAGGGAGATGTTCGGCCGGTCGGCGAACTCGCCCTCCCGGTAGTGGCCGAAGACGACCGCCACGTCGGCGGCGGCCGCGGTGGCCGCCGCGGCGGCCGGGTCGCTGCCGTCGGCGTAGGTCACGGTGCCGCCGTCGGCGGCGGCGCGCGCGGTGATGCTGTCCAGCGGCGCCACCGCGGTGCAGGGCACGCTCGGCGCGGTGTGCAGGCAGACGCTGGACGCGTCGACGTCGCCGGTCGCCGGCGTGTTCGCCGCGGTCGGCCCGATCACCGCGATCGTCCGGCCGGCGCCGGACAGCGGCAGCACGCCGGTGTTCTTCAGCAGCACGGAGCCCCGCTCGGCCAGCCGGCGTGCCAGCGCCTCGCTGGTCGGGGTGGAGACGTCGGCGTCCGGGGCGGCGATCCGCGGCACGTCGAAAAGCCCGGCGGCGAGGTGCGCGCGCACGATCCGGTACGCGGCCTCGTCCACGTCGCTCACGCGCAGGCGGCCCTGCCCGATCAGCTCCTTGATCGCCATCGGCGTCCAGTACCGCCACGCGTTCAGCTCCTGGTCCAGGCCGGCCCGCAGCGAGGGAGGATCGGCGCTCAGGTAGTGCCGGGCGCCGAAGTCGGTGACCACCCAGCCGTCGAAGCCGATCTCCCGCTTGAGGATCCGGGCCAGCAGCTGCTCGCTGCCGCAGGCCCAGTCGTGGTCGACCTGGTTGAACGAGCACATGACCGAGCCGACGTCGCCACGGTCGATGGCGATCTCGTACGGCAGGGTGTAGATCTCCCGCAGCGTCCGGGCGTCCACGTTGGAGGAGCTGTTGGCGCGGTCGGTCTCCTGCTCGTTGGCGACGAAGTGCTTGAGCTGGGACTGCACCGGCTCGAGGCCGTTGGCGCCGACGCCGCGGCTGTACGCGCCGGCCATCAGGCCGGACAGCACCGGGTCCTCGCCGAGGTACTCGGAGGTCCGCCCGCTGCGCGGGTCCCGGCCGGAGGCGATGCCCGGCCCCAGCAGCACGTTGCGCTGCTTGCGCCACGCCTCGTGACCCATCGCGACACCCTTGTCGTACGCGAGCGAGGTGTCCCAGGACGACGACAGCGACACGTTCGCCGGGTACACGGTGACGCCCGCTCCCGCGCCCGCGATGGCCGACGGCGCGTCGGTGTACTGGATCGTCCGACGAGGCGGCGAGCAGGGCGCGGGCGCGCTGCCCGGGCGAGGCGTGCCGGTTCATCCACGGCATGGTGGCGCAGTCCTCGTCCGCGACGCACGGAATGCACCAATGGCCGCGACCCGTCGGCCTACCGCTCGTACCGGTCCACGGCGTACCGCAGGCGCTCGCCGGGTCCGCGGACGAACAGGCCGCGGAACTCGGTGAACGGGTTGCAGACCGGCGGGCGGTCCTCCTCGTCCTCGTACTCCGCCGCGGGGTCCTCCGGCAGCTGGACGAACGGGGTCTTCGGCTGATGGGGGTGGGTCGGCTCGACCGGGCTGCGGTGCCACGCGGTGCCGTAGTTGCGGTTGAGCACCTCGCCGAGGTACCAGCCGGGCACCATGACCGCGGGCTGCTCGGCCTCCTCGGCCGCGACCAGGTCGTCGCGGCCGGCGAAACGCTCGCGCAGCAGCCGCTCCAGGCGGTCCAGGGAGTCCACGGTGAAGTCCCACTCCTGCCCGGTCTCCCGGGACCAGGCCGGGAAGGCCGCCTGCTGGATCGCCAACCAGTCGTTCAGCCGCGGGTTGTCGGCCCAGTCGCCCATGCCGGGCCTCCGCTCTGCCTAGGTAACGAAAAGATATCTATATCGGTCGATCGTGCTGTATCGGGCTGCGCCGATACCGTTCCGTTCCATATGGTGCCACACGGCGCCGGGGGACCAGACGACTACAAACGGGGAGGTACCCGGCGTTTCCTCCCCGGACGGGGATCCACATGAGCTACCCCAGAGTCCGGCTCCGAACGCACCTGCTGTTCCGCGGCCTGGTCGCGGCCGTCTGCGCCGTGCTGCTGACCGCCGGCGCCCTGCCCGTCGCCTCGGCGGCGGCGCCGGCCGCGCTGACCGGCAAGCGCTGCGACGAGAAGTTCAAGCTGACCGGCAACCCGTCGAAGCCGGGCACGCTGCCGGGCGGTGACGCCAGCCGGGTCAAGTCGGCGTGGGACACCTACGACTACGTGAACCAGCGGCAGTCGATGGACGGGCTGGCGGCGCCGACGGCCGACGACATCGAGGAGGCCGGCACCGACTCGAAGAGGTGGAAAGAGGGCGACCCGCGCAGGGTCTACGCCAGCTTCAACAACCGGCAGACCGGCTCGAACCCCTACAAGGGCACGTTCCAGGACTGGCTCAACGACGCGTACATCGACAACGCCGCCCGCCGTACGCGCGGCGAGGCCTTCCACCGCAAGGTCGTGCAGGACCTGAACCTGGTCGGCCCCGACTGGCTCTGCGAGGTCCAGGTCAAGGACGCGGACGGCAAGGTCATCCGCCGGTACGACGCGGTCAACCAGCGGACCAAGGAGTTCGTCGAGATCAAGTCGGGTGGCGGGATCGTCGACGGCCAGCTGCCGAACGACCGTCAGGTGCTCAAGGACACCCGGTTCAAGGACTACTCGCTGCGTTACGTCTACGGCCAGGAGCCCGAGGCCCGCACCAACGTCAAGCTGGGCGAGCTCCGCGCCGAGGCCGGATCGCACCCGGACGGCAGGTCCCGGGTCACCGTCTACCAGCACCGCTCCACCCCGGTCGTGCGGTTCACCCCCGGCCCGCACACCAAGTTCGACCCGACGCTGAACCCGAACCCGCAGGCGAACTCCGGCTCGCGCGGCGGCCTCAACGACATGCTCAACCAGTCGAAGCCGACCCCGGAGAGCATGCGCCAGCAGATCGAGCGGATCCGGCAGGGCGACCCGACCGGCCAGCGCCTGCGTGGCCCCGGCGGCGTCGACTTCTCCACCCTCGAGCTGCGTTTCGTCGGCGCCCCGGTCAAGGGCGAGGGCCTGGACTACTCGTTCACCGCCGAGAAGATGCCCGACCCGGACACCAAGCCCGGCTTCGGCGGCCAGGACAAGGCCCAGCTGATCTCCGACTCGTTCTTCACCTGGCTGGCACTCACCCCGGAGAAGTTCTGGGTGAACCTCAACCCGGACGAGCCGCAGCGGGTGATGGACGCCAAGTTCGGCAAGACCGACGCCGGCCGGGTGCTGCTCGAGGCTGACCTGCAGATGAAGCACGACTTCGCCGCGTTCATGAACCCGAAGACCGACCTCGGCAAGCGTTTCTGGGACGAGAACCAGCTCAAGAACGGGCTGCCCTGCCTGCACGGCATCCGCAACTGGATCGAGCCCAAGCCCGCGCAGGTGCGTGAGCAGGACGGCGGCATCTACATCCTGGACGCCCCGCTCAAGGTCAACTCGGTGCCGCAGGAGTTCGACTTCGACCTGCCGGGCGAGGCGTGCGAGGCGACCAAGGCGCAGATCGAGCACAACCAGAAGGTTGTCGAGAAGCTGATCGTCCCGGCGGTCGAGAAGAAGATCGCCGAAGACCCCGCGTACGCCGACCTGCGCCGCGTGTACACCTCCCGGGTGGCGGCCGAGTGGATCCGGCTGCAGGACACGAAGAAGGCCACCGACTACCGCAAGATCATCAACAGCGACGACGCGTCGAAGTGGCCGATCCGCGGCGAGAAGTGGGACTTCAACGAGACCTGGCAGCGGTACCTCAAGTCGTTCCGCGACGGCGACTACACGTTCGAGTGGGAGGCCGGCGGGCAGGTCTACGTCTACACGATGGGTGGCGTCGACTTCTCCAAGTCGCCCAAGGAGAACGTGTCGAAGCAGAAGTTCACCGAGAAGCACCAGTACCTGCCGCGCGGCACGAAGACGTCGGTGCAGACGATGACCGACGACGCCGAGAGCGACGAGCTGCTGCTGCTCGGCGGCAACACCAAGGCCAAGCCGACGACCGGCGACGCCGGGACACCCCCGGCCGACGGCGGCGACGGCGGCGAGGGCGGCGGCCTGCCGATCACCGGCGACAGCGTTCCGGTGCCCGCGCTGCTCTCCGTCGCGCTCGCCCTGATCGTCGCCGGCGCGGCCCTGGCCTGGTGGGGACGCCGCCGGCGGCGGCGCACCTTCGTCAGCTAGAGCACCGGTACGCGCAGCGGCGGCATCGTTCCCGGTGCCGCCGCTGTGTCGTGCGGGCCGATCCGGTGCCGCGGGTGTCACGATGTCGGCATGGGTGAGGTGACCGACTACATCGCCGGCCGGGACGAGCCCGCCCGCTCGTTGCTCGAGCGGTACCGGGTGCGCGCGATGGCCGTCGTGCCGGAGGCCGAGGAGGGCAAGGGCTACGGGATGGCGGCGCTGCGGTACCGCGGCCGGCCGCTGATCAGCGTCGTGTCGACGAAGCAGGGCTACTCGGTCTTCCCGTTCAGCGCCGACGTCGTCGCCGCCGTGGTGGCCGAGCTCGACGGCTTCGACTCCACCAAGGGCGGCATCAGATTCACCGACGAGCGCCACCTGCCCGACGCGGCCTTCGAAGCACTCGTGACCCGCCGCCAAGCCGAGATCGACACCGCCCTCGAGCACCCCCGCCGCGGCTAGCCCGTACTGGATGCACATTTGCGACAATCGGCGCACGCGTATGAGAGGCTGCATGTCGCCGGAGCCGCGGTATCTTGAGTTCGTGGCCGATCACATTCCGGGGAGGTGTGCATGACCGTTGAGATGGTCGCGCCGGCCTGGATGCATGAGCCGGTCACGGCCGAGCAGTACGCGGCCTGGACCGAAGAGCAGTGCGCGGGCATCGAGATCGTGGACGGGATGGTCGTTGTGAGTCCGAGCGCGTCCAAGCGGCACAACCGCCTGGCCAGGCTGCTGGCGAACGCCTTGGACGCCGCCGCTGGGCCGGAATGGAACGCCGACACCGACTTCGATGTCCGGCTTCAGGATGTGCCGCTGAACAACCGCCGTCCTGACGTGACGGTGTACCGGGCGGAAACCATCGACGTCACTCCGACGCGACCCGAGCACGTACTTCTTGTTGTCGAGGTGGTCTCTCCCGGATCGGAGACGACCGACCGGATCGTCAAGGCCGATCAGTATGCGAGGGCCGGCATCCAGTTCTACTGGCGTGTCGAGCAGGCCGCCACGGGCGTACCTCTCGTCTACACGTACGTTCTCGATCCGGCGACCGGCCGCTACCGCGACACCGAGATCTTCACCGGCGCCGTGAAACTGGCCGCGCCCTTCTCCATGGAGATCGACCTGGGTCAGATCTGACCAGGTAGTCAGGAAGCGGGTGCGAGGACGATGTCGAACCGGACCCGGGTCCAGGCGCGGTCGCCGAGGTCGCGGCCGTCCGGTGCCGGTGTGCCGGACGGCTGTGGCTCGAAGTCCTTGATCAGGGAGTCGCGGACGCCGAAGACGCTGTCGGCGTCGAGCAGCTCGTCACCGCGTACGAAGATATGCGTGACCAGAGTGCGCAAACCCTCGGCCGCGACCATGAAGTGCAGGTGGGAGGCCCGCATCGGCGAGCGGTCGGTGGCCGCGAGCAGCCGGCCGACCGGGCCGTCGTGCGGGATCGGGTACGGCGTCGGCGCGATCGCCCAGAACCGGTAGCCGCCGTCGGCGTCGGTGTGCAGGTGTCCGCGGGCGGCGGTGCGCCCGTCGGCGTACTGGACGTCGTAGCGGCCGTCGTCGTCGGCCTGCCAGACCTCGATCCGCGCGTTCGGCACGGGCTTGCCGTCGGTGTCGGTGACCCTGCCCTCGACCCAGCACGGTCGTCCGGGCGCGCCGCCGGCGATGTCGCCGCCGAGGGCGACGGCGGGGGAGTCCTCGACGAAGAACGGGCCGAGCACGGTCGCCTCGGTGGCGTTGCGGTAGGCCTGGTTGTTGACCGTCACGGTCTGCATGGAGGCGCCGAGCACGTCGGAGAGCAGGATGAACTCCTGGCGGCGGTCGTCGGTGAGGTGTCCGGTCGCGGTCAGGAACGCGATCGCCTGCCGCCATTCGGTCTCGGTGAGCCGGACCTCGCGGACGAACGCGTGCAGGTGCCGGGTGAGCGCCTGCATCAGCTCTCTGAGCCGCGGATCTGGCGTGCCGTCGAAGGACGCGACCACGCGTTCGACGAGCCGCTGTTCGCGGTCCTGCTGCTCGTTGCTCATCGCGGTTCCTTGGTCTCGCCCCAGATTCTCACCGTGTTGGCGACGTCGAGGCTGGCGAGCAGGCGTCCGTCGGGGCTGAACGCCAACGACCGGACCTGGTGGAGGTGGTCGATCAGCGGCTGGCCGGCGGATCGGCCGGTGGTCGGGTCCCACAGCCGGATGGTCTTGTCGTCGCCGGCACTGACGAGCAGGCGCCCGTCGGGGCTGAACGCCACCGCCCACACCCAGCCGGTGTGTCCGGTGAGCGGCTCGCCGACGGGCTGGCCGTTGGCCGGGTCCCACAGCCGGATCGTCATGTCGTCGCTGGCGCTGGCGAGCAGGCGCCCGTCGGGGCTGAAGGCTATCGATCGCACCCAGTCGGTATGTCCGCTGAAGGGCTGGCCGATGGGTTGTCCGTTGGCCGGGTCCCACAGCCGTACGGTCCGGTCCGCGCCGGCGCTGGCGAGCAGGCGCCCGTCGGGGCTGAACGCCGCCGGCCACACCCGGCCCGAGTGTCCCTTGAGGGGCTGGCCGACGGGCCGGCCGGTGGCCGGGTCCCAGAGCCGGATGGTCTTGTCGTCGCTGGCGCTGGCGAGCAGGCGCCCGTCGGGGCTGAAGGCCACCGATCGCACCCAGTCGGTATGCCCGCTGAAGGGCTCGCCGGCGGGCTGTCCGGTGGCCGGGTCCCAGAGCCGGATGGTCTTGTCGTCGCTGCCGCTGGCGAGCAGGCGCCCGTCGGGGCTGAACGCCGCCGGCCACACCCGGGCGGTGTGCCCGGTGAGGGGATGGCCGACGCGCTGTCCGGTGGCCGGGTCCCACAGCTGCAGGGTCTTGTCGCCGTATGCGCTGGCGAGCAGGCGCCCGTCCGGGCTGAACGGCACCGACCCGCCGGCGAGCACAAGGTTCCGCTTCCACCAGCCGGCGGTCGCCACCTCGATGGTTCTCAGGCAGACCAACGACGGGGGATCTGTGTGAACCGGTTCCTCCCGGGCCGCAGGCGGGGCGGGGATGGGAGCGGGATCGGGCTCCGGCGTGGCTGCGGGAGTGGGAGTGGTGACGGAGAACAGGTGGGCGTTGTCGCCCCGTAGGTACAGGACGGGGGTGACCCATTCGAGGGTGTGCCCGCCGGTGCCGAGGATGCCGACCCGGCCGCTGTGCACGGCCTCGTCGACGCCGCGCCCGTGCGCGAGGGCGATGTAGAACGCGCGGGAGAACGCGATCGCCGCGCGGTCGGTGACGGAGAACTGCATGGCCGCCACCGCCCGGATCCCGCTGCGCACCAGGCTGGCCGCGGTGCCGGAGAACAGATCGTGTACGCCGGACGTGGCCGAAGCGCACGAGTTCAGCACGACCAGCCGGGGCGTCGGCCGGGCCTCGCGCAGCAGGTCGGCGAAGCTGCCGGCCGAGACGTGGTTCACCCGCCCGTCGTGCCCGACCAGGGCGAGGACGCCCTCGGCGTCGTCGACGTCGAAGTCGCCGTGCCCGATGAAGTGCACGACGTGCCACTGCTCGGTGAGCAGCAGCTCCTGAATGGTCTCCCAGGTCGCGGCCGGTGCCCAGCGGAGCTCCACCGTGCCGGCGCCGATCGGCGTACGCAGCGCGGACTCGAGCTGCTCACGCTCCCGGTCGACGTCGAGGGCGACGAGCCCGCGCGGCGCCGAGACGATGCCCAGGATCCGCAACGGCGCGTGCACCGACAGGGGCGTCAGCGCGCCGGGCACCGGCACCCGCCGGACCAGCGGCTCGCTGCGGCACAGGTATCCGCCGGCCTCGGCGTCGAACATCGCCTCCCACGGCAGCGCCGCCAGCTCCGGCGCGTTGACCCGCAACACCACCCGCAGCGCCTCGCCGCGGTCGCGGGCCATGGCCAGGCTGGCCTGGTAGCGTCCGGCCACGCCGGGCGAGGAGAACAGCGCCGCGAAAAGGTCCGTGCCCAGATCCCGCACCGGCTTCTCCACCAGCGTCAACCGGCCGCGGGTCGCCGCCGACGACGCCAGCAACGCGGCCTGGATCGGCCCGCGCTGCGCGAGCATCGCCTCGACGTCCACATCGAACTCCGCCGCGGCCTCGCCCGCCGGCGAGCGCACCACCTGTACGCCGTACGACCCGGACCCGGCCGCACGGTCGACGCTCAACTCGAAGACACTCATCCGCCGCACCTGCTCCACTCGATGCCCGACAGTATGGGGTCGGCGGCGTTCGGCAACCATGTGGTCGCCACTACGACAATGCAAGCGCTGGCCACTGTAGCCCGGGTCGCGGGGCAGATCAGCGGTGTCAGCCTCTCGGCGACCCCGGAAAGGGCCAGACGGCCACCCCGCCCGCACCGGCCGTCCGGGCTCGGTGGGCCCAGCCCGCGACGTCTACCGCGATCTCGTCGGCCCTGCGCCGCCTCGGCCGCAGAGCGCGCCCGGGATCGATCGCTGGAGGGACATGCTGACCAGCGAGTGGCGCCGTTCGGCGGCATTCTGCTGTCCGAACCGGGACGATGTCACCGAGCCAGCCGCCGCGCTCGTCCACGAGTGACAACATTTCAGGCTCAGCGCGCTGCTGCACCTGCTGGCCCCCTCGTGGAGGACGCGCACGGGCGCCGATACTACGTCGGGTGGCGAGACGACCCGGGACCGCTCAGCGGGCTCCTGCAGGGGCTGTACGCGTTCGCGGGCGTCACCGACTTCTGGCGCGTGCACCGGGAGCGTTCCGGCGCCCTCACCCAGTTCGAGTTCGCGCTGTGGCACCGGCAGACACTCGGCACCGCCGGCGTGCTGGGACCACGGCCGACGTCGACTTGGTCCGTGGCGGGACCTCGAGGCCAGGTCGGCCTACCTGGCCTCGGCCTGACCCTGGGCCGTGCGGACGATCCGGCCCGGCGCGCCCTGCTCGGCCGGACCGAACCGCTGCTGGCCACGGCCCGGGCTGGCGCCGACCCGGTCGCCGCGGCCGAGTGGCTCGGCCGCCAACTGCCGCAGGACGCCCTGGGCACGCCGCGACCCGAGGGCTGGCGTGTGACCTGACCTAGAGCGGCAGGGGGTCGATGTCGCAGTTGGCCCGGGCCCCCGCGCAGGCCGCCTTGGTGGCCGGATGTCCCTCGCCCAGCGTGGCCCGGAGCCCTTCCATCATCCGCTTGAAGAGCGTGCTCGCCTCGGAGACCCGGTCCAACCCTCGGAGGTCCATCGCGAGATTGACGCCGCACGCCAGCGTCGTCGGGTGGCCCGAGCCGAGGGTCTTCGCGCACAACTCGAAGCTCTCGGTGTCCAGCCGCGCGGCGTCGTCGTACGCGCCCATCTCGAAGTGGTCGCTCGCCAGGTTGATGCGGGCGGACAGGACCAGCGGGTGCGACGGCGACAGGCGCCCGACCAGGGTCTCCAGCGCCTGCTCGTCCAGCGTTCGGGCCTGGTCGTGCTCGCCGAGCAGCCGCAGGGTGACAGCCAGGTCCGACTTCGCGCCGGCGGTGTGCGGGTGGGCGTCGCCGTAGAGCGCGGTCAGGCCTTCGATCGCCTTCTCGCCGGACTCTCGTGCCGCCGCCAGATCGCCCGTCACCCGCTGGTCGATCGAGACGGTCAGCAGGGCGAGCACCGAGTCCGGATGGTCCGCGCCGTAGCGGTTCCGGTAGCGGCGCAGCACGTCGCTCGACAGTTCGAGGGCTTCCACGTGCCGGCCCGCCTTGCGGCGGAAGCCGGCCAGATGGTGGCTCTGGCGCAGCAGATCAGGATGGTCCTCGTACTTCAGCACCTGGCGCGCGGTGGCCACGACGTTCTCCTGGTCGGCGTGTGCCTGCGCGTAGTCACCGAGCTCGCGGCGGTCCAGGTTGATGCCGCCGTTGGTGTTGAGGCTCTCCGTGTGGTCGGTGCCGTAGGTCTGCACCCAGCGGACGTATGTCTGCCGGTCGAGCTGGAGGGCGCGGCCGTACAGCCCGGAGAGCCGCATGCTCACCGCGAGGTTGTGCGCCGCCCTCAGCGTGAACGGCGACTCGTCGCCCATGGTCGCGGCCGTCTGCTCGTGCACCTTCAGCGAGCGGTCCAGTGCGGTCGCGAAGTCACCGGCCACCCGGAAGTCGGAGGCGACGGCTCCCGCCGCGCGCAGGGTCTCCTCCGCGTCTTCGCCGAGCACCTGGCGGTAGATCTCGTAGGTGCGGGCGTTCAGGCCGGCCGCCGCGGCGTAGTCGCCGACCACGAAATTTAGATAGCCGAGCCAGAATGCCAGCAGCAGGGTCCTGAGATCGGTCTCGGAGGCCTGTTCGCGCCACACCGTGTAGGCGCGCTCGGCGAGGTTGCGGGCCTCGACGTGGTCACCCCACCGCCACAGATACTCGACCTCGTTGGTGATCATGTCCCGGACGAGGTCATCCAAACAACTTTCGGCCTTGGAGGCGATGATGTGCGGGTACAGCTCCGCGTAGCGGGTCCAGTGCTCGGGCTCCGCGGGCTGGTCCGGGTCGTTGCCGACGAGGAATAGGTGGGCGCTGTGCCGCACGGCCTCGCGGGTGTCCGGGTCCATCTGGTTGATCAACACCAGCTGAACCAGGCGGTGCATGTGGATCGAACCCGTGCGGTGGTCGAACCGCGCCAGCGCCAGCTTGCTGATGGTCTTGATCGCCTGATCTCGCCGGGCGGCGTTACGCACCAGCGGGTCGAGGTCCGGGTCGATCTCCAGTCCGCGCGGCTTGGAGAGCAGGACCTTGCCGATCGGCTCGGGCGCGAAGAACGCACAGAGCTGTAGGAGCCGCAGCGCCGAGGGATCGCGATCGCGCAGGCCGCTCAGTGAGACGTTCCAGACCGCGGCGACCGGCGCCGGGTAGGCGACCTCGGCGGCCGAGGTCTCCTCGTCCAGCTCGCGCCGGCTCTCCTCGAGCCGGACCAGATAGTCGGCGGCGGTCGTCCTCATGTCGGTGCGCCACGCCGCCGCCGCCTCGATGGCCAGCGGCAGGTCACCGAGCACGTCGGCGAGCCGGTCCGCGTCCTCCACGGTCAGCGCCGTGTCGCGGCGGCGCATCAGCGCGATGCTCTCCTGCCGCTCGAAGACGTCCACCGGCAAGGTGCTCGCCTCCCGTGCCCAGTTCGGGTTCCGCGAGGTGACCACGATGCTGCCGGGCCCACCCTGAGGGAAGAAGCGTTCGACGTCGTCGGGGTTCTCGGCGTTGTCGAAGACCAACAGCCAATTGGCGTACCGGCGACCGACGCGCAGCGCCTCGATGACGGCCGGCACGGCGGTGTTCGCCGTGGATGGCACCTGGAGGTTCAAACGCTCGGCGAGCTCGGCGAATGCGGACTGGATCTGGGCGGGCCGCTCCGCCGGGATCCACCAGATCAGGTCGAAGTCCTGCTGGTGCAGGTAGACGTACTCGATGACCAGCTGAGACTTCCCCACGCCGCCCGCGCCGTGCACGGCCTCGGGCAGCACCGCCGTGGTGCCCGCGCGCAACCGCTGGTGCAGCGCGTCGAGCAGCTCATTCCGGCCGGTGAAGTTGGGATTCCGCAGCGGCACGTTACCCACGATGGCCGGCAGCCCGCGGGGGACCGTCCGCAAGTGTTCGGTGGTGGCCAGCATGTTTCCTTCCAAATCGTGGCCGGGAAATGGCATCGATGACCCGCTATCAATGGCGTTCGGGAAACCTTTGGAAAGCAATGTCTCAGACATGGCGGACTCCATGTGGAAACCGGGCGAAGCCCGTCGGACGACGTTTTGGAGTTTTTGCGAGGACGGGCTAACAGATGGCCCGGCCCAGGCGTCGGGAGGCGTCCAGGTTGGGTCCGCCCAGCGTGAGGTAGCGGCCGGCCTACGTTGCGGGCCGGCTCGCACTCGATGATGTGCTGTATCTCGAAGATGTGGTCACGACGCGGCATTCCCGGGTTGCCGGCCAGTACCGTCCCACAAGATCGTCAAATCTGTGACGGCGCGTCCCTCCAGGACCTTCGGACTTTTTCTGCCGCGCCGCTTGCCTTAACTCTGCGACACGTAGCGGCAGTTGCGCTACACCCTGCGATGAGATCTGGCCGGGACTGGCCGATGCGCTCAAGTCAGCGTCGACGATCGATGTAACGACCTCGCACAGATCTCCTCGCCTTGCTTCAAGCCTGATCCCAGGATACCCATAAACCCTGACAAAACGGTAGGCCTGTCGCGCAAAGTGTTTGGTGGCAGCCTTTTCTGAGTGCGAGCATGGCGGCCACCGCCTTCTCCTCGAGCGTCGCCTCCGGCCGGACGTCGGCATTCCGGTAACCCGTATGGCTTACCACCGCACTCGCCACCCGGCGCCACTTGTCGGCGCGAAGGCGTTCCAGGCTGCGGATTACCACCGGTTAGTGTGTCGTCAACGCGACACTGATGCGAACGGGAACGCACGTGGCGCCGGCTCAGGTGCACTTGTGTCCATGATGGACAGATCGCCGCGACGTGGGAACCGGGTGTTGTGCGAGCAGTGTCGATCATTATTGTGCGCCTGTGGAGATCATCGAAGACCTCGTGGCCCAGGCCGGGGAGCTCGTTTTGGCCGGGCAGTATTCGCGCGGCCGGGTCCTGCTCGACCGGCATCTCGGCGAGCATCCCGACGATGCCCTGGCTTGGCACCGGCTGGCGGGCGCGCTCATCGGCCTGGGGCAATCGCGGGAAGCGGTGAGCGCTGCCGACCGGTCCATTTCCCTGAATCCGGACGATCCGGTCGCGTACCGGATGCGGGCCATCGCCCGTGGCGCGCCGCGGGACCGGGCACCGCTGCCCGGAAATGCCCCGGCTCGCGATCACGACGAGGCCGAGACCCTGGCGCTGCTGACCTGGGGCGTCCTGATGACCGACCGGGTGCCCCGGCGGGTCAGCCGCTGACGTGGCGCAGGACGGCCAGGACGCGGCGGTTGTCGTTGTCCGAGGCCGGTAGGCCGAGCTTCGCGAAGATGTTCGCCACGTGCTTCTCCACGACGCCGGGGGTGATGA
Organism: Actinoplanes sp. NPDC049668; assembly: GCF_044465445.1. Taxonomy (NCBI): domain Bacteria; kingdom Bacillati; phylum Actinomycetota; class Actinomycetes; order Micromonosporales; family Micromonosporaceae; genus Actinoplanes; species Actinoplanes sp. NPDC049668. The sequence continues at coordinate 173,390 of NZ_JBITLR010000004.1, forward strand.
CCAGCGCCGCCGCGATGCCGGCGTTGGAACGGCCCTCGGCCATCAGGGAGAGCACCTCGCGCTCCCGCGGGGTCAGCGACGCCACCCCGGCCGTGTCCCGACCGGCCCGCATCAGGTGGCCGACCACCTCCGGATCCAGCGCGGTGCCGCCGGACGCCACCCGGGTCAGCGCGTCCACGAAGTCCGCGACGTCCGCGACGCGGTCCTTGAGCAGGTATCCGACTCCGGTCGGCCGGTCGGCGAGCAGGCGGGTCGCGTAGCGGGTCTCCACGTACTGGGAGAACACCAGCACGCCGACGCCGGGATGGTCGCGGCGGATGTCGATCGCGGCGCGCAGGCCCTCGTCGGTGTGTGTCGGCGGCATCCGGATGTCGATGATGGCCACGTCCGGCTCGGCGGCGGCGACCGCGGAGCGCAACGTCTCCGCGTCGGCGACGGCCGCGCACACCTCGAAGCCGCGGTCGGTGAGCAGGCGGACCAGGCCCTCGCGCATCATCGCGGCGTCCTCCGCGATCACCACCCGCATTGTTTCGCCTCCGTTCACGCGTGCGTCGGCAGTTCGATCTCGATCCGGGTGGGGCCGCCGGGCGGGCTGTGCACGCGCATCCGGCCGGCCACGACGGCGATGCGGCGGGCCAGGCCGGACAGGCCGGGGCCGTCCGGGTCCGCGCCGCCGGCGCCGTCGTCCTCGGCGGTCAGGATCAGGCGCTCGCCGGATCGGGCGACGCCGAGGGCGACCCGGGTCGCCCGGCTGTGCTTGGCCGCGTTCGTGAGCAGTTCGGCGGCGCAGAAGTAGGCGATGGTCTCGATTGCCGGCGCCGGGCGGTCGGGCAGGTCGACGCGGACCGCGACCGGGACGGCGCTGGTCGTCGCGAGGGTTGCCAGGGCGTCGCCGATGCCGTTGTCCAGGACCGGCGGGTGGATGCCGCGGACCAGGTCGCGCAGGTCGGCGAGGGCGTCCTTCGCGCCGCGGTGTGCCAGGGCGACCAGCTCGCGGGCCTGCGGGAGGTCGGGCGGCGGGCCGTCGGCGCCGAGCTTCTCGATCGCCATGCCGAGGTTCATCGCCAGGGTGGCCAGCCGGATCTGCGCGCCGTCGTGCAGGTCCCGTTCCAGCCGGCGCATCATCGTCGCGGCGTCGTCGATCGCGCGGGCCCGGGCGATCTGCAGTTCGCGTACCCGCTCGGCGAGCCGGCGCGGGCCGAGCAGCCGGCGCATCGCGGCGACGTCCAGGGCCGCGCCGGCCCGCATCAGCCACGGCGCGACCAGCAGCATGGCGAGGCCGGCCGCGGCGATGAGGAACGTGCCGGCGAACGTCCGCGCCTCGATGGTGCCGAACGGGGTCAGCGCCCGCACCGGCCCGAGGCGGGTGCCGGGCGGGTGGTTGCGGAACAGCGGCCACCACACCGGGTAGGTGAGGTTGACCAGGCCGAACACCCAGCAGAACGCGCCGTAACCCTCGGGGATCGCCAGCGGCACCTTGAGCAGGCCGTACCCGAGGGCGCGCCAGCCCGGCCCGTCGGAGACCACGGCGCCGATCCGCCGCGACGGCCGGGGCGGTGGGGCGTCGACGCGTACGCCGAGAAGCCGGTCCGCGAGGCGGCGCTGCGCGGCTCCCAGCGCGCGCCCGAACGGGGTGGCCAGCACGACCAGGAGCGCGACGGTGAGCGGGAACAGGACCAGGAACAGCGGCGCGACGGCCGGCGCGGGCTGGCGGGACAGCGTCCCGGTGACCCAGAGCATCAGGACGCCGAGCGCCGGCACGAGCGCGGGCACGGCCAGGATCGCGGCCGCGACGACCACGCCGGCGACGCAGAACACCGCCTGGCGCAGGGCCGGCATGGTGAACGGTGCGCGCAGCGCGGTCGTCATCGGCCCATTCTCGCTGGTCATGCGTCGCGGTGGCGCAGCAGCACGCCGCCGCAGAGGATCACTGCCGCCGCGTACCCACACATCAGCAGCACGCTGATCCAGCCGGGGAACAGCCCGGGTATCGGCGAGGTCACCGCGACCGAGTTGAGCAGCATCAACAGCGGGAGGAAGCGGCCGACCTGGATTCCGCTCTCGCCGAACAGGCCGACCACGATCATCGGGACGAACATCAGCGCGAACAGCGTGCCGATCGCGGCGCCCGAGTGCCGCACCATCGTCCCGATGCCGACCCCGATCAGTGCGGTGGCGGCCAGGTACCCGCCGGTCAGCACGACCGCGCGCAGGATCGCCGGGTCGCCGAGGTGTGCGGCCGGGATGGCGGTGCCGCGGATCGCGAGCTGCCCGCCCAGGTAGCCGGCGAGGCTCGCGATCAGGCCGACGGCGAGTGCCGCGCCGCCGCACACGGCGGCCTTCGCGAGCAGGACGGTCCGGCGCCGGGGCACCGCGGCGAACGTCGAGCGGATCATCCCGGTGCCGTACTCGCCGGTCACCGTCAGGACGCCGAGCGCGCCGAGGAGCAGCTGGGCCAGGACGGCGCCGCCGAGGCTGTTGTTCAGGATCTGGGCGGCGGTGGCGACCGGGGTGTGCGACCGGTAGCCGAGCCCGACCCCGGCGCCGACCGCGGCCATCGAGGCCACCGCCGCGATCGCCAGCCACCAGGTCGACCGGACGCTGGTCAGCTTGATCCGCTCCATCCGGGCCGCCTGCCGGAATCCGTACCGGTTCATGACGCCTCCATTCCGCGATAGTCGGTCTCGGGCGAGGTGAGCCGGAGGAACGCGTCCTCCAGGCTGTCGGCGCCGGCGGAGAGCTCGGCGACGGTGGTCTCGGCCAGCAGCCGCCCGCGGCCGATGACCACCAGCCGGTCGGCGGTCAGGGCCATTTCGGCGATCAGGTGGCTGGACACGAAGACCGTCCGGCCCTCGGCGGCGAGCCCGCGCAGCAGGTCCCGGAGCCAGCGGATGCCCTCCGGGTCGAGCCCGTTGACCGGCTCGTCGAGCAGGAGCACGCCGGGGTCGCCGAGCAGCGCGACGGCGACGCCGAGCCGCTGGCGCATGCCGAGCGAGTACGTGCCGGCGCGCCGCGTCGCCGCGCCGGACAGGCCGACGGTGCGCAGCACCCGCTCGACCCGGGAACCGGGGAGGTCGTTGCTCGCGGCCAGCGCGGCCAGGTGCGCGCGGGCGCTGCGGCCCGGATGGAACGCCCCGGCGTCCAGCAGCATGCCGACCGTCCGCAACGGCCAGGCCAGCTCCCGGTACGGGACGCCGCCGATCAGTGCCTCGCCGTGGTCCGGTGCGTCCAGGCCCAGGATCATCCGCATCGTCGTCGACTTGCCGGATCCGTTCGGGCCCAGGAAGCCGGTCACCGCACCCGGCTGTACCCGGACGCTCAGCCCGTCGACGGCGACCCGGCCGCCGTAGCGTTTGGTCAGCTCACGTAGTTCGATCACACGAAAGACGCTAGGCAGCGCCGCCGGCCGTCGTAAGCCGGAAACCATCCGGCTCCGCCTGGGGGTTTTCCACCGCCCCTCGCACGGCGGATCGACGAGCATCGTGGTCGCCTGCGCCGCCCGGACGAGATTCTGAAGTGTGGCGTGGCGCGCAAACCGTGATCAAGGACAAGACCAAAGGCAGGACCATGTCGTGCCTGGTTGCATGGTGCTGACCGTCGCTCACGCCGAGACCGGGCGGGGGCGGCCAATCGCCTGGCGGCTCATGAGCGGCCACCCCCACCCTGCCAGGTCCGTGCTCGCAAGACCCGGGTGTCAGCCGAATCGGCGCAACCGACCCCACAGCTGGGACCACGGCGCCCGGAGGTCGCGGCAGATCCAGATCGGCGTCCCCTGCTCCTCGTTGTCGACGCCGTAGAAGTTGTCGACCCGGGCCGCGACGGTCGCCGACCCGCAGTACGGTGCCAGCGACTCGGCGGTCCAGCCGCCGACGAAGATCGCCGGGCCGGTGGCGGTGTCCGGCGGCGGCCCCCACCGCCAGAAGTTCAGATGCCCGCTGTACGGCGCCGGCAGCTCGAACGCCGGCCCGTACCTGTCGATCGCGCCGGCCTCGCCGTAGTTCTCCGTGACGATCACCGTCGTCGCCCGCTCGGATGCGGGCAGCGACGAGTAGACACCGGCGACCGTGTCGACCAACTCCGGCCAGCCGATGGTCTCCGCGGCGTCGTCGTTGAGCGCCGCCTGGACGGTGTCCGGGAACCAGCGGACCGGGTAGACGGGCAGCGCGATCGCGACGGTCGTCACGGCGTTGACGGCGACCAGGGTGACCAGCAGCGCCCGGCGCAACCCGAAGGCGGCCCGCCGCACCCAGCCGACCGCGGCGATCGACCCGGCCGCCATCAGCGCCGGGTACGCGCCGGCCGGGTAGTACTCCCGGCCGCCGGTCACCAGCACCAGGCCGAGCACCAGCAGGAAGGTCAGGCCAAGGAAGCGGTACGGCCGGGCCTGCGGGTTGCGCAGCAGCCGCCACAGGCCGGGTACCCAGACGAGTGCGAGCGGCGGACTCATGATCAGAAACTGGGCCGGGAGGATCCCGATCCGCCCGCCGAAGTTCGCGTCCTCCCGGATGAAGCCGGCCATCGTGAGCTGCGGCCAGTCGTGCGTCGCCTGCCACCAGAGGTTCGGCGCCCAGATCGCGGCGGCGACCGCGGCGGCGATCCACAGCGCCGGCCGGCGCAGCAGCTCGCGCGGGCCGGCGATCAGGATCGCGCCGGCCAGGGCCGCGACGAACAGCACCGGCAGGTTCTTGGCGAGCAGCCCCAGCCCGACCACCGGCCCGAGGGCCAGCAGCAGCCGGTCGTCGCGGGTGCGCACCCAGCGGGTCACCAGCAGCGCGATCGCCGCCCAGAACAGCAGGTCGAACGGGGTGGTGCTCAGCAGGTGGCCGGAGACCAGGACGACGCCCGAGGTCGCCCAGAGGGTGGCGGCGAGCAGTTGCGCCCACCGGTCGCCGCCCAACTCCCGGGCGAGCAGCCCGACCAGCAGCACGGTGGCGGCCACGGCCAGCGCGGTCGGCAGCCGCAGGGCGACCAGCGAGCCGCCCGACAGGACGTCGGTCAGCCGGGCCAGCGCGGGCACCAGCGGCGGCTGATCGTCGTAGCCCCAGGCGAGGTGCCGGCCGGCCACGAGGTAGTAGAGCTCGTCGCGGTGGTAGCCGTACCGGCCGCTGAAGATCACCAGTAGCGCGGCGGTGGCCACGGCGACGGCGCCGAGCGGCAGCCAGGCGACCGGCGGGCGGGCAGTCTCGCCGGTCCACTGCGGACTGCCGCTGCTCACGGGGGCACTGTAACAGCGATTCGTGGACTTTTGTCTTTGCTGAGGAAAGTTAATTCTGATGTGGACTATCTTTCGTTCGGCGCCAGCGATACGGTGTGTCATCAAGTCGTAACACGCGTGAATCGGCGCCCTCACGCGCCGGCGCTTCGGCAACGCCGGCCACTTTTCCCTATGGACGTAACCCGGCAGCGACCCACCGTGGGCCGCCGTTGGAAGGTGGAGAAGTCATGCCCGAGCCGCAACGAACGACCACGAACGCACTCACCCGCCGCCGCCTGCTCGCCGCGTCGGCCGGCGCCGCCGCGGCGCTGGGCGCCGCCGGCTTCCCGGTACTGCAGACCGGTTCCCCGGCGATCAGCCACGGCCGGCTGCGCGCCGAACCGCTGGTACCCGCCCGGAACCGGGGCATCATCCTGTTCAGCGTCCGCGACCGGATCAACGCGGCGCCGGACGACTCCGGCGTGCCCTACGGCTTCGAGCGGGTGCTCGCCCGGCTCGCCGAGATCGGCTACAAGGAGATCGAGTTCGCCGGCTACAACCAGCACACCTCTATCCTGGGCCGGCAGATCACGCCCGCCGAGATCCGGAAGATCCTCGACGACAACGGGCTGGTCGCCAACGGTACGCACACCCAGATCAACGCGGCGACCTTCGAGCAGCAGCTCGACATCGCCGAGACGCTGGGCATGCGGCACATCGGCACCGGCTCGGATCCGACCGGCAGCGCGTACCGGCCGGACTGGGACGCCGCGGCGGACCTGTGGAACGAGCTGGGCCGCACGGCCCGCAAGCGGGGCCTCAAGCTCTACACCCACAACCACGACGCCGCGTACGGGTTCCTGCTCGACGCCGGCCCGCTCGATGCCGGCGGCAAGCCCACCCGGTCGACCGGCACCCGCAAGCTGGAGTACTTCTTCACCAAGGCCGACCCGCGATATGTCTTCTTCGAGATGGACATCTACTGGTCCTATGTGGCGCGCTTCAAGCACCAGACCTACGTGGACCAGTGGGGCAACACCCGGACCGACCTGTTCGACCCGATCCTCACGGTGGTACCGCGCACCGAACGGTTCCCGCTGTTCCACGCCAAGGACGGCGACCGGGCCGCCACGCAGGCCAACGGGTACGTGATGACGCCGCTCGGCGAGGGCGACCTCAACTTCCAGCAGTTCTTCGAGGAGATCGGCGCGCAGAACTACCACCACGCCAACTGGGAGCAGGACACCGCTCCGGGCGGCGCGGCGAACCCGGGCCAGTCCCTGAGCCTCGCCGAGCTGAGCTACCGGAACCTGTCCGAGCTGACCATCTACCGCCGCTGAGAGAGGCGGGAGAGAACAATGCACCGACGATTGCTGGCCGTCTTCGCGACCGCCCTCATCCTGATAAGTACGGAAAACACGGCATACGCGCACCCGGGTCACGAACACCACGACGTGCTGGTGTTCACCGAGACCGCCGGCGAGCGCCACGACTCCATCGACAAGGGCGTCCGCACGATCCGCGACCTCGGCCGCCGGCACGGCTTCGGCGTCAGGGTCAGCGCCGACTCGGCGTCCTTCACCGCGGCCAACCTGGCCCGGTACGGCGCGGTCGTCTTCCTCAACACCACCGGCGAGGTCCTCGACGACGCCGAACAGGCCGCGTTCGAGGCGTACGTGCAAGGGGGCGGCGGTTTCGTCGGCGTGCACGCCGCGGCCGAGACCGAGCCGGGCTGGAGCTTCTACCGCGGCCTGCTCGGCGCCGCCGCGACCGGCGCGTCCGCGGTCGTCGCCGGCACCGTGACCATGACCGACCGGGTGCACCCCTCGACGGCATCGGTGCCGCGCACGACGAGCCTCACCGAGCAGTGGTACACGTTCGACACCGACGTGCGCGGCGTCTCGCACGTGCTGGCCACCACCGACCGGCCGCTCTCCTGGTGCAAGGACTTCCAGGGCGGCCGGTCCTGGTACACCGGCCTCGGGCACTCGACCGACACGTACGCGAACGGATCTTTCAAGAAGCACCTGCTGGGCGGCATCCAATGGGCGTCCGGACAGGTCGCCGGCGACTGCGGCGCAGGAGTGCAGAGCAACTACGAGAAGGTCACGCTCAACGACGAGCCGGGCGAACCCATGACGCTCGCCGTGCTGCCCGACGGGCGGGTGCTGCACAACACCCGCGCCGGCGAGGTGCGGCTCTACGACCCCGCGACCGGGCTGAGCCCGGTCATCGCCGAGATCGGCGTCTACGCGCACGACGAGGACGGTCTGCAGTCGGTGACCATCGACCCGGGCTTCGCCCGCAACAGGTGGGTCTACCTCTACTACGCGCCCAGGCTGAACACGCCGGTCGACGATCCGGCCACGCCGGCGGTCAACGAGGGCGACGCGCCGGTGACCAGCACCGACCCCACCGTCTGGGACAAGTTCAAGGGATACAACCAGCTCTCCCGGGTCAAGCTCGTCGAGACGCCGGCGCCGCACCTGGACCTGAGCACCGAGCAGCAGATCCTGCGGGTGCCGGTGGACCGGGGCAACTGCTGCCACGTCGGCGGCGAGGTCAAGTTCGACGGCAAGGGCCTGCTGTACCTGGTCACCGGCGACGACACCAACGCCGGCGGTTCCGACGGCTTCACCCCGATCAACGAGTCGCCGACGCAGGGGCCGGCCTACGACGCGCAGCGCTCCGCGGCAAACACCAACGACCTGCGCGGCAAGGTGCTGCGCATCAAGGTACGCGGCGACGGGTCCTACTCCGTCCCGTCCGGCAACCTCTTCCGGCCCGGCGAACCCCTGACCCGGCCCGAGATCTTCCTGATGGGCCTGCGCAACCCGTTCCGCTTCGACGTGAGCAGGAGCGGATACGTGTACGTCGGCGACTACTCGCCCGACTCGCGGGTGCCCAGCGCGACCCGTGGTCCCGAGGGCACCGGCCGGTGGATCGCCACCGACAAGCCCGGCAACTACGGCTGGCCGTACTGCTACTCACCGGAGCTTCCGTACCTCGACTTCGACTTCGTGACCCGTGCGTCCGGTGCGCCGTTCGACTGCGTGGCGCCGGTCAACGAGTCGCCGCGCAACACCGGGCTGCGCGAGCTGCCGGCGGTGCGCGACCCGCAGCTCGCGTACACCTTCAACGCGGTGACCCCGTGCCCGTCGGCGTACCTCGCGAACCCGCCGGTGCCGTGCGGCTTCGACTGGCCGGTGCTCGGCACCGGCGGCGTCGGCCCGATGGGCGGCCCGCGGTACGACTACAACGCCCGCCTCGGCAACGAGCTGAGGTTCCCGGAGTACTACGACGACACCGTGGTCTTCGGCGAGTTCACCCGCAACCGGCTGTTCGCCTTCCGCACCGACGGCCGGGACCGGCTGCTCTCCATCGAGCCGCTGCTCACCGGATTCACCTGGGCCAACCCGATGGACATGGAGTTCGGCCCGGACGGCCAGCTCTACGTGCTCGAGTACGGCCAGGGGTTCTTCCGCGCCAACCCGGAGGCGCAGCTGTCGACCGTGCGCTACGTCAAGGACGGCCGCTCGCCGGTGGCCCGGGCCTCGGCGACACCGACCTCCGGGCCGGCGCCGCTGACGGTCCAGTTCTCCAGTGCCGGTACCGCCGATCCCGACCCCGGCGACACGATCTCGCTGGCCTGGGACTTCACCGGGGACGGCACGGTCGACTCGACGACGGCCGACCCGTCGTACACCTACACCTCGAACGGCACGTACAACGCGCGGCTGACCGTCACCGACGGCACCGGGCGCACGGCGGTGGCCACCCGCACGATCACGGTGGGCAACACCGCGCCGGTGGTCGAGGTCGTCACCCCGGCCAACGGGTCGTTCTTCGACTGGGGCGACACCGTCGGCTTCACGGTCCGGGTCACCGACCCCGAGGACGGCGCGGTCGACTGCTCCCGGGTCCAGGTCTCGCTGGTCATCGGCCATGACGAGCACGGGCACGGCATCAACTCCACGACCGGCTGCGCGGGCACGCTGCCCAGCCCCGAGGACGGCGCCGACCACGCCGGCGGGTACCTGTTCCTGGGCGTCAGCGCCACCTACACCGACCTCGGCGGGCTCTCGGCGACCGGGCAGGCCACCGTGCAGACGTGGCGGCAGCAGGTGGAGAACGCACAGGTGAAGCGGGCCGTCGCGGTCGCGACCACGAACGACGCCGACGGCGGCGAGCACCTGACGGCCGTGGACAACGGCGACCACATCGCGCTGCGGCCGATCGACCTGGGCGGGGTCGGCTCGCTGACCCTGCGTACCGCGGGTGGCACCGCGGCGACGGCCGGGCAGCCGCGGGCGAACGTCGAGGTCCGGCTCGGCTCGCCGACCGGCGAGCTGGTGACCACGCTGCCGGTGCTCGCCACGGCCGGCAACGCGTACTGGTCCAGCCAGACGTTCCCGGTCAGCGCGGCGGCCGGGGAGCAGGAGCTCTACTTCGTCTTCAGGTCCATCGCCGGTGGCCCCGCCAACAACCTGTTCAACCTGAACTGGATCGAGTTCGGCGTAACACCCTGATAGCGGCGGGCGGGGCCGGCCGCCGAACCGGCCCCGCCCGTCCACCCCGCCGATTGTCACCCGTACCGGGTAGGCCGAACCTCCGCTGTGCTTCCCCTCCGGCGCCCGCGATGCTGGCTGGGGTGGGTCCGGTGCCCGCCGCCGGAAGGGAGACCATGCGCGGCCTGCGCCTGCTCGCCATCGTGCCGGTCCTGGCCGCCGGGCTGACCGTGGGCGGCGACGACGTCGGCTACCGGCTCACGGCGGCCGACGACCCGGTCTTCCGGCTCGGCGCCGAGTCCCGCGCCGGGGACCCGGTCTGCGCCCGATCGGGACCGCCCAGCGAGCCGGCCACCGACCGCTGGACCTACCGGGCGATCTCCAGCCGGGCGTCCGGGCTGGTCCTGACCGACCTCCGGCTCGGCCCGCGGCGGATGGCCGACGCCGTCGGGGTCGCCCAGGTCAGGATCCGCACCGCCGACGGGACGCTGCACAACGGGTTCCTGACCCCGGGGCCCCGGCCCCAGCCGGACGACACGGTCGCCAGCCGGCTGCTCGGGCCGGTCGACTGCTCACCGGTCGAGGGCGACGAGGCCGTGACCGCCACCTACGCGGTGACGGTCGGCGGGGACGTCACCGTGCTCTTCGAGCAGCAGTACCGCTTCTCCGAGCTGCTGGACGACCGGTGCGAGCCGACCCTCAAGTCGCGATGCAAACGCTTCTGGCCGACCACGCGCTGGGCGGCGTCGCCCGCCGACAGCAAGAAGGTCCGGTCGGTGTCGGTCGTGCAGCGGTTCGCCTGGGACCCGGACGACGGCATCCTCCAGGGCAGCGGCGGGGGAGCGGAGCTGATCAAGGACGTCGTCAAGTTCCCCTCGGGGATCAAGGTGAGGTCGCTGAGCGACCTCGACTTCGAACCGGAGACCCTCAGCGGCGGCGGCGGTCACCTGCGGCGCGGCGGGGCCAGGAAGGTCATCGACGGCGGCGAGGTGCGCGGCGCGGGCTGGGAGAACTACCACCAGAGCAGCCGGCACGGCGTCGGGCTGCCGTCGCCGGTGAGCGCCGGGTGCTCCGACTGCGTACACGTGCATTGGTCCTGGTTCGCCGATCCGCGACCGGCCGGGATTCCGCTGCCCAAGAATCCCTTCATCACCGGTACGAGCACAGCGGCCGCCCGGTGGGTGGCGAACCGGGTCGCCTGCCGGTGCCCGCTCGACGACTTCTCCGACGGCGGGCCGCAGATCCCGGACGGCTCCCGGCAGACCGCCTGCGTCGGCTGGACCACCGACGAGCCGACCGAACCCGTCGACTGGTGCCGGCCCGGCGCCGAGCCCGACCTCAGCCCGTCGTCACCGCCGGTGATGTACTGGGACGCCACGTCGAACGCCGCGGACCAGCTCGCGAGCGGGGTGTCCATCCGCAGGACCGACTACGCCGTCGGCGACGCGTACTGGCAGAAGCTGCCCGACCGGCGCCACGGCGGCGACGGCTCCTTCTTCTTCGTCCCGGCCCGGCGCCTGGCGACTCCGGAGGAGGAGCCGCGCGGGGCGACGACCGCGACCATCGAGCCGGCCTGGCCCGCTACGAAGGTGACCGGGGGTTTCCCGGCGGGCCGGTGGATGCTGCCGATCCGGATCGCCCTGGACCGCGAGGGCGACCAGGGCCCCTACTACCTGCGCGTCAGGTCCCGCGGGCCGCAGCCGGTGAATGCCGATTCGCGCGGACCCGGCGGCCCCGCCTGGCTGACGATCCGGGACGGCACCGCCGACCGCCGGATCGTCGCCCGCTACACCGAGCCGATGGCCGCGACCCTCCTGTTCGACCGCGAGCCGAAACCGGACGACCTGTCCTTCCGGCTCGACGCCGCGCCGGACGGCATTCCCGGCTACGTGCCCTCGGACGGCACCTGGACCGACCCGTCGACGGTCGGCGACGCCGCGGAGACGATCGACTGGCTCGCGGTCGTCCGGCGCCACCTGACCGACTGCACCTCGGACCAGGACACCTCCGAGGTGGCGCTGGCCGAGGACTTCCCGCCGCGCAGCCAGGACATCACCGGCGACGGCCAGGACGACGTCTTCGTCGGCGCGAAGTGCCGCAGCTCGGCGTCCGCCGCGCTGCTCTACGCGTTCGACGGCGCCTCGGACAGCCGCGACCCCCGCCCGCTCGACGTGGTCGACGGCCGCGACCATCCGGTCTTCGACCTGACCGGCGCGACCCTCGGCACCACCGACGACACGGTCAAGATCTACGGCACCAACCCGCGCGACGCCGACGGTGCGTTGCCGTACCGCGACATCGAACTCGCCCTGGAGTGGCACGACGACCGCCTGCGGCTGACCCGCATCGACGCCGAGGACTGCGAATGGCCGGTCTACTACTTCGGCCCGGACCAGCCGGAGATCGTCTGCCACTGAGGCGGCGACGTCTGTGCTTCCGGAGTATGGGCCAGTGCTCCGGCCTTCAGGCCGGGGTGAGGGTCCGTGCTGGGAGGGCCACCGGGCCCGAGCGGTGCCTTAACCGGGAGGTTCCTGCTGCTTGATGACGTTCAGCGATGCGGCGCCGCCGGACCGGGCGAAAGTATCTTCGTCACGAAAACCAAATGGACACGCAACGCGAAACACAGTGCCTACCAATGTGGATGCTTGAATCTCATCCATAAACCAACATGGCAAAGTGGTGATCGTGCAGCTCCGTTACAACTATCGGGTGTACCCGGACGCGAGTCAGTGCACCGCGCTGGCTCAGGCGTTCGGGTGTGCCCGGGTGGTTTCAACGACGGGCTGCGCCTGCGTCAGCTGGCCCGGGAGGCGGGCGAGAAGTACGTCTCGGACGCCGACTTGTCGAAGCTGGTCATCACCCAGGCCAAGGACACCGAGCAGCGGGCCTGGCTGGGCGAGGTGTCGGCGGTGGTGTTGCAGCAGGCCCTCGCGGATCTGAACACCGCGTACCGCAACTTCTTCGCCTCGATCACCGGCAAGCGCAAGGGCCGCAAGGTCGCCGCGCCCCGGTTTCGGTCCCGCAAGGACCACCGGCAGGCCATCCGCTTCACGAAGAACTCCCGGTTCAAGGTCCTCGACAACGGCCGCCTGCGGCTGCCGAAGATCGGGGACCTGCAGGTGCGCTGGTCGCGGTCGCTTCCCTCGGAGCCGTCGTCGGTGGCGATCATCCGGGACGCGGCCGGGCGTTACTTCGCCTCGTTCGTCGTGCGGACCGCGGACGAGTCGCTTCCGCCGGTCGATTCCGAGGTGGGCATCGACCTGGGCCTGACCCACTTCGCGGTCATGTCGGACGGCACGAAGGTGACCGCGCAGAAGTTCCTGCGCCGCGCGGCCCGCAAGCTCAAGCGGCTGCAGCAGGACCTGTCCCGCAAGCAGCGGGGCAGCGCGAATCGTAGGAAGCGAGGTACGGGCGCACCTTCGGCCGGGTGGACCGGTTCTTCCCGTCCACCCGGATGTGCTCACACTGCGGCCGGATTACCGAGAGGCTGGCGCTGAACGTCCGAAAGTGGGGCTGCCCCTTTTAGAGCGGAGAGGATGTCAATCGTTGTCGGAGCGGTAGCCGAGGTTGGGCGCGAGCCACTTCTCCGCCTCCGCGACGGTCCAGCCCTTGCGGGCCGCGTACTCCTCGACCTGGTCGCGGCCGATCTGGCCGACGACGAAGTACTGCGACTGCGGGTGCGAGAAGTACAGGCCGCTGACGGCGGCGCCGGGCCACATGGCCATGCTCTCGGTCAACTCGATGCCGGTGTTGGCCCGCACGTCGAGCAGCTCCCAGATGGTCTGCTTCTCGGTGTGCTCCGGGCAGGCCGGGTAGCCCGGCGCGGGCCGGATGCCGACGTACTTCTCCTTGATGAGCGCCTCGTTGTCGAGCCGCTCGTCGGGCTGGTACGCCCAGAACTCGGTGCGGACCCGCTCGTGCATCCGTTCGGCGAACGCCTCGGCCAGCCGGTCGGCGAGCGACTCCAGCAGGATCGCGCTGTAGTCGTCCAGCGCCGCCTTGAACTCCTGGATCTTGTCGCCGATGCCGAGGCCGGCGGTCACCGCGAAGGCGCCGACGTAGTCCTGCAGTCCGGTCTGCTTCGGCGCGACGAAGTCGGCCAGGCTGCGGTGCGGCACGCCGGGGCGGTGCTCGCTCTGCTGGCGCAGCTGGCGCAGGGTGCCCAGCACCTCGGTGCGGTCCTCGCTGGCGTAGAGCTCGATGTCGTCGTCGTCGACGGTGTTCGCGGGGAAGAGCCCGATGACGCCGGCCGCGGTGATCCACTTTTCCGCGATCAGCCGGTCGAGCATCGCCTGGGCGTCGTCGTAGAGCCGGCGGGCGGCCTCACCGCTGGCCGGGTTGTTGAGGATGTCGGGGAATCGGCCCTTCATCTCCCAGGCGTTGAAGAACGGCTGCCAGTCGATGTAGTCGCGCAGCTCGGCCAGCGGGTAGTCGGAGAAGGTCTTGACGACCGGGTGCGCCGCCGGCGCGGGCCGGCCGTCCTGGTGGAGCCGCGGCGACTGGGTGGCGAGCAGGCGGGGGCGCGGGGGCCGGTAGCCGGTCCAGTCGACGGGGGTGTGGTTCGCACGGGCCGCGGCGATCGGCAGCATCACCTTCGCGTCGCTGCGGGCGGCGTACCGCTCGCGCAGCGAGTCGTAGTCGGCCTGGATGTCGGCGAGCAGGCCCGGTCGCTGCTCGTTGGAGAGCAGCGCGGCGACGACCGGCACCGAGCGCGAGGCGTCCTTCACCCAGACGACCGGCCCGTGGTACTTCTGGTCGACCTTGACCGCGGTGTGTGCGCGCGACGTGGTGGCGCCACCGATCAGCAGCGGGATCTCCAGGCCGCGGCGTTCCATCTCGGCCGCGAAGTTGACCATTTCCTCGAGGGACGGGGTGATCAGGCCGGAGAGCCCGATGATGTCGGCGCCGTGCTCCTTGGCCGCATCGAGGATCTTCTCGGCGGGGACCATCACGCCGAGGTCGATGACGTCGTAGTTGTTGCACTGCAGGACCACGCCGACGATGTTCTTGCCGATGTCGTGCACGTCGCCCTTGACCGTCGCCATGACGATGAGGCCGTTGCTGCGGCCGGCGTCCTCCGGCGACTTAGTGGCCTCGATGTGCGGGATCAGGTAGGCGACGGCCTTCTTCATCACCCGGGCGGACTTGACCACCTGCGGCAGGAACATCTTGCCGGCGCCGAAGAGGTCGCCGACGACGTTCATCCCGGCCATCAGCGGGCCCTCGATGACCTCGATCGGCTGGCCGCCGCGCGCCTCGATGAGCGCGCGCAGCTCCTCGGTGTCGGTCTCGGCGTAGTCGTCGATGCCCTTGACCAGTGCGTGGGTGATCCGCTCCTCGACGGGCAGCGCGCGCCAGGCGTCGTTGACCGCCTCGGCCTTCATGCCGTCGCCGGCGAACTCGGTGGCGATCTGCAGCAGCCGCTCGGCGGCGTCCGGGCGGCGGTTGAGGATCACGTCCTCGATGCGTTCGCGCAGCACCGGGTCGACCTGGTCGTAGACGACCAGGGCGCCGGCGTTGACGATGCCCATGTCCATGCCGGCGGAGATCGCGTGGTAGAGGAAGACGGCGTGGATGGCCTCGCGGACCGCGTTGTTGCCGCGGAACGAGAAGGACACGTTCGACACGCCGCCGGAGACCAGCGCGCCGGGCAGGTTCTGCTTGATCCAGCGGGTGCCCTCGATGAAGTCCACGCCGTAGTTCGCGTGCTCCTCGATGCCGGTGGCCACCGCGAAGATGTTCGGGTCGAAGATGATGTCCTCGGCGGGGAAGCCGACCTCGTCGACCAGGATCCGGTACGCGCGCTCGCAGATGCTCTGGCGGCGTGCGAGGTTGTCGGCCTGGCCCTGTTCGTCGAAGGCCATGACGACGACGGCGGCGCCGTACTTGCGGCACAGCCGGGCCTGCGCGCGGAAGTTCTCCTCGCCCTCCTTCAGGGAGATGGAGTTCACGATCGGCTTGCCCTGTACGCAGCGCAGCCCGGCCTCGATGACCTCGAACTTCGACGAGTCGATCATCAGCGGGACGCGGCTGATGTCCGGTTCACTGGCGATGAGCTTGACGAACCGGTCCATCGCGGCGAGGCCGTCGATCATGCCCTCGTCCATGTTGATGTCGATGACCTGCGCGCCGTTCTCGACCTGCTGGCGGGCCACGGACAGGGCGGTGGGGTAGTCGCCGTCGCGGATGAGGTTGCGGAACCGCGCCGAGCCGGTGATGTTCGTGCGTTCCCCGACGTTGACGAACAGCGACTCCGCGGTGATGGTGAGCGGCTCCAGGCCGGAGAGCCGGCAGGCCGCCGCGGTGCCGACCGGCTCCCGCGGTGCCAGGCCGTCGATCGCGCCGGCCATCGCCGCGATGTGCTCCGGCGTCGTGCCGCAGCACCCGCCGAGGACGTTGACCAGCCCGCTCGTCGCGAACTCGCGGACGATCGCCGCGGTCTGCTCGGGCGCCTCGTCGTACTCGCCGAACTGGTTGGGCAGTCCCGCGTTGGGATAGCAGGACACGAAGCAGTCCGCGAGGCGTGACACCTCGGCCAGGTAGGGCCGCATCTCGCTCGCGCCGAGCGCGCAGTTGAGCCCGACGAGCAGCGGCCGGGCGTGCCGCACCGAGTTCCAGAACGCCTCGGTGACCTGGCCGGACAGGGTGCGCCCGGAGGCGTCGGTGATGGTGCCGGAGATCATCACCGGCCAGCGCCGGCCGCGCTCCTCGAACAGCGTCTCCACCGCGAAGATCGCGGCCTTCGCGTTCAGCGTGTCGAAGATCGTCTCGATCATGAGGATGTCGGCGCCGCCGTCGACCAGGCCGTTCGCCTGCTCGAGGTAGGCCTCGGCCAGCTCCGCGTACGTGACGTTGCGGGCGCCGGGGTCGTTGACGTCCGGCGAGATCGAGGCGGTGCGGTTGGTCGGGCCCAGCGCGCCGACCACGTAGCGCGGCCGGTCCGGATCTGCGGCGGTGGCGTCATCGCACTCGGCCCGGGCCAGCCTGGCGGCCTCGAAGTTGATCTCGTAGGCGAGCTCCTCCATGCCGTAGTCGGCGAGGGAGATCCGCTGGGCGTTGAAGGTGTTCGTCTCGATCAGGTCCGAGCCGGCCCGCAGGTACTCGCGGTGGATCCCACTGATCACCGCGGGCTGGGTGAGCGTCAGGAGGTCGTTGTTGCCCTTGACGTCGCTCGGCCAGTCCGCGAACCGCTCACCCCGGTAGTCCTGCTCGCTCAAGCCGTACCGCTGGATCATCGTGCCCATGGCGCCGTCGAGGACGAGGATCCGTGACCGCAGCAGCTCGGTCAGGGCCGGGGTCGCATCGGGGCGCAGGGACGGCTCGAACACGAGGCTCCTCAGGATCGGCGAAAGCGGTGGTCAGCCGCGGGCAGCAGGCGCCAGTCTCTCAGCCCGCGCGGCGATACCGCCAACCAGGCGGAGCAGGCGCCATGTGTTGAGAAACACCTGCCCAGACCCGTGTCGGCTCCCTGCGGCAGAGGTGGTGCGGAGACCCTCCCGTAGGCTCGGGGCGCTCGTGGTGCAGGAACCCGGTGAGGATCCGGGGCGGTTCCGCCACTGTGACATCCCGACGGGATGCAGCCAGACACTGGCCACGGGCGATATGACCCGAGACGGGGCGAGAACCCCGGAGGAGGAACCCGGCAGATGGCCGACCTGTCCGCTCAGCCCGCGCGCCTCGCGCTGCTGTCGACGTCCGACACCGATCTGCTCTCCGCGCGCACCAGCGACGCGGCGTACACGTGGGCGAACCCGAGCCGGACCGGCGACGCCGAGCTGGCCGCGATCGTCGCGGGCGCGGATCTGGTGATCGTGCGACTGCTCGGCTCGCCCCACGACCTGTGGCCCGGCCTGTCGGCGGTGCGCGAGGCCGGCACGCCGCTCGTGGTCCTCGGCGGCGAGCAGCAGCCGAGTGCGGAGCTCATGGAGCTCTCCACGGTGCCGATGGGCGTCGCCGCCGAGGCGCACCGCTACCTCGCCGAGGGCGGCCCCGCCAACCTCGCCCAGCTGCACGCCTTCCTCTGCGACACCGTCCTGCTGACCGGTGAGGGCTTCGAGGCCCCGGTCGCGATCCCGCCGTGGGGGTACGCCGAGCGGCCCGAACCCGTCGACGCCGCCCTTCCCCGGGTCGGCGTGCTGTTCTACCGGGCACACCAGGCCAGCGGGAACAGCGCGTTCGCACACGCGCTGGCCGACGCGATCGACGCGACCGGCCAGGCCGCCGGCGTGCCGATCTTCGCAGGCTCGCTGCGCTCCGCGCCCGACGACCTGTACGACGCGCTGGGCACCCTCGACGCCCTGGTCGTCACCGTGCTCGCGGCCGGCGGCAGCGTGCCCGCGAGCGCGAGCGCCGGCGGGGACGACGAGGCCTGGGACGTCGAGCGGATGGCCGCGCTGGACATCCCGGTGCTGCAGGGCCTGTGCCTGACCAGCAGCCGCGCCGAGTGGGCGGCCTCCGACGACGGCGTCACCCCGCTCGACTCGGCCAGCCAGATCGCGATCCCGGAGTTCGACGGGCGCATCATCACCGCGCCGTTCTCGTTCAAGGAGATCGACGAGCAGGGGCTGCCGCAGTACGTCGCCGACCCCGAGCGCGCCGCCCGGGTGGCCCGGATCGCGGTCAACCACGCGCGGCTGCGCCGGGTTCCCAACGCGGAGAAGAAGCTCGCGCTGGTGCTCTCGGCCTACCCCACCAAGCACGCGCGGATCGGCAACGCGGTCGGTCTCGACACACCCGTCTCGGCGATCCGGATGCTGCGCCGGCTGCGCGCGGAGGGCTACCACCTCGGGCACGACAACGCGGTGCTGCCGCTGCTCGACCTGGACGACGACACCGCCGCCGGTGACGCGCTGATCCACGCCCTGATCGCGGCGGGCGGTCAGGACGAGGAGTGGCTCACCTCCGCCCAGCTCTCCGACGCGCAGGTGCGCATCTCGAAGTCCGAGTACGAGGCCTGGACCGCGGACCTGCCCGCCGATCTTCGCGAGGCGATGGTCGACGCGTGGGGCGGCGCGCCCGGCAACCTGTTCGTCAACGACGACGGCGAACTGGTGCTGGCCGTGCTGCGGGCCGGCAACGTCGTCATCCTGATCCAGCCGCCGCGCGGCTTCGGCGAGAACCCGGTCGCGATCTACCACGACCCCGACCTGCCGCCGAGCCACCACTACCTCGGCGCCTACCGCTGGCTGGAGCACGGCTTCGCCGCCGACGCGGTCATCCACCTGGGCAAGCACGGCTCGATGGAGTGGCTGCCCGGCAAGAACGCCGCGCTCTCGGCCTCCTGCGGCCCCGACGCGGCCATCGGCAACCTGCCGCTGATCTACCCGTTCCTGGTCAACGACCCGGGCGAGGGCGCCCAGGCCAAGCGCCGCGCGCACGCCACCATCGTCGACCACCTGGTACCCCCGATGGCGCGGGCGGAGTCGTACGGCGACATCGCCCGCCTCGAGCAGCTGCTCGACGAGCACGCCAACATCGCGGCGATGGACCCGGCCAAGCTGCCCGCGGTGCGCGGCGAGATCTGGCAGCTGATGCGCTCGGCCGAGATGCACCGCGACCTCGGTCTCGAGGAGCGCCCGGAGGACCGGGAGTTCGACGACTTCCTGCTGCACGTCGACGGCTGGCTCTGCGAGATCAAGGACGCCCAGATCCGCGACGGCCTGCACATCCTGGGCGCCGCGCCAACCGGCGAGGCCCGGGTCAACCTGGTGCTCTCCATCCTGCGTGCCGCCCAGGTCTGGGGCGGCGTCGGCGACGCCGTGCCCGGGCTGCGGGCGGCGCTCGGACTGGCCGGCGGGAGCACCACGGAGGTGGACGCGTTCGAGGCCGAGGCCCGCGCGCTGGTCGAGGCGATGGAGAGCGCCGGCTGGGATCCGGCGGCCGTCGAGGCCCTGCACCACGACGCCGACGTGCGCCGGGTGCTCTTTTTCGCCGCGACCCAGGTCGTACCGCGACTGGCGAAGACCACCGACGAGCTCGACGCGGTCCTGCACGCGCTGAACGGCGGCTTCGTGCCCGCCGGCCCGTCCGGCTCGCCGCTGCGGGGCCTGGTCAACGTGCTGCCGACCGGCCGCAACTTCTACACCGTCGACCCGCGTGCCGTCCCCAGCCGGCTGGCCTGGCAGACCGGCCAGGCGATGGCCGACTCGCTGGTACAGAAGTACCTCGACGAGACCGGCGGCTACCCCACCTCGGTCGGGCTGAGCGTCTGGGGCACCAGCGCGATGCGCACCAGCGGCGACGACGTCGCCGAGGTGCTCGCGCTGCTCGGCGTCCGCCCCGAATGGGACGAGGCGTCCCGGCGGGTCAGCCGGCTGACGATCATCCCGCTCGAGGCGCTGGGCCGACCGCGCATCGACGTGACGGTGCGCATCTCCGGGTTCTTCCGCGACGCCTTCCCGCACGTGGTCGCGATGCTCGACGACGCGGTGCGGATGGTCGCCGACCTCGACGAACCCGAGGACCGCAACTACGTGCGCGCGAACACCCGCGCCGACCTGACCGCGCACGGCGACCACCGGCGCGCCACCACCCGCATCTTCGGCTCCAAGCCGGGGTCGTACGGCGCCGGCATCCTGCAGGCCATCGAGTCGGGCAGCTGGCGCGACGACGCCGACCTGGCCGAGGTCTACACGGCCTGGGGTGGCTTCGCCTACGGCCGCGACCTCGACGGTGCCCCGGCCGCCGACGACATGCGGGCCAACTACCGCCGCATCAAGGTGGCCGCGAAGAACGTCGACTCCGCCGAGCACGACATCGCCGACTCCGACGACTACTTCCAGTACCACGGCGGCATGGTCGCCACCGTGCGCGGGCTGACCGGCGCGGACCCGAAGGCGTACGTCGGCGACTCGACCAGCCCCGACGCCGTGCGGACCCGCACCCTCGCGGAGGAGACCGCCCGGGTCTTCCGCGCCCGGGTCGTCAACCCGCGCTGGATCGCGGCGATGCAGCGGCACGGCTACAAGGGCGCCTTCGAGCTCGCCGCCACCGTCGACTACCTCTTCGGCTTCGACGCCACGGCGGGCGTGGTGCACGACTGGATGTACGAGAAGCTCGCCACCGAGTACATCCTCGACGAGACCAACCAGGCGTTCCTGCGCCAGTCGAACCCGTGGGCGCTGCGCGGCATCGTCGAGCGGCTGCACGAGGCGGCCGAGCGGGGCCTGTGGGCCGAGCCGGACGCCGACGTCCTGGCCGCGATGCAGCAGGTCTACCTCTCGGTCGAGGGAGACCTCGAGGACCGCGAGTGAGCGGCGCGTGAAGGTCTGGATCCTCGGCGTCGGCATGGGCCCGCAGCACGTCACCCCCGAGGTGGCGCAGGCGCTGCGGGAGTGCGACTACGTCGTCGCCGCGTCGAAGGGCGACGACGACGGCCTGCTGGCCGCCCGCCGCGCGATCGCCGCCGCGCACGGCGTCGAGGTGGTCGCGGTCGCCGATCCGCGGCGGGACCGCGACACCGACTACGACGCAGCCGTACGCGACTGGCACGCGGCCCGGGTCGAGGCGTACCGGCGGGTCCTTCGCGAGCGCGGCGGCACCGCTGCGTTCCTGGTCTGGGGCGACCCTTCGCTGTACGACTCCACCATCCGGATCGTCGAGCAGCTCGGGATCGAGTACGCCGTGCTGCCGGGCATCAGCGCTCCCCAGCTGCTCGCGGCCCGCCATCGGGTCGTGCTGCATCCCGTCGGGCGGCCGGTGCACGTCACGACCGCGCGGCGGCTGCCGGAGGCGATCGCCGCCGGGCAGACCAACCTCGTCGTGATGCTGTCGGCCGCGCTCGACCTCGACGGCCTGGACGACTGGTCGATCTGGTGGGGAGCCAACCTCGGCACCCCGTCGGAGGAGCTCGTGGCCGGGCGGGTGGCCGAGGTCCGCGGCGCGCTCGACGCGGCCCGCGCCCGAGCCAGGCGCGCCGCCGGCTGGGTGATGGACGTCTATCTGCTGCGGGCGCCGGGGTGAGACTCCTGCTGTTGGGCGGCACCGGCGAGGCCCGCGAGCTCGCCGCCCGGCTCGTCGACGCCGGTGTCGAGGTCACCTCCTCGCTCGCCGGCCGGGTGGCGCGGCCGCGGCTGCCCGTCGGGCGGGTGCGCATCGGCGGCTTCGGCGGTGTCGACGGCCTGCGCGCGGCGCTGCGCGGGTACGACGCCGTGGTCGACGCCACGCACCCGTTCGCGCGGGGGATGTCCGCGAACGCCGCCGCCGCCTGCGCGGCCGAGGGCGTGCCGTTGCTGCGGTTGGAGCGGCCGGGCTGGGAACGCGATCCGGCGTGGCACCTCGTCGACGATCACGAGCAGGCGGCGGCCCTCGCCGGCTCCCTCGGCGGGCGCCCGTTCCTCACCGTCGGGCGGCAGGAGCTGGCTCGCTTCGTACCGGCGCTGGCCGGCCGCGCGGTGCTCGCGCGGGTCGTCGACGTGCCCGAACTCGAGCTGCCGCCGGCCTGGGAGCTGGTGACCAGCCGGGGCCCGTACACGCTCGCGGGCGAGCTGGCGCTGATGGCCGAGCACCGCAGCGACGTCCTGGTCACCAAGGACTCAGGCGGAACACATACCTGGCCGAAGATGCGCGCCGCCGCCGAGCTGGGTGTCGCCGTTGTCGTCATTCGGCGTCCGGCCGCCCCGGCGGGCGTGCCGACCGTCCACGATGTCGACCGCGCCGCGGCCTGGGTGCGCGAGCGCGGCTGACGCCGTCACCACTCGATGCCCTTCTGGCCTTTCTGCCCGGTCTCCATCGGGTGCTTGATGTTGGTCATCCCGGTGACCAGGTCGGCGATCTCGACCAGCCTCGGGTCGGCGTTGCGCCCGGTGACGATCACGTGCTGCCGGCCCGGCCGGCCGGCGAGGGTCTCGACGACCTCGTCGACGTCGACCCAGCCCCACTTCATCGGGTAGGTGAACTCGTCGAGGATGAGCAGGTCGTGGCTCTGCGCGGCGAGCCGTCGGCTGATCTCCCGCCAGCCCTCGGCCGCCGCGGCGGCGTGGTCCTCGGCCTCGCCCTGCTTGCGGGTCCAGGACCAGCCCGAGCCCATCTTGTGCCACTCGACCGGGCCGCCCTCGCCGGTCTCCTGGTGCAGCAGGCCGAGCCGCTCCAGGACGGTCTGCTCGCCGATCCGCCACCGGGCCGACTTCACGAACTGGAAGACGCCGATCCGCCAGCCCTGATTCCAGCCCCGCAGGGCGAGACCGAAGGCGGCGGTGGACTTACCCTTGCCGTCGCCGGTGTGCACCATCAACAGTGGCCGGTTGCGCCGCTGGCGGGTGGTGAGGCCGTCGTCGGGTACGTCGACCGGCTGGCCCTGCGGCATCAGGCGGCACCCTTCACATCGGTGTGGTCGCGGACCGTGGTGGCCAGGGTCTCGGCGTTGACCTCCGCGACGGGGATGTGCGTGGCGCGCAGCCGCTCGGCGAGCCGCCGGGCCAGGCCGAGGCGCAGGGGACCGTTCTCGCCGTCGATCACCACCGAGGTGATCCCGAGACCGGCGATGTGGTCCGCGACCCGCAGGGACCGGGCAACCGCGTCGGGACCGGCGGTGGCGCGGCCGTCGGTGACCACGACCAGCAGGGGACGCAGTCGCGGGTCCCGGACCCGCTCGCGGGCCAGTACGTGTGCCGCCTCGATCAGGCCCTCGGCCAGCGGTGTGCGACCGCCGGCGGGCAGCTCGTCCAGCCGGGCCGCGGCGATGTCCACCGAGTGCGTCGGCGGCAACGCCAACTCGGCCCGCAGGCCGCGGAACGTGATCAGGCCGACCTTGTCGCGGCGGCGGTAGGCGTCCAGGAGCAGCGAGAGGATCGCCGTCTTGACCTGGGTCATCCGCTTGCGGGCCGCCATCGATCCGGAGGCGTCGACGCAGAACAGGATCAGGTTGGCCTCGCGGCCCTCCCGGACGGCCACCCGCAGGTCCTCCGGTCGCAGCGCCACCCGGCCGTCGACGCGGCGCCGGCCGGCCTGTTTCCCGGCGGCCGCCAGCAGGGTCTCCACGAGGTGCAGGGACCCGACGGCACCCTCGGGGCGTCGGGCGCCGATCCGGCTGCCGCTGCTGGAGACGGCCCGGCTGCGGCTGCCCGCCGACCCCTCGCCCACGCCCCGGATGCTGAGGAACCGGGGCCGGTACGGCGTCGCCGCGGCGATCGTGGACTCGCCGCCGGCGGACTGCGCCGGCGGCTGGTGATCGTCGCCTGCCTCGGGTGCCTGCGCACCATCGGCACGGTCGACGTCATCCGGCTCCGGGCCGGACGCCTGATCCCCGGGCCGGTCGTCACGGCCGCCCTCCGGCGGGTCTTCGGGGCCGCCCTCCGGCGGGTCGGGCGGCAGCTCGTCGTCGCCGAGGATCTGGTCGAGCAGGTTCTCGTCCAGCCCGGGCGCGTCGAAGGGGTTGCGCCGACGGCGGTGGGGGAGCGCGAGCAGCGCGGCCCGGCGGATGTCGGCGCGGGTCACCTCGTCGCGTCCCTGCCAGGCGGCGTGTGCCACGGCGGCGCGGGCGGTGACGATGTCGGCGCGCAGCCCGTCGACCTCGAACGCCGCGCACACCTCGGCGATCTTGAACAGGGCCGCGTCGGAGAGCCGGACCTTGCCGACGTGCTCGCCGGCGACCTCGATCCGCTCGGTGAGCGACGCGTCGGCGTCGCGGTAGCGCTCGCTGAACCCGCCCGGGTCGGCGTCGTAGGCCATCCGGCGGCGGACCACCTGGACGCGTACGTGTGGGTCACGCGCGGCGGCGACCTCGACGGTGAGCCCGAACCGGTCGAGGAGCTGCGGGCGCAGCTCGCCCTCCTCGGGGTTCATGGTGCCGATCAGGACGAAACGCGCGGCGTGCTCGACCGAGACGCCGTCGCGCTCGACCGACGCGCGGCCCATCGCGGCGGCGTCCAGGAGCAGGTCGACGAGGTGGTCGTGCAGGAGGTTGACCTCGTCCACGTAGAGGATGCCGCGGTGCGCGCGGGCCAGCAGGCCGGGCTCGAACTCCACCTTGCCGTGCGAGAGTGCCCGCTCCAGGTGCAGCGAACCGAGTACCCGGTCCTCGGTCGCACCCACCGGCAGCTCGACCAGCCGGACCGGGCGGGTCAGGCGCGGTGCGCCGTCGGCGAACGGACCGTCGGGCGACACCCCGGCCCGGTCGGCCGGGTCGATGGAGAAGCGGTCCTCGGCGAAGACCTCGATGGGCGGGAGCACGGCGGCGAGGGCCCGGACGGCGGTCGACTTCGCCGTGCCCTTCTCGCCGCGGATCAACACCCCGCCGATCTCCGGCGAGATGGTCGTCAGGACCAGCGCGAGTCCCATGTCGTCGAGGTCGTCGGCCTCACAACCGAGGACAGCGGAAAATGGGTACTGCACCGGCATGTGAGGCTCCCGCTCGCTCGCCACTGGTCATGGGGAGGCGCGAGGCCGGTCTTCGGACTTGTCGGGTCCCTCGTGGTGAGAGCCTGATATACCGCAGCGGGCCTGTGCCGGAGTCTCACCGGCTTCCCAGATTCTCCCCGCCGGTCTCCACCGTTTCGGTGGCCGACCACTGGGGCACCTCGTGCCTGTCGCCGCCTACGATAGCGTCCGCGTCATGCCAGGCACGATTTCCCCAGCCAGCGGACCGCCGATCCGGGTCGTCGGCGTCGACGCCGACGGGTGGGCGGGCCTCGGCGAGGCGGCACGCGAGGACGTGCTCCGCGCCGCGCTGGTGATCGGCGGGCGCAGACACCTGGCGATGCTCCCGGACGTGCCCGGCCAGCGCCGGGAGTCGTGGCCCACGCCGCTGCGCGAGAAGCTC
Source organism: Actinoplanes sp. NPDC049668 (assembly GCF_044465445.1). Taxonomy (NCBI): domain Bacteria; kingdom Bacillati; phylum Actinomycetota; class Actinomycetes; order Micromonosporales; family Micromonosporaceae; genus Actinoplanes; species Actinoplanes sp. NPDC049668. The sequence goes on from NZ_JBITLR010000004.1 coordinate 198,849, forward strand.
GGTGCCCTGCTGGACTCCTGCGGCCCCGGTCAGGTCGTGGCGCTCGCGTCTGGCGACCCGCTGGTGTCCGGCATCGGCACGACCCTCATCGACCTGTTCGGCGCCCACCGGGTGCGGATCCTCCCGGCCGTCTCGTCGGTCGCGCACGCGCGGGCCGAGCTGCGCTGGCCCGCCGAGAGCCACGGGACCGTCAGCGTGGTCGGCCGCGACCTTTCACTGGTACGCCGAGAGCTCGCACCCGGCCGCCGGCTGCTCGTGCTCTCCTCCGACGAGCACACGCCCGCGAAGGTCGCGTCGCTGCTGGTCGACGCCGGCTACGGCGCGAGTCTCCTGCACGTGCTGGGCGACCTCGGCGGCCCGGCGTACACCCGGATCGACGCGACCGCGGCCACCTGGTCCGCGCCGGCACCCCGGCTCAACGTGATCGGGTGTGAGCTCGCCGGCCCGCTCCTCGGCGGCTGGGTCGCCGGCCTGCCCGACGACGCCTTCGAGAACGACGGCCAGCTCACCAAGCGCGACCTGCGCGCCGGCGCGCTGGCCCGGCTCGCCCCGACGCCGGGCGCGCACCTGTGGGACGTCGGCGCGGGCGCCGGATCCGTCGGCATCGAATGGATGCGCGCACATCCCACCTGTACGGCCGACTCGGTCGAGAGCGACCCCGAACGGGCCGCCCGGATCACCCGCAACGCACACGCCCTCGGCGTACCCGGCCTGCGGGTGTTCACCGGGCGGGCGCCCGGCGCGCTCGGCGGGTTGCGGGCACCCGACGCGATCTTCGTGGGCGGGGGCGCGACCGTCCCCGGTGTACTGGACACGTGCCTGGCGGCGCTGGGGCCGGGCGGGCGCCTCGTCGTGCACGGGGTGACGCTGGAGACCGAGCAGTTGCTCGCCGCCGCCTATCGCGATCACGGCGGCGAGCTGATCCGCGTCGGCGTCGAGACCGCGGCACCGATCGGCTCCTTCACCGGCTGGACGCCGGCCCGGACGGTCACCCAATGGGCGCTCACGCGCGGCGTTTAGCGGACCGGTCCCGGCCCGGGTCGTACAGGTAGGACTCGCCGCCCGGGCGCGGGTCGAGGACCCGCCCGACGAGGATCACCGCGGCCTGCTTCAGGCCGGCGGACTCGACCTGCTCCGCGACGGTGGCGACCGTGCCGCGCAGCACCAGCTGGTCGGGCTGGCTGGCGCGGTAGACCACGACCGCGGGACAGTCCGCGCCGTACTCGGGCTCGAGCTCGGCCATCAGCTCCCGGACGCGGCGGACGGCCAGGTGGAGCACGAGGGTCGCCCTGGTGGCGGCGAACGCCGCCAGCGACTCCGTCCCGGGCATCGCGCTGGACCGGGCCCGGGTGCGGGTCAGCACCACCGACTGGGCCAGCAACGGCACCGTCAGCTCCCGCCCGACCACGGCCGCGGCCGCGGCGTACGCCGGGACGCCCGGGGTGACATCCCAGGGAACGCCGGCGGCGTCGAGCCGGCGGGTCTGCTCGGCGAGCGCGGAGTAGATCGACGGGTCGCCGGAGGCGAGCCGCACGACGTCCTTGCCCTCGCGGTGGGCCGCGGCCAGGCGCTCGGTGATCTGATCGAGGTCGAGGTCCTGGGTGTCGACCAGGCTCGCCCCCGGGCTGACGTGGGCGAGCACGCCCGGGTCGAGGTAGGTGCCCGGGTAGAGCACCACGTCGGCGCCGGCCAGCAGCCGGGTGGCGCGGACGGTGAGCAGGTCGGCCGCCCCGGGTCCGGCGCCGACGAAGTGGACGGTCATCAGCCCTCCACGCGGTCGCCGACGAACCGGGGCGTCCACACGCCGGCCGGGCCGACCCGGGTGCTCTCGGCGCCGACGATCAGCAGGCACTTCATGTCGATGGTCGCCGGGTCGAGCCGGGCCAGCGTGGTCACGGTCAGCGACTCCTCGGCACGGCCGACGTCGCGGCCGACGACGACCACGGTGTCGGGCTTGCGCTGCTCCAGCAGGATCCGCTGTGCGCTCGCGATCTGCTCGGTACGCGAGCGCGAGGCGGGGTTGTAGATCGCCAGCACCAGATCCGCCTCGGCGATCGCCCGCAGCCGCCGCTCCACCACCGTCCAGGGCTTGAGCCGGTCCGAGAGCGACACCACGGCGAAGTCGGCGCCGATGGGCGCGCCGGCGCGCGCGGCGACGGCCTGCACCGCGCTGACCCCAGGCAGCACCCGAATCATGACGCCGGCGTACGCCGGGTCCTCGGCGGCCTCGAAGACGGCGGCGGCCATGCCGAAGACGCCCGGATCGCCACCGGAGACGACCGCGACCCGCTCGCCCGCACTCGCCAGGTCGAGTGCGTGCCGGGCGCGGTCCACCTCGACGGTGTTGCCCGAGGCATGGCGGGTCAGCCCGGCGCGCTGCGGCACCCGGTCCAGGTACGGCCCGTAGCCGACGACGTGGTCGACCTCGGCGAGAGCCTGCGACACCTCCGGGGTGAGCCAGGCCGCGGGCCCCGGGCCCAGCCCCACGACGAGCAGTTCCGCGGTGGGCCCGGCGACCGCCGGCGCGGCCTGAACCCGCCCGCGGGAGCCGCGGCCGTGACGGCTGTCGCCGGTCACGACGATCAGCGAGAAGTACGGCACCGTGTCGGGATCCACCTCCGCGACCGGCAGCCAGCGCTGCTCGGGCATGGAGGCGCGCTCGACGTACAGCGCGTGCTCCAGGCGACCCGCGGCCGCCAGCGCCCGCCGCACCGCGGGGAAGGTCCGGCCGAGCTTCATGACGATCGCCGCGTCCGTGTCGGCCAGCCGGCGGGCGAGCTCGGGCTCGGGCATGGTGCCGGGCAGCACCGTGAGCACGTCGGTCTGGCGGACCAGCGGGCGGGCGGCGGCCGCGGTGGCGGCGGCGAACGCCGGAATTCCCGGCACGACCTCGGTCTCGTAGCGCTCGGCGAGCCGGTCGTGCATGTACATGTACGAGCCGTAGAAGAGCGGGTCGCCCTCGGAGAGGAGCACGACGTCGCGGCCCGCGTCCAGGTGGGCGGCCAGTCGCGCGGCGCAGGCCTCGTAGAACTCGGCGAGCGCTCCGGCGTACCCGCCACGGTGGTCGGTCGCCCCGGTCGTGACCGGATACGTCAGCTGCTCCTCGACGACTCCCGCGGGGAACAGGCCCGCGGCGATCCTGCGGGCGTTGGACTCCTTGCCGACGCCCGCGTGGTAGGCGATGACGTCGGCACCCTCGATGAGCCGCGCGCCCTTGCGGGTGATGAGCTCGGGGTCGCCGGGTCCGACCCCGACGCCGAAGAAGCGGCCGGTCACTCCTGCTCCTGTGCCAGGGCGTTCAGGGCCGACGAGGTCATCGCGGAGCCACCCCGCCGACCGCGGACGGTGACGTACGGGATGTCGATGCCGTGCCCGTCGGCGAGGTCGACGAGCGCCTGCTTGGACTCGGCGGCACCGACGAAACCGACCGGGCAGCCCACGATCGCGGCGGGCCGCGGTGCGCCGTCCAGGATCATCTCGAGCAGGTGGAACAGCGCGGTGGGCGCGTTGCCGATCGCGACGACGGCGCCGTCGAGGTACGGCTCCCACAGCGAGACCGCGGCCGCGGTGCGGGTGGTCCGCCACCGGCCCGCGAGGCCGGGCACGCGCTCGTCGTTGAGGAAGCACCGGACGTCGTTGTCCTTGGGCAGCCGGCTGCGCGTCACGCCGGTGACGACCATCGTGGCGTCGCAGAGGATCGGCGCCCCCGCGCACAGCGCCGCACGCGCGGCGGCCACCACCCGCGGGTGGACGACGAGGTCCGCGGCCAGGTCGACCTGGCCGCTGCCGTGGATCATCCGGACCGCGAGCTTCTCGGCGTCGGCGGGAACCGCGCGCAGGTCGGCCTCGCGCCTGATGGTGGCGAACGAGTCGACGTAGATGGCCGGCCCGCTGTCGGCGTACTCGTAACGGCGCCTGGGCCGGCGAAGGCCGTCGGTCTGGCTCATCTGCTCTCCTCGGGGACGAGTACGCCGCGCCAGGGCGTGACGATCAGCTCGGGTACGCCGGCGCTCAGCGCCGCGACGGCGGCCTGGTCGAGGCCGTCGGGGACCTCGACGTGGCGCCCACCGGCGACCTCCCCGAACGGCAGCGGCGCGCTGCCGGCCGGGATGCGGGCGTCGGCCGTCGCCGTCGGCAGCAGCGGTTCCGCCAGCTCGGCGACGTGCCAGGCGGCGCCCTGCCCGCTTCCCCTGCGGGCGACGAAGTCGGCGGCCAGGCCGACGATCCGCGCCGCGGCGTCGACGTGCCGGACCACCGGCCCCCACGAGGAGCCGACCCGCAGCTGCGCCCGCTCCGCGTCGAGCGCCACGAGCCCGAGGTCGCAGCCGCGGTCGACCAGATCGCCGCGGCCGTCGTCCAGCACGAACAGGAACCGGCCGGGCAGGTCGGCCAGGCCGGGATCCGCGCAGAGACGCCGGTCGAGCTCGGCCGCGACCGGGCGCAGGTCCGCGCGGCCACCGGCGAGCCCGGTCTGCGGCGAGACCATCACGTTGCGGGCCAGCTCGTGGGTACGCGTCGGCAGCAGCCCGGTGGCGTCGAGGGCCGCCAGCACATCGTCGGCGACCCGGCCGTCCTCGCCCGGCAGCCCGCGGACCTGCAGGTTCGCCCTCGTCGTCGGGTACACCCGGCCGTCGCCGTGCTCCGCGGCGACGGCGGCCAACGCACCCAGCGCGGTCGAGGTGACCCGCCCGCCGATCAGCCGCAGCCGCACGAGCATTCCGTCGGCGGCCTGCCACGGGCGCCGAGCGCCCGGGCACCGATCCGGTCGGCTGCGGGTGGATGACACTGCTGGGCCCATCTGGTCCGGGGCCCGTCCGCGGGAACCCTCCAACGACCCGGCGGCGATCACCGCCAGGGCCAGCAGGTCTTCGGACTCGGGATCATCCGGCACGGAACGCCTTCCCGGAGCTTCGCTCCAGTGGCTGCGGTCACCCGCGTGCTCCGCCCGTCACCCTTACCGCTGCGCGTCAGTCCCGGAATCGCACCGGGTTCCCTGACCCCCGAACTGCCGGGGGTACGACTGGCGAGCGTCAGCGTACCGCCAGGTCCACCCGCGGTTGTGCCGCGCCTCGGTGCGCCACTAGTTTGAGGGTGCCATCTGCGGCGATGCGAGGAAACCGGTGAGAGTCCGGTGCGGTCGCGCCACTGTGACCGGCCCGTCCAGGGTCGGGAGTCAGGAGACTCGCCCGCCGCAGCCCCACGATCGGGACGCGTTATCCCGTAGGAGGTTCGGTTTCCCATGTCCGACATTCAGTCGGTACGCCCCGCCAGCACACCAGCCGTCTCCGGGCGGCTGCTCGGTTTCGCGGCGGCCATCGTCGCGGTCATGTTGCTGCTGGCGTACCTGGTCGCGTTCGACCAGGGCGCCGTCTCGCAGAGCGGCATGTACCTGCACGAGCTCATGCACGACGGCCGCCACCTGCTCGGTGTGCCGTGCCACTGAGGACCTCCGCCAGGCCCGGCTTCCTCGGGCTGCTGCTACGCGGCCTGCTCGCGGGGCTGATCGCCGGGCTGCTGGCCGGCGCGTTCGCCTACACCGTCGGCGAGCCGCACATCGACGCGGCCATCGCCATCGAGGAAGCGGCCGCCGACGCCTCCGGCGACGCCGGGCACCACGACGAGGAACCGCTGGTCGGCAGGGACGGCCAGAAGGCCGGCCTGGTCCTGGCCACGACCCTGTTCGGCATCGCCATGGGCGGGCTGCTCGCCACCGCGTACACGTTGCTGCGCCGCCGGCTGCGCACCCGCGGCGACGGCCGCGCGGCCCTGCAACTGGCGGGCGCGGCGCTGCTCGGCGCGGTCCTGGTGCCGTTCCTCAAGTACCCACCGAATCCGCCGGCCGTCGGTGATCCGGCCACGATCAATCAGCGCACGTGGAGTTACCTGACAGTGCTGGTACTCGGCCTGGTAGCGGTCTGGGCCGCGGTGGTCGCCGCCCGCACCCAGCAGGTGGAGTGGCGGCGGGCGCTGGCCGCGGTGCTCGGCTTCGTGGCCGTGGTCTCGGTCGCGTACCTGCTGCTGCCCACGATCCAGGAGGTACCGGACACGTTCCCGGCGACCCTGCTGTGGGAGTTCCGGATCTCCTCACTCGGGGTGCAGGCCGTGCTGTGGACCGTCCTCGGGCTGGCATTCGCCGCGCTGCTGAGCCCTCGCTCTGGCGACGACAGCCCACTGCCCGCCGAGACGAAGGAGTCGGCGGCCGCGTAGGCCCTCGCCCGCGAGAACTGACCCACCAGTCCATACGAGGACAGCGGGCGCCGGCACCACAATGGCGCAGTGGATCACAGGTGGAAGTGGGCGCGGATCGCGGCGGGGATCACCGGGCGGGGTCCGCGGGAGCGGCGGCTGCGTGCGGCCGTGGCCGGGAAGACCGTGTTGGTCACCGGCGCGTCCGAGGGGATCGGCGCGGCGGTGGCCCGGCGGCTCGGCGCGGCCGGTGCCACCGTGCTGCTGGTGGCGCGTACCGTCGAGCGGCTGGAGCGGGTGCGCGAGGAGATCGTGGCGGCGGGCGGGCGCGCGTTCGTACACCCGGCCGATCTGTCCTCGCCGGACGCGGCCGCCGCGCTGGCCGCGGATCTGGTGGCGCGGTACCGCCGGATCGACGTCGTGGTGAGCAACGCCGGGCGGTCCATCCGGCGCTCGGTCGCCGACACCGCCGACCGGTTCCACGACGTTCAGCGCACGATGAGCGTGAACTACGCGGGGCCGGTCCAGTTGCTGCTGGTGCTGCTGCCGGCGATGCGCTCGGCCGGCGGCGGGCACGTCGTCAACGTCTCCACGGCCGGGCTGTCCATGAGTACGCCGAACTGGTCGGCGTACCTCGGCTCCAAGGCGGCGTTCGACACGTGGCTGCGCTGCGCCGCCGTCGAGCTGCGGCGCGACCGCGTGACCGTCAGCACGGTGTACCTCAACCTGGTCCGTACCCGGATGAGCGCGCCGACGCCGCACTACCGCCGGGCGCCGGCGATGTCCGCGGCCGAGGCCGGGGACATCGTGTGCCGCTCGGTGGCCAACCGCCGGTCGTGGTGGCCGTGGTGGGCCCGGATCGGCTCGGTCGTGGCGGCGGCGCTGCCCCGCACCGTCGAGCGGGCGCTGGCCGCGGGGGTGCGGATGATCGACGCCGTGGAGCCGCTGCGGGTGCTGGCGGCGACCGGCCTGCTGCGGCCCGGCCGGGTGGTGCGGCTGCTGCGCGCCGGCCGTCGGCGCGGGCGCAGCCTGGACGTGGCCCTAGCCGCCGGGCCGGCCGACGGGCTCGCCCTGGTGGACGCGGACGGGCCGGTCACCTACCCGGAGCTGGACGCGATGGCCGGCGCCTGCGCGGCGGCCGCGGCGGCCGGGCTCGGCGTGCGGGCCGGCGATCGGGTCGGGCTGGCCTGCGCCGGACACCGGGGCTTCGTCGCGGCGGCGGTCGGGCTGGCCCGGCTGGGCGTCGACGTGGTGCTGCTGCCGCCCGACCTGCCCGGCGACCGTGCCGCCGAGGTGCTGCGCCGGGAACGGGCCGTCGCACTGGTGGGCGAGCCGGGCGGGGACGGCGCCGGTCTGCCCTCGATCTCCTGGCGGGAGCTGCTCGCCGGCGCACCCGGCGTCGAACCGCCCCGGCCGTCGCGCCCCGGGAGCATGTCCGTGCTGACCTCCGGCACCACCGGGGTACCGCGCAGCGTGTCCCGCCCGCTGCCGGTACGCATGCTGCTCGGCCCGGCGACCACCCACCTGCGGCTGACGCCGGTGCGCCCCGGCGAGCCCATCGTCCTGGCGACCCCGCCGCACCACGGGTACGGCCTCACCTACCTCTCCGCCGGCCTGGTCCTGGGCGCCCCGGTGATCCTGGTGCCCGGCGGCGACCCGGCCCGGATCCTGAGCGCGGTCGCCGAGCACCGCGCCGGCCTGTTGTTCGCGGTGCCGATCCAGCTCCGCCGGATCTGCGACCTGCCCGATGCGCAGTGGCCGGCGATCGACTCGCTGCGCGGCGTGGTCAGCGGCGCCGCGCCGCTGACCGCCGACCTGTGCGAGCGGCTGCGCGACCGCTTCGGGGACCGGACGTTCAACATGTACGCCACCTCGGAGGCCGGCTGGGCGGCGATGGCCACACCGGCGGACCTGCGAGCGGCGCCCGGCACCGTCGGCCGTGCCCCGCGCGGGGTGCGGGTCCGGGTCGTCGAACCGGACGGCACGCCGCTGCCACCGGGCCGGATCGGGGAGATCCAGGTCCGGGGCTGGCACCCGGACGGGCGGTGGCTCGGAACCGGGGACCTCGGCCACGTCGACCTGGCCGGGCGGCTGTTCGTCGACGGCAGGCTCGACGACATGATCGTCTCGGGCGGCGAGAATGTGTACCCCGGTCCGGTCGCCGAGGTCCTCGTCAGTCACCCCGATGTGGCCGACGCGCTGCTGGAGCCGGTCGCGGACGCCGAGTTCGGCCAGCGGCTGCGCGCCACCGTCGAGGTGCGCCCCGGCCGCTCGCTGACCGCCGCCCGACTGCGGCAGTGGTTGGAACCGCGACTGTCCAAGGCCGAGCTACCGCGCGAGATCACCATCGTCGCCGCCCTGCACCGCACCTCGACCGGGAAGCCGGTACGCCTTCCCGGGTCCGGCGCGAAGTCATAAGCTTCGATCGAAGGCCCGGTACGCGCGCGCAGACGCTGAGGAGGGGTCATGAGGCTCATGGTCAGATTCGTGTTGGCGGTGGTCGTGGCGGTGGGGCTTACCGCACACGCCGGGCCGGCCGCCGCGTCCGGGCATGCCCGGTTCAGCGCGCTGGTCTTCTCGAAGACCGCGGCGTTCCGGCACGACTCGATTCCGGCCGGGATCGCCGCGATCCGGCAGCTCGGCGCCCGGCACCACTTCACGGTCGACGCGACCGAGGACGCCGCGGCGTTCACCCCCGCGAACCTGGCCCGTTACGACGTCGTGGTCTGGCTCAGCACCACCGGTGACGTGCTGGACGGCGCGCAGCAGGCCGCCTTCGAGCGCTACATCCGCGCCGGCGGCGGCTACGTGGGCATCCACGCCGCCTCCGACACCGAGTACGACTGGGCCTGGTACGGCGGGCTCGTCGGCGCGTACTTCCGGGACCACCCGGGTTCGGTCAGCCCCCAGTTCCAGGTCGCCACGGTGAAGGTCCTCGACCGCGGCACCGCCGCGACCCGGCCGCTGCCGCGCCGCTGGCAGCGGGAGGAGGAGTGGTACAACTTCCGCACCAACCCGCGGCACACCGTCCACGTCCTCGCCGAGGTGGACGAGCGGACCTACGACCCGCGCGGATACAGCGAACCCGGCGGCTCGCCCGGGATGGGCCGGCACCACCCGATCTCCTGGTGCCAGCCGTACGACGGCGGCCGCGCGTTCTACACCGCGATGGGGCACAAGGCCGAGTACTACGCCGAGCCGCTGCTGCTCGCGCACCTCCTCGGCGGCATCCGGATGGCGGCCGGCGTGGCACCGTTCCGCTGCGGCCGGGAGGACCGCTAGTTGGTTCGCGGCCCTCGGCGGGCGCGTTCGCGCTGTTCCCGGGTGTAGCGCTTGCGCTCTTCGAGGTCGCGCTTCCACTGCTCGCGGGCGAAGCGGTCGGCGCCGTGAACCGCGTTGCTGGTCTGCGCGGGACCGATCAGGGAGCGGAAGAACCAGTCGTCGAACGTGTCGTGCCACCAGCGTCCGAAGCGCCCGCGTTCCACGCCTCGCTTGTCCTTTGGCATGACGGCCGCCTCCCGGCATAGAATCTTGCTGCACCAATAGTTTGTGCCCCAACTATAGCCGCCCGCCGAAGGAAGTACGCGATGAGTGACACGGCCGACACCGCGAACCCGCTCGCGCTGGAGGAGCAGGTCTGCTTCGCGCTGTCCGTCGCCGCGCGCAGCGTCGTTGCGGTCTACCGCCCACTTCTCGAGCCGATGGGGCTGACCCACCCGCAGTACCTGGTGATGCTGGCGCTCTGGCAGCACGCCCCGCTCTCGGTGCGCCGAATCAGCGAACTGCTCCAGCTCGACCCCGGAACGCTGTCGCCGCTGCTCAAGCGGCTCGAGGCGGTCGGCTACCTGAGACGGGAACGCGACCCGGGCGACGAACGCAGCCTCGCCGTCACGCTCACACCCAGCGGGCAGGCGCTGCGCGAGCGGGCCGAAGCGATCCCGCCGGCGGTGGTGGAACGCCTGGGGCTACCCGTCGAGGACCTTCGCGATCTTCACGCGGCCTTGACGCGGGTGATCGCGAGCGCCCGGTAGCCCCGCCTGGGGCGGGTGTCAGGACTGCCGGACGGTGACGACGAAGCGGTGCACCTCGGTGCGCAGCGTCTCGGCGAGCTCGGACAGGCCGGACGTGGCGCTCTGCCCGCCGCCGTCGACCGCGGCGGTGATGCCGTTGACCAGGTTGTGCATCTCCTGCAGGTTGGCGGTGACCGCTTCGAGGACGTCGACCGCGTCGCCGGCGGCGGACTGCACGGAGGTGACCTGTTCGACGATGTCCTCCGACGCGGTCGCGGTCTCGCCGGCCAGGGTCTTGACCTCGTTGGCCACCACGTTGAAGCCGAGCCCGGCCTCGCCGGCGCGGGCGGCCTCGATGGTGGCGTTCAGTGCCAGCAGCTTGGTCTGCGCCGCGACCCGGGTGATCAGCTGTACGGCGCGGCGGATCTGGTCGGAGGCCTGCTGGAGCGAGCCGACGGTGACCCGGCCGCGTTCGGCGTCGTGTACCGCGCCCATGGCGAACTCCGACAGGCCGTGCGCGGAGGCGCCCATCTCGGTGGCGGCGGTGGCGACCTGTTCGCTGACGGTCAGCACGGCCGACTCGAGTTCGTCGGCGAGCGCGAGGCGCGCGCGGGTGGCGTCGCCGAGGCGCTGCGCGCCGGCGTGCATCCCGTCCACCGCGGTGTTGATGGTGGCGACGCTGTTGGAATACGCGCCGGGCATGCCGCGGGGCAGGAACCGGCGGTGGAAGCGGCCCTCGGCGGAGGCGGCCAGCGCCGCGCCGGACTCCCGCACGAAGGCGTCGGTCACGTCCATCAGGCGGTTGATCTCCCGGCGGGCGGCGGCCGCCTGCGGGGTGTCGCCGAGGTGCGGCACCCGCGCCTCGAGGTCACCGTCGGCGGCCCGCGCCGCGATCTCGGCCAGTACGGCGAGCGCCTGCTGTTCCTGCATCGTGTCGGATCCCTTGCGGCTCATGCCCCGGCCCCCTCGTTGGTGAGTTCCCACACGTACTCGTCGTAGGTCTGGCCACGCTCGGCGAGCATGTCCTGGAGCAGTTGCCACGAGGCGGCCAGGCCGGCCTGCCCGCCGACGCGTTCCTCCTCGGCGCGCAGCCGCGCGTAGAGCGCCGCGGCGGCATCGACCGCGCGTGGCTCCGGCAGCCGCCGGGAGGAGTGGTAGCCCACGATCCGGCCGCCGGCGTCGAAGGACGGCGTGACGTGCGCGAGCACCCAGTAGGCGACGCCGTCGCTGGCGAGGTTCACCACGTACGCGAAGATCTCCTGCCCCGCCGCGAGGGTGTCCCACAGCAGCTTGAAGATCACCTTCGGCATGTCGGGGTGCCGGATGATGTTGTGGGGCTGGCCGATGACGTCGCTCTCGTCGAAGACCGAGACGCGCAGGAACACGTCGTTGGTGTACGTGAGCCGGCCCTTGAGGTCGGTCTTCGTCACGATCAGCTCGTGCTCGCCGAAGGCGCGGGTCTCACCGGTCAACTTCGTTGCGACCGTTCTCATTTACGGCTCCCACATAGTGGTTTCGTTCTTGACAACCTTCCGATCGCACAGGAACCACTCAGCCTGAGGGCATCCCGGTGGCGCGACGGTTGCTAACGTGAAGATCAACTTCGGCCTCGGCAATCAGGAGGGACACCGGGCTACGAGAGGCAACGATGGGTGGACAAACGATCAGCGAGGACGACGTCGCCGTCCTGCTGCGGTCACGGGCTGATCCGGACTGCTTCGCCGAACTGTTCGAACGCTATTTCGCGGGTTTGCACGGGTACGCGTCCCGCCGGCTGGACGGCGCGGGCGGCGACGACGTGGCGGCCGAGACGTTCCTGATCGCGTTCCGGCAGCGGGACCGGTTCGATCCGGCGCGCGGCTCGGTCCGCGCGTGGCTGTACGGCATCGCGACCAACCTCATCCGGTCGCGGCGGCGCGAGGAGGCGCGGGGCTACCTGGCGTACGCACGGGCGGCCGCACACCCGCCCGACGACCCGATGCACGAGGAGCGGACGACCGACCGGGTCGCGGCCGCCGCCGCCCGTACCCGCATCGTCGCGGCCCTCGCCGGCCTGCCCGCGCGGGACCGGGACGCGTTGCTGCTGGTGGTGTGGGGCGAGCTGTCGCACGAGGAGACCGCCGCCGCGCTCGGCGTGCCGGTCGGGACGGTCGGCTCGCGCCTGCACCGGGCCCGCCGCAAGATCCGCGCCGCACTGGACGACGTCGACCCGACCCGCCCCACCGAGAGGACCGCCCGCCATGGATGAGCTCGACCTGCTGGCCACCGCGCGGCCGGCGACGCCGCCGACCGCCGAGACGACGGCGGCCGCCCGCGACCGGCTGTTCGACCTGATGAACGCCGAACGGCCCGCCGAGGCCGTGCCGCGGCGCCGCAACCGGCTGCTCGGCTGGGGCCTGGTCCCGGCGCTGGCCGCCGCCGTCGCGCTGCTCCTGGTGCTGACCGTGTCCTGGGGCGGCCCGGGCGGCCCAGGTGCCCGGGGCGACGTCGACCTCGCGGCCGCGGGGCCGCGCCCGCCGCAGCAGCTGCGGAACCTCCTGCTCGCCGCCGCGGACCGGACGTCGGGCGACGGCCCGGCCGGCGGTCGCTACTGGGTCTCCCGGGTCGAGTCGGGGACCCTGCTCCAGGTCGGCGGCGCCGGCAACCGGTACGCGATCATGGGCCGCACCGAGGAGACCAGCTGGCACCCGGTCCGCCGCGACGACCGCGCCGTGTACCTGCAGCGGTGGGCCGGCGGCGCGCCGGCCGGCGACGCCGACCGGGCCGCCTGGCGGCGGGCCGGCTCGCCGTCGAGCTGGCCGATCGACGAGTCCTGCCCGGCGACCTCCGGCCGCTACACGGCCGGCGCAGGCGCGACCCGCACGGTGGTGGGCAAGCCCGAGGCGAGCACCTTCGCGATCGGCGGGGGCTACCTCACCGCGGCGCAGGTGCGGGACCTTCCGGCGGATCCGGTACGGCTGCAGGCGTGGCTGATCGACTCGCTGCGCCGCGGCAACCCGAACCTGACCGCCGCCGAGCTGTCGAAGGGCGTCTTCGACTCCATGATCAACCTGCTGTACCAGGCGCCCGGCACCTCGGCGGTGCGGGCGGCCGCGTACCGGTTGCTGGCCGAGCTGCCCGGCCTGCGCGATCTCGGCACGGTCACTGACCCGAAGGGCCGGGCCGGCACCGCCGTGACGCTGGTCACGAACGAGGAGACACCGGGCGTACGGCAGGCCGACAGCGGCGGCCCACAGGAGGTACGCCTGATCTTCGACCCGAAGTCGGGACGGCCGCTGGCGTGGGAGACCCGGGTGCTGCGCCCGGCCGACTACCTGGCGTGGGTGCCGGCCGGCGCGCTGTTCGACTACGAGGCCGTCCTGGAGACCAGGTGGACCGACGACCCGCCGCCGAGCACCACCGGTGCCCTGCCGGAGGAGGTGCGGGAGCCGGCCACCTGCTGAGCGGACGCCGCCCGCCGGGCGCTGGAGCTCTCCCTCCCGCGCCCGGCGTGGTGATGTCCCAGGCGTTGGCTCAACTCGCCGACAGCCGCACCGATGCGTACCGGTGGCCGACTGCGGGGAGGGGTGAGGATGCGGCTCGCAATAGTCGCGATGTACACCGGAGCCAGCTTGATCGCTGTGCTGTACGCCGTACTGACGTACCGGCGACGGTTCGATACGCCCCTGGCCCTTCCGCTCAGCCTCGTCATGGGCGGCGCCGGCGCATGGGCGCTTGCCGACGCCGGCGTCCTCGCGGCGCCGACGCCCGGGCTGGCGATCGTCTTCAACTACGCGATCTTCCTCGGCACGGCGACGGTCGTCGTCGGCTTCTTCTGGCACACCACGATCTCCGCTGGGCGCCGGCCGCCGCGGCTCGCGCTCATGCTGATCGAGCCGGTGCTGCTCGTGGCCGTCCTCGCCACCGATCCGTGGCACCACGCCTTCTACCGGCACCTCGACGCCGGCGAGTACGGGTTCGTCCCGCAGCCCGGCCCGCTGTACTGGGCACACACTCTGTACAGCTACAGCATGATGGCGTTCGGCATGGTGCTGGTGATCCGGGCGATGCGCCGGGCGGTCCGCGGTCAGCGCCGGGTGTACCAGTGGTTCCTGGTCGGCGCGCTCGCGCCGACGGTGGGCAACCTGGTGACGGTGTTCCTCGACGTGGACCTGCAGGGTCTCGATCTGGCCCCGGTGCTGTTCCTGCTCTCCGGCGTCGTCTGGTGGTGGACCGAACGTTCCGGCGTGAACTCCGACCCGGTGCCGGTCACCTATGCGCAGGTCATCTCGGCGCTCGGCGACGCCGTCATGGTGCTGGACCCCCACGGCTGGTTCCTCGACGTCAACCCGGCAGCGACCAGACTGCTCGCCGCCGTGAACCCGGCGGCCGGCGCCGCGATCGGCAAGCAGTGGCAGGACGTCGTCGGCCCGCACTTCACCGCCATGGTCGCCGACACCGGCCAGACCACGATCTACGGCCCCGCGGACGACGTGTACGACTTCCGGGCCGTCAAGATTCAGGCGGCCGACGGCGGCAGCGCCGGCACCGTCGTCGTCGCGCGGGACATCACCGAGCTGGAGCGGCTCCGCGCCGAGCTGACCGAGCAGGCCGTGCGCGACAGCCTCACCGGGGTGTACAACCGCCGGCACCTGGCCGCGGTCCTGGACGCGCAGGCCCGCGCCGCCGCCGACGGCCACCCGCTGTCGATCGTGATGATCGACGTGGACCACTTCAAAGCCGTCAACGACCGGTACGGGCACGCGATCGGCGACCAGGTCCTCGCCGACCTGGCCGGGCAGCTGACCGGCTCGGTCCGGGAGTGCGACATGGTGGCCCGCTACGGCGGCGAGGAGTTCGTGGTCGTCCTGCCGGGCGTCGACGCGCGCGCCGCGGCCGAACTCGCCGACCTGTGGCGCCGGCAGTGCGCCGCCCGGGCGGTCGACACGCCGCTCGGCACGCTGCACGTCACGTTCAGCGCCGGCGTGGCGCGGCTGACCCCCGCCTGCGGCCCCGACGGCCTGCTGAGCCTCGCCGACGAGGCGATGTACCGGGCCAAGCGGGCGGGCCGCAACCAGGTCCTGATCGCCGAGCACACGCTGTCCGCCATGCGGTAGATACGCCGATGGCCGGTCCGAATCGGACCGGCCACCGGTGGGTGTGTGTGAAGCCTACGTGCGGTAGGTGGAGACCAGCTGCTGCAGCTGAGTCGCCATCGCCGCCAGGCTGTTCGCCGTCGCCTGCGTCTCCGACGCGCCCGACGCCGCCGAGTCCGCCGCCGACGCCACGCCCGCGATGTTCCCGGCGATCTCCCCGGTGCCCGACGCGGCCTGGGCCACGTTGCGCACCATCTCGCTGGTGGTCGCGGTCTGCTCCTCCACCGCCGCGGCGATCGTCGACGCGTAGTCGTTGATCCGGCCGGTCACCTCCGCGATCTCGCCGATCGCCGTGACGGCCTGCGTCGTCTCCTCCTGGATCGCCGAGATCCGCGACGCGATGTCGCCGGTGGCCCGCGCCGTCTCCTGCGCCAGGTCCTTCACCTCGGTCGCCACCACCGCGAAGCCCTTGCCGTGCTCGCCCGCGCGGGCCGCCTCGATCGTCGCGTTCAGCGCCAGCAGGTTCGTCTGCTCCGCGATCGACGTGATCAGCTGCACCACGCCGGAGATCTGCGCCGACGACTGTCCCAGCTGGATCACGATCTCGTTCGTCCGGTTGGCGGCCGCGGCCGCCTCGGTGGCCACCTTCGCCGCCTCGCCCGCGTTGCCCGCGATCTCACCGATGGACGCCGACATCTGCTCCGCGCCCGCCGCCACCGTCTGCACGTTCCCGGACACCCGGTCCGCGGCCGCCGAGACCGTACCCGCCTGCGCCGACGTCTCCTCCGACGCCGCCGACAGCTGCGTGGACACCGCGGACAACTCCTCCGCGGCCGCCGAGACCTGCGTGGCGTTGTCGGTCACCTCGCGCACCATCGTCGCCGTCGATCCCGTCGACGCGTCCAGCGCCACGGCCAGCTGCGCCACCTCGTCGCGGCCGGTGACCCCGGTCCGCTGGGTGAGATCCCCGCCCTGAACCAGCTTGAGCACGGACACGCACCGCGACAGCGGGCCGGTGATCCCGCGGGCGATCAGCCAGCTGGCGGCGCCGGCCAGCACCATGCCGAGGACGACGAACAGGATCACCATGATCCGGGCGCTGTCGTAGGTGGCGCGTGACTCGTCATTACGGTCACGGGCGGCGGCGGTCTCGGTCGTGATGAGATCCTCCATGCCGCCGTTGAGTGCGGCGAGGACCGGCGCGGCCTCCTTGTCGCGTACCCGGGCGAACTCCTCCCGGTCGTCGCGGTCGGCGGCCGGGGCGAGCTTGGCGTCGCGCAGCTGCCGGATGGCGGCGACGGCCTGCTCGACCTGGTCGACCGACTTCTCCCGGCCGGTCATGTCCGTGGCGGTGTACGCCGCGAACGCCTGGTCGAACGCCGCGTCCTGCGCCTTGCTGTCCTGCAGGAACTCGCGCACCTGCGCGGGGTCGGTCGACACCGCGGCGTTGAGCAGGCTGCTCTTCATGATCTCGGCCGCGTGCTGCGCGCGGGCGAGGTCGGTGATCGGCACCAGCGTCTGGTTGTACATGTAGTCGGACTGGCTCTGCATCGCGCTCATGTTGATCAGCGCGGCGGAGGCCACCCCGGCGGCCGCCACCGCCATCGCGCCGACCGCCATCCCGATCTTGGTGCCGACCTTGCGATCGGTCACCAGCCGCGTCCACCGATGGCCGTCGGCCACGTGCGCCTTGTCCGACTTGCTCATGAACACCCCCGCGTTCGTTGCCCTGTTGTGGCGTGCGCCACGTTGTGACACAGATCGGCCGGGTGGTGGGGGGCGCTGAGCGAAACGTTCGACCAGGCTCAGCCGGTCCGTTCGGCCTTGCGGGCACCGGCGTCGGCGATCGCGGTGAACAGCCCCACCAGCACGCGGTCGTAGACCCGGTCGGGCAGCAGCCAGCGCGCGAGCAGCGCCGCCCGCGCGCCGCGACCGACCGGGTAGCGAGCGCGCGGACGCCGCGCCGTCGCGGCCCGGACGATCGCCCGGGCGACGACCGAAGGGGGTGAAATGCCCCGGGCGTCCGAATTCAGCGACGCCGCGTACCGGCGGGCGTAGCCGGCATACGCGCCGTCGCCGGAGGTGGCGAGCAGTCGCTCGCCGGCCACCCGGGGGAACTCGGTGTCGATGCCGCCGGGCTGGATCATGACGACGTCGATGCCCAGCGGCCTGAGCTCGACGCGCAGGCAGTCGCTGAGGCCCTCCAGCGCGTACTTCGTCGAGTGGTACCACCCACCGAGCGG
Organism: Actinoplanes sp. NPDC049668; assembly: GCF_044465445.1. Lineage (NCBI taxonomy): Bacteria > Bacillati > Actinomycetota > Actinomycetes > Micromonosporales > Micromonosporaceae > Actinoplanes > Actinoplanes sp. NPDC049668. The sequence continues at coordinate 216,363 of NZ_JBITLR010000004.1, forward strand.
CTGGTACATCCGCGCGCCGATCGAGGAGACGTTGATGATGCGCCCGGCGCCGCGCGCCCTCAGCTGGGGCAGCACGAGCTGGCACAGCCGGGCCGCGCCGAAGACGTTGACCTCGAACTGCCGCCGCGCCTCGTCCAGCGGCACGTCCTCGAGCGCGCCGAAGGAGCCGTATCCGGCGTTGTTCACCAGGACATCGATGCGGCCCGACCCGGTGACCACCCGATCGACCAGGGCGACCAGGTCGGCCTCGTCGGTGACGTCGGCCCTGACGGTGTCGATGCCGAGTGCGGCGAGCGGGGCCATCCGGTCCAGCCGGCGGGCGACCGCGTAGACGCGGAAGCCCCGCTCGTGCAGCAGGCGGCTGGTGGCCGCGCCGATCCCCGCGGACGCACCGGTCACGATCGCGACCCTGCTCATGGGAGCCGAGGGTAACGGTGTCCACAACAGACGACGATGGTCTGATAGATTCGCGTCGCTTTCCACGATCCCGAGTGCTCGAAAGAGTGAAGCCTGTGATCCCCGCGGCCTCCAGCGGCCTCCGCCGCTGACGCTTGCCTCGCTTCGCCTTTCTTCGAGCCCTCGAAAGGGTCGTTCATCATGGATCTGCGCATTCAGCGCGCCGTCGTGGCCAACCTCCGCACCCGCCCGAACGCCGTCGAGTCCGGCCCGTTCGTGCTCGGTCTCGACCACGGAACCGACAGCCCGCACATCAACTACGCGACGCCGGTACCCGGCACAGAGATCACCGCGGCCGACGTCGGCGAGCTGGTCGCGGCGTTCGGCGGCCGGCCGCCGCGGCTGGAGTACGTCACCAGCTGCGCGACGGGGCTCGAGGAGCTGCTGCTCGGCGCCGGATTCGCCGTGGAGGCCCGCAACGAGTACCTCGTCTGCACGCCGGAGACGCTCGCCGCGCAGTCCGTTCCGGCGGGCTTCGAGCTGTTCGAACCCGAGATCGACGCGGAGATCGCCGGGGTGATCACCGTCCAGAACGCGGCGTTCGGCTCGCCCGGCGACGCCGGCGCCGCGGACATCGACCGGCAGCGCGGCGTCGCCCGGCGCGGCGCGGTGTTCGTCGGCGCCCGCACCGCCGACGGCCGGTACGCGGGCGGCGGCGGCACGGTCGTGCCCAGCGACGGGATCTGCGAGGTCGGCGGCATCGCGGTCGGCGCGGCCCACCGCAACCGGGGCCTGGGCGGGGCGATCACCGCCGGGATCGCCGGCCGGCTTTTCGGGGCCGGCGTCGAGGTGGCCTGGCTGGAGGCCGGCGGCGACGACTCGTGGCGGGTGTACGAGCGGGTCGGCTTCCGCCCCTCCGGTCAGCGCCTCTACATGGCCCGACAGAAGTGACGGACGGTGCTTACCGAGCCTCCCGATGCGATCGGTGAAAGGCTTTGCTAAATCATTTTTGCAAACGCCGGACGGGGTCGGCTATCCGTGGTTCCATTGCCGGGAGTTAACGCTCCGTAGCGAGGGAGTGACATGAATACGGCAGCGCGAATGACGGCGGTTGGCGTAGGCCTGCTCACCGGTGCGTCGCTCGGGATGGGACCCGCTCAAGCAGCGCCTCCCACCGAGTCCGCCGCAACGAGCAGCTCGACCGGCCTACAGAACCGAAACCACGACGACGAGATCGTCGGCTACTACCGCAACTTCTGGAGATGCGACCGGGCAGGCCGCTTCGGCGAGCGGCGCGGCGCCTGGGACGACTACTACTGCGAGCGGACGCGGTGGGGCTACCACCGCGGCCACTGGGCGCTGGTCGTCGAGGACAGCTACTGGGACGACGACTGGGGCTCGGGCCAGTGGCCGGACCACTGGCCGAACCGGCCGCACTGGAACGGCGGCGGCGGTCACTGGAACGGCGGCGGTGGCGATCACTGGAACGGCGGCGGCGGTGGCGATCACTGGAACGGCGGCGGGGGCGGTGGTTACCAGGTAGCGAAGTGATCTGTTGCGGGCCGTACCCCTGACGGGGTGCGACCCGCAGCCTTCTGTCAGCGCTTGGACACCGCGGGCAGGTGCGCGGCGACCGCGATCAGCCAGGCCACCTCGGTGCCGGCGTCACCGGCGTCCGCGGCCCTGGCCGACGGCAGGTCGACGACCTCCGTCCGGACGTCGCCGGCCGCGCTCGACCGGACCGCCGCCACCGCCTCGGTCACGACCCGGGCCTCGACCGCCGCCTCCAGGCGTTCCCCGGTGAGGCCCCGCCGGCCAGCGACGGCGCGCGCCTCGTCGGCGACCCGGCGGTTCGTGCACGGGCGCAGTTCCGCGTACCCGTCGAGGATCTCCGTGGTCATCCTGATGAGCCGCATCCGCGCGCCCGGCAGGGCGACCGGCCGGCCACCCGGTGCCGGCCAGTCGCCGAGGGTGACCTGCGGCGCCGCCGCGGCCACCAGCGCCCACAGCGGCCGCAGCCGGCGGCACGCCCGCCGTGCCTGCACGTGCTCGGCGAGCTGGTCCAGCCGCAGCCACCGGCCCCAGGCCAGGATCATCACGCCGACCACCATCGCCAGGACGGCGACCGCGTACGTGAGGAACGTGAGCCGGTAGAGCACCGGGGAGGTCGCGGGCTGGTCGCGTACCGCCAGGTTGGTGAGCTTGAGCCCGACGTTGGCGAAGTTGAGGAAGCAGCCGGCGGCGATCATTCGCAGGGCCAGCCGCACCGTGTGGCGCCGGGCCACCCTTGCGTACCGCGCGCACAGCCGGCCGACCTGGGGCAGCAGCCACAGCATGTAGCCCAGGTAGACGACCAGGTACGGCACCGGCGGCGGATGCACCGAGGCGTAGTACTCCCCGCTGAGGACGAAGGGGTCGTCGGTCCGGTACGGCGCCGGCGCCGGCGCGTACGACCCGATCAGCGCCGCCGCGCACGCCGCCATGATCAGGTATTGGGCGCGGACCCGGCGGCGGGTCGCCGGGCCCGGATGCAGGGTGTGCAGCAGGAACGCGTGGCCGGTGGCGACGATGGCCAGGGCCAGCACGTTGCCAACGAGCCGGCAGACGTCGAGAAGCCCGAGCAGCTGGTCCACGCGGGCGCTGACCGGTTGCAGGGACACCGCGACGGCGCCCATGGCCAGCGTCACCCCGAGCAGCCGGCGCAGCCGGTCCTGGCGGTGGTGGACGAGATCCCACAGCTTGCCGGCGGCCAGGCCGAGGCTGATCAGGGCCGTCGCGGCACCGGCGGCGAGCAGGATGTCATCCACTCTCGTCCGTGCTCTCCAGCAGCCCGGTCAGCCGTCGCAGCGCCGCCTCGTCGCCGTCGGTGGCCCGGGCCGGTGGCCAGGACCAGTCGGTGATGCGCTGGGCGACGAGGGTTCCGAAGATCTCCGCCCGGCGCTCGGGCAGCTCCTCGTATGAGCTGCGGGCGCGGTGCGCGGCGGCCGACAGGGCCGCCGGGTCCAGATGCGCCGGATCGTCCGGGCCGAGGTCGGGATGGGCGACGTCATCGAACAGCATGTGGCCGTACTCGTGCCCGACGATCACGTGCCGCCGTACCGGCGAGGCGGCCGCCGGGAAGAAGACGTAGTCCGCGTCGCGGCCGGCGATCCACAGCCCGTGCGGGCCGCCCGCGGGCAAGGGCTGGGCGAGCACGTGCACCGGACGTCCCCGGTACGCCTGGATCGCCTCGTGCAGCCGGTCGGCGCTGAACCGGCCGCGCAACCCCAGCGTGTCCAGGCCGCCGCGGGCCTGCTCGACCAGCTCGGCGAGGTCGCCCGGCCGGCGCCGGCGCCCGATCGCCGGCCTCGCCATCCACCTCGGCACTCGCATCACCGGCCCTGCCTCACCGCATCACCGTAGCCGACCGTCCCCTGTGGATGTGCGCAGGCGGCGGCGTGTCCGACGGGTCAGCCGTCGGGCTGCTGGTGCCGCCGGCGCGCCGCCTGCTCCAGCAGCACCACCTGCTCGACCATGGCGGCGACCGCCGCCTTCCCGGCGGCGGACATCTCGGCCTCGCCCATCCGCATCGCGACGGCCTGGATCGCCGGATCGCCGAGCGCGCGGGCGAGCCGCCGGTCGGCCTCGTCGTCGTCCTGGGTGAAGTAGGTCAGGCTGACGCCGAAGAGGGTGGCGAACGCCTGCATCTCGGATCGCCGTGGGTCGGCCTCGCCGCGGCGCAGCTTGCCGACGTGCGTGTGGGAGACCGGGCAGCCCAGCTCCGCCAGCGCGGCGGCCGCGGCCCGCGTGCTGTACGGCCGTCCCTCGTCGGTGACGACCGTCCGGAACAGCTCGTCCAGCCGATCGGCGAAGTTGCGGCGCGCGTGCATGTCGCCAGTCACCGTACGAATCCCCCCTTCCCATGTCAATGCGAGATTACATCCTACGACCCGCTGGAATCGACTGTTGACACGCGTCGATGTACTGCCCACTATGGATTCCTGTGTTGGCAGTGACCTCCATATTGGAGCTGCCTGTTTACATCTATGAGGAGAATCCATGAGAATCGGCAGGTTGCGCCGTGCGTTCGCGGCAGGCGCCGCACTGGTGGTGGGCGCCACCGGCGGGACGGTGGCGGCCGTCCTCGGCGCCCAGGCCGCCTCGGCGTCCAGCATCGGCGGGCCGATCACCCGCTCGGAGACCTTGCAGCGGTCGCAGTACTGGGTCGACCGCGGCTTCACCTATACACAGACCGGCCCGTGGGCGCCCGACCCGCAGGGCAAGACCTACCGGCGGGACTGTTCCGGCCTGGTCTCGATGGCCTGGCACCTGCCCGACTCGCGCAGCACCAGGACCTTCCTGAGCTGGAGCGGCAAGCACCAGCTGCCCAGCCTGCACGACCTGAAGGCCGGCGACGCGGTGCTGCGCGACGGACACATCGAGCTCTTCGTCCGCTGGGTCAACGGGAACCGGCACGAGGACGGCGCCTACGTGTACTCGTTCAACAACCCCGGTGAGACGGTCCAGAACCCGAACGCCGTCAACAACTACGGCAAGATCGGCAAGGACACCTGGAGCGAGCTGGTCACGTACATCCCGGTCCGGTACAACAACATCACCGAGGACGGACCGCCGCCCGGCAGCCCGGACAACTCGGTGCTGCGGGAGCCGAACGGCGCGATCAGCCTCGTGGTCGGCGGCGCGCCGTTCCACCTGAACCCCGCCGAGTACGCCGAGCTCGGGTCCCCGCCCGCCACCGCGGTGCCGGCCGGCACCTTCGCGAGCATGCCCGGCATCATCGCGAACGGCACATACGTGCGGACCGCCGGCGACGGCGCCATCTACGTCATCGCCGGCAGCGCCAAGTACCACCTCACCCCGGCCGAGTACGCGGCGCTGGGCGCCCCGCCCGCCCGTAATGTGCCCGCCCGGCTGGTCGCCGGGCTCGGTGCCGTCCCGGCCGACAACACGTTCCTGCGCGACCCCGCCAGCACGGCGATCTACCAGGTCGTCAGCGGCGCCAAGTATCACCTCAGCGCGGCCGAGTACGCGGGCCTGGGCAGCCCCGCGGCGACGAACGTCCCGGCCGGCTTCATCGCCCGGGTGACCGCCTCCGTGCCGGTCGACTCGGTCTTCCTGCGCGACCCCGGCAGCACCGCGATCTACCAGATCGTGGGCGGCGCCCGCTATCACCTGTCCCCGGCCGAGTACAGCGCCATGGGCGGCCCGGCCGCCATCAACGTGCCGGCAGGCTTCATCAACCGCACCGCGACCGTGCCCCGCGACGGCAGCTTCATCCGGGACATCACCGACGGCGCCATCTACCAGATCGTCGGCGGCGCCAAGTACCACCTGTCCCCGTCGGAGTACAGCGCCCTGGACAGCGCGCCGTCGACCAACGTGCCGCACGGCCTGATCCTGTCGATCACCAAGACCCTGCCGTCCTCCGGCTACCTGCGCAACCCGGACAGCGGCGCCATCTACCAGGCCATCAACGGTGCCAAGTACCACCTGAGCGCCGCCGAGTACGCCGCGCTCGGCAGCCCGGCCGCGGTCAACGTGCCGGTCGGCTTCATCGACCGGCTCGGCGTGGTGCCCGCCGACAACTCGTTCCTGCGCGACATCAGCGACACCGCGATCTACCAGATCGTCGGCGGGGCCAAGTACCACCTGACCCCGGCCGAGTACGCCGCGCTCGGCGGCCCGGCCGCGGTCAACGTCCCGCACGGCTTCGCCGCCGCGGTCACCGGCACCCGCCCGGCCGGCTCGCTGTTCCTGCGCGACCCGGTGTCGACCGCGATCTACCAGGTCGTCAACGGCGCCAAGTTCCACCTCAACGCCGCCGAGTACGCCCTGCTCGGCGGCCCGGCCGCGATCAACGTGCCGGCCGGCCTGGTGGGCCTGCTCGGCAACCGGCCCACGGACGGCACGCTGCTGCGGGACGTGGCCAGCACCGCCATCTACTCCATCACCGCGGGCGAGAAGCACCACCTCACCCCGGCGGAGTACGCCGCCCTGCCCGATCAGCTCACCACCAACGTGACGGCCCGCTTCCTCGCGACCTTCCCCGACGCCTGACCCGCACGACCGACCCCGGACATCCGGCCCGGCCGGGTGCCCGGGGTCGATCACGGTGTGGCTCCAGTCGCCGTCCAGTGCCGATTCAGTAGTGCCCCGCACGCTACCGGGATTCCCGGCGACCGTTGTGGGGCAGTTGTGGATACTCCGTTGTTCGACGTGATCTGCGGTTCCTTGTTCGACTCCATGTCGCGCTCCGATCAGCGCAGCAGGGGACACCAGTACCTGCGCGGCATCCTGCAAGCCGAGGGCCGCAAGACCGTACGCAACATCGCGGCCGCGCTCAACGGCGAGGTGGACGAGCAGAGCCTGCACCATTTCGTGGCGAACTCCCCGTGGGACTGGCGGCCGGTACGCCGGTCGTTCGCGCACGCGGTCACCCGGCTGGCGCCGCCGACCGCCTGGGTCGTGCGCCCGCTCGTGATCCCCAAGATGGGCGACTGTTCGGTCGGCACCGACCCGCTCGGCGGCGGTTCCGGTGGCCGGCGGCGGGCGCAGCGCGCCGTCGGCGTCTGGGCGGTCGGCGCCGAGGTCGCCTACCCCGTCAACTGGCGGCTGCACCTCTCGTCACGCTGGACCGACGACCAGCATCGGCGCAGCCGCGCCGCCATCCCCGCCGACGTCGACGCCGAGAGCTTCGAGGAGTGCGTGGTCGAGGCCGTCCTTACGGTCACCGCCCGGTGGGGGATGCCGCCCCGGCCCGTCGTCGCCGACGTCCCGGACGAGTACCTGCCGGGCACGATCCGCCGGCTGCACGCCGCGGGCCTGCCGTTCCTGGCGAAGGTGCCGTCGGCCTTCCCGGCCGGCGCCGACACGACCGCACAGCACCGGATCGCCGCGCTCCGGGCCGCCCGGCGCCCCGTGGGGTGGGACGGTCCGGGCTCGCGTACCGACCTGGTGGCGAGCGCGGACATCCGGTCGGTGAACGGGCGGCAGCCGCTCACCCTGCTCGGCTCCGGGCGCCCCCGGCGGGTCTGGCCCGAGGAACTGCACGTCACCAACCTGGGCAACGTCCACCCGGCGACCCTGCTCGCGCTGAGCCGGCTGCGCCGCGCCGCGTACCGGGGCACGGTCGAGACCGGCCGGCGGGTGGGGCTCGCCGACTTCGTCGGCCGGTCGTTCGGCGGCTGGCACCGGCACGTCACGCTGGCCTCGGCGGCGTACGCGCTGCTCAGCATGGGCTGCCGGCCCTAGGTTCCGGCGCGGTCGTCCGGCAGCTGCCCCGCCTCCATCCGGCGGTGTACCTCGGCCGCCTGGCACAGGGGCAGCGTCTCCACCGCGCCCGCCCACCGCCAGCAGCCGGTGGAGGGCGACGGCCGCCTCGGCCAGCTCCGCCGTCGCCCCGCGAGATCACGAAGCCGGCGATGGTGCCGTCCCGCTGGTAACAGCTCACCGGCCGGCAGTAGAGGACGGCTCTGCGCGCCCGCGACGAGCTCGATCCGCCCGCGGACGGCGAGCAGGTCGACCGCGGCCTCCAGGTCGTCGTGCCGGCCGTGTCCACGATGATGTCCGCCGCATTCGCACCCCTCACAGGGCAGACTGACGACCTCTGCACCAAGGCGGGTCGCTGACGGAGAGTTACGCTCCTGGTGGCGCGTCGGTACCCGGTCGCCGGCAGTAGAACGCGCCGGTGTTGAATAGCGGATCGCCGTCTGGGGATTCATGACGGGTCGGGTCGGAACGGGAATTCAAATTGCATTGCGAAACCTGCCTCACCGCATTATGAAGCGAGTCGAAGCGACCTGCTGGCGCAATCAATGTCTGACTGACTAGGATGCGTGCATGCCGACCCCGACAGTGAATGCGGCAGACGAGCCCGAGGAAGCGAGCCTATCCTCCGCTGAGCCGCAGAGCAGAGTCCAAATAATCAGTGAAGTTGGCGCTTTGCTCTTTACGGGAATTCCCGCGCTCCTGGTCCTCCTGCTCCTGCTTGCCGCGAATGACACTGCTCTATTGAGGGCAATCTTGGCGCGAGGGGATCTGATCTCATTCTTTATCACGCTGGCGATTCCTATCCTACCGATACTGGCGCTTGCGTATGGTCTGATCGCTACCGCGAGGCTTGGTCTGGGGCGATTGCCCAAGAAAGGCATTTGGGCATCAGTGGCAATTTGCCTACTCTCGGCATGTGTGGCCTGGTCCGCTCTGGCTACCGGGGTCGCGGTCGTGGTCGGAGCGGCGGGAGTAGGCGTTGCACTGCTATTACGACGCTACCGGGTGGCCGCCAAGTCGCAAGATAGCGGCGCAAGTGTTCCCGAATCTGAGGAGGTTCGCCGATATAAAGCCAAAGAGCCTCGGTGGCGTACCAATGAGAGAATGTTAAGGTTCTTGACAATCGTCGTGACTGCTTCTCAGGTCGGAGCGATAACCAACATCACGACAGGCTCCGTCGGAGGCGTTTTTCAGCAGCTACGATCCTTCGTGGTTAGCGCGCTGCCCGCAGAAGTCGTTGTTTACAAGGACGAGGACGGAGCTGTTATTAAAGATGTGGTTCGTGTCATCCAGGCCGGCGATCAAGTTACGGTAGTTGCGATTGACGCACGTCGAGTAAAAAACCTATGGAACGGCAATATAGAGCAAAGGATCGCCTGCATCCCGGATCAGAGTAAATGGAATAAATCGGTGGCGGAGCTGCTCGATAGTACACGAGTTTATAACGGAACCGTCACTTGCTCGAAGGCGATCGAAGCTGCCTGATCTGCTCGGCAGGCGACGCACTCATCTCGGCTACGACCGCGTAGTCGACGACCGGGCGCCCGGGCGGGGGGCGAAGTCTCGTGACGAATCCAGCAGTGGTGCCGTGCTCAGGGCGCGGACGCGGCTCCGTGGTGCCCCCGATCGGTCGAGGTTTGCCGCGTACATTTCCCTCACACGGCACGCTCGCTGGACGCCAAATGGCATTGGCGCTGGTTGCCCTGCGTATGTGCGTTCAGATGCGCTCGTTGGCCGGACCAAGGGCGCCGGGTGCGGTGTCGGTGTCGGGTAGTTCAGCGGGGTCGGCAGTCATGGCGTCCCACCACGCTTGTGCTCGCCGCACCCCGGATCCCCCGTTCGTGTTCACCCCGAAGCCGATGATCGCCACCCCGACGCCGGTGCACGCCACCCCGAACAGGGTGGCACCGCCGACCAGCGTAACGACGCCGACGCCGCTGCAGGCCACCCCGACGCCGACGCACGCCACCCCGAACAGGGTGGCACCGCCGACCAGCAGCGCGACGCCGACGCCGACGAACGCCACCCCGACGCCGATGCACGCCACCCCGAACAGGGTGTAACCCTCGACCAGTAGCGCGACGCCGTAGCCGACGCACGCCACCCCGACGCCGATGCACGCCACCCCGAACAGGGTGTAACCCTCGACCAGCACTGCGACACCGACGCCGACGCACGCCACCCCGACGCCGATGCACGCCACCCCAGACAGGGTGTAACCCTCGACCAGCATCGCCACGCCGTAGCCGATGGTCGCCACCCCGACGCCGATGACTGCCACCCCACCCAGGGTGACGCTGCCAATCAGCAATGCGACGCCGAGGCCGCTGGCCGAGACCCCGACGCCGATCAGCCCTGCTCCACCTAGCAGGGTCACCGCGGTAGCGAGATCAGTTGGTACAAGGGTTGCGCTGACGGCAAATCCTGCCGCTACCGCGATAGCTTCGATCTGCCATGCCACCGGTCCGAACACTGAGATGAGGGCTGCGGCAAGAGCGGCATACAGCAGTAGCCGGGTGCTATGACGTGACAAGGGGGCGCGGGGCGGCAGTCGCCGCACCCACGATGCCGTAGCCAAGATCGCGCCGAGCATCGCTGCGATCATGACGCCGCGGTAGCCGTAGTCGTCGGTGAGCTGGTTGACGGTCATCCCACCGGCGACAAAGCCGAGTAGCAGTCCAGCGAGTTTGCCGTACCAGTCCAGGCGGGCCCGATGCCGCCCAGCCGTGTCCTCCCTCGTCATACCCCTATGGTGACAACCCAGTGCTCCACACACGATCCGCCAGGTGGCGGGCTGCGAATTGCGGGAGCCGGGGCGTATCCCCTAACGGTCGAGGTTTGCGACACCGGCACGCACCAGGTCACAGCGGATCAGATCGAGAGCGCGGGCGGGGACGAGCATCGCCCCTTGTGCCGAGGACGGCCTAGGTTCTGTCCCGCGGATCATGCGTAGCGATCATGGACGATGGTCGTTGAATCGGTGTGGCGCGTGGTGATCTGAGCAGCGAGGAATGGGCTGTGCTGGAGCCGTTGCTGCCGGCGCAGCCCGTCCGGGGCGGGCAATGGCGCGATCACCGGCAGGTCATCAACGCGATCTGCTGGGTCAAACGAACCGGCTCGCCCTGGCGTGACCTGCCCGAACGCTACGGGCCTTGGAAGACCGCGCATCAACGCTTCACCAGGTGGGCCGCCGACGGCACCTGGGCCAGGATGAAAGCTGAAGTGATCGCGTTGGCCGAGCTCGACGACGACATCGACTGGGACGCCCAGGTCGATGCCACCATCGTGCGTACCCACCAGCACGCCGCCGGAGCCGCTAAAAGGGGCTGACGGTTGCCGAAACTCAGGCACGCGAAAGCATCGGCCGGTCCCGCGGCGGGCTGACCACCAAAATCCACACCCTGGCCGACGGCCGTGGCCGGTCCCTCGCCACGCTCATCACGCCCGGCCAAGCCGCTGACACCCGGCAGCTGATCCCGCTGCTCGAGCAGGTCCGCGTTCCCCGGCCCGGTGGTGTCGGCCGGCCCCGCACCCGGCCCGCGTCGGTCACCGGCGACAAGGCGTACTCATCACGGGCGGCCCAGGTGACGGCGGCTGGCTCCGGCAGCACGGTAAGCCGGCGAGCGCCGCCTCGGCGTCCAGCATGGCCTGCAGCACGCGGCGTCGGACAGGACGTCCTCGACCGGGGTGCCGGCGCGTACGGGCGAGAGCAGGCCGACGTCGATGGGTGCGCTCATACGATCATTCCGGTCAGGCCGTTGTCGGTGTGGTCCGCCCGCCGCGGCGGGTGGAGCGGGGACAGCCGCAGCGTGGCGCGGGCGATCGCGTCGGAGTCGCCGAGCGTGACGGAGTCCGCGAGGGGCCGGCCGCCGAAGGCGAAGCGGCGGGGATGCGTCCGCCCGGCGCCGTCGACGAGGTGGTACGGCCGCCCGGTGACGGCGAGGCCACCTGTCTCGTACGCACCGCCGTCCGCCGTCGACGGCCGGCACGGCGCGGCCTGTTTCGTGTCCAGCAGGAACCGCAGGAGCGGGTCGGCGGTCCGGCGGATGTCCGAGCCGGGCGGCCGCGCCTCGATCAGCACGCGGGCGTGCACCGGCCGCCCGGGCACGGCCCGGCTGACCGCGGTGAAGCAGCCCCGGCCGGGGTCGATCCGGGCCTCGGTCCCCGGCCCGGTCAGCTCCACGACGCCCGCGTGGATCAGCGCGATCAGCTCGGCGATGCGGGACGCGGGCGTGTGCCGGCCGTCCGGCTCGGTTCGGAGGTGAGCCGGGTGCGGGAGCGCGACCAGCCGGGGTTCCTTGCCGGACGGCCGGTACACCAGGTCGTCCCCGTTGCCCTCGAACGTGCCGCCGCGACCGGTCGTCAGGAGCCGTACGTAATCGAAGAAGGTCAGGCCGAGGCCGCGCAGCAGGACCGTCTCGCCGGGCCCCGCGGCGCTCAGGTCGACGTCCCCCGGATTCGCCGACGGCACGTACCGCAGGTGGTGGATCCGCGCCAGGCTCGCGGCGCGCGCCTCGGCGGGGGTCGGCAGCGCCGGCAGGTTGCCCAGCGCGAGCACCACGGCGTCGAGATCGTGGACGCGGGTGCCGTCGGCCAGCCGGATGCCCTGCCGGCCGCCGGTCACGCCGTCGATGTCGGCCAGCGCGACGGCCCGGGACCCGTGCACCCGGAACGCGAGGTGTGCCGGCGCGGAGCGGACGACGCGGCGGAACGTGTCGCGCAGGTAGCGCCCGTGCAGCGCGCGCGTCGGGTAGTCGTCCGGGCCCAGGTCGCGCGCCTCGGCGAGGGTGCCGTCGCCCGCCTTCGCCCACTCGTAGAGGCTGGGCCCGGGATCGATCGGCCCCTCGATCCGGCTGGTCGCGTCGGTGTACACGGTCACCTGCGACGCGACCGTGTTCATCAGCAGATGCCGGGACCGGTCGGTCGGTGGATCCGGATCCACCACGTGCACCAGCACGGCGTTGTGGCGACGCTCGGCGCGCTCGTTGGCGCAGATCCGCTCGACCACCGACAGCCCGCGCGGCCCGGCACCGATCACGCAGATTGCGAGTCGTCCGCCGCTCACAGCCCTCACCTCCCACGTGTCCGGTCGCTCGAGCGTCCGGCACGACCACCGGCGGCGGCCATCCACCCGGCCGCAGTTCGTCAGGTCGGCGCGCCATCCTCGGCGGCCCGCGCAACGAACCAGCTGTGGGCCACAGGGGGGTTGGGAATGGGTGTCGGGATCCAGGTGCTCGGGCAGGTGCGGGTCGAGCTGGCCGGTGCGACGGTCTCGCCGGCGTCGGCCGGGCAGCGGACGGTGCTGGCGCTGCTGGCGCTGGCGGGCGGGCAGATGCTCAGCCGCGCGGAGCTGATCGACACACTGTGGGTCAGGCGGCCGCCGCCGAGCGCGGTCAACGTGGTGCAGACGCACGTCAAGAACCTGCGCCGGCTGCTGGAGCCGGCCCGCGCGGCGCACGGCCGCAGCGCCGTACTGCCCGCGGTCGGCGACGGCTACGCGCTGCGGGTGCCGCGCGAGGACATCGACCTGTTCCGGTTCCGGGCGCTGGTGGAGCGGGCCCGCGCCGAGCCGGACCGGGCGGCCGGGCTGCTCGGCGAGGCGCTGCGGCTGTGGCGGGGCGCGCCGCTGACCGACGTTCCGGTGCTGGCCGGCCATCCCAAGGTGGAGGCGCTGGCGCAGGAGCGGCGGCTGGCGCTGCTGCGCTGCGGCGAGGCGCTGGTGCGGGCCGGCCGGGTCGCCGAGGCCGTGCGCGTGCTGGAGGAGGCGGTCGCCGCCGAGCCGCTCGACGAGGTGGGCCAGGCCCGGTTGATCGCCGCGTATCAGGCGGCCGGCCGCCGCGCGCAGGCCTTCGCCGCGTACCACCGGATCCGTGGCCTGCTCGCGGACGAGCTGGGCGTCGATCCGGGTCTCGAGCTGGTCGCCGCGCACGAGGCGCTGCTGCGACAGGACGGCGCCGCGCCGGAACGGGCGAGCGGTACCACGACGCCGGCCCAGCTGCCGGCCGAGGCGTTCGGTTTCACCGGCCGGGAGGCGCGGCTCGCGGAGCTGGACCGCCTGGCCGACCCGCCGGCGGGTCCGCCCGACCCGCCGCGGGTGCTGCTGATCACCGGTACGGCGGGAGTCGGCAAGACCGCGCTGGCGCTGCGCTGGGCGCACCGGCGCCGCGACCTCTTCCCCGACGGCCAGCTCTACCTCGACCTGCGCGGCTACGGCCCGGAGCAGCCGATGCGGCCGATCGACGCGCTGCGCCGGATGCTGCGCGGGCTCGGCCTGCCCGGCGAGCGGGTCCCGCCGGAGGCGGAGGAGTGCGCGGCCGGCTTTCGCAGCCTGATCGACGGGCGGCGGATGCTGGTCGTGCTGGACAACGCCGCGTCGGTGGAGCAGGTCCGGCACCTGCTACCCGGCTCGTCCTCGTGCCTGGTGGTGGTGACCAGCCGGGACGCGCTGGCGGGCCTGGTCGCCCGGCACGGCGCCGCGCGTACGGTGCTCGACCTGCTCGCCGAGGACGAGGCCGTGGCGCTGCTGCGCACGCTGATCGGCGCGCGGGTGGCCGCCGAGCCGCGGGCGGCGGCGACGCTGGCCGCGCGGTGCGCCCGGTTGCCGCTGGCCCTGCGCGTGGTCGCCGAGCTGGCCCTGGCCCGCCCCGACACGCCGCTGGCCGAGCTGGCCCGGGACCTGGCCGACCACCGGCACCGGCTGGCGCTGCTCGACGCCGCGGGGGACCGGCACACCGGGGTCGGGTCGGTGCTCCAGTGGTCGTACCGGGACCTGACGCCGTCGACCGCGCGGGCGTTCGCCCTGCTCGCCCTGCATCCCGGCGCGGACTTCGACCGGCACGTCGCCGCGGCCCTGACCGGCGTCGGTACGCCCGCCGTCGACCGGGTGCTGGACCGGCTCACCCGGGCCCATCTGGTGCAGCGTGACGACGCCGGCCGGTACCGGATGCACGAGCTGCTCCGGGCGCACGCCCGCGGGCTCGCGGGCGGGGCCGACGGCGAGGCGTAGCCAGGCTTTATCCAGCTCCTTCGATGTATGGTCGGTGCAACTCCACATCCCCATGGAGGCCCCCATGCCCCGCACCGTTCCCCGACGGCGCCGGTGTGCGGCGATCGCCGCCGCCCTCTGCCTGTTCCTCTCGTTCTTCGCGGCCACCTCGACCACCCCGGCGTACGCCGCGGCCGGCACGTTCCGCAACCCGGTCGGCACCGGGCCCGACCCGTTCATGACCTACTTCAACGGCAACTACTACCTGCTGATGACCGAGGGCGACGCGATCAGGATCCGCCGTTCGCGAAGCGTGGCGACCCTGCTGAACGCGCCCGCCGTCCAGGTCTGGCGCGACACCGACCCGACGCGCAACCAGCACGTCTGGGCGCCGGAGCTGTACCGGGTGAACAACCGCTGGTACCTCTACTACACCGCGGACAACGGGGTGGACGAGAACCACCGGCTGTTCGTGCTCGAGTCCGCCGGCGACGACCCGGCCGGCCCCTACCAGTTCAAGGCCCGGCTGGTGCCGCCCAACCGCGACGTGTTCGCCATCGACGCCGGGCTCATGCGGCACAACGGCCGGCTGTACCTGATGTGGAGCGGGCTCAACGAGTTCCAGCACAACGGCATCAACATCGCCCCGCTGTCGAATCCCTGGACCGTCTCCGGCAACGCCGTCTCGCTGAACGCGGCCGGGCACTGCCCGGAGGTGCGCGAGGGCCCGGCGTTCCTGTACCGCAGCGGCCGCACCTGGATGACGTACTCGGTCTGCGACACCGGCAAGCCCGACTACGGACTGTGGATGATGAGCGTCGCGTCCGGCGCCGACCCGCTCAACCGCGCCAGCTGGCAGCAGCACAACGGCGCGCTCTTCTCCCGGCAGGACGCCCGCGGCGTGTACGGGCCCGGCCACCACGGCTTCTTCACCAGCCCCGACGGCACCGAGACGTGGATCGTGTACCACGCGAAGACCACCAGCGTCTTCACCTACGGCAACCGGACCACGCGGGTGCAGCGCATCGGCTTCAACGCCGACGGCAGCCCGAGCCTGGGCCAGCCGCTGGCCATCGGCGCCACCCAGGACCTGCCGGCCGGCGACCCCGGGCCGTCCACCGGCTGGATCAACGACGACGGCCGGTCGTCGGGCGGCGGCGCGCTCGCGTACTCCGGCGCCTGGAGCTCCGGCACGGGCTGCGCGGCGGCCTGCTTCTGGGGCGACGACCACTGGACGAACCAGCCGGGCGCCACCGCGACCTTCACGTTCACCGGCACCCAGCTGGCGCTGCTCTCGGTCCGCGACACCGGCAACGGCATCGCGGCGATCAGCGTCGACAACGGCGCCGAGCAACGGGTCGACCTTTACGGGGCGATCCGCGTCGGCGAGGCGCTGAACTATCTGAGCCCGCGGCTCGCGTACGGCACGCACACGGTCCGGGTCCGGGTGACCGGCGAGCGCAGCGCGGCCTCGGCGGGCGCCTACCTCAGCATCGACAGGGCGGAGTTCTGGACCAGCTGACCCGCGCCGGCGGTCGCGTTCCTGACCTAGTCGACCGACTTCGATGGCCGCGGAGGAGAGTCGGCCCCGGTACCGGCGAGAGAATTGGAGGCGAGCCATGCGGAAGGCCATCTTCGTGGTGATGGTCGGGCTGGTCGGCGCGGGGTTGAGCGCGCCGGCGGTCGCTGACGGCCCGGCGGTCGGATTCGACGGGGTACGGAGCTGGAACGAGTCGGCCCTCGACGCGGTACGCGCGCTGCGGGCAAGCGACGCCGACGCGGCCCGGTGGTACGCGATGCTGAACGTGGCGATGTACGACGCGGTCAACGGCATCGTCGGGGGGCGCGGCGAACCCGCCCGGGAGCCCGCGCTGGTGGCCGGGCCGGGCCCGCGCGACGGCGACCCGTTCGCGGCGACGGTGGCCGCGGCGCACGCGGTGCTCGTCGCGGTCGACCCGGCCCGGGCCGCGGCCTATGACGCGCAGCGCGATGCCGATCTCGCCAAGGTGCGCCCGGGGCACCGGCGCACGGTCGGCGCGCAGTGGGGCGGCGAGGTGGGCCGCAGGGTCGTGCGGGCGCGGGCCGACGACGGCGCTACGCCGGTGCAGAGCCAGCCGGCGGGTACCGGGCCCGGCGTCTTCCGGGCCGAGTGGTCCGGCGTGCAGTACCGCGACGTGCGCCCGTTCGCCGTCCGGGACCCGGGTGCGTTCCTGCCCGGGCCGCCGCCCGCGCTGACCGGCATCGGGTACGCGGCGGCGTTCGCCGAGGTCGCGGTGCTGGGCGACGCCGCCCTGCCCGCGCCGGACCTGCTCGCCACGTATCAATTCTGGTCGCTTCCGGCCGGCTCCGATCAGCCGCCCGGCGAGTGGCTGCGCATCGCGCTGACCGTCGGCGGCGACCGCCACCTGTCGCTGGCGCAGGGCACCCGGATGACGGCGCTGCTCAGCATGGCGCTGGCGGACACCACGGTGCCGACCGTGCGCACCAAGTACACCTACCGGCACTGGCGGCCCACCACCGCGATCCGCGAGGCGGACACCGACGACAACCCGGTGACGCAGGCGAACCCGGCCTGGTCGGCGCGCGGCGGCTCGGTGGGTGGCACCCCGGAGTGGGTGTCCGGGCACAGCTCGTACAGCGGCGCCGGCGCCACGGTGCTGGCCGGCTTCTTCTGCTCGGACAACGTGCCGTTCGCGCACGCGACCGACACCGCGCCCGGCGGACAGGCGCGCGCCTACCCGGGCTTCTCGGCGGCGGCGACGGAGGCGGGCCGGTCGCGGGTGTTCGGCGGCCTGCACTTCTCGTTCAGCGACCGGGCCGGCCAGGGCATCGGGCGGGGCGTCGGCGACGAGGTCCTGGCCACGCGGCTGCTCCGGGTCGACGGCCCGGCACACTTCGGCCACTGCCCCCGCTGAGGTTCGGCTTCGCTCCGATCGGCCGATACCTGTCGGCGACATGGCCGGAATGCGAATTCAAGCGGCGGCGCCCATTTGCGCGATTTTGCGCGATGGACGCCGCCGCAATTTCTGATCATCTTAAAAGTGAGCGAGGTCTCATCGAATGGGTCCGTGTGGCGCGAGCCCGTGCTGTATTGCCGTTGCGCCGCACCGCATCCAGGCCAATTATGATCAATTGTTTTGGCATGACATAACGGTCGGATCCGGTCTCATTGTCAATGTTGATGTTGACGTGTATCAATTACTGGGAACTCATCCCGGACGTATTTACAAAGTTCGACGCCGCTGCCAAGAATAAGCGAGTCCTGATAGGACAACGGGGAGTGTCTACTTCAGACCACGGGGAGAGTCATGAAGAGATCCAGAACCATGCGCGTCTCGGCCGCAGTGATCGGCACGCTGACCCTGGCGGCGCTGGTCGAGGCGCCCGCCGCCGCCGCACCCGTACAGCAGATCGACGCCGCCACCACCGGCCTGCTGGCCGGGGCCGCGGAGCAGTCCCTCGAGCTCCGCGCCGCGGCGCTCGTGGGTAACGGCAAGGCGACGCCGGCCGCCTCACTCGCCGACGGCAGGGTCGCCGTCGACGCGGGCCAGATCGCCCGGGAGGAGACGATGGCCGCGGCCATCGGCACGCACCGCAAGTGGCTGCGCTCCGTGGGGGAGGGGTTCACCGGGGCGGACACGTCGCTGACCATCGAGCGCACCGAGCGCTCGGGCGACGTCGTCACCGTCGACGCGACCGAGACGACGATGCTGGCCTACGAGAAGATCCGCGGCGACGAGCCGCCCGCGACCGGATTCACGGCGCGGCACACGTTCGTCTTCCGGCAGGACGCGTCGGGAGCCTGGCAGCTGGCCGAGGACCAGCAGCTCGAACCCACCGGCCTGCTGCCGCTCTGGAAGGCCGAGACGTTCGTGCACCACACCGCGGGCACGGCGAAGCCGCCCACCGCGGACGCGCCGCCCGCGCCGCCGTCGAACGACAAGCCCGCGTCGACCGTCAAGCCGACCGGGCTGACCGCGGCCAAGGGCAGCGGCAAGACGACGCTGCTGGCCTACAACTACAGCGCCATGGCGACCTACCTCGAGCGCTACTGGTCCAGCTACAACTCCGCCTATCGTTCGTTCAGCGATGTCGGCGGCGACTGCACGAACTTCGCCAGCCAGGCGCTGCGGGCCGGAGGGTGGGCCGATGACCTCGGGTGGTACCGCAGCGCCGAGAACTGGTGGTACAACTCGGCGAACGAGACGTGGTCCTGGATCAACGTCAACTACTGGGCCAGCTTCGCCTACTCCTACAGCGGGCGGGTCTACAGCCTCAGCAACGTCTGGAACATGGGGCTCGGCGACGTGCTCCAGGTCGACGGATCCAAGGACGGAAACAAGGACCACACGATGATGGTGTCCTACGTCAGTGGCGGAACGCCATACCTGACATACCACACGACCAACCGTTACCGTCGGTCCATGAACCAGGTGCTGGCCGACTGGGGCAATGCCAACTACTACGCGGGCCGTACGTGACACGAATAGTCAGCCGGGCGGTGGCGAGGATCCTTTTTCTGGGTCTCCTCGCCGCCGTCATCGGCGGTTGCGGCGGTCCGGGCGACTCGACAGACCCGGACCCGGCGACCCTGCGCGCCTACGCGGAGAAATACGTATCGCTGCTGCGGGAGAAGGACGAGCCCGCACTGCGCGCGCACCTCGCCAACGAGGCGCACCCCGGCGACGCCGCCGAACGCATCGCGGAGTACGGCGGCAAGGGCTGGGCATTGTCCGAGGCGTCGTGGGTCTCGCTTACCCCGACGGTCTATGCGCTGTCGATGACCGTGTCCGGCCCGTCCGGGGGCGAGACCTGGAGACACAACGTGGAGTGGAAGGACGACCACTGGATCATGGCGCCGATCGACGGTTCGGCGGACGGGGCCGCCACCACAAGACCGAGTTAGGCCGCCGACTGTCGTCCCGGCGACCGGGTGCTGACACACGCCGTCCTGGGGTCGAGACTGAACCCCGTGGCGGCCAGCGTCCTCAATGACGTCATCGAGCGGGCGCGGCGGCTGAGCTTCGTCGGCCGCCGCGATGAGCTGCGCGCCTTCGACGACGCGCTGGACGGGCGGTCGCCGCGGCGGGTGCTCTTCGTGCACGGCCCGGGCGGAATCGGCAAGACGACGCTGCTCCTGGAGATGTTCGCCCGGGCCCGGGCCGCGAGGCGGATTCCGGTGCTGCTGGACGGAAGAGAGATCGACCCGTCGCCGGAGGGCTTCCACCACGCGGTTCCGCAGTCCGGCGACGACCGCGGCGCGGTGCTGCTGGTCGACTCGTTCGAGCACCTGGGCGCGCTCGACAACTGGCTCCGCCGCGACTTCATCCCGGCGCTGCCGGCGAACGGCCTCGTGGTCCTGGCCGGCCGGGAGCCGCCTTCGCCGGACTGGCGGGTGGACGCCGGCCTGCGGCAGGTGGTCGCAATCCATCGCGTCGACCATCTCGGCGAGAGCGACAGCGCGGACCTGCTGGCCCGGGCCGGTGTCGCGGAGCCGGGGCGGCAGCGGCTGCAGGCCCTGGGCCGCGGCCACCCGCTGACGCTCGCGCTGCTGGCCGACGTGGCCCGGGGCGGTACCGTCCCGGCGACCCTCGCCGAGGTACCCGATCTCATCTCGGCACTGCTCGAGTCGCTGCTGCGGGACGCGCCCTCGGAAGCCCACATGATCGGCCTGGCGACCTGTGCGCAGGCCTGGCTGACCACCGAGGACCTGCTTCGCAAGACGGTCGGCGCCGACGCGGCCGACGTGTGGGGGTGGCTGCGGCGCCGGCCGTTCGTGCACTGCCGGCCCGGCGGACTGACCCCGCATGATCTCACCCGGGAGGTCCTCGAGGCGGAGTTCGAGCGCCGCTCACCGGACCGGTACCGATCGCTGCACCGGATCATCCACGACCATGTGGTCGCCGGTATCCGGGCCACGGCGGGCCTGGATCGGCAACTGCTCGCCCAGCAACTGGCGTACCTGCACCGGCGCAGCCCGCTCACCGAGTCCTACCTGGCCCTGCGCAGACAGGGCTCGGCCGCCGTCGTGCCGGCCAGGCCCGAGGAGCACGGACCGATCGTGTCGCTGATCGAGCAGGGCGAGGGCCGGGTGAGCGCGGCGCTGGCCGAGCGGTGGTTCGCCGATGAGCCCGGCGGTGTGAACGTGGTGCGTACCGAGGAGGGTGTCGTCGCGTTCGCGTACCGGATCTTCTGCCCGTGCGGTTCGCCGATGGAGGAGCGGGACCCGGTCGTCCACGCGATCCTGCGGCACGTCGCCCTCACCGCGCCGACGCGCCCGGGCGAGCGCATCGACATCGGCCGGTTCTGGGCGGGCGTCCGCGATTTCCAACGGGACAAGTACGCGTTGCTGGCCGGCACTGTCACCTCGATCATGACCTGGTGCACCGAGCCGGTCGCGTGGTCGTTCGTGGTGACGGTCGACCCTGAGTACTGGGCGCCGTTCTTCGACTATCTCGGCTTCCGGCCACTGGTCGAGGTCGCCGTCGCCGGGCGGCCGCACATCGCGTACGGGATGGACTGGCGCCGTTTCCCGGTGGAGGCCTGGCTCGATCTGATGAACGAACGCGAGCACCAGGGTGGTACCGGGCCACCACCGGACTCGGCGCTGCGTCCCCAGCCGTTGTCCCGGGCGGCGTTCGGTGACGCCGTGCGGTCCGCGTTGCAGAACCTCAACCGCCCCGACCGGCTCGCCGGCAGCCCGCTCGTCGGCAGCGCGCTCGGCGCCGACGCCACCGAGGTACGCGGGAACGTGCTGACGGCGGTCGGCCGGCTCGCCGGCGAGCCGAAGGGCGACCGGCTCCGGGCCGTGCTGAATCGGACGTTCGTCCAGGCCGCGCCCAACCAGGAAGCCGCCGCCGAGGTGCTCGGCCTGCCGTTCAGCACCTACCGGCGGCACCTGAGTCGC
This sequence comes from Actinoplanes sp. NPDC049668, assembly GCF_044465445.1. NCBI lineage: Bacteria > Bacillati > Actinomycetota > Actinomycetes > Micromonosporales > Micromonosporaceae > Actinoplanes > Actinoplanes sp. NPDC049668. The sequence goes on from NZ_JBITLR010000004.1 coordinate 237,920, forward strand.
GCGGTGGAGCAGGTGACCGAGCTGCTGTGGGCGATGGAGATCGGCACCGCCGTCGATGAGCAGAACCTGAGCGCGGACTGACCTGGAAAACGGGCAGGCATCGAGGTCACGCTGCCGTCATCGGTTACTCGATGGAGGTGCGATGTGGCACGGATCTTGATCCTCGGTGCGGGCCTCGGTGGTCTGGCGACGGCGACCCTGTTGGCGCGCGACCGGCACGAGGTGATCGTCGTCGAACGCGACCCGGCCGGGCCGCCGCCACCGGAGGACACCGACACCGCCTGGAACGACTGGCAGCGGCGCGGTGTCAACCAGTTCCGGCTGCCGCATTTCATGCTGCCGCGGTGGTGGCAGCAGGTGCGGGAGCTGCTTCCGGAGGTCGGGGACACGCTGCGGGCGGCCGGCGCGCGACAGCTGAACCTGATCGAGGCGTTGCCGGTGGAACGGCGCGGTCCGATCCGCCCCGGCGACGAGCGGTTCGACACCGTGACCGCCCGCCGGCCGGTGCTCGAGGCGGTACTGTCGGCCGCCGCCGAGGCCGCCGGAGTGACGATCCGGCGGGGCGTCACGGTCACCGGCCTCACCACGGACGGGCACTCGCGGGTGCCCCGGGTGACCGGTGTCCTCACCGCGGACGGCATCGCGATGCCCGCGGATCTGACGGTGGACTGCGGCGGCCGGCGGTCGGCGCTGGGCTCCTGGCTGCGGGCGACCGGCGCCCGCGCGCCGATCGAGGAGCGGGCGGACTCCGGCTTCGTCTATCACTGCCGGCACTTCCGTTCCCGTACGGGCGAACAACCGGCGACGCTGACCAACCTGCTGCAGCACTACGACTCGCTGTCGGCGATCACGCTGCCCGGGGACAACGGCACCTGGAGCGTGGTGCTGGCCACCGCAAGCCGGGACAAGGCGCTGCGGTGCCTGCGCGAACCGGCCCGGTGGCACGCGGCGGTCGCCCGATATCCGCTGGTCGAACACTGGGCGGACGGCGAACCGATCTCCGGCGTCGACGTGCTGGCCGGCATCGAGGACCGGTACCGACGCCTGGTCGCCGACGGTGACCCGGTCGCCACCGGGGTGGTCGCGGTCGGCGACGCCTGGGCGTGCACCAACCCGTCGGTCGGCCGGGGCGCCTCGATGGCGCTCATCCAGGCCCGCCTGCTGCGGGACCTGCTGCGGGAGACCGACCCGGCCGACCACGACAAGCTCGCCCGCAGGTTCGACGAAGCGAGCACGCAGGTCGTCGAGCCGCTGTACCGGGCGACCCTCTGGAACGACCGGCATCGGCTCGCGGAAATGGCGGCCGACGCCGCCGGCACGCCGTATCGCACCGATGATCCGCGGTGGCCGGTGAGCAAGGCGCTGTTCGCGGCCGGCCTGGTCGATCCGGACCTCGCCCGCGGCTACACGTCCGTCGCCGCCTTCATCGCCACCCCCGACGAGGTGCTCGGCGCGCCCGGAGCCGTCGACCGCGTCGTCGCGCTCGGCATGGGTGCCGCACGGTATCCGCTGCCCGGTCCGGCGCGTGGAGAACTACTCGCGGCGATCGCCTGAGCTCGAGCAGGAATCTTCTCTCGATCGAGCGACACGGCAATTCTTGTCGGTGGGGTGCGCGAGGATGCCCCATGACGCTACGAGAGGAGTGAGGACATGAGCCGGGTTCGACTGCTGGTGGGCACACGCAAGGGCGCGTTCGTCCTGACGGCGGACGGCACACGCCGGGACTGGAAGGTGAGCGGGCCGCACTTCGGCGGGTGGGAGATCTACCACGTGAACGGATCGCCCGCCGACCCCGACCGGCTGTGGGCGTCGCAGTCGTCGAGCTGGTTCGGGCAGATCATCCAGCGCTCCGACGACGGCGGGCAGTCGTGGCAGCCGGTCGGCAACGACTTCGCCTACCAGGGACCGGTCGGCGACCACCTCTGGTATGACGGCACCCCCCGCCCGTGGGAGTTCAAGCGCATCTGGCACCTCGAGCCGTCGCGCACCGACCCCGACGTCGTCTACGCCGGGGCCGAGGACGCCGCGCTCTACCGCTCGGACGACGGCGGCCAGAAATGGCAGGAGCTGACCGGCCTGCGCACGCACGAGTCCGGTCCGCGGTGGCAGCCCGGCGCCGGCGGCATGTGCCTGCACACGATCATCCTCGACCCGGTGAACCCCGACCGGATCTTCGTCGCGATCTCGGCGGCCGGCGCGTTCCGCACCGACGACGGCGGCGTCACCTGGCAGCCGATCAACCGCGGCCTGCGCTCCGGGCAGATCCCCGACGAGGACGCCGAGGTCGGCCACTGCGTGCACCGGCTGGCCATGCACCCGTCCCGGCCGGACGTGCTGTTCATGCAGAAGCACTGGGACGTGCTGCGCACCGACGACGCCGGCGGATCGTGGCGGGAGATCAGCGGCAACCTGCCGACGGACTTCGGCTTCCCCATCGCCGTGCACGCGCACGAGCCCGACACCGTCTACGTCGTGCCGATCACCAGCGACTCGGAGCACTACGTGCCGGACGGCAAGCTGCGGGTCTACCGCAGCCGCACCGGCGGCGACGAGTGGCAGCCGCTGACCAAGGGACTCCCGCAGGCCGACTGCTACGTCAACGTGCTGCGCGACGCGATGGCCGTCGACACGCTGGACGACTGCGGCGTCTACTTCGGCACCTCCGGCGGTCAGGTCTACGGCTCCGCGGACGGGGGCGACACCTGGAACGCGATCGTGCGCGACCTGCCGGCCGTGCTCTCGGTCGAGGCGCAGGTGCTGCCGTGATCCGGGTCGTGCTGCCGCCGCACCTGCGCAACCTCGCCCAGATCAGCGGCGAGCTGCACCTCGAGATCGGCGGCGCGGTGACGCAGCGCCGGGTGCTGGACGCGGTCGAGGAGAGATATCCGATGCTGCTGGGCACGATGCGGGACCGCCGGACCGGCGAGCGCCGGGCCCTGGTGCGCTTCTTCGCCTGCGAGGAGGACCTGTCCAACGAGTCTCCCGACACGCCGCTGCCCGGCCGGGTCGCCGCCGGCGAGGAGCCGTTCCTGGTCGTCGGCGCGATGGCCGGTGGCTGACCGGGCCCGCCGGGTCCGCGGTGGTGTGACCACCGCCGCGGCCCGGCGGCACCCGACCGCCGGTCGCATGCGGAAGAATCGCCGGCATGGCTGACGTCTTCCAGGTTCGCATCGGTGTCCGCGGCTACGAGCTGGACGTGCAGGGCCACGTGAACCAGGCCGTCTACATCCAGTACGGCGAGCACGCCCGCTGGCGGTGTTTCCACGCCGCCGGGATCAACACCGCGGTGCTGATGGCCGCCGGGTTCGGCCCGGTGGTGCTGGAGACCAACGTGCGTTACCTCAAGGAGCTGCGCGACGGCGACGAGGTCGACGTGACCTGCCAGTTCCACTGGGGCGACGGCAAGACGTTCCGGGTGGAGCAGGACTACACCCGCGCCGACGGGGTGCCGGTCGCCCGGCTGACCAGCGTCTGCGGCCTGCTCGACCGGGAGACCCGGCGCCTGATCGCCGACCCGCCCGCGCGGCTGCGCGAGATCGTCGCCGATCCGGCGATGCTCGGACTCTGACACCTCTCGGCACCACCCGCCGAACGGCCGCGGCTTGACGTTTTCCCATATGGGAAAATATTGTGCTGGGCGTGGCACGAGCAGCGACGACGTCCGACGCGTTCAACGCGATCGCCGAGCCGCAGCGCCGGGACATCCTGACGCTGCTGCGCTCCGGTGAGCGGCCGGTGACCGACCTGGCCCAGGAGCTGGGGATGAGCCTGCCGGGTGCGTCCAAGCACCTGCGGGTGCTCCGCGAGGTGGGGCTGGTGCGGGTCCGCGGTGCGGGCAAGCAGCGCCTCTACGGCCTGGACGCCGGCGGGCTGCGGCCGATCCACGAGTGGGTCGGCGGGTTCGAGCGCTTCTGGGCCGGGAGCTTCGACCGGCTGGACGCCTACGTGCAGGACCTCAAGCAGACACGTCGGGAGGAATGACAGATGACGGGCGCAGGGCGGGAACCGGCGACGGCCGACCGGGAGATCGTGATCTCCCGGGTCATCGACGCGCCGCGGGAGCTGGTGTTCGAGGCGTTCACCGAGGTACGGCACCTGTCGCGGTGGTGGGGCCCGGAGGGGTTCACCACCACCACGCGGGCGTTCGAGTTCCGCGTCGGCGGGACCTGGGACTTCGTGATGCACGGGCCGGACGGGACCGACTACCCCGAGTGGATCACCTGGACCGAGATCGTCGCACCGGAGCGGATCGCGCTGCTGCACGGCGAGCACCGCGACGACCCGAACGCCTTCGCATCGAACCTGGCCTTCGCCTCGCACGGCACCGCCACCCGGATCGAGATGCGCACGGTCTTCCCCACCCGGCAGCTGCGCGACGAGGCCGTGGAGAAGTACCACGCGATCGAGGGCGGCGAGCAGACGCTGAACAACCTGGCGGCGTACGTCGCCGGGCACGCCCGGAAGGAGGGGACCAGCTGATGGCCGGGAAGGTGTTCTTCAGCGTGTCGATGTCGCTGGACGGGTTCATCGCGCCCGAGTCGCCCGACGAACTGATGGGCCGGCAGTGGATGGAACTGCAGGCGTGGGTCTTCCCGCAGCGGTTCTTCCGGGAGAACCTGGGGCTCGGCGAGGGCGGCGAGCAGGGGCGCGACAACGACATCCTGCGGGAGACGTTCGAGCGCACCGGCGCGAGCGTCATGGGCAGGCGCATGTTCGACGCCGGCGAGCACGCGTGGCCGGAGGAAGCGCCGTTCCACACGCCGGTCTTCGTCGTCACGCACGAGAAGCGCGACCCCTGGGAGCGGAAGGGCGGCACCACCTTCCACTTCGTCGACGACGGCATCGAGGCCGCGCTCGATCGGGCCCGCGCGGCCGCCGGCGACCGCGACGTCCGCATCGCGGGCGGCGCCGAGACGATCCTGCAGTACGTGAACGCCGGCCTGGTCGACGAGTTCACGGTCGCGCTGTCGCCGGTGCTCTTCGGCGCCGGCATCCGCCTGTTCGACGGCGTGGACGCGTCCAGGGTGGCGCTGGAACCGGTCCGTTCCGAGTCGTCGCCGCGGGTGACGCACCTGACCTACGCCGTGCGTCCGCATTAGCCGCGAACACTTTTCGCCGCTGCGGCGAACTACCGGTGTGATGCATCTCGACGACACGACGAGACAGGTGCGGCCGGTGACGGAAACCGATGCCGACCTGATCGAGCAGGCGAAACGGGTACCCGAACGGTTCACGGCGATCTTCGACCGGCACCATCGGGCCATCTACGCGTACGTGGCTCGGCGGCTCGGGCCCGACCTGGCCGAGGACGTGGCGTCCGAGACGTTCCTGACCGCCTTCGACCGGCGGGACGGCTATCACCCGGAGCACGGCGACGCGCGGCCGTGGCTGTTCGGGATCGCCTCGAACCTCGTCGCGCGGCAGGTCCGCGCCGAGTCGCGGCGCTACCGGGCGCTGGCCCGGGCCGGCGGACAGGACCTCGCGGGCGAACGCGGCGCCGAGTACGGGCTGATCGACGGCCACGCCGGCGCGGTCGCCGGGCGCCTGGACGCGGCCGCCGTGCGCGGCCGCCTGGCCGAGGCCCTCGGGCGGCTGCCGGAGCCCGTACGCGCGGTGCTGCTGCTGGTGGCCTAGGTCGGCCTCAACCAGCAGGAGGCCGCCGTAGCCCTGGGCATTCCCGCCGGCACGGCCCGGTCCCGGCTGCACCGGGCACGCCAGGCGATGCGAGAGGCGCTGGGCGCCGACATCGAGATGGGGGAGTGATGGACGAGATCACCGTGTTGCGCGAGGCCTTCGACCCGGACGCGACGCCGTCTCCGGCGGCGCGGGAGCGGGCCCGGTCGGCGCTGCTGAGCCGGATGGACGCACCGGTCCGCGCCACGCGCAGCCGGCATTGGCGCCTGCGCGTCCCGATCGCGATCAGCGTCGCCACCGCGACGGCCGTCGTGGCGGCCGTCGCGGTCACCGACCACGGCGGTACGGCGCCGGCGGGTCCCGCCGCGCGGCAGGAGAGCACGCAGGCGGGGAGCCCGCAGGTCGACCGGCCCGCCGCGGTGCCCTACCTGCGCCCGGTCAGCGCCGCGCAGTACCTGGAGAACGCGGCCTGGTCGGCGGAGCGGCAGACCTGGGCCGACCCGGATCCGAAGCAGTTCATGTACGTCGAGACCAGCGAATTGCGCAACCCGCGCGGTTACGAGAACAGATACCCGAACGGATCGCTCGTACCCGGCAAGGCGAAGTACCGGAAGGTCCAGGTGTGGACCCGCGTCGACGGCCAGATTCAGGGCACGATGCGCAAGGGCGGAATCGAGGTGTTCGAGCAGAACAAGGACGGCGTGGTCTTCTCCCATCTCGATTGGTCCCACGTCGTCGCGCTGACGACGCCGGACAAGGTCCGGACATTCGCCGAACACCCCAAGGGCCCGATCTGGGTGGAGCCGAGCGCGCTGATCGGCCAGTACGTGGTGCCCCCGGCGGTTCAGGCGGCCATCTTCCGTTACCTGGCGCAGGAGCCGGGCATGAAGGTCAACCTGGACGCGGTCAACATCGACGGCCGCCCGGCGATCGGCATGGGCCGGATCCTGGAGGGCTACCTCTCCCAGGAGCTGCTGTTCGACAAGGAGACCTACCGGCTGATCGGCGAGCGCCTGATCGCCGTGCGCGACGAGGTCAAGGACTTTGACGACGGCACCGCCGTCACGCGCAAGGGCGACGTGCTCCGGCAGGTGATCTACAACAAGATGATCATCGTGGACGCGCTCGGCGACACGGAGTAGATCGGCCCGTGGGACGGGTGTCCCACGGGCCGGCGGTGTCGGTCAGGCGGCGATGGACGGCAGGAGCACCTCGGCCGCGTCCCAGATCCGGGTCGAGTTGTGCGAGTTGAAGGCCCCACCCGAGTAGTAGGTGTTGTTGCGGCCCTGCAGCGCGTTCAGCCGGCGGTAGAAGCCGCCGGCGATGGCCTGCGGCGTGACGTGCAGTTCGAACGGGGTGTGGCTCTTGAACACCTCGAGGTCCTGGAAGACCAGGGGGAAGGTGCCGGCCGTCGCCACCCGCTCGATGTCGGCCCGGATGTTGCGCCGGACCTGGGCCTCGGGCAGCGGCGTCGTGCTGCCGTACTTGACGTTGTACAGGCCCGGTACGGCGGTCGGGCCGATGCCGTAGATTCCGGGCAGCGGCGGCAGCTGGAACGGCGTGCTCGCCGCCGCGTTCGCCAGGTCGACGCCCGCGGGCAGGCCGGACAGGCGCACCACGCCGGTGTAGTAGGCGCCGCTGATGAACTGGCCGAACACGGTGCGCTCGGCCGGGTCGAGGTCGAACCCCGCGAAGTTGCGCAGCAGCGGCGGGATGGTGACGACCAGCTTGCGGGCCAGGATCAGGCGCGGGCCGTCCGGGGTGGCGACCAGCACCCGCACGCCGGACCCGGTCCGCTCGACCCGCAGCACCTGCGTGTCGAACAGCACGTCGTCGCCGAGGTGCGCGGCGGCGCGCTCGTACAGCAGGCTGTTGTTGTGTGCGGTCGTGGTGAGGAAACTGCCGCCGAGAATGTTCTTGACGACGCCCTGGCCGAAATTGTTGATCGGGTAGAGCGCGGGCAGGTCGAGTACGTCGCCGAGGCCCTGTCCGAACTGGAACACGAGCGGCACGACAGAGCCGAGGTTGTACTTCGCGACGAAGTCGCGGAACGGCGCCACCAGGTCGGCCGGCACCGGGTCGGGCAGGTCGTAGAACGTGTCGACCGGGCCGAACTGGCTGATCACCCGGTAGTACTCGGGCAGGGCGGCGGGCGGCGGCTGGGTGTATTCGACCTTCCGCCCGGTACGGAAGTCGACGTAGGTGGTGTTCTCGCGGAAGCCGCCGGGCGTGGTGAGGCCGACGCCGAACCGGTCGAAGTAGTTGCGGACGACCGGCTGATCCTCGAAGACGACGACGCCGATGTCGATGGTGCCGCCGGTCGCCGGGTCGTGGTGTGTCTCGCAGTGCCCGCCGAGGCGGTCGGTGGCCTCGACCACCGCGACGCTCTTGCCGAGGTCGCCGAGGCGCACCGCGAGGTAGGTGCCGGCGGAGCCGCCGCCGATGACGCACACGTCGCGGCGGATCACGTGCTTCGCGTCGATGCCGTCGGTGGCCTCCTGGGTGGCCGCCTCGGCGGCGGACCCGGTGAGCGTTGTCGAAACGGTTCCGGCGGCCGCCGCACCCATAAGACCGAGCATTTGTTTGCGTGTCATTCCCACTGGCGGATCCCCTTGTCAACCGGAGCAGCTAGACGAGGTACACCCTAAGCGTGATCAGTCGACATTGGAGGTTCAAAGGCGTGAATGGCCGTTAAGACGGTCCGAACGCGCTGGTGGTACAGGCATGTACCGCAACCGGTGGAGGGGCGGGATAACGTCCCGTCATGACGCCACGACGCAGCGCTGATCCCGGAATCGGGGAGCGCATTCAGGAACGCCGCCTGCTGCGCGGCTGGAGCATCCGGTACGCCGCCAGCCGCGCCGGAATCTCGCACGCCACCTGGAGCCGGATCGAGCGGGGGCGGCAGGCGGCCGACAACCGGTTCACGCTGGCGGACATCGCGGCGGCGCTGGACTGCGCACCGGCCGAGCTGACCGGCGTCCCGGTGCCGGCGGGCGACCGGGACGTGGTCGCCGCGCAGGCCGCCGTGCACGCCGTCCGGCAGGCCCTGGTCGACGTCGACCTGTCCGAGCCGGAGACCCGGGGCACGGCCCCGGTCGCCGACCTGGCCCGCACGCTCGCCCTGCTCGACGCGCTGCGGCAGGCGTGCGACTACGCGGGCGCCGCCCGCCTCATCCCGGACCTGCTCCGCGACCTGCGCGCCGGCACCGCCGGCCCGGACCGCGAGGCCGCCCTGCGGCTGCTCTGCGACGTCACGTTCATCGCCGTCTCGGTGCTGCGCAACCTCGGCCGCCCGGCCGACGCCTGGCTCGGCGCCGAACGCTGCCGGGACGCCGCCGAGGCCACCGGCGACGTGGTGCTGCGGGGGTACGCCGCCTACGCGCGGGCCTGCGCCGCCGCCAGCTGCGGCTCCTATCAGCGGGCCCTCGCCGTGGCCGGCCGCGCCGTCGACGAGCTGCGCGGGCACGCGGGCCGGCCGGGCGCCGCCGAGGTGCTCGGCTCGCTGCTGCTGGTCTGCGCGATGGTCGGCCGTGGCCTCGGCCGGCAGCAGGAGGGCCGGGCCTTCGCGGCCGAGGCCGGCGAGCTGGCCGGCCGCACCGGCGAGACCGCCACGATGGGCCTCTACTTCGGCCCGACCAACGTCGCCATCTGGCAGATCGGCATAGAGGCGGACGGCGGCGATCCGGGCCGGGCCGCGGCGATCGCCCGCGCCACGAACCCGGCGGTCATCCCGGCCGGTTTCCGGCAGGTGTTCTACTACGCCGACACCGCGCGGGCCCTGACCCGGCTGCGCGGCAACGACGCCGCGGCGATCCGCCTGCTGCTGACCGCCGAGCGGCTGGCGCCGCAGCACGTGCACACCTCGGCCATGGCCCGCGAGACCACCCGCGCTCTGCTGGACCGCGCGAACCGCCGCACCGGCGGCACCGAGCTGCGCGCCCTGGCCGGGCGCCTAGAGATCGCGGCCTGACCGAATTGCCCGCCCACCGATGATCGACTAGCCTTCCCCGGACATTCGATACGGGGGATCCATGTCCACATCGCTCCGGCGTGCGCGCCGGTCGCTCTCCGCTGCCCTGCTTTGCACTCTCGCCACGATGCCGCTCGCCGCCACCGCACACGCCGCGCCCGACCGCCCGGTCACCGTCAGCGACATGTCGGTGACCCTGGTCGGTGACCGGCCGGCGATCGCGAGCATGACCGTACGCAACAACGGGGACGCGCCGGTGCAGGGCTTCAGCCTCCGCCTGCGGCAGCTTACCTTCCCGATCACCGTGGACGGCGACGTCGTGAACTGCTACAACGCCCGCGACGACCGCCCGCCCGCCCTTCCTTTCACCTGCCTCTTCCCGGTGACACTCGCCGCGGGCACCGAGTACCGGGTCGAGCTGCCGGTGCGCGGCAGCGAGGGTGACTGGCCGGGCGAGTCGGTGTACGAGGACTTCCACGTCGACTCCTGGAGCGACGCGGCGACCGGGAAGTGGCGGGAGCTGGCGAAGAACGCCGGGCGGACGCTCGAGCTTGCGCCGCCCGCGGCGCCCATGCCGGCGGCCTCCTTCGAGGACCGTGGGGAGCCGATCGGCTACGGCACCGGGTTCCTCCGGGCCACCCAGCGGCCGAGCCGGAGCCCGGACCTGGCCGCGGTGGCCGAGCGGGTCACGGCGCGCCCGGGCGAGACCGTCCGTCCCGGGGCGGGCGTGCACAACGCGGGCACGGTCGCGCTCCGCCCGCACGTCAACAACGAGTTCGACAGCCACCCGCCGCTGAAGCCCTCCTTCAAGATCACCGTGCCGGACGGCGTCACCGTTGTCGAAGTGGCCGACGACTGCGACCGCGACCCGGACAGCTTCGAGCCGACGGGCGACCCGTTCGGCGACAAGAAGGAGTTCATCTGCTACGGCATTCCGTGGCACACGAGCCCTCTCAAGCCCGGCGACCGCTACGTTCCCGGCTTCGCCCTGCGCCTGGACCGCGACGTCCGTGACGCGGTCGGCACGGTCACGGTGGTCATCGACGGCGACGACAACCCGGCGAACAACACGGCCGAATACGTGATCAACCCGACGTCCCCGGCTACCACGGCCCCGGCGACCACCGCCCCGACGACCGCCGGCGGTGGTGCCGGCGAGGGCGGCCTGCCGATCACCGGCCCGTCCGCGACCGGCGTCCTGACCGCCGGCCTGACCATCCTGCTCACCGGCGTCGCGCTGCTCGTCGCGACCCGGCGCCGCGCGGCGCGCGCCGGCAGCTGACCGCCGGGCTCGCCGCCTTCCGGGCCGGCCGATCCCTCCCGGATCAGCCGCCCGGGAGGCGGCGCCCCCGAGCCGTCGAACCGGTCAGGGCCGGCACCGGCACCCGGATCACCACGGTGCGGGCCAGTTTGTCGTGTATCGCCTGATGGCGGCGGTCCACCAGGGCCCAGGCCGCGCCGAGCGGGAAGTACGCCAGCACCAGCGCGCGGATCAGGGCCGACAGCCAGGGCAGCGGCCGTTCCCGGGCGGCGACCACCCGGATGCCGAGCACCGCCATGCCGGGCGTCCGGCCGGCCAGCGCCCAGAAGAGCGCGCAGTAGACCGCCATCAGGGCCGGCAGGATCAGCAGGTACGACACCGCGACCGCGTGGGCCAGCTCCCGGGTCCGGCTGCCGATGAACGCCGCGATCAGCATCGCGATCAGGACGCCCCCGCTGTAGACCAGCGTGACGATGACGGCGTCCAGGGCGTACGCGATCGATCGGCTCACCGCGCCGGCGTATTCGCGGGCGGCGGGATCGGTCATGCGCCGTCGACGAACGGCGGTGCGGGTGCCGGCCGGGGGCCGCGATGGAACATCCGGAAGGTCAGGCGGTCGACCGCCGAGTCGCCGTTCGCCGCGCCGGTACGGATGCGGCCGATCAGCTCATCCACCATGGTCTCGCGCTGGCCCTGTATCAACGCCTGGATCCGGTCCGGCTCCTTCTCCAGCAGCCCCAGCACGTCGTCCAGGATGCCCCGGACCAGCGGGCGCAGCACCCGCTCGAGCTGGGCGTCGACGAACCAGTTCACCACCGGCAGGGTGGCGGCGGCGGTGACCGCGGTGTGCGCCGCCTCCGCGGCCCGCTTGCGGCGCAGCTCGCGCTCGGCGGCCCCGCGCGCGGCGAGCTCGCCCAGCCAGCGCTCGCGCTGGGCCGCGACCCGGCGCAGATCGGCGAGGAGCCCGGCGGTGGACTCCTCGGCCTGGTAGACCGCGCCCGCCGCGACGTCGCGCCACCGCAGGCCCCGGGCGGGCGGTGCGGGCGGTTCCGCGGCCGGAAGGTGTGTCACAACGATTGGCTGCTCGGACTCGATGGCCGTCATTCGTCCACGGTGCCCGTCGACGCGCCCGCGCGGGCCATCCCGTACGGGTGAGTGTGCGGCGACGATTCGGACACCGCGCGTGAAAGCCGACCTCGCGTACCGTCTTCGCCATGGCAGGTTTCGAGCTCACCCCGGTCGGCCGGGTCGAGTCTGAGCTGACCGACCCGGCGACCGCGCCCAGGCAGGGCGACGAGGGGTCGCCGCCCGCCTGGCTGATCTTCGACGCCCGGTACGCGGACGCCCTGCGCGACATCCGGCCCGGCGACCGGCTGCTGCTGCTCACCTGGCTGGACCGGGCCGACCGCGGGGTCCTGCGGGTGCACCCGCGCGACGACCCGACCCGCCCGCTGACCGGGGTGTTCAGCACCCGCTCGCCGGACCGGCCCAACCCGATCGGCCTGCACCAGGTCACCGTCCTGGCGGTCGGCGACCTGCGCCTGCGGGTCGCCGACCTGGAGGCGCTCGACGGCACCCCCTCCTCGACGTCAAACCGGTTCTGACGCCTACGGCAGGCAGGTGACGTTGACCTGGGCGCGGAAGAGGTGTCCGAAGTGGGGATCGTTGAACACCTCGAAGATCTGCGGCTCCCCGGACAGGGTGCAGGCGCCGTAGAAGCCCATGGACTGCGCCGAGTTCTGCGCGTCGTCGAACGCGCCCTGCACGGCGTTCTGCGCGGTCAGGCCGCGTCCCGCGCCGCAGAACAGCGGGCTGGCCGCAGCCGGTCCGGCGGCCAGCATGACCAGCGCCGTAGCGCCCGCCGCCGCGGCGAGCCCCGCGCCGGCGCGGTGGCCCCAGCGAAGATTCATCGATGTGCCCCTCTCTCTTGGCTGTCCATGGGGAGTACACCGCGGCGGCCCGAACCGTTCAGCTCTATCGACGGAATGGCCCAATGACGCAGTACGTGATGCCGCCGGAGGACGAGCCGGACGTGCCACGCTGCGAGGAGAAGTACAGCCGGTCGCCGGCCGGGGTGAAGGCCGGTCCGGTGATCTCGGAACCGCTCTGGCCGGTGATCCGCAGGAACACCGACACCTTGTCGTCGGGGGTGATCATGCAGATCTCCATGTTCCCGCCGTCCTCCGCGACGTACAGGTCGCCGGCGGTGGAGCCGGTGACGTTGTCGACGCCGGTCAGCGGCGCGGTGCCGGGGCTGACCAGGCTGTCGTCGTAGGCCAGTTCGTAAGTGCCGCTGAGCAGGTTGACCTGCCAGACCCGGTTGTCGCCCTTGGTGGTGAACCAGACGGTGTCGTCGGCGTAGTGGCAGCCCTCGCCGCCGTTGAACGCCTTCGACCCGGACACCTGGCGCCGGGTCGCGGTCGGCGAGCCGTCCGGATCCGGTACGGCGGCCCAGGTGAACGAGCCGGAGGTGGCGGTGCCCGCGCGGAGCACCTGCAGGGTTCCCGCGGACAGATCGCCCCACGTGGTGGGCACGAACCGGTAGAACCTCCCGTCGGTCTCGTCCTCGGTCAGGTAGATGACCTGTCGTACCGGATCGGCGGCGGCCGCCTCGTGCTTGAACCGGCCCATCGCCGGACGCGCGACGGCCGTGCCGCCCAGCGGGTACGTCTCGTACACCCGGCCCAGCGAGACCTCCTCGCACGACAGCCAGGTGTTCCACGGCGTCTTGCCGCCGGCGCAGTTGGTGTTGGTGCCGGACAGGATCCGGGAGGCGCCGACCACCGCTCCGGTGGAGGAGAACAGGATCCGGGACGCGCCGCCGCCGGCGGCCGCGCTCACCTCGGAGTTCGACACGTAGATCCAGCCGGTGCCGTTCGGGATCACCGCGCCGCCGTCGGGCGCGTCGTGCCAGACGTACGACGTCCCGGGCACCGCCTGCCGGGAACGGGCCACTATCGAACTGGTGAAGCCGGCGGGCAGCGCAATGCCGTTGGCGTCGGCCGCCAGCAGCGGGCCGTACGGCCCCGCCGCGTTCTGCGCCGGCGCGCCGTACGCCGCCGACCAGGCGGTGAACGGCAGGGCCAGCGTTCCCGCGCCGACCACGGTCGCCCGCAACATCGTTCGCCGATCCATAGAACCTCCTTGATGGGTCCCAGGATCTGAACTCGCGCGGCTTGACGGTTGCGGTGCTGCGGATGAACGCCGGCGGATGGTTCCGGGTGCGTCCGGTGTCCTCGGGCGGATCATGCTGCTTTACACGTTGACGCATGGCTATCTACGATCGCCAGAATGGCTGGAGCGGAGGGGCAACGGATGCCGCCACCGGTCCCGCAACGGCCGCCGACGCTCGACGAGGTCGCCGAGCGCGCGCACGTCTCCCGCACCGTCGCCTCCCGAGTGATCAACAACGGTCCGCACGTGTCCCGCGCCAAGCGCGACGCGGTCGAGAAGGCGATCCGGGAGCTCGGGTACACGCCCAACCGGACCGCGCGGGCCCTCGCGACCCGCCAGACCGGCGTGGTGGTGCTGGCCGTCTCCGGCGAGGGGCCCGAGCTGTTCGCGGACCCGTTCTTCGCGCAGGTCATCGTCGGGGCGTCCGCCGCGCTGGAGAAGACCGACCTGCACCTCATGCTCAGCCTCGCCACGCCCGGCCACGGCCGGCAGCGGCTGCGGACCTTCCTGCAGACCCGGGGAGCGGACGGGGTGATGCTGGTCGCGATGCGCGGCCACGACCAGCTGATCGACATCGCCGCCGAATCAGGACTTCCCACCGTCTTCGTCGGGCTGCCCCTGCACGGGACGCCTCCCTTCTACGTCGACGTGGACAACGTGGGCGGATCGCGGGCGGCGACCGAGCACCTGCTGCGGAGCGGCCGCCGCCGCATCGCCATGATCACCGGACCCGCCGACACCGCCGTCGGCAGGGATCGGCGGCGCGGCTACACCGAGGCGTTGCTGCTGGCCGGGCTCGAGCCGTACGCCACCGAGCCGGGCGACTTCCTGGAGGCGAGCGGCGTCGAGGCCATGCGCGCGCTGCTCGGCGCGCATCCGGACCTGGACGCGGTGGTCGCCGCCAACGACAACATGGCGGCCGGTGCCCTGCGGGTACTGCGCGAGGCCGGCCGCACGGTGCCCGGCGACGTGGCGGTGGTGGGCTTCGACGATCTGCCCGTCGCGGTGCACACCGAGCCGAAGCTCAGCACCGTTCATCAGCCGGTCCAGGCGCTGGGCCGCGAGGCCGCCCGCATGTTGACCGAGCTTCTGGACGGCGGGCAACCGGAGTCGTTCATCCTGCCCACCAGATTGGTCACCCGAGAGTCGGCCTAGCTTGGCAGGAACGGCCCCTCACCGTGGTCGAAAGTGGTGAGGAGCCGTTTCTCGCCGCGCTACATCCCGGTCAGGGTGCGATCTCGGTCCACTGCTGGCGTCCGGTGGTGCTGCCGCAGAACTGCATGATGACCGCCCTGTTCACACCCTGGCTGGCCAGGCAGAGGTGTCGGCCCTGCTGGGTCCAGGCACCCTTGTTCTTGTAGGTCCTCGTGCCGTTGCCGTTGGTGAAGATCTGCCACAGCTGGTAGTCGCCGCTGTTGCAGCTCAGGAACCAGGCCGATTCGGCGCTGTGGTTGCCGCGGCTGTCGAGGCAGCGACCATATCCGTTCTGGATCTTCACCTGAGGCTGGCCGTCGTAGGTGCCCTTGTCTTCGATCGTGAAGATCTCCATGAGGCTGACGTTGCGCAGCCACGCCTCGGACGCCGAGCCGGCAATCCCCGTGCCCAGGTCGGCGGGGCTGAACTCCTTGTTGCGCAGGCCCCGCTGACGGTCGGCGGCGAAGGCGGGCGCCGTCATGGCGACGGCGGCCAGGATGCCGACGGCGACGGCGGCGGTCAGGGTGCGGGCTCTCGAAAAACGCATGTTGTTCCCCCGTGGTGCGTGTCGATGACGCCGAAAGCGTATTGATCATGTCCGTATCCCGCCGTCCGGTTTGACGTGACCCAGGGCACACCTCGGAAGGTCCGGCAGTCGGCGTCATCCTGGAAGCGCTTCCAATTTGGAGGCTACGGTTCGCTGTACGTCAATGTAAAGAACTGGTTTCCCGGGCCAGGTCGACGGCGGCGAGGTAAGCCCTTTCCTGCCGGTAGAAGCCACAGCATCCTGCATGAATCCCCAATGAACACTTGACATCGCTCGTAACACGACCGCAAACTCTGCCATAGACGCCGCTGGATGGAACGGCCTGGAAGCGCTTCCGAAATGCTTCCTCGATCATCCGGAGGTCGACGTGTCCACACGCGACAGCTCGGCTCGGGCGCCCCCGCTCGGGCGCACCCGATCAGTCGCTCGCCGGTCCCCGCCGGCCGCACCGTGTGCCATCCCCCTATCCCCCCGGTTCGCCGTACGCGAGACGGCACCCCGCACGGCGAAACCTGTACCGAACCGGAGACGACAGTGCGCAAAACCGGATTCCGCGCCGCGATGGCGCTCGCCCTCACCACCCTCGGCATCGCCGCAACCCTGTTCGGAGCCGGCGCTCAACGCGCCGAGGCGGCCATCGGCGGCAGCTTCGTCGACAACCTCAACGCGTTCGACACGGGCCGCTGGCACAAGGCCGACGGCTACAGCAACGGCAGCATCTTCAACGTCGGATGGCGCGCCGACCACGTCTGGCACAGCGGCGGCGTCATGGGCCTCAACCTGGACAACCAGCCCTGTCCGGGCGGCTGCTCCGGTAAGCCGTACGCCTCCGGCGAATACCGCACCAACGACCTGTTCTCCTACGGCCGCTTCGAGACGCGCATGAAGGCCGCCAAGAACCCCGGCATCGTGACGTCGTTCTTCACCTACACCGGGCCGAGCGACGGCCAGCCCTGGGACGAGATCGACGTCGAGATCCTCGGCAAGAACACCACCCAGATGCAGGTCAACTACTTCACCAACGGCGTCGGGGGCCACGAGACCATCATCAACCTGGGCTTCGACGCCGCGGCCGGCTACCACAACTACGCCTTCGAGTGGTGGAACGGCGGCACCATCAACTGGTTCGTCGACGGACGGCTGGTCCACCAGGAGAACGGCTCGCGCGGGCCGCTTCCCACCCACCCGCAACGCATCATGATGAACCTCTGGCCCGGCATCGGCGTCGACGGCTGGCTGCAGCCCTTCAGCTACCCGGGCCGCACGCTGACCGCCACCTACGACTGGGCCAGATACACCAGGTACTGATCCGAACAGGGCGTGGGGGGGGGGGGGGGGGGGGCCGCCCCCCCCCCCCCCCCCGGGGGCCGGGGGGGGGGGGGGCCAGTAACAAAACACACCATGTGTAAAAAAGCCGGGCCCCCCGCCCCCCCCCAGCCACAAGGGAA
>NZ_JBITLR010000004.1:255160-849028 GCF_044465445.1 Actinoplanes sp. NPDC049668
GGGCCCCCACCCTCCCCCCCCGGGCGCCACCGCGCCCCCCCCCCCGCCGCCCCCCCCCCGCCCCCCCCCCCGCCCCCCGGGGGGGGGGGGGGGGGGGCCCCCCCCCCCCCCCCCCACGCCGGCGAATCATGTTCCGCGAGTGAACGTCCGATGAAACCTAACGCTCGTTCATTCAGCCGGGCGGACCCCGCGGATACCGTCTCTACATGCGGCTCGGTGTGCTGGACGTCGGCTCGAACACCGTGCATCTGCTCGTCGTCGACGCGCACCGCGGCGGCCACCCGACACCCATGCACTCGGAGAAGACCCAGCTGCGGCTGGCCGAGCACGTCGAGGCGGGACGGCTGACCGAGGCCGGCGCCGACGGCCTGGTGCGTGCCGTCGCGCGGGCGCGGCTGGCCGCGATGAACGCGGGCTGCGAGGAGCTGCTCGCGTTCGCGACCTCGGCGCTGCGCGACGCGAGCAACTCGGCCGCCGTCCTGTCCCGGGTCCGGGCGGAGACCGGCATCGTCCTGCAACTGCTGTCCGGCGAGGACGAGGCCCGTTACACGTTCCTCGCCGTCCGCCGCTGGTTCGGCTGGTCGGCCGGTCGGCTGCTGGTGCTCGACATCGGCGGCGGATCGCTGGAGCTCGCCGTCGGCATCGACGAGGACCCCGAGGTGGCACTGTCGCTGCCGCTCGGCGCCGGCCGGCTCACCCGGCAGCGGCTCGCCGAGAACCCGCCCGCCCGCGGCGACCTCGACCAGCTCTCGGCGGACCTGGACGCCGCGCTCGCGCCGGTCGCCCGGCAGCTGCGCCGCGGCGGGCAGTACGACCTCGCCGTCGGCACCTCGAAGACGTTCCGCTCGCTGGCCCAGCTCGCCGGGGCGGCCCCGCCCGGCGCCGGGCTGCGGGCGCCGCGCACGCTGACCGACAGCGGACTGCATCAGCTGTTCGGATTCATCAGCCGGATGGCCTCGGCCGACCTGGCGGGCCTGGACGGGGTCAGCCCGGGCCGGGCGCACCAGCTGGTCGCCGGCGCGCTGGTGGCGGGCGCCGCGATGCGCGCGCTGAAGGTCAGCGAGCTGCACATCTGCCCCTGGGCGCTGCGCGAGGGCGCGATCCTGCACCGGCTGGACACCCTCGGCGTGCCCACCCCGGCACAGCGGCCGTGGCCGCTCACCGACCGGTACCCCGGGATACGCAATCAACCTCGCGCGGCGACGGTGCTGGGCCCGTCCGCGGCGAGACGAAGTTGACCCACGGCGGTGTCGGGCGCGTCTATCCTGTACGCACTGATCTCAATGCGTCACGAGGAGTTCATGTGCCGGAACGCACCACCGACAAGACGGTGACCGTCGAGTTGGGAGAGTTGGCGCGCGCGGCGGTGCTCACCGCCGCGCCGGATCAGATCGACCTGTACGCGGCGGCCACCGCGCGGTGGGACGCCGGCGCCGGGCGCCGCGGCCGGACCGGCGGATCGGTCGGCTCGGGGATCGAGCCGATGCTGCTCGCCGAGGTGATCGGCCCGGTACTGCTGGGTGCCGCGGCGGAGGTGCTGGGTGCCGCGACGGTCGCCGCGTGGGGCCGCCGGCGCCGGTGGTTCCGGCGCCGACGCGATGCCCGACCCGGACCGGCCACGCGGGTGACGCTCGACCCGGACCAGGTGGAGGCCCTGCGGGCGGCGTGCGTACGGCACGCGACGACGCTCGGGCTCGGCCCGGCCGAGGCGACGATGCTCGCCGACGCCGTGCACGGCGCCCTGAGCCAGGCTCTGGCGGAGGCCGACCCCGTCGATGAGTAGCCCGGCCGCCGTCGCCGGTTCGCCGGCGGTCGCCGCGCCGCGCCGCCTCATCTCGGCGTACGTCCTGGTGGCGGTGGCGTTGATGCTGCTCGGTGGCGGCGCCGCTGTGGCGATGCGCGACGCGTACAGCGCGCGGCAGCCGGCGGCCGCGATCCGCTGCCTGGACCAGCAGGGCATCGGCTGGCAGGCCCCGCAGG
This sequence comes from Actinoplanes sp. NPDC049668, assembly GCF_044465445.1. Lineage (NCBI taxonomy): Bacteria > Bacillati > Actinomycetota > Actinomycetes > Micromonosporales > Micromonosporaceae > Actinoplanes > Actinoplanes sp. NPDC049668. The sequence continues at coordinate 257,141 of NZ_JBITLR010000004.1, forward strand.
GGGTCGATTCGCCGTGGCAGCAGAGCCCCGAGATCCGGGAGCGGATCCAGGCGTGCGTCGCGCCGTGGGCGCGCGACCAGGGCCTTTTCCTGCTGGCCGGCGCCGTCCTGCTGCCGGCGGCCGCCATGCTGCTGATGATCGGCGGTGCGCTGCTGGTGCGGTGGCGGCTGTCGCGCGACGCGGTGACCGCGCCCCACACCGCCGCGGCCGGGCTCGCGGCGGAACGCTTCGAGGCCTGGTGCGACCTGCTCGGCCTCACCGGGCGGCGGCGCCCCCGGCTGGTCCTGACCGCGCCGTACGCGTCCGGGCGGCAGGCGTTCACCACCGGCCTGCCGTTCGCGGCGCCGCGGGTCGTGCTGCCGCTGGGCCACGCCTACCTGGAGCCGGCCCGGTTCGACGTGCTGGTGCTGCACGAACTCGCACACGTGCGGTCCCGCGACGTGTCCTGGGCCGCGGCGGTGTGGTGGACCGGCTGGCTGAGCGTGCCGGCGCTGCTCGTGGCGCTGAGCCCGCTGGCGCGGTGGCCCCGCCTGCGACCGGTGATTCTCGACCAGTACCTGCCCTCGCTCGCGCTGGCGGTCGCGCTCTCGGTGATCGTGCTCGGCCTGCGGGCGGCGCTGCTGCGTCGGCGTGAGCTCGCGGCGGACCGCTACGCGCGGGAGGTCCTCGGTGACCCGTACGCGATGAGCAGCGTGCTCGATCCGGCCGCCCGGCGGCATGCGGCGTGGTTCCGGCGGGTGTGGGAGGTGCATCCGTCGCCGGCGGTGCGGGCCGGCCTCGACCCGGCCGCGGCGGACCGCTGGGAGGGCGGGTTCGCCGTCAGCGCCGTCGCCGGCATGCTGGCGATGCTGACGATGCAGTCCGTCTTCACCGCCCTGTCGGGCCTCGGCCTGGGGTGGGACGCCCGGCTGCCGCTGAACCTCGCGACCGCCGCCGGGAGTCTGCTGTGGGCGGGCGTGATCGTCCCGGCGTGGTGCCGCCGGGCACGACAGGCCGGGGGCGCGGCGACCTGGCCGGGCCCCGTCGCCGGCGCGGTGCTCGGCATGCTCGCGGGCTTCCTGGTCCAGTTTCCGGGACAGGCGACGAGGTCGTCCCTCGGGCTCTGGCAGGGACTCTTCGCCGGCCATCTCACCGTCGCCGTAGCGACGATGGCAGTGGTCGCGGCCGGCGTGGCGGTCCTGACCGCCGGGCTCGCCGTGTCGGCCGACCGGGCCGGCCGGGCCGTCGGCGCGGTCCTCGCCGCCGCGGCCGCGTGGACCGTCGCGTTCACCACCTTGATCTGGGTCCTGATCGGACACCTGCAGGCCGCGGACCCGAACCATGGCCGGACCATGCTGATGGGCGCCGGGCTGTGGGAGTGGCGGTGGGCGCCGCCGCTCGTCCTGGTCGGCTGTGCGCTCGCCGCGCTGGGCCGCCGTGCCGTGCCGGCGTCCGTCGTGGCGTGGGCGATCGGTGTCGCGGCGCTGGTCGGCGGAGTCGCCGCCGGGCTGACCTGGCACCTGCGGATCGACTCCGCCGCCTCCGACGACCAGCTGTTCGTACTGGTCAGCCAGCGTTCCATGATCTGTGCCTGCGCCGGATGGGTGGTCCTGGTCGTCCTGCTGTCCGGCCGCCGGCGCGGTGCGGCGGTGCCCGCGATCCCCGGCGCGCTGGCCGGCGGGTTCGTCGCCGCGGCCCTGGCCGGTGCGGTGACGTTCGGCGTCGCCGCCGCCGGCGGCCGCGGGCGCAGCCTGGACGTGCTGCTCGACGCGGTCCGCTGGCCGATGTGGCAGCTCTTCGTCGCGGCCGTGCTGACCCTGCCGGCGCTGATGGCCGGCGTGCTGCTCGTGGACCGGTACCGGCGGCGGCAGGCCACCGGCCGCGTTTCCGCGATCGCCGCGGGCGTGCTCGCCGGGGTCCTCGGCGCGGCGCTGGCCGTCGGAGCCGTGCCACCGGTGGCCGTCGGCCCGCACGACTGGTCGGACTACCTGGCCTCCCTCGACACGGCGCCCGGCCGCGACCCGGGTCCCCTCCTCACGGTGCCGTCCCTGCCCGCCTCGGTGGGCGGCGGCGACCCCGGTCGTCCCGTCGACGCCGCCGCGGCCGACGCGGCGCTGGCCGTCGCCGACCCGCTGCTTCCGGCCGGGCACCGGCGCGTCGAGACTGACTCCCCGGACGACGGCACGGTCCCGGACGTCCGGCCCGAGGCCTGCCGCGCGGCGCTCGTCCGGCACGGGAAGGTGGAGCGCGCGCGGCCCCGCACCGCGGACGTCACGCGGAGGTACAAGATGCCCGTCGGCCCCCACCCGGAGGTGACCGTCACCGTCGGCATCACGTCGTACGTGACGCCGGTCCGCGACTTCCGGCTCGATCGGGAGCTGACCGACCGGTGTGGGCGGCTCACGCTCCCCTCGACGGTGAGCGACAACGGCCTGTTGGACGGCGGATACGCCGGCGCGAAGGCCCCGGCCGTGCCGTACCCGGCGTACCGCAGCGACTTCACGCTCACCGGTCCGGTCCGCACGGTGCCCGTGGTGACGACGATGTCGTCGCAGCGGGTACTCGTCGGGCACAACGTGGTGTCCGTCGAGATCCTGCTCAGCGCCTACGGCGGGCCGCCGTCGGCGGAGGTGCTCGGCTACCGCGAGCGGCTCGGCGAGGCGCTCCTGATCGCGATCGTCGACGGCCTCCGGGCCGGCCGGTGAGGGTTGCAAGGATCAGGACGTGGTGACGCGCAGGCCGCGGCGGGCGAAGTGCGCGGCGGCCGCGGCGATCTGCTCCGGCGTCGCCGCGGGGGTCTCCGCCAGCGGGTACGCCTGACCGAGCTCGCGGTACTTGGCGACGCCGAGCCGGTGGTAGCCGAGGATGTCGACCTGCTCGACGATGCCGCCGTCCGCGGCCGAGCCCCAGCCGGCGGCGATGTCGGCGACGCCGGCGACGTTGTCCGGGTCGTCGGTCAGGCCGGGCACGAGCACGTACCGGATGCGGATGCGGTTGCCCCGGGCCGCGAGCCGGTCGCCGAACGCGAGGGTCGGCTCAAGGCCGACGCCGGTGACCTTCCGGTACGTCTCCGGGTCGCTGGACTTGACGTCGAGCAGGACCAGGTCGGTGTCGTCGAGGAGCCCGTCGCTCGCCCGGGCGCCGAGGAATCCGGCGGTGTCCAGGGCGGTGTGCATGCCCTCCTGCTTGCAGCGGTGCAGGTACGCCTCGATGAAGGTGCTCTGCAGCAGCGGCTCGCCGCCGGAGACGGTCACCCCGCCGCCGGACGCCTGGATGAACGCCTTGAAGCCGAGCATCTTGCCGACCAGGTCGTCGAGGGTGACGCGCTGGCCGTTGCGGCCCTCCCAGGTGTCCGGGTTCTGGCAGTACAGGCAGCGCAGGGGGCAGCCGGCGAAGAAGGTGACGAACCGGGTGCCGGGCCCGTCGGCGGCGGTCACCACGTCCCACGAGTGCACCATCGCGACGAGTTCACCGCGCGGCGTGCGCGCATCGGCCAGAGTGATGCCCAGGTCGGGACGCTGGACCGCGGTGGCGTTCACAGTGCGCCGTGGAAGGTGCGGGAGACGACGTCGCGCTGCTGCTCCGGCGTCAGGCGCACGAAGTTGACCGCGTACCCGGAGACCCGGATGGTCAGCTGCGGATAGTTCTCCGGGTGCGCCATCGCGTCCTCGAGGGTGGCCCGGTTGAGCACGTTGACGTTCATGTGGAACCCGTAGGTCGAGGTGTAGCCGTCGAGGACGCCGACGAGGTTGCGGACCTGCTCGTCGCGGGTGCTGCCGAGGCCGTTCGGGGTGACCGTGGTGGTCAGCGAGATCCCGTCCAGGGCGTGCTCGTACGGCAGCTTCGCCACCGACAGCGCCGCGGCGACCATGCCGTGCTTGTCGCGGCCGTTCATCGGGTTCGCGCCCGGCGCGAACGGCTGCCCGGCCCGGCGGCCGTCCGGGGTGTTGCCGGTGTGCTTGCCGTAGACCACGTTCGAGGTGATCGTGAGCACCGACTGGGTGTGCACCGCCTGCCGGTACGTCGGGTGCGTGCGGATCTTGGCCATGAACGTCTCGACCAGCCCGACGGCGATGGAGTCGACGCGATCGTCGTTGTTGCCGTACGCCGGGAAGTAGCCGTCGACGATGTAGTCGACGACCAGGCCGTCCTTGCGGACCGGGTGGACCTCGGCGTACTTGATCGCCGACAGCGAGTCGGCGGCGACCGACAGGCCGGCGATGCCGCACGCCAGGGTGCGCAGGATGTCGGTGTCGTGCAGGGCCATCTCGATGCGCTCGTAGGCGTACTTGTCGTGCATGTAGTGGATGATGTCGAGGGCGTTGACGTAGGTGGCGGCCAGCCACTCCATCATCGTGTCGAACCGCTCGACGACCTGGTCGTAGTCGAGCACGTCGCCCTCCAGCGGCGGCAGCGCCGGGCCGACCTGTGCGCCGCTGTTCTCGTCGCGGCCGCCGTTGATCGCGTACAGCAGGGTCTTGGCGAGGTTGACCCGGGCGCCGAAGAACTGCATCTGCTTGCCGACGGCCATCGCGGACACGCAGCAGGCGATCGCGGTGTCGTCGCCGAAGCGGGGCCGCATCAGGTCGTCGGACTCGTACTGGATCGCGCTGGTGTCGATCGACACCTGCGCGCAGAAGTCCTTGAAGCCCCGCGGCAGCGCGGGCGACCAGAGCACGGTCAGGTTCGGCTCCGGCGCCGGGCCCAGGTTGTAGAGGGTCTGCAGGTACCGGAAGCTGCTGCGGGTGACCAGCGGGCGGCCGTCGGCGCCGATCCCGCCGATCGCCTCGGTGACCCAGGTCGGGTCGCCGGAGAACAGCTCGTCGTACTCCGGCGTGCGCAGGAACCGCACGATCCGCAGCTTGATCACGAAGTCGTCGACCAGCTCCTGCGCCTGCGACTCGGTTAGCCGGTGCTCGGCGATGTCGCGCTGCAGGTAGACGTCGATGAACGTGGACGTGCGGCCCAGCGACATCGCGGCGCCGTTCTGCTCCTTCACCGCGGCCAGGTAGGCGAAGTACAGCCACTGGATGGCCTGGCGGCCGGTGCGGGCCGGGCCGGAGATGTCGTACCCGTACGTCGCGGCCATCTGCTTGAGCTCGGCCAGGGCGCGGATCTGCTCGGACAGCTCCTCGCGGCGGCGTACGGTGTCCTCGGTCATCGGCTGCGCCGCGCAGGCGTCCTTGTCGGCCTGCTTCGCGGCGATCAGCGCGTCGACGCCGTACAGGGCGACGCGGCGGTAGTCGCCGATGATCCGGCCCCGGCCGTACGCGTCGGGCAGGCCGGTGATGATGTGCGACCGGCGGGCGGCGATGATGTCCGGGGTGTACGCGTCGAAGACGCCGTCGTTGTGGGTCTTGCGGTACTTGGTGAAGATCTCCGCGACGGCCGGGTCGGGCTCGTACCCGTACGCCCGGAGCCCGCCCTCGACCATCCGCCAGCCGCCGTTCGGGATGATCGCGCGGCGCAGCGGCGCGTCGGTCTGCAGCCCGACGATCAGCTCGCTGCCGCGGTCGATGTAGCCGGGCTCGTGGCTGGTGATGGTCGACGGGGTGTGCGCGTCGACGTCGTAGATGCCGCGTTCCCGCTCGACCGGGAACATCTTCGACAGCCTGTCCCAGATCCCGCGGGTACGGTCGGTCGGGCCGGCCAGGAACGACGAGTCCCCCGTGTACGGCTCGTAGTTGGCCTGGATGAAGTCGCGCACCGCGATGCCGGTCCGCCAGTCGTCACCGGCGAACCCGCGCCACGGGTCGAGTCCGGTGGTGGTCGTGTCGATAACGGTCGCGCTCATGTCGATCCCCCCGGTGGTGTCCCGCCTACCATCGTGGTCCAGTCGCCGCGGGATGTCCGTCGAACGCCATCGGTCAGACGTCACCGAGCGGCGGCCGCCGACTCCGCGGCGAGCTTCACCTTGGTACGCGCACCGCCCCGGCGCCCCGGCAGCTTCGGCGCGGTCCCGTGGTAGGCCGCGGCCATGAGCTTCTGCATGTCGTCGAGCATCGGCGCGCGCGGGTTGGCCGGCGCGCACTGGTCCTCGTACGCGTTGAGGGCCTGCTGCGGCAGCGCGGCCATGAACGTCTCCTCGTCGACGCCGAGCTCCGCGAACGACGACTCGATGCCGACCGCGGTCCGCAGCCGCTCCACCGCCGCGGCGAGCGACTCCACCGCCTCGTCCGGGCTGTCGGCCGGCAGGCCGAGCATGCCGGCGATGTCGGCGAAGCGCCGCGGCGCGGTGTAGCTCTCGTACTTCGGCCAGCCGGACAGCTTCGACGGCGCGCTGCCGTTGTAGCGGATCACGTGCGGCAGCAGCACGGCGTTGGTACGGCCGTGCGCGATGTGGTACGTGCCGCCGAGCGTGTGCGACATGGCGTGCACGATGCCGAGGAAGGCGCTGCCGAACGCCATCCCGGCGATCGTGCCGGCGTTGTGCATCCGTTCCCGGGCGTCGGCGTCGCCGTTGACCACCGACTCCTCGAGGTTGGCGAAGATCAGCCGGATGGCGTGCAGGGCGAGGCCGTCGGTGAAGTCGTTGGCGTAGACCGACACGTACGCCTCGATCGCGTGGGTGAGCGCGTCGAACCCGCTGTCGGCGGCGATCGCCCGGGGCATGCTCGCGGTCAGCGCCGGATCGATGATCGCGACCGTCGGGGTCAGCGCGTAGTCGGCGAGCGGGTACTTCTTGCCGGTGCGGTGATCGGTGATGACCGCGAACGGCGTCACCTCCGCGCCGGTGCCCGAGGTCGTCGGCACGCAGACCAGGCGGGCCCGCTCGCCGAGGCTCGGGAACGCGAACGCGCGCTTGCGGATGTCGAAGAACTTCTCCCGCATGTCGTCGAAGTCGACCTCCGGGTGCTCGTACTTGAGCCACATCACCTTGGCCGCGTCCATCGCCGAGCCGCCGCCGAGCGCGATGATCGTGTCCGGGCGGAACGAGCGCATCAGCTCGGCGCCGCGGTCGACGCTGGTCATCCGCGGCTCCGGTTCGACGTCGTCGATGATCTGCAGCACCACCCGGTTCGGGTGCCGCTGCAGGACCCGGCTGATCCGGTCGACGAAGCCGAGCCGGGTCATCGTCGCGTCGGTGACGATGGTGACCCGGTGCACGTCGGGCATGTCGCTCAGGTAGCGGATGGCGTGCGGCTCGAAGTAGATCTTCGACGGCACCTTGAACCACTGCAGGTTGTTGGTGCGCCGCCCGATCCGCTTGATGTTGATGAGGTTGACCGCCGAGACGTTGTCCGAGACCGAGTTGCCCCCGTAGCTGCCGCAGCCCAGCGTCAGCGACGGCAGGAACGCGTTGTACATGTCGCCGATGCCGCCCTGCGACGCCGGCGAGTTCCAGATCACCCGGACCGCCCTGACCCGCTTGCCGAACTCCACGACCAGCTCCGGGTCCTCGGTGTGGATCACCGCGCTGTGGCCGAGCCCGTGGAACTCCACCATCTCGGTGGCGGCCCGCAGGCCCTCCTCCCGCGAGCCGACCCGCAGCACGGCCAGGATCGGGCACAGCTTCTCCCGGGTCAGCGGCTCGTTCTCGCCGACCTCGCCGACCTCTGCCAGCAGCACCGAGGTGTTCGGCGGGACGCTGAACCCGGCGTGCTCGGCGATCCACGCCGGTGACATGCCCACCACGTCGTGGTTGAGCCGCGCGCCGCTGCACGACTTGCCGAACGCCGCGGTGCCGAAGACGAACTCCTCGAGCTTGCGCTTCTCGTCCTCGGTGACCAGGTACGCGCCCAGCCCGCGGAACTCCGCCAGCGCGGCGTCGTAGATCGTGTCGTCGAGGATCGCCGCCTGCTCGGAGGCGCACACCATGCCGTTGTCGAACGACTTCGACAACACGATGTCGTTGACGGCCCGCGGCAGCTTCGCGCTCGCCTCGATCCAGGCCGGCACGTTGCCGGCGCCGACGCCGAGCGCCGGCTTGCCCGCCGAGTACGCCGCCTTGACCATGTTGTTGCCGCCGGTGGCCAGGATGGTGGCGATGCCGCTGTGGTGCATGAGGGCGGTGGTGGCCTCGACGGACGGCTGGTCGATCCACTGGATGCAGTTCTCCGGTGCCCCGGCCGCGATCGCGGCGTCCCGGACGACGCGCGCCGCGGCGACGCTGCACTGCTGGGCGGCCGGGTGGAACGCGAACACGATCGGGTTGCGGGTCTTGAGCGCCAGCAGGGCCTTGAAGATCGCCGTCGAGGTCGGGTTCGTGGTCGGGGTGATCCCCGCGATCACGCCGACCGGATCGGCGATCTCGGTGATGCCGGTGATGTCGTCCTCGCTGATCACGCCGACGGTGCGCAGCTTCGCCATGCTGTGCGTGACGTGCTCGCACGCGAAGATGTTCTTGACCGCCTTGTCCTCGAAGATGCCGCGCCCGGTCTCCTCGACGGCGAGCCGGGCCAGCGCGGCGTGCTGGTCGAGGGCCGCGACCGACGCCTTCTTCACGATGTGGTCGATCTGCTCCTGGTCGAGCGCGTCGTAGTCGGCGAGGGCCTTCAACCCGGCGGCCGCCAGGCCATCGATCATGATCGAGACGTCGGTCATGGTTCCGTCACCCCATCGGTATCCGGCGGCAGGCGTTCCCCGTTCGAGGATGACCCCCGCCCGTCGCCGCGGCGCACCGAATCGACCGATACCAACGTCTGACTATCCGGATGCATTCATAACGTCTGGCCTATCTGCTCTGCGATATGCCTGTACGCTCCCGCATGAATATGGCGCTCAATCATCACACTAATATTGACGTGCATCGAATGGATGCTTAGCGTTCAGGCACGCACCCGGCGCGTGCCAAACCCTGCCCGCGCCGACTCCTCCGCGCGAAAGGGCGTTGACCATGCTCCGAGGAGTACGTCGCACGACGCTTGCCGCCACCACGCTCCTGCTGTTGCTGGCCTTCGCGGGCCCGCCGGCCACGGCGCACGACCCGGACACCCCGGAAGGCAAGACCGAGCAGGCGGAGCTGCTCCGCATCTACGAGCCCACCTGGCGCAGCGGCGAGCGTCTCGCCGGCGCGCCGGTGACCTGCGTCAACGGCCTCGCCGACAGGTACCCGTGCAAGAACGTCGACCTGCTCAGCTTCCTGCCGCAGTCCGCGCTGGGCGGCGGCGGCTCGTCGAGCATGTGGTACTGGGCCGACACCACCGACAGCAACGAATACATCCTGTACTGCCGCTCCAACGGCGTGTCCTTCGTCAACGTCACCGACCCGGGCAACCCGAGATACCTCGGGAATCTGCCGTCCGCGAATGGCGTCAGCTCGTCGTGGTGCGACATCCGCACCTACCGGAACTACGCCTACATCGGCAAGGATTCGGTATCCCACGGCATCCAGATCTTCAACCTCAACAAATTGCGCGGCGTGACCACCCCGCAGACGTTCACCGCCGACGCCCGCTTCACCGGCCTGACGAACAGCCACACCCTGTGGATCAACCAGACCACCGGATTCCTGTACGTCTCCGGGGCGAGCACCTGCAGCAAGGGCCTCACCATCTACGACATCAAGACGGCGCTCACGCTCCGGCAGGTCGGGTGCTACAACCGTGAGGTCTACTCGCACGAGTCGATCGTGGTGAACTACGCCGGCCCGGACACCCGGTTCACCGGCCGCGAGATCGCGTTCAACTTCACCGGCCAGGGCAAGCGGTTCCAGATCCTCGACGTCACCGACAAGGCGAACATCAAGGTCCTGTCCAGCGTCACCCATCCGGGCGCCAGCTTCATCCACCAGGGCTTCGCGACCGCCGACTACAAGCACATGATCGTCAACGACGAGACGATCAGCACGCGCGGCGGCAGCCCCGAGTTCGTCTACAACATCGAGAAGCTCGACGCCGCCCGCTACGTCGGCAAGGACGTCGCCGTCCGTGGCGAGTTCGTCAACCACAACGGCTACACGGTCGGCAACCGGCACTTCCAGGCGTCGTACCGCGGCGGCCTGCGGATCCTCGACACCACCTCCGCCGCCTCGGCCCAGCTGCCCGAGGTCGGCTACTTCGACGTCGACCCGGCCTCCAACGCCAGCGGCTACAGCGGAAGCTGGATGGCGCTGCCGTACCTGAAGAACGGGGTGGTCGCCGTGCAGAGCATCGGCGTCGGGCTGTTCCTCGTGCGGCCCACCGGCGCGGCGGCCGTACGCTGACCGGCCGCGCCTCGCGTCACCGCCGCCTCTCGGCGGCGGTGACGCTCGCCGGCTTCGCCGGGGCCGCCTACCTGTTCGCCGACAGCCGGGCGCCGTCCGCGGCCCCCGCGCCGGCCCCGGTGCCGAGCAGGGTCGCCTACCACAGCGACGGGCTCTCCGACGCCTACGACGGCTTCCGCGCGGAGCCGCTGGCGCTGCCCACCGGCCGCGGCCCGGGCCGGGTGTCGTTGCGCATCACCGGCCCGGCCGGTACGGCCACCGACTTCCAGTACGTGCACACCAAGCCGATGCACATGTACGTGCTGCGTGACGACCTGTCCGGCTACCAGCACCTGCACCCCGAGGTCGTCGACGGCGCGTGGACGGCGCCGGTGACCATCACCGACGGCGGCGCCTACCGGGTGTACGCCGAGTTCACGCCGCACGGACGCCCCGCGGCCGCCGATCCCACCGTGCTCGGCGTGCCGTTCGTCATCGCCGGCGATACCAGCATGGTCCCGGTGCCCGCGCCACGGGCGGAGATCAGGTCGGGCCCGTACACCGTGCGCCGCCTCGACGGCGTCGCCGACCTGGCCTCCGGCACGCAGACCGCGCTGCGGTTCCAGATCCTGCGCGACGGCCGCCCGGCGGCGCTGGAGCCGTACCTCGGCGCGTACGCGCACCTGTCCAACTTCGAGGTGCGCACGCAGGGCCTCAAGCACCTGCACCCGCTGCCGGCCGACGCCACCGGCGGCGCGCCGGCCGACGGCGTGCTCGCCTTCCACGCCGCCTTCGCCGAGCGCGGCGACAAGCGGCTGTTCCTGCAGTTCCGCGCCGGCGGCGCGGTCCGTCAGGTGGCGTTCACCATCTTCACGACCTGACCTGGTGCAGGCCGTCCAGGACGGCGAGCTGGGCGGGGGAGAGGCGGAGCCCCTCGGCGGCCAGGTTCTCCTCGAGATGCTCCACCCGGGCGGTACCCGGAATCGGAAAGATCACCGGCGAGCGGTGCAGGAGCCAGGCGAGCGAGACCTGCGTCGCGGTGGCGCCGGCCTCGGCCGCCACCGCGGCGACGGCGGCCGTCGTTCCCGAGGTGCCGGCCGCGACGGGCCGCCACGGCAGGAACGCGATGTCCGCCCGCTCGCAGGCGGCGAGCACGGGCTCGTGCTCGCGGTCGAGCAGGTTGTAGCGGTTCTGCACGCTCGCCACCTCGACGATCGCGCGCGCCTGGTCCAGCTCGTCGACGCCGACCTCGGACAGCCCGATCCGCCCGATCTTGCCCTCGGCCCGCAGCTCGCGCAGCGCACCGAGCTGATCGGCGAGCGGCGTCTCCGGGTCGATCCGGTGCAGCTGGAGCAGCTCGATCCGCTCGACGCGCAGCCGGCGCAGCGCCTGGTCGACCTGGGCGCGCAGCGAGGCCGGCCGGCCGTCCATTCGCCACCCGGGGTCGGTGTCCGTGCGCGTGATGCCGACCTTGGTGGTGATGAGCAGCCCGTCCGGGTAGGGGTGCAGGGCCTCGGCGATCAGCTCCTCGTTGGCTCCCCAGCCGTACAGGTGCGCGGTGTCGATCAGGGTGACGCCCAGCTCGACGGCGCGCCGGAGGATCGCCTTCGAGGCCTCCCGGGCGGCACCCGCCTCGGTCGGCAGCCGCATGGCGCCGAATCCCAGCCGCCGCGTCGTCAGTGTCAACTCGTCTCCCCCGGTCGGAGGCCAACGCTATCGGAAATTCGGTGTGCGGCCCGCGACGGTGGGCATAGCGTCGCGGGATGGGAGAGGCAGACGTTTGGGTGCGCGGCTTCCGGGCGATCGCGGCGCCGGAGTCCGAAGAGGAGCGATTCGCCGGGGCCGTGCTGGTCTGCCGCGGCGACGAGAGGATCCTGGCCGAGGCGTACGGCATGGCCGACCGGGAGCAGAAGATCCCGAACGAGGTGTCGACCCGCTTCTACAGCGCCTCGCTCACCAAGATGTTCACCGCGGTGGCGGTCGCGCAGCTGACCCAGGCCGGCCAGGTCGACCCCGGCGCGCCGGTGGGCACCTACCTGACCGACTACCCCAACTCCGAGGTCGCCACCAAGGTCACCGTCCATCACCTGCTGACGCACACCGGCGGCACCGGGGACTTCTACTCGCCGGAGTACGAGGAGCACCGCACCGAGCTCCGCACCGTCGCCGACTTTGTGCGGCTGTTCGGCGAGCGGGCGCCCCGGTTCGAGCCGGGCGCCTGGTTCGACTACAGCAACTACGGGTTCATCCTGCTGGGCGCGGTGATCGAGCAGGTCAGCGGCCGGAGCTACCACGACTACGTGGACGAGCACGTGTTCGCGCCGGCGGGGATGGAGCGCAGCGGGACGCTGCCGTTCGCGACGGTGACCGACCTGGCCGTCGGGTACGCGGCCGAGGACGGGCAGGTCTTCCGCAACACCGACCTCCTGGCGTACCGGGCCTCGCCCGCGGGCGGCGCCTACACCACGGTCGAGGACCTGTGGCGCTTCGCCACCGCGCTGACCGGCCATCGGCTACTCGACGCGCGGCACACTGACCTGGTGACCACGGCGAAGCTGAACGCCGGCTGGAGCGGCAGGTGCGTCGCCTACGGCTTCCTCGACCGCACGGTGTACGGCGTCCGCACGCTCGGCTGCATCGGCGGATTTCCGGGCGCGAGCGCCGAACTGACGATCTTTCCCGACTCCGGCAATGTCGTGGCCGTGCTGGCCAACCTCGACCCGCCGATCGCGTCGCAGGTCTCCGAGTTCATCTGCCACCGCCTGCCCGTCACCCGAACAGGGCCGTCCCGTACTTGCTGACGACGATCAGGGCGAGGGTGAGCAGCCAGATCGTGATGACGAGGACGTCGTAGTCCGCGTCGATGAAGCGGGCCGCGGCCCGCTGCGCCCGGGCGGGCAGGTACAGGTTGTCGTCCCGGATGTTCACGTGGGTGAGCGTGCCGAAGACCAGCGTGGTGGAGACCGTGACCAGCAGGCACCACGGGCACAGCGCGCCGATGTTGACCATCGCCTGGTACAGCAGCCAGTACGCGAAGACGACGCCGATGGTGTAGACCACCTGGGCGGCGAACATGAACCCGCGGGGGAACCGGACCCCCGCCAGGCTCGCGACGGCGATGGTGATCACGACGGGCTCGGCGACCAGCCCGAGGAACGCGTTCGGGAAGCCGAACAGCTGCGCCTGCCAGCTCTCCGCGACCGTGCCGCAGCTGATCACGTCGTTGATGTCGCAGGACAGGTTGAGATGCGGGTCCGCGGCCAGGCGCACCGCGTCGACCGACAGGACGAACGAGGCCAGCAGGCTCAGGCAGGCCGAGAACAGCATCGTGCCGTAGATCCAGGCGTCGGCGTGGCGCAGCTGACGGAACCAGGTCAGCGGGTCCCGCATCACCCAGCCGCCTCGGTGATCGCCTGGGTCAGCGGGCCGACCGCGTACAGGTCGCCCTCGAACACCTTGCCGTTGATCTTCACAAACGGTGTGCCCTCGAGACCCGCGGCGAACGCCTCCTCGGTCGACGCGGCGACCCACGGCTCGAAGATCCCCTGACCGAACGCGCCGACGACCGGCTCCGGCACGCCGGCCTGGCGGGCCAGCCCGGCGATCTGCTCGTCGGACAGGCCCTCGCTGCCCTCGGCGGGCTGGTCGGCGTAGAGCGCCGAGTTGAACGCGAGCAGCTTGTCCGGCGCCCGGTCCTGCACGGTCGCGGCGGCGTTGGCGGCCCGGCTGGAGTAGCGGGTCCCCTCCGACTGCTCGTCGAGGAAGGCGAGCGGGTGCAGGTACTGGCGCACGGTGCCGGCGCCGATCAGCCGGGCGATCTCGGCGCCGTTGGCGCGCTCGAACCGGCCGCAGTACGGGCACATGTAGTCCGCGTACACCTCCAGCCGGACCGGGGCCTCGGCGCGGCCGGTGACCAGCGCGCCGCCCTCGCTGCCCTGCGGCGGCACGACCGGACCGGACGCGGCGGGCCGGGCCGTGGAATCGGTGTCGCCGGCCTTCACGACGGTGACCACGATCGCGACCACCAGCCCGATGATGACGACCGCGCCGACGATGAGCGGCCACCGCGGCCCGTGGTCGGCCTTCACGGCGACCGTCCTTGCGCCTTTGCTCGGTTGCTTGGCCACCATTTCTCCAGGCTAGGAGGGTTCGGCCGACCGCATGGCCGGATCGGCGTACGCCGTTGCGAGATATACCCCAGGGGGGTATATTGGCCCGCATGACACAGGCGACCTGGGGAACTGCGGCGGCGGCGACGCTGCACTGCCTGACCGGCTGCGCGATCGGCGAGGTGCTCGGCATGGTGATCGGCACCGCGGCCGGGCTGCACGACGCCGCCACGGTGGTGCTCTCGATCGCCCTGGCGTTCGTGTTCGGCTACGCGCTGACCATGCGGGGCGTGCTGCGCGCCGGTGTCGGCTTCCGGGGTGCGTTGAAGATCGCGCTGGCGGCCGACACCGTCTCGATCGCCGTGATGGAGCTGATCGACAACGCGGTCATCGTCGCGGTGCCCGGCGCGATGGACGCCGGGCTGACCAGCGCCCTGTTCTGGGGCGCCCTGGCGTTCTCGCTGGTGGTGGCGTTCGTGCTGACCACCCCGGTGAACCGGTGGATGATCTCGCGGGGCAGGGGTCACGCGGTGGTGCACCAACACCATCACGCACACTGAGGGGCATCGGGATGCTGACCTGGGATCGGGTGCTGTCGTGGCGGATGCGCCGGCAGCTCCTCGACCGGCCGCGGGGGACCGACGCCGAGGGCGTCGTCGAGCGGCTGTGCGGCGTGCAGGCGCAGGTCGCGTCCGCCGCCGAACAGGCCATCGCGGCGCGTCTTCCGACGCCGGCCACGGGTGGGGCGCGCCGGGCCCTCGACGACCGTCGGCTGATCAAGGTCTGGGCGATGCGGGGCACGCTGCACCTGCTGAGCGCGGGGGACGCGCCCGCCTGCCTGAGCCTGATGGCGGCCGCCCGCACCTGGGAGAAGTCGTCCTGGCAGAAGACCTTCGCCACCGCGGCCCAGATGGCCGCCATCGCCGACGCCACCCGCGCGGCCCTGCACTGCCGGACCCTCACCCGGGAGCAGCTAGCCGCGGAGATCGTGCGGCGCACCGGGGACGACTCGCTCGCCGGGCCGCTCGGCTCGGGCTGGGGCGCGGTCCTCAAGCCGCTGGCGTGGCAGGGCCTGCTGTGCAACGGGCCGAACGACGGTAACAAGATCACTTTCACCGCGCCGGAGACGTGGCTCGAGGACTGGCCGGGCCTGCCGGAGCCCGACGAGGCGGCCCGGCGCGTCATCCCGGCATATCTGGGCGCATACGGTCCGGCCACGATGGACGCCTTCGACCAGTGGCTGATCCGCGGCGGTACCAGGAAGGCCGCGCTGCGGGGCTGGTTCGCCGCGCTGACCCGGTCGGGCGAGATCACCGAGGTGTCGGTGGACGGCGTGGCGGCGTACGCCCGAACCGGGGATCTCGAGGACATCGCCGGTGCCGGGCCGATGACCGAGGTTCGCCTGCTGCCGGCGTTCGACCAGTTCGTGCTCGGGCCGGGCACCCGGGACGAGCGGATCATCGCGCCGCACCGGCGGGCGCTGGTCAGCAGGGCGGCCGGCTGGATCTCGCCCGTCGTGGTGGCCGGCGGGCGGGTCGCCGGGGTCTGGGAGCAGGGCGACACCCTCGACGTCACGCTCTTCCCGGAGGCGGGCGACGTCTCCGAGGCGGAGCTGGCCGCGGAGGCGGCCAGGATCGCCGGCGGCGACCTCGAGCTGGTGGTGAAGTGGGCCTCGGCCGACGGCCGTTAGGTCATCGAGAGCGGATCGGGCGGGAAGAGCCGGTGCCCGTCCCAGGGGTCGACCGGCGCGGGGTAGGCGGGCTCCGCCGCGACCGGCCCTGCGGGGACAGGCTCCGCCGTGATCGGTCGGGTGGGGACAGGTTCCGCCGTGATCGGTCGGGTGGGTGCAGGTTCTGCCGTGATCGGCCGAGTGGGGGCGGGTGACGTCGTCACCGGCCGGGCGGGGGTTGGTTCTGCCGTGGTCGGTCGGGTGGCGGCAGGTGCCACCACCGATCCGGCGGGGGTTGGTTCCGCTGTGACCGGCCGGGTGGGGATGGGTTCCGCCGTGATCGGTCGGGTGGGGTTAGGTGCCGCCTTGACCGGATCTGTGGGGGCGGGCACCGCGAGGAGGTCCGTTGCGGTGGCGCGTTCGTCGTTGAGCCGGGCGCGGGCGGCCTCGAAGACCGGCCCGGTGAGGCCGGCCAGCGGCTCGTCGCGCCAGCCCTCGAGCGCCCGGCGGATCTCGTCGGTCCCGTGTTCGGTGCGGGCCCGGGCCAGCGCGGCGCGGAAGACCTCGGCGTCGACGGCGTTCTCGTCGGCGCGGAGCAGGTACCCGCCGTCGGTCAGCGCGATGAGCGACGTCCGCTGCGGGTCGAGGGCCCGGCGCAGCGCACCGATGTAGCGCTGCACCACGTCGACGCCGTTCTCCGGCGGATCGCCGCTCCAGAGCGCGGCGACGATGCGGGGCAGCGGCACGGGCCGGCCGGCGTTCAGCAGCAGCATGGCGAGGACCGCCTGCTGCCGGGGCGGCCCGAGGTCCACCGGTTCGGAGCCCCGGTAGGCGCGGACCGAGCCGAGGATCTCGAACCGCAGCGGCATGGCGGACGAGCCGTCGGTCATCTCGAAATCCCCACAGAGCAGCGGTCCTCGACTGCGGCGGTGCGGCAGCCAGCAGCAGCATATCGGGCGGCGCGACGGCAGAAACCCGACGAAAGTGCCGTCCTGGCGAGCCCACATCGCCGGCCTGGCCTGGACCGAAGCAACTAGGTTCCTAGGATGCCTGACCGAGTGTGAGGACGGTAACCGCTGTGCAAGGCAGCGCGGGTGCAGCATCGCTATCGGAGGCAGAACCGGTATTTGATCTCCTTGCCCGGCTGCTGTGTCAGGTCGCTGATGATTCCGTAGCAGCCCGGGGGATCGTCGGACTTCGTGTCGATCACCGCGTGTGCCTCGCCGATCGCGTCGACGGCGACGGTGAACGACGTGCGGTAGAGGCGTGACTGGGCATCGTAAAGGTGGAAACGGGCCGGCCGGTTCGCCGGAAAACCGCCGAGATACAGGTCGAGGTCGGTGCCGAGGAGGCGGGGTTCGTTGTGCGGGGCGTCGAGCCAGAAGCGCGGCGAGCTCCCGCGTGTCAGCGTGAACCCGAGGCCGGCCTCGAGTTTCTCCTGTCTGGCCGTTACCTGGTACTTCCCGAGCGGGTCGCCCGGCAGGACCGGGAACCTTGTCGCGTAGTAGTTCCCGGTCGGCAGCAGCGTCATCGTGGTGACGGCACCGGAAGGCGCCGCAATGGTCACGTCCAGCGGCTTGAAACCGGTGCCGTCGGGCTGGTGATCGAAGCCGTGGAAACAGAGAACGATTCCCGTCGGAATCTCCGCTGTTTCCGCCACCCCAGCGATGTACGGCGACCCGGACTCCTGCCCGAAGCAGTCCGAGCCGCCGCCCATGAAGAACGACACCTGTTCGGGAACGCCTTCCGGAAGGGAGTCGCGCCGCTTGAGCAGGTCTTCCGGCTCCTCCGCGTCCGGCGACGTGGCGGTAGGCGCCGGGGTGGTGGGCGTCTGGGTGGTAGGCGCCTGGGTGGTTGCGACAGGCGCCGGGGGGCTTGAGGTCGTGCCGCCGGTGGGCGGAGTCGTTCGGGTCGGATTCAGGGCCGGTGGATGCGGTGTCCCCGGTATGGGTCCCTGGGTCGCGGTGGTGCTCCCGGTGGGCGCGACTTGGACGGGGCCGGACGGGGCGACCGCGGGAGGCTGTGGCACCCCGCGCACGGATCGGTGCTCGGAGTCGACCCTCAGCGAGACGGCGGTCGCCGTGGCCGCCACGACGAAGCCCGCGAGGGCGGCGAGGTAGCGGCTCCGGTTGACCAGGAACGAGCGCCCGATACCGGTCATCGCGAGTCCGCCATCGTCGCGAGCCGCGCGGTCGCGGCGGAGATTCGCCCGTCCACGCCGCGCAGCTCCGTCCCGGCGTCCATCGCCCGGTAGACCGAGCGGAGGTTGCGCAGGTAGACCAGCTCCCGCTCCACCATGGTCGGCCGCTCGACGTCCATGCCGCCCAGCAGGCGCAGCGCGTCCTCGTACGCCGCGGCGGCGGCCGGGTAGCCGCCGTACCGGGCGGCGCCGGGTCCGTCCGCGGTGAGGAACGCGGTGAGTGCCTGGCCGGCCCGGGCCTCCGCCGCGAGCAGCCGGGAGTGCCGGGCGTTGCCGTCCATCGGCCGGCCGGCGGGCCGCAGGCGCAGGATCTCCCGGAACTCGGCGTCGGCGTCGGCCCAGTGGTCGCCCAGGCCGGCGGCGGTCAGGCACTGGTAGGTCAGTCCGAGGCCGAGCCGGGCCTTCGTCCGCAGCAGGCCACGTACCGCCGGGTCGTCGCCGTCGGCGCTGGTGAGGGCGGCGCTGTAGTCGTCGATGGCGTGGCCGAGGGGCTCCGCGCGGGTCCGGCCCGGTTGACAGCCGGCGGCCGCCCGGGTGGCCTCGGCCAGCCCGATCCGGGCCCGGGTGTACGCGGGGTTCCGCGACAGGGCCAGCCGGTAGTAGTCGGCGGCCTGGCCGAGCCGGGTCTTGTCGTCGCGCCCGACGGCGTTGCCGAGCATGAGGTAGAGCACGTCACGCCGGACCGTCCGGTGGCCGGCGGCCTCGTCGACCCGGTCGAACTCGGCGTCGGCGGTCAGGAGTCTGTCCTCGGCGCCGGCGAAGTCGTCGAGCGCATAGTCGCCGAGGCCGCGGACGAACGCCACGACGGCCTTCAGGTAGTGCAGGGTCGCCTCGGTGAGCTCCTCGTTGATCTCGAGGTTGCGCGCGAGGACGTCGGCCGGCTCGGTGATGCTGATGTCGTGCAGGCCGACGAACTCCGGCGTCTCGCCGAACGTGCGGTCGGTGATCAGCAGCTCGATCGCGACGGTCAGCCTGCCGTTCGCGGAGTGCAGGCGCGCGGTGACCACGACGTCGGCGCCGTGCTCGCGCGCGACCCGGCCCAGCGCATCGCCGCGGCCCGGGCCCGCCTCCGGGTCGACGACCTCGATCCGGTCCGGTCCGCGCAGCTGGATCGCCGCGACCTCGTCCGACCAGGACCTCAACTCCCGGTGCAGGCCGACCTGCAGGCGGCTCGCCACCTGCTCCTGCACCGGCCCCGACCACGCGAACGGGGCGAGCACGATGTTGAACAGGCCGGTCATCCGCGGCCGGGCCGCCGGCATGCTGGCGCCGAGCAGGCCGAGGGTGAGCGCGGTGACGACGGCGGCCGTCAACGCCCGCGACAGCGGCGAGCGCCGCCCGGCGGGTACCTCCGATGGTGGTGGCGGTGCCGCACCGGCCCGCGCCGACGCCGCGGCCGTCGCGCCGGAGGGCCGCGGCGGCGGCAAGGTGATTGCGTCGAGGTCGTTCGCGCCGAGGTTCCCGAGTCTGCCGTCGTTGCGCAGGATCGCCCGCTGCAGCCCCGACATCGCGGGGCCGGGCTCGATGCCCAGCTCGTCCGCGAGCTGATCACGGGTGCGCCGGTACAGGTCCAGCGCCTCGCTCTGGCGGTCGCTGCGGTACAGCGCGAGCATCAGGTACGAGACCAGGCGCTCGTGGTACGGGTACGCGGGCAGCAGGCCGACGAGGTCGGCGACCACCTCGTGGTGGCGGCGCAGGTCGAGGCGGGCCGCGGCGCGCAGTTCGAGGGCGGTCAGCCGCTGCTCCTCGAGGAGGCGGATCTCCTCGGCCATCGCGCCGGCGCCGCCGAGGTCGGCGAACGGGGTGCCCCGCCACAGCCCCAGCGCCTCGGTGAGCGTGGCGTCGGCGGTGGCGACCTCGCCGCGCCGGTGTGCGTCGCGGGCGTCGTCGACGAGCGCGCGGAACCGGGCGGTGTCAAGCTCGCCGGGCGCGACGGTGATGGTGTAGCCGCCCGGGCCGTGACGGATGCGGTCCTCGTCGCCGAGGGTCCTGCGGAGCCGGCCGACATAGACCTGGACGGTCTTGCGCGCGGTCGCCGGCGGCCGGCCGGGCCACAACGACTCCACGATGGTGTCCACGGAGACCGGCTGCCCGGGCCGGTGCAGCAGTAGGGCCAGCAGTCCGCGCAGCATGGCCGCGTTGACGACGACCGGCGCATCGTCGCGGCGCACGGTCAGCGGACCCAACACCCCGAACTCGATCACACGGCCCCCCGACCGCCGCACCCGGCAGCGAATGCTGCCCTGCTGGCTAGCAGCGTGCACCGCGCCGGAGGACCTGTCGACCCCTTGTCAGGATCGGGACTGGCGAGCATCGATCCGCGATGTCCGCCGACCGTGACGTCGGTCGATGCGTTTACCGCCGCGCTGCCACGGCGCTACCGGTCCTCTCCACACTGGCCGGGCATGACGAGCTGCCGGACGGCGGAGCGGCCGTCGCGGCGATCCCGGGGAGGTAGTCGGTGTCAGCAGAACGGTCGAAGGCCAGGCCCGCACTCAAGCGGCTCTTGGGCATGGTGCTGAGCGGGATCATGGTGATCGGGGGGACCGTTCTCGTCACCCCGGCGCCCGCCTACGCATGGGGTGCCTGGGCCGAGGTGCCCGGCGCCATCCTCACGGTCGACACGCCGGCGGTGGTCGGAGACACCGCCGAGGTGTTCGTCCGAGGCACGGACAACAAGATCTATCGAAACCGCAGAACCGGCGCCAACTCGTGGGCGGGTTGGTGCGAGGTTCCCGGAAACGGCTACACCCTCTCGGCGCCGGCCGCGGTGCTGGTCCCCGGCGGGCTGTTCCTGTTCGTGCGTGGCACCGACAAC
Organism: Actinoplanes sp. NPDC049668; assembly: GCF_044465445.1. Taxonomy (NCBI): domain Bacteria; kingdom Bacillati; phylum Actinomycetota; class Actinomycetes; order Micromonosporales; family Micromonosporaceae; genus Actinoplanes; species Actinoplanes sp. NPDC049668. The sequence continues at coordinate 278,039 of NZ_JBITLR010000004.1, forward strand.
CGGGTCTATTTCACCCAGCGCACCGGCATCGGCTGCACGCCGTCGAATTATGTGAAGTGGACTCCGTGGCAGCCGATCCTCAAGAACTTCAGCGGTGCCTACAGCGGCCTCACCTACAGCGCCCCGAGCGCGGTCTTCGAATCCGCTGGGGGGCAGAACCGTATTCATCTGTTCATCAGGGGACTCGACGATCGCGTATACCAACGTCACCATGTCGGCGGGGGCTGGCAGGGGGAGTGGGACCCCAGTCCGAGCGACGGGGCCACACCGGACGCGCCGGCAGCCGCGCTGATGGCGGACGGGCGCACGATCGCCCTGACGGTCCGCGGCACCGACAACCGGATCTACCGCAACATGAGTGATCCCGGCGGCTTCACCTGGCAGGGCTGGGGGGAACTGGACGGGGACGGCACCACCTATCAGGCTCCCGGCGTGGCGTACGACTCCATCGGGAACTTCCGGACGTTCGTCAACGGAACCGACGCCTACATCTATCGGCACTACGGCTACTACTGGTACCAGGAGCCCGCCGGCCGGCAGAGCTTCTCCGCTCCCGCGGCGGCCTTCACCCAGTTCGGGTTGTGCGTGTTCATCCACAGCCCCAAGAGCGGCGTCGTCATCCCGCGCGGCGGCGTCTTCTTCAGCTGCCAGTAACGGCCGGCACAGGGGCGAGGTGCATGGGGGACCTCGCCCCTGTGTTCGGCACAGCCGGGCGTCCGGCCACGCGGCGTTCCGGCGCTGTGGCAGGGTGAGCTGACAGTCAGTCGCTACCCGCGGAGGCACGCAGTGGGCTCGGAAACCAGCACGGACCTGTCGGTCACCGTCGACGACGGCGTGGCCCTGCTGGAGCTGCGCCGGCCGCCCGCCAACCACGTCGACGAGGCTCTGCTGACCCGGCTGGTCGACGCCGCGTCGGCCCTGGACGACGACCCCGCCTGCCGGGTGATCATCCTGGCGTCGCAGGGCAAGCACTTCTGCGCCGGCGCGGACCTCGGCGAGGGCGACTTCGTCCGCGACCGCCCGGCCGCGGCGCAGGGCCTGTACCGGTGCGCGGCCCGGCTGTTCGAGGTGCGGACCCCGATCATCGCCGCGGTGCAGGGCAGCGCCGTCGGCGGCGGGCTCGGCCTGGCGTGCGCCGCCGACTTCCGGGTCGCGGAGGCCTCGACGCGGTTCGTGGCGAACTTCGCCCGGCTCGGCTTCCACCAGGGGTTCGGCCTGAGCGTGACGCTGCCGGAACTGGTCGGCCGGCAGAACGCGGCGGACCTGCTGCTGACCGCGCGCCGGGTCGGCGGCGAGGAGGCCGTACGCATCGGCCTCGCCGACCGGCTCGCCGCGCCGGGACTGCTGCGCGAGACCGCCCGGGAGCTGGCGCTGCAGCTCGCCGGGTCCGCGCCGCTGGCGGTACGGTCCATCCGGCGCACCCTGCGCGGCGACCTGGCCGCCCGGGTCCGCCAGGCGCTCGACCATGAGCTGGCCGAGCAGATCGAGCTGTGGTCGACCCGCGACAGCGCCGAGGGCATCGAGGCGAGCCTGCAACGGCGTACCCCGGTGTTCCGCGGCGAGTAGCCCGCACCCGCGCGATCCGGCGTTGTGGTCGAATGTCGGCGTGACCGACCGGCGACCGCACTTCACCGACGACACCAAGACGCTCCCGGGCCTGCGGCTGACCGCGGTTCCGCGGCCCTGTGGCCTGGTCGTCGACGCCGACACGAGGCAGCTCCTGCGCGACGGCCTCGGCCGGTTCGACATGGAGGTCCGCTGGCTGGCTCAGCTCGACGACGCCGGCGTGTTGCGGCTGTGGCGCTCCTGGACCGGACATCAGATCTATCAGGCCGTCCTCGAGCAACAGGCGGCCGACCGGTGGGTGATCCGCGACCTCGCCGTCGAGCAGGAACCGGATCGGACCGGGGGACCGCTCTCGGCGGAGCCCCGCGAATTCGAGGGCGTGCTCGCCTCCGTCGTCAACACCCTTCGCCGTCTCCGGGCCGGTCATGGCCCGTACGGCCCGGACCCGGACGCGGAACCGCTGCCGCCGACCTGGCCATGTTGAGGGTTCTGGTCAGCGGCTGCCTGGGCGGCGCGCCGCTGCGGTTCAACGAGACCGGGGTACCGGTCGATTCGCCGATCTGGCAGCGGTGGGCCGCCGAGGGGCGCCTCGTGTCGCTGTGCCCGGAGGTGGCCGTCGGGTTCCCGGTGCCGCGCGAACCGGCCGAGATCGTCGGCGGCAGCGCGGCCGACGTCCTCGACGGCCGCGCCCGGGTCCGCGAGGCCTCGGGCCGTGACGTCACGGACCTGTTCAGGGCGGCGGCGCAACGGGCGGTCGACCGGGCGGTGCAGGCCGGCGTCGGCCTCGCCGTCCTGGTCGACGGCAGCCCGACCTGCGGCAGCACCTATGTCCACGACGGAACCTTCGCGGGCGTCACCGTCGCCGGGAGCGGCGTCGCGGCCGAGGCGCTGCGCAGGCGGGGTATCCCGGTGTTCTCCCACGATCAGCTGGACCGGGCGGCGTCCACGCTGGCGGAGCTGGAGCGTGACTCCTTGAGGCCCAGCGACCGGTAGAGGTCGCGCGGTGACGTCGCGCGGGCCTCGACGTAGGCGTTCTCGAAGAAGTCCAGGAAGGGGGCGTCCCGAATGCTCCTTTCGGCCCGGATGAACGGCTCGAGCGCCTCCCAGCTCCGCTGGATCCGGTAGTTGCCGATACTGAGGACGATCCGCCGGTCGACCAGCCCGAAAACCGTCATCATCCCCAGGTTCTCGAACATGAACCCCACGTTCCACGCGGCCGCGGCGGCCGGCTCCGGAAGGCCGCTGATCCCGAGGGCCGGATCGTGCTCCTGTGCCAGGCGCTCGAGCACGTACCGCTGATCGACCTGAAAGTCCTTGCTGCCGAAGCGGCCGACCAGAATCTCGGCCGTCAGCTTCAGATCACTGGATCCGCGAACCAGCCTCAGCTGTCGTATCGCGGCCCAGGCCGAGATGGCCAGAGCGGCGACCGAAACGATCAGAGTAGCGACGTTGAAGATCAATCTTCTGCCCTTTCGCGCGCCGGGGAGAATCAGATTCATCGTCTGCGCGGCGACGGAAGCAGGAAACCTCCGTGAGCCTCATGCCTTGATGGTTGAAGCGGCTGTCAAGAACCCCGTTGTCGCGCGCTGAGGTAAGTACCGTTGCCGCATGGGTGTATTCGGATCCTCCCGGCCATCGCTGGAGCAGTTGCCGATCATCGCCGTGGCCAGCGGCAAGGGCGGCGTCGGCAAGTCGAGCGTCGCGGTCGCGCTCGGGCGCGAACTGGCCCGCGGCGGTCTGCGGGCCGGACTGGTCGACGCCGACATCGCCGGACCCGACGTCCCGAGCATGCTCGGGCTGCGCCGCGACGTCCCGGCCAGGACGGTCACCCTTGCGGGTTGGGCGCCCGACGGGCGGGACGGCCCGGGCCTGGAAGCGATGGAGATCGACGGCCTCAAGGTCGCGTCGGCGGGCTTTCTCATGGCCGGCAGCCAGGGGCTCGCGCTCGGGTCGGACCTGAGCGATCTTCTGCTCGGTCGCCTGATCAAGGAAACGAACTGGGGCGACGTCGAGGTCCTCGTCGTGGATCTTCCCCCGGGCATCAGCTTCACCCAGCAGGGAGTCCTGTCCGGCGCCGGGAGGGTCGCCACGATTCTCGTGGTGACGCCGGCCGAGGTCTCCCACCTGGACACCGGCCGCGCGCTCAGCACGCTGCGCGAGGTTCGGACGCCGGTGCTGGGCGGGGTGGAGAACATGGCCTACTTCGAGTGCCCTTGCTGCGGCGAGCGGACCGAACTGCACAAGCCGGCACCCGCCGAGCGCACCATCTGGGCCGCCGGCGTCGAACGACTCGCGCGACTCCCGTTCCGGCCCAACGCGGCGATCACCACCGCCGACATCGCCCCGGTCCTCTCTGCGGTGGCTGCGCACATCGCGGCGTGACCGTTCCGGTGCGCGTCCTCGGCAGGGCCGGCATTGGTCCGAATCTGTTCACTTTCGCCCCGGTACCCGTGCGCGTCGGGTTCCGCGTCATGGGCGCGGTGACCAGCGGAGTGGCTGACTTCCTCGGCTGAAACGGTCGATGGTCATCTCGGTGGTCCGGTCGGTAGCGTCCGGTTTCGACCTTCCACCGAAGATACGGAGTCCCATGCTCAACAAGATCGTTCGGGGTCTGCTGGTGGGCGCGCTCGCGTTCGCCGGCACCTCGGCCGCGGTGTCCACCCCGGTCCACGCCGCGGCGAAGACCTACAAGAACTGCACCGCCTTGAACAAGGTCTACAAGCACGGCGTAGGCAAGAAGGGTGCGAAGGACAAGGTGCGCGGCAGCACGAAGAAGGTCACGAACTTCAAGGTGTCGAACGCCCTGTACAAGGCGAACAAGAAGTCGGACCGCGACAAGGACGGCATCGCCTGCGAAAAGCGCTGACCCGCCCGCAACGGGATGAGGGCAGGTGGTGCCCTCATCCCGTGCTGGGAGTCAGCTGGGCTCCGGCAGCGGGCCGGTGGGCAGCAGGCGGCGGACCACCTTGCCGGTGGGGTTGCGGGGTAGCTCGTCGAGGAACACCACGTCGCGGGGGACCTTGTAGCGGGCCAGGTTCGCGCGTACGAAATCCTTGATCTGCTGGGGGTCGCGGGGAGCGTCGTCGGTCAGGACGACGAAGGCGCGCAGGCGGGTGCCGAACTCGGCGTCGTCGACGCCGATCACGGCGGCCTCGACCACGTCCTCGCGCTGGGCGAGCAGGTTCTCGACCTCCAGGGGGTACACGTTCTCGCCGCCGGAGATGATCATGTCGTCGTCGCGGCCGTCGATGAAGAGCAGGCCCTCGGCGTCGAGGTGGCCGAGGTCGCCGGTGGCCATGTGGCCGTCGATGACCTGTTTGCGCTGGCCGTCGGTGTAGCCCTCGAAGGGTATGCCGGTGCGGACGAAGACCCGGCCGATCTCGCCGGGCCTGGTGATGCGGCGGTCCTCGGCGTCGAAGAGGGCGACGTGGACGGTGACCGGCGGGCGGCCGACGGTGCCGGGTGCGCGCCGGGACTCGTCGGGCTTGGCGACCGAGGCGACGGCGACCTCCGTCGAGCCGTACACGTTGTGCACGACGTCGCCGAAGATGTCCTGGAAGCGGGTGGTCAGCTCGGGCGCGAGGGGTGAACCGGCGACGAAGACGGTCCGCAGCGACGTGGTGTCGTACTTGCCGATCACCTCGGGTCCCAGGGACAGGATCCGGGTGAGCATGGTGGGCACGGCGACCAGCATCTCGGCGCGGTGCTCGGCGATGAGCCGCAGGATGTGTTCGGCGTCGAAGCGGCGCATCAGCACGGCGTGGTTGGCCAGCGAGAGCCCGACGGTCCAGGCGCCGAATCCGGTGCTGTGGAACAGCGGCGACGCGATCACCGCGGCGCCCTGGCGGGGGAACGGGATCCGGTCCGCGATCAGCGCGCTGGCCAGCGGCGACACCTTGGTGCGCGGCGCGCCCTTGGGAAGTCCCGTGGTGCCGCTGGTCAGGATGATGAACCCGCCGGGCTGCTCGGGCAGCGGCAGCGCCGTGGTGGGGTGCGCGGCGATCAGCTCGTCGATCGACGTACCGGGAGCGGAACCCCAGGTCACGTACCGGGTGATGGTGTCCGGCAGCCCGTCGACGACGTCGGCGAACTCCTCGTCGTAGAGCACGACCTGGACCTTCTCCCGGGCGGCCACCTCGATCAGCTGCTGCTTGGCGAGTCCGGTGTTCATCAGCGCGAGGCGCAGCCGGGCGCGGGCGGTGGCGCTGATCGCGAGTAGCAGGCCGCGGTGGTCGCGGGCCAGGACCGCGACGACCGAGCGTTCCGGCAGGCCGAGGCCGTTCAGGGCGTGTGCGAGGGCGTTGGACTGCTCGTCGAGCTGCCGGTAGGTGAGGGTGCCGCGTTCGTCGGTGACGGCCGGGGCGTCGGGGTGTTCGGCGGCGGCCTTCATGATCAGGGCGGCCTGCGGGCCGAGCCGGGCGTTGTTCACGGCGGCGCGCAGCAGCCGGTCGGGGCGCAGCAGGTTGATGATGCCGATCTGGTGCATACGGCCGACGGCGTGCAGGTGTTCGAGCGTGTTCCTGATCATGGACGACACCTTCGTTCGGTTGGGGGGTGCGAGCAGCTAGCGGCCGGTCCAGACGGGTGCGCGTTTCTCGGCGTACGCGCGGACGCCCTCGGCGGCGTCCACCGAGGCGATCACCTCGCCGGCGATCCCGGAGAGCCGGTCGAACGCCTCCGCGGTGCTCCAGTCGCCGTGCTCGTCGACGATGCGCTTGGACAGGAGCACGGCCAGCGGTGCGTTGGCGGCGATGTGGTGCGCCAGTTCGAGCGCGGTCTCCAGGGCCTTGCCGGGTGCGGTGACGCGGTTGACGAGCCCGAGTTCGTGCAGCCGGCGGGCCGGCATCGGCTCGCCGGTGAGCGCGAGTTCCAGGGCGGTGGCACGGGGCAGGCTCCGCGCGAACCGCAGCACCCCGCCGGCCGCGGCGACCAGGCCGCGCTGGACCTCGGGAATGCCGAAGGCGGCGTCCTCGCCGGCCACGATCAGGTCGGCGGCGAGCGCGAGCTCGCAGCCGCCGGCGACGGCCGCGCCCTCGACGGCGGCGATCAGCGGCTTGCGGGGCGGCCGGGCGGTGAGGCCGAGCAGGCCGCGGCCCTCGGTGACCGGATACTCGCCGCGCGCCGCGGCCTTGAGGTCCATGCCCGCGCAGAACACGGTGTCGCCGCCGGTCAGCACGGCGACCCGGGCGTCCGGGTCGGCCTCGAACGCGTCGACGGCGCGTTCCAGGGCACGGGCGGTGGCCAGGTCGACGGCGTTGCGGACGGCGGGCCGGTTCAGCCGGATCACGGTGACCGGGCCCTGCCACTCCACCTGTACGGGCGGTTCGCCGGCCGGCGGCAGCGGCGCGGGCGTGGTGTCGGCGACGGTGAAGCCGTCCCCGGTGACGTCGATGCGCCAGCCGAGCGGATCCTCGGCGAGCAGCCGTTCGATCAGCGCGCGGTCGCGGGTGCGGCGGACCACCCGCGCGCCGTCCGGGGTGAGCGCGGTGACGATGCCGGCCTCGGGCTCGCCGTCGCGGCCGTACGGGACGGTGTACGCCTCGAGGACGGCCGTGCCGGTGCCGGCCGGTCCGGTCTTGCGGGCGGCGGGCCGGGGCAGCCGCAGGTCGGCGTCGATGTCGCGGTATCCGCGCTCGGGTGGGCGGGCGGAGAAGACGCCGATCGCGTGTTTGGTGAGGTACCAGCCGACGGCGGTGGCCAGGCCGTACCCGTCCGGGTCGGCGCGCAGCAGCGGCACCAGGTTGGCGACGGCGTGGCCGGCGTAGTTGTTGCCGGGCCCGCCGGCGAACGTGAGGCCCCCGGTCACGGTGAGCGGGCGGGCCGGGTCGTCGATCGGCAGGCCGAGCTCGGCGGCGGCGATCTGTACCGCCGACGGGAAGCAGGCGTACAGGTCGACGTGGCGGACGTCGTCGATGGACAGCCCGGTGTGGCCGAGCACGGCCCGCCCGGCGGCGGCGATCGCGGGGGAGGAGGCCAGGTCGGCGCGCTCGGTGACGTACCACTCGTCGGTGGCGTGCGCGCCGGCGTGCGCGAACACCCACCGGTCCTGTGCGATGCCGGCCCGCTGCGCGGCCTCCGCGCTGCACACGATGATGCCGGTGGCCTGGTTGACCTGCAGATGCGCGGTGAGCAGCTTCGGGTACGGCGCGGCGATCGGGCGGTTGGCGCCGCCGGGTGCGCCCAGTTCGGCGGCGGTGCGGCGGCCGGGCAGCCAGGCGTACGGATTGGTCGCGGCCACGTCGCAGAACCGGGACCAGAGCTCGGTGATCCGGGCGCGGTGCTCGTCGCGGGACAGCCCGAGACGGCCGCGGATCGCTGACTCGATCAGCGCGTACAGGTGGATGGGCGCGACCAGGCCGGCCGCGGTCTCGGCGTCGTTGTTCGGCACGGTGTCGACGCCGATGGTGCGCGCCGGGGCCGTACCCTCGCGCTGTCCGGGCCAGGCCAGGTCGCGGCCCGCGCGTTCGGCGGCGGCGGCGGTCGCGGCGGCCTCGGCGCCGCCGAGCAGGGCGACCGAGACGTGCCCGGCGGCGATCGCGGCGGCCGCGTCGTTGAGCAGCCGCAGCGAGCCGTCCCCGCCGAGCAGGCCGGTCTGCACGGTCTCCGCCGGCCGGGCGTCGAGCGCCTCGGCGATCAGCGCGGCGCCGTCGGGGTACTGCCAGGAGACGCTGGCGACGTAGCCGACCGAGTCGGCGGCGGCGAGCAGTTCGTCGCCGGCGCCGGCGTCCCGCGCGGCGAGCCGCAGCGCGCGCACGGCGAGCGACACCGGGTCCGCGCCCCGCGGTTCGGTGGAGCGGTCGGACACCTGCCCGACGCCGACGATGACCGGGGTCCACGGGTCGAGGTCGCGGCCGCTGCGCTCGTGGCGGATCGGCGCGCCCCGGGTGCGGGGCGGCCGCCCCGGTGTGGCCCGCGCGGCCGGGCGCGGCACCGGCGGCGCCTGCTCGCCGACGGCGGTGGCCAGCTTCTCCAGGGACTTCTGCATGGCCTCGGCGAGGTTGCGGGCCAGCATCGAGCCGAGCGGCCCGTCGGCCGTGCCGCCCTCGACGCCGCCGTCGCAGCGCACCAGCGCGCCACCCGCGGCGGGCGCGACGGACAGGTAGAACCCGACGGTGATGCCCATCGGCCCGGTGCCGTCCAGCCAGACCGTCCGCGGCGGCGCGATGCCGGTGACCGTCCAGCGCACGTCGCTGGGCACGCCCATCAGCTTGACCCGCTGCGTCATCCGCTCGCCGGGAACGAGGCCGGCCGGCGGCTGCGCCGGCCAGCCGGCGTGCAGCACCAGCCAGTCGCCCATCCGGGCGGGGTCGGCGAGGACCGCGAAGATCCGGTCCGGGTCCGCGGCGATCTCGGCCGCGGCGACATAGGGGTACGCGAAGACGCGCGGCTGTTCCACGGCGGTCAGCACGACGGGCGGCGCCGGCCGCCGGATCAGGCGGCTCAGCGTGGTGGCGGCCATCGCCCGGCCGACGGCGAGGCCGGCGCGGAGCCGCGCGTACGGACGCATCGAAGATCCCCTAACAGTCTGGCGTGACGGTATGTCAGTGACCTGGGTCACGGCAACCCGTACGAGATCTTGGAGTGGACCGAACTAACCGTCAAGGCGTACGGTAAGTGCCGTGATGGAAACCGGCCGGCGAACCCAGGCGCAGCGCCGCGAGGCGACCCGGTCGAAGATCCTCGACGCGACGGTGCAGTCCCTGGTCGAGCGCGGTTACGCCGAGACCACGACGGCGGAGGTGCTGGCCCTGGCCGACGTGCCCCGGGGCACGCTGCTGCACCACTTCCCGACCAAGGTGGACCTGCTCGTCGCGGCCGTGCAGCACCTCGCCCGGCGGCGGCTCGAGGTGCTGTCCACCGAGGTCGCCACCGTCCGGACCACCGCGCCCGGCGGCACCGACCAGTTCGACGCGCTGATCGACATCATGTGGCGGCACTTCTCCTCGCCGCTGTTCTGGGCCGCGCTGGAACTGTGGACCGCCGCCCGCACCGACGCCGAGCTGCGCGCGGCGCTGATGCCGGTGGAGAAGGAGCTGTTCGGGGTGCTGCACGAGCGTGCCCGGCACCTGCTGCAGGGCCCCGCACCCGGCGACCCGCGGCTGGCGACCGTGGTGCAGCTCAGCTTCGAGGTGCTGACCGGCCTGGCCATGACCGGCATCGTCAGCGGCGACCTGGCCCAGCGCGAGGTGCTCATCCGGCGCTGGAAGCGCGCCGGCGCCATCCTGCTCGGCCGGCGCGATCCGGAGACCCTGGTCGAACGCGGTGCAAAGGAGACCTGATCATGGACGATCCCTTCGAGACCCCCGAGCGGACGGCGCTGCGCCAGTCGACCGCGCAGTTCGTACGCCGTGAGATCGCGCCGCACCTCGACGACTGGGAGCGGGCCGGCGAGATCCCGCGTGACCTGCACCGCCGCGCCGCCAAGGCCGGGCTGTACGCCGTCGGCTTCCCCGAGGAGCACGGTGGCGACGGCGGCGACACCGTCGACACGGTCGTCACCACCGAGGCGTTCCTGGAGGCGGGCGGATCGTCCGGCTGCCACGCCGCGCTGTTCACCCACGGCATCGCCCTGCCGCACATGATCGCGTCCGGCGACCCCGCGCTGATCGACCGGTTCGTCCGGCCCGCCCTGGCCGGCGACGTGGTGTGCTCGCTCGGCGTCACCGAGCCGGACGCCGGCTCGGACGTCGGCGCGCTGCGCACCACCGCGGTCCGCGACGGCGACGACTACATAGTCAACGGCGCCAAGATGTTCATCACCTCGGGCACCCGCGCCGACTTCGTCACCACCGCGGTCCGCACCGGCGGCCCCGGCGCGTCCGGCATCAGCCTGCTCGTCATCGAGAAGGGCACGCCCGGCTTCGCGGTGTCCCGCCGGCTCGACAAGATGGGCTGGCTCTGCTCGGACACCGCGGAGCTGTCGTTCACCGACTGCCGGGTGCCCGCCCGCAACCTGATCGGCGCCGAGAACGGCGGGTTCATGCTGATCGCCCAGGTGTTCGTGCCCGAACGCATCATCGCGGCGGTGCACGCGTACTCGGTGGCGCAGCGGTGCCTCGACCTGACGCTCGGCTACGCACGCGCCCGGGAGACGTTCGGCAAGCCGTTGATCGCCCGGCAGGTGGTGCGCCACAAGCTCGTCGGCATGCGGCAGCGCATCGAGCTCGCCCGCGCGTACACCCGGCTGGTCGCGGCCCGGCACGCGGCCGGCGACCAGGTCGCCGCCGAGGCGTGCCTGGCGAAGAACGCGGCGGTGGAGGCCTGCAAGTACGTGGTCGACGAGGCCGTGCAGCTGCACGGCGGGATGGGGTACATGCGCGAGACGGAGGTGGAGCGGCACTACCGCGACACCCGGATCCTCGGCATCGGCGCGGGCGCCAGCGAGGTGATGACCGACCTCGCCGCGAAGCTCTTCGGCTACGACCGCTAAGCCTTCACAACGGGCGCGCCGATTCTCCACATCGGCTGCCTAGCGTTTCCGGCATGCGTGTGACGATGATTCTTCCCGCGTTGACCGAGGCGACCAGCCCGCTCTTCCGGCCGGTCAAGTACTCGCTGTTCCCGCCGCTCGGGCTGGCCACCCTGGCCGGCTACCTGCGCGACGACGACGAGGTGCGGATCCTCGACGAGCACGTGGAGCGGATCGACTCGCAGGTCGCCGACGACCGGCCGGACCTGGTGGTGATCCAGGTGTACATCACCTCGGCGCGGCGCAGCTACGAGCTGGCCGACCGGTACCGCGAGCGCGGCGTCTTCGTGGCGCTCGGCGGGCTGCACGTCACGTCCCTGCCCGACGAGGCCGCCGCGCACGCCGACGCGATCTTCCTCGGCCCGGGCGAGGACACCTGGCCGCGCTTCCTGGACGACTTCCGCGCCGGCGCGCCCGCGAGCCGGTACGCCTCCACCGAGCGCACCCTGAAGGGCCTGCCGCCGATCCGCCGCGACCTGATCAAGCGGGAGCGCTACCTCGTGCCCAACTCGATCGTCGTGTCCCGCGGCTGCCCGCACCACTGCGACTTCTGCTACAAGGACGCGTTCTTCACCGGCGGCAAGTCCTTCTACACCCAGCTGGTCGACGACGCCCTCGCCGAGATCGAGCGGCTGCCCGGGCGGCACCTGTACTTCCTCGACGACCACCTGCTCGGCAACCGGCGCTTCGCCGAGGCACTCTTCAGCGGCATGGCCGGCATGGGCCGGGTATGGCAGGCCGCCAGCACCGTCGACGCGATCCTCGCGCCCGGCCTGCTGGAGAAGGCCGTCGCGGCCGGGATGCGCAGCGTGTTCGTCGGCTTCGAGACGATCAACGAGGCCAACCTGGCCGAGCAGCGCAAGCGGCAGAACGTCGGCCGCAGCTACGAGGCGGTCGCGCGGCGGGTGCACGACGCGGGCGCGATGATCAACGCCAGCTTCGTCTTCGGCATGGACGGCGACGGACCCGACGTCTTCGACCGTACGGTCGACTGGGCGGTCGCCACCGGCCTGGAGACCGCGACGTTCCACATCATGACGCCGTACCCGGGCACCGCGCTGTTCCGCCGGATGGACGCGGCAGGGCGGATGGTGCACCGCGACTGGGACCTCTACGACACCCGGCACGTCGTGCACCGGCCGCGCGGGATGAGTGCCGAGCAGCTCGAGGCGGGCTACTGGCGGGCGTACCGGGACTTCTACACCTGGCCCGCCATCTGGCGCGGCGCCGCCGGCAAGCCGGGCGGCGACCGCCTGCGCCATCTCGCGTACGCGGGCGGCTGGAAGAAGTTCGAGCCGGTCTGGGACGTGCTCATCCGCTCTGGTCAGGTGCTGCGCGCCCTGCCGCTGCTGGAGGCCGCGCTGAACAGGTTCCATCGCCGATAACGGTCCTGTTCTGACCGCAATCGGTGGCAGGGTGGGTGCCATGGACACAAAAGACATCCAGGTCACCTTCGACGCACGCGACCCGCGCGCGCTGTCCTCGTTCTGGCGCGACGTGCTGGGCTACGTGCACCCCGGGCCGCCCGGGGTCGAGCTGCCCGAGGGCGCGGACCCGCTGGCCGCGTGGGACGACTTCCTCGTACGGATCGGCGTGCCCAAGGAGCAGCACAACTCGCGATCGGCCATCGAGGACCCGACCGGCAACGGCCCCCGGCTGTTCTTCCAGCAGGTGCCCGAGGACAAGGTCGCGAAGAACCGGGTCCACCTCGACGTCCGGGCGGCTCCCGGGCTGCAGGGCGACGAGCGGATGGCGGCACTGGAGGCCGAGTGTGACCGCCTCGTCGCGCTGGGCGCGAAGCGGGTACGCCGCGACGACCCCGCGCCACCGCTGAGCGCCGGCTTCATAGTGATGACCGACCCCGAGGGCAACGAGTTCTGCCTGGACTGATCATCCACTCCCCAACGAAGCCCCGCCTCAGAGAGCCGGGGCTTCGTGGCTATCGCCGGCCGAGTCCGAGCACGTCCCGGTAGACCATCCCGCGCCGGCTCCAGGAACCCTTCGACATGCCACTGACACTCACACCGGCTCGGCGGAGCTGATGGTTGCCATAGAACGCGATCACCAGAAAGGCGAGCATGAGCAGGTTTGCGGTCCAGCGCGGCAGGAAGGACAGGTCGATGTTCGGCAGAAGCACCGCTGCGATCACCAACATCGCCCGAAACGCCCAGACTCCCGCCCGGTATTCGGACCTGTCACGAGCGGCCGCGAGGGCTTCTTCGGCAGTTGACACGCGGGCACCTTAGCTTGCCATGATCCACCGGGGCCGGCTGGGCGCATGCGCCGCAGCGGATGTCGTAAATTGCAGGCCAGAAAAGCAGGGGCACGGGCTTCGTTAGGCTGAAAGGGAACGGTCGATCTTTACCCGTCCTGGCGCAGACATGTAGGAGAACGACATGACCGCCGTGGCCTCGAAGCAGGTGCCGGACCGGCCGGAACCGGATCCGCGGCCCGGTGTGGTGAAGGCCGGATTGCTGGCCGCCGGGAGTTTCGCCACCGCAACAGGCACCCTGGTGGCTGTTGCCGGTGAGTGGGGCACGCCGGACGCCACCGTCCGGTACGCCATCACAGTGGCCGGCGTCATCACGGCGATGGCCCTCGTGATCGCAGCCGTGTATATCTGGCCCCGGAAGTAGTCGACTGCGCGGAGCGTCAGTCCAGGAATGTCACGGTCTCCGACAGCGGGGCTCGGCGGATCCGTGGATGCGCGACCGTCGGATCCGCGAAGCCGATCGACATGCCGCAGAACAACATTCGTTCAGGCGGCGGGGAGATCACCTCGGCGACGCTGCGGTGATACTCCGCCCATATCTCCTGTGCACAGCTGTGCAGTCCTTCGGCCCGCAGTAGCAGCATCACCGTCTGCAGGTAGATACCGACGTCGGCCCATCGCGGCGTCGGCATGTCCCGGTCCAGATAGCAGAACAGCGCCGTGCCGGCACCGAAGCAGTTCCAGTTCTTGGCGCGGATCCGGGCTCGGCCCGCGACATCCCCGCGCGCGATGCCATGCGTGCCGTAGAGGACTTCGCCCAGTGCCGCCATGCGTTCGACGTATGGCGAACGCGGCTCGGGCGGGTAGTTCGCAAACTCTCGATCATCACGGGAGCCGCCGGCGGCGAACCGATCGGCCACCGTCTTCTTCAGCCTGGCCAGCGGTTCACCGGTCACCACGTAGACATTCCATGGCTGCATGTTGCTGCCCGACGGGGCATCGGCGGCCGCCGCCAGTACCCGTTCGAGAACCTCGCGCTGGACGGGCTGATCGGTGAAGCTACGAATCGACTGCCTCGTTCGCACCGCATGATAGACGTCCATCGAGTCCATCATCCCAGCTCCGTGACCATCTGCGGGCCTGGGGGCGGAGTCTGGGCGAAGTGCTACGCGGCGGCCTCCACGTTGCGTACGCCGCGGAAACAGGTTGCGATCTAGGCGTCCGGACTGAGCCGATTCCGCCGGTTCGTCAGGCGCTCGCTGCCCGGATCGAGAAAGTCGATCAGGTCGACCAAGGCGTTCTGGACGTAGACGAGGCGCTCCGGGCGCTGTCCAGGTAGCGCGCCAATCGCCTTGCCGGTCCGGTCGAACCAGCGGGCGAATCCGGGCTCCTCCAGTTTGGCGACGAAGGACGCGTATCCCATACACTCGGCCCTCGTGGCCGGTCCCGTGGCGCCCGGATCCATGGCCATCAGTTCGCCGATCGCCCGCTGTTCTCCACGGTAGATGTAAAAATCGTCGTGCCATTTGGACGTGCTGGCGAAAGCGTCTCGGACACCCTCGATCCGTTTCAGCAGCTGGCGGGTGTCCTCGGCCGCGCCGAGATCGAGGAACTGCAGGTCACGCCGGATGATCTCAAGCCAGCCGAAGAACTCCGCGATGACGAACAGCGTGTTCGACCGGTAGTAGTCCGGGTGGCGGCCGCCACGGAATCCGTCTGGTCGCATCACGTTGAAGATGCGGCTCTGCAGGTCGAAGGACGAGATCAGCAGCGGATCCCGATAGCGCGCGACCAGTCGTCGCGCCTCCGCTGTCTTGTTGTCGGCCTCGCGTTTACGCAGGAGAGTGTCGGCCAACTCCGCATTGAAGCGCGACTGCTCGAGTTGGAGGTTCGCCATCTCGCGGGCGGACCGCCGCCGGGAGACCTCGACGAAGGCCGCCGAGGTCAGCGACAGCCCGGCAGCGACGAAGGCGACCAGTAACGCCGAGGTGGAAGCCGACACGGAACCTCCGGGGTCAGAAGCCTGCGAGAAATCGACAGTAGCGGCTACTCGCGGGTGGTGGTGTCCGAAGGAGACATACCGTTTCTACCTCGATTGACCAGCAACCAGTCGACTTCCAGACGAGGTCCAGTCGTCGCCGAAAACATCACCGGTAGCCACGGTCGCAGTCATCCATTAAGGAGTGTCATGGGAACTGTGACGGCTACCGTCTCTTCGTCGTCTCCTCGCCGTGCCGGCCGCCGCGTCGGCCGGCCTCGCACTCGTCGTCGCGCCGGCTGGCGCGTAGGCGGCCAGTCCGCGTGCTGTGGTCAGTGCCGCCGCCGCCAAGCCGGCGCCGATCAGCGTGAATGTCGCCGGTGCTCCGATCCGCTGCGACGTCAGCTACGGCAACGACGTCACCGTTTCCGGTGGATTCCTCAACGTGACCTGGGCGGTCGCCTGCCGGTGGAGACCGACGCCATCTTCATGACCGTCGGTATCGCCCAGCGCGGCGTCATCCTCGCCCCGGTGCTGCCCTGTCCGGTGATCGTCGGCGCAGCCGGGACCTGCAATCACCGGGTGCCCTTCGACGGAACCTCGGTGCGCGTACAGAGCCTCATGGATGCCGTCGTGACCTGGAAGGACGGCTACCCGCCGATCAGGGGAAGGTTCCTCTCGCCCGGTTCCATCATCACCTGAACCGCTCGCTGCTGAGCTGACGCGCCCTGCCGCCGGGAGGGTGCGTCACCAGCGCCAGCGCAGGAAGCGGCGCTGGTAGCGGACGATCAGCCGCCCGGCGCGCTGCTTGCCGTGCACCACGAAGTGCCGGCCGGGGCCCGACGCGTGTGCGGGGATGCCCCGGACGCCGGCGGAGCCCGCGATGAACTCCACGCCGTCGATGTCCGCCGAGGCGCCCGCCGGCAGGACCAGCGTCGTCGTTCCGGCCGAGACGTTGAGCTCGATGTCGACGACGCTGTGGCCGATGACGGCGTCGGTGAAGTCGAGCTTCACCGAGCCGGCCCGGGCCGTGACCAGCAGCCGCCGGGGAACGACCCACGTGCCCTGGCGCTTCAGGGTCGCGGCCGTGGTGCGCAGCTCCGTGAACTCCGGTGCCGGCCGGGCGATGGTGACGCCCGGGATGTCGGCGACGTGCGGCGCGACGTCGCCGAAGGTGCGCGCCGCCAGCACCGCCGACAGCCGCTCCTCGAACTCGTCCAGCGAGATCCGGCCCTCGCCGAGCGCCTGCTGCAGTCGCTCGACGACCCGGTTGCGGTCGGCGTCGGACATGCGCCATTCGGGAGGGTGCGGCACCAGCTCCTCGCTCACCTCGCCACTGTAAGGGAGGGCCGTCTTATCCGGGTACGGAGAGCAGGGCGCGCGCAGCAGCGGGAACCCGACCAGGGCGACCGTGCCGAACAGGGTGATCATCGCGGGACATGGATGGTCGCTTTGGAGGCTTCTATCCGGTATGCCGCGGCCGGGCGGGGCCGTGCGACGATCGGGTGATGACCGATGCCCGTCACGACGCGGATCCCGCCACCGGCCGCCGGGACGGGCCCGGCCCCTGGCCGCACACCCTGTCCACCGCCGTCCGAGCGCTGGTCGGCGGCGGCAGCGTCATCTTCGGCCTGTACGTGGGCGGCATGAACGCCGCCGCCTACGAGGCGGAGCGGAACGTCTCGGTGTTCGCCGCGGTGCTGATCGCCGGTGGGATCCTCCTGATCGCGCGGGCGCGGCATCGGCAACGAACAAGCCGGACCGGCTGGATCGCCGGCACGGCAGTCGGCGCCGTCGGGCTGCTGGCCGGCATCGTGATCCCGATGGGGCAGACCTGCTGCGACGCCTTCTGGACGGTCAGCCTGGGATTCCCGCTGCCGTGGAGCACTGGCGGCGGCGACACCTGGTCGCAGGCCGTCGGCGACGCCTGGCACGGAGCTTGGGACCCGGTCTCGGCGATGGCGAACACCGCATTCTGGGCATACACGGGCCTGGCCGTCGCGATCGTCACCGACCTGTTCCGCCGCGCAAGGCAGAACTGACCCCGTGGTGATCAAGATGCAGGCCGTCGTGGAGGTTCCGTCCTTCGATACCGGGTCGCCGCCGCCGTGGCCGGTCGCCCCGATGGCCGCACGGTCATGGCTGGCGCTCGCGGCGGATTGCACCGACCCGCAGGTCGGACTGTTCGTGGCCGCGTTGGCTCACCGGCTGGACGTGGCCGTTCCCGGCGGGCGTGACGAAGTCGTGGACACCCTGCTCACCGAGGAGTTCCTCATCGTGTCCGGTGGCCTGCGCCTGGTCGATACGGTCACCGGGACGGCGGTGGTGCCGGGCTGCTGCGCGGGTCTCGAGGACTGGCGGGACTGGGCGCAGGCGGTCGCCGGTGGGTCGCCGTGGCTCGGCCACGACCCGGGGCCGGAGATCGAGGTCGTCGGCGACGACCTGCGCGTCTGGCAGGAGGGCGGTCCGGACCGTGAGCGCGGCCGGTGGGCGAGGACGAAGGTCCTGTTGCCCCGGGACGCGCTGCCTGGCCTGCTCATGGACGTGCACCGGGAACTGCGCGGATTCCTCGCCGCGCTCGATGCCTGGGCGACCCGGATCGGGCTGGGCGAACGCGGCGATGCCCTGGTGGCGACCGTCGACCGGCACTTCTCGATCACGGCGCCCTGGGAACTGCCGGCCGTCAGTAATGCGCGAGGATCTGGGTGACGGGGTGGCCGAGGAGTGCGGCCACGTCGGCGAGTTCCGCGTCGTCGAGCTCGTACCCGGCCCGGGTCGGATTCATGGCGCAGACCTCGAACCGGGCGAACCCGACCGGCCAGTCGTACCGCAGTGAATCCAGGGTGACGACCGCCGCGCAGCACGGCGGCCGGACGTCCAGGCTGTCGAAGGCCTCGCCGTTCTCCTCGACCAGGCGGAAGAACCAGTCCACCTCGATGTCACCGGCGCAGCTCGGGCAGGAGATCCGGGTGGTGTTCTCGCCGGCGTCGATCAGCGTGACCCGGTCGTAGAACTCGGCCTCGACCTCCTCGACGTCGTCCCCGGGCCCGGCGAACAGTCGGGCGACATAGTCCGCCGCCGCCGCGGCGTTCTCGGGTGTCGGCTGCCATTGCTTGTCGGTGGGGATCAACCGTAGGTAGCTGTCGCTCACGGCTCTCAGCATGCAACAGCGGGCCCTGTCACCTTCCGTGATGAGGCGGACGCCGGGAGGGTTGTGACGAGGACGTCATACCCGTCGGTAGCGATGTGTCGCCGCCGGTGGCGGTGTGTCGCGAAGGGACCAGGTCATCGGGTAGATCGACGCGGTGCCCAGGTCGGTGCGCGGCCGCCGGCCCCAGGTGGACTCTGTGGACCGTCCGCCGGCGCGAGTGATCTCACTTAAAGTGATGAATCCGTTCGGTATTGCGAGCTTGACATTGATCTCTCTAATTCACTTATAGTGACCGCCGTGAGTGGGAGTGTGCGATCCGTCGGTGTGCTCGAAATCCAGCCTGAACTGGGTGGGGCCGAAATCGTTTCGGCGTGGGGCGAAGTGCCCGCTTTAACCGAGCGTGTTGAATTTGAAGGCGGCGCGGACGGTTCGCTCGGGAGCCTCGTTGCCACCCTGGGTGACGAACCGGCCCGGAATGCGTGGCACCGATGGTTCCGGTCGGAGCACGACGGAGTCGACGTGGGGCTGAGTCTGTTCCCCTTCGACGTCGAGGACGACTGGTGTCCGGAACCGGCGCGGCCGGGCCCGGCCGCGCCCAAGGCGCGCCGCACCGGGAAGCTCAGGTCCCGGCGGATGCGGATCGCGCTGGCCGGGATCGCCTCGATCGCCGTGCTCAATCTGGGTGCCTCGCTCAGTGATCGCGCCGCCCCGCCCGGTGGTACGCCGGTGCCCGGCGGTGCCGCACCGGGCGGTCCGGGCACGCCGCAGAGTCAGGCGCACATCGACGGCCTGCGCTTCTTCCCGCTGCCCGCGCAGTCGGCGTCGGTCGGGGCACGTGCCAACGGAGCCGGGCCCGTCGCGCGACGGTGACCGCGAATTGATCTTGCTGGCGGTGCATCCGTTACGATCCTTCCGCCTGCCGCGCCGCGGTCTCGTGCCGCGTGCGCAGGGGCCCGGCCAGGCGCGCGCGACGACGTAACCGGACCCGGCAGGAGGCGGCGACCCACAGTGGCCCATTTGCACTACCGGCATGCGGCGATGAACAGCGGCAAGAGCACGATGGTGCTGCAGTACCGGCACACGTACGCCGCGTGTGGCCGCCGAGGGCTGCTGATGACCCGCCTCGACCGGGCCGGTACCGGCATCGTCTCCTCCCGCATCGGCCTCACCGCCGACGCCCTCGAGATCGGTGCGGAGGCGGACCTCACCGACCTCGTCCTGCTGCGGCCCGGCCCGAGCGTCGACCACGTCATCGTCGACGAGGCCCAGTTCCTGTCGCCGGAGCAGGTCGACCAGCTCGCCGCCCTGGTGGACGACCACAACATCGACGTCTTCGCGTTCGGGCTGCTGTCGGACTTCCGCGGCCTGCAGTTCCCCGGCTCGGCCCGGCTGGTCGTGCTGGCCGACGTCGTCGAGGCGCTGCAGGTGTACCCGATGTGCTGGTGCGGCCAGCCGGCGCGGATGAACGCCCGGGTGGTGAACGGGGTGATGGTCCGCGACGGCGACATCGTCGTGGTCGGTGACACCGAGGCCGGGGTCGGCTACGTGGTGCTGTGCCGGCGCCATCACCGGGCCGGGCAGCCGTACGCCCCGGAACGGACGCCGGTCGCCGCCGGCCACGTCGAATAGCGCCAACCGGCTTGTCGTCGTCGCGACTGCGGTATGAATGAGTTGAATCGTCAACTTGTTCAGGGGGATCGCGATGGCCGACCGGTTCGGCGTGCTCGTCACGCCCGGCGCCGGAGCGCTCGCGCTCGCGCAACGCGCCGAGGAGCTTGGCCTCGACCTGGTGGCCGTCCCGGACGCGGACCAGGCGCTCGACGCGTGGACGCTGCTCGGCTGGATCGCCGGCCGCACCGAGCGGATCGGCCTGCTGGCCGCCGGCCTCGACGTGTCCGACCGGGAGCCGGCGGTGCTGGCCCGCTCGGCGGCCAGCCTCGACCTGCTTAGCGGCGGGCGGCTGGAGCTGGCCCTGGCGGGAGAGCCCGGTGCGCTGGGCGAGGCCGTCGACATCGTCCGCGGCGTGCTCGACGCCGGCGAGAACACCCCGGTGCGGCACCTCGGCCGGCACTACCAAGTGCCGCGGGCACAGCGCGGTCCGCTGCCGGCACACCGGATCCCGATCATCGTGTACGGCGACGACCCGGACCTGGCGCGCCTCGCCGACGGATTCTGGGGTCCCGGCGCACTGCCCGACGCGGCGGCTGGGCGCGAGCCCGCCGAGCTGCGCCGCGTCGCGACCGTGCCGCCGTCCGCGACCGCCGCCGAGATCGGCGCGCTGGGCGCCGACACCGTCCTGATCCGCACCGACGACCCCGATGAGCTGCGGCACTTCGCCGAGAAGACCATCCCGGGACTCCGGCGGCCGGCGCCGGAGGCCAACCGGCGGCCCGCATCGGTACGCGCCAAGCGCCGCGCCGGCATCGACTACGACAACCTGCCCGCGCCCCTGGCCGAGACGGCCGTCGAGCCGGGCGACCTCGAGTACGCCCGGGTCCGCTCGACGTACCTGCGCGGCGGCAGCCCCGGCCTGGTGCTGCGGCCCCGCACCACCGACGAGGTGGTGGCGGCGCTCGGATACGTCCGGGCCCACCCGGAGCTGCCGTTCGGCCTGCGCAGCGGCGGGCACGGCGTGAGCGGACGCTCCACCAACGACGGCGGCCTGGTGGTCAGCCTCGCGGCCCTGGACTCGATCGAGATCATCGACGAGCCGGGGCGCCTCGTCCGGGTCGGCCCGGGCGCGCGCTGGACGGACGTCGCCGACGCGCTGCTGCCGTACGGCTGGGCCTTGAGCTCGGGCGACTACGGCGGCGTCGGGGTCGGCGGGCTGGCGACCGCCGGCGGGGTCGGCTGGCTGGCCCGCAGGCACGGCCTGACCATCGACCGGCTGCGCGGGGTCGAGATGGTCCTCGCCGACGGCGCGGTGGTGCGCGCCTCGGCGACCGAGAACCCGGACCTGTTCTGGGCGGTCCGCGGCGCCGGCGCGAACTTCGGCGTGGTGACCCGGTTCGACTTCGAGGCCGACGAGGTGGGCAAGGTCGGCTTCGCCGAGCTGGTGGTGGCCGCCGACGACCCGGCCGGCCTGCTGGTCGAGTGGGGCCGGGCGATCGAGGCCGCGCCGCGCGAGGTCAGCGGCCAGCTCATCATGGGTCCGCCGCGCGCGGGCAGCCCGGCGTTCGCCCGGCTGCTGGGCGTCGTCGACGCGGAGGACCCGGAGACGATCATCGAGTCGCTCCGGCCGATCGCCGCCGTCGCGCCGCTCTACCAGCAGAACGTGACGCTGATGCCGTACGCGGCGGTGATGGCAAACGCGGCCGAGGGTTACCACCGGGGCCAGGGCGAACCGGTCGCCCGGTCCGGGCTGATCGAGCACCTCACGCCGGAGTTCGGCAAGGCGGCGGCCGGCCTGCTGGCCTCCGGCGCGATCCACTGGTTCCAGATCCGCACGGTCGGCGGCGCGGTCGCGGACGTGCCGGAGGAGGCCACCGCGTACGCACACCGCTCCGCCAACTTCTCGGTCACCGTGCTGGGCTCGTCGCACCGTAGGGTGGACGCCGCCTGGCAGGACCTCCACCGGCACTTCGACGGCCTGTACCTGAGCTTCGAGACGGACCAGAGCCCGGCCCGGCTCGCCGACGCGTACCCGCCGGCCACCCTCGCCCGGCTGCGCGAGCTCAAGCGCCGGTACGACCCCGGCAACCTGTTCCGCGACAACTTCAACATCTCCCCGGACGAGGAGCGGCGATGACCGACTACGGCCACGACCTGATGTTCGGCGCGTTCATCACGCCGGCCGCCGAGCCGCCCGCGCGGGCGGTCGAGCTCGCCGTCGTGGCGGACCGGGCGGGGCTCGACCTCGCGACGTTCCAGGACCACCCCTACGTGGCGCGCTTCCACGACACCTGGACGCTGATCTCGTACGCGGCCGCGCGTACCGAAAGAATCCGCCTCAGCGGAAACGTCCTGAGCCTGCCGCTGCGCCGGCCGGCGGTGCTGGCCCGCGCGCACGCCTCGCTGGACCGGCTCGCCGGCGGCCGGATCGAGCTGGCGATCGGGGCCGGCGCCTTCTGGGACGGCATCGAGGCGATGGGCGGCCGGCGCCTGTCCGCGGGCCAGTCGGTCGACGCCCTCGGCGAGGCGATCGAGGTGATCCGCCAGGTCTGGGACGCGGACCGGCCCGGAGCAGTGCGGGTCCGCGGCGCGTACTACGAGGTGGCCGGCGCCAAGCGTGGCCCGGCGCCGGCGCACGACATGGCCATCTGGGTCGGCGCCTACAAGCCGCGGATGCTGCGCCTGATCGGCCGGGCCGCGGACGGGGTGCTGCCATCGCTGTCCTACCTGCCGGGCGGGCCCGCCGACTACGCCGACCTCAACCGGCACATCGACGACAGCGCCGCCGAAGCCGGCCGGGACCCGCGCCGGATCCGCCGGCTGCTGAACATCAACGGAACCTTCTCCGCCCTCGGCCGGTCCTTCCTGGACGGACCGGCCGAGCAGTGGGCCGAGGACCTGGCCGGCCTGACCATCGAGTACGGCATCAGCACGTTCATCCTGGCCACCGACGACCCCGCCGAGCTCGAGGAGTTCGCCGCGGAGGTGGCCCCGGCCGTCCGGGAGCTGGTCGCCGCCGAACGCGGATCCGGCATCACGGAATAAGTCAGCCGGGACTCGGTGTGGCGGATTCGGCGCCGACCTCGGCGACGTCCCACACGACGCAGCGCACGCCCGGCCGCTCCACGGCGCCCTGCGCCAGCATGGCCTCGTGGTAGCGCCGGGCGTTCTGCTCGTCGGCGAAGACCTGCATCATGTGCCCGTCCAGTGTCCACGTGCCGTGCAGGAAGCCGGGCGTGCCCACCTTGCTCGAAGCCATCAGGGGAACCTGGGCGCGCAGCTCGTCGATGACCGACGGATCGATCTCCCACACGCCGATCACCGCCCACATGCCGAGGCCCTCCCCATGCCGATCCGTGACCCCCGTCCACTGACGATGGTCGTGCCTCGGTACCGGCCCGTCAATGCCGGTCCGGTGGACGGATCCGTGGCACGAACGGGCCTCGGCGGCCGCCGATCTTCGCTAGCTTTCCGGCATGGATCAGCGCACCGAGGACTTCATCGCGGCCTTCCAGATCTTCCTCGACGAGGTGGTGGCGAACCATCGGGAGGGCGTCCAGGTCGACAACGACCGCGCCCTCTCGGTGGTCCTGCACGAGCACCTGGGCGCCGACCCGCAGGGGATCGCGGTGGTCATCGAGGAGATGCCGGCCTACCGGTTCGTGGACCTCGACGTGGCGCTCGCCGAGCTGCAGGAACGCGACGAGCGGGCGCAGCTGCTCGGCGTCGGCGGCGGCGAGCAGCGCAACCACCACTCGCTCGGCGAGCTGCTGGAGATGGCCGGGCGCTTCCAGCGGTTCCCGGTCGGCGCGGTCGACTACGCGAGCGTCGCCACCGGACCGCAGAGCACGCGCGAGGCCGTCTCGTTCGGGCTGCGCCTCTTCTCGTACGGCGGCAGCCCGGTCGCGGTGCTGCAGCGCGCCGCCGCTCCGCGCTACGGCAGCGCCACCGCGCGAATGGAGATCCTGAGCCCGGCGCCGGGCGTCGCGGCGGCGCTGATCGCCGAGGTGCACGAGCTGATGGTGCTGCGCTCGGTGCTGCGCGGGCAGGTGCTGACCCTGGGCGGCTCCGACTACGAGCCGGGCGTCGGCGGCGTCACCTTCCACCGGCGCCCGGCTCTCGTCCCGGCGGACATCGTGCTGCCCGACGGCGTGCTCGACCGGCTGCACCGGCACGTCGCCGGCGTGGCCCGGCACCGCGAGCGGCTGCGCGCCGCCGGCCAGCACCTCAAGCGCGGCCTGCTGCTCTACGGCCCGCCCGGCACCGGCAAGACGCACACCGTGCGGTACCTGCTCGGCGCGCTGCCCGAGCTGACCGTGGTGCTGCTGTCCGGCCCGTCGATCCAGTACGTCTCCGACGCCGCCCGGATGGCCCGCGCCCTGCAGCCGGCGCTGGTGGTGCTGGAGGACTGCGACCTGGTCGCCGAGAGCCGCGACCACGGCCCGAACGCCCAGCCGCTGCTGTTCGAGGTGCTGGAGGCGCTCGACGGGCTCAGCGACGACGCCGACGTGGCGTTCCTGCTCACCACGAACCGGGTCGACGTGCTGGAACCCGCCCTGGCGCAGCGCCCCGGCCGGGTCGATCTGGCCGTCGAGGTGCCGCTGCCGGACCAGCGGGCCCGCCGCCTGCTGCTGGCCCGCTACGCCCGGCGGATCGCCTTCTCGCCCGCCGTGCTGGACGACGTCGCGACCCGGGCCGAGGGGATGACCGCGTCGTTCTTCAAGGAGCTGGTGCGCCGCGCCGTCCTGATCGCCGCCGAGACCGACCGGGACGCCGCCGACGCGGATCTCGCTCACGCCACCCGCGAGATGCTCGACGAGGCGCAGAGCATCACCCGCTCCCTGCTGGGCTCCGCCGACCCGGACTGACCGCCCAGCCGCACTCAGGACATTTCCGCACGACCGCCGTGTACCGGAATCGCGGGCCTACCCGCCATGGACGTGTCTCTATATGCTGCGCCGTGGCGGGGGCCTGAGTCATTGACATACGTCTTTCCGCCCGTGCGTCGCGAGGGCGTGCGCAACCGAAACGCGGGGGAGACGGTTGCCTTGAGATTTCGTGTGTCCATTGTGGCCATAGCGGCCATCGCGCTCGTCGCCTCCGGTGCTCCGGCGCCGGCCTGGGCGGCACCGATCGTCACCCGGCCGGTCGCCGAGCTGTTCGGCAGCCGTCCCGGTTACGGCTCCGCCGGGGCCGGTGTGAACACCGCCACCGGCAACTTCACCCGGAACTGGACCGACCTGACCGCCGGGTCGCTCACCTTCCGCCGGACCTACAACTCGCTGAACACCGCCGACAGCCCGCTCGGCGCGGGCTGGACCACCTCGTACAGCGCACGCGTGACCGAGGCGGAGGACGGCTCGGTGGCGTTGCACGACGAGGACGGGCGGGTGCTCACGTTCGCACCCGACGGTGCGGGCGGCTTCCGCACCCCGCAGGATCTCGAGGCCGAGCTCACCCGGGACGCCGCGGGCCTGTTCGTGCTGCGGACCTTCGCCGGGGACGAGCGCAGCTACTTCGACGCCGCCGGGCTGCTGACCCAGCGCACCCGGGAGGGCCAGCGGCTCACCGTGACCCGCGACCCGGACGCCCGGCCGAGCAAGGTCGAACACTCGGCCGGCTACTCGCTGGCCTTCACCTACGACGCCGACGGCCGCCTGACGAAGGTCGCCGCCGGAGACGGCCGGGCGGTCGGCTACGGGTACGCCGCCGACGACACGCTGGCCACGGTGACGGCCACGGACGGCGCGGACTCCAAGTACGCCTTCGACTCCGGCCTGCTCCGCGAGCTCGAGGACGCCGAGGGCCGGCGGCTGCTCACCAACACGTACGACGACGGGCGGGTGACCCGGCAGGACCTGACCTCCGGCGGGGTGCTCTTCGCGTACGACGCGGAGGCCGGCACCACCACCGCGACCGCCACCACCGACCGGGCCGTCACCACCTATCAGCACGACGCGGCCGGCCGCCTGATCCGGGTGACCGACCCGGCCGGCAACTCGGCGGTGCAGACGTTCGACGCCAACGGGCGGCTGACCGGGGTCACCACGCCCGGCGGCCGGCAGACCGCGGTCGGCTACGACGGGCACGGCAACGTGGTCCGGTCCGAGTTCGGCGGCGCGGTGAGCACGTTCGGCTACGACGCGCAGGACCGCCTCGTCACGCTCACCGAACCGGGCCAGGGCGTGCTGCGGATGGCGTACTCCAGCGTCAGCCGGGTGCCGTCCGAGATCACCGCGCCGGACGGCTCGGTGACCCGGGCGACCGTGGCGGACGGGCTGATCACCGAGAGCATCGACCCGGCCGGGGCGAAGACCACCTACGCGTACGACGAGGGCCGGCGGCTGTCCGCGGTCACCGACCCGCTGGACGGGGTCACCCGGTACGAGTACGACGACGCGGGCCGGCGTACCGGGACGGTGTCCCCGCTGGGCCGGGCCGAACGCGACAAGCTGGACCCGGCCGGCCGGATCACCCAGCGGGTCGAGCCGTCCGGTGCCACCACGAAGTACGGCTACTCGGCCGCCGGGCTGCTGCAGACCACCACCGACCCGATCGGCGCGGTGTACCGCAACGAGTACAACGGCGCCGGCCGGCTGACCGCCACCCTCGACCCGCTCGAGCGCCGTACCCGCTACACCCACGACGACGACGGCCGGACCGCCACCGTGACCGACGCGGCCGGCGGGGTGTCCACGTTCGGCTACGACACGCTCGGCCGGCGGAACGCGGTCACCTACCCGGACGGCACGGTCACCCGGTACACCTACGACGCGGACGGCCAGGTGACCGAGGTCGCCGAGCCGGCCGGCACCACGGTCAGCGGGCACGACGCCCGGGGCAACGTGACCAGCACGACCGACGCGCTGGGCCGGGTCACCCGGTACGAGTTCGACGTCGCGAACCGGCAGGTCGCCAAGACCGACCCGACCGGCGCGGTGTGGCGCACCACGTACGACGTGATGGGCCGGACCGCGACCGAGACCGACCCGACCGGCGCGGTCACCCGGTACGAGTACGACACCGCGGGCCGGCTCGCCGCGGTGATCGACCCGAGGGGCAACAAGACCCAGTACCGCTACGACGCCGCCGGCCGGCAGACGCAGATCATCGACCCGCTCGGCGGCGTGGTGAAGTACGCGTACGACGCCGACGGGCGGAGGATCTCCGAGACCACCCCGGCCGGCCTGGTGACCCGGTACAAGTACGACGCCGACGGGCACGTCACGCAGATCACCGACCCGCGCGGCGGCCTGCACAAGTTCCGGTTCTCCGACCGCGGCGAGGAGATCGCCCAGGTCCGGCCGGACGGCGCGGTGCACGAGCTGAAGTACGACGCGGCCGGGCAGCTGGTGACCACCGTCGACGCCAACGGCGGCCGGACGAAGTACGCCTACGACGGCGGCGGCCGGCTGGTCACGCTGACCGACGCGAAGGGCGCCAAGCGGACGTTCGGCCGCGACGCCAACGGGCGCGAGCGGTCGTTCACCGACCCGCTGGGCCGCGTCACCAAGCGCGAGTACGACACGTCCGGGCGGCTGTCCGCGGTGACCGACCCGGCCGGCGGCGTCTCCCGCTGGGAGTACAACGCGATCGGCGACGTGACCCGCAAGGTCGGCACCGACGGCACCACGGTCACCTACGCCTACGACGGCGCCCGCCGGCGGACCGCGATGACCGACCCGGCCGGCACCACCGCGTACGCGTACGACGCCGCGGGCCGGCTGCTCAGCGCCACCGGGCCGGACGGCGGCAAGCTGACCATGACCTACGACCCGGCCGGCAACCAGACGTCGCTGCAGTACCCGGGCGGCGGCCGGACCACCTTCCGGTACAACGCGAACAACCAGCTGATCTCGCTCGACTCGGCGGCCGGGCGGGCGACGTACACGCTGGACGCGGACGGCCGGCTGGTCACCGAGAAGCTGCCGGACAAGTGGGAGCGCCGGTACGGCTACACCGGCGACATGCTGACCCGCTACCAGGAGCTGCGCGACGGGCGGTACACCCGGGACACCCGGCTGACCCGGGACTCCGACGGCCTGATCACCGCACAGGTGGACGGCGACGACGTGCTGGAGTACCGGTACGACGCCGGCGACCAGCTGACCGCGGTCCGCGACGGCGACGGCGGCGACGTGCTGACCGCCGAGTACGACGAGGTGGGCAACCGGACCTCGATCACCCGGGCCGGCAAGACCACGGCGCTCGCGTACGACGCCGCCGACCAGCTGCTCTCGGCGACGACCGGCACGCACAAGGTGAGCTACACCTACGACGCGGTCGGCCGGCAGACCGGGGAGTCGGACGGCAAGAAGGCGCGCACCATCGCGTACGACGGATTCGGTCTTCCGGCGGTCTCGACCACCACCGAGGGCAAGCTGACCGAGACGGTGCTCTCCACCTACGACGGCGACTCGCTGCTCACCAAGGTCACGGCGAGCACCCGCTACGACGGTCATCTGACCGAGACCCGGCCGACGACCACCGCGTACCGGTGGAGCGTCACCGACGAACTGCCGCAGATCCTCAGCCAGCGGGTCACCGGCGGTGGCGGCGGGCACGACGCCGCCGCGACCACCTCCTGCACGCCGGACGCCGACTTCGTCTACGGGTACGGCCGGGCGCTGGCCGACTCCCGGTGCGGCGACGCGGTGTTCTCCAAGGACGTGTTCGGCTCCACGCTGCGCACCGACGACACCGAGGACTGGGCGCAGTCGTCCGGGTACGACCCGTTCGGCCGCCCCGAGGACGACCGGAACGGCACCAGGCCGACCTTCGGCTACCGGGGCGAGCTGGCACAGGGTTCCGAGGTCTATCTGCGGGCCCGGACCTACGACAGCGGCACCGGACGGTTCACCACCCGGGACCCGCTCTCCACCCGGGTCGGGCAGACCGACATCGTCACCCCTTACGGGTACGCCAACAACAGCCCGCAGGACTACGTCGACCCGACCGGCGAGTTCGCGATCGGGCTGTTCGGCGGCTTCCTGTCCCAGTTCCTGGACGCGCTGATCGCGGCGCTCACCCAGATCCGCTGGGACTGCCCGGACGCGGGCAACAGCCCCGACCAGCACACCAAGTGCTTCCAGGGCGTCCCGCTGCAGACCCGGGGCGGATACAAGGGTGTGGAGTGGGCGCTGAACGGCGCGGAGGGCCCGCTGTCGGAGCTCTGGTACGACAAGCACAAGCAGGAGTACGCGGCCCGCGCGTTCGTCGTGAACTACCTGAGCGAGGAGCGGGACAATTTCTTCGAGGAGCTCTGGGACGTCTTCGACAAGGGCCTCAACGAGAACGTCGACTGGGAGGTCGGCCCGAAGTCCGGCGGCATGACCCAGCGCCCGGACGGCACGTGGTTCTTCCCCACGGCACACTGGATCGACCTGGTCACCGACGAGAAGGAGATCTACGAGGTCAAGATCTACGACAACGGCAAGCGCGTCGGTGAGGTCAGCGACCAGCTCACCCGCTACCTCGGGTACGGGCACAACGAGTGGGGCATCAACTGGGAGCTCGGCACCGAGCTGACCGACTGGGCGGACGGCTTCGAGGTGAGCCGCAACTACGGCTTCCTCGGACTGCGCCGCGAGAGCGCGGACGTCGTGGTCTGGGGCGCCGACGCCGGCCACGTGTACTTCGATGTCGAGGACAACGTGGACGACGCGGCGCGCGCGAAAATCAAGGCGAAGAAGAAGGGCAAGTGGAAGAACGGCGGCAAGGGGCCCAAGCTTCCGCCACGCCGGCGCTGACCGGCGGGGTGCGACCGCCTCCGGCGGTCGCACCCCTGGCCCGCGGATGAAGGGGAGGGCACGTTGACGGTGTCGCCGGAGGTCGGCGCGGCGCTGCTGCCGGACGCCACGATCACCCTGCAGGTCCGCTCGCCGGCCCCGGCGCCGGCCCGCGCCGCGGTGGAAGCCTTCGCGGACGGGCTGCGCGGCCGCGACCCGGGCCTGGTGGACGCGTCGGGTGCCTGGCTCGGGCCCAAGTACGTCGGCCCGGTGGTGCCGCTGCCGGACGGGCCGGCCCTGACGATCGACGTCGGCCAGATGCCTTCCGTTTTGCGCGACGGCCTACCCGCGCGGTTGGTCGGGCTGCTGGCCGACGCCGGGGTGGAGGCGGCGGAGATCGTCATTCCGCCCAACGACCTGGCCCGGTACGTGGGACTGCGCTCACTGCGGTCCGCGGCGCGGGCGTTGGTCCGGGGACCGGCATGCCAGGGTTGGCAGCTTGCCGTGGCGCAGGAGTGGATCGGTGCGGTACCGGCGCGGGGCCTGGTGCTCTCGACGCCGGTGGAGGTCCCGGCGGGGGAGCTGACCGCGACGCTGGCCCCGATGTTGGCCGCGGAGACCACGGTCATCGTGATCGCCGGCGCGGACCCGGTCGAGTCGGCGGTGGCCGCCGAGGGGTTCGGCCGGGGCGAGCTGGCGCTCATGCACGCCGGCCCGGGCTGGGCCGCCGGAATGCGCCGCCAGCGGGACCTGGCCCGCCGCTTCGCCGGACGGGTCGACTGGACCGGCGTGACCGCCGAGGCGGACGCCGAACGCCTGCTCACCACCGGCTGGTGGGACCCGGCCCGGCCTTCCGCGGAATGGCTCGCCGACGCACTCGTCCCGGACGCGATGTGGTTCCAGGTCCTCTCACCCGGTCACGTCGACCGGCTCGGCGGCCCGCCGGAGGGCGCGGAGAACCTGGGCGAAGGCCGCCACGGCCTGACCGTCGGCGACCCGGAACAGTGGCTGCCGACCCACCCCGACAGCGCCACCGTCCGCGCCCGCGCCCGCGCCCTCCTGGCCGGCTGCCTCTCCACCCCCGCAGCCGTCGCAGAACTGAACCGAGCCCGCCGCTGATCCCGTCACCGAGCTTCGGCGGCAGCGGGACCGGCCCGGCGCCGGTCGGCGCGACGGCCCGACGATGCGTGCCGACCGTCATGAGTGGAGGCTGAGGCCCGCTTCGGTGAAGGCGGCGCGGACGTCGGCGGGGGTTTCGGTGAAGTGTGCCCAGCTGTCGATGTGGGCCGCGACCACCGTCGGCTCGCCCAGGATGCGGGTCGCCTCCACCATGCCCGCGGCGTCGAGCGTCAGGTTGACGTCGCCCACCAGCGGGGTGCGGGCCGCGCCGCCGAACAGGATCGCCAGGTCGATCGACGGGAACCGGGCCGCGATCTCCCGGACCACCCGCAGCGAGGCGTTGTCGCCGCTCACGTACACGGTCGGCAGGCCCTCGCCGTACAGGACGAAGCCGGTGACCACACCGGTCAGGTGTTCGGTGCCGTCCGGGCCGTGCTGGGCCGGCACCGCGGTGGCCGTCACGCCGCCGCCCAGGTCGACGCTCTCCCACGGCGACAGGCCGCGCACCGGCGGGCCCATCCGTACGGCCGCGCCCGGGGTGCTCAGCACCAGCGGCACGGTGGCGGCGAACTCGCGGCCGCTGTTGTCGAGGTTGTCGGGGTGCTCGTCGTGCGAGAGCAGCACCACGTCGACCTTGCCGGCCTCCGAGGGCTTGCCGGCCGGCGGCGCGGTCTTGGTCAGCTTGCGGTTCCCGATCGGGTAGTCGCCGGGCTCGTCGAAGGTGGGGTCGGTCAGGAAGGTGAGGCCGCCGAGGGTGAACGAGACGGTGGGGCCGCCGAACGAGCGGATCGCGAAGGTCATGCCCCCATCCTGCGGACCCGGCCCGGGCCGCGGCAGTGGCTGGAAAGACATGCTGCGATAGATTCAAGCCATGACCCGCAAACCCACCGTCGTCGGCGTGATCGTCGGCGACAACGCCCCGATCCTCGAGGTCGCGGTGGCGCCGCGCGTATTCGAGACGAACCACGGCGGGCCGGAGTTCGACGTGCGCGTCACCGGTGAGCACGACGGGCCGCTGCGTACGACCGCCGGGATCACGATCACCGCGCCGTGCCCGCTGGAGGCGCTCGAGGAGGCCGCGATCGTCATCGTGCCCGGCTGGCGGACGCCCGGCGGCGCGCCGACCCGGCCGGAGATCCTCGATCTGCTCCGCCGCGCGCACGGGGACGGCGCGACGGTGGTCGGGCTCTGCCTCGGCGCGTTCGTGCTCGGCGAGGCCGGCCTGCTCGACGGCCGGCGCGCCACCACACACTGGCGGTGCCTGGACGAGCTGCGCCGGCGCCACCCCGGCATCGAGGTCGTCGACGACGCGCTCTACGTCGACGAGGGCAGCATCGTCACCAGCGCCGGGAGCGCCGCCGGGCTCGACGCCTGCCTGCACCTGCTGCGGCGCGAGCACGGCCCGGCGGTGGCCAACGCGGCGGCCCGAGCGCTGGTCGTCGCGCCGCACCGCGCCGGCGGCCAGACCCAGTTCGTCGACCGGCCGGTCCCGCACCTCCCGGCCGGCGACGCGGTCGCCGACGCCATGCGGCACGCCCTGGGCCACCTCGACGACCCGGCGCTGGACATCGGCGGGCTCGCCGCCGCGGCACACGTCAGCCGGCGCACCTTCGACCGCCGCTTCCGCGAGGCGGCCGGCTGCTCGCCCCTGCAATGGCTGCTGCACCAGCGCGTGCTGCAGGCGCAGGACCTGCTGTCGTCCACCGCGCTGCCGATCGACGCGGTGGCCCGGGCCAGCGGCTTCGCCGACGGCGTGGCGATGCGCCCGCACTTCCGCCGCGTCGTCGGCGTCCCACCGCAGTCCTACCGGGCGAGCTTCCGGGCCGGGTAACCGGCGGCGGGTGTCAGGCCGGCACGGTGGGCAGGCCGGCGAGGGCGGCCTTGACGGCCTGGTCGGAGAGTTCGTGGTCCTCCATGTCGTCGGCCAGGAAGCGGCCGTACGCGGGCAGGTCCAGGTGGCCGTGCCCGCACAGCGCGGTGAGGATGACCTTCTCCTCGCCGGTCTCCTTGCAGCGCAGCGCCTCCTCGACGCAGGCGGCGAGCGCGTGCGTCGGCTCGGGTGCGGGGATGATGCCCTCGCTGCGGGCGAACCGCACGCCCGCCTCGAAGCACTCCCGCTGCGTCTTGGCCACCGCCTCGATCAGGCCGAGCTCGTACACGTGCGAGATCAGCGGCGACATGCCGTGGTAGCGCAGGCCGCCGGCGTGGATCGGGTCGGGGATGAAGTCGTGGCCGAGCGTGTGCAT
The DNA here is from genome assembly GCF_044465445.1 of Actinoplanes sp. NPDC049668. Classification (NCBI taxonomy): domain Bacteria; kingdom Bacillati; phylum Actinomycetota; class Actinomycetes; order Micromonosporales; family Micromonosporaceae; genus Actinoplanes; species Actinoplanes sp. NPDC049668. The sequence goes on from NZ_JBITLR010000004.1 coordinate 311,119, forward strand.
CTTCATCAGGGGCGTCATCCCGGCGGTGTCGCCGAAGTCGTACGCGTAGGTGCCCTTGGTCAGCGACGGGCAGGAGGCGGGCTCGACCGCGCGGATCGTCGGCGACATCCGCCCGGCGAGCTTCTCGCGCAGGAACGGGAACGCGAGGCCGGCGAAGTTCGAGCCGCCGCCGGTGCAGCCGACGATCACGTCGGGCGTGGCGCCGACCTTGGCGAGCTGGAGCAGCGCCTCCTCGCCGATGATGGTCTGGTGCAGCAGCACGTGGTTGAGCACGCTGCCCAGCGCGTAGTTGGTGTCCGGGTGCTGCGCGGCCACCTCGACGGCCTCGCTGATCGCGATGCCGAGCGAGCCGGGTGAGTCCGGGTCGGCCGCCAGGATCCCGCGCCCGGCCTCGGTGAGCTCCGACGGCGACGGATGGATGGTCGCGCCGAAGGTCTCGATCATGATTTTCCGGTACGGCTTCTGGTCGTACGACGCGCGCACCTGCCAGACCTCGCACTCCAGGCCGAACTGTGCGGCGGCGAAGGCCAGGGCGGTGCCCCACTGGCCGGCGCCGGTCTCGGTGGTGAGGCGGCGGATTCCGGCGGCCGCGTTGTAGAACGCCTGCGGCACCGCGGTGTTGGGCTTGTGCGAGCCGGCCGGCGAGACGCCCTCGTACTTGTAGTAGATCTTCGCGGGGGTGCCGAGCGCCTTCTCGAGCCGGCGCGCCCGGAACAGCGGCGACGGGCGCCAGAGGCGGTAGACGTCGAGCACCTCCTCCGGAATGTCCACATAGCGCTCCGAGGTCACCTCCTGCTCGATGAGGGCCATCGGGAACAGCGGCGCGAGGTCCTCCGGCCCGACCGGCTGCAGCGTGCCGGGGTGCAGCACCGGCGGTGGGGGCGAGGGCAGGTCCGGCACGATGTTGTACCAGCGGCGCGGCATCTCCGATTCGGACAGAAGGATCTTGGTGGCGTTTTCGGCATCGGTCATGGCCTGATCATCGGGCCGCGGACGGCCGCCACGCCAGGGGCGCCACGCCGTTCGCCCCGGGCTCGCGGCGCGCGCTCCATCTTGCACCACCCGCCCGAATCGTCACGCTCGGTCGTCGCGGCGATACGGACTCGTCCCGGCGTGCATGTAGGCCCTACAGTGTGCGGACCCAGAGTCGAGGAGCGCGTCATGACTGAGCCGCCACCCGAGCAACGAACCCCGACGGACCCGGCGAGACCCGCGGCGCCCGGCCCGAACGGCGACGCCGCCGCAGCACCCGCACCGGCACCACAACTGCTGGTCATGCCCCAGAACGACGCGATACCGTCGATGCCCTGGCCGGGGCCCGACGGCGCGCCGGCCTGGGCGATCCCCGTCCAGGTTCCATCTGGTACGCGCGGATACGCGCTGTTCATCCCCATGCTCCCGGTGCAGGCGCCCGCCGCGGACGGTGCCGCCGCGCAGGCTCCCGCACCGCAGGCCGCCGCCGAGGCCGGGACCGTGGTGACTGTCAGTCACCCAGAGCCCGCCAAGGTTGACGCCGCCCCGATCGAGCCAAGCGAATCGGACCACGCGGTGGTGAGCGAGCCGCCGCCGGCCCCGAGCGAGCCTCCGCCTGCGCGGTCGGCCCCGCCCGTGCCTCCGCCGGCGCAGATCGCGCGCGCCCTGCACACCCCGCCGCCTCTGCCGCAGCCGGTACCGCTCGTCGCGTACCAGCGGTATCAGCCGCCGCCGTCGCGGTGGCAGAAGTTCCGCGAGAAGCACTGGCCCGGCCCGGCGAAGGCCGCGGGCTGGGCCGTGCCGGCCGCCGTGCTCGCCGCGGCGCTCGGCTTCGTGCTCTTCGTCCCGCTGAACCGGACCGGCATCGGCTGGTTCCTCGGCTGGCTCGTGCTGACCGCGGGCGTCGTCGCCGCGGTCCGGCGCACCGCGAACCTGCCGCGCACCGAGGTGTGGATCCGCTCCGGCTGGGCCGCCGCCGCGCTCGCCCTGCTCCTGGTCCTCACCTTCCGCAACGCCTGGTGGCTGGTGACGTTCAGCGTCCTCGGCGCGCTCGGCTGCACGGCGCTGGCCATCGTCGGCGGCCAGCGCGTCCGGTCGATCCTGTTCAGCCTCGTCGCGGCGCCGTACGCGGCGCTGAAGGGCATCCCCTGGGTGCGCCGGCACCTGCGGGCCAGCCGCCGCAACCCGGGCATCGCCCGGCGGGTCGCCTTCTCGGTCGGCCTCACGGTCGTGGTGCTGTTCGTCTTCGGCGCCCTGCTGTCGTCGGCCGACGTCGCGTTCTCGACGCTGCTCGACAAGGCCGTGCCGCCCTTCGACATCGGCTCGATCTTCAAGTGGATCTTCCTGGCCGTGGTCGGTGGCCTGATCGCGGTGGCCGGCACCTACACGCTGTCGGCGCCGCCGGCGACCGGCAGCCTGGACACCGACGGCCGGAGCCGGTTCGGCCTGGTCGAGTGGGCGCCGGCCTGCGCGGCGCTGGTGCTGCTCTTCGCCGGGTTCGTGGCGGTGCAGTTCACCGTGCTGTTCGGCGGGGCCACGCACGTGCTGGAGACCTCCGGACTCAGCTACGCCCAGTACGCCCGCAGCGGCTTCTGGCAGCTCGTCGCCGTGACGCTGCTGTCGCTGGCCCTGCTCGCCGCCCTGGCCCGCTGGGCCCGGCGCGACGAGCCGCGCGAGCGGATGCTGCTGCGGGTCCTGCTCGGCCTGCTCTGCGGGCTGAGCGTGGTCATCGTGGTGTCGGCGCTGACGCGGATGTGGGCGTACCAGAGGGTCTACAGCTTCACCGGTGAGCGCATCTTCGTGATGTCCTTCGAGCTGCTGCTCGGCGTCGTCTTCATCATGATCGCGGCGGCCGGCATCAAGTGGCAGGGCCGGTGGATCCCGGGCGCCACCGTCGGCCTGGCCGTGCTCATGCTGCTCGGCCTCGCGGTCCTGGACCCCGAGGGGTACGCGGCCAGCCGCAACGCCGTCCGCTACGAGCACACCGGCAAGATCGACGCCTGGTACCTGCGTGCCCTGTCCGCCGACGCGACGCCGGCGCTGACCCGCCTGCCCGACCCGGTACGCCGCTGCACGCTGAGCTGGATCGCCGACGACCTCAGGGAACCCGACCCCTGGTACGCGTGGAACCTGGGCCGTGCGCGGGCCCGGGCGGCGCTGGAACGCCTCGGCCCGGGCGCGGTCGGCACCCACGCCGACTGCCGCGCCGCGGACCAGTACGACCTGCCCAAGAAGCGCTGACGGGCTACGGGCCCGGCGCCACCTCGGTGGCGCCGGGCTCGAACGTTTCCACCCGGGCGAGGAGCGGGAACACCAGCTCGGGGTCCTGCACGTGCGCGTTGTGCCCCACGCCGGCCAGCGTCACCGCCGGTACGCCCAGCGCGGCCAGCTGCTCGTCGGTGTTCATCGGATCGCCGGCGCCGCGGGCCAGCACCACCGGGGCAGGGCACCCGGCCAGCAGCGCCGGCATGTCCGGCCGGCCCACGCCGAAGGCCGCCGGGTCGAGCGCCAGGCCCCACCGGTCGTCGCGCCGCACCAGCCCCGCGGTCACCGCCGGGTCGTCGGCCGCGAGCAGGCCGTCCAGCCCGGCCACCCGCAGGTAGCGGGCCGCGGCCTCGTCCCGCGACGGGAACCAGGCCGGCGGCCGCAGGGCCAGGGCCTGCGCCCGCCGCAGCTCCTCGTCGCTCCACGCGACCTTGATGCCGAGTCCGACGACGCCGCGCACCGCCGCCGGGCGCCGCGCGGCCAGCGCCAGCCCGACCACCCCGCCCAGCGAGTGCCCGAGCACGACGGTGGGTACGTCCGGCGAGATCAGCCCGGCCACGGCCTCGGCCAGAGCATCGAAGGTGTACGCCGCCAGCGGCGCCGAGCCGCCGTGACCCGGCAGGTCCGGGGCGATCCACCGGCCCGGCCACTCCCGCCGCAGCGGAGCCGACCAGCCGCTCCACACGTCGCCGGTCGCGCCGAGCCCGTGCAGCAGCAGAAGCACCGGGCCGTCGCCGCCGCCACCCTCGAGAACCCGCAGCTCAGCCGTCATCAGGGCAGTCTAGGGATGCCGCGCCGGGAGCACATCGGTCAGGTCGCGGGGTGCGCGCCCGAGTACCCGGCGTACGCCGTCGGTGACGTGGGCGTTGCGCCCGTCGAGCACCTCGCCGAACAGCGCGGTGAGCCCGTCGGCGTCGCCGGCGGGCCAGCCGGCGTCGACGAGCGTCGCGGTGAACTCCGCGGCCGGCAGCGGCCGGTAGGAGATCGGCCGGCCGGTCAGCCGGCCGATCTCGGCGACGGCGTCGGCGAAGGTGAGCAGCCGGGGGCCGGTCAGCTCGTGGACGACGCCGCCGTGGCCGGGCCGGGTCAGGCACGCGACCACGACGTCGGCGATGTCGTCGGCGTCGACGAACGGTTCCGCGGCGCGGTGGTCGAGCATGGCGAGCGAGCCGTCCGCCATCTGGTCGGCCCAGAAACCCTCGGTGAAGTTCTGGGCGAAGAACGCCGCGCGGACGACGGTCCAGTCGGCCCCGCTCGCCGCCAGCGCCTCCTCCGAGCGTTGCGCACCCTGCTCGCCCCGGCCGGACAGCAGCACCAGCCGGGTGCAGCCGGCGGTCACGGCGGCGCGGGCGAGGGCGCCGATCGTCTCGGCGGCACCCGGGATGCCCACGTCGGGCTGGAACGCCAGGTAGGCGCGGCCGCACCCGGCGAGCGCCGGCGCCCAGGTCGTGTCGTCGGTCCAGTCGAAGCGCGGCCGGGTGCTTCGCGACGCGAGCCGGTACTCGAGCCCGAGCGTGTGCAGGCGGTCCGCGACGCGGCCGCCGGTCTTGCCGGCACCGCCGGCGATGAACGTTACGGTCATGGGTCCAGCGTCGGCGCGTGACACCCGCACCGGCCATGGCCGAGCGCCTCTCGCACATACGCGAGCGTCCATCATGCCCGGAGCGCGGCCCAGGCGAGGGCGGCCAGCGATGCCGTCGAGGTCAGGGTCCGCAGCACGTTCCAGCGCACCCAGGCGGTCTCGAAGGCGGCGCGCACGGCGGCGAGGTCCGCGTCGGACGTCGCGGCGGCCCGGCCGAGCGCGTTGTTGAGCGGCACGTTGCCCAGGACGGTGATCGCCACGGTTGCGACGGACAGCGTCAGGCCGGCGATCAGCCACGGCCGGGCGGCCGGCGTGCCCGTCGCGACCGCGGCCGCGGCCAGGACCGGCGCGCCCAGGAAGGTGAGCATGAAGACCGGGTTGACGATGGCCTGGTTCACGCTGCTCAGCGTGGTCACGAAGGTGTGGTCGTCGGCCTTGGCGAGGCCGGGCATCACGCCGCAGGCCCACACGTAGTAGGTGCCGGCCTGCAGGCCGGCGGCGACGATGGCGGTGATCAGCAGCGGGGTGCGCAGTGTCTCGGTCATGCCTCAACCCTCGCGGCCAGCGCGGGCCGGGGCCATCGCCGTGACGCGCGGCGGCATGTCCGACCGTCTCGTTTAGTCTTCGAGGCGTGGACGGACTCTCCGCGCTGCTCGAAGGCCCCCGCGCCCGCGGTGCCTTCCTGGTGCGCTGCCTGATGGCGGCGCCGTGGGCGATCCGGCTGGAGGACGAGGTCCCGGTCAGCCTCACCGCCGTGGTACGCGGCGCGGCCTGGGCGCGGCCCGACGGGCGGCCGCCGCTGGAGCTGACGGCCGGCGACGTCGTGGTCGCGATCGGCCGGGAGCCGTGGACGCTCGCGGACCGCGCCACCACGCCCGTGACGGTGACCATCCGGCCCGGCCAGCAGTGCTACGCGCCCGACGGGCGCGGCCTGAGCGAGGAGTACGCCCTCGGGGTACGCAGCTGGGGCAACAGCATCGCCGGCGAGACGGTGCTGCTCAGCGGCTCGTATCTGATCGACGGCGAGGTCAGCGGGCGACTGCTGCGCGCCCTGCCGACGCTGGTCGTCGTCACCGAGAAGGAGCTCGGCTCGCCGCTGATCCCGCTGCTGGCGGCCGAGATCGTCCGCGACGACCCCGGCCAGAACGCGGTCCTGGACCGGCTGCTCGACTTGCTGCTGATCGCCGTGCTGCGTACCTGGTTCTCGCGTCCCGACGCCGCCGCGCCGGGCTGGTACGCCGCACAGGGCGACCCGGTCGTCGGGCCGGCGCTGCGACGGCTGCAGGACGAACCGGGTCTGCCGTGGACGGTCGCGTCCCTGGCCGGCACGGCGGCCGTGTCGCGGGCGACCTTCGCCCGCCGCTTCACCGAGACGGTCGGCGAGCCGCCGATGGCGTTCCTGACCGGCTGGCGACTCGCGCTCGCCGCCGACCTGCTCACCGATCCCGCCCTGACCCTGGAGGCGATAGCCCGCCGGGTCGGCTACAGCACGGCGTTCGCCCTCAGCTCCGCCTTCAAACGCCAGTACGGCGTCAGCCCACGCGAGTACCGGCCGGCGGCGGCGGATGGCTAGGGTGCGCCGGTGGGCTACTGGGGCACGGTGGTGGTGGCGCGGCCGCGCGGGTTGCTGGTCGACCTGGAGGATGTCGCGGGATTCGGTTATCGGCACCGGGGGCTGCGTGAGCTCGGCGGCGGATGGCAGCTTCTCGAGACCACCGGGTGGAACGACCCGCCGGACCTGCGCGCACCGTGCCGGGCCCTCGCCGCTGCCACCGGAAGTCCAGTCCTCGCCGCCTACATCAGCGATGGCGACTGCGCGGTGATGTGTGCGGCGACGCCGGCCGCGGTGGGGTCGCTGACCCATCTCTGGGAGGTCGGCGGCGCGTGTGGCGGCAGGTATCAGCATCAGCCGGATGGCATGCCCGGCCCGACCGATCGCGGCCTGGACGACGTTGTCGCCGAACTGACCGCCTGGTCGGCCTCCGCGGGTCTGCGCCCGGCGCCCTCGGCGCTGGGCGCGATCCTCACCCACGATGGGGACGCGGACTGGCGGTCGGCAGACGATCTCGTGTTCGACCTGGTGAAGGCGCTCGGCGTGGAACGGATCGGCCGGAGGCTGCCGTGGGCGTTTGCGGTGGACGGCTGGCCGTTCAGCCTGATCACGGGCTTCGCGGGCCTGGCGTTACGGGCGCGGTCACGGGCGCTCTTTCGGCGGGCCGACGAGGAGGACGGGGAGGTACCGGCGGCGGCACAGCCGTGGGAGGCGGCGGCGATCGCGCTCGAGGAAGACTTGTGGGCCTCGCTGTACCGCGCAGAGGCGGACGTCCCGGCTCTGGTGCGCCGCATCGCCGAGGTGAATGCCGCATACGACGCCACCAGGGGCTCCCGCTCGGCGCCGCCTTCTGTACTCAGCGCCCGCGGCGACGGCGACGACCGGCCCGCCGGCTGAGGGCGCGTCCGGCGGTTGTGTCGACTGTCTACTCTCCTGCCTGACAAGTGATCAACATGTTGCCAGGAGGCGCCGCCATGTCTATTCGTACGGTCAGTGTGCTGGTCCTCGGCGCCGCCCTCGCACTCAGCGCCTCCGCGTGCACCGACTCCGGCGACCGGACGGCCGCCGGCAGCCCGGGCGCCACCGCGGCGCCCACCGCGGCGGCCTCCGCGGGGCCGGCGCCGACCGCGACAGGGGCGGCGCCGACCACGACGGCGGCGGGCGGATCCACCGCCACCACCACCGACCCGGCCGTCCCGGTCACCAGCCGGGCCTGCCCGGTGACCGCGGCGACGCTGCTCGCGGCGATGCGGACCGACAAGAACGGCGGCAGCCAGCTCGCGCGCGGCGCGACGCTGGGCAGGTCGGAGTGCCACGACGGCTACGTCCTGGTCGTCGAGACCGGACCCAAGGACGCGAACGGCAAGCCGATCGGGGACGACGGGACCGCGCGCTTCGAGTACGAGTCGGGGTCGTGGAAGTACCGTGGCGCCTCGTCGGCCGACTTCTGCACCGACATGCCCGCCGCCACCCGGGACTACTTCAAGAGCCACTACCCGTGGGGCTGCGGCGGCTGACGGACCACCGGGCGGGCGTGGTATACCTCAACCGGTTAAGGTATTGACGCCTGTCGATCAGGAGGCTCCGATGCGCCGGACCCGTGCTCCGTACCGGTCGACGATCACGGCCGTGGCGACCGTCATGGTCGCCGCGGGCGCCGCGCTGACCGGCGCCCTCGCCGCGCGCGCCGCCGCCGGCTGCCGGGTCACCTACACGGTGACGAGCCAGTGGCACGGCGGCTTCGGCGCGAACGTCGGCGTCACCAACCTCGGCGACCCGGTGACCGGCTGGCGGCTCACCTGGTCGTTCGCCGCCGGGCAGGCGGTGACCCAGCTCTGGAACGGCACGGTGACCCAGTCCGGCGCCCAGGTGAGCGTCGCCAACGCCGCCTGGAACGCGAACCTCGCCACCGGCGCCGGCGTCGCGGTCGGCTTCAACGGCTCGTGGACCGCCGCGAACCCGGTGCCAACCGACTTCGCGCTCAACGGCGTCGCCTGCAACGGCAACCCGACACCCAGCGCACCCGCGACCTCCGTCCTCGACCAGGTCAGCACGCCGAGCCGGGTCCGGGTGGCGGGCGCCGGCGTCCAGTACACCTGGCCCGGCACGTACTTCGAGGGGCGGTTCCGGGGCACCGGCGTCGGCCTGGTCCTCAACGACGCGAACAACGACTACGTCGTGCAGGTCGACGGCGCGACGGTCGCCACCGTCGTGACCCCGGGACAGGCCACCCACCGGGTCCGGAACCTCACGAGCGGCGAACACACCGTACGGCTGGCCAAGCGCACCGAGAGCCCGTGGGCCGCGGGCGAGTTCGCCGGCCTCGTCGCCGACGCCGGCGGCGCGATCCTGTCCAAGCCGGCTCCCCGCGCCCGGAAGATGGAGTTCATCGGCGACTCCTGGACCGCCGGCTACGGCGATATGTCCACCACCCGCGAATGCGCCGCCACCGGCGGCGTCAACCGCAACACCAACGCCGACGCCGCGTTCGGGGCGCTCACGGCCAAAGGGCTGAACGCCGACTACCAGGTCAACGCCTGGTCCGGGCTCGGCATGGTGCGCAACTACAACGGGCAGAACCCCGGCTACGACTTCCGCACCTACTACGAGACGGACCTGCAGGCGGTCCACAACAGCCAGACGTGGCCGGTGCCGGGCACCTGGCGGCCGCAGGTGGTCGTGATCGGCCTCGGCATCAACGACTTCTCCACCGCCCTCAACGCGGGCGAGAGGTGGACCACCATCGACCAACTGGCCGCGGCCTACCGCGCCGCGTACCTCGGTTTCCTCGACAAGCTGCGGACCCGGTACGGCGCCGGCGCCCACTTCGTGCTCACCTACCCGGACCTCTCCTACCAGACCACCGCCCTCGCCGACTCGATCCAACAGATCGTCAGGACCCGCAACGCCGCGGGCGACGCCCGGGTCTCCGCCCTGTACTACGACAACACCGCCCTCGGGCTCGACCTGCTCGGCTGCGACTGGCACCCCTCACAGCGCGACCACCAGCTCCTCGCCGCCGCGGTCACCCGACACCTGGGCACGCTGCCACTGACCTGGTGGAACACCGGCCCCGTACGGTCAGGATCCGGCAATTAGTAGGTATTGATCCAAGCCGTTTACCCGGTCAAAACGGTCGATCAACTGATCTTTCCGGAGCCTTACCTGGATACCTTCCCCGTTCAAGATCAGTGAGACGGGGAGCAATGAAGGGTAAAGCGGGGATGCCCAGGGCATCTCGCATGTTCAGCAGGCGCGTGATGGGCGGTCTGTCGGCCACGGTCGGCCTTGCGGTAGGCGCGACGGTGGGAGCGGTGCCGTCGTCCGCGCAGGTACCCACCGCGCTGGATGCATTCGCGACGCCGGACGTGGCGTCGGCGCTGGCATCCGCGAAGCGAACCGGTCAACGAGTACCGCTGAGTGAAGCGACAACGGAGACCTCCGAATACTTCGCGACGCCGGAGGGTGACGTCGTCGGCGTGATCGCGGCGGGTGCGGTCCGGTTCCGGCGGAACGGCTCGTGGGTGCCCATCGACCTCACACTGCGGCGGAGTACGGACGGGTCGGTCGCGCCCGCGGCACATCCCGACGCGCTGAAGCTGTCGGGCGCGCGAGCGGCGGGCGCCGGCGATCTCGCCTCGCTCGGCGACGGCACCGAACGGGTGACGATGGGTTGGCAAGGTTCCCTGCCGGAGCCTCGGCTGGAAGGCAGCAAGGCCACCTACCTGGAGGTGATGCCCGGTGTCGACCTTGTGGTGCAGGCGACGCCGACAGGTTTCGAGCAGTTCACCGTGCTGAAGTCCGCCGCGGCGGCCAAGCGGGTAACGGAGATCACACTGCCGCTGACCGGCCAGGGCGTGGTCTCGGCGAGCGAGGACAAGCACGGCCGGGTACGGGTTCGCAACATCGACGGTGGCCGTGCGGCGTACCTGCCGACACCGCTGATGTGGGACTCCGCCAAGGGGCGTCCGCCGACGCGGCAGGTTGTCGTTGACGTCGTCAACACCGTGGGTGCCGCGGCCCGGAGCACGGCCGGTACCGGTTCGCCGGTGACGCTGCGGCTCAAGCCCGATCAGAAGTGGCTGACGAGTCCCGACACGGTGTATCCGGTGGTCATCGACCCGCAGATCACCCGGCTCACCACGGCGAACACCACGACCGTCATGAAGGGTTACCCGACCGGTTGGCACGACGCGGACTCGTTGTTCCTCGGTGCCTGGGACAGTTCCCTGATCGCCCGGTCCTTCGTGACATGGGACGCGACCGCGCTTCGCGGCATGAAGATCAAGACCGCGAAGGTGAACTTCGCCAGCCCGTTCTCGAGTTCGTGCGACCCGAAGCCGTGGGAGGTCTGGACCACGGACGCGGCGTCCACCGATACCTCGTGGACCAACCAGCCCGTCTGGCGCTACAAGGAGTCCACGTCCACCAGCACCACCTGCTACGACTCGTGGGTCTACGCCGACGCGACGAGCTTCTTCCAGCGGGCCGCCACGAGCAACGTCAGCACGCCGACGATGGGCCTACGTGCCTCCAGCGAGACCGACTACAGCCAGTACAAGCAGTTCTGGTCCCGCAACTCCGGTGAACTGTCGAAGGTGCCCTACGCCGAGGTGACCTACTCGAACCCGACCACCGGGCCAGGTGTCTCTTCTGCGACCTACCGAGAGGAGAACTGGGCGGGCGCGGCCGGTACCACCGGTACTTTCACCTTCACCCCGCCGGCGAGTTTCACGGCCGCCTCGTACCTGTATGGCCTCAACGTCAACCCGCCCACGACCGTGGTCACGGCGGCGACCAACGGCTCGGCCAGCGTGGCCATCAAGCCGTCCACGGCCGGTGTACAGACGCTCTACGTTCGCGCCCGCAACGCCGCAGGCACCCTCTCCGCGGTGACCTCCTACCAGTTCGGGGCCGGCACCGGGGTAGCCGCCATCGGCGCGCGCCCGAACCGGACCATGACCACTGCGGAATCCACCGCGTTAACGCAACTGGCACCGCTCACCAGGCAGTTCCTGCAGAACCGGGCCAATGAGATCACCGGACACTACGACAACACCGCAGGCATTCCGATGTGGAGCAGCCAGGCTGCGCTGGCCACAACCTCGGCCGCGAAACTGCGGACCGAGGGAGACATCCTGCTCATGGACAATTTGGACTACGAGGTCTCAGCGGTCGCCGCGGACGAGGGGATGGTGCAGATCGTCGGAGATCAAGCCAACCTTTGGCTCCGTGAGGCAACCACCCTGTCGATGCCCGGCGACACGCCGGATACCGCGTACGGACACAAGGTCGACCGCGCCTTCGTCTACGTGCGTAGCGGCACCACCTGGGCGTTGGCCGACCAGCGGTTGGTCTCCCAGGAGGCGATGGCGCCGATGACGGAGCCGCTCAATGAGTTCACTCCCGTCATCATCGATGGGGCATCGGTCGACGAGCCGGCGCCTCCGGCCGGGTCCGAATCCGACTACAACTACGACGCCGCCGGCCCCACCGACGACGAACCGATCACCGGAGGCGAACCCGTCGAGGCCAGTACCGAGGGCACTGACCCGATTCCCGACACGGTGAAGGTCGATGGTGCCACCACGGCATCGTTCTCGACGGTAGGGCAGTCACCCGCCGGTTTCACGACGGCCGCATATTCCACGACTAGGGCCGGGGCGGGCGGAATAGTTCTCGCGGGAACCATTCCCAACGGTCTCTGCTACTCGTGCATGGTGAAATACGCGCGGAAGTACTATAAAAACTACAACTCCGGGTACCGAGTCACGAAGAACTCGCGGGGAGAAAAGAATGACTGCACCAATTTCGTCTCCCAGGCCCTGCAGGCCGGAGGTTGGGCTGAGGACACAGGCTGGTACCGGAGCAACAGTAACTGGTGGTACAACAAGGTCAACCAGACGTACAGCTGGGGTGGGGCCGAGAACTGGTCGATCTTCGCGACGAAACGGACCCAGTCGCTCTCCAGTGTCTGGAAGGCCGCTTACGGTGACGTCGTCCAAGCCGACTGGGATGCGAACGGCATCATGGACCACACGATGATCGTGACCAAGACCGACGGGTACGATGTCTACCTCGGCGGCCATTCGTCCGACTTCATAGACCGGCCGTTGAGTACCATCATTCGAAACAACAAGGCGGCTTACCCGAACGCCAAGTACTACGCCTACCGCACCTAGTACGCCGACCATGGGAGGTCAGTTCATGGCGGCTACACGCGCCAAAATGATACAGAAGTCGGTCTTTGCCGCGCTGGGCGTCGCGGCCATTGTCTCCGCGGCGTTCTGGTATGTCAGAGACTCGGGTGAGCAGTCACTCGACGCGGCGCTCGGCGCGGAATTGGCCACTCTCGTGAGGCCGGCAGTCGAGGAGAAGATGTCGATGGACTCGGCGCCTAACGGATCCGGCGCTCGGCGAATGGCCTGTGCGGTACGACCGTTCGGTACGGACCCGGTTTCCGTCGATGCCATCGCCGAGGTGGAGACCGTGTACGTCTGGGCTCTCTGTGAAACGCCGGCGACCGAACGCTCGGGGGTCTCACTGCCGATCGTCGTGCACCTGACTCCCGCCGTCGGGATCGAAGTCCCCACGGACGCCGACTACGACACGGGGCGAGCGTATGACCTGTTCCCCGAACGGCTGCACGGCTTCGTAGACGGTGGTCTGCCCGATGGTCTGGAAGCTGTGCTGGAGGAGAGGATCCGCGAGCTGTCCTGAGCTTCTGCCTGCGACAGCAAGTACATGCCAGTCAGCAGCGAACGGGCGGCGAGCGGTAGTTCGCCGCCCGTTCGCACACCTGGATCTGGAGGGTCCTTCCGGCCTGGTAGCACGGGGGCGGGGCGGGCGGGCGACGGCGTCGCACAACGCGGCCTGTCGACATCGCGACCGCCGTCGGCCTAGGTTCGCCACGGCGGTTCCGCGATTCTTGATCGGTGCCACTCGATGAAGATCGCCGGCGGCGGCCGGTCCTGTTCCTGTTCCCCCTGCTGGCCGTCACCGCCCTCGCCGCCGGCGTCTGGTTCGTCGCGCATCAGGCGGATCACCTCGACGCCGCCGACAAGATCGCCAGCGTGGCAGGCTTGTTGGTCAGCGCCATCTCGCTGGCAGTGTCGTTGCGCCTGCTTCGTCCGGCGGCCGACAGCGAGCCGCTGGACGCCGCGGCGGATGCCCTTGCCGCACGGACCCTCGCGCAATGGCTGCCAGAGGCGGCCGTGCACGATATCGATCCGGCCCATCCGATCTCGGTGACCTGGGAATGGGATCCGAAACGGTCCCGCTCGCGCAACGACCTCGGTGTCGAGCCGCCGCCGGCGCAGGGTGTCGTCGACCGGCTCTACGAACAGGTCTACGACGTGCTTCGCCGCTCGACGCTGCTGGTTCTGGTCGGCGAGAAGGGCACCGGCAAGTCGGCCGCGATGCTGCTGCTCCTGATCGAGGCCCTCCGGGACCGGCAGGCGCGGGGCGACACCCCGCAACGCCCTCCCGTTCCGGTCTGGATCACGGTGGGTGGCTGGAACCCCGAGGCGCGACCGCTGCGGGAGCTGGCGGCGGAGGCCCTCGTGTGGATGCTGCCGGCGCTGGGCCACGACCGGAACTACGGGCCACGCGCGGCGCAGCGGCTGATCGAACGGGGCGACGTCGCGCTGTTCCTCGACGGCCTCGACGAGATGCCCGGCGGTCTGCGGGCCAAGGCGATGGCGGCAGCGGCCCGGGAGGTGCGCGCGGGCCTGCGCGTGGTGGTGACGACCCGCCCGGACGGGTACGCCCGGCCGAAGAAGGCCGGCAGCCGGGTGCCGGCACCCGTGGCTTTGCGGCTGTGGCCGCTGGCCGCCGACGCCGTGGCCGATCACGTGGCCCGGTGGCACGCCGGCGACGAGGCGGAGGCCTGGGCCCAGGTGGGCGAGCAGCTGCGCGGCGATCCGGACGGCGCCCTGGCGACCGCCCTGAACACGCCGCTGTTCGTGTCGCTGGCGCTGGCCGCCTACGCGTCGCCGTTGCCGGCCGGCCACGATCCCCGCGACCTGCTGAAGGCGAGCTCCGACACGGAGATCCGCGACGAGGTCATCGAGCTCTTCCTGCACCGCGCCTACCCCGACGACTCCGGCGAGCTGGCGCGTCAGGACGCACACCAGCGCGCCACCACCGGTCGGCGCCGGTGGTGGCTTACCAGACGGCGCCGGCAGCGTGAGCGCCGGCGCGGCCTGGCTCTGCTGGAGTGGACCGCCTTCCACCTGAAGGACAACTCGGACCTGCGCTGGTGGAAGATCCCGTTCTGGGTCTCGCCGGAGGACATGGCCCGCGTGTGCACGATCGCCGCCGGTGTTCTCACCGGTGCTGTCGCGCTCATCGGCGACCTGGCCATGCGCGGCACGCCGTCGGTGATGACCTTGGGCGTGTGCCTGTTCGCGCTGGGTGCCGGCGGCGCCTTCGGCGGCCTGGCGTTCAACCGAAACGAGCAGGTGCGGACCGTGCCGGCCGGCTTGCGGATCCGGTGGCCGGACCGCGCCGAGGCCGGCCACGTACTGAGTCAGGCCTTCACCGCCGGCCTGCCGTTCGGCATCGGCATGGGCCTGGGCCGCGGCGTCGCGGCCGGCGTGATCGTCGGTGCGGGCTTCTTCATGATCGGCCTCTTCGGCGGCGACTTCGGCCCCCGCGACCGTGGCCTGCTCGCCGTCTGGTCCCGCCCGCTGGCCGACTCGCCGACGTTGACGCCGCTGCGCAGCTACCGCAGCGACCTGCTGCGTACCGCGATCGTCGTCACCGTCGCCATGTTCGCCGTGTCCGGCTTCCTCGCGCTCAGCGGCCAGCTCGACGGCGAGAGCGACTACGGAATCCGGGTCGGTCCCGGGCTCGGCCTGCTGATCGGCCTGTGGTTGTCCGCCGGCCCGGCCGTCCTGCTGCTGCTCGCCCCGCTCGCGGCCCGCGGTGCGGGCGCGGGCCGTCGGTCGGCCGCCGGCCTGCTGCACGCCGCGCACCACCTGAAGGTCGTCCGGCAGGCCGGGATGGTGTACCAGTTCCGGCACCGCGAGCTGCAGACCCACCTGGCGCGCCGCTACCGGGTCTGAGGGCGGTCAGCCCCACACCTCCTCGGCCGTCTCGGCGATCAGCCGGAGCTTCGCGACCTCCTCGTCGTAGGACAGCACGTTGCCCTCGACCGTCGAGGAGAATCCGCACTGCGGCGACAGGCACAGCTGGTCGAGGGGAACGTATCGGCTCGCCTCGTCGATCCGCCGCTTCAGCGTGTCCTTCGACTCCAGCGCGCCCCGCTTCGTGGTCACCAGGCCGAGCACGACCATCTTGCCGGGCGGTACGAAGCGCAGCGGGGCGAAGCCGCCCGAGCGGTCGTCGTCGTACTCCAGGAAGAAGCCGTCGACGGCCAGCTCGCTGAAGAGTGCCTCGGCCACGAAGTCGTAGCTGCCCTCGGCCGCCCACGAGGACCGGAAGTTGCCGCGGCACATGTGTGTGGTGATCGCCAGCCCGGCCGGGCGGTCCGCGATCGCCGCGTTGATCTGGCGGATGTAGCGCAGGTGCTGGTGCTCGGCGTCGTCGCCGCGCTCGGTGAGCAGCCGGCGCTGCTCGGGATCGTTGAGGTAGGCCAGGCTGGTGTCGTCGAGCTGGAGATAGCGGCAGCCGAGCTCGGCGACCCGCCGCACCTGCTCCGCGTACGCCGCGCTCAGGTCGGCCCAGAACTGGTCCTCGTCCGGGTAGACGGCCGGATCGATCGCCGCCCGGCCGCCGCGGTAGTGCACCATGCTCGGCGAGGGGATGGTCAGCTTGGCGGTGACCTCGGGGTCGACGGTGTCGGCGAGGAAGGCGAAGTCGTCGCCGAAGACGGTCTCCCTCAGCCGGACCGGCGCGTCGATCGCGAGCGCCGCGGACTCGAAGTCGAGCTCGCCGGCCGCGTTCCGGAAATGGACCTGGATCTTCTCGTCCGTCGGCCGGATGCCGCCGAGGCGGTAGATGAAGTCCATGTGCCACGACGTCCGGCGGAACTCGCCGTCGGTCGCCGAGCGCAGGCCGACGTCGCGCTGCATCCGTACGATGTCGCGGATGGCCTGGTCCTCGGCGGCACGCAGCTCGTCGGGGCCGATCTCGCCGGTGGCCCGCCGCTCTCGGGCCTCGAGCAGGTGGGGCGGGCGCAGCAGGCTGCCGACGTGGTCGGCCCGGAACGGCGGTGCGTCGCGGAGCGTCATCGGATTCCTTCCGTTGCGGATAGTCGCGTCTCGATATCTGCGTACACCTGTCCGGCCGCGGTCGCCAGTGGGGGTGTGACCGAATGCGGGGTCCATCCGGTTCTATCTGCAGAGGCCGGGTGCGACAGCGAGGAGAGCGGTAGTGGAAGCGGACATGCGGGAGCAGTTCGACCGGGCGGTCGGCGACGATCCCGGCATCGACCTGGGTGGGCTGGCACACGCCGCCATCGCCGAGGGTGGCCGGATCCGCCGCCGCCGCAGGCATACGGCGGTGGCGGGCGTCGCGGCCGGCGTGGTGATCGTGCTCGGCGTGGTGGCTGGCCTGAACCTGGCGTTGCGGGGGCCGGGGTCGCAGGATCCGGGGGTGGCGTTCGCCGCCGCGATGACGGTCGCGGCGCCGTCCTGCTCTCAGCCGCTGGAGCGCGACGCCACCGACGTGGGCATCTTCCTGGGCGCCGGCGCGACCGACGGGCAGCGGGAGGCGCTGGATTCGTCGCTGGCCGACGACGGGCGGGTGGCCCTCAAGTCCTTCGAGACCCGGGAAGAGGCCTTCGAGCGGTTCAAGGCGCTGTGGGCGGACGATCCCGACTTCGTCGCCTCGGTCGGCGCGGACCAGCTTCCCCCGTCGTTCCGCGTGCGCCTGGCGGACCCCAAGCAGTACGCCGCGTTCCGCGCGCAGTACGCGGCGATGGACGGCGTCGACCAGATCGTCGGCCGTGCCTGCCCGGCGAGCGCCCCGATCGGCGGGATCCTGTGACCGAGACCGTGATACCGAGCCGGCCCGCGGACGACACCCGTGCCGTCGGGGGCGCCCGGCGCCGGGGCAAGGCGGCCCGGGACGCGGAGTTCACCGCGTTCGTGGAGTCCGCCGCGACCCGGCTGCGCCGCAGCGCGTACCTGATGTGCCGGGACTGGCATCTGGCGCAGGATCTGACCCAGCACACCCTGGCCAAGATGTACGCGTCCTGGGACCGGATCCGCACCGCGGCGAACCTGGAGGCGTACAGCAGGCGGGTGCTGATGAACCTGGTCCTGGACCGGCAGCGGCGGCGCAGCGGATCCGAGATCGTGCTGGCCGAGCTGCCGGACCGGCCGGACGGCGCCGCGGCGGGCACCCCCGAGCTGCGCCTGGCGCTGGTGGACGCGCTGGCCCGCCTGACCGTCGAGGACCGGGCCGTCCTGGTGCTGCGGCACGCCGAGGACCACAGCGTCGACACCGTCGCCGCGATCCTGGGCGTCTCCGCCTCGGTGGTCAAGATGCGCACCGCCCGCGCGCTGGACCGCCTGCGCGCCCTGCTCGGCGACGACTTCGCCGACCGCTGAGGCGGGCCTGAGGCGGGCCTGAGGCGGGCCCGGGTCACGCCAGGGGTTCGACCTCGGTGTCGACCGGGCCGGTGGTGTTCAGGATGTCGAGGGCCCGCTGCGAGAGGACGAGTTCGTTGGACTTGTCGACGGCGAAGTCGTCCACGCCGGCCTGTCCGTCGATCACCAGCTCGGTGAACGGCGGGAGCTCCCGTCCGGGGTACATCTCGTCGAAGTCCTCGGAGGTGGTCACCTCCATCGCCCGGGTGTGGAACCCGGTGAGGCCGGCCTGCTGGAACCGGTCGGCGAGCGCCGTGGTGGCGGCGAACGCCGGGTGGGAGGTGATGAGCTCGTCGCCGAGCCAGCCCTCGAACTCGTACGCCAGGTGGGTGACCCGAGGCTGGTCGCCGCTGTAATCCATCACGGTGTTCTCACCGAGGCCGCCCGGCACTTCTGGACGGACGATGTAGTACTGCATCGACGGGTCCTCTCGAGATCGCGGAAGGGGGAGTCTATCGCCGTCACGGGCCGGAGGAGGCCGGCGTCGGCGGTGGGTTGGTCGAGACCGGCGGCCTGATCGGCGGGGTGAAACAGGCGCCGAACATGTCGTCGACCCGCTGGGCCTCGGCGAGCAGCTGCTCCCGGGTCGCGTTCGGGAACGCCTGGTAGAACTTGTTCCAGATCTTGCGGATCTGGCTCAGGTGGACCGAGTTGTTGATCTCGTTGGGGATGCCGCGCAGATTCTCGGGCGAGTTGATCTCGGAGGTGGTGAACCGGCCCGGGAAGAGTTTTTCGACCTGCCGCTCGATCGCGTGGTGCACCCGGATCTTGCCCTTGAGCCACGGGAAGATCTTGAAGAAGGTGTCGCGGTAGCTCTTGGTCGTCGAGCTGCCGACGGTGGCGCCGTTGAGGCCGCCCGGGTTGGTGACGCTCACCTTGGGCGGCGGCGTCGAGGCGAGCGGCCCGGACGTCGTCGCGGTGGCGTTCGGCGAGGAGCTCTGCGCCAGGCCCTCCTCGGGCGGCGGCTGCTGCGACGACGTCTTCTCGGGCGGCGGCTTCGACTCCGGCGGCGGCTCGCCGCCCCCGCCCCCGCCGCCGTTGCCGACCATCGCCATGGCGACCGGGATCGCCGCGGAGGTCAGCGCCGGCATCACCGCCTTGGTGTTGGCGACGATGCTGGGAAGGCTGAACGACGGCGCGGTGAAGTTGCGCAGCGCGGCGACGCCGCCCTCGCCGATGTCGGCGATCCCGGAGGCCGCGGCGCCGCCCCCGCCCCCACCGAGCGTGATGCCCTTGACGCCGAAGATCGTGGCGACCACGTCGACCGGGAGGGCGCCCAGCTTGCGGGACAGCTCCTCGTCGGACAGGTCGTCGCCCTTGTAGTTCTTGCCGGTGGTCAGCTCGTGCGAGGTCTTGACCACGTTGGCGGTGCCGACTGCGGCGCCGGCCACCACCAGCCCGGTGACGATGGCGCCCTCGCTGATGCCGGTGAACGCGGCCGCACCGGCGAGCAGCGGCGCGGCGGCGGCGCCGCCGGTCATCACGATGGCGGCGCCGATGGCGACGGTTCCCGCCGCGATGGCGAACCCGATGCCCACCTGTGTCCAGTTGACCTTCCAGGCGCCGTTGCGGTCGACCTGGTTGACCGGGTCGCAGCCCGCGTACGTGTAGAGGTTGGTGGAATCGCGCAGCCCGGCGGGATCGGCCGACGCCCAGCGGGCGAGCCAGGGCGCGTAGTACCGCGCGCCGACGCGGTACAGGCCGGTCTCGTCGTCGCGTTCCCGGCCGATGAACCGGTCCCGCTTGCGGGCGTCGGCCTCCGAGCGGGCCGCCCGGTACGCCGTGCTGCCGTACGGGGTGTACTCCTCGAAGCTGAGCAGCCGCCCGTCGCCGTCGGCCTCGATCGTCACCGAGCCGAGGTGGTTGGGGATCTGGTGCCGGATCTGGCGCCGCGGCGTGTCGTCGTCGACGTCGTTGCGGGCGGTCACCCGCGCGACGGTGTTCCGGCCGTCGCCGACGGAGAGCGTGTTGCGGACCAGCCCGCGGTGCGCACCGGCGTGCTTGCGAACCACCTCCAGGCCGCCGACGTAGATCCGGTCGGTCCGGACACCGCCACCGGCGCGTACGGTGACTTTCCGGGTGCGCGCGCCCGAGGAGTCGTACACGTAGTAGGTGCGCTCGGCGCGGCCGTCCGCCGACCGCCGGCGCCGCGAGGTGCGCAGCTGGTCGAGGTGGTTCCAGCCGATCTCCTCCAGGTGCGGCAGCCGCGTCAGGTTGCCGTGCCGGTCGTAGCCGTAATGCTCCGGCATGGACCCGCCGGTGGACAGCGTCGTGGTGCTCAGCCGGTTGCCGGCCGGCTCGTACGCGAACGTCCGGCTCCACCCGCGGTGTCGCGGGTCGTGGCCGCGATGCCGGAGCCGGGTCACGTTGCCGACGTCGTCGTACTCGTACTCCTCGGTGTAGCGGGCCACCGCGCGCCGGTCGTCCGGCAGCGCGACGCCGGGCAGCCGCGGGCCCGCCGGGCGCGGCCGGGCGCCGAGGCGGCTCAGCTGCTCCCGCCCGGTGGCGCGGATCAGGCGGTACAGCGCGTCGTAGGTGTACTCGGAGCTCGCGTCCACCCGCTGGTTGCGGAAGAAGACCGGCCGGTGCGCCTCGTCCGCGATCGCGGTGATGTTGCCGACCGGGTCGTACGTGTAGACCAGGCGCTGCAGGTCCCGGCCACCGCGCTCCCGGGTGGTGACGAGGCGGGTCATCCGGAACGTGAGCGGGTCGTAGTCGAACGTGGTGACCACGCCGTTGCCGCGCTCCAGCCGGCGCTGCCGGCCCTTGGCGTCGAACACGGTGTGCCGGATCAGCGGCGTCCACTCCGCCGCGCCCTCGATCCGCTGGTCGAGGCCGAGCAGCAGGTTGGAGCGGTTGTAGCGGTACCGGGTGACGCCGGCGGCGAAGCCTTCCTCGGCCGGGTTCGTCAACGTCAGCACCCGGTTCAGCGCGTCGAACCTCGAGGTCGCCCGGTACTCGCCGGGCAGCAGCGCGGGCTCGGCGGCGGCGAGCAGGCCGGCGTCGTCGGCGCCGTCGAGGGACCAGTCGATCACGGTGCGGTACTCGGCGGCGACGCGCCGGAGCGACCGTACGGGATTGCCCTTGAAGTCGTAGTCGGTGAACAGCGCCGCGCCCGACTGGTCGAGGTGCAGGTGGATCCGGGTGCGGGCGTTGTGCCGCTCGGCGTCCGGCGCGGACTCGCCGTACACGGTCCGCTCGGTCACCACCTCACGGTCGCGGTCGTCGGGGTCCGCGCCGCGGACGGCGATCCGCACCAGCCGGCGCAGCGCGTCGTAGACCGGCCGGGTGCGGTGGCCGCGGTCGTCCCACTGCCGCAGCGGCTTGTCGTCGACGTCGCACAGGGTCCACCGGGTGCCCGAGTCCATGGCGTCGCGGCGCAGCTCGCGGCCGATCAGGTCGAACACGCTGCGCGTCACCACCCGGCCGAGGGGCGACAGCGCCGTCATCGAGTCCCGCACCGCAACCGGGTTGCCCTCGATGTCGTACTCGCAGCGGGTGTCCAGCACGACCGGCGCCGGCCGGAAACCGTTGTGCGCGCGGGTCAGGAACGCCCGTTGCAGGGGATCGAGGTGGGTGGTCGCCGGGGTGCGCGCGTGCGCCTCGGCCCGCTGCGCCGCGGCCCGCTCGCGCGGGCCGAGCGCGCCGTCGATCCGCTGCGCGTACCAGGTGCGCCAGCCCGGGCCGGCGGCGGCGAAGTGCCCGGCCATCACGCCGCCGACGTCGGGGTCGGTGCGCGGATCCTGCAGGACGGTGTCGTTGCGGTCCCAGGCGGTGCGGTGCCAGGCCCCGAAAGTCACCTTCTCGTACGTGTGGTCGGGGCTCAGCGTCGCCACCACCCGCTGGACCGGGTCGTAGAACTTGATCGTGCTGACGCCGCGGATCGCGCCGTGCTCGAAGCCGTGGTCGAAGGTGAAGAACGGCTCGTACACCCGGACGGGGTTGCCCTTGTTGTTCAGCACCCGCCATCCGGTGGAGATCCAGCGCGGCCGGTCCGGATGCGCCGGGTCGGGGTCGGCCTCCACCTTGTTCTGCACGTCGTTGCCGAAGCCGTCGCAGTAGGAGAACGTGTTCTGCAGCCCGGATCGCCGGCCCGGGGCCAGGTCGGACTCGTGTGTCTCCCGGACGATCGAGCGCACCGACGGCGCCTGCGGCGTCGCGTCGTCCCGGGTGCGGTGATAGGCGAAGATGTCGTAGCAGTACCGGCGGCCGGCCTTGCGGATCAGCGCCGGCGCGGTCTGGTCCGGCGGACCGTCCGGGCCCCGGTCGTCCAGGGCGGCGGCGTCGAAGCCGGCCAGCGAGTCGCCGAGCTCCTCGCCCTCCTTGCCCATCGACGCGGTGGCGACCAGCATGCCGAGCGTGTCGACCGCCGCCTCGGCTCGGTTGCCGTTCGGGTCGGTGACGAACAGGGCGCGCATGATGCGGTAGTCCACGCCCGATCCGGCGGCGTCGCGCCGCCCCGCCGTCGTCCGGTTGCCCAGCTGGTCGACGGTCTCGACCACCACGAGGTCGTACCGGTCGTAGACCGCCTCCCGGTCCCGGCTGGTCACCCCGTCCTGGAACGGGTCGCGGGCGCGGCGCGGCAGGAAGAAGTGCCGGCGGGCGAAGGCCAGCTCGTCCTGCCCGGCGGGGGACAGGAAGGACAGGTCGCCGGGGAGCCACCACTGGCCCGGCGGGTCGCCGGCCGGGAACGCGCCGGCCGCGGCCAGCTCCGATCCGCTGCGGTACCCGCCCTCGCGCAGCACCGCGTCCAGGTCGTCGAGCAGGTCCTCGCCATCGCGCCGGAAAGTGTGCCGCAGCAGGGGTTCGTCGAAGCACAGCCGGAACGTGCAGCCGGCGACCGCGCGCGGCTCCAGCGCGCCGAGGGGCAGCAGCGCCGTCGCGTCGCCGGCCGCGGCGCCCAGGTCGTCGGGGCGGTACAGGACCCGGGAATGGTCGATCAGGCGGCGCCGGCCGGGCCCGCCGCCGGTGAACTCCTCGAAGGCGAAGCGCAGGCCGTCGCGGGGCCGCGCCCCGGTGATCTCGTACGCCCGGACGTCGGCGGGCAGCGGTATGCGGTAGTGGTCCGCCGTGTCGACGAAGGCGGTCATCGTGTTGTGCGCCGCGGTCATCAGCGTCCGGCCCTGCGCGGCGCGGTCCTCGTCGGTGGGCAGCGCCGGGTCCGGCGTCCGGCGCCCGTATGCGACGGTCACCTCGTCCAGCACATGCCCGGCGTCGTCGACGGCCAGGATCAGCGAGTGGTCGACCCGGGGATCCGCCGGGTCGCGCTCGTAGGTGTAGGTCAGCCGTTCCCGGGGATGGGCCAGAAAGACGGCGTGCCGGTTCGCGCCGCGTCGCTGCAGCGTCCGGACGGTGAAGTTCTGCTCGAGGACGGTGTACGGGTGCCGCTCGGCCGGGGTGCCGTCGAGGCCGTACACCTCCTGGCGCAGCAGCGAACCCTTGAGCGCCCGGCAGGCCTCGCGCTCCTCGTCGAAGGTGAGGCCCGGCGGCAGGACGGTGTCCGGCAGCAGCCGCCGGCGGGCCTCGTCGTCATCGTCGGCCCAGGCGGGCTCCCGGTAGTACTCGCCGCGGTCGTCCGGCCCGACCAGGCCGGCGAAGTAGTCGCTGACATGGTCGCGTCCAAGGTAGACGCCGGTGTGGAACCAGGACTTCGTGTAGACCGGCGGCACGTAGGTCGCGGCGTCGCCGTCACCGGCGAAGTCCTCGGTGTCCCACTGCTCCACCAGCCCGAAGCCGCGCGGCTCCCGCTCGACGGCGTCGAAGTACTGATGGTGGTACGCGTAGCGGGAGGTGAACCGGTGCCGGTTGACGTGGTCGATGACCTCGCTGCGGGCCACCACGTGCACCGGGAACGGCGACCGGGTGATCCACCGCCGGCCGGCCGCCTTGTCGGCGAGGTAGTAGGAGGTCGATGACCGGTAGTGCACCCGGGTCTCGGCGCCGAGGTTGTTCGCCATGCCGGTCAGCAGGTGCGGCTTGGCGCCCATCAGGTCGAGGTAGCGCAGCTGCCGGCGCGCGTCGCCGGGCAGCGCCGACGACCAGACCAGGCAGGCGGTGCCGTTGCCGAGCAGGTCGAGCAGCTCGACGCCGGCCAGGTTGTCGATCAGCGGGAAGCCGTCCAGGCGGTGCGGCGCGCTCAGCGCGTTACCGGACTGGTTGAAGTACAGCCGGGGGCCGCTGCCGTGCAGGTAGACGACGTCGTTGGTGCCGGAGCCGTCCAGGTCGCCGAGGCGCACCTTGGCCGCCGAGAACTGCCCTTCGGAGTCGAAGCGCGGCACGTTGCGCATCGTGATCCGCGCGCCGAACCGGCCGTAGCCCAGGTTCGGCCAGTAGGCGACGTCGCCGTTGCGGATCCGGACGATGTCCGAGAGGCCGTCGCCGGTCATGTCCGCGAGCTGGACGTTCTCGGTGGCGTCGGCGAACACCACCCGGGGCCCGCGGCGCTCGTCGCCGGGCACCGGTATCCGGTACGCCGGCCCGAAGCCGTCCAGGCCCAGGCCCCGGTGCCAGACGATGGAGTCGCCCTCGGTGACGAGCACGTCCGGCAGGCCGTCGCCGTCGAGGTCCACCAGGCGCAGGTTCGGATCGTCGAAATCGGTGTTGAGCCGGTGGCGGAACGCGCGGAACGGCCGCCAGCCGTCGTCCTCGTCGTGCTGGTAGACGCCGGCGCCCGGCCCGCCGAGCACGGCGAGGTCCAGCCGGCCGTCGCCGCCCAGGTCCATCAGCTGGGCGCCGGCGCCCAGGGTGTGGTTCGGCCGGTCCGGCACCGCCTCCAGCGGCCCGAAGCGCACCTCGCCCGCCGTGCCGCCGCTGAGGTTCGGCAGGAAGTACCAGCCGCCGCCCTGCTCGGTGAAGGCGCCCGGTATCCCGTCGCCGTGGAGGTCCAGCCAGCGGAAGATCCGGCCGTCCAGGCCCTGCGGCAGCGATCCGAGCTGGTCCGCGGCGACGGTCTGCACCCGGGTCTGCACGGTCGCCGCCGAGTACGTCATCTCCACCGGCGGCAGCGCGCGCCGCCGGTAGCCGGCGCCGTCGCGGCGGAACCTGGCCTGGGTGACGGCGACCAGCTCGGCGTAGACCGGCCGGTCCACAGTGGTGGGGTCGGTGCGCGGCGAGTAGGTCAGCTCGGCCGCGCCGACCAGGGTGTCCGCGCCGACCGAGGGCTCGTCCGGAAAGGAGTGGAACATCAGCACCCGGCGGCACAGCCGGGCGGTCCGGATCTCGAACCCGGCCCGGTACGCCGAGAACGGATCGTCCCGGGTGCCCCAGGGCCGGTCCGGCTCGATCCGCGGGTGCTGTTCGTCGTGGTCGCCGTAGTCGAACACCGCGGTGAAGTGCCAGTGCGTGTCCCGTACCGCCGCGTCGTCGAGGAGGCGCGGCCGGTCGCCGTCGGGGTCGAGCAGCGGCGTCGCGTTGCCGTACCGGATCCGCTTGAGGTAGCGCTGCGCGGTGCTGCGCGGGTCGTCCTCGGCGGCGTACTCGTACCGGACCACGTTGCCGCTGGTGTCGCGGGTCTCGCAGACCAGCCAGCCGAAGATGTTCCGCACGTCGGCCGGGTCGGTGATCCGGGAGCCGGGCCCGGCGCCGTAGCTGGTGAGCACGTTCTCGGGGGACAGGGTCCGCCAGTGCACGTCGGCCGGGTCGGCGATCCGGGTCCAGCGCTCGATGCGGGCGAACGTCGCCTCGATCCGCGGGCGGTACCGGCGCACCTCGTACCCGTCGATCCGGTACGGCGCGGCGGCCGGCACCAGGTCCTCGGCCGAGGAGAGCAGGAACACGTCGGACTCGTGCGCGTCGTCGTAGCGGGGCAGGCCCTTGTCGGTCTTGCGGACGATCGCCGGCAGGCCGAGGCTCCAGCCGAGGCCGAACGGCCCGTTGCCCGACCCCGAGTCGTAAGCCAGGTCCAGCCGCGGCCCGAAGCCGTCGCGTCCCGGGGTGAGCGGCAGCGGGACCGTGAACGAGGCCGTGCCGGTCACGGCGTCGACGCCGAACTTCTCGCCGATGCCGCGGATCGCGCCGCCGCCGGTCGGCAGGGCGACGCTCGGCAGCGCCGGCGCCTCCGGCAGGCCGGCGGGCGGCGGTTGCCGCGGCGGCGGGCCCGGCGGCGTGGCCTCGGCGGCCGCGCCGCCGGCGGGCTCCGGCGGCGGCCCGGCGGCGGGCGTGGCGGGCTGCATCCTCAGGCCCGCCGCGCGCCGGTACGCTCCGTCAGCTCGTAATGCACCAGCAGGAACACCCGCGTGGCGTCCCGCACCGGCCGGTCGAACTCGAAGCTGCCGACCAGCCGCGGCTCGGCGGAGCCGACCGGACCGACGTCGACGTCCACCATGCCGTGGTAGAAGCCGCACTTCTCGCTGCCGGCGACGAGCTGGAACCGGTACTCGACCTCGGGCTCGCAGCGGGCCCAGCCCGCCACCGCGAACTCGAGGTCCACGTGCGTGCTCGGCGCCGCGTGCGCGGACTCCAGGAAGATCTCGACCCGGCGCACCCGGGCGCCGCGCCCGCTGGTCACGCCGGCGAAGTAGTCCCGGGACAGCCGCAGGTCGAGCCGGCGGTAGCCGCCCTCGCCGGTGAACCGGGCCCACTCCTGCGGCATCTCGCGCGCCAGGTCGATGAGCCGCTCGCCGGCGTCGGGCAGGCGCTCCCGGGCGTACGCGGCCGCCGCCCGGCGCAGCACCGGGCCGCCCTCGCGCGCCGTGTAGTTCACGTGCAGCACCGCGTCGCCGAGCTGGTCCAGGTCGAAGTCGTTGTTCTCCGGCGGGATCTCCAGGCGCCAGGTGCTGACCGCGCCGGCGTACTCGAACGGCAGGTAGCGCTCGTCGCGGAAGATCAGCTCGAACAGCCCGGCGTCGTTCTGGCCGCTGGAGGTGGCGATGGCCTGGCGGTTGCCGAAGTCGCGTACCGCGCGGCGGTCGCCGCACTCCAGCGGGTAGCCCGCCGAGGTGCCGCACCGCTCGCCGCATCCGTCGCCGCAGCCGGCGCAGTCACCGCCGCCGCAGGCGCAGCCGCACGGCCCGGCCGCCGGCTCGTCGCAGCAGCACGCGGCCGGCCCGAGCAGGTGCGGCTCGACCCGGACGGTGCTGGACAGCAGCGTCAGCCGGGCGTGCACCCCGGTGTACCGGCCGACCACCGCCGGCACGGTCAGCGACACGCTCTTGAGCCGGCGCAGGTAGTGGCCGGGATAGTCCAGGTCGAACAGCCACTCGGGCAGCTCGACCGTGCACGCGCCGGTCACCTTGAGGTCCAGGAACGCCGAGCCGAAGAACCGGCACAGCGAGACGTGCTTGGTCAGCTCGTAGTCGCGGACGTTCTCGCTGGTGTACGCGGCCTCCATGCGGCGCACGGCGAGCGTGAGGTGCTCGCCGGCGGTGAGCCCGTGGTGCAGGTCGGACCAGGCGGAGCGGGGCACGA
This sequence comes from Actinoplanes sp. NPDC049668, assembly GCF_044465445.1. Lineage (NCBI taxonomy): Bacteria > Bacillati > Actinomycetota > Actinomycetes > Micromonosporales > Micromonosporaceae > Actinoplanes > Actinoplanes sp. NPDC049668. Next base: position 338,453 of record NZ_JBITLR010000004.1, read on the forward strand.
ACCGGCGGTCGGTGAAGCCCCGCTCGACGTTGAACGCGCGCTCGGCCTGCCGGGCGGCGCACTCGGCGATCTCGTACATCTGGCGGTAGAGCCCGGCCACCTCCTTGCTGAGCCAGAGGAACCGCGCGTGCGAGGTGGCCTTGTCCCGCAGCAGCTCGACGACCTCCCGGGCGTTCTCCACCTGGCGCTGGACGCTGTTGACCTCCGCCAGCGCGGCGGCGCGGCGCCGCTCGGCGGCCAGGATGTTCCGCTCGGCCTGTGCGATCTCGAGGGTGGCCAGCTCGCGCTGGTACAGCCAGTCGGTGAGTCGCCGGTCCCAGCCGGCCTCGGTGTTGCGCAGCCCGGCGGTGCCGGACAAAATCGTCGCCACCTGCCCGGAGATCCGGGAGATTCCGGAGAACACATTCGACAGCTTGGTGCCGAGCGGCAGCTGGGTGAACGCGGTCGTGCCGACGAAGACGTCCGGGATGGCGCCCATTACCACGCCGATCGCCTCGGTCACGCTGGACGCGCCGGTGGCGCCGAAGGAGCCGTTGCTCAGCTCCCGGTAGTCGATCTCCCCGGCGATGTCGCCGCGGATGATCAGCGCGTTGTAGTAGTCGTACCGGGTCTGCGCGGCCTGCTTGGCCAGCCGCAGGCCCTGAACCTGCCAGTCGGAGTCGCGCCACTGTTCCCGGCGGATCGCGCCGCTGAGCTGCAGGACCTGCTGCTCGTGCCGGGTACGCACGGCGGTGAGCAGCTCGGCGTCGCCCCTCTCCAGCGCGCCCTGCAACTCCGAGCCGAAGCTGGTGACCTGCGCGGCGAAGTCGGCGGCGCGGCTCAGCACGTAACCGAACCGGTACGGGCTGGCCGGGCAGCAGCAGTCCGTCCCGCCGTACCCCGCGTCGCCGTCGCAGCATCCTTGGTCGGAGTCGCCGGGCTCGGCCCGCAGCACCGCGCGCCGGTCGGCGACCCGCGCGTAGAGCGACATCAGCCACGGGTTCAGCGGGGCGTCGCACGGCCGGAAGTCCGTGACCCTGCCGGGATCCCGCCGTTCGCCGCAGCCCGGCGTGGTCACCGGAGTCGGGCCGAGCAGCTTGGCCGCGCCGTCCAGGATGAGCCGGGCCCGGGTGCGCCCGGCGGCGGTGTGCTCCTGCTCCGCGCAGCGCGCCCACTCCAGCAGCGTCTCGAGGTACTCGAGGGTGAGATGGCGCCGCCGGGCGGTGTCGTCGTCGGCCTCGGTGCCGTCGCAGCAGCCGCCGCCGCGGCGCGCGAACGCCTCGCCGATGCGGGCCGCCTCGCCCCGCCGCCGGCGCCGGGGCAGCTGGTCCCGGTCGTCCACGGGCCGGCACCACCGGTTGTCGCCCCGCATCGGGTCGTACGCGGTCGCGTACCAGGCGGTGGCCGCCTCCGGGCGGCAGCGGGCCCGCAGTGCGCACGCCACCGTGATCGCCTCGGCGAACGGGTCGGCCGGGAACAGTGGCGCGCCGGGATCGAAGTACAGGAAGTACGGGTAAGCGGTGATCCTGCCGAGCCCCGGGTTGTCCTTCGGCAGGATCACCACATCCGGGGTGACCTGCGGGACGACGGTCGCCTGGTCGGAGGCGAGCTCGTAGCGGAAGCCCGGATCCGGCGGCGGGGCCGCGCCGGGGGTCAGTAGTCCGCCGCCGACCCGCAGCAGCAGGGTGTCGCGCTCGCGTCCCACCAGGGTCAGCGTCGTGGTGGCCGCGCTCGCGTCCACGGGGATCCGCACCCCGTGGACGGACCGGCGCGGCTGGCGGATCTCGCCGTCGCGGACGTGCGCCCAGACCAGGTGCACCGATCCCTTGGCCGGCCACTCCAGCATCGGTGCGGCCGTGGTGGCGTCGTGCCAGCCGGGCCAGTCGGCGACCTGCTGGATCTCCTCGAACGTCGCCGTGTCGACCAGCCAGAAGTAGTACTCGTCCGGCACGGCGCCGCCGCCCTCGCGGGGCCGGAACGGCTGCCCGGCCGGCGGCACGGCCGCGGCCGGCACCCGCAGGAAGCGGGCGCCCAGCCGGATCGCCGCCTCGATCCACAGCGGCAGGGCCCCGTCGATGGTCCGGGGTAGCACCACGTCGGCCCTCAGACCGATCTCGCCGTCGTTGTCGCCGTCGTTGTCGTTGTCGTCGTCTCGGACGTCCTCCGGGGTCGGCGGCGGCGCCAGCCAGGAGCGGGCGCCGGCGCTCTCCGGGGTACCGAGCAGCCCGAGGCCCTGCCGGGCCGGGGTCAGCCGGGTGAGCGCGGAGGCGTCGCGCTCCTGCAGGAGCAGCAGGCCGGGATGGCGCGGCGGGCCGGCGTTGGCGGGCCAGGACTCGAGCCCGCCCGGCACCGGCATGGACACCGTCGCGCGGTGCAGTTCCCGCTCCAGCAGCCGGAAGCTCTCGGTGCGCCGGGCCGCGGTCAGCTCGCGCGCGCCGGCACCGTTCTCGCGGTACAGCTGCCCGCGCCGCCAGGCGCCCCACGCCTCGCAGGTGGCGTACCGGTCGTCCCAGCGGCGGACGAACGCCGGGTCCGGGCGCCAGAGCTCCAGGCCGAGCCGGGTCCGGGCGATCAGCGACTGCGCGGCGGCGATGCCCGCGTCGATCCGGGTGATGGTGGCCTCGGTGCCGGTCAGCACGTCGGTCAGCAGCAGGTCACCCAGCTGCCCGGCCGAGGTCACCGACCCGCCGCCCTTGCCGGGCAGCGGCACCCGGCCCATCCGGATCAGGTACGCGACCAGCGCGTCGCGCGCGTGCACACGCAGGCAGTCGTCGAGGCGCCGCAGGTCGCGGTAGCGCGCCGGCGGGCCGTTGCCCACGAAGCCGGCGCGCACCAGCGTCACCAGGTTGAGGTTGCCGCCGGAGCCGAGCAGGTCGTCGTCGGCCCACAGGTCCGGCCGGGCCGGCGCCAGGTCGGCGATCGCGAAGCGGTGCGTGATCCGCCGGACGATCCGGTCGGCGTGCCACACCCGGGTCGGCCAGCGCTCGTCGGTGAGCGCGTCCGCGGCGATGGTCGTCGCCGGCTGATAGGTGAGCACCTGCGGCGCGTGCGAAAGGTTGACGCCCAGGTGGCGCAGCAGCTGAGCCGGATTGTCCGGCTGGTTGCCGGCGGCCTCGTCGTACAGCAGCCAGACCGGGTCCTCACTGGCCGGCTCGGCGCGCCGGTTCAGCTCGACGTGGTCGAACAGCCGCTCCCAGACGTCGAACCAGGCCTGCCGGCGCGGCGTCGACGGCGCGGCCCGGTCGTCCGCCGCGGGCGGGAGGTAGGTGTCCAGCAGCGGCAGCAGGTTGGGGTCGAAGTCGACGGCGTGCGGCTGCCAGCCGGCGCCGCCGGCGTCGGAGAACGCCAGCCCGGCCAGCCGGTCGCCGTGCTCCAGCAGGTAGCCCAGCTCCGACTGGCCGTAGTCGGAGAAGACCCGCGCCGACAGCCCGAACCGGTACGCCAGCAGCAGCGCCTTGAACGCACGCTGGTAGGTGCGGCGCACGTCGCGCAGCGTGCTGACGTACTGGGCGCGGAGCAGCTCGGCGGGCACCCCGTAGACCAGCTTGCCGTTGACGCCCGCGTCCAGCGGCGCGTCCTTGGCGGCCTGGTACAGCCGCTCGGCCGGGATGGCGACGCGGTCGCCGCCGGTGTCCGGACCCCGGTACTCCACCAGGAGCCCGCAGCGCAGCGCCTCGGCGTCGGCCAGCTCGTCGTCGCCGGGCGCGTCCCGGACCAGCTCGATGCTCAGCTCGTAGACGCCGCGGCGCAGCGCGAGGTCCGAGGTGCGGTGGCAGTCGGGCTCGTCGTTCCAGCGGTGGTTGAGCAGCGTCCAGCGTTTCTGGCCGCGGTTCAGCCGTACCCGCCAGTGCTGGCCGCCGTGCTCGGCGTCGCCGCCCCAGAACGAGTAGGCGCCGTCCTGCTCGACCAGCAGCAGGCCGGACCAGACGGTGCGGAACGCCGACACCCCGCCGAGGACCTGGGCGCCGCGCGCACCGATGCCGATGCCGTTACGCACGCCCGCCCAGCGCTGCTGCGCCGCGGGCAGGGCGGCGTCCAGGGCCGGGATGAGGGTCGGCACCGGCGCGTTCCACGAGTTCCGGGTCGCGGTGTACAGCGCGGTGCCGCCCTGCAGCTCGCGCCACAGTGGAGCGCCGGCCGTCGGCACCGTGTGCTCGGCGAGCAGCCCGGTACCCACCAGCGCGGTCAGCGTCGCGTACGCGCTGCCGGCGGGTCCGTCCCAGGTGACGCCGGGCCGGGTGCCGTCGTCGCGCTCCCAGGGCGGCGGGGCGGCGAAGTTCTCGTCGGCGAGCAGGGACCGCAGCACCCGGGCGGCGAGCAGCGTGGTCTCCTCGCCCTGCCCGGTGCCGCCGTCGGGCGCGTCGTCCGGGTCGCCGCCGTCGAGGTGCAGCACGTGCTCGGCCAGGTGCCGGGCGATGATCCGGCAGCGGGCGTGGAACAGCGCGAACCGGTGCCGGAACCACCGCCAGCGCTCGGCCTCGTCGGGCTCGGCGACCAGGTGCGTCCAGGCGGTCTCCAGGTCGGGGAAGAGGAAGCCGAACCGGGCCAGCTCCAGCCGGGGCGCGGCGAGCAGGTCGCGGACCGCCTGCGGCTCCTGGCCCTGCAGCGGCCGGATGCGGCTCAGCTTGGTCAGCACGGCGGCCTCGGTGAGCGGCGCGGCGGCCGACAGCTCCGCCGCGGTGCCGTCGTAGCGCAGCGGGGAGCCGGGGGTGTTCCACATGGCGGCGACGCCGCCCGCGAGCGGCACCGCCCAGCGCCGCTGCGCGGCGGTCACCGCGACGCCCGCGTCGTGCAGCACGCCCGGGAACAGGCGCGCGCCGAGCTCGGTGAGCCGGTCGCCGGTCGCCGTGCCGCCGACCTCCTCGCGCAGCACGTCGCCGACGCGCTGCCAGGAGTACGCGCCGGCGGTGTCGTCGTCCACCGCGGCGTCGAGCAGCTTGCGGCGCAGCGTCCACAGCGAGAACCGGGCCTCGTCCTCGGGATCCCGCAGCGGGTCGACCTCGGCCTCGATGCCGGAGGCGAGCGGATAGGGGTCGTCGCCGCCGAGGTGCGGTTCGGCGGTGCACAGGTAGCTGAGCTCGCCGATGCCGAACCGGGACGCGAGGATCTTCGAGAGCTGTTCGGCGAAGCGCAGCGTGTGGGTGGGGCGGGCATGCCAGGTGCGGGCCGGCGCGGCCGGGTCGAAGCCGCCGAGCCGCGACAGCGGGTCCAGGTTGGCGCGCAGCAGGCGGTGGAACGTGGCGGCCCGCCCGGGCGAGCGATGCTCGCGCGGTGCGTGCCGGGCGAGCCGCGTGATGAACTCGTCGACGACCGCGTCCGGCGGCGGCGCGCCGCGCCAGAGGTCCAGCAGCGTGCCGAGCGCCACGGCGGACAGCCCGAAGCGCCGGCGCAGCAGCTGCAGCGCGACGAGCTGCGGCGGGAAGTCCGGGTTCACCCGCCCGGCGTCGTCGAAGAGCCGCAGCACCGTGCAGATCTCGGCGAGCTCCGCGAACGACGGCGCGAACGTGCTGCGCAGCTTGCGCCACAGCCGGGCGAGCAGGGCGAGCCGCACCCACGGGCCGTCGGTCTCGGCGTCGTCGAAGTCCAGGACGTAGTCGGCCGGGCAGCACGGTGCGCAGTCGGGGAACGGGACCGGCTCGGGCTCGCCCTCGCGCGACCGGGTGTACAGCCGTCCGGGCACGTAGCCGGTGGCCATCAGATCGGCCAGCTCGCAGTACTCCAGCCCCAGCCGGGTGAGCAGCTCCGGCAGCGCCCTCGCGACGACCTTCCAGCGGTCGCCCTCGTCGCGGAACCCGTACAGGACGGCGAGGGTCTCGCCGGTCGGCGTCTCGGCGAACAGCGTCGCGTACTCGGCCGGGGAGACGCAGAGGTACTCCAGGGCCAGGTCGAGGCGGACCGGGTAGCGCCACACGTGCCGGGGGAAGGCCGCCGGCTCGCCCGCCGGGTCCAGGACGAACTCGGTGATGTCGCGGCGGAACCCGCGCAGCACGTCGAACCGGGTGGTGCCGATCGCCTCCAGGTGCCGGCGGTTGACGTCCAGCCGCTGGTCGTAGGGCAGGTCCGGCGCCGAGAAGTCGCCGGCCAGGATCTCGTACGCGGCCGGCTGCGCGACCGGCACGGCGGGCGACGAGTACGCCGGCACCGCCTCGAACCACGCCTGCGCGGGGCCCACCGGCACGGCCGCCGGGTCGGTGTCGTAGACCACGCCCTCGCTGGTGCCGTTCGCGACCATGGCCTCGAGCGACTCGTTGACCAGGTCGATGACCGGAACGGCGAGCTCGGCGTTCGCGGCCGTCGCGGCCAGGTCGCCGGCCGGCCCGGAGCGGCGGGCCAGGGCGTCGCCGAGCGGCCGCCCGGCCACCTCCACGTTCAGCAGGGCCTGCAGGTACGCGATGCCGCCGGTGGGCGACGTCGCGCAGTCGGGCTCGCAGTTGACCACGTCACCGGGGTTGATCGGCCAGAACTCCCCGCCGGCGCCGCCGCCGGGCACGGCGTCCGGGTCGCCGCCGGCCGCGATGTAGATCTTGCGCACGTACTGGCCCTGGTACGCCGGGGTGCCGATCAGCGCGTCGGCGAACTCCCGCCCGCTCAGCGCGGTGATCGACTCGCGGCTGGTGAAGCCGCGGGCGTACAGCGACTCGGCGAGGGAGAAGTGCAGCTTGTCGTCGACGCCGGCCGCCGCGGTGACGGCGTAGACGGCGTCCAGCACGTCGACGGCCCGCGCGAGCCAGGCCGCGGCGTCCGGGTCCAGGCCGAGCGTGTCGATCGTGGCGTCCCGGTCGGCGGACGCCAGCCCGTCGCCCCACTCCCAGGCCGCGTCGAAGGCCCCCCGGTACGCGTCGAAGAACAGCTGGATCAGGTCGGTCGCCGGGCGCGGCAACGCCTCGGGCTGGCCCGGGGTGGCGGCCCCGGGCCCGAGGGCGCCGGTGGAGACCTGGAAGAAGGCGTGCAGCATGCGGACGAACGCCGCGACGCGCTCCTCGAGGGTCCCCGGCCCGACGCTGGCCGGCAGCCGGTCCGGGTGCGCGGTGAACACCGTCACCCAGTTCGCGTACGTGATCTCGGGTGGCTTCGGCGCCGGCCACGGATCGGTGTCGAGGTTCTTGACGCTGCTCAGGGCGAGTCCCTCGGCGAGGACGTCCACGATCAACGGCCGGGTGTCGCCCTCCTGCAGGGCCGCGCACAGCACCAGCTCGAGGTGGGCCCGGGCGAGCGCGGGGTCGCCCATGACGGAGTTCCAGAACGGCGCGATGTCGCGGTCCGGCTCGGGATCGGGGTCCGGCATGCTGCGGTAGGCCGCGTACCCGGCGGTCAGGGCCAGGCCGACGCCGGGCGCGCAGACCGGGGTGACGCCCTGCACGCCGCCGAGCGCGCGCAGCCGGCGCGCCGCCATCTCCAGGGAGACCACGGCATCCTCGACGATGATGCCCTCCTCGACCGCCTTGCGCAGCAGGTCGAGGATCGTCACCTCGTCCGCCAGCGTGGCCAGCCGGTAGCGCACGTCGGCGGACACGTCCGGCGGCAGGCTGGCGGCGAGCGCGTAGAAGTACTGCGGCGGGATGTCGAACTGCGGGATCACTGCGACACCACCACCGTCACGGTCGGCACGCCGCCGGACGGCAGCGCCAGGCCGGGGAAGACCGGAACGGTGAGCGCCACCTGGGTGGCGGCCTTGGCCTTCTGCTCGCAGGCCAGCGCCGCGGACACCCCGTACACGTACTTGGCGAGCACCTCGGCCCGGGTGCTGTGCACCGCGTAGTAGGTGACCAGGTCCGCCTCGAACTGGCGGCGGGCGGTCTCGTCGGCGCCGGCGTCGCGGTACAGGTACTCGAGGGGTTTCGACGGCTCCGGCAGCGGCTCGAGGATGCGGTTGTAGACGATCTCCCGGGCCAGGTGCCGGGACTGCGCGGGCGTCAGCGCCGCGAGGTCCGGCGGGTTGCCCGGCCCGGGATCCTGGGCGACGACGGTCTGCATGGCCTTCAGCACGGCGTCGAACGGCGGCGGCGTGCCGTCGGCCGGAACGTCCAGGAAGGTGGTCCCGGGCGGCAGCCCGACCAGGGGAGCGGGGAGCGCGACGTAGGCGGCGACCGGGTCGAGCGCGGCGTACGAGCTGGCCGTCGGCGGGTTCGGCAGCGACCCCGGCGCCAGCTCGACGTTGAAGTTGAAGTTCTTCGCCGACACCGGGGTGGTCTCCCCGTTCACCGTCCGGGTGACGACCAGCCGCAGGTCGCGGCTGAGATACTCGCCGGCCCCGGGCGCCGGCACCTGCACGGCGGCGGTGGCGACCGGCCCGGGCCCGGGCGGCCCGGGGTCGTTGTGCTGGTAGATGGTGGAGTTCGGATCCGCGGGGTCGTAGAACGCCGTGCCGAGCAGCGCGCCGGGCTTCTTGGCGTCCGGGTCGGCGAACGAGCGGTCCCGGACCTCGACCGTCAGGCCCTCGAGGTAGTCGGTGAACTTGATGCCGCTCGTGGGCTTCTCCGGGTGCAGCCGGACGACGATGACGGACATGGGCCCTCCCCGAGCACGACGCATCGACAAGCGCTCCGTAGCGGCGAGCCCACGGACGGTGTGTCCACTCTGGTCCTTGTGAACGGCCCGGGACAATGCGTCGTTCGGCTACCTGACACTCCCGGTCACCCAACGGAGTGACGATCAATGGAAGCTGAACTCGATTCGCGCGTACGCGAGCGTCTCGTCTACGGAGAGCCCGCGCCGAAGCCCGGGCCAGATGATCGCCCGCTTCGGCGGCCAGATCCGCGTCGCGCCGACGGCCATGGTCGTCCCGGCCAGTCCGCAACCACCGGATCGGACCACACTTCCGCCCACCCGGGCGACCCAGTAGGTGGGAGCGGCGGTGCCCGGGGGTGGGTCACCGATTCCGTTGAGGAGCGCGGGCCAAGCAGCCATGGGCGTATGCGGATTCGCTAGCCTGCGTCGCATGGCGGACGACGTTCGGGCGTGGTGGGCGGATGATCCGATATCGACGACCGGGCAGGAGAGGCTCGGTCGTGGAGCATTCGTTGACCGGCTGGTCACGATGCTGGGGGAGATCGGCGCGCATCCGAGCAGCACGGTGCTGGCGCTCGTCGGGCCGTGGGGCAGTGGCAAGACCAGCACGATGAACCTGGTGCTCGAGAAGCTGGATCAGGAGCGGTGGGGGATCGCGCGGCTGAATCCGTGGGCGTTGGGGTCGGCGGAGGCAATAGTCAACGAGTTGTTGGGTGCGATCCGGACGGCGCTGCCGGAGAGAGCCAAGTCCGCGCGGGAGAAGCTCAAGACCTACGCGGTCTACGCGACACCCGCGATCGGGTTGATTCCCGGTGCTGGTGGCGCAGCGACCAAGGCGTTCGAGATGGCCTCTCGGAATTGGCTGGACGAGGGCACGCTGCAGACGCACTTTGATGACCTCGCCAAGGAGCTTGTCGGGCTCGAGCGGCCGGTGCTGGTCTTCGTGGACGACGTGGATCGGCTGCAGCCGGATGAGCTGCTGGCGCTGCTGCGCGCGATCAGAGTCGTGGGGCGGCTGCCGAACGTGCACTACGCCATCGCCTATGACCAGCTCACCCTGGTCGACCTGGTGAAGTCGACGTCGATCGCCAGCGGCCGGGAGGATCGGGCGCTGGCCTTCCTGGAGAAGATCGTCACGCTCCGGGCCGATCAGCCGGCGATCCGGCCGGGGCAGTCGGCGGCGCTGTTCAACGACGGACTCGCCAGGCTGCTCGCCGACCTCGGCGCCAACATCGGGGAGGAGGAGCGACGGCGGCTCTCGGACGAGTGGGAGATGCTGCTGTCGGCGGATCTGGTGGAGCCGCGCAGCATCAACCGGTACCTCGCCCAGCTGCGTGTCCACCTGCCGGTGGTCGGCGCGTACGAGATCGATCTGGTCGACTTTCTGGTGGTGACGCACCTGCGGGCTGCCTATCCGCTGGTGTATCGACGCGTACTGGCGGACCGATCGTGGCTGGCCGCGCCGATGGCCTTTGAGGACGATGAGCGGCTGCGCGCGTGGCAGGACGGCACGCGGCTGGCTGATCTCGTGACGTCGAGGGACCTGTCGGAGGAGCAGTGCGGACGCCTGCTGGCGGCGGCCCGGCGGTTGTTTCCGTCGCTCGAGACGGCGGTAAAGGCCACGGCCCGGCATCTTGGGATCGGCAACCCGGATTACGTCGACCGATATTTCGTTTTCGCCCGACATGACCTTGACCTGTCCGACGCGGACCTGGCGAGGGCATTGCACGCGTGGGCGGACCGCGGTGGGCGAACTTTTCCCGGCCCAGCGCTGCATCGCCTGCTGACTCCCGAACCTACCGATCCGGAGGCATGCGCGAACAGTGCTGCCGCACTTCGGCGGCTCGGATCCCTGACCGACCAGCTTTCGCCGACCGACGCCGCGACGATTCTGGTCGGGGTGACGCAATACCTGCCGCTGCCACACGGCGTGGGCGTCGTGGGCGGACCGGATGCCGCGATGATTCAGTGTCTGATCCGTTTGCTGTGCACGGTCGAGCGCCTCGATGTTCCCGATCTGATGCATACCCTGAAGGGGCGAGGACTCCAGGCCCTGGTCGACTTCTTACGTGCCCTGTCGGCCGCGCGGGGCGCCATCACTGCCGACTGGTTGTCCGAACTCGCCGACAGCAGTGCAAACCTGGGCTGGACCATGTTTGCCGATCATGTACGCGAAGGCGATGCGGCGCCGAATCTGCCGACCTCCACGCTGTTCAGCCTGGTCGAGAACCTGATCGGCGCAACAGCGGTAAACCAGTTGGTCCGTGCCGAGGTTGACGGAGGTTTGTCGATCATCGCGATTGCGTCGCGGCTGATCGAGGTCAGCGCGGTGGGCAGTCCGGGACGGCCAGTAGTCGTCGACTTCGATGCGAGGGAGATGATCCGCCGGGCCGGGCTGGTGACGGTGCGGGCCGCCCTCGACGGATCGCAGCTGCTGGCCGAGCCCGACGAGGACGACGTCTCCTGGGCAGGGCGCCGCCAACACGCCGCAGCCGCGCTGCTCGCTGCCGTCGACTCGGACACGGATGAGCGACGGCTGCCCGTGCTGCCGCCGGGGGCCGCGCAACCGTTTGTCAACCGTTCGAGCGTGCTGCGGTCGCCCGCCGGCGAGGTGCCAGACCTGCGGATCCTGGTCACCGTCCTGATGCCGGCGAACGCTTCGCCAGAGTCCACCGAGCCGGCGCCGGGACCGGTCGGTGAGAAGCGCGAACACGCCATCTTGGCGACCTTGGAGTCGAGCCCGATGACCCGCTGGATGGGCTCGACCTCGAAGTCCTGGCCGCTGGTTGCCAAGGATTGGGAGATCGCCGATCCGGGTGACGGCCGCAGATTCACACATTCCACTGCAGGGCTCACCTCACCTGCGCCGGGTGAAATCTCCTGGTGGTTGCGGACGCCGATCCTGGCAGGTGCCGTCGTGCGTACCGGTGGTCTGCCGCAGCCCTTTCTCGTAGCCGATTTTGAGATCGGGATCTGGCTGGCCGAGCTGGGAGATCAGCGCCTGCCTGCAGAGCGTCGGCCCGACAGCCGGCCGCTGCCTGCCGCCCTTTCGCTGGATGAGATGGACGGACTGCTTACCGCAATGATCGCTACCGGCATTGAGTCGACCGCGGCGTTGTGCGATCGCTTGGTGACGTCGCTCGAAGCGGACCTGCCGATGAATCTGCGGGTCGAGATCGAGTCGCCTGCCGGCATCGACGCCGTGTTGAAACTCGAAGACCTGCAGCGAGTCGGCACCGCAGGCCCGCGGAACCTGTCGTTTGTGCATGATGTCGAGTTCGGTCCGGAGCGGGACGGCGCGGTTCAGCGCGCGGATGGCTATGCCTTGGCGCTGTTGGGCGAAGCGTTGCTGCAATCGGGCTATCGGAACCACGAGGGGGTGCTGTTGGCGTTGCGTGGTTGACGACGTGGTCAAGCCGCAAGGATGCGGGAGAGCTCGGCTGTCACCGACTCGCCTAGACTTCGCCGGGTGATCGTGCGGAGGGCCGGCGTGGCGGATGTGGCGATGCTCGCGGAGCTGCGCGACATCGACGGGGAGGCGCTGGGGCCGTTCGCCGAGTGGGTGGTCGCGCATGCGGGTTCGCATCTGCCGTTCGTCGCCGAGATCGACGGGTACGTGGTCGGCAACGCCTGGCTGCACGTCGCGGAGCGGGTGCCCGGCAACGGGGCGATGGACCGCTGGTACGGCGACGTCCAGTCGGTGATGGTCCGCGAGGAGTATCGCAACCGCGGCATCGGCGGCGCGCTGATGGAGGCCATCCTGGCCGAGGCGCGGACCCGGGGGCTACTGCACGTCAGCGTCCACTCCGGGCGCCGCGCGGTCGACTTCTACCTGCGCAACGGCTTCGGCCAGCACCGTCAGATGTTGTTCTGGGAGCCGGTCACCAGCTGATCCGGGTGGACACCGGGCGGTGGTCGCTGCCGGTGGCGGGCAGGACCCGGGTGGCCTGCGGCCGTACCCCGCGGACCAGGATGTGGTCGATCCGCACCACCGGGAAGCTCGCCGGCCAGGTGAAGCCGAAGCCGGAGCCGGCCAGGTCGTGTGCCGGGCGCAGCCGCGCGGTGAGGCCGGCGAACACCCGGTCGTCCATGGTGCCGTTCAGATCGCCGAGCAGCACCACCCGCTCGCCGCTCTCGGCGGCGACGGCCTCGGCGAGCGCCCGCGCGTTCCGGTCCCGCGAGTCGGTGAAATAACCCCCTCTGGGATTCACCCGTACGGAGCCGAGGTGTGCCACGTACACCGCGAGGGGACCGTGGTTCGTGGCCACCGTGGCGCGCAGTGCCCGGTTCTCGGCCAGCTTGGCCTCGGCCGGGATGGTGGCCGCCAGCGGGCCGGCGTTCATCTCGGTGTCCACCGGCCGGGTGTCCGACAGCGGCAGCCGGCTCCACAGCCCGACCGTGCCCAGCACCGCGTGGAACGGGTACGCCTGCGCCAGCTCCCGCTCGTAGGTGGCCCGGGCCTGCGGGGTCAGCTCCTCCAGCGCCAGCACGTCCGCGCCGGCGGCGGCCAGGGCGCGGGCGGTGCCGGCCGGGTCGGTGTTCTCGGCGCCGACGTTGTGGCTGACCAGGACGAGGTCGCCGCCCGGGCGGGAGCGGTCGCCGAGCAGCCCGCCGAACTGGCTCAGCCACACCACCGCAGGCAGCAGCAGCGCGACCGCCGCGGCGGGGGAGCGGCGCACCACCGCCGCGACCAGCAGCGCCGGCACGAACAGGCCGAACCAGGGCAGGAACGTCTCCACCAGGCTGCCGAGCCCACCGCGGTCGGTGATCCGCGCGTGCAGCGGTATCAGCAGGCCGACCAGCAGCGACAGCGCCACCAGTACGGGGCCGCGCCGCCAGGCCCCGAGCCGGAACGCCCGGCGGGTGGGATCGGGCGCGGACAGTTCGGTGGGAGTCATGCCGCCAGTCAAGGGTGTGCGGTGTTGCGGGCGCGTATGCGGTTTTCGATACGGTGGCGATATTCACCGACTTGTACCATTACCCGCATGCGGGTGTTGATCGTCGAGGACGAACCCTATCTGGCGGAGGCCATCCGCGACGGTCTGCGCCTGGAGGCGATCGCGGCGGACATCGCGGGTGACGGCGACACCGCCCTGGAGCTGCTGGGCGTCAACGCCTACGACATCGCCGTCCTCGACCGCGACGTGCCCGGTCCCTCCGGCGACGAGATCGCCGCGCGCATCGTCGCCTCCGGCAGCGGCATGCCGATCCTGATGCTCACCGCGGCCGACCGCCTCGAGGACAAGGCCTCCGGGTTCGGGCTCGGCGCCGACGACTATCTCACCAAGCCGTTCGCGCTCCAGGAGCTCGCGCTCAGGCTCCGCGCGCTGGACCGACGGCGTGCGCACAGCCGTCCGCCCGTACGGGAAATCGGGGGTCTCCGGCTTGATCCGTTCCGCAGAGAGGTCCACCGCGATGGCCGCTACGTCGCGCTGACCCGCAAGCAATTCGCGGTGCTCGAGGTGCTCGTCGCCGCCGAGGGCGGCGTCGTGAGCGCCGAGACCCTGCTGGAGCGCGCGTGGGACGAGAACGCCGACCCGTTCACCAACGCCGTGCGCATCACCGTGTCGGCGCTGCGCAAGCGCCTCGGCGAACCGTGGATCATCGCCACCGTCCCGGGCGTCGGCTACCGCATCGACGCCGGTCATGAGTAGGGCGCCCGGGCTCAGCGTCCGCCTCAAGCTCACCCTCAGCTACGCCGGATTCCTCATGCTCGCGGGCGCGCTGCTGCTCGCCGTCGTGTGGTTGTTCCTGCTGCGTTACGTTCCCGACCGCGCGCTCGTCGTCTCCGCCGACCTGGACACCGGGGTCTTCCCCGTCCGGACCAACCTGCTGCGGATGTTCGCGCCGCGGGCGGCGGCGGCCCTGGTGTTCCTGCTGGTGTTCGGCCTCGTCGGCGGGTGGATCCTCGCCGGCCGGATGCTCGCGCCGCTGACCCGGATCACCGGCGCCGCCCGGCTGGCCGCGACCGGGTCGCTCGCGCACCGGATCCGGCTGCCGGGGCGCCGGGACGAGTTCCGGGAGCTCGCCGACGCGTTCGACACCATGCTCGACCGGCTCGAGGCGCACGTCGGCGAGCAGCGCAGGTTCGCGGCCAACGCCTCGCACGAGCTGCGCACCCCGCTGGCGACCGCCAAGGCGCTGCTCGAGGTGGCCCGCGCCGATCCGGACCGCGACGTCGGCGAGCTCATCGACCGCCTGCGGGCCGTCAACGACCGGGCGATCGGCCTCACCGAGGCGCTGCTGCTGGTCAGCCGCGCCGAGCAGCGGTCGTTCGCCCGGGAACGCGTCGACCTGTCCCTGCTGGCGGAGGAGGCGACCGAGACGCTCCTGCCGCTGGCGGAGAAGCACGGCGTCACCGTCGAGACCGGCGGCGACGTCGCCACCACGGTCGGGTCGCCGGCGCTGCTGCTGCAGCTGACCATGAACCTCGTGCAGAACGCGATCGTCCACAACCTGCCGCGGCAGGGCGCGGTGTGGGTGAGCACCGCCGTCCACCCCGGCACGGTCGTGCTCACCGTCGAGAACACCGGCGAGACGCTCACCCCGCAGCTGGTGTCGACGCTCACCGAGCCGTTCCGGCGCGGCGCCGAGCGGACGCACACCGACCATGCCGGCGTCGGACTCGGCCTGGCGATCGTCAGCACCATCGCCGAGGCGCACGACGGGACGCTGACCCTGGTCCCGCGCCCGTCCGGCGGGATCCGCATCACCGTGGAACTGCCGGGAACGTGAGGCTTGCCCGCGCGAGTTGTGAACGTTAACATCGATGTCCCTCGGTCTTGTCTCCCGAAAGGCACGCCCGTGACACGCTCTCGGAGTCTCTCCACCGCCATCACCCTCGTGACCACACTCCTGCTCGCACTCGGCTTCGCGACCACCGCGCGCAAGGCGGTCGCGGCCGAGGCCGCCACGGCGTACCTCATGGTGCATTTCATCGGCGAGCAGGCCAACGGCGAGCAGATCTACTTCACCCACAGCACCGACGGCCTGCACTGGACCGACCTCAACAACGGCGCGCCCGTGCTGCTGTCCACGGTCGGCACCCGCGGCGTGCGCGACCCCGCGATCGTCCGCTCGCCGGCCGGCGACAAGTACTGGATCATCGCGACCGACCTGCGCATCGGCGCGCCGACGTCCTGGTCGACGGCGATCAACAACGGCAGCCGGTCGCTGGTGGTCTGGGAGTCGGCGGACCTGGTGAACTGGTCCGCGCCGCGGCTGGTCAACGTCGCCGGCGCCATCGGCGACGGGCGCAACGCCTGGGCGCCGGAGGCGATCTGGAATCCGGCGACCAACGACTACGTCCTGTACTGGGCCACCAACGTGCCGAGCGGCGGCGCGACCAAGCACCGCATCTACTACGCGCGCACCACGGACTTCCGCACCATCACCACGGCGCAGCCGTACATCACCCGGCCGGGCACCCAGGAGATCATCGACACGCAGATCGTCGAGGTGCCGACCGGGGTCGGCAACTACCGCTACGTGCGCGCTTCCGGCGACGGGCAGATCACGCTCGAGGGCAGCAACTCGATCCTGGGCAGCTGGACCGCGCTGGGCAACCTCTCCGGCATCGGGCTGACCGGCGCGCAGGTCGAGGGTCCGATGTGGATGAAGTTCAACACGGCCAACCAGTGGGCGCTCTACCTCGACCAGTACGCCGCGGGCGCCGGCTATCTGCCGGTTCTCACCACGAACCCGTCGAGCCCCGGCACCTTCGCACGGGCGGCCTCCGGCAGCTACCACCTAGGCGCCGTCAAGAAGCGGCACGGGTCGATCCTGAACCTGACCGCGGCCGAGAGCAGCCGGGTGCTGGGCAGGTGGGGCGCCTCGACGCCGGTCAACCGCCTGCAGTCGTACAACTTCGCCGACCGGTACGTACGGCACAGCAACTTCGACGTCCGCATCGACCCGAGCGTGAGCCCGCTGGCCGACTCGCAGTGGCGGCTCGTGCCGGGCCTGGCGAACTCGTCCGGCTACGTGTTGATCCAGTCGGTGAACTACCCCGGGTACTTCCTGCGGCACTCCAACTACGACTTCGTGCTGGCCGCCAACGACGGCAGCGCCACGTTCGCGGCCGACGCGACGTTCCGGCGGGTCGCCGGGCTCGCGGACTCCTCGGCGGCGTCGTTCCAGTCCTACAACCACACCGACCGCTACATCCGGCACTACAACTACCTGCTGCGGCTCGACCAGATCGGTACGGCGACCGCGCAGGGCGACGCGACCTTCCGGGTCACGTCGTGAGGAGGGCCCTCGGCCGAGGGCTGGCGGTGACCATGGGGGCGGGCCTGCTCGTCGTGGTCGCCGGCCAGCCGGCCGGCGCGGCGGAGATCCCGTCCGGGTCGCGCTCGCTGCTCTCGGTCAACGTGGCCGGCCAGTACGTGCGGCACAGCGACTACCTGGGCGGCCTCGCCGCGGTGACCTCGGGCAGCTCGGCGCAGGCCAAGGCCGACGCGACGTTCACCGTCACGCCGGGCCTGGCGGGCGGCGCCGGCTGCGTGTCGTTCCAGGCGGCCAACGGGATGTGGCTGCGCCACCGCGACTACCGAGTCCGGCTGGAGACCAACGCCGGCACGGCGACGTTCCTGGCCGACGCCACGTTCTGCGTGCGCGACGGCTCGGCCGCCGGGTCGGTGCGGCTGGAGTCGCTGAACTACCCCGGCCGGTTCATCCGGCACCGCGACTACGCGCTGTGGCTCGACCCGTCCACCACCAACCCGTCCACGTTCGTCGCGGACAGCTCGTTCCAGGTGACGGCGCCGTGGGTGGCCGGGCGGCGCAGCCCGGTGATCAAAGGCCTCTACGCCGACCCCAACATCGCGTACCTGAACGGGCGGTACTACCTCTATCCGACCACCGATGGGTACAACGGGTGGAGCGGCACCCGGTTCAAGGCGTTCTCGTCGACCGACCTGACCAGCTGGACCGACCACGGCACGATCCTCGACGTCGGCCCGAGCGTGTCCTGGGCGTCCTCGCGGGCCTGGGCGCCGACGATCGCCGCGCGCAACGGCCGGTACTACTTCTACTTCTGCGCCGACACGAACATCGGCGTGGCCACCGCCACCAGCCCGGCGGGGCCGTTCACCGACGCGCTCGGCCGGCCGCTGGTCGCCGCGGGCTTCCGCTCCGGCCAGATGATCGACCCGCATGTGTTCACCGACGACTCGGGACAGTCCTATCTGTACTGGGGCAACGGCTACGCGTACGCGGTGCCGCTGAACGCGGACATGACCTCGTTCGACGCCACGCAGGTGCGCCAGTTCAGCCTGCCGAACTTCCGCGAGGGCCTGTTCATGATCAAGCGGAACGGCGTCTACTACCTGTCCTACTCGGTCGACGACACCGGCTCGGAGAACTACCACGTCGAGTACGCCACCGGCACGTCGCCGCTCGGACCGTGGACGCACCGGGGCACCATCCTGTCGAAGAACCTGAGCCTGGGCATCAAGGGCCCCGGCCACCACTCGATCGTGCAGGCGCCCGGCTCCGACACCTGGCACATCGCCTACCACCGCTTCGCGATCCCGGCGGGCAACGGCACCAACCGCGAGGTGACGATCGATCCGCTGCGGTTCAACGCGGACGGCACCATAGCGCCGGTCACCCCGACCCTGTAAGCGGGCGGAGCACCCGGACACCGCGTCCGGGTGCTCCGCGCACGCTCAGCGCTGCAAGGTCAGCAGACCCGGACGGTACGGCAGCAGGCCGTAGTCGCCCCCGGAGCTGGGCGAGCGGCCCTGGTACAGCAGCCGCAGGTTGCAGGGGTCGATGGTCATGGTCTGGTCGGCGCTGGTACGCACCAGCTCGCCGTGGCTGATGTCGTTGGTCCAGGTGGCGCCGCTGTTGGCCTTGCCGGCGAAGGGGTTGCCCTCGCTCGCGGCCTGCGGCGTCCAGGTGCCGCCGAGGCTGCTGGCGGTGAACGACCGGAAGTAGCGCCCGTTCGCGCCGATCGCCTCGACGATCATGAGGTACTGGTTCTGGCCCTGGACCTTGTAGACCTGCGGCGCCTCGAAGAGGTTGTTCGTCGAGTCGCTCATGATCGTCGTGTAGGAGGAGCCGAAGTTGCCGGGGAAGTTGCCGATCGGCATGCTGGCCCGGTAGATCTTCCCGTTGTCGCCGGCGAAGAACAGGTACATGTTCGTGCCGTCACCGATGAGGGCCTGGTCGATGGGGCCGGTGCCGGAGCCGGAGATGCTGCCGGTGAACAGCGGCTGCGCCGCCGACCAGCCGTTCGCGTTCGTCGGGTCGCTCGACGTGCGGTAGGAGAAGGCGGTCGGGCCCCACTGGTAGGCGAGGACCCAGATGCTCCTCGGTGCGAAATAGAACAGGCTCGGCGCGACCGTGCCGGACGACATCGCGTTCTGCGTGGCCGAGGCCATGTCGGACCAGTTCGTGAAGAGGCTGAAGTTCATCGAGCCCCAGCTGGTCCCGGTGTCGTGCGTTGTCGCGTAGACCAGGTTCCGGCCGTTGTAGGGCACCGTGGTGAAGTCCTTGAGCGACACCCAGCCCGACCTCGGCGTCGCCAGCACCCCGGTCGACGACCAGCGGTAGCTCGACGGCAGGTTGCACCCACCGCCCGGCGGCGGCGTCGTCGGCGTGGTCGGCGTCGTCGTGCCGACCCGGACGAGCTGCCATTGCTGGTTGGCGCCGTTCCAGTCGGCGTACTGCACGATGTTGCCGCCGTCGGCGGTGGAGGCGCCCTGCACCTCGATGGCCTTTCCGCTGTTTCGGTTGATCAGCTGAATGTAGCCGTCGATGTCCTGGACGCTGAACTGCTGATTGGCGGCATTGTTGTCGGCCCACTGCACGATCGATCCGCCGTCGGCGGTCGACCAGTTGTACACGTCGAGGACCTTGCCCGAATGCTTCGAACGGAGCCGGTAGTAGCCGCCCCCGGAGTCGACGAACTGCCACTGCTGCTGCGCCTGGTCGTTGCGGGCCCACTGGGTGATGCGGGCGCCGTCGGCGGTGGAGAGGTTGTAGACGTCGAGCGCCTTGCCGCTGTTGCGGTTGACCAGCACGTACGAGGCGCTGGTGTCGATGGTGGCCGCGCCGGCGGCGGAGGCGGTGAGCACGACGATGCCCCCGCCGGCCACGAGCGTCACCGCCGCGGCGGCGACACGCCACCAGCGGCGCAGGGTCGATCCAGTAGTCATTAGCTACTCCTTGGGGGATTTCGGGCCGGGGGATCGGCGAAACTTCCGGACATTGATCGGCGCCATTTGATATGCCTAGGCGCACGTTACGGCCATCGAGCCGTCGGCGGCAACCGTGGAAAGGTCCGGGAATAGTTCGAGACTTTCAAACAGCAAATCGCGCGAAATCGCGCGCGCGATTTCGAGATGAATTGTTGTTACGCGGCGCCGATTGATCAGTATTGATTGATTGGCGCGCCAACCGCGTGCCGGACGGGGCTCCGGGCGGTACATCTGTGCCTGTCGATAGATGTACCCCCGAGGAGCGCTCCATGACCAGACCCAGACGGTGGTCCGCCGCGTTCGCCGCGGCGCTGACCGCGACCTCCCTCGCCGCGGTGGCGCGTCCCACCGCGGCCGCGGCGGCGGACGACCTGATACACGGCCGCTCCGCCGCCGCGTTCACGCTCACGCCCGACTGGGGCCTGGAGTCCTATGCGGAGGCGCTGCGGGCCGAGCTGGGCACCCGCCGGTCGGTGACCGCCGTCCTGGACGCGGCGAACCGGGAGACGGCGCCGTGCAACGCCGCACAGCGCGGCGCGCTGCCTGAGCACTACGCGCGGACCGACTATCCGCTCTCCGCCGACCAGATCCTGACCAGCAGCGAGTCGTTCTGCTGGGACCCCGGCGACAGCAAGGTCGCGTACTGGGTGCCGCAGGGGATCACCGGGTCGTCCGACGCGGACGACGACGGGCTCTGGGGCGAGAAGCGGCTCATCGCGGTGAGCTGGCACTACGACAAGGCCGTCGCCGGCACGTCGGCGGACAAGGGCGTACGGATCTCCCTTGTGGATCGCGACACCGGCCGGTACCGGCACGTGCTGCTCGTCGAGCCGACCCGGACGGCGACGCCGAACTACACCGCCGTGCCGATCCACGCGGGCGGTCTCGCCTGGCTGGGGCACTACCTGTACGTGGCCGACACCCGCTACGGGCTACGGGTGTTCGACATGGAACGCATCCTCGAGGTCGACACGGGCGAGGACGTCGTCGGCCGGCAGGGCGGCGCCTACTACGCGTACACCTACCAGTACGTGGTGCCGCAGGTGGCCTCGTACCGGCAGGCCGCGCCGCCGCCCTCGGGTACCTGCGTGCCGCAGCCGGACGGGCTGTGCTTCTCGTCGCTCACCCTAGACCGCAGCACCACCCCGGACACCCTGGTCGTCGGCGAGTACCTCGACGGCCGCAGCGCGGACGCGTCGATCGACGGTGGCCGCGTCGTGCGCTACTCGGTGGTGGCCGACACCCGCAGGCTCGTGCTCGCCTCCGGCAAGGCGGCGCCCCTCGACGCGGTGACCCTGCCGAAGAGCAACGTGCAGGGCGCGCAGACCTGGAAGGGCCGCTACCTCGCCGGACGCAGCTCGCTGTTCAAGCACAGCTTCATGTACTCCGGGTCGCCCGGCGCGGCGGTCGTGACGAACAGCTGGGCCATCGGCGGCGAGGACCTCTACCACGAGCACGGCGCCGGGATCACCGCCGGCAAGCTCTGGAGCGTGACCGAGCACGCCTACGGCGGGGGCGAGCTCATCGACCGGCGCGCCGTGTTCGCGGTTCCGCTGTCCGACGTCGGCTGACCCGGTGGATCGCCGGCCCGCCGCCCGAGGCCGGCACAGGCCAGCCCGACGACCGACAACACCGCGCCGGTGACGGCGATCCAGACGGGCAGCGCGGGCGGGATGCCCAGGAACGTCACCATGCCCAGAATCCGGTGCAGGCCCCAGGGCAGCAGCGCCAGCTGGTCGTTCCAGGCGCTCAGCGAGCGCTCCAGGCCGAGCGACCAGATCAGCACGCCGAGCGCCAGCACGGGCATGCCGGCGGCGAGCAGCACGCCGCCGGCCGCCCGGCGCGGCGACCACCCGTACCGCGACCGCAGCACCGAGCGGGTCGCGACGAAGAGCCAGGCGAAGGACGCGAAGGCGATGATCACGTACGCCGTCCGCCCGGCCGGGTTCGTCCAGAACTGGAACCAGTAGTAGCCGGGCCCGCGGACCGCCAGCACCGCGAGCAGCAGCACCGTCCGGAGCAGTGCGACGCCACCGATCACCGTCCAGAGCGCGTACGGGTCGCGCCCGCGCACGAGCAGGCGGGCCATCAGCGCGTAGACGGCCCAGCAGCCGAGCGTCGCGAGCAGGTGCGCCGGCGCGGCGAACCAGGTGTGGATCTCGCGGCTGAGCAGCAGGACCGCGGCGGGAAGCAGGATCGCGACCCAGCGCGCCGCCCGGGTCGGGTGCTCCGGCGCCCGCCACGGCATGACCGCCGCGCGCCACAGGTTCCGCACCGGCCGCCACGGGACGAGGATCGAGGCGAGCAGCAGGCCGAGCAGGATCCGCGCCAGGACCGCCATCGCCGGATCGCGGTCGAACCGCTCGCTGCCCAGATCCGCCGCCGTGAAGTTGTAGGCGGGCAGATCGACGTCACCGCTGTGTGCACGTACGTGAAGGTCGCGTGCCTCCCGGTAGGCGAGCTCGGCGGCCCGCCACTGCTCGCGCGCCTGTGCCGAGCCGGTGTCGAGCCACTGCGTCCGCCGCAGGAACATCGCGCGGTAGGCGCCCAGCGTGGCGTACAGGTCCCGCTGGTACTCGAGCGAGTCGAGCAGCCTGGCCCGCAGGGCGGGATCGTGCCAGGTCGCCGGGTCGGTGGCGGCGACGTCCGCGCGCTGCCGCTCGGCGACGGCGACGGCCCGGTCGCCCTCGGCGATCATCTCGTCGACGTGGCCGCGGCTGATCGCGTAGATGCTGTCGAGCACCGCGGAGTCGCCCGTGACGATGTCCCACTCGAAGATCCACATCATCGGCGGCGGCTCGAGGCCGAGCGCCTCGGCGGAGTTGTCCGCGTACGGCGTCAGGTAGAGCCCCTTCGTCACCGCCTCGCGCGAGCTCGCGAACATCCGGCAGATCGCCGCCACCGTCGCGGGATCGGCGGAGAACGTCCGGCGCACCCAGTCCGCGGTGATCCGGCCCGGGTCGGCGTCCGGCTCGCGGGCGAGCCGGCCCATCGCGTACGCGTTCAGGTCGTAGAGCTGCCAGAATCCCGTACGCAGGTAGAGGGTCCGCGGGCCGGCGCGCAGCGGGCCGCCCTCCTGGGTCCACAGCCAGACGCCCTCGATGTGCCCGTTGCCGGCCAGTAGCTTTCGCAGGGCCGCCGCGTGCAGGGCCGTCAGGTCGTTGGGCAGCGAGCCGAAGCCCTCGAACTCGCGCCGCCCCTGGAACTCGACGATCCGCCGGTGCTCGCCGACGGCGAGGGTGGTGTTGAGCGGCAGGTGGCTGTAGAAGTCGCCGAGCGTGAACTTCGTCGAGACGACCAGGTGCGGGTCGTGCAGATCCCCGAGCACCTCCTCGTACGATTCGGGGTTGGTGTGCAGGTCGCCGACCGCGCCGACGCCGACCGTCCAGGTGCGGAAGATGATGTCCCGGTCGCCCTCGCTCGCGACGGACAGGAACGCCTTCAGCATCGCCCGCACCTGCTCCGGCGTGGTCACGGCGATGCGCGAGAAGTAGTCCCAGCCGGGCGCGCGGTAGGCCGAGCCGCCCTCGCCGACGCGGACCATCAGCCCGGACGCGAACGGCATGCTGGCGAACAGCTCGCGCAGGCCGGACTGGTACACCGCCCACGGATCCCGCTGCGTCTTGAGGTACTCGTCGAGCGGCCCGGACAGCGCCAGCATGTCGGTCATGAAGTAGACGCGCATGCCCATGTCGGCCGCGTAGCGGAAGACGGGCGCGAACTCCCGGACCATCGCCTGCGCGCGGGCGACGTGCGGGTCGCCGGCGGGGTAGACCGCGTGCCCGTCGCCGACCCGCGCGAACGTCACGTACTCGAGGAACCCCGGCACGACGACGCCGTTGTAGCCCTGCGCCGCCGAGTGGTCGATGAACTGACGGAACTCGGCGGCCACCCGGTCGGCCGCGGCCCGGTCGACCCACGGCGCCCGAGGCAGCAGCGCGCCGGTGACGATGTCGGAGTTGAGCGAGTAGTCCGTTCCCTTGCTCCAGCCGGCCGCCGCGGGGTCGCGGCCGACCGAGCCGGCGTCGGTCAGGCGCAGGCCCAGCCTCGGCGCCGCGCTCCCGAGGGTGACCGGCTCCCCGGACCGGATCGTGTCGGCCAGCGCGTAGAGGCCGGCCGCGGCGCCCGCCTCGCCGGCCGCGGTCAGCGTGAGACCGTCGGCGGTGCGGTCGAGCCGGTAGCTCTCGTCGCCGGCGTCCTCGCCGACGGTCACCTTGAGCACGCCCCGGGCGCCCTGCCCCGCGGCGGCGTCGGTGACCGCCAGAGCGGCGACGTCCAGCCGGTGCGTGCGCCGGTTC
Organism: Actinoplanes sp. NPDC049668; assembly: GCF_044465445.1. NCBI lineage: Bacteria > Bacillati > Actinomycetota > Actinomycetes > Micromonosporales > Micromonosporaceae > Actinoplanes > Actinoplanes sp. NPDC049668. The sequence goes on from NZ_JBITLR010000004.1 coordinate 362,445, forward strand.
ACCGTGACGGTCCCGATCGGGGACGGGACGGCGGTGTGTTGCGGGACCGCGCCGGCCGGCTCGGGCATCACGTCGGCCGGGGTCCACGACAGCCGCAGGGCGCCGCTCAGCCCGAATGCCATGCCGGCACCGAGCGAGAGCAGCACAAAAATGATCATGATGCGGCGCATGCGTACGTTCTAGCGGTCCGCCGCCGCCCGCGCTACGGATCGTCCGTCCGATTGACGGGACCGCAGGTAGCCTACCTAGCCTATAGGCAATATAGTCTTATGGATGGATCTTCAACTCACTGGCAAGCGGGCACTGGTGACCGGGGGCAGCCGCGGGATCGGGCTACGGATCGCGCGGGCGCTGCTCGCCGAGGGTGCACACGTGGCCATCGCCGCGCGGGACACCGAACGGCTGGCCAAGGCCGCCGCCGAGCTCCGAACATCGGGACATCCCGGGCAGATAGTCACCGTGCGTGCCGATACCGGCGACGACGAGTCCGTCCGCGCCGCCGTGCAGGACGCGCGCGACCGGCTCGGCGGCATCGACATCCTGGTCAACAACGCGGCCGTCCCCGGCGGCCTCCAGGGCGGCCCGGCCGGCCCGTCGCAGACCACCGACCAGCAGTTCACCGACGCGGTCAACGTCAAGGTCCTTGGCTATCTGCGCACCGTCCGCGCCGTGGTGCCCGACATGATCACCCAAGGCTGGGGGCGGATCATCAACATCTCCGGCCTGGCCGCCCGCAACAGCGGCAACTTCGTCGCGACCGCCCGCAACATCGGCGTGGTCGCGCTGACCAAAAACCTCGCCGACGAACTCGGCCGGCACGGCATCAACGTCACGGTCGTGCACCCGGGCATCACCGTCACCGAGCGGACACCACAGCTGAACGCGGCCGCCGCGCAGGCCTGGGGCGTCACCGTCGAGGAGGCCGAACGCCGCCAGGCCGCGAACACCGCCATCGGCCGCGCGGTGACCGCCGAGGAGGTCGCCGACGTGGTGACGTTCCTCGCCTCACCCCGCAGCGTCGCCATCACCGGCGACGCGGTACCGGTCGGCGGCGGGGCGATCGGCCCCATCCACTACTAAGCTCCGCGGCGTGCTTGATGGTCTCGACGCGATCGCCTGGGCTGACCTGTCACATGCGTACGGCAGCGCGCTGAATACGCCGGCGCTGCTTCGGCAGGCCGGCGCCGAGGACGGCGAAGCGGCGTCGCAGGCTCGGTCCGACCTGCACGGCAGCATCTTTCACCAGGGAACGGTCTACCCCGCGACAGCGGCGGCGGTACCGTTTCTCGCCGAACTCGCCTCGGTGGCCGCGAACCGCCGAGACGAGTTCGTCTGGACGCTGGGAATGCTGGCCGACGATCGGCATGCCTACGGTGACGCCTTCCCGCAGGTGCGGGCGGCGGTCGTCGACCAGGTGGAGTCCCTGCGGGCCCTGCTCGATGACCGCGATCCCCGGGTCCGCGAGGCCGCGGCGTATGCCACGGCGCAGGCGGGTATCGCCGCCGAGCCGTTGTGGCGGCGGTGGGCGGTGGAGGACGACAATGCGGCGCGGGCGGCGCTGACGCTCGCGCTGGGCGAGGTGGACCCCGCCGGCGCGCAAACGGTGCTGGGTGACGCCGCCCTGCGCGGCGACCCGCTGGTCAGGGTCGCCGCCGCGGTGGCGTTGCTCCGGGCGGGCCTGGACTGGCCGGCGGGCACGATCCCCGCCCTGGTGGCCGCGATCGACGACGGCGCGGCCCTCGCCTGGGCCTGGGCGCACGGAGGGGCGTGGTCTGAGGAGATCGTGGTCGAGCCGGTCACCCCGGTGGCGGTCGAGGTCGTCCAGGAGATGCTGCGCTCCCGCAACCCGAAGACCCGCGGGTCCGGGCTCTGGGCGCTGAGCGCGCGCTGCGACGCCCGGCGATCGGCGCCCGCCGTGTTCGTGCCGCTGGTGGCGTCGGTGCTCGACGACGCCGATCCCGGCGTCCGCAAATCGGCGATGGACGTGCTGCGGCAGGCGGGTGCGGTGGCGGGGCGCTTCGCCGACGTGGTGGCCGAGGTCGCCGGCCGTTTCCCGGACACGGCCGGAGAACGGGGATTCACCGTCGAGTACCGGGCGGTGGAGACGCTGCAGTGGCTGGGTGATCCGCGCTGGGTCGAGCCGGTCTGTGCCGCGGGCGCCGGCGGTCACCGGTTCAGGGCCGGCGCGGTCCGCTTCACCCCGGAGGTCTCGGCGGCGATCCGGGCCCGGCTGGCCGCTCACCCCGCAGACGCCGGGGTGCTGGCCCGCATGGTCAGCCAGTGGGGTGCTAACGCCGACGACCTTGTCCCGGACCTGGTCGCCGCGATGCCTCACGCCGGTCCCGAGATCGCCGAGACGCTGCTGATGCTGGGCCGCGACGATGACGCCGCCGTCCCGCACTGGCGAACTCGGGCGATGGAGAAGGGAGACCTGGGGGCGGCCCTGGCGGTGCGGCGGCTGACCGGCGACACCACCGTGGTGCTCGACGCCCTGCGCGCCATCCTGGCGGGAGGCTCGCCGGCATCGCGGATGTCCATGCCGGACATCGGGGAGCTCGGCGAGGCCTTGGCGCCCCTGCTTCCGATCGCGGCCGTACACCTGACCGGTGCGGCCGAGTGGGTCCATCCGCTGCGGGACAAGCAGGTCCTGGCGGCTCGGGTAGTGGCGGCCGTGACCGGACCGGAGGGTGTGCTGCCGACGGTCGAAGCGGTGCTCGTCGCCGGAGACTCACCCGCGCGCCATGCCGCGGATTTCATCGCCGACCTCGCGCTCACGGTTCCGGCCGCGGTCGCCCACCTCGCGCCGCGCCTCCGCGACCGCCTGGACGACCGTTCGAGCAGGCTGTCCGCCGCCCGGGCCCTCGCCCGGCTCGGCACGCCGACGGCGGAGCTGGCCGCGGTGCTGAGCCGCGGAATCACCGACTACGGCGGTCAATTCGCCCTCGCGATCATCCTGGAACTGCAGGCAGCCGAGACGATCCCCGCCCTGGAAGAGAGCCTCCGCGGCGATGACCGTTCCGGTGTGGGCGGTAGCGCGTACGACATCGTCTGGGTCGACGAAATGTGGCAGGAACTTATCGAAGACGCGATCGCGCGCCTGTCAGCTCATTCAGGGCACCAGGCGCCGCGCTCGTAGCCATTGTTCGGTGCGGGCCATGCCGTCGGCGAGGTCGACGGCGGGGTCGTAGCCGAGCAGGCGGCGCGCCTTGTCGATGGAGTAGGTGCCAGTGCGGGTGAAGTACCGCATCGAGGTGGTGTTGAACTCGGTCGCCCGGCCGGCGAGCGCGGCGGCCGCCGCCGTCGCCGAGGCCGCGGCCATGGCGATCCCGGTGGGCGCGCGCAGCGGGCCGCGCTTGCCGAGCATGCGGTAGTAATGGCCGAAGAACTCACCGCAGGGCACGCCGACGCCCCCGCTGAGCGTGAACACCTGACCGGCGGCGCGGGGGTTCCCGGCCGCCCGCAGCAGGCCGTCGACGAGGTCGTCGACGTAGACGGGGCTGAAGATCCCGTTACCCATCGCGGGCAGCAGGAACAGGTTCCTCCTGATCAGCTGCACCGGCAGCACCGTCCACGGCCGCGACCCGGGACCGTATACGTCGCCGGGCCGCACGACGGTGGCGGCGATCCGCCCGGCGGCGTGCGCCTGCAGCACGACCTGCTCACCGGCGATCTTGGTGTCGACGTACGGGTTGCCGTCCGGGCGCACCGCGTGCTCCTCGGTCACGCCGTCCGGGAAGTGGACGTCGGAGAAGGCCCGCACCGAGGACAGGTGCACGAACCGGGTGGCACCGCCGCGGGCGGCGGCCTCGACCACCCTGCGGGTGCCGTCGACGTTGATCCGCCACTGCCCGCGCAGGCCGACGGCGTTGGAGACCACCGCCGCGGCGTGCACGACCAGGTCGGATCCGGCGACCCGGTCCTGCCAGTCGCCGTCCTCGCCGATGTCGCCGGCGACCACGCCGGCCGCCGCGTCGGCGTGCAGGTCCACCCCGCCCACCTCGTGGCCCTCTTCGCGCAGCCGCTGGGACAGGGCGCGCCCGATGAACCCGCCGGCGCCGGTGATGGTGACGCGCATGTCGCTCCACTCCGCCTCGCGCAAAGTCGCGCCCGTCGATGTTGCCACGGCGCCGCCGTGCCAGGCGTCAGGCTTAGGTGGCCGAGACGGCGGCGGGCGTGACCGCGGACAGCGCCGCGGGTGACCCCGCCGGGTAGAGCGCCCAGCGGCGCGCCGAGCGCGTTCTCGCCAGGAACGCGGGAATCCGGTTCGGGCGCACCGACTGGTACCACAGGGCGCCGGACTCGGGGTCCTCGAGAAAGCCGTGGTACTCGTCGGCCGTTCCGGGCTCGAAGGACTCGGCGCCGGTGGCCGCGGGCGGCTCGGTGAACACCGTGACCAGCGCGCCGGGAGGCAGGGTGGCTCGGAGCGGCGCGAGGTCGCCGTCGGTGGGGATCAGCGCCCAGCGGCGGGCCAGGGCGTCGGTGGTCTCCAGCATCGCGAGGTCCGTGCCGGCGTCGGCGGCCGTTCGGCGTACCCGGTCCCAGAACTGGTCGTCGGCGCTCGGCAGGCCCGCCGTGGACACGGGGGTGGCCGCCGGCGGCAGCGGCGTTGCCGCCCGGGCGGGCACGAGGGTCGGGAGGTCGGTCATCCGGAACGCGACGCCGGACTCGCGGATCGTGCGACGGACCTGCTCGCGGATGCTCCCGACGCCGAACAGCAGCACGCAGATGCCCAGCACCCGGATCGCCGTGCGGAGGGCGTCCACGCCCAGCCCCGCGGCGTTGTTCAGGACCACCGATGCGACGAGGGCCGCGGTCCAGAGCGGGATCGCCCAGTGCCGGGTCGCGTCTCCGGCGGTGTCGCCGACCCTGCGCAGCAGCTCGCGGGTCCTGTGGCGCCACACGAAGAAGGCGACGACGTAGGCGAACCCTGACAACAGGTACATCACGCCGAACAGCGACGAGTTCCGCACCACTGTGCTGACCAGTGGGGAAACCGCCGAGGTGCCCTCCGCGTTCAGGTAGGCGCGAACGCCCAGCTGGGTGGCGAACAGAATCATGCCGAGCAGGATCGTCACGCCGATCGTGATCATGACTGCGACGGTCTGTCGCTCCCAGGAACGTGGCGGCCGGGCCGTGAACGACGCATCGGTCATCGCGAGTTCCCATGATCGTTTCGGAGGGTCGCGGGCAACCTACGAGCGTGCGGGAGGCCTGTCAACCGCCGGCGCGGCCCAGCTGGACAGTAGCTCCAGGCCGTCCCCGGAGGGTGTGCCCGGCTCGGCCGAGTAGGTCAGCACCGTCAGGGCGTCGTCGCCGGCCAGTTCGAGGGCCTCGAAGTCCAGTTCCAGCTCGCCGATGGCGGGATGGCGGAACCGCTTCGTGCCGTGCCGGTGCACGTAGACGTCCTGAGCGGCCCACCAGCCGCGGAAGGGCTCGCTGCGCATGGACAGCTCGCCGATGAGGTTCATCAGCTGCCGGTCGTGGGGGTTCTGGGCGGCCGCGACGCGCAGTGCGGCGACGGCGGAGCGGGCGACCTGCGCCCACTGCGGGTAGAACGCCTCGGCGTGCGGGTTCAGGAAGGTGAACCGCATCGAGTTCACCGGTAGACCCGTGGCGAACATGGGCGCGTAGAGCGCCCTGCCCAGCGGGTTCGCGGCGAGGACGTCGAAGCGGTGGTTGCGCAGCAGCGCGGGCACGCCGGTCATCGAGTCCAGCATCCGGCGGATCGCCGGCCGTATCTCCGGTGCCCGGTCACGTCCGGCGCGGGCGCGGACCGGCGTGGGGCCGGCGGCCCGGGCCAGGTGGTAGAGGTGCGCCGTCTCGACGTCGTCGAGCCGCAGCGCGCGGGCGACGGCGTCCAGCACGCTGTCGGAGGCGCCGGCGAGGTTGCCGCGCTCCAGGCGGGTGTAGTACTCGACGCTGACCCCGGCCAGCGCGGCGACCTCGCCGCGGCGCAGCCCGGCGACGCGCCTGCGGCCGTACGCGGGGAGGCCTGCCTGCTCCGGGCTGACCTTCGCCCGGCGCGAGGTGAGGAAGGCCCGGACCTCGCCGCGGTTGTCCATATCCCCAGCCTAGGCATCCCGCCCGCGGTGAGGGGGTCCCTGCCGGTACCCCTTTGACCGGTGTCTCCCTCTCGGCCGCGGCCGGGCGTTTCATGGGTACGGCGAGAGGAGAACACCATGCGCACCGCCAAGCTCGGCGAGCTCGAGGTTGCCCGGATCGGCCTGGGCGCCATGGGCATGTCACACGGATACACCGGCGCCGGCAGCGACGACGCCGAGTCGATCCGCACCATCCACCGCGCCCTCGAACTCGGTGTCACGCTGGTCGACACCGCGGAGATCTACGGCCCGTACGCCAACGAGGAACTCGTCGGCCGGGCGTTGAAGGGACGGCGGGACCAGGTGGTGCTGGCCACCAAGTTCGGCCTCGTCGCGCACGACGGCCGCGGCCCGTGGACGCTGGACAGCGGCCCGGCCAACATCCGCGCCGCGGTCGAGGGCTCGCTGCGACGGCTCGGCTCCGACCACATCGACCTCTACTACCAGCACCGGGTCGACCCGAACACCCCGATCGAGGACACCATGGGCGCGCTCGCGACGCTCGTGAAGGACGGCAAGATCCGCTACGTCGGTCTGTCCGAGGCCTGGATCGACACGGTACGCCGAGCGCACGCGGTACATCCGGTCACCGCCTTGCAGTCGGAGTACTCGCTGTGGACCCGCGACCAGGAGCAGCTGATTCCGGTGCTGCGTGAGCTGGGCATCGGCCTGGTGGCGTACTCGCCGCTCGGGCACGGCTTCCTCACCGGCGCCCTGCGCTCAGCGGCCGACGTCGAGCGCCTGGACGACGACGACTTCCGTAAGAACAACCCGCGTTTCACCGGCGAGAACTTCCGGCGCAACCTGCGCCTCGCCGACGAGGTGCGGCAGGTCGCCGACCAGGCGGGCGCCACCCCGGCCCAGGTCGCCCTGGCCTGGCTGCTCACCAGGGGCGACGACATCGTCCCGATCCCCGGCACCAAGCGGGTGAGCCGGGTGGAGGAGAACACCGCAGCGGACGCCATCAAGCTCACGCCCGCACAGGTCACCAGGCTGGATGCGTTGCCCCCGGCCGCGGGCGGCCACCACACCGACGCCCAGATGCAGATGATCGAACGCTGAGGACGGACGCGATGACCAGGGCCGGCTGTCCGCGCCGTGAGGTGCTGCGCGGCGTCCTGCTCGGGGCGGCCGGGACGGCACTCGGCGCCTGCACCGACTCCCCGGCGGCAGGCGGCCGGGTGCTGCTGGCCTACTTCTCGCGCGCCGGGGAGAACTACTTCTACGGCGGCCGCCGTCGCCTCACCGTGGGCAACACCGAGGTCCTGGCGGGGACGATCCGCCGGCTGATCGGCTGCGACGTGCACCGCATCGAGGCCGCCGACCCCTATCCCGAGGACTACGAGCCGACCGTCGCGCGCAACGTGCGTGAGCAGAACGAGAACGCCCGGCCGGGCATCGCGAACCCGCTGACCTCGATCGACGGCTACGACACGGTCCTGCTCGGCAGCCCGATCTGGAACATCCGGGCACCGATGATCATGACAACCCTGATCGAGGGCCTCGACTTCACCGGCAAGACCATTCACCCGCTCACCACGTACGCGATGAGCGGCCTGGGTAGCACCGAGCGCGACTACGCCGCGTCCTGCCCGGGCGCGAAGCTGGGGGAGGGCCTGGCCGTACGCGGCGAGGAGGTCGCCGACGCCGAGCCGGCGGTTGCGGCCTGGCTGCGCCGAATCGGCCTGCTCAACGGCGCTTCCAGAACAGCCTTTCCGCCCGGTCGGGATCGTTGACGATTTCGCACTCGGCGTCGATCCACATCGTGGCGCGGTCCTTCATCGTGTAGGCGGGCCATCTCGGCACCCCCGTCGCGGCGGGACGGCCGTTGCGGGCGAAGCCCGCCCACAGCTCGCTCATGTGCCGCGCGGTCGCCAGCCGTCCCGGGGGTCGATCGGCGTTGGCGAATTTGAGGCTGATGTCTGCCGCGTGCGGTGTGCCGACCGGGAAGTCGGTGCCGGGTACCAGGGTCGGGTCCTTGTAGGTGAGCTGGTACATGTACACGGGCGCGGCGCGCTGCGCCGCCTTGGCCTCCGCAATCTTGATCGCGTCGCGCCAGATGGGGGAGGTGGTGATCGCGAAGTAGAGCTGGGCCGGCGTCGCGTCAGGCCGCGAGGTGCGGAAGGTATCGATGATCCGATCGAGCTCGGCGCCCTGGTACGTGTCGCCCAGCCGGCTGCGCAGGCCGGCCTCGTCGATGCGGAAGACGTCGGGCGGCCCGAAGAGACTGAAGAACACCGTCTCGTCGCGGCAGGTGCCGCACATCAGCGGCTTGCCGCCCGAGTAAGAAGCGACGCCGTCGGCGAAGGGGTGCCGCGGTATGACGGCGCCGTCGACGAAGGCGCCGAAGCCGGGCAGCGGGTCGGGGTCGCCCCAGGGTGCAACGCCGTTCGCGGCCTCGGACTGCTGGATCTCGAGCAGTCTCGCGGCCGGAATCGCGTGCAGCCTGGGAATGTCCGCCGCGGTCAGCCCCAACAGTTCCAGCGTGCGCCCGGCGCGGGCGGTGGCGCCCTCGCGGGTAGGGAAGCGCAGCGGCGCCGCGCTCTCGATCGAGGCCTTGTGGAACAGCGGCGCGGCGGCCGGCATGGTGTAGACGGCCGCCGTCTTCGCGCCGCCGCCGCTCTCGCCCCAGACCATGACGTTGTCGGCGTCGCCGCCGAAGTCCTCGATGTTCTGCCGGGTCCAGCGCAGCGCCGCGAGAATGTCTAGCATTCCCTGGTTGGCGGCGTAGCCGCCGCCGGCGAGATCGCCCAGGAACAGGTAGCCCAGCAGGCCCAGCCGGTGGTTGGACTCGACCACGACCACGTCGTAGAGCCGCGCCAGGTGGGTGCCGTCCTGCCCCGTGGCGGAGCCGGAGCCGATCATGTAGCCGCCGCCGTGGTTGTAGAACATCACCGGTCGCCGCCCGTGGTCGGCGGCGGGGGTCCAGATGTTGAGGTAGAGGCAGTCCTCGGAGGGGGCCGGCATCCGGCCGTTGCCGTTGGGGCCCATCTCGCCGCCCGCTACCTGGTATGCCGGGTTGGGGAAGCTCACCGCGTCGCGCACGCCGGACCACTTCACGGGCGGCTTCGGTGCCTTGAACCGCAATTCGCCGAGCGGCGGCCTGGCATAGGGAACTCCCAGAAACTTGACGATGCCGTCCTCGCGCCTTCCGCGCACCCTTCCGTAGCGGGTCGCGGCCTCGTCGGTTCTAGGGCGGCCTCCCGCGTGCGCCGGGAATGGCACGCTCACCGCGGCGACCACGGACAAAGAACTGCCGATCATCGCCCTGCGGGTCATTCCTGAGCCGGCCATCAGGCCTCCTTTCGGGACCACAGTCGGTTTGCGCACCGTATTTCGAAGGCACTCACGCGCGGCGCGACGGCGGCTCCGCGCCGGGGTCAGGCATGTAGGCAACGTTCCTCATTAATCCAAACCAACGATAGACATCAATGCACCCCAGGGTCAACGGGATCGATGAAGTTGCTGGTGGGAGCGGCAGCGATGCAAGGCTTGGTGTAGGCAACGTTTCTCGCACTACCTATTGACCATCATGCATCTCCTGCTCTAGCGTCGGAGAGTAGCCATGGTGAAACGATTCAAGATGTTGGGTGCGCGAGGGGCGCATCCATTCCGGAACGGAGAATGAGTCGCTATGCCGCGAGTCGAGAACAGAAGATCGGTCTACTCCCGTATTCGAGGTGTCGTCGTATCCATGATCGTCGCCGGTGGACTCCTCGTGGCCGCGACGCCGAGCGTGGCCTCGGCGGCCGCGAACCCGTATGAGCGGGGCCCGGCCCCGACGGCGTCCAGCATTGCCGCCGTAAGGGGCCCGTTCGCCGTCGCCTCGGTGTCGGTCGCCCGGGGCAACGGCTTCGGCGGTGGGGTGATCTACTACCCGACCGACAGCAGCCAGGGCACGTTCGGCGGTGTCGCCATCTCACCCGGGCTCAACGGCACCTGGGCCGGCATCGCCTGGTTGGGGCCGCGCCTGGCCTCTCAGGGTTTCGTGGTGTTCGGGATCGAGACGAACAACCTCAACGACAGCCCGGCCAGCCGGGGCACGCAGTTGCTGGCGGCGCTGGACTTTCTGACCCGGAGCAGCTCGGTGCGCACCCGGGTCGACGCCGGGCGCCTCGCGGTGGCCGGCCACTCGATGGGTGGCGGCGGAGCCCTCGATGCGGCCCTGCGCCGGCCATCCCTGCGGGCGGCGATCGGAAACGCACCCCACCTGCCCTCGGGAAGCCTTGCCGCCGACCGGGTTCCGACGCTGATCTACGCCATGCAGAACGACACCCTGGTGCCGCCGTCCCGCCTGACGAGCCTGTACAACACGATCCCGGCGGCGACCGAGCACGCCTACCTCGAGGTCGCGGGGGCGGGCCACAACTACATCGGGCAGCCGAGCACGACTCTCGCGCGCACCATGATCCCCTGGCTGAAGATCTTCGTCGACAACGACACCCGCTACAGCCAGTTCCTCTGCCCCTTGACCGACCGGTCCGGCATCTCGGCGTACCGCAACACCTGCCCACTGATCTGACCAAGGGTGGTTCCGCCGGCGGCCGCCGCCGCGGTCGTCCGGCGGGTGATCAGGGTGGGGGAGAGCTTCACGTGGGCGGTGGGCCGGCGCGGTCGGCGATGCGGTCGAGCAGCAGCCGGGCGGCGTCGACCCCCATCTGGTACCCCGCTTGGTCGACGCCACGTCCACGATGGTGACGTGCCGCGCTGGATTCGCCTGTCTCGGCACCTACCCCTCCTTGATAGAAAACGTTACCCATCACAGATCTTGGCTTCCGTGCAGGTCAAGAGCCGAGCTCTCTTGACGTGTAGGGCACCGCCTCGTAAGGTCGGCGAAACATTTGGAGAACGTTACTCACGATCGTCCGTGCGTCGATGAAACGATTCAGCAAGGTTGGCGCCAGTGACAGCTGATCTCAAGGTCCGGCAGTTCGGCCGGGCCGCCACCACGCCGCGGGCCAATCGGCGGCGCGGGGCGCCGCCGTGGTGGTTCGCCCTGCCGGCCCTGCTGTTCTTCGCCTTCGTGGTGCTGGTGCCCAGCGTCCGCGGCGTCTACTACGCCTTCACCGACTGGGACGGGCTCGACCCCGAGTTCGACTTCATCGGCCTGCGCAACTTCACCGACATGCTCGACGACGCCACCGCGTTGCAGGCCATCTGGCACACGCTGCTGATCGCGGTCGCCATCACGGTGATCCAGAACGGCATCGGGCTGCTGCTGGCACTCGGCGTCAACTCCGCGATCAAGAGCCGGAACCTCCTGCGGGTGCTGCTGTTCGCCCCGGTGGTGGTCACCCCGATCGTTACCGCGTACCTGTGGCGGAACCTGCTCGGCCCGGACGGCGCGGTCAACAGCCTGCTCGCCGTCGTCGGTCTGGGGTCCTGGCAGCAGGACTGGCTCGGGGATCCGGAGCTGGCGCTGTGGATGGTCGTGCTGGTGGTGGTCTGGCAGTTCGCCGGCTACTCCATGGTCATCTTCCTGGCCGGGCTGCAGTCGATCCCCCGCGAGATCTACGAGGCGGCCGCGATCGACGGCACCGGCGCGGTGCGCCGCTTCTGGTCGGTGGTCCGGCCGCTGCTCGCCCCGGCGATCACCATCAACCTGATGCTGTCGATCATCGGCGGGATCAAGCTCTTCGACCAGGTGTACGCGCTCACCGGCGGCGGTCCCGGCCACGCGACCGACACCATCTCGACCCTGATCTACAAGGACGCCTTCACGCTCGGCGAGTTCGGCTACAGCATCGCCCTGGCCGTCGTGCTGACGATCATCATCGCGATCGTCTCCGCCGGGCAGTACGCCGTCCTGGCCCGCAACGAGAGGGCGGCCTCATGAACCGCTACACCGCTCGCACGTTCGCGCTCGAGCTGGTCATGGTCGCCGTCGGCATCTTCTTCGCCTTCCCGGTGTACGTGCTGGTGAACCTCGCCGTCCGCAGCCCGTCCGACACGTCCTCGCCGATCCGCCCGACCACCTCGCCGACGCTGTCCAACTTCACCGGGGCGTGGCGCGAGGCCGGCCTCGGTGGCGCGCTGGTCAACAGCGTGCTGGTGACCGCCGTCAGCGTCCTGATCGTGCTGATCCTCTCGGCGCTCGCCGCGTACCCGCTGGCCCGCTCGACCGCCCGCTGGTCCCGCGGCACCTTCCTGCTGATCATGCTGGGCCTGATCCTGCCGTTCCAGCTCGCCGCGCTGCCGCTGTACCAGACCGTCCGCGACCTGGGCCTGCTCGGCTCGGTCTGGTCGCTGGTGCTCTTCTACTCCGGCCTGCAGGTGCCGTTCACGACCTTCCTGTACGTCGGTTTCCTGCGCGCCCTTCCCCGCGACTTCGAGGACGCCGCCGCGATCGACGGCTGCTCGCCGCTCGCCACGTTCCGCTACGTCGTGCTGCCCATGCTCAAGCCGGTCACGGTGACGGCCCTGGTGCTGAACGCCGTCGCCGTCTGGAACGACTTCTTCACGCCGCTGCTCTACCTCAGCGGCAGCGACCGGCAGACCGTCCCGGTCGCCGTGGCCGGCTTCGTCGGCCAGTTCGTCTCGGACTGGAACCTCATCTTCGCCGCCCTGCTGATCAGCATCGTGCCGGTGCTGGTGGTCTACCTCGCGCTGCAGCGCAGCATCATCAACGGCTTTGCCGGGGGGCTGAAGGGATGACCCTTACTGATCTCCAATGCGGGAGTGATCATGAGAAAACCTAGATTCGCGGTCGTCGTCTCCGCCCTGACGGCGCTCACCCTCGCCGCGGCCTGCAGCAGCGGCACCAACGCCAAGTCCGGATCGGACGGCGCCGACAGCAAGACCCTCACCCTCGCCTCCGTCGACCAGGGCTCCATCGAGGACGTCATCAAGGCGTTCGAGGCCGCGAACCCCGGCGTGAAGGTCAACTTCACGACCAGCGGCGCCGACCAGTACCAGGCACAGATCCGTACCCAGCTCGCGTCCGGCACCGCGCCGGACGTGATGACGGTGTGGCCGGGCAACGGCAACCCCGGGGCCACGTACGTCCTGGCCAAGCCCGGCTACCTGCTCGACCTCTCCGACCAGCCGTGGGCCGCGAAGCTGCCGGAGGCGTTCAAGACGGTCGCGCAGTACGAGGGAAAGACCTACAACGCGGTGTTCGGGCTCAACGGCATCGGCGCGGTCTACAACGACGACGCCCTGGCCAAGTCCGGCCTCAAGGCGCCGACCACGTGGACCGAGCTGCTCGCCTTCTGCCGCGACGCCAAGGGCAAGGGCACCCCCGCCTACGCCCTCGGCATCCAGGACAACTGGGTCACCCAGCTCGTCCTCTACGCACTCGCGGCCACCGTCGTCTTCGGCCCGGACCGCGACTTCAACACCAAGCTCGCGAGCGGGCAGGCCACCTTCGCCGGCTCCGCCTGGACCCAGGCCATGGCCGGGTACCAGGAGATGGAGAAGGCCGGCTGCTTCCAGAAGAACCCCCTCGGCACCAGCTACGAGGCCAGCCAGACCCTCGCCGCGACCGGGAAGACCCTCGGCATCGTCCAGGGCAACTGGATCATCAGCCTGCTCAAGCAGAAGAACCCGGCCGGCAGATTCACCATGACCGCGCTGCCGGCCACCGACGACCCGGCCACCTTCCTGATGCCCGCCGCGGCCGGCGCCGGGTACGGCGTGAACGCCAAGGCCAAGAACAAGGACCTCGCGCTCGAGTTCATCACCTTCATCATGTCGCCCGCGGGCATGAAGCTGTTCAACGAGAAGCAGGGCAGCCTGCCGACCCTGCCCGGCGCCGGCACCACGGTCGACCCGGGCCTCAAGGAGCTGACCACCTTCGTGGAGGGCAACCGCACCGTGCCGTTCATGGACCAGCTCTGGCCCAACGCCAAGGTTCAGCAGAGCATGCTCAGCGGCCTGCAGGAGGTCTTCAGCAACCAGGCCACCGCCGACGAGGTCCTCAAGGACATGGACACCGAATACCAGAAGGGCGAGTAGCCACCGGGCGGCCTCCGCGCCCCGCCGGCGCGGGGGCCGCCCGGTCCCGCCACTCAGCCCAAGGGCCGCATGAGGTCGAACCTGGCGCGAAGGCGTTCGGGGAGCCGGCCGGTCAGCCCGTATCCCGGCTGCCCCGGCCAGGGCAGCCGGTACAGGAACTCGCCGAGCAGCACCTCGTCGACCTCCCGGTCGCCTCGGTCGAAACGCTCGTCGAAGTAATCCAGGACGCCCCGCCAGTCCAGGTCGTCCTCGCCGTCCCGCAGGTAGGCCTCGACGATGCGGTCGGTGAAGCCCTCACCGACGCCGAACCAGACGTGCGGGGAGAGGCCCCAGTTCACCATGTGGGCCTCTAAGTCCGGCCGGAGGACCGGGAAGCGATCCACGAGGGCCTGAACGAACTCGATCGCCGTCACGGCGCCGGCCCTCTTTTCTCGCGCGATGTTGATCATTGTGCTCCGGCCGGACCGGCGGCGACACCCGTTTACGGTGCCGAGGTGAACTCGGTGGTGCCGGCGCCGACGGCGTAGACGTCGTACAGGCCGTCGCGGCGCAGCAGGGTCGCGCCGGAGGTGACGGCCGTGCTGGTCGCCGACGCCGAGGCGAGAGGGACCCAGACCTGTCCGCTGGTTCCGGCGGGTGCGGTGACCTGGATGCGGAACTGACCGGCGGAGTCGCGTGCCCACTTGACGACCAGGGAGCCGCCGGCCGTCGGTACCTGGCCCTGAGCCCACGTGAGCGTGCCGGCCTGCGGCTTGACCTGCCAGGTTGCGTAGCCGGGGTTGATCGCGGTGGCGCCGAGGACGTTCTCGGTGAGCAGCTGTGTCGGGCCGGCTCCCCAGGCGTGCGCCAGGCTGTCGAAGCCGCGCGACGGCAGGCCGTTGGCGTTGACGAACTCCCAGAACGTGCCGGTGTAGTAGCCGCTGTTCGGGTCCACCTGGATGCCCCAGTGGCGGCGCAGGAGGTCGAGCGCGCCGGCCGTGTCGTTGCTGCTGAAGCGGGCCATGACCTCCCAGGTGTTGTTGAGCGGCTCGATCGTGTGGCCGTACGGGTCGGCCATGCTCGGCGCGGGCTGGGAGATCTGGCTGCCGTGCGCCTGCCACCGCGCCCGGAAGTAGCTCAGGATGCCGTTCACCCGGTCCGCGGGCGCGACACCGAGCCGGACCGCGTTCATGTTGGCGTCGAGCGGGAAGACGTTCGGCCGGCTGTTGGTGTGCTGGTAGAGCCCGGTGGAGGTGTTGAACAGGCGGGCGTTGATCGCGGCCTTCAGGGCGTTGGCCTTGTTGGTGTACTCGGTCACCCGGGCCGCGGTGCCGACCCGGCTCTCCATCCAGATCATGTTCTGCAGCAGCTCGTAGTAGGCGAGGCTGTACTCGGTGACCTCGCCACTCTGCGAGGTCTGCCAGTAGTCGTTGTCGTTCGTCACGACCAGGCCGTTCGCGTTGACCCGGGTGGCGTGGTACGCGGTCGCGGCCTCCAGTTTCGACCGCAGCCCGGTGATGAACGACGTGTCGTTGGTGTAGCGGTAGTACTGGACCGCGATGATCGCCGAATAGGCCGAGTACGTCACCGCGTAGTCGAAGGCGCCGCAGCCGCGGAAACCGACGGCGCTGGTGAGCCGGCCGTTCGACGCCTGCAGGTTGGTGATGCTGGTGATCGAGCCCTTGACGTACGGCGCGCTGTTCGTGCCGAGGGAGAGCTGGGCGACCGGGTTGGTGATCATGAGGTCGCCGGACCAGATGGCCCGGTCGCGCTTGGCGCCGTCGAAGATGACCGGCACGGTGAAGCAGGACGCGACGCCGGTGGGCACCATGTCCAGCTGCGCGGTGTAGGCGCCGGCGTACCACATGCGGTTGAGCTGGTCGTCGCTGGAGACGAACCAGCCCTGGTACCGGTCGGGGGTGGCGCGGTACGCCTTGAAGTTGACGCCGGCGGCGGTCAGGGTCACGCTGCCGACCGTGGTCAGCTGGAGCGCCGCGAACCGGAAGCCGCCGCGCAGCGCGCCGGTGTAGGTGCGTGCGCCGTTGACGGAGAAGGTGACCGCCGAGCCGTTGTCGCTGTTGTAGACCCCGCCGCTGCCGGCGGTCAGGAACGGCAGCGCCTCGCTGGTGGCGACGCGGACGGTGGCCGTACCGCTGGAAGAGACCGTGATGAACGGCGTGCCGCCGACCTCCTTGCCGAAGTCGAGGATGACGGTCGCGGGGGTGTTCGTCGCGGTGGTCCTCAGGACGGTGGCGCCGGTGCCCTGGCCGGCGAGGCCGCCGGCGTTGGTGACGCTGCCGCTGGTGCGGGTGATGCTCGCGGCGCGCACGCTGTCGGTGGCCGGCGCGGGCACCAGGGCCTGCCAGTTCGGGTCGGCGGGCCAGGTCGGCGGCGCGGCCGCGGCCCGGCCGGGCATCGCGGTCATGGCCAGCAGGCAGACGACGGCGCCGGCCAGGACACTCCGGGATCGGGGACGATCATGCATGGGCCTTCTCCTTACAGGAGCGTGTTGTAACGTTTCATTCAATGCGAAGACTGTGAGAAACGTTTCCCAGATGTTTCGCAGACGATAGGCATCGATGTCGCGATGGGTCAAGAGACCCGATGGGGAACGTTTCTCAGACGGCTGCCGTGGTGCGCCGGACCACCAGGGTCGGCGTCAGCTTCACGGTGGCGGTCCGGCGGTCGCGGTCGGCGATGCGGTCCACCAGCAGCCGGGCGGCGTTCGCGCCCATCTCGCGGCCGTCCTGGTCGACGCTGGTCAGCGAGATCGGCCCGAACGCCGCGAGGGCGCTGTTGTCGTAGCCGGCCACGGAGATGTCGCCGGGCACGGACAGTCCGGCCTCGGCGATCGCCTCCAGCGCGCCGAGCGCGACGACGTCCGCGCCCGCGAAGACGGCGGTGGGCCGGACCGGGCGGGCCAGCAGCGCCTTCGCCCCGAGGTAGCCGCCCTCGTGGGTGTAGGTGGTCGAGGCGATGTCGATCTCGTCGCCGAGCCCGCGGGCGCGCATCGCGTCCCGGTAGCCGTCGGCGCGCAGGGCGTTGGGCATCTCCCGCAGGCGTACGGGATCGGTCTCGTGGTGTTCGATGTGCGCGATCCGGCGGTGGCCGAGATCGGCGAGGTGGTCGACGACCAGCGCGGCGCCGACCGCGTCGTCGTCGGTGACCGTGTCGTAGGTGGTGGAGGGGCCGTGCCGGCCGACGACGACGGTGGGCACGCTGCGGGCGACCGCGTTGAGCCGGGCCTTGGCGGAGACCGGCGCGATCAGGACCAGGCCGTCCATGTTGCGGTCGATCATGGCCTCGATGACCCGGGCCTCGGCCTTCTCGCCGTTGCAGCCGGGTGCGAGCAGCACCTGGTAGTCGGTGCCGGCCAGCTGGGCGGTGATCCCGTCGAGGATGTCGGCGAAGAACAGGTTGCGCAGCTCGGGGAGCATGACGCCGATCGTGTACGTCTGGCCGCGTAGCCCGCGGGCGGCGGCCGACGGCCGGTACCCGAGCTCGGCGATGGACTGCCGCACCTTGGCCCGCATGGCGGGGCTGGCGCCGTACGCGTTGCGCAGGACCTTGGACACCGTGGTGGTGGACACCTGCGCGTGGCGGGCGACGTCGACGATCGTGATCCGCCGGGGCGCTGACTTGTCCACCGGGACAGCGTACTGATCATCCGGGCCAGGGTGTTGACTCGTGGCGCCGTCGATGGTCGAGTCTTCCGATGGGACGCACGGCCGCACGCATGTCCGCCATCGCCGCCGCCACCGTCCTGGCCGTCGCGGTCGTGGCGCCGCCGCCCGCGTACGCACACGGCGGCCTGGTGAGCTCCACCCCACCGCAGGGGGCGACGGTGGACGCGCCGGTCGAGGCGGTGTCGCTGGCGTTCACCGAGAAGCCCGCGCGGTTCGCCTTCTTCGCCGTGTACGCGCCGAGCGGGATCCGCGTCGACCAGCCCTGGTCGCACGCGGAGCCGTTCCGCCTCGAGCGGCCGGTCAAGGAGTTCCAGCTCGTCGACGGGGTGTGGCAGCCGCGGGAGTTCGCCGCGGGCTTCCCGGCCCGGGTGCCGGTGACGCACTGGCCGGAGCGCGGGCCGTACCTGGTCCGCTATCAGAGCGTCGCCTCCGACGGTGAGCCGGTCGCGGGGGAGGTCCGCTTCACCTACGGCGGCGCGGTGACCGCGGCGCCGCCGGGCTGGATCGCGCCGACCGGCGGCCCCTCCGCGGAGCTGCTCGCCGCCGCCGGCCAGGGGCACGACGCCGCACCCGCGCCGAGCGGGACCGCCGCGGCCGCCGCGCCGGCGCCGGTCGACAAGGGGCCGTGGCCCTGGCTAGTGCCGATCCTGCTGGTGGTCGCCGTCGCCGGGGCGATCGCCCTGGCGGTGACCGGACGGCGAAAGACGACTCACCGTTCCTGAGGCACAACTCACGGTTGCCGTGGGCGTGCGGATTCCCTTGCGACGCCCCGGTATCGTCCGTCCGCGCGCGATCGACATGTGTCGACGGGCGGGATGGACGGAGATCCTGAATGGCAGTGTTGGGTTCGTCGGCCGCCGCGAGTCCGGAGCGGATCGGGAACCGGGAGGACTTCGGCCGGGAGTTGTCCCTGCTGCGCCAGGTCGCGGGGCTCAGCGTCCGTGAGGTCGCGGCCCGGACCGGCGGCTACCGCAACCACAGCACCATCGGCGACTGGTTCGCCGGCCGCGGGCTGCCCGCCGCGTCGTCGCGCGAACTGCTCGTCCAGGTGCTGCGGGCCTGCGGCGTCACCGACCCCGAGTCGACCGCCGCGTGGGTGCAGGCCTGGCAGCGCCTGCGCCGGGCGCCGGGACCCCGCCCGCTCGGCCCGGAGCCGTACCGGGGGCTGGCGAGCTTCGAGCCCGAGCACGCGGAATGGTTCTTCGGGCGCGAGGCCCTGACCGCCGAGCTGATCGACCGGCTCGCGACCGCGTACGCGGCGGGCGGCGGGATGCAGGTCGTCGTCGGCGCGTCCGGCTCGGGCAAGTCGTCGCTGCTGCGCGCCGGGCTGATCCACGCGGTGCGGGGCGGCGGGCTCGCCGGCGACGGCTGGTCGGTGCGGCTGTTCACGCCCGGGCGCGCGCCCCTCGACGAGCTCGGGGCCCAGCTTGCCGCCGAGTCGGGCCTGCCGCACGAGGAGGTGGCGGCCGGCCTGCGCGAGCATCCGGCGGGCGCGGCGCAGTACGCGCACCACCGCCTGCTGCTCGTCGTCGACCAGTTCGAGGAGACGTTCACCACCTGCGACGACCGGGCGCAGCGGCAGTCGTTCGTCACCGCGCTGTGCGCCGCCGCCGGCCCGGGCCGGGCCCTGGTCGTGATCGGGCTGCGGGCCGACTTCTACGCCCCGCTGCTGCGCCACCCCGAGCTCGTCGCCGCGGTCCGCGCCAACCAGCTCACCGTCGCGCCGATGGCGGACGCGGACCTGCGCCGCGCGATCACCGAGCCGGCCCGCAAGGCCGGCGTCGAGGTGACCGACGGCCTCGTCGAGTTGCTGCTCAGCGAGGGCCCCGCCCGGTCGCACGACGCCGCCGTGCTCCCGCTGTTGTCACACGCGCTGCTCGCGACGTGGCAGCACAGCCGGGACCGCCGGCTCACCGTCGCCGACTACCGGGAGGTCGGCGGGATCGACCGCGCCGTCGCGGCCTCCGCCGACGCGGTGTACGCGGAGTTCGACGAGGGCCGGCGCCACCTCGCGCGGCAGGTGTTCCTCGGCCTCGTGCACATCGCCGCGGACGCGCCGGACACCCGGCGCCGCCGCGACCGGGCCGAGCTCGTCGCCGAGTGCGGAGGCCCGGCCGAGGAGGTGACCGAGGTGCTCGACCGCTTCGTCGCCGGACGGCTGATCACAGTGGACGCCGACCGGGTGCAGCTCAGCCACGAGGCGCTGCTGACCGCCTGGCCCGAGCTGCGCGGCTGGCTGGAGGCCGACCGCGCCGGCATGCTCACCCGCCGGCACCTCGTCGAGGCGGCCGCCACCTGGCAGCGTGAGCAGCGCTGCCACACGGCCCTGTACCGCGGTGCCCGGCTCGCGGTGGCGCGGGAGTGGGCGCAGCGTACCGGCGCGCCGGCGCTCAGCCCGGTGGCCCGCGACTTCCTGGCCGCCTCGCTCGCCCGTGAGCTCGCCGAGCGCGACACCGCCCGGCGCCGGACCCGTCGCCTGCGCCAGCTGGTCGCCGGGCTCACCGTGCTCTTCCTGCTCGCCACGACCATGACCGTGCTGGCGGTCCGGTCGCAGCGGGCCTCGGACCGCCAGCGCGACGAGGCCGTGTCCCGGCAGGTCGCGGAGGAGGTCGGCCCGCTGCGGGGCGGCAACCCGGCCCTGGCCAACCAGCTGAGCCTGGCCGCGTACCGGCTGGCCCGGACCCCGGAGGCGCGGGGCGCGCTGCTCAGCTCGTTCGCCGCGCCGTACTCCATCCGGCTGACCGGGCACACCGGGTACGTGCACGACGTGCAGTTCAGCCCCGACCGCCGGCTGCTCGCCAGCGCGAGCAGCGACCGCACCGTACGGCTGTGGGACGCCACCGACCCGCACCGCCCCACGCCGCGGGCGGTGCTCGACGCGGCGTCGGACTACGTGACGTCGGTGACGTTCAGCCCGGACGGCGCGACCCTCGTCACCACCAGCGCCGATCACACGGTGTGCCTGTGGGACGTCCGCGACCCGGACCGGGTCACCCGGACGGCCGTCATCACCGCTCACCGCGGCGCCGTCGACCAGGCGGCGTTCAGCCCCGACGGCCGCACCCTGGCCACCGCGGGCGGCGACCGCACCGTACGGCTGTGGGACGTCACGGACCGCCGGGACCCCCGCCCGCTCGCGACGCTGACCGGCGCGCGGGCGATGTTCTCCGTGGCGTTCAGCCCGGACGGGCGGACCCTGGCCGGCGGCGACGAACGCGACGTCCGGCTCTGGGACGTCAGCGATCCGCGGCGGCCCGGCGCCGCCGAAACGCTCGCCGGGCACACCGACGTGGTCAGCATGATCGCGTTCAGCCCGGACGGCCGGACCCTCGCCACCGGTAGCTACGACCGCACCGCGCGGCTGTGGAGCCTCGCCGGCGGCACGTCGAGCGTCATCACCGACCACACCGGCCTGGTGTACTCCGTCGCGTTCAGCCCCGACGGCCGCACCCTGGCCACCGGCAGCGGCGACGCCACCGCGCGGCTGTGGAACGTGACGGACCCGCGCCGGCCGGTCGCGGTCACCACCCTGCTGCGCCGCACCGACGAGCGCGGCGAGACGAACGCCATCACCGCGGTCGCGTTCAGCCCGGACGGCCGGAGCCTGGCCACCGGCAGCTACGACTACACCGTACGGCTGTGGGAGCTGACCGGCCCGGCGCCGACCGGGCAGGCGGACGCGGTCCGTCCGCTGCAGTTCGGACCGGACGACCGCCGGCTGCTGCTCGGTCCGGGCCGGACCCCGGCGGTACGGGCCTGGGCGGTCGACGACCGGGCCGCGTTGATCGACCCGGTCGACGCGCCCGCGGCGGGATCGGTGACCTTCTGCCGCGGCTCCCGGCTGCTCGTCACGGCGACGGCGACCGACGTACGGCTGTCCGAGCTGGGCGACGCGCGACGCGTCACGCGGCTGTCGCGGCTGGAACCCGGCCTGGCCGGCGACGTGCCACTGCCCGCGTGCGGCCGCGACGGGCGGCTGCTGGCGGTGCTCGGCGCGCGCAGCCGGGCCGCCCGGCTGTGGGACGTCACCGACGCCCGCCGCCCGGTCGCACTGTCCTCGTTCATTGCGACGGGACACACCAACTCGCTGAACATGGCCGCCCTCAGCCCCGACGACCGCATCCTCGCGACCGCCGGCATCGACCACACCGCGCGGCTGTGGGACCTGACCGACCCGCGCCGCCCGGTCCCGGCGGGGACGCTCGCCGGGCACGCCGACGCGGTCAACACCGTCGCGTTCAGCCCGGACGGCCGGCTCGTGGCGACCGGCGCCAACGACGGCACCATCCGGCTCTGGGACGTGACCGACCCCTACCGCCCGTCCGCGCTGGCGACGCTGACCGGGCACACCGCCTTCCTCGAGGAGGTCATGTTCGGCCCGGACGGCCGCACGCTCGCCAGCAGCGGCGGCGACCGCACCGTACGGCTGTGGGACGTCGGCGATCCCCGCCGGCCCGCGCGGCTGGCCACCCTGACCGGCCACACGGCGACCGTGAGCGCCGTGGCGTTCACCTCCGACGGCGGCCGGCTGGCCACGGCGAGCGCGGACGGCACGGTCCGGACCTGGGACCTGGACCCCGACCGGGTCGCCCGGCGGGTGTGCGCGCTCGCGCACCCCACGCTCACCCGCGCCGAATGGGACGGCCACTTCCCCGGCATCGCCTACCGGCCGCCGTGCCGTACGGCGCTGTCCGGCTAACCGCCCGGCCTCGTCCGGGCCTGTCCGGACAACCCCGCCGCGCCTTCCGGACCAGGGCGTACGCCCGGATCGTCTTCGGCAGACGTCCGGCACCGAACGCCGGCGACGAAGGGAATCCACAATGGTCATGCAAGCCGTGAAGCGCGCAATCACCGCCGCCCTGGTCGTCTCCGCGGGGCTCGCCGCCACCGCCGGGCCCGCACAGGCCGGCCCGATCGGCGCCTGCGCCGAGCTGCGCGCGTTCCACGTCAACCTCGGTACCGGGGGCGACGACCTGCGGGACAACTCGGAGGTCATCGTGTGGCTGACCCAGCGCTCCGGCGGGGACGTGGAGCTCCAGCACCTCAAGGGCGGCATCGGCAACTGGAGCAACCGCAGCGACTCGATCACCTACCAGAACGCCAACTGGCACGTGAGCAGCTGCAACGTGACCGGCATCAAGGTGCGCATGATCTCCCACAACGGCACGTTCCAGCACGACGACAACTGGAACATGGACTCGATCACCCTGAACGGGTACGCCGACGGGGGCGCCCCCGCCTACTCGATCTCCGCCAACGGCAGCCCGGTCAAGCGCTTCACCGGCAGCAGCCAGTGGTGGTCGCTGCTCGGCTGACGCCGCGGCGGGCGGGGTGGTCCCCGGATCACCCCGCCCGGGTGTACACGAAGCCGACCTTGTCGACCTCGGCGCCGGAGCGGCCGTGGAAGCCGCTGATCTGCCAGCCCGCCGGCGCCTGGTAGGTGACGCTGGTCGAGGTGAACGTGCCGCCCGACAGGACCCGCCCGGCGCTGGTGGCGAAGCGGATGCCGAAGACCCGGGTCTGCCCGCTCCGGACGCCGGTGTGCACGGTCGCCGTGGTCAGGTACTCACCGGCGGCGAGCGTCAGGCTCTGCGCGGTGCCACCGCCGCCGCCGTGCACGAAGGCCGCCGCGCCGTCCGGGGTGAGCGACACCTGGTCGACCCGGGAGCCGGCGCGGATGCCCACCTGGGCGACCCGCCCGCCCAGCGGCACGGCCGCCACGTCGGTGAACGGCGTGCCGTGCGGGCCGCCGGTGGCGTCGCTGAGCGACAGGTCCGGGTTCAGCGCCCACCCGAACTCGGCGGCGATCGGGTAGTGGTCGGAGAGCATCGCCCCGTCGGCGCGCCGGAAGCCGGCGTTCTCGTTGCCGTACCGCCGCAGGGTGAGGGTGATGTACCGGTTGCCGCGGTAGAGGATCTTGTCAACGACCTCGCACGCGTCGGTCACCGCGGCGTCGTCGCAACCGATCGACGGGCTGCCGACCGCCGGGGGTACGCCGCCCCGCTCCTCCTGCACCCAGGCGTCGGTGAGGCCGTTGACGGTCAGCAGCTCCCGGATGTTGTCCCCGGCCCGGGTGTAGCGGGTGTTCGTGTCGCCGGCGACGACCACGGCGTTGCCGGCCGAGTTCGCCGTGATGAACCTGGACAGCTCGCTGATGTTGGCGCGGCGCGCGGACAGGTCACCCTCGGCGCTGCCGGCGTTGGCGTGCACGTTGTAGAAGTCGATCAGGACGCCCTCGGCGAGCCGCGTCCGCGACCAGGTGAAGCCCTTCGGGGTCAGGCAGTCGGTGCCGTTGCACGAGTCCCAGTCGTCGCGGTAAAGATCCGAGTACGGGTGGTCCGACAAGGTGTTGAGCCCGTCGCCGAACGCCGCCGGCCCGCTGGTCGGTGTCCGATGTGGATGGGTGTCGTTCGCGTACAGCGCCGCGTGATAGTTGAAGTCCTCCTGGACATGCACGATCTCGTAGGGCCGGATGCGCTGCCCGATGATCGGCGTGTTGACGGCGGGCTCGCTGCCGGATATCGGCTCGGGCAGCCCGGCGATGTTGTAGCTCAGGATCGAGAACGAGCCGGTCGGTGGGGGCGCGGCGAGCGCCGGCGTGGCCGGCGCCAGGGCGGCGCCCGCGACGAGTACTGCGGCGAGGCTGAGCGGCACGGACATGGCGTTGCTCCTGCCTGGGAGACGACACTGGCACCCAACGCATCGACACTAGCCGATGTGAATTGTTTTCGCATCAGCCGTTTCCGGGTCCTCGGGCAGGGCGGGGACGTTCGCCCGGTACAGGCTGAGCAGCACGCCGTACGACTCGCCGGTCTGCTGTTCGGGGAGGTCGGCGAACCGCTCGAGGCTCGCCGCCAGCGCGCGGGCCTGCGCGGTGGTGAGCCGGACGTGGCGCAGGATGGTGAGGTCGGGCGCCGCCTCGTCGGGCGGAAGCATCTCGCTCAGCGCGGCCCGGACCAGGAAGTCGCCGCCGACCGGGGCGTCGGCGGCGATGCGCAGCCGCTCGCTGGTCGGCTCGTAGTACTGCTCCGTGCCGCCGCGCACGCGCCGGACGTGCGCCACCCGCACCAGGCCGGCCTGCTCGAGGATCTTGACGTGGTACCCGACGGTGCCCTTCGTCGCGCCGAGCGCCGCCGCGAGTTGCGCGAGCGTCGCCGGCCGCTGCCGAAGCGCCAGCACGAGCCGGTGCCGCAGCGGATGGCCGAGCGCCCTGAACTGGTCGGGCTCGCTGAGCACCAGGTCGCCGCGGGGATGCAGGTGTCCCCGGACGAGGGGCGGCTGCTGACGATGCTGGTGCAGCTCACCGGCGCCGCGTACGCGGTCGAGGTCGGCGTCTTCACCGGCTACTCGGCCCTGTGCATCGCCCGGGGCCTGCCCGCCGGCGGCAGGCTGCTCGCCTGCGACGTGTCCGAGGAGTGGACGGCCCTCGCCCGTGGGTACTGGCGGCGGGCCGGCGTCGAGGACCGCATCGACCTGCGGATCGCCCCGGCCGCCGAGACACTTCGGACACTGCCCGCCGATCCCGTCATCGACTTCGCGTTCCTCGACGCCGACAAGACCGGCTACCCGGAGTACTACGAAAGCCTCGTGCCGCGCCTGCGCCCCGGCGGCCTGCTGGTCATCGACAACGTCCTGCTCGGCGGCCGGGTCCTCGACCCGACACCGAGCCGCCCGGCCCACCTGGCGGTCCAGCAGCTCAACGAGACCGTGCTGCGCGACGACCGCGTCGACTCGGTGATGCTCCCGGTCCGCGACGGCGTCACCCTGATCCGAAAGCGATGATCTGGGATCATGCCTGAATGTCGACCACCTCCTCTGCCGACGGGCGACCGGTCCGATGGATCGTCTGGCGTCAGGACGACAACGGCAATCGATTCGAGGTCGCCCGGCGGGAGTCGCGCGCCGAGGCGGAGGAACTGGCCGCGACGATGGAGGCGCGCGGACACAAGCAGATCTACTGGGTGGCCGCACAGGATTCCCCGCGCTCCTGATCAGGACGCGATGACCTCGATGTCCGGGCGGTCGTGTGCGATCGCGGCGGCGGCCTCCCGTAGGGCGCGCTGCACCGCGATGACGGCCGGCGCCTCGGCGGCCGTGGCGCGGATCGCGGTGAAGATCGTGCGCTGGAGGCGTTCCTCGCGCAGTGGGCGGGCGGCGATCTGAGGCAGCGCGGCGGTCAGCAGCGCGGGCAGCAGGGCGACGGCCCGGCGGGAGGCGACGAGCGCGCCGAGGACCAGCCCGTCGTCGCTGCGGTGCTGGATGCGGGGCTCGAAGCCGGCGAGGCGGTTGCAGACGTTGCGCAGGACGGCGTCCAGGCCGGTGCCGGGGTGCCCGGTGGCCCAGGCGGCGTCCTCGCAGGCGCTCAGCGCGACGGGCCGGTGCGCCGCGAGCGGGTGTCCAGGGTGGACGGCGATCAGGACGTCCTCGCGCAGCAGGTCGCGCCGGCTGACGTCGCGTTGCCGCGCCACCGGGACCGGGTCGTACTCGATGCCGACGACGAGGTCGACGGCGCGCGAGCGCAGCTCCTCCAGCGCCGGGGCGGTCTCCCGCTGGTGCACCTCGACCTGCAGGCCGGGTGCGGTGGCGGCGAGCCCGTCCAGGGTCGCCGGCAGCAGCGCGAGCGCGGGCGTCTGCACGATGGTCATGCGCAGGAGCCCGCCCGGCGCGTCCCCGACGGCGGCCAGCTCGGCGCGGACGGCCTCGTCGGCGGCGAGCGCGTCGGCCGCGTGGGAGGCCAGCCGGCGGCCGGCCGGGGTGAGTTCGACGTTGCGGCCGGCCCGGCGCAGCAGCTTGACGCCGGCCTCCCGCTCGAGCTGCGCCAGCTGGACCGAGACGCTCGACGGGCTGTAGGACAGCGCCTCGGCGACCGCCGACACGGTGCCGAGGCGGGCGAGCTGGTCGAGCAGGCGCAGGCGTCGTAGCTCCATCGTTCGGATTCTCCTACGTTTTCCCGTCGGAAATGTGCGCTGGTCGCGAACGATTTCCTTCGGGACGCTTGTCCGCATGGTGCTCATCTCGTTGTTGACCGCCTCCGCCGTGATGGCCGCAGCCGCGCGGATCGAACGGCGGCTCGGCCCGTCGGCGGCCGGTTGGCTGGCCGCGCTGCCGGTCGCGTTCGCGGTCTCGCTGGTCGCGATCGCCGCCGACGCGACCCCGGATGTGGCCGGGTCACTGGCGCTGAGCGCGGCCACGCACGTGCCGGCGCAGGTGGCATTCGGTGTCACGTTCGCGCACGTGCTGCGGCGGCGGGGCCTTGCTCTCGGCCTGGGTTGCGGCATCCTGGCCTACCTCGTCGGCGCGCTGCTGGTCAGGGGTGTCCCGGCCGCGCTCGCCGTCGTTGTGGCGGCGGTCGCGCTCGCGGTAGGCCCGCGGCTGATGCCCGCCGGACAGCCGCGCCTGCCCGCGCCGCGGCACTGGTCGGGCACCGCGCTCACCTGTCTCAGTGCGGCGGCGGTGGTGGGAGCCGTGCTGCTCGCCAGCCGGTTCGCCGGTGCCGGCGTCGCCGGTGCGGTCGCCGCCTTCCCGACGATGTGCGCGACTCTCACCGTCGTCGCCGTCGCCCGCGACGGTGCCGCCGCCGGGGTGCACGCGCTCGGCGGGCTCGTCCGCAGCCTGCCCTGCTACCTGGCCTTCTGCCTGGTCGTCGCGCTCAGCGCGCCGGGGGCGGGCGTCGTCGCCGTCGGTCTCGGCCTGCTCGCCTGCCTGGGCACGGCGACGCTCACCTGGCGGCACGTCCCGAAAGCCCTGCGCCCGCACGCACTGTCAGCTAGTGATATGGGATAGATTGCGTTGATACGCCCGCTACCCTGCAGGTACAGGGCTGATCCGCGTATGCCTGACACCTTCCGTGGGAAGACCGAGACATGCACACGTGGCGTCGGATCCGTGGCGGCGCGCGGTTCGGCGGCGTCTTCGGGCTCGTGGCGCTTCTGCTGATCATCATGATCGGCATCGCCGTTGGTAATCTCCACGCGCAGCGTAGGGCGGACCGGCAGGTCGCCGAATCCGCCGCGGTGCAGCGTGACGCGCAGACGGCCAAGTTCCGTATCGCCGACTTCAACGGCTGGCAGACCGCGTACGCGTTCGACGCGATCCGGGGTGTGCCGGGCGCCGCCGATGACGGGGTCCAACGCCGCCGTTTCCTGACCTCGGCGGCGACGTTACGGCAGGACTTGGCCCGGATCGGAGCTCATCCGCTCACCGCGGCGCAACGGCAGCAGCTGACCGTGGCCGAGGACGCCCTCGACCAGTTCATGGACCTCGACGCGCGGATCGTGTCCGGGTACCGGTCCGGTGTGCCGAGCCGGATCGCGGCCGCCAACGACCTGGTCACGGGTGAAGAACTGCAATGGTTCGACAGGGCCGCCACCGCGGTCGATCACCTGTCCGCGCTGGCGCAGGCCGACGCCGACGCCGACGCCGCCGCGGTCCGGCGCACGAGCTCCCGAGCGCAGACCATCATGGTCGTCGTCGGGGTCGGGTGTGTCCTGCTCACGGCCGTCCTGGCCTTGCTGGCAACCCGTACCTTCGCCAACACGGCACGGTACAAGGCGATGCTGGCGGCCATCGCCGAACAGTCCGGCGACGCGACGATCGCCCTCACCCTCGACGGTGTCATCACGGCCTGGAACACGGCCGCCGAGCGCGTCTACGGCTTCACCGCCGAGGAGGCCATCGGTCGCACCCCGGCGATCTTCATGTTGCCGGCCCGGGCGCACCTGGTCAGCGTCACGCTCGCAGAAGTGGCCGCGGGACGCCAGATCCACATCGAGGGGGCGCCTCGCCTGCGCAAGGACGGCCGCCAGATCAGGGTGTCGACGATGGTCGTGCCGATCCGGGACGGGAACGGGGTGGTCGTCGCCGCCGCGGCTACCGAACGCGACGTCACCGCACGCATGCGGCGCGAAGCCGAGGAGCAGCTCGCCAATGACCGCGCGGAGCGGGCCGGCCGGCTGGAGAGCCTCGGCCAGCTCGCCGGAGGCGTCGCGCACGACTTCAACAACGTGCTGGCCATCATCCTCAGCTGCGCCGAGTTCATCGCCGACGAGCAGGGCGGGCACGTGGCGGACGATCTCGCCCGGATCCGCGACGCCGCCAGGCGGGGCCAGTCCCTGACCACCCAACTGCTGATGTTCGCCAAGCGCGATCCGGCCCACGCCGAGAACGTCGACCTCAACTCGGCTGTCACCGGCGCCAACGACCTGCTCGGCCGCACCATCGGCGCAGACATCACCCTGCGCTGCCATACCTACGACGGCGCCCTGCCGGTACGCGTCGACCGCGGCCGGCTCGACCAGATCCTGCTCAACCTCGTGATCAACGCCCGAGACGCGATGCCCGACGGTGGCGTCGTCGACGTCGGCACCGACCTCGTCGAGCTGGCCACCGCAAGCGTGGTCATGCCGCTGCCTGCCGGGCGTTACGCCCAGCTGACCGTCACCGACAACGGCACCGGCATGAGCGCTGAGGTCAGAGACCGGCTCTTCGAGCCGTTCTTCACCACCAAACCGTCGGACAAGGGCACCGGCCTCGGCCTCGCCACCGTCTACGGCATCGTCATCGACGCCGAAGGCACCATCACCGTGGATTCCACGCCCGGTGCCGGCACCACCTTCCGGATCCTGCTGCCCTTCGCCACCCGGTCGGCCGACGGCGCCGGGCGGCTCGCGCCGATCCTCGGAACCGGCCACGGAAAGGGTGAACGGATCCTGGTCGTCGAAGACGACGACACGATACGCGACGACGTGGTCCGCATCCTGAAACCCAACGGCTACCGCACCACCGCGGTCCGCGACGCGGACTCCGCGCTGCGCATGGATCTCAACAACGTGGACCTGTTGATCACCGACATGATCCTGCCCGACCGCTACGGCTCGGCCGTCGCCGACCAGATTCACGCCCAGCACCCCGACCTGCCGGTGCTGTTTCTGGCCGGCCAGGGCGACCCCGTGGTGGTGTCGGAGAGTGCCAAGGCCGAGCGGATCCGCACCGTGTACAAGCCCTTTACCGCCGACGAACTACTCAGCAACGTCGGCAAGGCACTCGACGCCACAACCGCGCGCCCGCGCCAGGGCTGATCCGTGTTGGCGCGGTCGTCCCGCCTCGCCTGGGTATCCCGGCATTTTCCGTTGGTGGTCTTCACGCTGACCTTCGCGCTGATGCTGTCGGACTACATGTCCCGGCAGGCCTTGGTCGCGGTGTTCCCGTACCTGAAGGCCGACTGGGCTCTGACCGATACGGAGCTGGGTGTCCTGACGAGCGTCGTATCCCTGATGGTCGGCGTGCTGGCCGTGCCGCTGTCGATGCTCGGCGATCGATGGGGGCACGCCCGGGCGATCGTGGCTATGGCGTTGCTGTGGAGCGTTGCCACGATCGGCTCCGCGCTCGCCTCCGGCTATGGGCAGATGTTCGCCGCCCGCGCGGTGATGGGCATCGGTGAGGCGGCGTACACCAGCGTCGGGCTCGCGGTCGTGTTGTCCGTGTTCGCCCCGGCCCGCCGCGCGGCTCTGTCCGGGACGTTCATGGCGGGCGGCCCGCTCGGAATGGTCGTCGGCGTGGCCCTCGGTGGTGTCCTGTCAGCCCAGTTCGGTTGGCGCTGGATGTTCGCCGCGATGGGCGTCCTCGGACTCGTGCTCGCTTCTGCGTACGCTCTGCTGATCACCGACCGCCGCCTCAGTGCACACCGGGTCACCGACATCAGCGGCGCACCGCGGCTCCCGCCGGGACGACGACGCGCCAGGCTGGGAACGCTGTTCTCCAAACCCTCGATGGTGGTGGCCTACTTCGCCAGCGGCATGCAGTTGTTCGTTGCCGGGGCGATGGTGGTGTGGGTGCCGAGCTACCTCAACCGGGTGCACGAGATGGCGCCGCGCAGCGCCGCCGGTGCCGCCGCGTTGCTTACCCTCGTGCTGGCCATCGGCATGGTGACGTGCGGCTTCATCGCCGACCGGGTCAGCCGGAACCGGCCGTTCCGGCCGTGGACGGCGGCGGCGGTCTTCTCGGCGCTGTCGCTGGTCTTTCTCGGTGCCGGCTTCGCGATGACCCCGAACGGAGCACAGCTGCTGGTGCTCGCGGTCGGCTTCTTCTTCGTCGGAGGAACCAACGGCCCCATGGGCGCCGTGGTGGCCCACCTGGCCCATGAGTCCGTCCGCGCCACCGCGTTCGGCTTCCTGACCACGTCCAACAACGTGCTCGGGCTGGCCCTCGGCCCGATCATCACCGGGATGATCGCCGACCGCATGGGCCTGCAGAGCGCACTGCGCATCATTCCCCTGATCGCGGTGGTTCCCATCATCGCCATGCTTGTCGGACGCCGGATGTACCCTGCGGATCTCCTCCGGCTGGGCGCCGCCCACGACGCCACCCACTGAGATGGCTTGCCGTACGAGCCGGAGCCGGCCGGGCGCGGGGCCCGGCCGGGAGTCCGGTTCTGGTCAGGGAGCGGGCGAGACCGGCACGTCCGGCTGGTTCCCGCGCTTGCGTACGGCGCCGATCGCGAGGTCGATCAGCAGGAACGCGATCAGTGGGATGCCGAGCAGCGGTAGTGCCCAGGCGATGGCGAAGACGACCGGTACGCCGACGGCGATGCCCCAGGCCGGCAGCTGCTGCCAGGCGCCCCGCGCGGGCGCGGTGCCGACGAGGGCGCTCCGGTCGGCGCGGGTGGGGCGGCGCTGCCACCACATCCGGTAGCCCCAGATGATCACGCAGATCAGGCCGATCGCCAGCGATGCGAGCAGGAGCTGGTTCACCAGGCCGAACAGGATGCCCATGTGCGCCTGCACGCCCCAGGAGGTGAGCTTGGCCGGCAGCGGCCAGTCGGCGAAGTCCACCCGGTCGGTGACCGCTCCGGTGGCGTCGACCGCGACGCTGTCCAGGCGTACCGGCCACAGGTTGTCGTTCTGGCTGACGGTCCAGGCGCTCGCTTCGTCCGCCGGCACGCTGATCTGCAGCGGGCCGTCGAGGCCGGCGCCGCGGGCGCCCGCCACGACGGCGTCGACGGCCGCCGGGTCGGCGCCTTCGCCCGTACCGGAGGAGGGTCCGCCGTGGTGTCCGCCGGAGGAGGCGGTCAGGTCGGTGGCGACGTAGGGCCGGTTGCCCTGCAGCGCGTCGAGGGCGGCGCTGAAGTTGGCGCCGGCGTAGCCGGACCAGGTCAGGCCGGTCGCCGACAGGATCAGCAGGCCCAGGGTGAGCCAAATGCCGGTGGCGGCGTGCCAGCCGCGGGTGCGGCGCACGCCCTTCTTGGCGGCCAGGTCGGGGGCGAGCAGGCGGCGGGCGGTGCGGTTGCCGCGCAGGCGGCGCCACCACAGGAACACGCCGCCGAGGGCGATGACCCACAGCCAGCTGGCGGCGAACTCGGAGTAGAGCTCGCCGGTCTTGCCGAGTTGCAGGTCGCGGTGGAACCTGTCCAGCCAGGTGGTCAGCGGCGTCGACGTCCACCAGGTGGTCAGCCGGCCGGTCACCTTCGCCGTGTACGGGTCGACGTACACCGTGTGCACGAGCTCCGACTCGGCGCTGAGCTCCGGCGAGGTGAAGTCGACCTGGGTGGTGGCGTCGCTCTCGCCCAGCCGTACGGAGGTCAGCGTGCCTTCAGGGTGCGCGGCGCGGGCCGCCGCGACCTGCTGTGCCACCGGCAGGGCCGCGCCGCCCGGGGCGGCGACGACGAGCTCATCGCTGTAGATGATCTTGTCGAGCGTCGGGGTGAGGGTGTACAGCAGGCCGGTCATGGCCGCGACCAGGATGAACGGGGCGACCAGGATGCCGGCGTAGAAGTGCAGGCGCAGCAGCAACGGGCCGAAACCTCGACCGTTCGGGGCACGCGGCGGCGCGGGTCTGACCGCCGGGACGGGCTCGGTGACGTCGGGGGCGAGGGCCATCGGCTGTCCTTGTGGGGGTGGGCGAGTCACTGCCGACGCGTCGGCCGGGCCGAGGCGACGGGTGGCCTCCGCGGGGGTGCGCAGGTCACCGCAGTAGTCGTCGACCGGTCCTGGAAAGTTCCCAGGGATTCGTCAGGATGCCGGTTTCGCTGCCTTCGGGCGGCGCCGCTTGGCGCGCACGACCCGCACCGGGGTGGAGGCCTGCAGGTAGAGGCTGGGGCGCCGCTCGCCGTGCGCCAGGTGCACCTGGATGACGTCGAACTTCGGCGGATCGACGCTGGCGACCCGGTAGCGCTCCGCGCCGGAGATGATCAGGTCGCCGGGGCGCACGTGCGAGGGGGACTGCACGATGCTCTCGCGGCCGAGGACCGAGCCGAGGCCGACGCGGGGGAGGGCGGCGACCCAGGTCGCCGAGGTCTCCGCGCTGAGACCGGTTCGGTAGCCCCGCATGGCCGGCCTCCCCGGTGTCGTCGCTGTCTCCTGGCTTCCCAGCAATCGGCGGGCGCGGGCCCCGGTTGAGGATTTACGTCGCCCGTGCCGAGTTCAACACCGCCTGGATCAGCTCGCGGTCGGCGCCGGAGGCGTACACGGCGTAGTCGCCGGCGTACACGTAGCCGGCCCAGCCGTCGGCGGTGCGCCGGACACCCGGGCCGTGCGCCGGGTCGAAGGTGGCGGAGCCGTAGAAACGGACGCCGCCGTCGAAGTTGCACGGGTGCGGGCCCGGCGGCGCCCAGTGCTCGAACTGGAACTCGCAGTCGCCGTTGTCCAGCCGCTTCCAGCGGGCCGGGACGTCGACCTTCGCGCCGCGATACTCGATGGTCTGCCAATCGTCCCGTACGGGGGCGGAGGAGTTCGCGGGCGATGCGGGGGCGTCGGCGACCACCGCCGGGCGTTGATCGCCCGTGGTGGTCTGGAACCAGATGAGAACGCCGGCGACGAGTGCTGCGCCCGCGGCAGCCGCCACGAGGAGCCGGACACGAAAAGTCATTCTGCTCGGACGGGTACGGCGCCGTCCCAGTTCCGCGCCCACAGCACTTTGCGGAAGGCGGCGACGATCCGCTCCTCGTCGGCCTCGGTGGTGCGCCAGTTGCTGAAGGCCAGCCGGAGCGCGGGCGTGCCGGCGTACACGGTCGGCGTCACGAACGCCTCGCCGGTCTCGGCGAGCGCCCGGGCCGTCTCGGCCGGGTCGCCCGGTACCGCCAGGCAGGCGACGTTGAGCCGGACCGGGGCGAGCAGCCGCACCCCGGGCAGTTCCGCCAGGCGCGCGCCGACCCGCCGCGCCGAGGCGACGTTGCGCTCGACGATGTCCCGGTGCCCCGCCCTGCCGTACGCGGCGAGCGAGAACCAGGCTGCGAGGGCCCGCAGCCGCCGGGAGTTCTCCGGCGTCAGGTGCAGGAAGTCCGGCCGCTCGGTGAGCGGGCCGAGATACGCCGCCGAGTTGCCGAACACCCGGGACTGCAGGTCCGGCCGGCGGGTGTACTGCACCGCCGAGTCGTACGGCACGTTGAGCCACTTGTGCAGGTCGACGCAGACGGAGTCGGCCTCGGTCAGCCCGTCGAGCAGCGGCGCGTGCTCCGGGCTGAGCGCGGCGAACGCGCCGAACGCGGCGTCGACGTGCAGCCAGAACGGGAACTCCTCGCGCAGCGCGGCGATCGCCCGCAGGTCGTCGAAGTCGACGGTGTTGACGGTGCCCGCGTTGGCGACCACGATCGCCGGGCGGCCGTCGCGGGCGGCCAGCGCGGCACGCAGCGCCGCCACGTCGACCGCCTCCCGGCCGGGCCGGACCGGCAGCTGCCGCACCGCGTCCCGACCGAGGCCCAGGATGGACAGTGCCTTGTAGATGCTGGAGTGCGGCGCGCCGGACAGCACCTCGACCGGTCCCAGCGCGTGCGCACCGTGGCGCGCCACGTCGACGCCGAGCCGCTCGCCGAGCCATTCCCGGCCGATCGCCAGGCCGACGAGGTTGGACATGGTCGCGCCGCTGACGAACGCACCGGACTGGCCGGCGTCCAGGCCGAACAGCTCGCGCAGCCAGCCGAGCGTCTCCCGCTCCAGCTCGCCGCCGGTCGAGCCGACCTCCGAGCTGCCGTTCTGGTCGAAGACGCCGGTGAGCCAGTCGCCGGCGAGCGCGGCCGGGGTGGCGCCGCCGGTGACGAAGCCCAGGTAGCGAGGGCCGGCGCTGCCGGAGAAGCCGGGCGCCCAGCGCTCGGCGAACGTGGCCAGCGCGCCGGCCAGGCCCGCGCCCCGCTCGGGCAGCGGCTCCGCGGCGGGCGGCGCGGGTGGGTGGGCCGCCGGCCGCTCGTCCAGGCCTTCGAGTACGCCGGTGGCGTACACGCGGGTCGACTCCAGCAGCTCCGGTAGCGCCGCGAGGTCGGCGGCGAGTCGGTGATCCATGAGCACACGCTAGGCCCCGCGGCCGGGCGGGCCGGGATCCAATCCGGAGGTTCTGGCCGGCGCCCGGTCATCACCCGGCGGTAGGCCCCGTTCAGGATGTATCGATGTTCATCAGTGTGTCGATACCGTTTCCGCGGGCAACCGCCCGCTTACACCCCCACGGCACAGACAGGAAAACGGTATGCGTCCCCTCATCCGTACACTGCTCACAGCCGCAGTCACCGCGGCCGCCGCCGGCTCGCTCATGCCCGCCGCCGCGGTCGCGGCCCCCTCGCCCGAGCCGCCGCCCGTCGCCCAGGTCGTCGGCGGCCGGCCGGCCACCACGAACTACTCGTTCATGGTGTACGTCTCCGGCTGTACCGGCTCGCTCATCAAGGCCAACTGGGCCGTCACGGCCAAGCACTGCCCGACGCCCAGCACCGTGCGCGTCGGCAGCATCGACCGCAGCAGCGGCGGCACCGTCGTCTCCGTCCGGCGCGCGGTGAATCACCCGCGGATCGACGTCAAGCTCTTCGAGCTGGCCTCGTCGGTGTCGCATGCACCCGCGCCGATCCCCACGGCCTCCGGCGCCAACGGCACCGCCACCCGGATCATCGGCTGGGGCCAGACCTGCCCCACCCGGGGCTGCGGCTCCACGCCCCGCATCGCCAACGAGCTCGACACGTCGATCGTGGCCGACAGCCGCTGCTCCGGCATCGACGCGGCGTACGAGATCTGCACCAACAACACCAACGGCAACTCCGGCGCCTGCTACGGCGACTCCGGTGGGCCGCAGGTGCGACAGGTCGGCGGCCAGTGGGCGCTGATCGGCGTGACCAGCCGCGCCGGCAACAACAGCTCGACGTGCGCGACCGGGCCGTCCATCTACGGCGACCTGTCGTCGATCCGTGCCTGGGTCAACACGCAGGTCGGCGGGCTCCCGGCCTGACACCGGGATGAGGTGGGCCGGCGTGAACTCAGGCGGGCCGGCCCACCTCCACCTCCTTGCGCCGCCGGGTGACGAGGTAGCCGAAGGCGGCGGCGGTGAAGAACATGACGATGCCGTACACGGCGGCGGGTATCGCCATCTCGGTGCTGTCGAGCAGGCCGGGGCTGACCGCGATCGTGATCGCCAGGGTGCTGTTGTGGATGCCGATCTCCATGCCGACGGCGATCGACTCGCTCTTGCCGATCCGGGCCAGCCGGGGCGCGCCGTACCCGATGGCGAGGCTCGCCACGTTGAAGATCAGGACCGCGACGCCGACGGCGACGAAGTAGTCCGCGACGTTCTCGAGCTCCTTGAGCACCGTACCGACGATCACCGCGACCAGCACGATGACGGACAGGATCTTGACGGGCCGGGCCAGGCGGTCGGCGAGCGCCGGGAGGCGCGCCCGCAGCGCCATGCCGATCGCCACCGGCACCAGGACGATCGCGAAGACCTGCAGCACCTTGTCGAACTGCAGGCCGATGGAGCCGGCATCGGGGAGGAAGTACGCGGCCGAGAGGTTCACGACGATCGGCAGCGTGACGACGGCGAGCACCGAGTTGACGGCGGTCAGGGTCACGTTGAGCGCCACCTGCCCGCCGAAGAGGTGGCTGTACAGGTTGGCCGTGGTGCCGCCGGGCGAGGCCGCGAGCAGCATCATGCCGACCGCCAGCGCCGGCGGCAGGTCCAGCGCCACGACCAGCCCGAAGCAGAGCGCGGGCAACAGCAGCGCCTGGCAGGCCAGCGCGATGAGGATCGGCTTGGGAAAGCTCACGACCCGGTGGAAGTCCGCCACGGTCAGGGACAGACCGAGACCGAGCATGATGATGCCGAGCGCGATGGGCAGCCCGACCGCCGTCAACGACGAGTTCATGGCGCCGAATTCTGCTCCGGCCACCGGAGCTGAGGAATCCTCATTTCGGTTGCCGAAGATCCCGGTTGCCGAAGAACCCGGTCCCGCCCGGCCGGGTCGGATGACCGCGGCCGGGCGGGCCGGGCGCTACGCGGGTTCGATCCAGATGTTGCGGTAGCGGACGTTGGCGCCCGGGTCGCCGTGGTCCTGCAGGCGGATCGGGCGCAGGTCCGGGCCCTCCGGCGCGCCGTTGCCCGTCGGGCCGTCGACGGCGACGTCGTCGTGGACGGTGACGCCGTTCCAGACCACGGTGACGCGGGCGTTCTCGGTCTTGGTCGCGCCGTCGTAGCGCGCCGCCCGGAACGTGATGTCGTAGGTCTGCCACGTCTCCGGCGCGGTGCCGGGGTTGGCGGACGGCGCCCGTTTCAGGTAGATCGCGGCGCACTCGTTGTCGGCCAGCGCCGGCTTGCCGTACGTGTCGAGGACCTGGATCTCGTAGCGGTCCTGCAGGTAGATGCCGCTGTTGGCGCGGGCCTGGCCGGTCACGTCGGCCGGCAGGTTCGGCAGCCAGAACTCCGCGTGCAGCCGGAAGTCGCCGTAGGTCTGCTTGGTGCGCAGGTCGCCGCCGAGCACCTCGGCCGAGCCGCCGGAGATCGGCCAGGTCGGCGCCGTGCCGTCGGCGTTCTGGAACGCCTGCAGGTTGCCGCCGTTGAACAGGGTGACCCGGCTGGTGCCGTTGTGGGTCCACCGCTGCTGGGTCACGTCGGCCCACTGCCAGAGCTGGAGCTGGGTGCCGTCCGCGCTCGCGCCGCCCGCGGCGTCGAGCACCTTGCCGGACTGCGGGTTGAGCAGCGAGCCGTTCGGCTGGGTCTGCCACACCTGCGCGGCGCTGTTGTTGCAGGTGTACAGCTGGACCTTGGTGCCGTCGGCGGTGCCGCCGTTGTCGATGTCCAGGCACTTGCCGAGCGCCCGCAGCGTGTCGCCGCTGCGGGTCCAGCTCTGCGCGGACGAGTTGTTGCAGGTGTAGAGCTGAATCTTGGTGCCGTCGGCGGTGCCGGCGTTGTCGACGTCGATGCACTTGGCGCCGATGCCGGTGATGGTGCCCGTCCGCGGCGTCGCGGCGGACGTGCCGTTGTCGACGGTCAGGCTGTCCAGGTTGACGTGCCCGACGTCGCCGGTGTCGACCCGGTACGCGACCGTGTTGCCGCCGGCCCGCAGCGTCACGGCGTCGGTCTTGACCGCCCAGGTGTCCCAGTTGCCGGTGTCGGCGAGGCTCACCTGCCGCACCTTGGCGCCGTTGACGTACAGGCTGACGGTCTTGGCTCCGGCCGACGGGTTCGGGCCGTTGCTGTAGCGCAGCGAGACCGGGTAGGACCCGGCCGACGGCACGTCGACGGTGAAGGTGGTCGCGGCGCCGACGGAGCCGTACCCGGCGACGAAGCCGGATCCGGTGTAGCCGCTGTGGTCGGTCGCCACGCCCGCGGTCCCGCTCAGCCCGGAGTGCTCCGCCTCGACCCGGCCGGTCCGGGACGTCGTGCCGTCGACGAGGCTGTTCAGCG
Organism: Actinoplanes sp. NPDC049668; assembly: GCF_044465445.1. Classification (NCBI taxonomy): domain Bacteria; kingdom Bacillati; phylum Actinomycetota; class Actinomycetes; order Micromonosporales; family Micromonosporaceae; genus Actinoplanes; species Actinoplanes sp. NPDC049668. Next base: position 400,813 of record NZ_JBITLR010000004.1, read on the forward strand.
AGTACCAGGCCTCGGTGCTCCACAGCGACGCCCCGGAGGTCGAGGTGAAGGGCCGCGGCGAGCGCACGTGCACGACCCGGCCCGGCTTGAGCCCGGTCAGCTTGAGCGTCACCTTGAGCCGGTCGGCGGACAGGACCGCCGATGCCACCGGCAGCGTCTCCTCGTCGACCTTCGGGCCCCCGTACGCCGGCGTCGGCACGTAGCGCCACTGCTCGGCGCGGTACCGGGCGGCGAGTTGCTCGGCGGTGGCGGTCGAGACGGGCTGGGTGTACTCGAGCTCGAAGCCGCCGGCGACCGCGCGCATCGCCTTGATGTCGAAGACGCTGGTGCCGTTGGGCGTGAGCTTCTGCAGCCCGTACGTCAGCTTGCCCTCCTGGCCCCAGTTGCCGCCCGCGCCGAGCCCGCCGGCGTACAGGGCGCCGTCCGGCCCCTGGCTCAGGCGCAGCACGCCCGCCTCGAGGCCCTGGGTCAGCCGGAAGACCGCGCCCTGGTACTGGCCGTTGATCTTCTCGAGGAAGGCGCGCTGGACGCCGCCGTACGTGACGTCGCCGAAGAGCATCTGACCCGCGTACGGGCCGGAGTCGAGCAGCAGCGGGGTGCTCGGCGAGTTGGCGATCTCGTTCTGCGGCAGCCACAGCACGGGCTGGGTGACCGGCTGGCCGTCGTACGGGCCGTCCGGGTTGGTGTAGTGGTTGAAGAAGCGGCCCGGCTTGATCTGCACGAGCTTCGAGGCGGGCAGCCAGCCGCCCTGGTTGTCGGTGACGAAGATGTCGCCCTCCGGCCCCCACCCGAGCCCGTCCGGGGTGCGCAGGCCGCCGGCGACGTACTCCACCGCGCCGGTGGTCCGGTTGATCTTCAGGCTGGTGCCGCGGTTGGGTGAGCCCTGCGGCTCGGTGGTGGCGCCGCCGAGGTTGATCGAGACGGACAGGTTCAGGTAGAAGAAGCCGTCCTTGTACAGCAGGCCGAACGCGAACTCGTGGAAGTTGCCGTCGAACGGCCAGGTGGCCACCCGCCGGTACTGGTCGATGGTGCCGTCGCCGTTGGTGTCGTTGAGCTCGGTCAGCTCGTGCTTCTGCGCCACGTAGATCTTGCCGTCGACGATCTTCAGGCCCATCGGCTCGCGCAGCCCGGTGGCGATTTTCCGGTACGTGACCTGGCTCGGCGAGGTGGCGCCGGTGACGCCGCTGAGGATGTAGACCTCGCCGGCGACGGTGTCGCTGCCGCCCCAGGTGGCGATCGCCAGCCGCCCGTCGGGATAGAAGTCCATGGCGCTCACCTGCGGCTGGAAGCCGGACGGCCGCAGGTTGGTGAGCGTGTAGCCGGGGTGCACGGCGGTCAGCGGCAGGCCGTCGCCGGGGCTGTCGCCGGAGGCCTCGCACTCCTTGCGCCCGGGCGCGGTCACCCGCACCACGCCGGCGTCGGTGCTCAGCACGCTGTTGGGTACGACCGCGAACGCGCTCGCGCCCGGCGGCCGCCACTCCAGGGTGAGCTGCTGGCCGCCGTCGCGCTCGAAGTAGTCGACGCGCAGGGCGTGGTAGCCGGTCGTGAGGGTGACGGCGCCCTCCTTCGAGGTGACACCGTGCAGCCCGTCGTGGTCGATGACGGTGGCGCCGTCGATCTGCAGCCGTGACCCGTCGTCGCTGGTGAGCCGGAACGTGTACGCACCCGCCGCGGGGATGTTGACGTTGCCGATCACCTCGCTCTGGAAGCGGTCGGCGAAGCCGAAGTCGGCCGTGGTGGTCCAGTTGACCACCGGCATGAGCTTGTCGACGTTGGGTGTCTGCCCCGGCTTCAGGGCGCAGATCTTGTCCCGGGCGGTCTGCAGATCGTAGGTCCGCAGGGTGACGCCGGGCTCCTGCGGCGGCGGGGCGGCGTACGCGGGGAGGGCCGGCACCAGGGCGGTGAGCAGGATCGCGGTGCCCAACACGAGGGAGGAGGACTTCGGGGGACGGGTCAGTCTTCTCATCGAGCGCTCCAGGGGCAGCAGCATGAGGACGACTCAAGGTCGACCATCATCGATGCCTGGACGCTAGGCAGGTTCTGTTCAGAAGTCCATAACTTTGTTGAAACCAAGTTGAACTTTTGCCTGAAACAACGAAAGGCTAGGGGTCAGCTGTCCGCCGAGATGCGCTCCAGCGCGAGGATGCCGCTCGCCATCGTCTGGGTCTCGCCGGCGGTCTGGGTGACGGTGCGGGTGACCTCGGCGACGGCGGCGGACTGCTGTTCGATGGCGGCGGCGAGGGTGCTCTGGTGTGCGGAGAGGGCGTTCATGCCGCCGGCGATCTGGGTGACCTCGGTGACGGCGGCGTCGACCTGCGCGCGGACCTCGGTGAGGGTGCGGTTGATGGAGTCGGCGTTCTCGCCGGACTGGCGGGCGAGTTCCTTGACCTCGTTGGCGACGACGGCGAAGCCCTTGCCGGCCTCGCCGGCCCGGGCCGACTCGATGGTGGCGTTGAGGGCGAGCAGGTTGGTCTGGGCGGCGATGGACTGGATGATGTCGCTGGCCGCCATGATCTGTTCGCTGGAGGCGGCGAGGGCCCTGATCACGGTGGCGGCGCTGTCGGCCTGCCGGACCACGGTGGCGGTGATCTCGTCGGAGGAGTGTGCGGTGCGGGACAGGTCGCGCAGCGCGGAGGACATCTGCTCGGTCGCGGTGGCCGCCGTGGTGGTGTTTCCGTTGACCTCGGCGGCGGAGCGGGCCAGCACGGACACCTGCTCGGCGATCTCCCGCTGCAGCCGCGCGTGCTCGGCGACCTGCGCGGCCGCCAGCTCGGCCCGGCGCGCCTCGGCCCGCTGCTGCTCCGTCAGCGTGCGCACCTGCAGCTCGCTGATCTCGGCCTGTGCCGCCGCGACCTGGTCGGCGCTGTCGTCGAGCAGCCGGCGCAGCCAGTGCATCGCCACGCAGAGCGTGGTCAGCAGCAGCCAGATCGCCACGGAGTGCCACACCGCCGTCCACGGCGGCGCCAGCAACCACTCCGTCACGAAGGTCTGTGCGCCCATGATGATCGACAGCGCCACCACGTCGCGCCGTTCCAGGGTGAACCCGGCCCAGACCAGGCCGACGGCCGAGTCGAGCAGGACGAGGTAGTACGTCTCTGGGGCGGTGACCGCCCCGAACCCGATGATGATCACCCCGACGTAGGCCATGGCGCGCAGCGCCTGCGGGTGCACCCGGTCCCAGTCGACCCGCCAGAGCGCCGCCGCGATCGCGCAGGCGATCAGCCCACGGATCACCAGCGAGCCGCGATAGCCGTCGACGTTGGACAGACCGATGATCACGCCGGCGATCCCCGTCGGTGCGAACAGCCTCGGCAGCAGCTTGCCGGAGATGGAGCGGTCCTCCAGCGGGCTGCGCCGGCGCGCGATCGGTGCCTGAGCCTGCGTCATGCCCCTGCGGTCGACAGGCCCTGATCGTCCTTGAGTTCTTCGGTGGGGTGTGCTGCGTCTCCCACGCCTGAGGGCTCGCGTGATCTCCGACACCGCGCAGCTGCGGTAATGGGGAAACGGGAAGCTCGGTTTTCAGTTTCGAAGCAATTGTTTTCCGATGCGGGCGAGGCCGATAATGCGCAGAAAGGCGTCGCCCGGCGAATGCAGGCGTTGGGCGTTCCTGTCGCCGACACAGCATTATGATCGCGGCCGCCGTGGCGGGCGGCCCGAGACGGGATCGCACTCCTTTCTACGCGTCGGTGAACGCTGGGCAGGTGGACCGTACCGAGGCTGCATACGATTGCATACATTCGTATGCAGCATTGCGTCGTGGCGAGAATCGTCACATAGCCGAAATCTCAGAGAAATGTTTCTATAGCCCGCGGTAACCCTGCTTTCCGTGCCAGACCAGGACGGAACCCTACGCATGCGGCGCGGTGTCAGCGCGGTTTGCCCCAGCCGGTCTACTTCGGACCGGTATTCTCCGGCCCGATCCACCGGACTAGTTGACCTCCGTCCGCATAACAGATCTCAAGAGATCGAAATGTAGCGGCCGGCGATTCGAAGATCGAAGAATCTATGGGTGTTGACACCGTTTGTGATCGAAATATAGCGTCGATTCCGCGCTCTTGGCCTCGCACATGTTGCCTACTGGTTTCGATGCCGTCGGTCGCATGACGAGACGTTCTTTGTCACCCGAGGATGTTGACTCCCTCCCCGGGTTGCCCTCATGTCGCTATGCCTGCCACGCGAGGACGTGGCATTGCCGCGAGAGGCGAGGCACCATGCATAAGTTCTCAACAGGCCGGACCGCCGCCCGGCTCGGGGCGGTGGCACTCATGGTCGGCGCTGTCGGCGTGGTCGGATCGACCTCGTACGCCGGTGACCGCACGACGATCACCAAGGAAGCCTGGGGCACGACCGCCGGTGGCGAGGCCGTCGACCGCTACACCCTCACCGCCAACGGGATGCGGGTACGGATTCTCACGTACGGCGGCATTCTGCAGACCATCGAGACGCCGGACCGGCGCGGCCGGCTGGCCAACGTGGCGCTCGGGTTCGACAACCTCGCCGACTACGAGACGAAGAGCCCGTACTTCGGCTGCATCACCGGCCGGTACGCCAACCGGATCGCGAAGGGGCAGTTCACCCTGGACGGCACGACGTACCAGCTGCCGATCAACAACGATCCCAACAGCCTGCACGGCGGAACGATCGGGTTCGACAAGCACGTGTGGGCGGCCACGCCCCTGAAGAACAGCAAGAGCGTCGGGCTGCGGCTGCAGTTCACCAGCCCCGACGGCGACCAGGGCTACCCCGGCGAGCTGCGCTCCACGGTGACCTACACGCTCACCACCGACCACGCCATCAAGATGGACTACGTAGCCACGACCAGCAAGCCGACGGTCGTGAACCTCACCAACCACGCGTACTGGAACCTGGGCGGCGAGGGCACCGGAACGATCGACGATCACAAGCTCTACCTGAACGCGAGCAGGTACACGCCGGTGGATCCCACGCTGATCCCGACCGGCGCGATCGACCCGGTCGCCGGGACTCCGATGGACTTCCGCCGGGCCACCGCCATCGGCGAGCGCAACCGTGACGGTTTCGAACAGCTGGTGATCGGCCGCGGCTACGACCACAACTGGGTGCTCGACCGGCGCGACAACACGTTCACCCGCCTCGAGCTGGCCGCGCGGGCCACGGATCCGGCGAGCGGCCGGCAGCTCACCATCCTCACCACCGAGCCGGGCATCCAGTTCTACGGCGGCAACTTCCTGGACGGCACGCTCGTCGGCACCGGCGGGCGGATGTACCGGCAGGGCGACGGCTTCGCCCTGGAGACGCAGCACTACCCCGACTCGCCGAACCAGGCCGGCTTCCCGTCGACGGTCCTGCGGCCCGGGCAGACCTACCGGACGACCACCATCTACCAGCTCGGCGTAGCGCGCTGACGCTGTCCTTATAGCCCGCCGCTGCCCTCACCGGCAGCGGCGGAGGAGGTGTGCAAGATGCCTGTTCACCCTGCCGTCGCGGAGGCGGCCGACAAACTCGATCTCAGTCGGGTCACCCGCCGGCGGCTGCTCGCCGGCACCGGCCTGGTGAGTGCCTCGCTCGCGGCGACGGGGCTGCTCAGCGCCTGCGGCGACAACGAGACCAGCGCCGACGCCGTCGGCAACTTCCCCAAGACGCCGAACTGGAAGTTCGTCTTCATCAACCACGTCACGACGAACCCCTTCTTCACGCCGACCCAGTACGGCGCGGAGGACGCCTGCAAGCTGCTCGGCTGCTCGTACCAGTGGACCGGCTCGGCCAACTCCGTGGTGGCCGAGATGGTCAACGCCACCAACACCGCGATCAGCGGCAAGGCCGACGGCATCGCCATCGCCGTGGTGGACAAGACCGCGTTCAAGGCGCCGGTCGACCAGGCGCTCGACGCCGGCATCCCGGTCGTGTCCTACAACGCGGACGGCGCCCGCGAGGACCCGGGCACCAACCGGCTGACGTACGTCGGGCAGGGCCTCTACGAGTCCGGGTACGCCCTCGGTCAGCGCGCGCTGACCCAGGTGCAGTCCGGCGAGGTGGTCGGCTTCATCGCCACGCCGGGCCAGCTCAACATCCAGCCCCGGATCGACGGCGCGCAGCAGGCGTTCAAGGACGCCGGCGGCGCGATCACCTTCACCTCCGTCGCGACGAACGCCGACATCACCAAGGGCCTGTCCATCATCGACGCGTACGCGCAGGGCCACCCCAACCTCGCCGGAATGCTGGCGGTGGACGCGGGATCGACCCAGTCGATCGGCCAGACCGTGAAGAAGTACGACATGCGTAGCAAGGGCCTGAAGGTGGCCGGGGGCTTCGACCTGATCCCGGAGACGCTCGCCTCGATCAAGGACGGCGACCTCGACTACACCATCGACCAGCAGCCCTACCTGCAGGGCTTCCTGCCCGTGCTCTACCTGTACCTCTACAAGATCTCCGGCGGGCTGATCTCGCCGCCGCAGACCAACACCGGGCTTCTGTTCGTGACCAAGGACAACGTGGCCCAGTACCAGAACACCCAGACCCGGTACGAGGGCGCGTCCACCGACGTCAAGCTCGTCGAACGGTCCGGGCCCATCGCACACGAGTGAGTGACCGGGATGGACTGATGCACGAGACGGTTCGAGAAGGGGACGCCCCAACCGGACAGAACGGGGCGCCGACCGCGGATCGCGGCCGGCGCCTCCTGCCCGTGCTGCGGCAGCTCGGCACGATACTGGTGCGCTGGCGCGAGGCGAGCGTCCTGATCGTCGCCATCGCGATGGCCGTCTACTTCCGGGCGGCCAACGAGGCCTTCCTCACCCACGACAACCTGCGCAACATCGCGCAGGCGACCGCGCCGGCCGCGATCGTCGCGGTGGGCATCGTGCTGCTGCTGGTCAGCGGCGAGATCGACCTGTCGGTCGGCGTGGTCGCCGCGCTCGCGCCGTTCCTGGTCCACTACGCGGTGGACCTGTACGGCGTGCCCGTGGTGCCCGCGTTCCTGCTGGCCTTCGGAATCTCGGCGGCCATCGGGTTCTGCAACGGCTTCATCGTCACCAAGCTGAAGGTGCCGTCGCTGGTGGCCACCCTCGGCATGTACTACTTCCTGCTCGGCGTGCTGCTCACCACCTCGCACGCGTACCCGGCGCAGATCCCGGAGGAGGCGCAGGGCCGGATCCAGCAGATCTTCGGCGCGGCCGACTGGGCGTCGCTGACCTGGTGCCTCTCGATCGTCGTGTTCTTCCACATCGTGCTCACCCGCACCCGGTGGGGGCTGCACACGATCTCGGTCGGCGGCAACCTGATCGGCGCGACCGAGGCGGGCATCCGGGCCAACCGGATAAAGATCGGCAACTTCATGATCGCCAGCGTGCTCGGCGCGCTCGCCGGGATCCTGGAGGCGTTCCGGATCAACAGCATCGATCCCAACATCGGCGGCGGCACCGCGCTGGTCTTCACCGCCATCTCCGCCGCGGTCATCGGCGGCACCGCCCTGGCCGGCGGCTCCGGCACGGTCATCGGCGCCCTGCTCGGCGCCCTGATCCTCGCCGAGCTGCAGAACGGCTTCAACCTCATCGGCATCAGCGCCAATCCGTTCAACCTGATCCTCGGCAGCGCGATTCTGATCTCGATGATCGCGAACCAGTACCTGTCGCGGTTGCGGCGGACGGGAGGCGCCTGATGGCGGAGGAGACCGCCCTGCGGGTCGAGCACGTCCGCAAGCAGTTCGGCGCGCTGACCGCGCTGAGCGACGTCAGCCTGCGGCTGGAGAAGGGCGAGGTGCTCGGCCTGATCGGGGACAACGGCGCCGGGAAGTCCACGCTCATCAAAATCATCTGCGGGTACCACCAGCCGGACGCCGGCCGCATGTTCGTCGCCGGCTCGGAGGTCGTCCTGCGCAGCGTCGACCATGCCCGGTCGCTCGGCATCGACACCGTGTACCAGGGGCTCGCCCTGATCAACGAGCTCTCCGTCTACCACAACATGTTCCTCAACCGGGAGCTGCGGATCGGGCCGCTGCTCAACAACCGGGCCATGCGCCGCCTGGCCCGCGAGCACCTGGCGGACATGGGGGTGAACATCCCGGACGTCTCCGCCGAGGTGGCCAAGCTCTCCGGCGGCCAGCGGCAGGCGGTCGCGGTCGCCCGGGCCGTCTACTCCGACGCCCGGATCCTGCTGCTGGACGAGCCGCTCGCCGCCATGGGCGCCAAGGAGGGCGTGCTGATCCTCGACCTGATCCGCGACCTCAAGGCCCGCGGCGACGTCTCGGTCATCATCATCGCCCACAACTACGCACAGGTCCTCGACGTCTGCGACCGGGTCAACCTGCTGCAACACGGCACGATCACCTTCGACCGCCGCACCTCCGAGGTGACGGTGGACGAACTGACCGAGCTGGTGGTGGCCGAGTACCGTCGCCGCCGTACCGGATCCGGATCCTGACCGGGCGCGGCTCGAGAGCTGGTCAGAGCCGTGTGGGCCGCACCGATGAGCTCCGGACGACGAGCTCGGGAACGACCAGCAGGCGGTGGGCCGGCCGACGGGAGCCCTCGATCAGCCGGGAGACGAGCAGCTCGACCGCCATCCGGCCGAGGTGGCCCTTCGCTGGGCGGATCGCGGTCAATGGGGGTTCGCCCAGCTGCGCGATCTCGTCGTCGTACGAGACGATGGCCAGGTCCTGAGGGACCGCGATGCCCTGTTCGGCGCAGAACTGAACGAGCGAGATGGCGTCCGGATCGCTGTGCACCACCAACGCCGTCGCTCCAGCCTGCTGACAACGGCGCAGGATGGCGGCGAGGTGACCGCGGTAGTCGGGTGTGCCCGGCCGTACGGACGCACGGAAAACCAGATCGCCGGCGAGGTTCAGGCGGGAACAGGCCCGCGCGAAGCCCTGGGCGATGTGGTCGGCGTTGGGGCTGATCGGGGTCAGCACGAGGCCGATCCGGCGGTTTCCCTGGCGTACGAGGTGGCGCAGTGCGGTCTCGACCCCGGCATCGTGATCGCTGCGTACCCATTCGAGCGGGGGAGCGGAGCTCCGTTTCGCCGGCGGAGTCCGTTCCGCTTCCTTGATGGAGTCGAGCCGCGCCGACGGCGTCTGCCGTTCCATCATGACGCACGGCACCGGCAGCCCGGCGATCCAAGCGAGCATCTCGTCGCCGTGCTCGGAGTCCAGGTCCGGCGCGAGGAGCAGGCCTGAGATCTGTTCGGAGTCGAGCAGTCGGGTGATCTGGCGGCGATCCTCGCCGACGTCGTAGCTCGAACCACGCAACCGGATGTCGACACCCAGCACGGCCGATGCGGTGCGCGCACCCGCGATGACCGGTGGCCAGAAGAAGTCCAGTGTCGGTACGACCATGCCGAGGGTGAACCGGGTGGCCGGCTTCCGGGCTCGCCGGGGCGCCGGCGAGAGCTCCGTCGGCAGCACGGCCCCGCCGTGCACCTTCGTGAGCAGCCTCGCCTGCGCCAGCGCGGCGATGTCCCGCCGCACGGTGATCTGACTGACCTGGAGAAGCTCGGCGAGCTCGACGACCCGGACCGCACCGTGCTGCCGGAGCTCGATCATCAGGCGCTCCCGGCGTTGCATGTTGAACGCTCGTTGTGTCGGCATGTGGCACCGCCCCGGCTGTCCCGTCGCGTCTGTTCTCCAGGCTCGCCCGTCGCGTGATCGATTGTGATCGATCAGGACCGAGCATGGCTGGACTGTAGCCCGCACGGAGGGAAATCGCGCCTACTCGAGGCCGTCGTGATGACTGTCAGCGCTTACGGATTCGAGGCGGATATGAGATTACGAGGACGGCGGGCACCGCTCGCCATCGGGTTGTGTGCGCTGCTGGCGGCGGCGACCGCGTGCGGTGGCGCGGACGGCTCGGAGGAGCCGGGCCAGACCACGCTGGTGGTCAAGACCTTCAGTCAGTTCGGCTACCAGGATCTCTACAAGCAGTACGAGTCCAGCCATCCCGGCATCAAGATCAAAGAAGAGAACATCGGGAAGCTCGGCGACTACACGCCCAAGCTGCAGCAGTGGATGGCCTCCGGCAGCGGTGCGGGTGACGTGGTGGCGTTGGAGGAGGGCATCCTCATCCAGTTCATGGCCAAACCCGACAAGTTCGTCAACCTGCTGGACCACGGTGCGAGCTCGCTGCAGGGCGATTTCCTCGAATGGAAGTGGAAGCAGGGGCTCACGTCGGACGGTGCGAAGCTGGTCGGTCTCGGCACCGACGTCGGTGCGCAGGGCATGTGCTATCGCACGGACCTGTTCGCCAAGGCCGGCCTGCCCACCGGCCGCGACCAGGTGGGCGCGCTGTGGCCGACCTGGGACGCGTATCTGGCCACCGGGCAGAGGTTCATGACGGCCAAGACCGGGGCGAGCTTCTTCGACTCGTCCGGCAGCGTGTACCTGAACATGCTGATGCAGCTCAGCGACCACACCTACTACGACACCGCGAACAACCTGGTCATCGACACCAACCCGGCGGTGAAGGCGGCGTGGGACAAGACCGTCCAGATGATCCAGGCAGGGCTGTCCGGGAACATCGCGGCCTACAGCCCGCAGTGGAACGCCGGCTTCAAGAACGGCAGGTTCGCCACCATTCCCTGCCCCTCCTGGATGCTCGGCACCATCGAGAAGCAGTCCGGCCCGGAGAACGCCGGCAAGTGGGACGTGACGAAGGTGCCCGGCAACGGCGCCGTACGCGGTGGCTCGTTCCTGGCCGTACCGACACAGAGCAAACACCAGCAGGAGGCGGCGGAGCTGGTGAAGTTCCTGACCAGTCCCTCGGGCCAGATGGCGGCGTTCAAGGCGGTGAACAACTTCCCGTCGTCGCCCAAGGCGATCGACGAACCGGCGGTGCGGAACTTCACCAACGCGTACTTCAACGACGCGCCGGTCGGGAAGATCTTCGGTGACAGCGTGAAGGCGCTGAAGCCGGTCTATCTCGGCCCGGCCAACAACCCGGTGAACGACCGGGTGACGAACGCGCTGACGGCCATTGAACAGGGCAAGCTCAGCCCGGAGGAGGCCTGGGCCAACGCCGTCGCCGAGGCGAAACGGGTGGCCGAGTAGTCCCGCCGGACGGTAGGGACAGATGTCGGTGACTCGATCGCGCGAGCGCCCGGCCGAGGGCGCGTCCGGCGGCGGACCTGCCGCCAGGAGACAACGAGGCCGGCTGCGGGACCGGCTGGACACGGCGGCCTCCCCGTACCTCTTCATCGCTCCGTTCTTCGTGATTTTCGGGATCTTCGGGGTGTTCCCGGTGGGGTACACCGCTTGGGTGTCCCTGCACGCCTGGGACATCTCCGGCGCTCAGGGATTCGTGGGTCTCGACAACTTCGTGACCCTGTTCGGGGACCCGAATTTCTGGAATGCGATCGTCAACACCATCGGCATGCTGATTCTCGGCACCGTGCCACAGCTGGTCATCGCCCTGATCCTCGCGAACGCGCTGAATCAGCGCATGAGAGGACTGGCGTTCTACCGACTCGGCGTCCTCGCACCGATCGTCACGTCGGTGGCCGCTGTGGGCATCGTCTTCAGCCAGATCTTCGACCGCGACGCCGGCCTGGTGAACGGGCTGCTGCACCTGGTCGGCGTGCAGCCGATCGACTGGCACGCGGACAAGTGGTCGTCCTGGATCGCGATCTCCACGATGGTCAGCTGGCGCTGGACCGGCTACAACGCGCTGATCTATCTGGCCGCCATGCAGGCGGTGCCGCACGATCTCTACGAGGCGGCCGAGATCGACGGTGCCACCAAGGCCCGGCAGTTCTGGGCCATCACCGTGCCGATGATCCGGCCCGCGGTGCTCTTCACGGTGATCGTTTCGACGATCGGTGGCACGCAGTTGTTCACCGAGCCGTTGATCTTCGGCCAGGGTGGTTTCGCCATCTCGGGCGGCAGTCTGCGGCAGTTCCAGACGGTCTCGATGTACATGTTCGAGAAGGCGTTCCGGGACTTCGACTATGGCTACGGCTCGGCGGTCGCCTGGATGATCTTCATACTCATCATGCTCCTGACCTCGATCAACTTTCTCCTCACTCGGATTTGGGGCGGTCGTGCGTAAGTCACATCCCTTGCTGCACGCCGTCCTGCTGATCGCGGTCGCCCTGTCGGCGTTTCCGCTGTACTGGCTGTTCGTGGTGGCTACCCGGACCAACGACGTGATCGGCGACTGGCCGCCGCCGTTGCTGCCGGGCGGAAATCTCACCGACAATCTCCGGCGGCTGTTCGACGCGGAGGACGCGCATTTCATGCTCGGCATGGCCAACTCGGCGATCGCCTCGATCGCGGTGACGGTCGCGGTGGTGTTCTTCAGCTCGCTGGCCGGGTTCGCGTTCAGCAAGCTGCGGTTCCGCGGGCGCAACGGACTGCTGGTGGTACTCCTGGCGACGATGATGATCCCGGTACAGATGGGCATCATTCCGCTCTACATGATCATGGTGCAGCTCGGTTGGCAGAACAGGTTGCAGGCGGTCATCGTGCCGTTCCTGGTCTCGGCGTTCGGGGTGTTCCTCATGCGCCAGTACGCCGAGCGGGCGGTGCCCGACGAACTCATCGAGTCGGCCCGGATCGACGGCGGCACCACGTTCCGGATCTTCTGGAGCATCGTGTTGCCCGCGTTGCGGCCGGGCGCCGCCGTGCTCGGGCTGTTCACCTTCATGGCCACCTGGAACGAGTTCCTGTGGCCGCTGGCCGTGCTCGAGGCCGACAACCCGACCGTGCAGTTCTCGCTCAATCAGCTCTCCACCACGTATTACACCGACTACACGCTGATGTTCGCCGGGGTCCTGGTCGCCACGCTGCCGCTGCTGATCGTCTTCATCCTGTTCGGCCGGCAGATCATCGGCGGGATCATGGACGGGGCAGTCAAGGCGTGACGGCACGCCCTCGGTGGTCCGGGACATGCCGTCACGTCGCCGCGCCGGTCAGCTCACCGACGCGGAGAACGAGTTGACGGTCAGGCCGATACCGCCGGCCCACGGTTCGAATCCCGCCTGGATGCTGGTGAGATACCAGCTGCTGGATCCATGTCCTCGGGCGATCGCGTCGTTCAGGAACGCCTTGACGTCGAAGCTCCAGCTCGAGATCGCCGACGTCGAGACGTACGAGATGACGTTGTTCTTGCCGTTGCTCCCGGTCCAGACCTGCCAGCTGCGACCGCCGACGGACGCCGTACCGGTGACCGAGCCGATGGGTTGCGGGGTTGCCGACTTGTTGAACCAGATCATGATCTCCTGCTGGTTGACGCCGTTGGTCTTCGGCGTGGGATCCAGCCAGATGTCATAGGCCGCCACGTACTTGGCGTTGGTGAACGTGTAGCTGATGCTGCTCCGGGCGCTGCTGATGCCGCTGATCTGCCGCGGCGTACGCATGCCCGGGCTGCACAGCGTGTAGTGGCAGCCGAGGAAGATCGAGGGGTAGGACACCGGCCCGGATGCGTTGACGCCGTCCTGACGGGTGATCTGGAAGCCGCTACCGGTCACGTTGATGCACTGGGTGGCGGTACTGCCCCAGACATTGTTCTGTACGTAGTAGTTGCCCTGCACGGTCGAGCCGAACCGGGTGCAGATCGGGCCGGGGGCGGCGTTTGCCGGCGTCGAAACCGCGACCGCGGTGCCGACGGCCAGCACCAGCGACAGGGCCGGCGGCAGCAGTCGAATTCGTTGTCTTCTCATCGATGGGTCCTTTCCGGACGGAGGAAGGGGACATCGACATCAATAAGTAGACTTGGTTTTACGGTCCGGCTACAGGCCGGTTACAATCGATCCCTTTCGATCGCGATCGACCAGTCCCGAGTGGATCGCCGTGATGATCGAATCTGCTCGATTCGGATTGAGCGAGAGCAATACGTTGTGCGGTGGAGGCCCAGAGCCTTCAATACGGGCGTGCTTCGACCTCAAGACACCGCGACGCGGGAACGCAAGCTGCTCAACGGACTCTGGCGGTTCGCGCTGGATCCGGGCGGCGCCGGACGTGCCGGCCGATGGTTCACGGCCGCATTGAGGCAGGCGCGGGAGATGGCCGTGCCGGCGAGCTACAACGAGGTGGCCGCCGACGCACGCGTGCGGGATCACCTCGGTGAGGTCTGGTATCAGACCGAGGTTCGGGTGCCCCGAGGCTGGGCGGGGGATCGCATCGTCCTGCACTTCGAGTCCGCGACGCACCGCGCCACGGTCTGGGTCGACGACACCGAGGTGGTGTCGCACGAGGGCGGATACACGCCCTTCGAGGCGGACGTCACGAACCTTGTCACGGCCGGCGAGACCGCTCGGATCACTGTCGCGGTCGACAACACGCTGACCTTCGAGAGCGTGCCGCCGGGCGTCGTCGAGGACACCGCCGCCGGCCCTCGCCAGCGCTACTGGCACGACTTCTTCAACTACGCCGGCCTGCACCGCAGCGTCTGGCTGTACGCCACGCCGGCCGCGCACATCACCGACATCGCCGTGGTGACCGACCTCGACGAGTCCACCGGCGTCCTGCACTACGTGGTCGAGGCGGCCGGGGCCGGATCGGCCGCACCGCAGGTCGTGCTGCGCGACGCGGGCGGCACCGTGGTCGGACGGCGGCGCGGGGCGCGGGGCGTCCTGACCGTCCGCGACGTGCATCCGTGGGCGCCCGGCGACGGCTACCTGTACGACCTCGAGGTCCAGCTGGTCACCGCGACCGGCGAGATCGTCGACAGTTACCACCAGAGCGTCGGTGTCCGGACCGTCTCCGTGGCGGGTAACCGGTTTCTCATCAACGGCGAGCCGTTCTATTTCACCGGGTTCGGCAAGCACGAGGATCTCGCCGTCACCGGCAAGGGTCACAACGACGCGTTCCTGGTGCACGACTTCGATTTGTTCGAGTGGATCGGCGCCAACTCATTCCGGACGTCGCACTACCCGTACTCCGAGGACGTGCTGGACTACGCGGACCGGCGCGGCATCGTCGTCATAGACGAGGTCGCCGCGGTCGGGCTCAACGTCCGGACCGGCGAGGGAGTCTTCGGCGCGGCCGACTACCCGACGTTCAGCGACGACACGATCAACGAGCGGACCCGCGAGG
This sequence comes from Actinoplanes sp. NPDC049668, assembly GCF_044465445.1. Taxonomy (NCBI): domain Bacteria; kingdom Bacillati; phylum Actinomycetota; class Actinomycetes; order Micromonosporales; family Micromonosporaceae; genus Actinoplanes; species Actinoplanes sp. NPDC049668. The sequence goes on from NZ_JBITLR010000004.1 coordinate 415,814, forward strand.
TTCACGCCCAGGCCATCCGCGAGCTGGTGGCGCGCGACAAGAACCATCCGAGCGTGGTCATCTGGTCGATCGCGAACGAACCCGAGTCCGGCACCGAAGCGGCCGAGGCCTACTTCCGGCCGTTGTTCGAGCTGACCCGTGAGCTCGATGCCAGCCGGCCGGTCAGCTTCGCCAACGACGCGCTGGCACCGCACGGCAGGTGCCGGGTCGCGCAGTTCGCCGACTTACTGATGCTCAACCGCTACTACGGCTGGTACGTCCTGCCCGGTGACCTGGCCGCGGCCGAGATCGCCTGGGAGGAGGAGCTCCGGGCCTGGGGCGCAGAGAACAAGCCGATCCTCATCGCCGAGTACGGCGCGGACGCCTATCCCGGGCTGCACTCGGTCGCGCCACAACCCTGGACCGAGGAGTACCAGGTCGCGTACCTCGACATGAATCACCGGGTATTCGACCGCATCGATGCCGTGGTCGGCGAGCACGTATGGAACTTCGCCGATTTCGCCACCACGCCCGGCATCATGCGGGTCGGCGGAAACCGGAAGGGCGTGTTCACCCGAGACCGCCGACCGAAGGCGGCCGCGCATGTCCTGCGGCAGCGCTGGCTCAAGGAAAGCTGAAGGGAACGCTCCCGTGCACACGACGAGAATCCCGGCGGTGCTGGCCGGCGTCACCCTGGTCGCCGTCGCATGCCCGGGTACGGCCCGGGCCGCCGACGAATTCGACCAGGTCACCAACGGCACCTTCGACACCACGGTCGCACCGTGGGTGGCGTACGGAACCGCGGGCGGGAAGCTGCGCGTGGTCGACGGGCAGGCCTGTGTCGACACCGGCACCGGCTCGATCAACCCGTGGGACTCGATGCTGGCCCTGCCGCACCTGCAGATCCAGAACGGGGCGACCTACACCCTGACGTTCGATGCGAGCGGCACCGCCGCGGTGCCGGTGACGGTGGTGTTCCAGCAGAACTCCGGCAGCTACTCCACCGTGCTGAGCAGCGTCAAGACCATGACGCCCGGGATGACCACGTACACGGTGACCGGCACCGGCAAGGGCGACTTCGCCGACGGCCAGCTGGGATTCCAGTTCGGCGGCAAGCCCGACTTCACCTTCTGCATCGACAACGTCAGCCTCAAGGGCGGCAAGCCGGTCCTGCCGTACCAGCCGGATACCGGACCGCGGATGCGCGTCAACCAGGTCGGCTACCTTCCGTACGGGCCGAAGGCGGCCACCCTGGTCACGACCGCGACGGCGGCGGTGCCCTGGACGCTGAACGACGCCGAGGGCAAGGTCGTCCGCAGCGGCTGGACCAGAGCCCGCGGCGTCGACCCGACCTCGGGCCAGAACGTGCAGACGCTCGACTTCTCGTCGTACCGCCGCGGCGGCTCCGGGTACACCCTCACCGCGGACGGCGCGACCAGCCATCCGTTCCCGATCTCCGACACCGCGTACCAGGCACTGCGGGTCGACAGCAAGACCTTCTTCTACACCCAGCGCAGCGGTACCCCGATCCTCGACACGATCGCGCCGGGTTACGCACGCGCCGCCGGACACGTCGGCGTCGCGCCGAACCAGGGCGACACCGCAGTGCCGTGCCTGCCGCCGGCGGTGTTCGCGGACAACTGGACCTGTCCGGCCGGCTTCACCCGCGACGTCACCGGTGGCTGGTACGACGCCGGCGACCACGGCAAGTATGTCGTCAACGGCGGGATCGCGGTCGCTCAACTGCTGTCCGAGTACGAGCGCAACCGGACCGCCGACGACACCGACAGGCACGCGCTGCGGGACGGGACGCTACGGATCCCCGAGGTGGGCGACAACGTGCCGGACATCCTCGACGAGGCACGCTGGGAGCTCGACTTCCTGCTGCGGATGCAGGTGCCGGATGGTCAGCCGCTGGCCGGGATGGCCTACCACAAGATCAGCGATACCACGTGGACCGGACTTCCGCTCGCGCCCGCGGCGGACGCGAAACCCCGTGCGCTGCACCGGCCGTCGACCGCCGCGACGCTCAACCTGGCCGCCGCGGCGGCCCAGGGCGCCAGGCTGTTCAAGCGCTTCGACCGGGCGTACGCCCGCCGTCTGCTGACCGCGGCCCGCACCGCCTACGCCGCCGCCGAGGCCAACCCGGCGCTGTACGCCTCGAACGCCGACGGCACCGGTGGCGGCGCGTACGCCGACGGCGACGCGACCGACGAGTTCTATTGGGCCGCCGCCGAGCTGTACCTCACCACCGGCGAGCGGGCCTACCGCACCGACGTGCTCGGCTCGCCGCTGCACACCACGAACGTCTTCGACCCGGACGGCTTCTACTGGGGCTCGACCGCGGCGCTGGGCCGGCTCGACCTCGCCACCGTCGACAACGACCTGCCCGGCCGGCGCAACGTCCGCGCCTCGGTGGTCGCGGCCGCGAACGCCCTGGTCGCACTGCAATCCACCCAGGCGTACGGGCAGCCGTACGCGCCCTCGGACAACAGGTGGGTGTGGGGCTCGAACAGCTCGATTCTCAACAACATGGTGGTAATCGGCACCGCGTACGACCTCACCGGCCGATCCAGATACGCCGAAGCGGTGCTCACCGCCGCGGACTTCCTGTTCGGCCGCAACGCGCTGAACATCTCGTACGTCACCGGCTACGGCACGGTCTTCGCCCAGAACCAGCACTCCCGGATGTACGCGCATCAACTCGACCCGAGGCTGCCACACCCGCCGGCCGGCACGGTCGCCGGCGGCCCGAACTCCGGCCTGCAGGATCCGCTGTCCAGGGTGAAACTCGCCGGCTGCGTCGCCCAGTTCTGCTACCTGGACGACATCAACGCCTACTCCACCAACGAAATCACCATCAACTGGAACTCAAGCCTGTCCTGGGTCTCGTCATTCCTCGCCGACCAGAGAAACGGCATGAATGGGGATCCCCGGCGCCGTACCGGATCCTGACCGAGCGCGGCCCTCAGTCCGGGGTCGCGTGCCGGCGGACGGCCCGATCGATGCGGCGGTCGGGAACGACCCACATGATCGCCGCGCCGACGTAGCACGCCACGGCGATGCCGACACCGACGTGCCCGTCCCGGTCGATCGTCAGGGCGCTGAGGATCCCGGCGAGGTAGAACACGGGGAGAGCTTGCCCTTGAGGTCGGCGCCGACGGCCTCCCGCAGCGGCGACTCCGCGCCCTGCTGCCGGATGATCACCGTCTGCAGCACGAAGTACGCGACGGCCGCGCAGAGCAGGTTCAGACCGTAGACGACGACCGGGGTCACCGCGAACTTCGACTCGTCCATCCAGGCCGTGGTGAACGGGAGCAGCGACAGGCAGAACAGCAGCGCCAGGTTCGCCCACAGCACCGCGCCGTTGACCTGCCGCACCAGGTGGAACATGTGATGGTGGTTGTTCCAGTAGACGCCGATGTAGACGAAGCTGAGCAGATAGGTCAGCAGCCCGACGCCGGTCGCGTGTACGAGGTCGGTGAGCTCGTGGCCCTCCGGAATCTTCAGCTCCAGCACCATGATCGTGATGATGATGGCGAGTACCCCATCGCTGAACGCCTCCAGCCGGCTGGTCCTCATCCGCGTCACACCGCCTCTCTGCGTTCGTGTCGTCGCGGAAGACGATCTTACGGTGGGTTCCGTCGCACAACGGCCTGTCGGCGGCTACCGGCTCTCACCCGAGCGCATGGCGGGCGTCCGCGGTGGATCGGCGGCGCCGGTCACGAACGCCTCCCGGGGGTGCTGCACCGAGGTCAGCGAGACGATGTCCCGGCCGAACAGCGCGGCGGTCGCCCACACCGCGAACACCCGCACCTTGCGCTCCCAGGTCGGCACCGCCAGCACGTGATAGCCGCGGTGCATCAGCCAGGCCGGGAAGCCCTTGATGACCAGTCGGCGGAACTGGAAGAGGCCGCGCCCGATGCCCAGCGTGGCGACGACACCCAGGCTGTGGTGCAGGTACGGCTTCGGCTCGCGTCCGCGCAGCGTGGCGATCAGGTTCCGGGCCAGCAGCTTGCCCTGCCGCACCGCGTGCTGGGCGTTCGGCACCGTCGTCGTGCCGCCGCTGCCGGCGGCGAGGTCGGGCACGGCCGCGTCGTCGCCGGCGCCCCACGCGTCCGGCACCGGCGCCGCGTCGGTGCCGACCCGCAGGTCGGCCCGGACCACCAGCATGCCGCGCGCGTTGATGGGCAGGTCGGTGTGGTTGTGCACCATCGGGTTCGCGGCGTTGCCGACGGTCCAGACGATCAGCTCGGAGTCGAACTCCTCGCCCGTGGACAGCACCACCCGGCCGTCGCTCGCGGAGACCAGCTGGCTGTTGAGGTGCACGCGAGCGCCGCGCTTCTCCAGCGAGCGCACCACCCATTCGCCGGGCCCGTCGCCGACCTCCGGCAGGATCCGGCCGCTGGCCTCCACGAGGTGGAAGCTCAGCTCGTCGCGGCTCAGCTCGGGGTAGCGCCGGACCAGAGCCCGAGCCAGCGTCAGCAGCTCGCCGAAGCCCTCGACGCCGGAGAAACCGCCGCCGACGAACGTGACGGTGAGCAGCTTGCGCCGCTGCGGGCCGGGCGGCAGCCCGGCGGCCTGGTCGAAGGCGGTCAGCAACCGGTCGCGGATCGCGACGGCCTCCTCGACGTGCTTCATGCCGATCGCGTGCTCGGCCACGCCGGGCACGGCCAGGACGCGGGTCACCGCGCCCGCGGTCACGACGATGATGTCGTACTCCAGCGGGTACTCCTCGCCGACGGCCGGGCGCACGACGACCGTCCGGTTCGCATGGTCGATCCGGCTGACCCGCCCGGCGATCAGCCGGGTCCTCCTGAGGTGCCGGCGCAGCGAGACGGCGGCGTGCCGCGCCTCGACCGAGCCGGCCACGACCTCCGGCAGGAACGGCTGATACGTCATGTACGGCCGCGGGTCGACGACGATCACGCGCGCCTCGCCCCGGCGGAGCTTCTTCTCCAGTTTCCAGGCGGTGTAGAAGCCGGCGTACCCGCCGCCGACCACCAGAATCGTCCGCACCTCGGCTCCTGTCTCGCGGGCGTCGCACGATGCGCCGATTCACCGTCTGGCTGCCGAACGCGGACGGTGAAACGGTGGTGCGGAGTCCACTCTAGGGGGTCACGATGGCGATGATCGACAACGGCGACAGCGGTTCTCTCAAGCTCGAGGTGGTCACCCTCCCGGTCGCTGATCTCGACCGCGCGAAGGCGTTCTACGCCGGCCTCGGCTGGCGGCTCGACGCGGACTTCGTCCTCGGCGGCGGCCGCGCGATCCAGTTCACCCCGCCGGGCTCGTCCTGCTCGATCCACTTCGCTCCGGGTACCGAGGCGACCCCGCCCGGATCGGTGCGGAACCTGTACCTGATCGTCGCCGACATCGAGCGGGCGCGCGACGAGCTGACCAAGCAGGGCGTCGAGGTCGGCGAGATATTCCACCTGACGCCGCAGGGCCGCGGCGACGGGCCCGCGCCCGACCGGGCCACGTACAGCTCGCTCGCCGCGTTCAGCGATCCGGACGGCAACGGCTGGCTGCTGCAGGAGGTCACCACGCGGCTGCCGGGAAGGATCGACCCCGGCGCGACGACATACACGTCGGTGGCCGGCCTGGCGGGCGCGTTGCGCCGCGCCGCGGCCGCGCACGGCGAGCACGAGCGGCGCACCGGCGAGGCCGACGAGAACTGGCCGGACTGGTACGCGGAGTACCTCGCCAGCGAGCAGGCGGGCACCGAACCGCCCAAATGAGCCCGGACCTCCCGGGAGAGCACTGCTCTTGACTGAGAGCGGCTGGATACGGTTGACTGCTCTCAAGCGAGAGCACTGCTCTCAGAATTGAGGAGGCGATATGCGGTACCTGGCACCCAAGCGCGGCGCCAACGTCTTCAACGGCGCCGCCAAGTGGCTCACCGCCCGCGGGATCAGCCTGCTGGGCAGCCGCGTTCTCGCGGTCCGCGGCCGCAAGAGCGGCGAGGTCCGCACCACGGTGGTCAATCTGCTCACCTACGAGGGCGAGCGCTATCTGGTCGCTCCCCGCGGACACACCCAATGGGTCCGCAACCTGCGCGCCGCCGGCGAGGGCGAGCTCCGCCTCGGCCGCCGCGCGGAGCGGTTCACCCCGGTGGAGCTCGCCGACCCGGACAAGGCGCCGGTGATCCGCCTCTACCTGCGCAAGTGGGCGTGGGAGACGGGCGCGTTCTTCGACGGGCTGAAGGCGGATTCCCCCGAGGCGGACATCGCCGCGGCCGCTCCGGGCTTCCCGGTCTTCCGCATCGTCGCGGCCTGAGGCCGGGTCAGGCCCGGTCGTCCGGGTCCGGCTCGGCGACGACGGTGATCAAAGTGACGAGCTGGCGCCGGAAGTTCTCGTAGTCCTCCACCGCGCCGAACAGCCGCTCGGACCGCCGCTCCTCCCGGCGGGCCACGGTGAGCGCGTCGACGCCCCCGGCGCTGATCGCGACCAGGGTGCGCCGGCGGTCGCGGCCATCCGGCGTGCGCTCGACGTGGCCGGTGCGCGCCAGCCGCTCGATGGTGCGGCTCATCGTCTGGTCGGTCACCCGGCACAGGTGCGCGAGTTCCCGCTGCGACCGGGGCCCGCCGACGAGGTGGTGCAGGACGATCAACCCGGCGTGGGTGAGATCCCAGTCGGCAAGGAGTTGGTGGTAGCGGCCCTCCACCATCCGGGCGGCGACCGACAGTAGGCGCCCGGTCGGCCAGGTGCCGACTTCGGTGCGCGCCGCGTCGTGCCCGTCCTCCGCCATTCGATCATTCTTTCATGTGGACGGAGGCGAGTCCGGTTTTAATCATAGATACACATCTATTGCTAAGCATGCTGAACATCGGTGATACTGCACCTCCGTGCAGTCGTTTCCATCACCCTGGAGGCACGATGTCCCGGACCGCACTGGTCACACTCGCCCTCGCCGCGACGATCTTCGTGGCGCCCGCCCCGGCACACGCCGCCGACGACACCTCGGCGCCGGGTGCCTACGCCGTCGGCACCACCGACGTCACCGCCACCGCTAGTGGCCGCTCGGTCGCCGCGAAGGTCTGGTACCCGGCCACGTCGGCCGGCGCGAACACCGCCGTCGCCGCGGGCGACTTCGGCGTCGTCGTGTTCGGCCACGGCTTCCTGCAGGGCGTCGCCAAGTACACCTCGACGCTCAAGCACCTGGCGTCCTGGGGCTACATCGTCGCCGCGCCCACCACGCAGGGCGGCCTGTCGGCCAACCACTCGGCCTTCGCCGACGACCTGAACGCCACCCTGACCTGGTTCGTCGCGCAGGACACGACCGCCGGGTCGCGGTTCGCCGGTCACGTCGACCCGGCCGCGCTCGGCCTGTCCGGCCACTCGATGGGCGGCGGCGCCAGCGTGCTCGCGGCCGCCCGCAACCCGCGGGTCGGCGCGGTCGGCAACCTGGCCGCCGCCGAGACGAACCCGTCCGCGGCCACTGCCGCCGCCTCCCTGCGTACGCCGGCCATGCTGGTGTCCGGTGACCGCGACACGATCGCGCCGCCGGCCGACCACCAGGTCCCGATCTACCAGGCGAAGGCGGCGCCGAAGCAGCTGCGCACCGTCGTCGGCGGCAGCCACTGCGGCTTCATGGACAGCAGCGGCCTGTTCTGCGACAGCGGGTCGATCGACCGGGCCACCCAGCTCAAGCTCACCCGGCGGCTGCTGACCGACTGGTTCCGGTACACGCTGTCCGGCGAGACCACCCGGTACGACGCGGTGTGGGGCACGGCCGCCCAGAACGACCCGCAGGTCCGCTTCCAGGGCGTCAGCTGACCCCGAGGGTGTTGAGCCTGGCGTCGAGCCAGTCCCGGAACTGCTCGGCGGCCATCGGCCGGCCGACGAGGTAGCCCTGCACGAGATCGCAGTCGAGGTCGGCGAGCGCGGTCATCGTGTTCTGGTCCTCGACACCCTCGGCGACCGTGGTCAGGCCCAGGCGGTGGGCGAGATCGATCGCCGTGTGCACGATGATCGCGTCTTTCGACTCGCCCACCATCCGGGAGATGAACGTCCGGTCGATCTTCAGCTCGTGGATCGGCAGGTCACGCAGGTAGGCCATCGAGGTGTACCCGGTGCCGAAGTCGTCGATCGCGATCCGGGCGCCGAGCGCCTCCAGCCGGGACAGCACCTCGCGGGAGCGCTGCGGGTCGGCCATGATCGCGCTTTCGGTGATCTCCAGCGTCAGCAGGGAGGCGGGCAGCCCGGCCGAGGCCAGGACCGCCTCGACGGTGTCGGGCAGCGTGACGTCCAGCAGGCAGCGCGTCGAGATGTTGACGGAGATCGGCACCGCCTCGCCCGCCCGCAGCCACTCGCCGGCCTGGCCGACCGCGAGCCGCAGGACGTGGCGGGTCAGGTCGTGGATCAGCCCGGTGCTCTCGGCCAGCGGGATGAACTCGATCGGCCCGAGCAGCCCCTCCTCGGGGTGCTGCCAGCGCACCAGCGCCTCGACGCCGTGCAGCCGCTTGTTGCCGACGTCGACCAGCGGCTGGTAGTGCATGACCAGCTCGTTCTCGGTCAGGGCCCGGCGCAGCTCGGCCAGCCGGGACAGCTTGCGCGCGTCGGTCTCGTCCATCGAGGGCCGGTAGCTCGCGATCCCGCCGCCGGAACCCTTCGCCGAGTACATGGCGAGGTCGGCGCGCTGGAGCAGCTCGCCGCCATCCGCGGCGCCGTCCCGGGGGTGGCGGGCGATGCCGATCGTCGCCTCGGCGACCAGCGCCACGCCGTCGATCACCACCGGCTCGCGGAGCGAGTCCATGATCCGCTGGGCGACCATCTCGGGGGTGTCGCCGCCCGGCTGGGTGATCAGCAGCGCGAACTCGTCGCCGCCGAGCCGGGCGATCAGGTCGCTGTCGCGTACCGCGGCGCGCAGCCGGTCGGCGACGGTGACCAGCAGCCGGTCGCCGGTCCGGTGGCCGAGGGTGTCGTTGATCTCCTTGAACCGGTCGAGGTCGAGCAGCAGCACCGTGACCTCCGCGCCGCTCTCGGCGGCCCGGTCCAGGGCGGCGTCCATCTGCCGCCCGAACTCGGCCCGGTTCGGCAGCCCGGTGAGGCTGTCGTGCCCGGCCTGGTGCCGCAGGGCACGCTGGTAGCCGGAGAGCAGGCGGGCGAAGAGCGCCAGCGGGATCAGGCCCAGACCGAAAACGATCGGGGTGCCCCACATCAGGAAGCCCTCGCTGGCCCGCAGGCCGTTCACGCCCTCGGCGGCGATGTCGGACCAGTCGTCCTCGGCGTGGCCGAGGCTCTGCGACATCTCCCGGAACGCCGGTTCCGTGGTCGTGGAGTCGGCCCCGGCCGCGGTGCCCAGATAGGCATCGTGCTGCTCACGGACCCGGGCGACGATGGCCCGGTCGCGTGGCTCGACGGCCGAGTCGATGCTGACCAGCGCGTCGCGGAAATAGGTGGTCGCGGCGATGAAGCCGTGCAGGCTCTCCGGGTTCGGCGAGCGGCGGTACTCCAGCAGCTGGGTCCGCTCGACGTCGAGGGCGTCGCCCGCGGCACAGTACATCTCCTCGATCTCGCCGGCCCGCGCCGCGCTCGTGGCGGCGTTGCTGGTCCGCCAGGCGGTGCTGACGGCGAAGATCGCGAGCAGCAGCATGACGGTCGCCATCCCGGCGAACGCCAGCCGATCACGCCGTAGCGCGCTCCGCACCACCTGGTTCATGATCTCCCCCGCCTGTCGCCTTCGTCGCCCAGCCCATCGGCCGTCTGACGAATCCGCTGAGCCCGCCGGGCGGGTTTCGGACACACGACGGCCTGAGTCGAGCGCCACCCCTCATGCGGTCGGCGAATCGTCATGCCCCGCTCGGGCCGACCGATGAGGGGCCTGTGAGCACCACGCCGGAAGCCTCGATGCTGCGCAAGCGCCGCGCGGTCGAGGGCGCCAACTTCCTCTCCCGCGGCAGCGGCCTGCTGGCCACGGTGCTGTTCCTGGCCGGCTGGTTCGGCATGCCCGTCCCGGACGAGCCGCAGCTCATCGCCGGGTGCCTGGCCGGAATCGCCGTGATGGCGATCGGCAACGTGCTCGCGCTGATCAACTTCCGGCGCCCCGACGGTCCGCGCTACGGCGTGCTGAGCGCCGGCCAGGTGGCCGGCGACACCCTCGTCATGAGTGGCATCGTCGTCTGGTTCCAGGTGTACGGAGACCTCACCACCTGGCCGGGCCTGATCGTCCCGATCGTCGTCGGCGCCCTGCGGCACCGGCTGCGCGGCGCGCTGATCGCCTGGGCGGCCACCTCGGCGGTGTTCGCCGTCACGGTGATCGCCCTCGGCGACCAGGCCGTGCGCCCCGAAGACCTGCCGTTCGCGATCGCCATCCACCTGTTCGTCGCGGTACTCAGCGGCACCCAGTCGGCCGCATACGCCCGCCAGGTCAAGGAGCTGAACGCGACCCGCAAGGCGCTGCAGCACCAGGCCACGCACGACGGCCTCACCGGCCTGCCGAACCGGGCCCGGATCACGGAGTACGCCGAGGGGCTGGCCGGCCGGGAGCTGACCGTGCTGCTGCTCGACCTGAACGGCTTCAAGCTGGTCAACGACGTCCGGGGACACGCGACGGGCGACAGCGTGCTGCGCGAGGCGGGCGGCCGGCTGCGTGCCGGGCTACGCGCCGGCGACCTGGCCGGCCGGCTGGGCGGCGACGAGTTCGTGGTGCTCCTACCGGACACCGGCCCGGCCGAGGCGGCCGAGCTCAGCGCCCGGCTGCGCGCCGAGATCGGCCGGCCGGTGCGGGTCGACGGTCACGAGATCTCGGTGGGCGTCAGCATCGGTGCCGCACACCGTCCCGCCGGCGTGGCCACCGGCCTGGCGGCGCTGACCGCCGAGGCGGACGTCGCCATGTATCAGGACAAGACCGCGGATCTGCCGCGCCCATCCGACCGGAATGGTGTCTACGATCCTGTGCGATGAGTGCCGAATCGCCGTCCAGGATGAACAGCCGGGCCCGGATCCGCGAGGCGCTCGTGGACGCCGCGCGCGAATCGGCCGTGACGCACGGGTGGGACCGCGTGCGCATGGCCGACGTGGCCCGGGCCGCCGGGGTCAGCCGGCAGACGCTCTACAACGAGTTCGACGGCCGGGCCGGCCTGGCCGAGGCGCTCGCCGTCCGGGAGATCCGGACGTTCGTGACGGGCGTCGACCGTCGCCTGAACGCGCACGGCGGTGACGCGCGCGCCGCGGCGCGCGCGGCGATCCGGTTCGCGCTGGCGGAGGCCGACCGCAACCCGCTGGTACGCGCCATCCTGACCGACGGGCGCGGCAGCGCCGACGAGCTGCTGCCCTTCCTGACCACGCGCGTGGACATCGTGCTCGACACCGCCGGCGACGTGATCCGCGGCTGGGCCGCGGCGCACCTGCCCGGCGTCGCCCCCGCGGCGGTCGACGTCGCCGCCGACGCCATCGTGCGGCTCACCGTCAGCCACATCGTGCTGCCGAGGCGGCCCGCCGCCGACGCGGCCGACATGCTCGCCGAGGTCTTCGTCCGCCTGCTTGACACGGAGGCCATTCGTGTAAAGCATTGACCCATGGATGTCGATGCCTCTGTCTGGCGTGACGCGAAGCGCCCACTCTGGACGCTCGCCCTGGTGGTGCCGGCCCTGCCGTTCGCCGCGCTGCTGCTCGCCGCCGCGACCGGGTCGTCGCTGGCGTGGTGGCTCACCCCGGTGTTCGTCCTCGGCGTCATCCCCGTCATCGACCTGCTCGTCGGCGACGACCGGGCCAACCCGCCGGAGGACGCCGTGCCCGCCCTGCAGGCGTCGCGGTACTACCGGTGGATCACCTACCTGTTCCTGCCCGCGCAGTTCGTCGCCCTGGTCATGGCCTGCGCGGTGTGGACCCGCGGACCCGGACCGGCCGGCGCGGTCGGTCTCGTGCTGACCGCCGGGCTGGTCAACGGCATCGCCATCAACACCGCCCACGAGCTCGGCCACAAGCGGGAGAGCGTCGAACGCTGGCTCTCCAAGATCGCCTTGGCCCCCACGGGGTACGGCCACTTCTTCGTCGAGCACAACCGCGGCCACCACGTGCGGGTCGCGACGCCCGAGGATCCGGCCAGCTCCCGGCTCGGCGAGACGTACTACCGGTTCTGGTCGCGGACCGTGCTGGGCAGCCTGCGCTCGGCGTGGCGCCTGGAGACCTCGCGGCACCGGCTGCGCGGCCGCACGCCGTGGAGCGTACGCAACGAGATCCTGCACGCCTGGGCCATGACCGCCGCCCTGTTCGCGCTCCTGACGCTCTGGTTCGGCCCCGAGGTGCTGCCGTTCCTGGTGCTGCAGGCCGTGGTCGGCTTCTCCGTCCTGGAGGCGGTCAACTACCTCGAGCACTACGGCCTGCTGCGCCAGCGCAACGCCGCCGGCCGCTACGAGCGGGTCGATCCGCGGCACAGCTGGAACAGCGACCGGCTGACCACCAACGTCTTCCTCTTCCAGCTGCAGCGGCACAGCGACCACCACGCCAATCCGCTGCGCCGGTACCAGACCCTGCGCAGCTTCGACGTCTCGCCGCAGCTGCCGGCCGGCTACGCGACGATGCTGCTGATCGCGTTCATACCGCCGCTGTGGCGGCGGGTGATGGACCACCGGGTGCTCGCGCACTACGGCGGCGACGCCACCCTGGCCAACACCGCGCCCGGCTACCCGGCGGGCGTCACTTGAGTCCCTCGCGCGCCCGCGCCTCGGAGGGTGCCAGGGCCACGCCGAGCGTGCGCGCGGTGTCGATCAGCGGAACATGGCTGAACGCCTGGGGGAAGTTGCCGACCAGGCGGTGCGCGACGGTGTCGTACTCCTCCGAGAGCAGCCCGACGTCGTTGCGCAGGGCGAGCAGCCGGGCGAACGTCTCCCGGGCGTCGTCGTGCCGGCCGAGCAGCGCATAGTTGCTCGCCAGCCAGAACGTGCAGGCCAGAAACGCGCCCTCGCCGGGCGGCAGGCCGTCGACGTCGGTGCCGGGATGCTGGGTGTATCGCTGCACGAAACCGTCGACCAGCAGATGCTTCTCGATCGCGGCGACGGTGCCGGTCACCCGTTCGTCGCCGGCCGGCAGGAAGCCGACCAGCGGCACCATGAGCAGGGCCGCGTCGAGCTCGGTCGAGCCGTAGAACTGGGTGAACGTCCGGCGCGACGGGTCGTAACCCTTCTCGAGGATCTCACCGCGGATCTCCTCGCGCAGCGCGGCCCAGCGCTCGACCGGGCCTTCGAGGTCGAACTCCTCGACCGCCTTGACCGCGCGGTCGGCGGCCACCCAGGCCATCAGCTTGGAGTGCACGAACTGCCGCGGGCCGCCGCGTACCTCCCAGATGCCCTCGTCCGGGTCGCGCCAGTGCCGTTCCACGAACTCCATCAGCTTGACCTGGAGCCCCCAGCTCGGATCGTCGGCCTTGAGGCCGGCCCGGCGGCCCTGGTGCAGGGCGTCCATCACCTCGCCGTACACGTCCAGCTGGAACTGCTCGGCGGCGGCGTTGCCGATCCGGACCGGGTTGCCGTCGTAGCCGGACAGCCAGGTCGCCACGTACTCGTCGAGGCGGCGCTCGCCGGCCACGCCGTACATGATCTGCAGTTCGGCCGGATTGCCGGCGATGGCCCGCAGCAGCCACTTGCGCCAGGCGATCGCCTCGCTCTGAAAGCCGGAGTACATCAGCGACTGCAGCGTGATCGTGGCGTCGCGGAGCCAGCAGAAGCGGTAGTCCCAGTTGCGCACGCCGCCGAGCTGCTCCGGGAGGCTGGTGGTGGCGGCCGCGACGATTCCGCCGGTCGGGGCGTACGTGAGGGCCTTGAGCGTGAGCAGCGAGCGGACCACGGCGTCGCGCCACTCGCCCTGGTAGGTGCACGCCGACACCCAACCGCGCCAGTAGCCCTCGGTCACGCCGAGCTCGTGCAGTGGATCGAGCGGCTCCGGGGGCGCCAGGTGCGAGGGCCGCCAGGTCAGGGCGAACGGGATCCGGTCGCCGCTGTCCACCCGGAAATCCGCGACCGTGGCCAGGTTCTCCCCGCGGGTCGCGACCGGCGTGCGCAGCCACGCCGCGTCGGGGCCGGCGACCGCGACAAGGTCCTCTCCCTCGCGGTACACCCACGGCACGACGTGCCCGTAGTCGAAGCGCAGCCGCATGGCCATGGACATCGGCACGCTGCCCCGGACGCCCTCGACGATGCGGATCAGGGTGGGCGCCTCGTCCCGCGGCGGCATGAAGTCGATCAGGCGGACGACCCCGTCCGCGGTCTCGAACTCGGTCTCCAGCACCAACGTGTCGTCCCGGTACCGGCGCCGGGTGGCGATGACCTCGCCACCCGGCCGGATCGTCCAGTGCCCGTTCTCCTCGTCACCGAGCAGCGCGGCGAAGACCGCACCCGAGTCGAACCGCGGCGCGCAGAACCAGTCGATCGACCCGTCGCGCCCCACCAGCGCGGCGGTCTGCGTGTCGGCAATGATCGCGTACTCCTCGATCGGCAGCGCCATGCCTGGGTCCATACCCCGGCACCGTCCGATCTGAACGCCGCGTCGTCACGCGGCGAGGCCCTCGGCGCGCGCGACGCGTCGACCGGCCCCGGTCTCCTCCGGCTCCCGGACCAGCGCGGTGGCGAGCCAGGTCACGCCGATCGCGCCGACGGCCAGGCCGGACAGGTACGCCGCCTCGGGCACCGAGGTACGCAGGGCGGCGAGGCACAGGCCCGGCACGTACAGGGCGAGCGCGATCCTGGGCAGCACCCCGGCCCGCCAGGAGGCGACGCCGAAGAGCAGCACCCCGGCCAGGAAGGTCATGGCCACCACCAGGAAGTACGGGCGGCCCGGGCCGGTCAGCAGCTGCTCGCGGGTCGTGGCGTCCTGGTACTGCAGCACGGCGTGGGTGAGGAACTCGATCGCGAACAGCCCGCTCAGCCCGAGGTGGTGCAGCACGAAGCCGGCCAGCCCGAGCCAGCCCGCCGCATGCCGCTGGCGCAGGTAGAGCGCGGTGAGCGTGAGCAGCAGCAGCGCGCTGGCCGGCGGCGCCAGGGCATGGGTGAGGCCGTTCTCCGGGATGACCCCGGCCCGGCGGGCGACCGCCACCAGGATGAGGGCGCCGCCGAGCACGCCGGCCAGCCCGGCGAGGCGGTAGAGCATTCGATCGGACATGTTGGACTCCTTCGGTAGCGGACGCCGCCACCGTGCCGCGCGCCGGCCGGCCGCCGGTAGTGCCGCCGGGCCGGATCCGGCGCCGGGCGCGGCCGTTCGGCACCTGACCATCGGCCAGGATCCGAGCGCGGCCGTAGGAATCCTTGAGGTGGTTGCCTAGCCTGGCGGCATGGCTGTTGACGCACCGCCGCTGCGGTGGATGGCCTCGCTGCTCTACGGCGCGGTGCTGCTCACCGGCCTCTACTTCGTCGTCGCCGGCCTGGCGCCGGACGCGTCGGCGGCGAGCGTCGCCGGGTTCGTGGCCGCCCTGCTGGCGCTGCTCGTCGTGGAGCAGCTCGACTGGCGCGCGCCGACGACCCGTCGGCGGGCGATCGTGCTCCTCGCCGTACGGATGCTGCTGCTGGCGGCCGTGAACACGGCCGACCCCGGCGGTTTCGCCCGCGTGCTCTATGTCCTGCCGCCGTTCGTCGCCTACCTCTCGCTCGGCCGCGAGGCCGGGCACCTCGTGGCCGTGGCCTACCTGACGGGCGCCGTGGTCCAGGCCGTGTCGATCCCGGGCTGGCATTCCGATCCGGAGATCGTCTCCGACCTGCTGATGTTCTTCGTCGGAATGGTGCTCGCCCTCGCCGCCGCGGCCTTCGCGGCCGACCAGCGACGCAGCCGGCTGCGCGCCGAGCGGCTGGTGGACGACCTTCGGCTGGCGCAGCGCCGGGTGGCCGAGCTGGGCGCGGCCGCCGAGCGCAACCGGCTGGCCCGCGACATCCACGACAGCCTCGGCCATCACCTGACCGCGATCAGCGTGCAGCTGGCCAAGGCCGAGGCGTTCCGGGACCGGGACCCGGCCGCCGCGGACCGGGCCGTCGCCGACGCGCACCGGGCCGCGGGGCGGGCGCTGCGCGAGATCCGGGAATCCGTCGGCGTCCTGCGGGCCGAGCCGTTCCTGCTGGCGGTCGCCCTCGGCGCGCTGGCCGAGGGCCTCGACGACGCCGGTTTCCGGGTACGCCTGGAGGTCAGCGGCAGCGAGTCGGCGCACGACCGGGCCGGCCTGGAGGCGCTGTACCGGGTGGCGCAGGAGGCGCTGACCAACGCACGCCGGCACGCCGCCGCGGACCGGGTCGAGGTGGTGCTGCGGTGCGGCGACGCGGACGCGGTGCTCGAGGTCGAGGACAACGGGCGGGGCTTCGCCGTCGAGGCGGCGACCGGCACCGGCCTGCCGGGGATGCGGGAGCGGCTGGCCGCGCTGGGCGGCAGCGTCCGGGTGGAGTCCGCGCCCGGCCGCGGCACCCGGGTGGTGGCGTGCCTGCCGGGGCCGGCGGTGGCCCGGTGACCTCCGCGCCGGAGCCGGTGCGCGTGCTGGTCGCCGACGACCAGGCGCTGATCCGGGAGGGCATCGCCTCCCTGCTGAGCATCGAGCCCGGCATCGAGGTGGTCGGCACCGCGGCGGACGGCCGGGCCGCGGTGGCGCTCGCCGTGCAGACCCGGCCCGACGTGGTGCTGATGGACGTCCGGATGCCGGTGCTGGACGGGCTGCGCGCCGCCGAGCTGCTGCGCGAGCGGCTGCCGTCGTGCCGGGTGCTGATGCTGACCACCTTCGACGACGAGGAGTACGTGGTCCGGGCGCTGCGTGCCGGCACCGGCGGCTACCTGCTGAAGGACCTGCCGCCGCGGGAGCTGGCCCAGGCGGTGCGGCTGGCCCGGGCCGGCGTCGACCAGCACGACAGCGCGGCGCTGCGCCGGCTGGTCACGGCCCTGGACCGGGCCGCGCCGGCGCGTACGCCGCGGGTCGACCTGACCGGGCGGGAACAGGCGGTGCTGCGGCTGGTCGCGGTGGGCGCCACCAACCGGGAGATCGCCGCCCGGCTGCATCTGAGCGAGGGGACCGTGAAGAACCACATCTCCCGGATCCTGGAGCGGCTCGGGCTGCGGGACCGGACCCAGGCGGCGATCTACGCCCGGGACCGGGGCCTGCTGTGAGGACGTTCGGCGGCGTGGTGCTGTTCACGGTTGCGGTGCTGCCGATTGCCGCGCTGGCGGCGTGGGCGCTGGCCCGCCGACGCACCTGGCGCAGTTCGCTGGCCGAGGTCGGCATCGTCTACGGGACGGTGCCCTGGGTATGGATGATCATGATGCCGGGGGAGCGGGCCGGGTCGGTGGCCGGCCGGGTGAGCCTGGTGCCGCTGCGGGACCTGCTCACGGTCCTCGCCGCCGGGCCGCTGACGGTGACCGTCCAGATCGTCGGCAACCTGCTGGTCTTCGCCGCGCTCGGCCTGCTGGCGCCGCTGCGGTTCGCGGCGCTGGCGTCGGTGCCGCGGATCCTGGCGCTCGCGGCGGGGTGCTCGGTCCTGGTCGAGGTCGCCCAGTACGTCCTGCGGCTGGACCGGGTGTCGTCCGTGGACGACGTGCTGCTCAACGCCGCCGGCGCCGGCCTGGCCGCGCTGGCGTCACGCCGTTGGTGGCTCGCACTATCTTGATCACTCACGGTGCCCGTAGCATCACCGCATGGCGGGATCCATGGTCGACGGCGCCCTCGTGGCCGTCCTCGACGTGCTCCTGGACGCCTGGGACGGGCAGGCCGAGATCCACGGCTGGGAGATCATGCACCGCACCCGCCGGTCCGGTCCGAGCGTCTACCGCGCCCTCGACAAGCTCGAGGAGATGGGCTGGATCACCGCCTCCTGGGAGGAGCTGAAGGCCGGCGAGCAGCGACCCAGGCTGCGCTACTACCGCATCGTGGCAGAGAAGGTCGACCTGGCCCGCGCGCGGACCGCCGGGCACAACCGGCCGTCTCCGCGGCTGCGCCCCAGGTACGGCACATGAGCGGCATCGAGATCGTCATCGGTGTCGTCCTCGGACTGATCGTCAACGAAGCCACCGACCTCTCGCCCTGGCTGGGCCGGGTCCTGGTGCGGTGGGCGGCCGGCCTCGAGTACGCCGAGGACCACCCGCAGCGGCCGGTCCGGACCGAGGAGTTGCAGGCGCTCATCACCGTACGCCCGGGGAAACTCCTGAAGCTGCTGACCGGGATGGGCTTCCTGTCGGCGGCGGTGCTCACCCGGCTGCGGCGGCTGGTCGGCTCCGACTCGGACGGGTCGCTGGCCGAGGCCCTTCCGCCGCGGGAGTACCGCGAGGACGAGCCGACCACGCTGGTCGCTCGCTACCTGTTCCCGACCGAGCGATACCGCGGCGAGTGGAAGCGCCACTGGATCAACGTCGTCAAGTCCGGCTCGATCATCCTCCTCTACGGTGTCCTCGGCGTGTGGGTCACGCAGCTGAGGATCAAGCCGCAGTACGCGGGCTTCCTGACCGCCGCGATCTGCGTCGCGACCCTGTTCCTCATCGCCTACCGGTTCCTCGGCTGGTGGTTCGACCGGTTCGTGATCACGAACAAGCGGGTGATGATGACCCGCGGCATCCTCTGGCGGCGGGTGCGGATGGTGCCGCTGCTGCGCGTCGTCGACATCCAGTACAACCAGACCGTGCTCGGGCGCCTGCTGAGCTACGGCAGCTTCACCAGCAGCGACCGCACCACCCGGCGCACCATCAGCCAGCTGCGCGACCTGCCCAATCCGAACGAGCTCTACCTGCGTCTGCTCGAGGAGATGTACGAGCCCACCGCGGTGGAGGCGCGGCTCGGGGTCGACGACGAGGACGGCGAGCCGGCCGCCCCCGCGACCGACGAGGTGATCGCCGGGCTCGAGAAGCTCATCCTGAGCATCGAGTCCCTCATCGTGGCGCTCGGCCGGTCGGAGCGCTGAGCCGCGGGGGTTCGTAGGCGTACAGGTGCGCGGTGGCCCGCTCGTAGAACAGCGGCACGAACAGGCGCATCATCAGCGCCTGCGCCCGGCGCTTCACCGGGCCGGCCTTCTTCATGCCGCGGTTGTCCTCGGCCGCGTCCAGGAGCCTGGCGATCCGCGGGCGCCGCTCGGCGTCGTACGCCCTCAGCGCGCCGGGGATCGCCGGCTCCGACCGCAGCGCCGTGGCCAGGGCGAGCGCGTCCTCGATCGCCATCGACGCGCCCTGGCCCGCGCCGACCGGATGGGCGGCGTCGCCGATCAGCACGGTCCGCTCGCCGTGCCAGGTCGGCACCGGGTCGACCGCGTGGAAGAGCACGGCCGGGTGCAGGCGGGTGGTCGCCGCGATGACCGCCGACGGCACCCTCTCGTCCCGGTACAGCCGGGCGATGTCGCGCAGCCGGTCGGCGTCGTCGACACCCGCGCGTCCGGGCTCGTCCGGGCGGGCGATCTGCGCCTGCCACCACACCTCGCCCGGGCCGGCGGCCAGGTGGATGAAGGCGCCGTTGCGGGCGAAGGTCAGGTTGAACACGCCCGGCTCGACGCCGTCCATCCTGGACACGCCGGAGATCGCGTAGAGCCCGGCGTACTCCGGAACGGGTGCGGCGGGGTCGAGCAGGCCGCGCACGATCGACCGGATTCCGTCGGCGGCGACCAGCAGGTCGGCGCCGTCGCGCCGGCCGCCGGCGAACTCGGCCCGCACGCCGTCGGCCGTCTCCGTCACGCCGACGGCGCGCTCGCCGGTGACGATGCGGGCTCCGGCCGCGGCGGCCGCGTCCCGCAGCGCCGCCACCAGGCGACCGCGCGGCAGCGTGACGCTGTGCAGGGTGTCCGCGCTGCGCCGGCCGCGCGGCACGTCGCCGAGCAGGCGGCCGCCGGCCGACCA
Source organism: Actinoplanes sp. NPDC049668 (assembly GCF_044465445.1). NCBI lineage: Bacteria > Bacillati > Actinomycetota > Actinomycetes > Micromonosporales > Micromonosporaceae > Actinoplanes > Actinoplanes sp. NPDC049668. The sequence goes on from NZ_JBITLR010000004.1 coordinate 435,569, forward strand.
CATCCGCTGCCGGGGTATCTCGACGCCGGCGGCCTGGACCGGCTCGAGGCAGCCGAGCACGTCCAGGCAGCGCAGGCCGTTGCCGGCCAGGCTCACGAACGAGCCGACGTCGCCGGCCGGATCCTCGTACGCCTCGTAGACGGTGGCCTCGACGCCGACGCGCCGCAGCGCCAGGGCCGCCGCGGCGCCGGCGACACCCCCGCCGATGATGATCGATCGCATGCCCGTCCGCCTTTCACTGAATACGGATTCAGTGAAAGTATGTTCAGTGCGGCGATGGAGGTCAACCGTCGATGATGCCGTACCGGTCCATGATCTCGGCTCGTCGCGCGCGGTTCACCGCGCGCACCCGGCGGCCGACGGCGAACACGTCGAGCAGCGTCCACAGGCCGCAGCCGCCGAGGGTGAACAGCATCGCCATCGAGCGGCCGGTGTCGCCGAGGTAGAACCGGTGCCCGCCGAAGATGCCGACCGCGCACCACAGCGCGTACGCGATCCGCGGGTCCTTCCGGCAGGCCCGGTACTCCGACTCGGCGCGCAGGGTCCGCATTCTCTCCCACTCGGGGAGCGGTTTCGCCGGCATCATCGGCGCAACGGTAGCCGCATCGATAACCGGTGGAGCGGTCCGGCGTCGCGCTGTTAGCGTCGCCGGGTCGTAGCACCGGAACAAGGACGGGCCGTTGTACATCAGCTGAGACATTCCACCGCCCCGGGCAGGGGCTGGGCCCTGCTCGTCTGAGCACGGGCATCCGCGTCATGCGCGGACTCCTCCGCGGAGCGTCGTCTCCGCACGGAAATGTCGCAGCAGATCGGTCTTCGTCTATGAATTCCATAGCAACACAATGGCTGGTACGCCCCACGGGCCTCCCGCTCATCCGTCGGCGCTGCCTGAGGTGCGCGTCCTCGCGGTACCGCGCGCACGGCAAGTTCCGGATCAACGCGAACCACAAGCTCCTCGACGTCTGGCTCCTGGCGCTGTGCGCCGGATGCGGGGAGACCGTCAAGCTGACGGTCCTGGAACGCACCAACGTCCGCGCCATCGACCCGTCGGCCCTGACCCGGTTCCACGACAACGACGTGGAGCTCGCGGCGAAGGTGCTGGCGGACCCGATGCTTCTGCGCCGCAACGGCGTCTCGCTCGACTGGGACGGCGCGTGGGCGCTGGAGAAGGCGGGGGCCGGCGCGACCGCCGTGTCGGTCCGCTTCCTCCGGCCGATACCGATCAGGCTGACGAGCCTGCTGTCGGCCGGGTTGGGGGTGTCGCGATCGGAGGTGCGGCGGCTCGTCGCCGACGGCGGCCTCTCCTCGAAGCAACGCCTGACCGGGCGATCGTCCGGCGACTTCAGCTTCACCCTCCGCCGCTGAACGACCGCCCGGGGTGGCGCGAGTCGTCACCCCGGGCGGCCGTCGCCTAATGTCGCCGGCATGATCGAAGCCGAGCCTTACGACGCCGTCGCGCACACCTATGCGGAACTGTTCCGCGACACCCTGCGCGACAGTCCGCTGGACCGCGCGATCCTGGGCGCCTTCGCCGACCTCGTCACCGCGGGCGGCAACGACCGGGTCGCGGACCTGGGCTGCGGCCCCGGCCACATCACCGCACACCTGAGCGGGCTCGGGCTGACGGCGTTCGGCGTCGACGCCTCCCCGGTGATGATCGAGTTGGCCCGGCAGACCCACCCGGACCTGCGGTTCGACGTGGGCACGATGGTCGCGCTCGACATCGCCGACGGCGTCCTGGGCGGCGTGCTCTCCCGCTGGTCCGTCATACACACCCCGCCGGCGGAGATCGGCGTCATCCTGGCGGAGTTCCACCGCGTGCTGGCGCCCGGCGGCCACCTTCTGATCTGCTTCCCGGCGAGCGAGGACCGGTCACACCCGACCGAGGTCTACGACCACACGGTCGCGCCGGCCTACCGGTGGTGGCCCGACCACCTCGCCGCCCTGCTGCGCGAGGCCGGGCTGGCCGAGGTGGCCCGGATGGTCCGCGAGCCGCAGCCCACCGACCGCCGGCAGTTCAAGGAGATCCAACTGCTGGCCCGCAAAGCCTAGGACCTTCGCGAGCGCCCTTGAAGCCACGGTGGATGATCGGGCCGTGTTCAACTACGCGCCGTCCGACTACGTGTGCCCGTTCTGCCGGCTGGTGGCGGGTGGTGAGGACGAATGGCGAACGCAGCGCGACGTCGTGCGGCGCGACGATCTGGCGACCGCGTTCGTCTCGCCCCGATGGTGGCCGAAGAATCACGGCCCGCAGCGGGACTTCACCCCGGCCGAGCAGCGACTGCCTTACGCGGACAAGCTGCGGGATCACTTCTCGTCGAACTGACCATGGGACAAGGCGCTCGCGACGAGCTGCTCGGCCGCCTGGCCGAGGCGGTCGAATCCGTCACCGTCTCGCACCCGACGCGGGTCGCCGTCGACGGGCCGCCCGCCGCGGGTAAGACCACGCTCGCCGACGAACTGGCCGTCGTCCTGCGCGCGCGGGGCCGCGACGTCATCCGCGCGACGATCGACGATTTCCTCTTCCCCCGGGCGCGGCGCTATCCGCGCGGCGAGTACTCGGCGCAAGGCTGCTACCTCGACGCACACGACCACGGCGCGCTGAACCGGGTCCTGCTCGATCCGCTCGGCCCGGGCGGGGATCGACGCTTCCGGCGCGCGGTCTACGACCACACCGCGGATGCCGTGCTGTCGCCGCCGGCCGCGACCGCCACCGCCGACGCCGTGCTGGTCTTCGACGGCGTCTTCCTGATGCGCCCGGAACTGATCGACCGGTGGGACCTGCGCGTCCTGGTGTCGACCGCGCTGGACAAGACCGTGGAACGTGCCGTGATCCGGGAGGGCCGGGTGTCATCCCGGGCCGACGTCGAACGGCGCTGGCGCGAGCGCTACCTCCCCGCCCAGCGGCTCTACCTCGCCACGGTCCGCCCGGCCGAGCACGCCGACCTCATAGTGCACAACGACGATCCCCGCCGGCCGGTCTGCGAGACCCGAACCCGCTGACCGCGGCGCGCGGGCTCAGCCCGGCCCGCCGCCGAGCCGCGGCGGCGACCAGGCCGGATCGGGCCGGAAGTCCGTGAGGGTGCCGTCGAACGGGAACCGCCCCGCCACGATCATCTCGATGAGCCGTTCACCCTCGGCGCGGATCGCGCTGGCCCCCGCGCTGTCGAAGTAGAGGGGGTGGCCGATGCGGCGTTCGAATTCGTCGGCGTCCTTCCACTCCCACTCGCGTTGCGGCGTGACGACGATGTCGAGGACGAGGTCCCTGGTTCGTACCTCGCCGTGCTGCCGGACGTGGGGCTCCTCCAGGTTGACGTACCAGCCGGAGAACGCGCCCTCCTTGAAGAACCACCACACGGAGTAGGAGGCCTGCGGCGGCATGAGGATCAGGACGTCACCCTGCCAGGCGCGGACGGTCAGTTTCGGGTCCCGCATCCGGTCCGGGGTGAGGTCGTGCGGCGTGTTGCCGTCGGCGTCGACGAGGATGGCGAAGTCGCTCCCGGCCGGCTGCCAGAGCAGCAGCCCGCGCTCGTCGTCGGCGACCACCCGCATCGCCTGCGCCCAGCTGCACCAGCGCCCGCGCAGGTATCGACGGGTGACGACCTCGCCGGGCTCGAATCGCATCGCGGCAGCGTAGTCGGGCTCCGCCAGTATCAAGATCCAATACCTGGGTACACCGCGGCGGTACCTGAGAGTGATGTGCGCGGACCTCGCCTTCGGCGATCTTCATCGCATGATCCTTCTCAGTGACCCGCCGGGGCGGGCCCGCAACGGCGCCGCCGCGCGGATCGTCGTCGATCTGGACGCCGTCGCGCACAACACCCGGGTGCTCGCGGCGCGGGCGCGGGGTGAGTTGATGGCCGTGGTCAAGGCGGACGGCTTCGGGCACGGCGCCGTCGGGGTGGCCCGGGCCGCGATCGGGGCCGGCGCGAGGTGGCTGGGCGTCACCGGGATTCCGGAGGCGCTGGAACTGCGCGCGGCGGGGCTGGGCGCGCCGGTGCTGAGCTGGCTCAACCCGTTGGCCGCCGACTTCGCTTCCGCCGTACGGGAAAATATTGATCTTGCGGTTCCCAGTCTTTCGCACCTGGCGGTGATGCCGGCGGGTGCGCGGGTGCACCTGCAGGTGGACACGGGGATGGCGCGCGACGGCGCGGCGCCGGAGCAGTGGGCCGGGCTGTGCCGGGCGGCGCGCGAGGCGGAGGCGTCCGGGCGGGTCGTCGTGGCCGGGGTGATGAGTCACCTGGCCGGGCCGGACACCGCGGGCGCGCTGCGGCGCTTCCGGGAGTGCGTCGACGTCGCGCGCGGGCACGGGCTGCGCCCGGCGGTGTGTCACCTGGCCGCGACGGCCGCCACCCTGACCGTCCCGGAGGCCCACCTCGACCTGGTACGCACCGGCGCCGGGCTGGTCGGCATCGACCCGACCGGCGGCAACGCCCTGCGCGGGGCGATGACGCTCACCGCGCCGGTCGTCGAGGTGCGCCGGGTCGCGGCCGGCACCCCGGTCGGATACGACCACGCGTGGCGGGCGTCCCGGGACACCACGCTCGCGCTGCTGCCGGTCGGCTACGCGGACGGGCTGCCCCGCACGGCCGGGCCGCACGCCGAGGTGCTGCTCGGTGGTCGCCGGTGCCGCGTCGCGGGCCGGATCTCCATGGATCAGGTCGTCGTCGAGGCGGGTCCGGGCTGCCGGCCGGGTGACATCGCCGTCGCCTTCGGGCCCGGGCGGCACGGCGAGCCGACCGTCGCCGACTGGGCGGGCTGGGCCGGCACCCTGCCGCACGAGATCGTCACCGGGCTCGGCGCCCGCCCGCACCGCCACGTCATCGGAGGGAACTGACATGACCCGCATCCGGGCCGCCGTCATCGGCGGCGGCGGCAACGGCGAACACGACGTCTCGCTGGCCTCGGCCGCGGCCGTCGCCGACGCCCTGGACCCGTCGAGGTACGACGTCGTCCGGCTCACCGTCGGGCGCGACGGCGCCTGGCCCGGCGGGCTGCCCGCCGCGGTCGGGATCCTGCAGGGCTGCGACGTCGCCTTGCCGATCGTGCACGGCCCGCGCGGCGAGGACGGCGCCCTCGCCGCGCTCCTCGACCTGGCCGGCGTCCCGTACGCCGGCTCGGGGCTGCGCGCCGGCGCCCTCGCGATGGACAAGTGGGTGACCAAGCTGATCGCCGAGGAGCTCGGCATCCGCACCGCGCCGGGGCGGCTGCTGACCGCGCGGACCGTCGACGGGTACGCCTGGAGCGGCCCGGTCGTGGTCAAGCCGGTCGCCGCCGGATCGAGCCTCGGCGTCGCCGCGGTCCGCGCGCCGGGGGACCTGCCCGGCGCGCTGGCCGAGGCGCTGCGCCACGACGACCGCGTCCTCGTCGAGCGCGTCGTCGAGGGCCGGGAGGTGGACGTCGCGGTCCTCGACGGTCCCGGCGGCCGGATCGTCTCCCCGGCCCTGGAGATCGTCGCCGACGGGTTCTTCGACTACGCGGCCAAGTACGGCGGCGCCACGACGTTCCTGGTGCCCGCGCCGATCGACGCGGCCGCCGGCAAGGCCCTCGAGGCCGCCGCGGGCGCGATGTTCGACGCGCTCGGCTGCCGTGGCGTCGCCCGCGTCGACTTCTTCCTGACCGCGGACGGGCCGGTGCTCAACGAGGTGAACACGATGCCCGGCCTCACCGAGCACTCCCAGGTGCCGCGGATGTTCGCGGCCGCCGGGATGGGCTATCCGGACCTGCTTGACCGGTTGATCAGCGACGCGCTGGCCTAACGTGGAGGAGGTGAGCGATCGGGGGACGCTGTTCTGCACGACGGCCGCGGTCGCCGTGCTCTTCTCCGGCGCGATCGAGTACGGCGGTCAGGGCCCCCTGTTCCTGCTGGTCGTGCTCGGCACCGCGCTGGCCGTCGCGGCGGTACCGCACGCGCCCTGGTTCTCGCTGGTGCTGGCCTGGCTGATCCCGATCTGCCAGGCGGCCACCGGCACGCCGCTGGTGATGACCCAGGCGGCCGTGGCGGTGATCGCGTTCGGGGTGGCCCGCTGGGGCGGGCGGGCCGCGCTCTGGGCGAGCGCGCTGTCGATCGCGGCCGGATCGGTGGTCGCGGTGGCGCTGATCGACGCGCGGGCCGTGAACCTCTACATCCCGTACTCCTCCTGGGAACTCGCCGGCCGGACCATCGACCAGCTCGGGTTCGGCTGGCAGGTCGGCACCGTCCTGGTGTTCGCGGCGCTGCTCGGCACGCCGTGGCTGGCCGGGCTCGCCCTGCGGATCTCCGACCGGGCCCGGATCGACCTGGAACGGGCCGCCCGGGAACGCGCCCGCGCCGAGCAGACCGCCCGGATCCGGGACGCGCAGACCCGGCTGGCCCGCGACGTGCACGACGTCGTCGGCCACTCCCTCGCGGTGATCCTGGCGCAGGCCGAATCCGGGCAGTACCTGCCCGATGACGACCCGGCCGCCCTCAAGTCGGCCCTGGCGACGATCGCCACCTCGGCCCGCACGTCGCTCGGCGACGTGCGGCAGGTGCTGACCGCGACCCGCGACTCCGCCGACGACCTGGACCGGCTGATCGACAACCTGCGCGAGGGCGGCCACGAGGTGATGTCCGGCCAGACGGGCACGCCCCGGCCCCTCGACGAGGAACAGCGGATCACCGCGTACCGGGTGCTGCAGGAGATGCTGACCAACGCGATCCGGCACGGCCTTCGGGGCGGGGCCTTGACCGTACGGCGAACGTGGTCGCCCGGCACGCTGGAGATCGAGGTCCGCAACGCGATCGAAGCCACCGCGGACGACCGGCCGGGTCCGGCGGGCTCCGGGCTGGACGGCATGCGGCAGCGGCTCGCCGGCGTCGGCGGCACCCTGTCGGCCGGCGTGCACGGCGACGTGTACGTCGCGACGGCGAGGATCCCGCTGCCGTGAGCGACGACATCACCGTGCTGGTCGTCGACGACCAGGAGCTGTTCCGGGCCGGCGTCGCGGTCATCCTCAACGCCCAGCCGGGCATCCGCGTGGTCGGCGAGGCCGGCGACGGCGCGGACGCGGTGCGCCTGGTCGAGGAGCTGCGCCCGGACGTCGTCCTGATGGATCTGCGCATGCCCGGAACGGACGGCGTCGAGGCGACCCGGCTCATCTACGCCACCGCGCCGCCGCACCCGGTACGCGTCCTGGTACTCACCACGTTCAACCTGGACGACCGGGCGGCCACCGCGATCCGCCACGGCGCCAGCGGCTTCCTGCTGAAGGACACCACGCCCGCGCAGCTGACCGACGCGGTCCGCAGCGTGCACGCCGGCAACGCGGTGCTCGCGCCCGCCGACCTGTCGGCGCTGCTGAGGACCCAGTTCCCGGAGCGGGCGCCGGTACCGGACGCCTATCTCACGCTGACCGACAAGGAGCGGGCCGTCTTCCGGGCGGTGGCCCGCGGAATGTCGAACGCGGAGATCGCCGCCGAGATCTTCGCGGGGGAGTCGACAGTGAAGACCCACGTCGGCGCGATCCTGCGCAAGCTGTCGCTGCGCGACCGGGTGCAGATAGCGGTGTTCGCACACGAGCACGGCCTGCTCTCGTGAGGCCTACAGCAGCGCGGATATCGCGACATACAAGATCCACCCTAAGAGCATCCCCAGGAAACAGATCAGCCCGCCGAGCCGCTTCGAGTAGCGGTCCTGACCAGCGGGTTCAACGCGCGACCGTCCGAAGATCGCGAGCGTGAGGTAGCCGCCGAAGAACGCGATGGCCGGGAGGCCACACAGCGACCACAGCAACAGGCCGGCGGACGTACCGCCCGAATCCGGGCTGAGCGTGAACAGGCCACAGGACACCAGCCACATGACCGTGGTCGCGGTGGCGTAGACCAGCACGCCCCGGCCGGTCGGAGACATGCCCGGCAGAAGCGCCGGCCGTGTGGCGCGCTCCTCGGCCTGACGCGCCTCGGTATCCGCCTGACCGATCGCCTCCCACGCCTGACGTACCGCCTCATCGAGATCCGTCAGCCCCGTTCGCGCGACACCGCCGGTCGCCGGCGTCGCCTCCCGAAGCCGCGTCGACAGGCCGACAAGGTGATCCGCCTGAGCATCCAGGCGCTTGCGGAGCTGCTCGACCGACGCCCGTCCGGCGGCGACCCGCTGCTGGGTCTGCGCCTGCCGCGACGACTCCCGCCCACGAAGCTCCGCCAGCCGCCGCGACGCCTCGGCGTACTCATCCCATCTCACGGGTGCCCCCACTCAGTGCGACGAGGTCGCGGTCAGGTGGCCGGTGTCGCTTCGATCGCGGCCTCGACCCGGTCGAGGTAGTTGAACCAGAGCTCACCCTCGCCGACCTTCGGGGACGCCACCAGGAGAATTCCGGTGATGATGAACGCCAGGAAGAACGCGCTGTGTGCGTCGAGAACCTGCGCAAGCGGTTTGCCGTCCAGGGCGGCGGTAAGAAACTGGGCCACCTCTTGTTCGGTGAGGGACATCCAGGACCCTGCCTCGACAACGTCCTGAGCAATCTCTCGAATCTCGTCCGGCATGGGGCGGCGGTCGTAGGTGTCGATTACCACGAACACGCACACGGCAACCGCCAGTTCCAGTGCCTTCTCCCGGCTGGCGCTGTCCGGCAACTCCCTCAGCGTGACCTCGAAGTCGTTCTCCTTCGACTTGACGACTGCATTGAGGAGGTCACGCACCGTCGATTCAATTCGATCATCGATCTTCACTGGCCACGCTCCTCGCGTCTCTTCGTGTTCCAAGCCTTGTAGGCCGAGAGTGCCGCACCGACGGCAAGTGCCGTGCCGACGATCGCCTTGGGCAGGACCGACAGGAACTCTGCAAATGTGGCATAGCCCGCCGCCCCCGCGGACGTCCACCAGCCGACCGCCTCGCTCGTGAATCGATCACGTCTTTCGGCGCGGGACGGGGCCTGATCACGTCGCTCCTGAGTGCCGCCCGACCCGAACCGGCTCCGCCGGCGCTCAGGATCGCGCCCGGATCCGGCTGCCGCTGCCGGCGCTGTGCCGCCGCCTCTTCAAGTGCCGTCGGCGACTGCGCGGGCCTGGGTGGCGGTGTCGTTGGCGATGTCGATGGTGCCTTGTACCTGTTGGTGGAGTTTGTCGATGCTTTCCTTGACCGCGGAGAGTCCGGCGACGGTGGCGGTTGCGCCGAGTGCGACGGCCTGCGTGAGCGCGTCGTCGGCCTTGGTCGCGGCGTGGCTTGCCGCGTTGGTGGCGTCGTTGAGTTCGTCGGCCACTGCTTGGAGCGCGGTGATGACCTCGTCGATGGCGGACATGGCCGGTTCATCCCTCCCCGTGTCCTGCTGGTCCTATCTGTACCACGTCATGGATGTCAGTTCGGTTCGTCGAGGCCTTCCTGCCGGCCCGGCCGGACGAACGGCACGATCAACCGTTGCCGCTGGTCGTGGCGGTCCAGTAGCAGGGCACGGTTGGCGCGGCTCTGCCAGGTGATCGTGTGGTCGCCGAGCAGGGACGACAGTTCGGTGCCGGGCACGTTGAGAGCGACCAGGCAGGCGATGTCCTCGCGGCCGGCGGCGCCCCCGGTGGCGTCGGAGAAGCGCCGGGCGATGCGCCACCAGCTGAGCATGTGGATGCCGCGGCCGGGGCCTTGGCGGAGGACGGTGCGCAGGTCGTCGAGCCCGGTCTGCCGGTTCGGTCCGCGCTCGGAGAGCAGCGGCACGATCACGTCGGCGGCGAACAGGACCAGATAGGTCGGTCTGCCGGGGCCGTCGGGGTCGGCGAGTTCGCTGAGAAGTTCCCGAAGCCGCCCGGCGTCGGCTTCGACCACGTCGTGGCCGGTGGCGGTGAGGTGGGCGACCAGATCGTCGACGATCGGGTCGGCGTTGGCGGCGAACCCGCCGATCACGAATCGGGCGCTGCCGGGCTGATGCTGCCTGGCGAGGCTCATGGCGGCGGCGTGCAGGATGTCGGCGCCGATGATCGAGGTGCCGAGCGTGGCGAGGTGGCGGCCGGGGACGGCGTCGAGGGCGAACCCGACGCTGGGCAGACCGACGTCGACGGCGCGGCCGACGAGGGCCTGGCGGCGCCGTACGGAAGGGGTGAGTGCCTGGTAGAGCGGGTCGTCGGTGATGTGGTGCTCGGCGTAACCGGCGAACACGCTGGGCGGGTCGTTGACCGGAGGTCGCGCCTGCCACAACGCATGACGCTGGGCCGCCAGCGAGGCGGGATCGGCGTGCGGGAACCGGACGATCCGGTTGGCCTCGGCGACGCCGCCGGAGGCGTTGACGACGGCGGAGCCGACCGGGAGCGCGTCGGCGGCGGTGTTGCCGGGGTCGAGGATGCCGGAGCCGCCGGGCAGCGCGATCCGTAGCGGGAACTGGCCGAAGATCGAGTCCTTCTTGGTGTAGAGGGCTTCGATGCCGGCGATCGTCTGCGAGGCGAGGATGAGGTGGATCCCGTATGAGCGGCCCTTGCGAGCCAGCTCCTCGAGGGCCGCGACGGCGTCGTGCGCGAGGGTGTCGTTGCCGGCGAACAGCACCTGGAACTCGTCGATGACCACCACGAGGCGCGGCATCGCCACGTCCGGGCTGGCTTGGCGCAGGTCGGCGAGTTTCGTGACCCCGGCTGCCTTCAGCGCGCCGGCGCGGCGGGTCATCTCCCGCGACAAGGTGTGCAGGACGGCGAGGCCGTACTCGCGGTCGGACTCGATGCCGACGGTCCGGGCGTGCGGCACCCAGGACGGGTCGTTGACGGTGGGGGTGAACTCGACGAACGAGACGCCTTCCTTGAAGTCGAGCAGGTACAGGCCGAGTTCGTCGGGCGAGTAGTGGGACGCGAGCGCGTACAGCAGGACGAGCAGGACGTTGGTCTTGCCGGCGCCGGAGCGTCCGGCCAGGAGCATGTGCGGGGTGGCGTCGTCCAGCGACAGGGTGAACGGCGAACGCGCGTCGCGCCCGGCGACGGCGCGCAGGCCGGCGGCGGAGGACCGTCGCCAGATCGGGTCGGGCATCAGCGCCGCGAAGTCGGTGCGCCGCGAGATCGCCGCGGTCGTGGCCATCCGGCGGCAGACCTCGGCGACGACATCCTCACTTGCTCCGGCGTCCAGTCGGATCGGCGCGGGCAGGCCGCCGCGGTCGGTGGACAGGGTTTGCGGGCCGGGCGGCTCGGACATTCGCCACCAGCCGTCACCCAACGTGGTGATCATCGTGGTGTTGTCCAACGCGGGTGGCTGGCCGGCCAGCAGCAGGTGGACCCGGCAGGCCGGGCCGGCGTGCGCGATGGCCGCGAGCCGGGACCACTCGTTGCGGCCAGCACCGGCGGGGAACGCGGCGACCGCGATGATCAGCACCGCGGGCTGGGGCTGGTCGCCGGACTGGACGGTGGCGATGTGTTGCTCGGCCTCGGTCAGCGCCGTGCGAAATCCGGCCAGGTCGGTGACCGGCAAGGCCCAGGCCTCGGCGTCGACCAGGGGTCGGAACGCGGTGAATGCCGCGCCCAGCATCGCGCCGTCGACCGGTACCACCCGGACCGTGCCCTCCGGGAGCGCGGCCACGGTCCGCAGCAGGATGCCCCGCAGCCACGCGGCGACCTGCCGGTCGCGGGCGTCGGTGTCGATCGTGAGGTGCCCGGCGCCGACGAAGGGCGCCACCGCCCAGAACATGGCGTCCCGCAGCGGCCAGGCCTCGCCGATCTTCAGCCACAGCGGACCGCTCAGCGCGGCGTCCGAACCCAGCGCCTGCCCCATGGTGGAGGCGTTCAGCGGCCGGCTCAACCAGCCGGGAAGACCGGCCCGGGCCAGTCCTTGGAGGTGCTCCGCAAGGCGTCTGACTGCGACGTCGGTGGTCGCCGCGTCGAACTCGTCACCGGACAGCCGTTCGACGGCCGCCTCGGCGTCGAGCACGTAGGACGCGGCGCGCCGGTGCAGGTCAGCCGCCCGCGCGAGTAACTGCGCGATGGACGCCACCTCGAGCCTCCGCAACTACATAGACACCTGTAATCACCGGTCGGGCGTCACCCTATCGGATGACGGCAACCCTCAGTGATGACTCGGTGGCTGGTAGCTGTCGCCGTGGCGGTGTACGGCTCGCCAGGCGCCGTCCTCGCGGCGGAAGATCGTGGTCGCGCGGAGGGCGTACGTCGTCGGGGTGCCGTTGGCGGTGGCCGTTATCCGCTCGATGGCCACGAGATAGGCGAGGTCGCCGTCGGCGCCCGCGGCGATGACCTCGTACTCCAGGGAGGTGCACGCGGAGAAGCGGGTGGCGAGCCAGTCGAACGTCGGCGCCAGCTCCGACCAGCCGCTGCGGGTGACCTCCGCGCCGAACAGCGTCACGGGGTCCTCGTGCGACCACAGGGCACCGCGCGGTGCGGCGTCGCCGTTGTGCAGCGCGATCTCGGCGGCGCGCAGGCGAGGGAGGATCTCCGCGAGGAAGTCGTCGACGTCAGCCACGGGCAAGCACCTGCAGCTTGCGGGCGACGTCCGCCGCCTGCGGGTGGTCGGCGTTCGTCAGGATCTTGTACGCGTCCTCCCAGCTCTCCCGCGCCGCGCCGCCGTCGCCGATCGCCTCGTGCGTGTCGCCGAGGTGGACGTGGAGCTGGGCCTCCAGGATCGGGTCGGCCAGGGCCCGGGCCAGCCGCAGGCCCTGCTCGTAGTGGCCGGCCGCCGCCTCGTGGTGTCCCAGGTGGTGGTTGGCCTGGCCCAGGGTGTCGAGGGCGACGGCCTCGTTCGCCCGGTCGCCGGCCCGCCGCTGCAGCTCCACCGCCCGCTCGTGGTGTGCGATCGCCTGGTGGGGTGCGCCGAGCTCCGCGTGGTACCAGCCGACCGCGTTGCTCGCCTTGCCCTCCCAGCCGGGGTGGCCGAGCTCCGCCCACAGCGCCAGCGACCGTTCGGCGTGTGCGAGGGCGCGGTCGTGTTCGGCCTGCAGCCAGCAGATGTACGAGAGCACGTACTCGGTCTCGGCCTCGCCGGGCCGGTCGCCGGCCGCCCGGCACGTCTCGGCCGCCCGGCGCAGGTGTGCGTGCGCCTCGTCGAAGCGGTCCAGCCGGCCGGCGACGACGCCGAGGAAGCGGTGCGCGTGCGCCACCGCCGGGCGGTCCACCAGCGCCGTCGCCGCCCGCAGCGCGACGGCCCAGGCCACGCCCTCGTCGTGCCAGTGCCGGTGTTCGAACAGGAACGAGTCCAGGGCCCAGCCGAGCTGCCAGGCGTGCCGGTCCAGCCCGGCGTCCCCGGCCTGGCGCAGGGCGGCCAGCAGCACCGCCCGCTCGGTGGCCAGCCACGCCAGCGCCGCCTTGGCGTCTAGCGGGGCCTTCGGTCCGGTGCCGCTCAGGCGCATCGGGATCGGCGCGCGCGTCGGGTTCAGCACCCGGTCCGCCTGGTGCGCGGTGTGCGTGTAGTGGTCGAGCAGCCGGGTGAGCGCGGCCCGGCGGTCGGGTTCGGCGTCGTCGCGGTGCGCCAGTTCGGCGGCGTAGACGCGCAGCAGGCCGGGCAGCCGGTACCGGGCGGGGGCGTGCTCGGTGAGCAGGCTCGCGTCGGTGAGCTCGCGCAGCGTCCGGCGTGCCTCGTGCACCTCGGCACCGGACAGGGCGGCCACCGCGTCGATGCCGATGTCCCCGCCGGCGGCGAGCCCCAGCAGGCGGAACAGCCGGGCGGCCGGCGGGTGCAGGGCGCGGTACGACCAGGAGAAGACCGCCCACACGCCGTCGAGGGTGGCGGATCCCGGGTGCCGCAGCTCGGCGGCGACCGCCGCCGGCGGGAACCCGGTCTGCCGGATCCGCGCGGCGACCAGCGCGAGGGCGAGCGGATGCCGGCCGCACGCCGTCACGATCGCCTCGGTGTCGCGGTCGTCCGCCGATCCGGCCGGCAGGCGGTTGCGCAGCAGCCCGGCGGCCTCCGCCGGGTCCGGCAGGTCCAGGGCGATCGGCTGCGCGCCGATCTCGGCGACCAGGGCGGTCAGCCGGTCGCGGCTGGTCACGACGGTGCGCACGGCCGGCCCGCCGGACAGCAGCGGGCGGACCTGGGCGGCGTCGCGGGCGTTGTCCAGGATCACCAGCAGCCGGCGCCCGGCGGACAGGCTGCGGTACAACCTCGCCTGCCCGTCGCGGTCCTTCGGCAGGTGCTGCGGCTCGACGCCCAGCGCGTCGAGGAAGCCGCGGATCGCGTCCGCGGGATCGACGAGCTCGTCGTCGCGGTCGAAGCCGCGCAGGTCGACGTAGAGCTGACCGTCGGGGAACCTCCTGGCGGCGCCGCGGGCCCAGTGCACGGCCAGGGCGGTCTTGCCGACGCCGGCCGTGCCGGTGACGGTCACGACCCGGGCCGTCGCGGCGTCCAGCGCGGCGAGCGCGGCGCCGCGACCGGCGAAACCCGCGACGTCCAGGGGCAGCTGCGCCGGCGTCGCGGTCCGGGTGGCCGGGCGGCGGCGCGTCTCCTCGTGTACGCCGACCAGGATCTCGTGGCGCCGCCGCCAGTCCGCCACCTCCGCGTCGTCGCCGCCGCACGCACGGATCAGCGGCCGGACCACGCCGTCGAAGTCCGGCGGGCGCCGGATCTCGCCGTTGAGAATCGCGTAGAGCTGCGTCCTGCTGATGCTCACGTCGCGCGCGACGCTCTGCAGGTCGCGTCCGGACGCCTGCCACCGCCGCCGCAGCTCGGCACAGAACGCGGCCACCGGGCCGGTGTCCCGCGAAGCACCCACGGGAACACCGTAGCCGGTGCCGTCCGGCGAACCGCCGTTTGGGAGCCCTCGCCGCCGGTGTCGTTGCCGGCGCGTTCCGGAGTCTGTCGGGATTCCACTCTCCACACCGGATCGTGGGGTTCGCTGACGTGGTGCTTCTACCGTTGATGCTCGCACCCGTGGTCGTCGGCGTCGCGCTCGGATACCTGTTCGGCGGGCGCCTCGCCGGCTTCGGCGCCATCAGGATCCGGGCGCTCTGGCTGGTGTGGCTGGCCGCGGCGGTGCAGTTCGCCCAGTACCGGTTCGACGGCGCCGCGCCGATGCTTGCGGTGATCTTCGCCGCCGTGCTGGCCTGGCTCGCCGTCAACCTCCCCGGGTGGCCGAGGGCGGTCCGGGCGGCCGCCGTCGTGATCGTGCTCGGCGCGTCGCTCAACGGCCTGGCCATCGCCCTCAACGGCCGGATGCCCTATGACGCCGGCGACGCCGGGTCGCATCCGCCGGCCGTGACGGCGAAGAACGAACCGGCGGACGCGGGCACCCGGCTCGCCGTTCTCGGCGACACCATGGCGATCCCGCCGCTGCGCGCGGTCGTCAGCCCCGGCGACCTGCTGATCGGCGGCGGCAGCTGCGCGTTCGTCGTGTTCGTGATGCGACGGCGGAGCATCGCGGAGGAGGTGAAACCTGATGATCCACACCCTGAACTGGCGGCGCGTCGTCCTCGTGACGTTCGCGCTGGCGACGCTGGCGACGCTGCTCTACACGGTCGGCGCGCCGATGACCGAGGGCAGCTGAACGCCGGCGCCGTGGTGGCGATGGCGTTGCTGCTCTACCTGATCGGCGCGCCGCACGAGCACGGCGGCTGATCGGACACCGCTTCCGCACGCCACGGGGGACGTGCGGTGGTGCACTCACCACGCTCGCCCGGGCGTGGTGAGTGCGCGGTAATCAGCCCGGGTTAAGTCGAACGGCCCGAGTCGCCGGACGGCCGGACAGCCGGTGCGGTTCGCGGGCATTCGCCGTGTCACGCTGCGGACGGTTCCAACGGCGGGAGTTCTCGAACATGATCAAGGCGACGGCGGCGACGGCCCAGGTTGCCCGGCTGACGGTGACCGGGCGGGGTGCGGACCGGGAGCGGGAGGCCCTGGCGGCCTGGTTGCGCGGCAACCCGGTGCTGGGCCGGGGGTGGCTGGTGTCGACCGCGGACCCGGCGCCGGCCGCGGGGCAGATGGGCGGCGACGCGGTCGACCTGCTCGAGGTCGCGCTCACCGGGGGGTTGAGCGCGGCTCAGCTGATCATCGCCGTCATGACCTGGCGTCAGGGGCGGGCGCGGGCCGGCCGTACGGGTATCGGCGTCCGCGTGGAGAGCGAGGACACCCGCGTGGAGATCTCGGATGTCCCGGCCGAGCCGCGGCCGGGCGATGGGCAGTGAGCGACCCGCGGCGACCGATCCCGCCGGATCGTTCGCCGTCCTGATCGGCACCAGCCGCTTCGAGGATCCCTCGTACGCCGACGGGCAGCTGCCCGGCGTGGCCAACAACGTCTCCCGGCTCGGCTGGATGCTGCGGGACCCGAGCCTGTGGGGCCTGCCGGCGGCGAACTGCCTCGAGGTGCTCGACCCGCGTTCGCCGAGCGAGATCATCGATCCGATCAAGGAGGCGGCCGCCAAGGTCACCGGAACCCTGCTGGTCTACTTCGCCGGACACGGCCTGCTGTCGTCGATCAACGCGAAGCTCTATCTCACGCATGCGCTGTCGGTCGACGGCAGTCCGGAGTCCGCACTGGACTTCGATCACGTCCGGCACGCGCTGATCTTCTCGCGCGCGCCGAGCCGGATCATGATTCTCGACTGCTGCTATGCGGGCAACGCGACCCTCATGGGTCCCGCCGACGGGCAGGTGGCGGTGGACGGCACGTTCGTCCTGGCCGCGACGCAGCCGAACCGGCCGGCGCCGGCGGGGTCGGCGGCCGGCCTCACCACGTTCACCGGTGAACTCGTGACGCTGCTGCGCAACGGGGTGCCGGGGGAGGGCCGGCTCCTGACGATGGGAGCCACGTCCCGTGCGCTGGAGAAGCAGATGGCCAATCGGGGCCTGCCGCAGCCGCGCGCGCTGTCCGAGGGGAACGTGGGCGACCTGCCCCTGTTCCGGAACTGGTGGGACCACGACATCGTCAACGGCGAGCCCTGCCTGCCCCGGGTTCCGGGTCTACCCGCGAGCCGGTGGCGGGCCGAAGGCCGTGCGGCGCCGGGGATCCTGCTGGCGGCGGCGTTCGGCAACCTGAACGCGGCGCTGCTCGCCGGGCGCCTGCCGGTGGGATGGACCGTCGCCGTCAGCCTGTCGACCGCGCTGATCGTCTACCTCGTCCGACTCGCCCTGGCCGTGGCGCTGGCGCGACGCCCGGCGCTGACCGCGGAGATCTGATGCCCTTCTCCACCACCGCGTCGCGGCGGTTCCTGCCGCACGCGACGGCCGCGCTCGTCGGCGTCGCGGCGATCGCCGCGACGCTGCTGTACCTGCCGCAGGCGGGGAAGCGAACGGCGTCGGGCGGGCCGCCCGCGTCACCGGCGCCGTCGGCGACTCCGTCGGCGGACGTCCCGGCGCTGCCGGCCGGTGTCAGGCTCAACATCATCGCCGGCAAGGACCCCAGCGGGGTACGCCAGGAGCTGATCGCCGAGTGGAACGCCGAGCACCCGCAGGCGCCGGCGCACCTGCGGGAGATCGAGGGCGACACCAGCCGGCAGCGCCTGGAGATCCGCACCGCGCTCAGGGACGGCAGCGCCGCCGTCGCGGTACTGGACTCCGTGCACCTGAGCGAGTTCGCCGCGCGGCGCGACGACGGGACCGACGGGCTGCTCGCCGAGCTCGGGTCCGACGACGCGCTGGTGGATGGCTTCCTGAAGGGCCCGCTGGCGACCTGTTACTGGAAGCAGCGCCGCTACGGGCTGCCGTTCAACACCGACGTCGGGCTGCTCTTCACCGCCGGCGGCACGCCCGAGCCGGACAGCTGGACCGAGATGACCGACTCGGCCCGGGCGTCCGCGAACCGCAGGCAGATCGCCTTGCAGCTGGGGCCCAACGAGGCGTTCGTCGTCAACGTTCTCGAACAGATGCTGGCCGAGGACAAGTCGATCCTCAACTCCACGGGCGTCGAGAACGTGGTCCGGCGCGACGACTGGGAGGCCGCCATCGAGCCACTCAAGAAGGCGTACGCCGAGGGGCTCATCCTCGACAGCGGATCGGAGGACGCCGGCACCGAGGCTCTGATCGATGGGCGGGTGCGTTACCTGCGCAACTGGCCCGCGCAGTACAAGAAGATCGATCGCCGGCCGGAGGTGCGCCGTCTCTTCGGACCCGGCGTCCTCGGCGGGCAGAACCTGGTGGTGTCGCGCACGACGCCGTACGACGAGCAGGCCCTGGAGCTGCTGAAGTTCCTGACGAACTCGCGGAGCCAGGAGCGGCTCTTCCGAGTCGGCGGGTTCGCGCCCACCCGCAGGACCACGTACGGCCTGCAGGCGGTGCGCGACGACGTTCCCTACGCGGCGGAACTCCTCACCGCCGTCGAGGCGGCGCGTCCGCGGCCCATCACGCCCCACTACGACAAGGTCTCCGGGCTCATCCTGAACAACCTCCGCCCGGCGGTGCTGTACGGCCGGCGGATCGATGACAGCTTCGAGCTCGACATGGCCGAAGCGCTGCACGAATGACGGTTAATGCCTATGATCAACTGATATGTCGCAGTTTCCACCGTTTGGCCCGCAGGACGAGCCGCCCGGCTGGCCGCAGGGGTACCCGCCCGCCGGTCAGCCCGCCTATCCGGGCCCGGCGACGCCGCGGTTCGACCCGGCCGACCCCCTGGTCAGCGCCGACTTCGCGGGCTGGTGGCGGCGCGGCTTCGCGGTCGTACGGCGCGGGTGGCAGCCGCTGCTCCTGATCCAGGTGTACGCGCTCGTAGCGGCCCTGGCCCTGATGATCCCCGCACAGATCCTCTTCAACCTCAGCACCCGGGACGCGACGGTCGATTCGACCGCGATCGCGAGCGCCGTGTACGGACTCGCCGCGGTTCTGGTCGCGTTGATCTATTCGATCGCCACGCTCGCGGCGGTGCGGCTCGTGGTCACCGTCGCGACCGGCGGGCAGGCGCACGTCGGGCCGGCCGTGCGGGCGGTGCTGCCGCGGGTGCTGCCGATGATCGGCTGGTCGCTGCTGGCGGGCCTGGTCATCTTCGCCGGCCTGTGTGCCTGCGTGGTGCCGGGCCTCTACCTCGGTGCGGTCTTCGTCGTGCTGCCCGCCGTGGTGCTGTTCGAGCCGGGCGAGGCCATCTCCCGGTGTTTCCGCCTCTTCCATAACGACTTCGGCGCCGCCGTCGCGCGGACCGCCACGATCGTCGGACTCCTTTTCGGCATCACGCTGATCTTCGCCGCGCTCAGCGGTGTGGTCACCCTGATCACGCTGGGTTCGGTGTTCGCGGACCCGGCGGCCGTCGTGGGCACCGGCGCCCTCGTCACGGACGCGGTGCTGGGGTCGATCCTGAACCTGACGTCGTCGCTGATCGCCGGCGTCGTGCTGACGCCGTTGGTCGTGGCGACCTACGCGGACCTGCGCGCCCGGCGGGAGCCGTTCAGCACGGCGTACCTGCCCGCGGCGTAGAACGCCGGTCCGTCCGGCTGGCCGGAAAACCGGCTGATCGGCGGCAAACGGGTCGATTCAGGCTGTTTAGCCGGGGTTAGCCGGGGTATCCGGGTGCGACATGGACGCCGAGGAGCGGCACGCGGCCGGTTCACGGGACGGCGAAGATGATCACTGGCCGTTGCGGCCTCGCCGGTGCTCGTCCAGGCAGTCGATCTCCGGGGCCGGCGTGAATCGAGGCACCGCATGAGTGAGCCGGGACGGGCTGCCGCGCGAGCGGCGAGCCGCAGGTCGAGGTACGGGATTTTCGCCATGGCGGTGGCCCTGGCCGCATGCACCGACCCGTCGCCCGGGGCCGGTTCCTCGTCCCCGTCGTCGTCGGCCTCGTCGGCGTCGTCGCCCTGGCAGCAGGTGTGGAGTGACGACTTCGACGGCGCCGCGAACACCGGGCTGTCCCGCGAGGACTGGCTCTACAGCGTCGGGTCCGGCTACCGCGGCGGCGCGGCGCAGTGGGGCACCGGCGAGCTTGAGGTCATGACCGACAGCGTCGCCAACGTGCATCATGACGGCGCCGGGCATCTCGCCATCGTCCCGCTCCGTACGGGTGCGGGCGCCGTAAAGTGGACGTCCGGCCGGGTGGAGTCGCGACGCACCGACTTCGCCGCCCCCGCCGGCGGCGCGGTGCGGATGGAGGCCTCGCTGAAACTGCCCGACGTCGGCGGCGCGCAGGCCGCGGGCTACTGGGCGGCGTTCTGGGCGCTCGGTGCGCCGGCCCGGCCGGTGGGGGCCACCAATTGGCCGCATATCGGCGAGTGGGACGTGATGGAGAACGCCAACGGCCGCGATACGGTCCTGCACACCTTCCATTGCGGCACTCCGGTCGGCGGCCCGTGCGGCGAGCCTGCTGGGGTCAGCAGCGGCGAGCTGCCGTGCCAGGGCTGCAAGGCCGGCTTCCACACCTACGCCATCGAGTACGACCGCGGCGTCACGCCCGAGGAGCTGCGCTGGTACCTGGACGGCCGGAACACGTTCACCGTCCGTGCGGACCGGTTCGAGCCGGCGGTCTGGGCGACGGCCAATCAGCACGGGTTCTTCGTGATCTTGAACGTGGCGATCGGTGGCGCCTTCCCGGCGGCGTTCGGCGGCGGCCCCACCCCGGCCACCAAGCCGGGCGTGCCGATGCTCGTCGACCGCGTTGTGGTGAGCACGCGCGCGGGCCACGGCTGAGATCCCGGGCAATCGGGGGGCGGATCGACGGTTATCACCGCCCGTCCGGGGCATGCGGGTGGTAACTCAAGGCCAGCGGGCTCATCGGGGGTCCGTGTGCCTCTGCGCGACCGGAGAGGGTGGCATCGATGGCCATCGACTCGACCACAACGTCGCCGGACCGGGCGTCGAACCCCGACGACATGTCGTGGCGGCCCATGCAGCGCTCGACCAGGGTCGCGGTCCTGGCGGCGCTGGGCGTGACGCTGTTCTACATGATCTTCCTGCTCAATCCGGCCTACCGGGGAAACACCTGGGTCTGGCTGCTGGTGCTCTTCGCCGAGGGCATCACGATCTTCAACGCCCTAGCGATGTGGTGGACGGTGCTCGCACACACGCAGCAGCCCGATCCGCCGGAGGTGTACGCCTGGCGCCGCCGGCTGCTCAGCAACGAGCTCAAGCCCACCATCGACGTGTTCATCACCGTCTACGGCGAGCCGCTGGAGATCGTGCTGGTGACCATCCGGGCGGCCCGCGACATGGCGGTCGAGCACCGGACCTGGGTGCTCGACGACGGCTCCAGCGATGAGGTGCGCGATGCCGCCGCCCGCGAGGGGGTCGGCTACCTGCGGCGCAAGGAGCATCTGCACGCCAAGGCAGGCAACATCAACTCGGCGCTGCGGCGTACCGACGGCGAGTTCGTGGTGATCCTGGACGCCGACCACATACCGAGCCCGGACTTCCTGGTCCGTGCCCTGCCGCACATGCAGGACCGGGGCGTCGCGTTTGTGCAGACGCCGCAGGCGTTCCCGAGCGCGCGCGGCCTGGTCGCGGAAGGCTCGGCGGAGTCCCAGAAGATCTTCTACGAGCTGGTGCTGCCGGGCCGCAACCACTTCAACGCCGTGTTCTGCGTCGGCACGAACGTCATCTTCCGGCGCACGGCCCTGGAGGAGATCGGCGGCATGTACATCGCCAGCAACTCCGAGGACATCTGGACCTCGATCGAGCTGCACCGGGCCGGCTGGCGGTCCTTCTTCGTGCCCGAGGTCCTGGCCCGCGGCCTCGCGCCGGACAGCCTGCTGTCGTACTTCAAGCAGCAGTTCCGCTGGGCGTACGGCGCGTTCGAGGTGATGCTGCGCGGCCGCCTGTGGCGCGGCAAGGGGCTGAACCTCGATCAGCGGTTCCAGTACCTGCTCGCCGGGGTGAACTACCTGCTCTCCCTCGCGGCGCTGATCCTGATGTGCCTGCCGGCGGTGTACCTGCTGTTCGGCCTGAGCCCGATCCGTTCCGACATCAGCACGTGGCTGGTGCACTACGCGCCCTTCTACCTGCTCATCGTGCTGGTCACGGTGATGCAGCTGGGCGGCTTCAAGCCGGCCGCGATCGTCACCAGCATCGGCGCCGCGCCGGTGCACGTGAAGGCCCTGTTCATGGCGATGTTCAAGCGCAAGGTGCGCTGGTCCGTCACCAACTCGGGACCCACCGGCCTGCCCGGCGTGGAACTGGTCCTGCCGCACGTCGCGCTGCTGCTGCTCAACGTCGTCGCGGTGGCGGTCGGGATCAGCATGCTGCCGCTGCGTGGAACCGACGTCGCCGCCGTCGGCCTGTCCATCGGCTGGGCGTTGATCTACGTCCTGGTGCTGGGCCGGGTCGTCGCCGAGGCGGTCATCGCGCCGCGGGTCATCAAGCAACGCCTGGAGCGGCGCAAGGCGGGTGCCGTGCTGGCCCGGGCGCTGCCCTGGCCGGCCCGGCATGACCAGAACGACGTGCTGATCAGTCAGGCCATCGAGGCACCCACCCCGGCCGCGCCGTCACGGCCCGCATAAAGGAATCGTCATGGTGCAATCCACTGGAACGAGCCCGCAGGGCGCCGACCCCATCGAGTCCCCTCGCCCGGTGCAGCCGGGCCCGGAATCACCGCCACCCGTCGCCGGAGCTCGCCGCGGCCGCGGCCGCCTCCGCAAGTGGTGGGCCCGCTTCGTCGTGCTCGTACTGCTGGCCGCCGCGGTCCTGCTGTTCCTGCGGATCAGCACGGGCCGTGCCACGGAGGCGAACCGCATCGACCTCGGCAACGTGACGCTCTCCGCGCAGTCCATTCCGGTCGAGGTTCCGCAGACGGGGCTCGTCACCGCCGTGTCGGTAACCGCACAGCAGCGGGTGATCGCCGACCAGAAGCTCGGCACCCTCGAGGTGACCAGCACCGACTCGCAGGGCGACCCGAAGATCACCAAGATGAGCCTGACCGCGCCGAGGGCCGGCATCGTCGTCGACCTGCCGGCCACCGTCGGCAGCACCCTGCAACCAGGGCAGCCGTTCCTGGAGCTCTACGACCCGACCCAGTTGACGTTCGAGTCGGACGTGCCGCTGGAGGACCTGCCGGAGATCGCCCCCACGATGATCGCCACGCTGAAGGCGGAGAGCCTCGTACACACCGTGCGGGCGAGGGTCCAGCGCATCGTGCCCCGGGTCGGGGACTTCGACGCCGCACCCAGCCGGAATCCCAACAAGCTGCGCGTCGTACTCGTGCCGGCCGGCGCCCAGGAGGTCAGGGGCCTCGTGCCGGGGATGCGCTTCACCGGCTACGTCGACACCTCCACCGGTGTTCCCGGAACGCCGAGGCTCGTGTCGATGGGCCGGCCCTAGCCATGGACTTCGACGTCACCGTCGAGATTCCGGGCGGTACGCGCAACAAGTACGTGATCGACCCGCGAACGCATCGCCTGCGCCTTGACCGGACGCTGTTCACGTCCACCAAGTACCCGGCCGACTACGGCTTCATCGATGACACCCTGTGCGAGGGCGGTACCGCGATCGACGCGATGGTGCTCGTGCAGCAGCCGACGTTCCCGGGCTGCGTGGTGCTCAGCCGCGCCATCGGCCTCTTCCGCATGCACGACGAGGAGGGTTCGACGCCCAAGGTGTTGTGCGTGCCGGCCGGCGACCACCGGCTCGAGCACCTACGGGACGTCGGCGACCTCGACTACTTCCTGCGACTGGAGATCCGGCACTTCTTCGAGGTCTACAAGGCGGTCGAGCCCGGCAAGGCCGTGACCATCGACGAGCAGGCCTGGTGCGGCCGGGCGGTGGCTGAGGCGGAGATCGAGCGCGGGTTCCAGCGGGCGCGGGCGGCGTAGGTGACGCGCCGGGTCACGCCGTCGGGTGGCAGCTGCGCAGTTCGTCGCCGGTGCCGGGCATGGTCGCGGCCGAGAACGCGACCCGCTCGGAGTTGAACTCCGCGGTGCTGCTCGCCTGCTCGACGTCCAGTGCGGCGGGCAGTTCGTTCTCGGTGAGCGGCTTGCCGACGTACACCGCGGTGAGCGTGCCGCCGCAGCCGTCCGCCCGGAAGTCCTTCGGTGCCTTCACCGTGACGAGTTTCCGGCCGTCCACAGTGACCTGCTTGCGCTGGGCCGGCTTCAGCTCGTAGCTCACCCGGCCGGCGATCGAGGTCAGCACGACGTCCCAGAACTCGACCTGGACCGGCATGCCCTTGCAGATCGTCGCGACGGCGCGGTCCTTGCCGAGCAGCACGTTGTTCGACGGATCGGTCTCGGACAACGCCCGCACCCAGTTGATCGTCTGCTGCTTCGACCAGTACGTGGTCTGCTGGCACTGCGCTTCTGCCGGCGCTGACGAGGCCGGCGCGCTCGCGACCGGCGACGACGCCACCGCGGTGGCCGTGGCCGGCGGGTCGGCCGACGTCTGGTCCGCGCCGCCGGAGCAGCCGGCGAGGACGAGGGCCAGGGCTACGAGCAGCGTGGCCCGTCCGGTCGGAGAGGTCATTCGCGGACACTATCGCAGGGCCGCCCCGGCGGACCGGCTCGTCCGGCGCGCTGGAAACGCGCAGGCCGGGCCGATCCGCAGGTGACGTGTGTCGAGCCGGGACGGATTGTGAATCACCGCACACGGCTGGGGGCGACGGGCCGCCGGCCCACCGCCCCCAGGCCACTTATCCGACCGCGTACGCCCGCAGCACCGTCACCGCGGCGGTGTTGCCCGCGGCGTCGGTGGCGTTGGCGCGCAGCGACACGAACCCGGCGCCGGCGGGATTGCTCACCAGCACCACCCGCCGGTCGCCGGTACCGCGCACCTTGGCCTTCCGCCACGTGCGCCCGTCGTCGGTCGAGAAGTCGACGGTCAGCGCGCGGTTGGGCCGCGCCGCCGAACCGGTCGTCCGCTCGACCGTGACCGGGATCGCGAACGCGCGGCCGGCCGGTGCCACGTTCTTCGCGTCGACGGGCGGGCTGAACCGGACCGTGGACAGCGGCAGGCGTACCGGGGTCTCCCCGGTCGTCGCCGAGCGGAACGTCCACGCGGCGCTGACCGATGTCGACAGCCGGAACGGCGCGCCGCGGGTGGCGGACTGCTCCAGCCGGTACCGCGCGGCACCCGGCGGCACCTCGAACTCGGCGTAGGTCGAGGGCTCCTCGCCGACCAGCGTGCCGCCGCGGTAGAGCGCGGTCCGCGCGGTGTCGGTGCGCGAGTCGCCCAGGTGCCCGACGCCGTCGCTGAACAGCGGGACGAACGCCTGGATCACGTCACCGTCCCGCACCGCCGCGTCGATGTCGCCGGCGACCGAGGGCGCGAACGCCGCCCGGTTCCACTCCTGCCGGTAGGTCCGGCCCGGCTTGTACCGCGTGTTGGGCACGACGGCGATGCTGAGCGTCTCCGGGAAGCTGTCCGGATCGCTCTGCAGCTCCTGGCCGAAGTCGCCGGACCAGGTGACCCCGCCCTCGGTGCTCAGGTAGTCGGTGCGCTTGGACGGCAGCCGGAACGGGATGCCGACGGCCCAGCCGCCGATGTCCGGCCCCAGGTCGGACCAGTTGTACTTGACGCCGGTGACGCCCGCGGCCTCGTAGCCGAATCCGGACTTCACCGTGGCCAGGTCACGCGCCCGTACCCGCTTGGTGTAGCCGTCGTAGAACGCGCCCTTCTTCAGGTACGAGAGGTTGTAGAGGAAGGGCGTGTCCCGGAAGGTCTCGCCGGCCGCGTCGAACTTCGCGAAGGCCGCGTTGACCGAGGAGTAGAAGCCCGCCTGCCGGCCGCGCGGGCCGACCTGGCCGAGGAACAGGTCGCTGCCGTTCTCGGAGAGCGCGGAGGCGCCGACCCCGAAGTCCTCGTTGACCCAGTCGGCGTTGATCGCGACCAGGGCCGGCGTCGCGTCCTTGCGGGGCACGGTGATCTTCACCGGCTTGCCGCGGCGGGCGTCCAGCCGCACGGTCGCCGGGCCGCCGACCACGAGCCTCGGCTGGACCAGCATGGTGAGGTCCGTCTCGGTGAAGGTCCAGGAGAGCAGGCCGTACTCGCCCTTGGGCAGTCGCACCACCTCGGTCGCCTCGGTGCCGGAGGCGTCGTAGAACTCGGCGGTGCCCAGCCGGTTGAGCGAAGTGAAGTACTCGGCGGGTCGGTCATCCCGGGCGGTGTGCTTCAGCGTGACGTTGTAGCTCTCCACCTCGCGGTTCACCGCGACGGGGGTCTCCACCCGGATGTCGCCGGGGCCCGTCGCGACCAGCCGGCCGGTCTTGAAGCCGTCGGTGCCCGCGCCGCCGGTGTTCGCCGTGACCGTGGTCGTCGCGGTGCCGCCGGCCGGCACGGTGACGCCGGTCGCGGCCAGCGAGAACGTGCGGGTGTCGCCGGTCAGCGACAGCGACAGGGCGATCGGCGCCGTGCCGCCGTTGCGGTAGGTGACGGTCTTGGTGACCGGCACGTCGTCGTCGTGCGGCCAGAGCTGCCGGCCGAAGCTGACACTGCCCTCGTCGACCGAGACCGCCTGGCGCACCACCCGGGCCACGTCGACGCGGCCCGCGCCCTGGCCGAACACGTCGACGCCGTCGGTCGGCTTCGCGGCGCCCATCAGCAGGGTCTTGCGCTGCCTGGCGGACCAGCCGGGGTGCTGCTGGGTGACGATCGCCGCCGCGCCGGCGACGTGCGGCGTGGCCATCGAGGTGCCGGAGAGGCTCACGTAGCCGTCCCCGGCCGGGGTGCCGATCTGGCCGTTCGCGGCCCGCGCGGCGACGATGTCCACGCCCGGCGCGGTGATGTCCGGCTTGATGGCGTCGTCGCCGACCCGGGGGCCGCGGCTGGAGAACTCGGCCAGCTGGTCCTCGTCGTCGACCGCGCCGACGGTGAGGGCCGAGTCGGCGCTGCCCGGCGAGCCGACGGTCGCGGTGCCGCCGGAGTTGCCGGCCGCGATCACGAAGAGGGCGCCGTGCGCCGCGGTGAGGTCCTCGACGGCCTGCTCCAGCGGGTCGATGCTCGGCGAGTCGCCGCCGCCCAGGCTGATGTTGATCACAGGGGCGGCCTTCGCCGCCCACTGCATGCCGGCCAGGATCGACGACTCCTCGCAGAACTCGGTCGAGCACACCTTGCCGATCGCCAGCTTCGCGCCGGGCGCGACGCCCTTGTACTTACCGCCGGACTTCGCGCCGCTGCCGGCGATGATCGAGGCGACGTGCGTGCCGTGCCCGACGAGGTCGTCGGTGTTCGGGTCGGGGGTGAAGTTCTCGTTCGCCACGATCTTCCCGGCGAAGTCCGGGTGGGTGGCGTCGATGCCGGAGTCCAGGATCGCCACCGTCACGCCGGTGCCGTCCAGGCCCGCCTGCCAGGCCGACGGCGCGCCGATCTGCGGCACGCTGACGTCCAGGTCGAGCTTGCGCTTGCCGTCCAGGTAGACCCGTTCGACACCCGGCGACAGCGCGCGTGCTCCGGCCGTACCCGTGGTCAGGGACTGCCAGAGCTCGGCCCGCGCGGTGCGCTTCGCGCGCACCGCGAGCGCGCTCACCCCGCCCAGGTCGCGGGTGATCTCCGCCGTCGCGCTGGTTGCCGCCCGCGCGCCCGCCGGGCCTTTGCGGCTTCCGGATCGGGGGTACGCGAGGAGCAGCGGCAGCTGGGCCTCGCCGGTGTAGCCGAAGTCGCGCAGCGCGGTCAGGTCGAACAGCCGCTGGTCGAGCCGGCCGCCCCGCACCAGCGGCAGCGCGTCGTCCGGGATCACGTAGTGGTGCCTGCCGGCCTTGCGGCTGAGGAACCGCGTGCCCGTACGCCCGGGCGCGCGTTCGATGCTGGTCTGTCCGTCCGGCGCGACGACCACCCGGTCGCCGGTGATCAGGGTGATGCTGGTGGACTTCCCGGCCGGCCGGCCGGGCGACGTCCCCGGGTCCGGTGCCGCGGACGCCGCGTCCGGCGCGACCGCGACGAGCGCGGCGGCCGTGACGGCGGCGAGCAGTGCGGTGGGCAGTTTTCTCAGGCGCATGCAGGGCCCTCCCGTCAGCCGGGCCGCAAAAGGGCCCGGCGCCCATAGATGACCGTAACTCTTCCACGATCGCGCAACCCCGGTGTCCCGATCCGTCCTGTTTAGATGATCACTGAGCGTGGCATCGACTGCCTACTATGCCTGGGGTCGCGGTGTCGACGCCGCGACTCCATCGTCAGAAGGGTCGTCCGCATGCGGGAGAAGACGCACCGATTACTGACCGCCGCACTGGCCGGCATCGTCCTGTCCGTCGTCGCCGCCGCGCCCGGTTCCGCCGCACCGGCCTCGCACGATCGCACCGCGAAGGCGGAGCGGGCGCGGGTCGACAAGGTGCCGACGCCGAAGCTCGGCTGGTACAAGTGCTACGACATCGCCGAGTGCGCCACCACCCGGCTGCCGCTCGACTACGACAAGCCGAAGGGCGCCACCACCGAGATCGCCATCCTGCGGATCAAGGCGAAGGACCAGAAGAACAAGATCGGCAGCCTGTTCCTCAACCCCGGTGGCCCGGGCGGCTCGGCGACCGACTTCGCCCTCTTCGCGCCCTACTTCCTCAGCGACTCGCTGCTGCAGCGCTTCGACATCGTGGGTGTCGACCCCCGCGGCATCGGCGCCAGCGCGAACGTCCGCTGCTTCAAGTCGGTCAAGGACCAGACCGCCGTCCTCGACCTGATGAACGTGCCGTTCCCGTTCACGAAGGCGGAGGAGAAGCGGTACGTGACCGGGTCGAAGCGGTTCGGCAAGGCCTGCTCCACCACCGGAAAGAAGCTGGCCGGCGCGATGTCCACCGCCGAGGTGGCCCGCGACATGGACGTCATGCGCCGCGCGGTCGGCGACAAGAAGCTCAACTACCTGGGCTTCAGCTACGGCAGCGCGCTGGGCCAGTACTACGCGAACCTGTTCCCGGACCGGTTCCGCGCCCTGGTCATCGACGGCGTGCTCGACCCGGTCGCCTGGGTCGGCAACACCAAGAAGATCCTCGACGACCGGCTGCGCTCGTCCGACGGCGCGTACAAGGCGCTGAACGAGATCCTCAAGCGCTGCGACCGGGCGGGCGAGACCCACTGCGTCTTCGCCGCGGGCGATCCGGTCAAGAACTTCGACACCATCGCCCGCGAACTGCGCGCGAAGCCGCTCCAGCTGCCCGACGGCGAGGGCGGCACGTTCACCGTCACCTACGCGATCTTCGTGAGCGCGATCCTCGGCTCGCTCTACGACCTCAACGCCGGCCAGGCGGTCACCGAGATCTCCGCGGAGGTGTGGGCGGCGCTGCACGAAGGCTCGACCGCGGCGCTGACCGAGCGGGCCCGGGCGGCGCAGGCGACCAAGCGGGGTTACGACTTCCCGTACCAGAACGGCTTCGAGGCGATGAGCGCGGTCGTCTGCACCGACGGCCGGCATCCGGCGGACGCCGGTTCCTGGCCGGCGGCGACCGCCCGTCGCGACCAGAAGGCGCCGTACTTCGGCCGGGCCTGGGGCTGGATCGACAGCCAGTGCGCGAACAAGACCTGGACCGTGCAGGACGAGGACGCCTACCGCGGGCCGTTCACCCGGCGGACCGCCGCGCCGGTGCTGGTCGTCGGCAACTTCTGGGACCCGGCGACGAACTATCAGGGCGCGGTCGCGTCGAGCCGGCTGCTGCCGAACTCGCGGCTGCTGTCCAGCAACAACTGGGGCCACACCGCGTACGGCTCGGGCGTGTGCGCCACCACCTCCATCGACGACTACCTGCTGACCGGCAGGCCGCCCGCCAAGGGCAAGGTCTGCACGGACTCGGTGCAGCCGTTCACCGAGCCGCTCCCGCCGCCGGGTGAGCCTGCCACCCTGTCCGCGCCGACGGGCAAGCAGCGCCCGCCGGTCGCCACGGTGGCGCCGGAGTCGCTGCTGACGCCGGAGAAGTGACCGTCCGGGTGCGGGGCGGCGCGTCCGCCCCGCACCCGGAACCCGGTCCGGCCACTATCGTCGTGCGGATGAGGGAGTCCGCCGCGGTTCCGGTGATCATCGACTGCGATCCGGGGCACGACGACGCGCTGGCCCTGCTGCTGGCCGTCGGCGACCCGCGGCTGCGCCTGCTCGGCGTCACCACCGTCGCCGGCAACCAGACCCTCGACAAGACGACGAGGAACGCGCTGCGGATCCTCGCCCTGGCCGGCGCCGCGGACGTTCCGGTCGCGGCCGGCTGCGACCGGCCCCTGGTCGCCGACCTCGTCGTCGCGGCGGACATCCACGGCGCGTCCGGGCTGGACGGGCCCGACCTCGACGTGCCGGTCGCCGAGGCCGGGCCGCTGCACGGGGTCGAGCTGATGCGGCGGCTCATCGCCGACTGCGCCGAACCGGTCACCCTGATCGCCACGGGGCCGTTGACCAACGTCGCGCTGCTGCTGCGCGGCCATCCCGAGGTGGTGCCGCGCCTGCGCCGCATCGTCTTCATGGGCGGCTCGACCGAGCGGGGCAACACGACCCCGTACGGCGAGTTCAACGTCGTCACCGACCCCGAGGCGGCCGACATCGTCCTGCGGTCGGGGGTGCCGGCCACCATGATCGGCCTGAACGTCACCCACCTCGCCCTGGCGACCGACCAGATCATCGCCGCGCTCCGAGGGCTGGACACCCGGCTGGGCGCCGTCTGCGCGGACCTGATGACGTACTTCGCGGGCACCTATCGCCGGGTGTTCGGGTTCGAGCACCCGCCGGTGCACGACCCGATCGCCGTGGCCGCCGTCATCGACCCGTCGATCCTGCGCACCGTCGCGGCCCCGGTCGCCGTCGAGCTGACCGGGACGCACACCCGCGGCGCCACCGTCGTCGACCTGCACTCCCGCACCGCCGCCGCGCCGAACGCGGAGGTCGCGGTGGGTCTCGAGGTCGACGCGTTCTGGCGACTGCTGATGGCGGCGGTGCGCAGGGCGGGCGACCCTAGGGTGCGGACCGGACGACGTCGAGGTTGCTGAAGCGCGGGGCGCCCGTGCACAGCGCCGCCATCTGCCGGGCGAACTCGCCGGTCTCGGGCCGGTCGCTGTTCGCCATGGCCTCCTCGTAGGACGCGAACTCCACAATGGTCACGAACCGCTTCGGGTTCTCCCGGTCCTGAGCGACGGTGAGCCGGAATCCCGGCGGCGCCTCGCCCGCCCGGGCGATCTGCGCGTCCCCGAGCGCCTGGATCTCGTCCGGTCGGTCGGTCTCGTACTCGATGATCTGAACGAAGCTCACCAAAGCCTCCCGGATGTCCGAATTGTGGCTCGAAGTTATCAGCCATCCCGCCCCGGAAACCGCCGCGAGTCACGATGAACCCGATCGAATGACCCGCAATCCGCCGGCCCGGCCGCCGGCCCGGCGGCCGGGCCACGGTCCGGACCGGCGACTGGCCCTGAGGCTGGAGACAGGCGCCCGGTGTTGCGGTTGGGCGCGCCGTAGCCGTACCAGAAAATCGGTTTGATCTCCGGCTCCTAGGGGAGCGGTTCGATCCAGACGTTGCGATACCTGACCTTGTTGCCGTGGTCCTGTAGGCGGATGGCACCCGTCGACTCGCCCTCCGGGATGTTGCCGCCGGTGCCGGCCGGGATCTCCACCTCGTCGTGCACCTTGCGGCCGTTCCAGACCAGGGTGACGCGGGCGTTCGCGGTCTTGGCGCCGGCCGCGTCGTAGCGGGCCGCGTGGAACGTGATGTCGTAGCTCTGCCACGTCTCCGGCGCGGTGGACGCGTTCACGTCCGGTGCCTTGTGCAGGTAGATCGCGCCGGCCTCGTTGTTGTCGAGCGTCGGGTCGCCGTACGAGTCGAGGATCTGGATCTCGTATCGCTCCTGCTGGTATACGCCGCTGTTGCCGCGGTTCTGCCCGGTCACCTCCGGCGGCAGGAGCGGCACCTTGAACTCGACGTGCAGCCGGTAGTCGCGGAACGCCTCCTTGGTGCGCAGGTCGCCGCAACACACCTCGATCGCGGCGTCCTCGACGGCCGGCCACTGCGGCCGGCGCCCGTCGGTGTGCTGCCAGTCGTCCAGCCCGTTGCCGTCGACCAGCGTGATCCGTTCACCGGGACGGCGCACGCTGATCAGGTCGAGGTTGACGTGCCCGGTGTCGGTGGCGTCGACCCGGTACTGGATCGCGTTCACGCCCTTGCGCAGCGGCAGCGTCTCGGTGGCCGTCGCCCACTCGTCCCAGGTGACCGTCGACGGCAGCGCGACCTGGCGGATCTTGCGGCCGTTGACGTGCACGCTCACGGTCTTGGTGCCGCTGAACGGGTTGGGCCCGTTGGAGTAGCGCAGCCCGACCGCGTAGTCGCCGGCCTTGTCCACCGTCACGTGCGTGGTGGTGGCGGCGTTCAGCGCGCCGAAGCCGGCCACGAAGCCGACGCCGGTGTAGCCGCGGTGGTCGGTGGCGAGCGTGGCGCCGCCCTCCCGGTTGCCCTCCTCGGCCTCGTAGTGCACCTGCCGCGGCCGCGGGCCGGGCACCTCGTTCAGCGTGTACCAGGCCTCGGTGCTCCACAGTGTCTCGCCGTCCCGGGCGCTGAACGGGCGCGGCGAGCGCAGGTGCACCACGCGGTCGCGGCGCAGCCCGGCGACCGTCAGCGTGACGGTCCGGCGGTCGGCGGAGACCTTGGCCGAGGTCACCGGCAGCGTCTCCTGGTCCACCTTCGGGCCGCCGTACTGCGCGGTGGGCACGTAGCGCCACTGCTCGATCCCGTACGCGGTGGGCAGCTTCGCGACCGTGGCGTCGGAGAGCGGCTTGGTGTACTCGATCCTGAATCCGGTCGCGGTGGCCTTCATGGTCCGCATGTCGAAGACGTCGGTGCCGTTCGGGGTGAGCTTCTGCAGGCCGTACCGGAGCTTGCCCTCCTGGCCCCAGTTGCCGTCGGCGCCGAGCCCGCCGACGTAGATCGCGCCGTCCGGGCCGATCGACACCTCGTTGACGCCGGCCTCGAGGCCCTGGGTGTGCCGGAACACCGCGCCCTGCTCCCGGCCATGCACCGTCTCCAGGTACGCGCGCTGCAACCCGCCGTAGGTGACGTCGCCGATGAGGAACTGCCCGCGGTACGGCCCCGACCTCAGCAGCACCGGCGTGCTGGGCGAGTTGGCGATCTCGTTCTGCGGCAGCCACAGCACCGGCCGGGTGACCGCCCGGGCGTCGTACGGGCCGTCCGGGTTGGTGAAGTGCTGGTAGAACGCGCCCTTCTCGATCTTCACGAGCTTGGAGGAGGGCAGCCACCCGCCCTGGTTGTCGGTGACGTACAGCTCGCCGCCCGGTCCCCAGCCGATCCCGTTCGGGGTGCGCAGGCCGCCGGCCACGGTGGTCACCTTCCCGGTGCGCCGGTTGACCACGACGCTGGTGCCGCGGCCGCCGACCGGTTGCGGGTCGGTGGTCGCGCCGCCCAGGTTGATCGAGACCGAGAGGTTGAGGTAGAAGTTCCCGCCCTTGTAGAGCAGGCCGAACGCGAACTCGTGGAAGTTGCCGCCGAACGGCCAGACGGCCACGGTGCGCCGCGCGTCGAGCACCTCGTCGCCGTCGGTGTCGCGCAGCTCGGTCAGCTCGTGCTTCTGCGACACGTACACCATGCCGTCGACGACGGCGACGCCCATCGGCTCCTTCAGGCCGCCGGCGAGCTTGCGGTAGACGACCCTGCCCGGCCCGGTCTCACCGGTCACCTTCTCGACCAGGTACACCTCGCCGGCCAGGGTGTCCGAGCCGCCCCACGTGCTGAGCACCATCTTGCCGTCCGGCCGCCACGCGATGCCGGTGACCTGCGGCTGGAAGCCCGGCGGCCGCAGGTCGGTGAGGTCGTAGCCGGGGTGTACGGCGGTGAGCGGCAGCCCGTCGCCCGGCGTGTCCGTTCCGGAGGTGCACTCCTTGCGTCCCGGCGCGGTCACCCGGACCACTCCGGCGTCGGTGCTCAGGGCGCCGGTCGGCACCACCGCGAAGCCGTCCGCGCCCGGCGGGCGCCAGGCGAGGGCGAGCCGCTGGCCGCCGGTGCGCTCGAAGTGCTCGATGCGCAGCGGGTGCGCCCCGGCGGTCAGCTCGATCGTGCCGTCCTTGGGCTCGGCGCCGTGCAGCCCGTCGTGGTCGACCACCAGGGTGTCGCCGATCCACAGCTTCGAACCGTCGTCGCTGGTGAGCCGGAACGTGTACGTCCCGGCGGCGGGCGCGGTCAGGGTGGCCAGCACGTGCGTGACGAAGTTGTCCGCCAGGCCGAACTGCTCGTCGGTCGACCAGTCCACCGTCGGCATGAGCTTGTCCACATTGGGCGTCTGGCCGGGCTTGAGGTCGCAGACCCGGCTGAGCGGCACCCCGATGTCGTACGTGCGGAGGGTGACCCCCGGCTCCTGGGGCGGATCGCCGGCGTACGCCGGCACCGCGGTGAAGGTTCCGATGAGCAAGGCGGCCACTACCGCACGTTTCATGGGCGCTCCCGTTACGGGTGGAATTCAGGGTGGTGAATATCCTGATCGAGTTTCCGCGATGCGTCCATGACTTTCGATGAAGTTGTTCAAACTTTTGCCTCATTACACGAAAGCTTCGTCCTCATCAGACAGTGATGACGACCTTCGCGGTGGCGTGCTCCTGCTCGAGGTACCGGATCGCGTCGGCCGTCGCCGAGAGCGGGAACATCCGGTCGATCGCCGGCGTCAGCGTGCCGGCCGCCGCCATGTCGGCGAGCGTCGCCAGGTCGTCCCGGCTGGTGACCGCGCGCAGGATCAGCACCCGCTGGCTGACGAAGCGGGACATCAGTTGCCCGCGCAGGATCAGGCGCATGGGCCCGAGGAGGCTGCCGCCCTCGTAGACGCCGCCGCCGGAGAGGATCAGCGTCCCGGCCGGCGTCAGCGCGCGCCGGTACTCGCTCAGGGAGCGGTTGCCCACCAGGTCGAACACGACGTCGTAGCGGCGGCCGGCGGCGAAGGCGTCGTCGCCGCGGTAGTCGACGACGTGGTCGGCGCCCAGCGAGCGGACCAGCGCGACGTTCCTGGTGCCGCACACCCCGGTGACCTCCGCGCCGGCGGCCTTCGCCAGCTGCACGGCGAAGGTGCCCACCCCGCCCGAGGCGCCGTTGATCAGGATCCGCTGCCCGGGCGCCAGGCCGCGCAGGCCCTGCAGCGCGGTCACGCCCGCCAGGGGAATCGCGGCCGCATGCTCCGGCGTGAGGCCGGGCGGCCGCGCCGCCACCAGGTCCTCGGCGACGCTCACGTACTCGGCGAACGCGCCGTCGGCCGGGCCGAGGTCGCCGAAGACCTCGTCGCCCGGGCGGAACCGGGTCACCGCCGGCCCGACCGCCTCCACCAGCCCGGCGAAGTCGCGGCCGCGGATCCGGGTCTTCGGGCGTCGCAGGCCGACCGAGAGCCGGGCCAGCCCCGGGTCGCCCCGCATGACGTGCCAGTCGTACGCGTTGACCGCGGCGGCGCGGACCCGCACCAGCAGCCGGTCGCCGTCCGCGGCCGGCCGCTCCACCTCCTTGAACCGCAGTACTTCCGGTCCGCCGTACCCGTCCTGCACGATCGCCTTCATCGCTGCCTCCCTCGTCGCTAAGGTGTACGGCGTACACCCGCTTGAGGTGAGGATAGGTGTACGGCGTACACCAGGTCAACGGAAAGGTGGGCCGATGGCCCTGAGCAGGGAACGAGTGCTGCACGCCGCGGTAGCTCTGGCCGACGTGATCGGGATCGAGGCGCTCAGCATGCGCAAGCTCGCCCAGGAGCTCGGCGTCGTGCCGATGGCGCTCTACAAGCACGTCGCGAACCGGGACGAGCTAGTCGACGGCATGGTGGACACGGTCGTGGCGCGGATCGACGCGCCGGAGCACGGCACCGACTGGAAGCCCGCGGTACGGCAGCGGGTCCTGTCGGCGCGGCGGACGATGCTGCGGCACCCGTGGGTGTCCCGGGCGATCGAGACGCGCCAGGCGCCGACGCCGGCGGTGCTCGGGTACCTGGACTCGGTCATCGGCATGTTCCGGGCCGGCGGCTTCTCCGCCGACCTCACCCATCACGTCATGCATGCCATGGGCAGCCGGGTGCTGGGCTTCACCCAGGAGCTCTTCACCGCGCAGGAGGGGCCGGCCGACCCCGCCGCGGCGGCCGCCGCCGCCCGTGAGCTGGCGGCGGCCTTCCCGTACGTCGCGGAGATGGCCCTCGCGGCCGCGCACGAGGACGCGTCGATCGTCGGCTCCGGCTGTGACGATCAGTTCGAGTTCGAGTTCGCGCTCGAGGTGCTCCTGGACGGGTTCGAGCGGCTGCACGAGCGGGGCTGGACCTCGCTCAGTCCCCGGGGGTCTCGACCCGCGCGATGAGCAGCTTCAGCCGCCCGATCTCCGCGGCGAGCGCGGCGCTGCCGGCGGCGGTGAGCGTGATCCAGGTGCGGCCGCGCCGGCCGGCGTACCCCTTCTCGACCTCGACCAGGCCGGCCGTCTCGAGCACCCCCAGGTGCTGGGAGAGGTTGCCGGCGGTGAGCTCCAGCTGGGCCTTCAGGTAGCCGAACTCCACCCGGCGCGCCTCGTGCGTGATGGTGAGGATGCCGAGCCGGACCCGCTGATGGACCACGTCGTCCAGGCCGGTGACCGGGTGGGCGTCGGGAATGCCGGCCTCGGCGGTCATCGTTGCCGCCGGCGGGCGATCGCGAAGCCGACCGCGCCCAGCAGCAGCACGACGCCGTTGATGACCTGCTGCGGGAGGAACATCGTCCGGGGTCCCCAGTCCTCGCCCCAGCCGAAGTCGACCGGCACCAGCACCACCGCCAGGTACACGAGGGTGAATCCCAGCAGGGCGAGGTTGCGCTCCAGCCGGGCCAGCACCAGCAGCGCCACCCCGATCGTGCCCCACGGCGTGATCAGGCGGTCGAACACGAGCGCCCACTCCGGGAAGCGGGTCGGGTGGGTCGGGAAGTACAGCGCCGCGGCGATCCACGCGGCGGTGAACAGGGCGGTCAGCGCGGCGCCGGTGACCGCGTAGGGCAGCACCCGGGTGTCCACCCCGCGGGCCCGGGCGGCCCGCCGGTAGCAGAACGCGATCGCCGCGTACGCCACCAGCAGCGCCACGGGCCAGTAGTACAGGACGCCCCGTCGCGCGAACGCGCAGCTGCCGTCGGGCGCGCAGTCCAGCTTCATGCCGAACCAGTCGAACGGGATCCCCACGAAAGTCACCGCCGCCAGCACCAGCAGCGCGACCCAGGTCACCCGCTGATCGACCCGCACCCGGCGGGCGAGGGCGTGCACGTCTGACAGCAGCCGGCGGGGGTCGTCGCCGGCGGATACCGATTCAGTGGTCATGCCAATAGGTTTGCATGACAAACCGATTTGCGCCAGCCCTCAACTTTGTTTCGCAGCGACGCGGGCGAAATCGCACCTATTGTCGGATCATGAGGCAGCTGTTCGACGACCCGCTGTGGCAGATGTTCGCCGAGCGCGCGCTGATGACGATGACCCGCGGCGGCGCCGAGTACGGCGAGGTCGCCGTGATCGCGGAGCAGGCCGGAGCCGGCGACGCCGGCGCCTGGCACGAGGCCTGGAGCGGGTACGCGGACCGGGTGCGCGGCTGGGCCGAGGACAGCCACGACCGCGGTCACCGGGTCAGCGCCCGCGAGGCGTACCTGCGGGCCGCCACCTATCTGCGCGCGTCGTACCAGCCGCTGTTCGGCGAGCCGGCCGACCCGCGGCTGGTGGCGGCGTTCGAGCGGGAGTCGGACTGCTTCGGCCGCTTCGCCGCGCTCGCGCCGCACCCGGTGCGGCCCGTGCGGGTGCCGTTCGAGGACACCACCCTGCCCGGCTACCTGTGCCTCGCCGCCGACGGGGTGCGGCCGCTGCTGGTCTGCGTCGACGGCTACGACAGCAACGTCCACGAGATGTACTGGTCGTTCGCCGTGCCGGCGCTGCGCCGGGGCTACCACTGCCTGCTGGTGGACGGCCCCGGCCAGGGCGGCGCGCTGATCCTGCAAGGGCTGCGGATGCGGCCCGACTGGGAGACCGTGCTGCGCGCGGTCGTCGACGCCGCGCTGGCCCGCCCCGAGGTCGACGCCGACCGGATCGCCGTCATGGGCTGGAGCTTCGGCGGCTACCTCGCGCCGCGCGGCGCCGCCGGCGAGCCGAGGATCGCGGCGCTGGTCGCCGACCCGGGCCAATGGGACCAGGCCGCCGCGATCCGGGCCGTGCTACCGCCGCCGGTGCGCGACGCGTTCCCCGACGTCGACCCGGCGGAGCTGGAGCCGCTGCTGGCCGCGGCGGCCGGCGATCCGGTCGGCCGGTGGAAGCTGGTGCAGCGCGGGTTGTGGGTGCACGGCGCGGCCACCCTCGCCGAGATGATGATCGACCTCGGCCGCCGCTACACGCTGTCGGACGTGGCCGGTTCGATCGCCTGCCCGACGCTGGTCGCCGCCGCCGACGGCGACCCGGCCTCCAGCGGCGCCGAGAAGCTGTACGCGGCGCTGAACTGTCCGAAGAGGATGGTGCGGTTCACGGCCGCCGACGGCGCGACCGGTCACTGCGAGGCCTGGAACCGCTCCCGCTTCGACCAGATCGTCTTCGACTGGCTGGACGAATCCATGTGCGACCACTCAGGTTTCCGTGGGCAGATCTAGGGTGACTCCGCCGAGGGCAGGATGTGATTCATGCTCGACGCTACGAACATCACAGTCATTCTGGTTCCCCACTGCGCATCCGTGTCCCGCGATGGTTGGGCCGGGAACCACGACGATCGCCCGCTGAGCAGCACCGGCAATGAACAAGCGCAAGCACTGGCACGCGCAGTCGGCACGGACATCGATGCCATCTACAGCAGCCCGACGTTGCGCTGTCGGCAGACCGTCGAACCGATGTCCGCAGCATCTGGGCGAGCGCTCATCGAGCTACCCGGGCTATATGAGGCGGCCGGCTTTCATGAACCCGCCGAGTGGGTCGACGGCGTGTACGCCCCGATGGGCGAAGCGGTCGCCGGCGCCTGGATCGCTGGTCAAGCACTCGGCGCCCTCGCCCAGATGGTCGGTACCAATGGGGATGGGCGCGTCGTGGCCTGCTCTCACGGTGATGTCATCCCGGTCCTGTTGTCCTTCTTGGCGGGCGCCTACCGCATTCCGCTGCCCTCGCTGGTAGACCGCGGCGGTTGGTACGCGTTGCAGTTCGTCGCCGGGCGACTCACGGTTACCGGTCACTCGGCCAGCGATTCCTGAGCTTCCTCGCCCGTCGAGCCAGTGGACGTCATGATCGCGGGCTTCCTGCTGCCATCTCGATTATTCCGTACGGACACACGGAAGCTCTGTGGCACACGGCCCGGCCTCGCTGCAACGCGAGGCCGTGGCCGGGGCCGCCGGGCTGAGACCCCGCAAGGGCATCTGCCTCGCCCTCGCCGGTCGGCTGGTTCGCTTTCGTCCAGTTGATATTGTGGCCCGCGTCCGGGCGGCCGGTCGCCGTTCTCGACGACGTGATCCGCGCGCGATCCCTCGGTGACGAGGCGATCGCGCGCCGCCATTTCGAGGGGGAGCAAGGTTGGCTCGTCAGGAGAAGGCGGTCGATCCGGCGGCCGGCCCGCTCCAGGCGTTCGCCTTCGCGCTGCGCAAGGTGCGGATCGAGGCGGGCAGCCCGACGTATCGGACGCTGGCCAGGACCGCCGGCTACAGCGCCGCCACCCTGTCCGAGGCCGCCGGCGGCACCCGCAAGCCGACCCTGGACGTGGTGCTCGCTTACGTCGGTGCCTGCCGGGGCGACACCGACGAATGGCGCGGTCGCTGGCATGAGCTGACCGCCGAGCTGGCGCAGGCGCCGCCCGTTGCCGGCCCGGTGCCGCCGGTGGAGACAGCCACAGTGGACCCGGCCAGCCCGGCCCGCCGCCGGCCGCGGGGCCGGTACGTCGTCGCCGCCGGGGTCGCGGCGGCGCTGTCGCTGGCGGGGTTCGCCGTCGCCGTCGTGCCGGACCGCGACGACTCCGGTTGCCCGCCGCGGCTGGACGGCGCGGCGTTCACGGCGGTCAGTTACGGCGCGGGAGCCCGGGTCCGCGACGGGGCGGCCCGCGACGCGCCGATCGCCCGGACGATCCCGAGCGGGTGCACGATCGGCTTCGTCGGCTACTGCCTCGGCGAGAAGATCCACGACAACACCGGCGGGACGCCCGACATCCGCTGGTTCAAGCTGCCCGACGACGACGTCATCGCCTCCGGGATCGTGCACGGCAACCCGCCGCCGGACCTCGCCCCGGTCCGGTGCGCCGACGACCGGCCGGGCCCCATCGCGATCGCGCTGACCGCGGCGGCGGATCCGCAACGGCCGGACACGGTACGGCTCACCGCGGCGGGATCCCGCCTGGACATCGTGGGCTTCGCCGCCCTCTACCACCCGGAGGAGCCGCCGACGGCGCGGCGCTGGCGGCAGGTCGGCTTCGCCGAGGAGACCGTCGACCGGCCCGGCTTCGGCGTCTCGTGGCCGCTCGACGGCGTCGCCGCCGGACCGGAGCCGGTGCTGATCGCCGCGGTCGCCTGCCTCGGCGGCGACGGGCCGACGGCGTTCGTGGACGCCCGGTCCGCCGGCACCGACCCTCGCCGGCACCGGTACGCGCGGATCGCGCTCAGCGACCACGAGCAGGCCGCGGCGGCCCGGGCGGCCTGCGCGTACCCGGCGTAGGCGGCTCAGGCCTTCGCCGGCGGCTGTTCCGGCTTGATCCTCGGTAGCAGCAGCGCCATCAGCACACCGGCCACCGCGAAGCCCGCGCCGACCAGGAAGGCCCGGTGGAACACGCTGACCCGGGCGATCTCCATGAGCGCCGGGTCGCCGCCGGCCCACCGCTCCAGCTCGTGCACCTGGCTGAACGCGATCGTCGCGGCGACGGCGACGCCGAGGGCCCCGCCCGCCTCCTGGCTGGTGTTGATGAGGCCGGCGGCCAGGCCCGACTCCGACCGGCTCACCCCGGCGAACGCGATGACCTGCACCGGCACGAAGGACAGGCCGAGGCCGAGGCCGACCACGAGGAACGCCGGCAGCACCCGGGTCAGGTAGCCGGCGTCGGCGGGCAGCCGCCACAGCATCAGCATGCCGATGGCGGCCAGGGTCAGCCCGACGATGAGAACGGGCTTCGCCGCGACCTTGGTGACCAGGTTGGCGGCCAGCCCCGCGCCGACCGACACGATGATCGCCAGCGGGACGTAGGCGAGCCCGGCCTCGACGGGTGAGTAGTCCAGCACCTGCTGCATGAACAGGCTGGCGAAGAAGAAGAGCGTGACCAGCGTGCCGAACAGCAGCACCGCGGTGATGTTCGCGGTACGCAGCACCGGCTTACGGAAGATGCCGAGCGGGATCAGCGGCTCCTCGGCGCGCCGCTCGATCAGGATGAACGCGCCGAGCAGCAGCACCGTGACGGCGAGGCTGATCAGCGTCCGGGCCGAGGTCCAGCCGTGGTCGAACGTCTCACCCAGGGTGAAGATCATCAGCACCAGGCCGCCGGTGAGGAGGACGGCGCCGGCCGTGTCGAACGACCTGCGCCGCTCCTGCGCCCGGCTCTCCGCCACCACGAGCGGGGCGAGGGCCGCGAGGGCGACGCCGATCGGCACGTTGACGAAGAAGATCCACCGCCAGCCGGGCCCTTCGGTGAGGAGCCCGCCCAGGATGACGCCGGCCACCGACGCGATCCCGCTCACCGCGCCCCAGGCGCC
This sequence comes from Actinoplanes sp. NPDC049668, assembly GCF_044465445.1. Classification (NCBI taxonomy): domain Bacteria; kingdom Bacillati; phylum Actinomycetota; class Actinomycetes; order Micromonosporales; family Micromonosporaceae; genus Actinoplanes; species Actinoplanes sp. NPDC049668. The sequence continues at coordinate 476,864 of NZ_JBITLR010000004.1, forward strand.
GAGCGCCTTGTTGCGTGGCGCGCCCTCGGCGAACGTGTTGGTCAGCAGGCTCAGCGCGGCCGGCGCGATGAACGCCGAGCCGAGTCCCTGCAGGGCGCGGGCGCCGACCAGCGTGGCCGGGCCCTGCGAGACGCCCGCCATCAGCGAGGCGCCGGCGAAGACGAGCAGCCCGGCCTGCAGCATGCGCCGCCGCCCGAACGTGTCCGCGAGGCGCCCGCTGAGCAACAGGAAGCCGCCGAGCACCGTCGCGTACGCGGTGACGACGTACTGCAGGTAGTTCTGCGAGATGGTGAGTTCGTCCTCGATGGTCGGCAGCGCGACGTTCACGATCGAGACGTCGAGGAACGTCATGAAGCCGGCCGCGCAGAGGAACAGAAGGATCAGCCCGGGCGGGCGTTGTGCCGCCGGGGCGGCCGCGGTGCGACCGCGCGGAGAGTCTGATGTCGACATCGGGCGAAGCTAACATCATGGATATAGTAGGTACCTAGAGGAAAGTGACTATCGAGGAGTCATTCCATGCCGGAGCAGGCCTGCCCGATCGGACCGGTCGTCGACCTCGTCTTCAGCCGGTGGACCACGCCGATCCTGTGGACGCTGCACCAGTACGGCCTGCAGCGGTTCGTGGAGCTGCAGCGCCGGATCGCCACCATCACGCCGAAGGTGCTCACCCAGCGGCTGCGCCAGATGGAGCGCGACGGCCTGGTCCGGCGCACCTACCACCCGGAGGTGCCGCCCCGGGTGGAGTACGAGATCACCGACCTGGGCCGCAGCCTCGCACCGCTGTTCGCCACGCTCGCGGAGTGGTCGTCCGAGTACCTCCCCGCGGTCGAGCAGGCGCGCGAGGCGTTCGACGCCGAGCAGCGGCCGCTCGCGGTCCGCCGGGTCTGAGCCGCCCGATCAGCTCGGGCGTTCCCGCACCGCCGCGTCGGCGTCCACGATGCCGCGGCCGTAGAACCCGTTGAACCGCCTGCCGCCCTCGCACAGGGCGTCGTAGGTGTCGTCGAGGCCCTCCTGCTCATAACTCACGAGCCGCGGCCGCGGGCAGGCCTTCCTGGCCGCGGTGCGGTAGAGCTGCCGCTCGACCCGGCCGGGCGCCATCGTCAGCCCGCCGCGCGACCGGTCGCGCTCGCCGAACCTGCTGGCGATCAGCGCCGCGACCCCGGCGACGTGCGGCGCGGCCATCGACGTGCCCTGCAGGTACGTGTAGTAGCCGCAGACGCCGGCCTCGGTGCAGTCCTTGAGGACGGTCTCCTCGTTGCCGGCGGTGACGTCGCCGGCCGCGTCCACCTTGCCCTGCTCCCGGAGCACCTTGACCGGGTACGCCGAGAGGATCAGGTTGCCGTTCGTCTCGAAGGTGGGCGTGCCGAAGCCGTCGCGGAGCCAGCCGCCCGGCGCGGCGACCGAGGTCTGCTCGACCCCGTAGTTGGAGTAGTCGGCCTTGCGGCCCGAGGGCCCGACCGCCGAGACGCCGATGACGTGCGGGCCCTCGACGGGCAGGTCCCAGCAGCTGTCGTTGTCGATCGGCCGCGGCTTGGCGTTGTCGACCGGGTAGTTCGGGCTGGACGTGTCGGTACCCGGCTTGCCGAGGTCCGTGTTCCCGTTGCCGAGGGCGCCGATCAGGGTGACGCCGCGGCGGTGCGCGTACTCCAGGGCGCGCCGCACGCCCTGGACGATGGCCCGCTGCTCGGCCTGCTGCTCCGCGGTGTCGGCCGGGTTGGCGGTGCAGTTGTAGAGCCACGGGTCGACGTAGAACGACATGTTGACCACGTCGAGGCCGGCGTCGCCGGCGTAGGTGAGTGCGTCGACGACCGGGCCGAGGAAGAAGTAGCCGGAGTCCTGGCCGCCCTTGAGCTCGACGAGCGTGATGCCGGGTGCGACGCCGGAGATGCCGGAGCCGTTGGCGGCCGCGCCGATGGTGCCGGCGACGTGCGTGCCGTGGCCGAGGTCGTCGGTGCCGACCGGGTCGAGACAGCCGTCGGCCTCGCAGGGGCCGTCGATGTCGACCAGATCCGGTGCGAAGTTGCGCGAGAGCCGCCGGCTGAAGTTCGGCGCGAGGTCCGGGTTGCCGGCGTCCAGGCCGCTGTCGAGGACGCCGACGGTGATGCGCCGGTCGCCGGCCTCCCGCTTCCGCGCCCGGTCGGCCTTGATCATCTTCAGGCCCCAGAGCTTGTCGTCGAGCGGGTCGCCCTTCGCGGAGGCGGCGGCCGGGGTCTCCCGCGCGATCAGCACGCCGGCTTTCGGCGCGTACCCGATGGCCCTGCGCTCGCTCGCCCCGGTCAGCGCGGTCGCGGCGGCGGCCCGGGCGCCGAAGTCGGCGCGCCACGAGGTCACCCGGAACACGCCGACGGCGTCGTTGCGGCCGACCACGGTTCCGCCGGCTGCGGCTATCGCCCGCGCGGCGGCATCGGCGGATATCCCGTCCTCGGCGACCACGGTGTATTCCGTGGGTTCCGTCGACACCACCGGTGCGGCGCCCGTCGAACCGCCGGGCAGGCCGGCCAGGAGTAGCAGACCCGCCGCGGCGGCGATGAGGCGTCTTGCCATGGAACGCTTCCTCCGATGTCGGCGGGAGCCGCCCCGGCTGCCGATTCAGGGACGGCGTGACCTGCTCTCACTCCGCCGGCGGCGAGAGGATCCGGGCGACGCCACATAGACGGCGGCCAGCAGCAACGCGATGACCAGGACGGCGCCGCCCATGGTGATCACGTATCGCACCGTACCGCCGTCGAGCGCCCAGGCTCCTGAGATCACCAGGATCGGCGCCGAAGAACTGAGGAATCCACCGGCCGTCAGCAGGCAGGCGATCACGACCCGCGCGCGGTCGCCGTCGGTGTGCTTGTCTGGGCCGTGGCCGTTGGTAAGGTTACTCATGTTCCGCTCCTCATTGGGCTTCCTGCACAGGGCGTCAGAGATCGGGACGTGACGGCCCGCCTGCCAGCGGGCCGTCGTCACGCCGGGATGTTGCTCGTCGGTACGTCGTCCTCCTCTCCGGCCGGCGGCAGGGCCGCGAGTACCGACGCCACGATCAGCGCCGGGGTCTGGGTGGCATCCACGGCGACGCCGGCCTCGTTGTCGAGGGGCTCCAGCGCCGCGAACTGCGAGGCGACCAGCGACGCCGGCATGAAGTGGCCGGGCCGGGCGGCCACCCGGCCCGCGGCGGTCGCCTCGTCGAGGACGAGATGGACGAACCAGGCCCGCGGCGCGGCGGCCCGCAGCCGGTCCCGGTAGCCGCGCTTGAGCGCCGAGCAGGAGACCACCACGCCGGTGCCGGCCCGGGCGCGCAGATGGTCGCCGATCGCGGCCAGCCACGGCAGCCGGTCCTCGTCGTCGAGCGGCCGGCCGTCGGCCATCTTCGCCACGTTGGCCGGCGGGTGGAAGACGTCGGCCTCCGCGTACTCCAGCCCGAGGCGGCGCGCCAGCAGCTCGCCGATCGTGCTCTTGCCGCAGCCCGCGACGCCCATGACGACGACCGGCAGGGCCGCGCTCATCGCTCGTCCCGGCTGCGCAGCACGCCCACGATCGCGAGGTGGAACGGCTCGCGGTCCGCCTCACGCATGCCGCCGAGGTCGAGCTCGTGCAGCGCCCGCGCGAGCGCGTCGAGCAGGTCGGGATTGCTCAGGTAGCCGTTGTGGAACTCCGCGAGGACGGCCCGGGCGAAGGTCTCGGCCGCGTACGGGAGGCCCTGCTCGACCGCGTACGCGAGTCCGAAGTGGAACCAGAGCGCGAGCGGCTCCGGCCGCCGGGGGAAGCGCTTGCGGCTGCCGGGCACGGGATCGAAGGACCGCTCGTCGCCGGCGGGCGCCTCCCCGTACGGCCGGGGCGCGCCCGCCCACTCCTTCTCGATCCGGAAGTTCACGGCCCGGGTCACCTGGTCGACGAGGGCGCTGAACATCTCGTTCTGCGAGCCCTGCAACAGCATCCGGTGGAACTGCTCGTCGACCCGGCGGTACCGCTCGCGGCAGGCGAGGTCGAACTCGGGCGCCTCGCCGATCGACTTGAACTCCAGCGCGAGGCTCACCAGGTCGCGGCACACGTCGGCGGAGGCCCGCTGCGCGGCGAGGAATGCCGCGCGCGGCTCGACGGCCTCGCGCAGCTCGGTGAGCGAGCGCATCTGGAAGCGTGGCGCGATGTCGAGCCGCCACTCGATCACGTCGCGGTCGAAGACGTTCCACCGGTCGATCGGCTCGACGGTCGCCCCGGTGCGGGCCTTGAGCGTGACGAGGCCCTTGTGCTGCAGGACCTGCAGGATCTCCCGGGTGAGCGGACGGCTGCAGCCGAGCAGGTCGATGACGTACTCGATGCGCAGCACGTCGCCGGGCCGAAATCCGCGATCACCCGAGACGATGTGCTTCCCGATCTTCACGATCCCGGCGCGCCGCGGACCGACGCCCGACTCCTCGAAGTCCTCTTCAGAGAGCGTCATGGGTGCAATGTAGTCAGAGCACCCTCCTAAAGCCAGGCTTAAGAGACCGGTTTCGGGGGTTCATTCATGACGAGATTGGCGCTACAGCCTGTCGTTCAGATCATCAGGGTCGCCAAATGCCACTCTGCCTGGGCAAACGCCACACTGGCGAGAATTGGCCTTCGGGTGAGCCCGTAACCCGAAAGGGTTACTAGAACGGCGGCCTGTTGTCGATCTCCATCCAGCGCTCGGGGTGGCCGATCGGCGCGAACCCGGCCTTCTCGTACACCCCGTGCGCGTCGAGGGTCGCCAGCATCACGCGCTTGATGCCATGGCGCTCGGCCCACTCGACGGACCAGTTGGCGAGCATGGTGCCGAGGCCGCGCCCCCGGTGGCCGGGGTCGACATAGACATCACAGAACCAGACGAACGTCGCATAGTCGGAGACGATGCGCGCCACCGCGGCCTGCCGCCCGTCGGCGGTGTAGAGGCCCACCGGGACCGAGTTGGCGAACGAGCGCTCGACGACCTCGCGCGTGCGACCCTTGGCCCAGTAGGCGTCGGTGGTTATCCACCGGGCGATGTGGTCCATGTCGAGGTCGGCCGGGTCTTCGCTCAGTCGGTAGTCGCTCACCCCGCCCATCCTCGCGGCGCGAGATCGATCAAGAAAGTTCCAATCGTGAACCGGTGGCCCGGCCACACCGACGTCCGGTGGTGCCGCGGGTGCGGCACCACCGGACGGGGTTGTTTCTAGCGGGTGGTCGCGGTGACCGTCCGGCCGGAGCCGGCGCCGGCCGCGTTGACCGCCTGCACCGTGCAGCGGTAGCGGGCGCCCGCGCGTGCCCCGGTGATCGTCCGGGCGCGGGCCGTGCCCGACGTGGTGGTCACGCTGGGCGCGCCGTGCACGGTGCCGTCGGCGTTCAGCCGCCGGCAGGTGATCCGGTACCCGGTGACCGATGCCCCGCCCGTCGACGACGGCGCCTTCCACCGCAGGGTGGCGGTGATCGGGCCGCCGGCCGCGCCCCGGGTGGCGGTGGGCGTACCCGGCGTGCCGGGCACGGTCCGCGGCTGGACCTTCGCCGAGGTGGCCGACAGGGCGCCGGCCCCGACGGAGTTCACGGCACGGAGCTGGAATCGGTACGCCGTCCCGTTGGTCAGGCCGGTGACCGTCAGCGCGGAGGCGGTTGCCGCCGCGGTCCGGATCTTGCCGACCCGGGCGCCGGCCGAGTTGAGCACCTGGATCTCGTAGCGGGTGATCGGCACGCCGCCCTGGTCGGCCGGCGCGGTCCACCGCACGATCGCCAGCCCGTTGCCCGCGGACACCGAACCGATCGTCGGCATGCCCGGCACGGTCTGGGTGACCGGCGGTACGTCCGGGTTCCCGGGGACGGGCGGGTCGGTGACGGGCGGGTCGGTGGCCGGCGGGTCGGTCGCGGGCGGGTCGGTGGCGTCCGGCTCGGTGGCGGCCACGACCGTGACCGCGTTGGAGGTCGCCGAGAACTCGCTGGCTCCGGCGGCGTTCACCGCGCGGATCCAGAACACGTACGACTGACCCGGCACCAGGTAGGCGAACGTGAGCTCGGTGGCGTCCGGCCCGGCGACGTCGACGTCGAGCGGGATGCCGGTCTCGGCGTCGAGCGCCTGCACCTCGTACCCGTAGATCGGGGTGCCGCCGTTGCTGGCCGGCGCCGTCCATCGGACGGTGACGGTCCCGTTGCCCGCCGTCGCCCTGCCGATCGCCGGGGCGCCCGGCGCGACCGGGGTGACCGGCCTCGTCGGCGTGACCGGCGGGGTGGTCGGGGTGACCGGCGGCGTGGTCGGCGTCACCGGCGGGGTGGTCGGCGTGACGGGCGGGGTGGTCGGGGTGACGGGCGGGGTGGTCGGGGTGACCGGGGGCGTGGTCGGCGGGGTGGTCGGGGTGACCGGGACCGCCTTGGGGGTGACGGGTTCGGACGGGCCGACGAACTCGCCCGGGCCGTTCGCGGTGACGGCGCGGACCCGGAAGGTCACCGGGACGCCGTTGGTGAGGCCGTCCACGACCAGGCTCGTCGCGTCGGCGGGCGCGTTGATCAGCCGGGTGCCGGTGCCGTCGTTGACCTCGACCTGGTGGCCGGTGACGATCGCACCCGAGGTGTTCTCCGGCAGTGTCCAGACGACCGTCGCCGACGCGTCGCCGGCCAGGGCGGAGACACCCGCGTACGCGGTCGGCGCGGTGACCTCGACCGTCTGGTCGGCGAACGCCAGCCGCTCGATGTTGCGCAGGGTGTCGGTGCCGTCGGGTCCGGACACGATCAGCGCGTCGTCGACCGGGGTCACGGCGTACTCGTCGCGCAGGCCGGAGAAGACCGCGGTGTCCTGGCCGGCGGCCGGGGCGGTCAGGATCTCCCGGACCGTGACGATGTCGCGGGGGTTGACCCGGCCGGCGAACACGTCCGCCTGCAGCTGGGCCATGCTGCCGACCGTGCGCAGCTCCTTGCCGTCGGCGTCGCGGACGCTGAGCCGGACGTTGAGGTAGCGGTCGCCGTCGATGACGTCGTCGCCGCCGCGGCCCTCGATGGTGTCGTTGCCGGCGCCGCCGAGCAGGATGTTGCCCTCGCCCCACACGTTGCCGCTCAGGGCGCACGGGCGGCCGGTCTGGTTGCCGACGGCGGAGGCCGCGGTCGGCAGGCTCGTGATGATCCGGTCCAGGCCGGCGATCCGGGCGATGCCGGCGGCGTCGAGGGCGTCGCAGCCCAGGAAGCCGGCGCCGCCGATGGTGGACGGGATCACGTCGTCACCGCGCAGGATGTCGTCGCGTGCGCCGCCGGAGAGCGCCTCGACCTCGTTGTACCGGTCGCGGACGCCGGCGGCGAGGATGTCCAGCGGGATCAGCGGCAGGTCCAGGTCCGCGTCGACCGGCTGGTCGTCGCCGCCCTGGTCCGGGCGGGACGCGATGGACCAGTCGAAGCCCGAGCCGCCGGCGTTCTTCTCGATGCCGGGGCCCTGGACGCCGATGTCGTCGCCGCCCTCCATGTCGTAGTCGTCGTCGCCGCCCTGGCCGATCAGCACGTCGTGGCCGGGCTTGTTGGAGTCGTCCAGGAAGAACAGGTTGCCGCTGTCGCCCTGCAGCAGGTCGGGGGAGTCGCCGCCCTCGGCCCAGTCGTCGCCGGCGTCGCCCCAGAGCATGTCCTCGCCCTCGCCGGCGAAGAGCAGGTCGTCGCCCTCGCCGCCGAACGTCAGGTTGGCGTTGGCGCCGCCGTTGGTGAAGTCCCGGCCGTCGCCGCCCAGGATGAGGTCCAGGCCGGGGCCGCCGTCGATCGCGTCCTCGCCGGGCCCGCCCTTGGAGATGTCGTCGCCGCCGAGGTCGGTGAGGACGTCGTCGCCCTCGCCGCCGAGCGCGATGTCGTTGCCGGCGCCGCCCTCGATGACGTCGTCGCCCTCGCCGCCCCAGACGGTGTCGTTGTCGTTGCCCGCGCCGACGCGGTCGCGGTCGTCGGTGCCGGCGAAGACGGACTGCGCGTTGATGCCCGGCTTGTCGACGCTGTTGCGGGCCCGGTACCTGATGGTCCCGTCCGGCATCCTGATCAGCAGCGCCTTCTCGTCGCAGGCCGAGGCGGGGTCGTCGGCGACCTGGTTGCCGAAGCGCTCGTACCCGGCCACGGTGCCGGCCAGGTGCGCCAGGTCGAACGCGCAGTCGGCGGTGGCGAACGAGTCGGCCCGCAGGCTGTGCGCGCTGGTGGTGCGCCCGATCAGCTCGGCGAACGAGTTGCCCTCGAGCTGGCTGCGCAGGTTCATGCCCGGCGTACGGGCCAGGTAGTAGAGCCGGTCGCCGTTCTGCAGCCGGGTGAGCTGGTTCTCGAAGACGTAGTTGAACGTGCTGCCGAGCAGGCCGCCGAACGGGTTGGTGGTCTCGGCGAGCCCGCCGATCCAGAGGTCGACGGCGTCCAGCCCGGTGTTCCCGGCGGTCCAGGTGCCGGTGGCGTTCATGAACGCGGCCGCGTCGGCCGGCGGCTCGTCGCCGTCCTGCGGGTCGACGATCGCGCGGGCCGCGAGCCGCTTGGCGGCGAGGTCGGCCGCCCCGGCGATGCTCGGGTGCGTGCCGTACGCGGCGACGAAGTTGACCAGCGACTCGGGGTGCTTGAGGTTCTCGCCGAGGTCGACCCAGCTCACGTACGGGGCGAGCTGGCCGTCGTTGGTGCGCTCGTGCAGGGTGCGCCGGAAGACGTTGAGCGACGGCACGCCCTCGGAGCGGCCCCGGGCGATGTTGATCGCGGCCAGGTCCATCGGCAGGCCGAGCAGGTTGCTGCGCAGCGTGTCGGTCATGAACTCGTCGAGCTCGTTGCCGACCTGGCCGGACATGCCCCGGACGATCTGGCCGGCCGCCTGCTCCGGCGTCAGCGTTCCGCCGTCGGTGTACGCGGGCGGGTTGAGGAAGCCGTCGAGCAGCGACATCGAGGCGTCCGAGCCGTCCTCGCGGGTCCGGGCGATGCGCTCGTTGAGCATCGAGTGGCCGAAGCGGTAGACGGCGTGCGCGAACTCGGCGTAGACGGCCGGGTTCAGCTCGGTCTGGGTGAACGCGAACGGCTGGAACGGGTTGATGCCCGGCTGGATCTTGCGGGCGAACTCCTCGAAGACGAGGTGCTGGTACTCCATCTCGTTGACGAACCGGGCGGCCTGGAAGATCCGCTCGCCGTTCCAGGCGTCGCCGAGCTGCCACTCGGCGAGCGCGGTGCCGTCCTCGGTGAGCACCCGCTCGATGTCGGCGACGAGCCGGTTGTGCTCGGCGTGGAAGATCTCGTGCACCGCGGTGAGGCCGATGTTCTCGTTGACCCGGCCGTCGCCGGCGATGTAGTGCGCGTCGAGCATCTCGTCGTCGTACGTGCCGGCGGGCTGCTTGGTGAAGTCGGCGCTCGCGGTGTCGTCGTCGTCGGCCCGGGGCGCGACCGGCGCGGTGGCCGGGTTGTGGTCGGTGTCCTGCGGGGTGGGGTCGGCGTGGTGCGCGATGTCGGTCAGGAACGGCGTGTCGAAGTGCAGCACGTCCGCGGGTACCCGGACCGGGTTCGCGGTGTCACCCTCGACCAGGCCGGAACGGGTCACGTACTGCGGCAGGCCGCGGGCCGGGCCGGGCACGAACCGGCCGTACGGGTCGGCCAGGATCATCGGCACGTTGAGCGCGTCCGCGTCGCTGAGCTTCAGGCCGAGCAGGGTGCGGGACTGGATCTTGGTGTCCGCCCAGGTGGGCAGGCCGCCGAGCGGGCCGGACAGCATGTTGCCGGTGGACACCGGGCGGCCCTGCGCGTCGGTGACGTATTCGCGCAGGAAGACCTGGTGCGCGGCGTGCGAGGCGTAGGTCTGCGAGTTGTCGACGTACGGCGTGTCGGTGTTGACCGCGTCCTGCACGTCGTCGGCGGTGCCGAGCTTGCCGTCGGCGCCGGGCTGGTTGGCGGCCCGGGTGAGCACCATGAACCGCATCGAGGGTGCGACGTAGCGGGCGTCGCCGGGCTTCGGGTCGTCGGCGTTGCCGGGTACCCGGTCCGGGCCGGCGATCAGCGGGTCGTCGGTCTTGAGCGGCACGATCACGGTGCCGCCGCCCTTGACGGTCTGGTCGATGCCGTGGTCGAAGAACTGCCCGAAGAGCGTGAACCACGAGTTGTACGGCGCGGACAGCCCGACGTCGGTGGTGACGTTCGGGATGAACAGCGTGCCGTTGTCGTCCGCCGGCGTGGTGGCGCCGCCCTGCGAGCGTACGGGCCGGTTGGCCGCCGCGACGGCCGCCGGGTTGGCCGCGGTCTGGTCGGCGATCAGGTTGCTGATCATCCGGGGCTGGGCGTCGACGACGGTGTTGTTCGCGCTCTTGTCCGCGTACGTGGTCGGGAACGACGGGCTGCCGGGGCCGAACAGGCCGGCCGGAGCCTTCTCGGCCGCCCGGAAGTCCTTGCCGGCCATCCGCGGGAAGGTCTGGTCGGCCGCGCCGAACCGCTCCTGCCCGGCCGTGAGGTTGGTGCAGGTGCCGTCGACAGTGCGCAGGCCCTGCGACACCAGCGGGCTGGCCAGCTGGTCCGGGCCGGTGCCGACCAGGGCGCCGCAGGGGCCGGTCGCGCTGGTGGTGTTCGCGACGTGCGCCTCGGCGATCTTGATCTGCTTGAGGATGTAGGCCAGGTCGGCGGCGGTCACGGTGAAACCTTGGCCGATCGGCCCGGCGGTGGCCGGGGTGGCCACCACGACGGTGGCCAGCAGGGTGGTGAGCACGGCGCTCACTGCGGTGCGAAGCGGGAGCCTCATTACGCGCATCTCCGGGGGAGTCAGGGGAAAAGCGTTGAATTCGCACATCTTGGGCACCGCCGGTGTTGCCCGACTCCCGTCCACCTGTGGGCATGCTGAAGGGCCGCACCCGTTGCCGGGGACGGCCCTTCAGGTAGAGCTCAGATCAGCTGTGGTGGCCGCCCGAAGACCTCGTGGTCAGGTCGGGGATGCCGTGCGACAGATCCACGCCCGGACCGGGCAGGTTCGCCGCGACCGCCACCCGGTCGCCCGGTACGCGCGCCGCGCGCCCCAGCGCCTGGCGTACGGCCTCGACCTGGCCGTCGCTGATGATCGCGCCGAAGTACCGGACGGTCAGCCCGGAGCGCTGCACCGTGGTGCGGTAGCGGTTCAGCGAGTCGGACAGCACGCCCTCGGCGTCGATCGACGCCGACACGTCGGCCGGCAGGACGCCGGCCGCCGGGACGACGGCGAACGTCAGGTCGTGCACCAGCACCGGCTGCACCAGGTAGAACGCCACGCTCGCCGGCTGGTTGTCGCGCATGAACGCCTCGGCGTCGGGCACCGAGACGCCCTCGTCCAGCACCAGCGTCTGCTCCGGCACCAGGTACTCGAGCAGCTCGGGGCTGAACACCGCGAACGTCGCGTCGGTCAGCGTGCCGAGCTTGGCGCGCTGCGCCGCCGCGCGCAGCTCGCGGGCGATCTGCCCGCGGTCGGCGCCCTTCGCCGGGTGGATCGCGACGGCCGCGCGCTTGCGCACCATCGGCCCGTCGAAGGTCGTCGTGGCCAGGTCGTCCCCGTGGTCGTCGTTGACCGGGCCGGTGGCGGCCTGTGCCGGGGCCTCCAGCCAGCCGCCCCAGCGGGCCAGCGCCGCGCCGCCGCCCGCCAGCAGGGCGAGCACCAGGCACCACCGCAGGGCGTTGCCCCAGGTGAGGCTCTTCATCAGGTACCCAGCGGGTAGCTCGGCCCGTACTCCACCGGCTGCTCCGCCTCCGCGTCCGGGTACGCCGCGTCGGCGCGGACCGGGTCGTTGGTGTTGAGGTCACCCACCGCGAACTGGATCATCATGTCGCTGTCCTCGTGGATGAGGTTGTGGCAGTGCACCATGTAGCGGCCGCCGGCGTTGCCGCCGCCGGTGGTGAACTGCATCAGCACGCTGACCGTCTCGTTCTCGCCGAGGTAGAAGACGTCCTTGCCGCCGTTCTCCCAGGCGTACGCCTTGCCGTTCGGGGTGTTGTTACGGCCGATGATCCGCCCGTCGATCAGGTGGATGTGCAGCGGATGGAACCAGCCGCCCGACTCGTTGACCAGATCCCAGATCTCGACGTCGTACGGCTTCGGGTTGCCGAAGATCCGCTGGAAGCCGCTCTTCTCGACGTCGTCCCAGGTCTCGCCGTTGATGGTCCAGATGCCGTGCTTGCGCTCCAGCCGCATGCGGCGCCGGGCCGTGGCCATGTCGGGCGTCAGCTTGTTGACGTCGATGGCGCCCAGGTTCGCCCACGGCTGCGGACCGAGGTCGAGCGTCTTGGGGATCACGTACGGGTCGGGCCCGGCCGGATCCGCGACCACCTCGAACTGCATGACCTTGTTGGTCTTGTCGAAGTCCTCGTTGTTCTTGTTGCTGAGGTTCTTCAGCTCGATCTTGGTGCCCGGCTTGTACTTGCGGAAGTCGATCAGGATCTCGTAGCGCTCGGCGGGCGCGTGCCGCCACGACGACACCGCGGTGACCTCCGGGGTCATGCCGCCGTCGGTGCCCACGACGTAGACCTGGTCGTCGGTGCTCAGCTTGAAACGGTACGAACGGGAGATGCTGGACACCAGCACCCGGAACCGGTAGACCCGGGGCTTGACCCGCATCTTGGGCCACGGCACGCCGTTGACCAGGATCACGTCGCCCATGAAGCCGGCGTTGTCCTCGCCGTCGAAGGCCACCGAGCCGTTGGCCTTGAACGCCATGTCGCTGACCACCAGCGGCACGTCGTACTCGCCCTGCGGCAGCTGCCGCTGCTCGTGCTGGTCGTGCAGGTGGTACATCGCGGCCAGCCCGACGAACGCGTTCTTCGCGGTGGTGCGGTGGTTGTGGTCGTGGTACCACATGGTGCGGGCCTGCTGCCAGTTCGGGTAGCGGTAGGTCTTGGCGTGCCCGGGGCTGGTGTGGTCGTTCGCGTACCCGTCGTACTGCGGCAGCGAGGCCGAGCCGTGCAGGTGGGTGACCGTGTTGAACTCGCCGCTGTACAGCGGGTGGTTCTGCAGCGCGTTCGCGATCCGGACCTCGGCCCGGGTGCCCTGCTGCACCTTGATGGTCGGGCCCGGGAAGATCCCGTTGTAGCCCGCGATCGTGGTGAGCAGGCCGGGGACGATGCTGGCCTGGCCGATCCTCTGGGTGAGCCGGTACTTGTGGAACGGCCCCTTGTCGTCGACGCCCTGCTCGCACGGCATGAGCACCGGCGGCCGCCGGAACATGTTCGTGAACGGGGTCGGGGTGTTCTTCGCCGCGAGCTTGCTCTCGGCGGCGATCACCTGACCGCCTGCGCCGGCCACGACCAGCCCGCCGCCACCGATCGCGAGCGCACCCTTGATCAGGCCGCGCCGGGTCACCATTCCATCAGTCATCCGTACTCTCCGTGTCCATCTCACCAGTCAGGCGCAGAAGCTAGTGACCGGCCCTGAGGTAAACCGGTGGAAATCCTGAGGCCGCCTTGAGCGCGCTCGGCCGGGCCGCCCGAAATCCTTAGGTGCAGGCCGAGACCGCCGATTTCGCAGCGGACAGAGGGAGTACGAACAGATGCGCGTGACGGTGTTGGGGCCACTCACAGTGACCGACGGCGGCGGCACGATCCTGCCCGCCGGCGACCTGCCGCGCCGGGCCCGGCAGGTGCTCGCGGTGCTGGCCGCCCGGCACGACCGCATCCAGACCAAGGACGCCCTCGCCGACGCGGTCTGGGGCACCGAGCTGCCCGGCAACCACGTCGCCACGCTCGAGCACTACGTGTCGATGATCCGGCGGCGCCTGCAGCCGGACGGCAGCGTCGCGAACTGGTTCATCGTCACCCGCGGCGGCGGGTACCTCTTCGACACCTGCCGCGCCGAGCTCGACCTGGCCGACCTGCGCGGGCAGATCCGCAGCCTGGACGCGCTCGCGCCGGACGGCCCCGACCGCCTCGCCGTGCACTCGTCGATCCTCGCCCTGGCCGGCCAGCTGCCGTTCCCGGAGGACCCGTACGCGGAGTGGGCCGAGCAGGCCCGCACCGAGGTGCAGCTGGCCGCGGTCGACGCCCTGCTGGCGCTCGCCGGCGCCGCCCTGCCCGAGGATCCCGCGCGGTCGCTGCGGCTGGCGCAGGAGGCGATCGGTCTCAGCCCGTTCCTCGAGTCGGGCTACCAGGCGGCGATGACGGCGGCGGTCGCCATGGACCGCCCGGACCAGGCGCTGCGCATCTTCGACCGCTGCCGGCGGGTGCTCGAGGAGGAGCTCGGCCTGCCGCCCTCGGCCGAGCTGATCCGCCTGCAGAGCGCCGCCCTGGCGCACCGGCAGACCACGCCCGCCGAGAGCGCGCCCGCGCCGGTCGCGCGGCCCGTCGCCCCTGCGCCCGTCTCCGGCGCCGAGCCGGTCTTCCTCGGCCGCCAACACCAGCTCGAGGTGCTGTTCGAGCCGACGGCGCCGCCGGTCGTGCACGTCGTCGGCCCGGTCGGCGCCGGCAAGTCGGCGTTCGTGGCCGAGCTGGCCCGGCGCGCGCCCAACCGCGTCGGCATCGGACATGCCGGCTCGTCGGTGTTCCGGCTCGCCTGGCTGCGCGCCGTGCTGATCGACCTGGGCGCCGGTCCGGAGATCCTCGCCGTCGTCGACGGCGCCCGCGCCGACGAACCCCTCGGCCCCGCCGAGCTGGAGCTGATCGGCTCGCTGTTCTACGGCCCCGAGCGGATCTTCCTGGCCGTCGACGACGCCGCCGACCTGGACAGCGCCAGCGTCGCGGAGCTGGCCTGGCTGAGCCGCAACTGCCCGCGGCTGCGGATCGTGCTGACCTACCGCTACCCGTCGCAGGTCATCGACCGCCCGCTGGCGGCGCTGCACACCACGGTCGTGCTGCGGCTGGGCCCCTTGAGTGCGCAAGACCTGGCGTCGCTGGACGACGACCGGGTGGCCGAGCGCAGCGGCGGAATCCCGGCGCTGGTTGCGGTCGCGACCCGGCCGCACGAGATCGCCTGCGCGGTCGCGATGCAGATCGCCCGGCAGCGGACCCGGTGGATGAACGAGCCGGCCTGGGACGTGCTGCGCCTGTGCGCGGTGCTCGGCCCGCTCAGCGCCGCCGACCTGGCCCCGCTCACCGGCCGCTCGGTGCAGGAGGTGCTGACCTCGATCGACGATCTGGTGCACGCACACCTGCTCAGCGACGAGCCCGACGGCACGGTGCGGCACCGCGGCACGCTGATCCGCGACGCCATCCGGGAGCAGGTGTCCCAGGCGTCCTGCACCCACCTGCGGGAACGGCTGACGGCGGCCTCCTAACGGAGACCGCCGCCGCTGTGGTGCCTTACTCAGCTCAGCCCGTCAGTTGGTCACGTTGACCGCGAAGGCGAGCGTCTGTGCGCCCGTCGTCGTGACGAAGCTGACCGTACGCACCGTGCCCGGGTTGGGCCCGGTGACCCGCAGGTCGAACGCCCCCGTGGCGTCGATGGTCGCCGGAGCGCCGATGGTGCGGCCGGTGAGCGTGCTGCCCAGCACCACGGTGACCCGCTGGCCCGCGAGCAGGCTGCTGGTACCCGAGATCCGCCACTCGTTGTTGCCGGTGCGGTAACGCACCGCGAGGTTGGACAGCGCGTCCGCCTGCGGCCGGATGATGACCCTGCCGGTGTCGGAGCCGGCCGGGTTGGTGACCGTCAGCTCGAGCACCACCGGGTCGTTGTTGAAGACGTAGGTGTTGTTCGGGCCGGGCACCGCGGGCAGCGCCTGCACCGGGTAGGTGAACGTCGGCTTCGCGCTCTTGGGGTTGACCAGGTTGACCGTCGGACCGGACACCTGCCGCCACGAGTACGTCTCGGCGGCGTTCGAGTTCGAGGCGTCCAGCGCCACCGCGCGGCCCCGGACCACGATCTGGTCCGCGCCCGGCTTGGCCTTCGGCAGGGCCGCCGCGATCACGTTGACGGTCAGCGTCACCGGCACGCTCGTGCCGCCGGGCCCGGTCACGCTCAGCGAGAACTTGTACTTGGCCACCTCGCTCGGCACGAACGTCGCCACGGACCCGGTCGGGTTCGACAGCGTGACGGCCGGCCCGGCCGTCTGCACCCAGTTGTACGTGCCGATCTCACCGGCCGAGCCGGTAGCGTCCAGGCGGATGGTCTGCCCGACGATGGCCGGCGATTCGACAGTCGCCGCGGCGACCGGGGCGGTGGGCAGGAAGACCTGGCCGGTGCCCGCCACCGAGGCGGTCGCGGAGCCACCCGCGGCCGAGTTGACCGTGATCACGGCCGGCGGAGCGGCGACGTTCTCGAACGGCACCCCGGCGGTGATCGGGCCGAAACCGGCGACCGAGAGGACCGGGTTCGACTTGTCGTCGCTGGAGTCGGCGGTGACCGACAGGGTCTGCGCGTCGGAGTTGTAGGCGACGCCGGTGATCGTCACGACGTCGACCAGGGCCCGCTCCTTGCGGGTCACCGGCCGGTCGCTGGCGTTGATCACCTCGATCTTCGAGCCCTTGGCCACGGCGCCGGCCGGGAACCGGCCGTAGTAGTGGCTGCCGCCGCCGCGCAGCGAGGTGGTGTGGAAGCCGAGCGCCTCGTTGGCGGCGACCTGGATGACCTGGTCGGGCTCGCTGCTCGCGAACACCTCGACCACGCTGACGCCGTCCGCGTTGGTCGAGTAGGTGGCCTGGTCGATGTCGACGCCCGCGTTGGTCGCGTAGCGGCCCTGGACGCTGAACACGTCGGTGAAGCCGACCTGACCCAGCACCGCGCCGGTGGTCGGGTTCAGCTGCTCGACGCGTACGAAGTTCGTGCTGTACGGGCTGCCGACGACCTTGTGGTCCACGCCGGGGTCACCGGTGTATCCGGCGGGCGCGGCGGGCGCCACGGCCGGGTCCCACTTCAGGAACGGGCCGATCCGGCTGCTCAGAACGCCACCGAACGCACCCGGCGCGATGCCGATGTCCTCGGTCATGTTGACGCCCTTGTCACCCGCGACGATGTCGTCGATCCCGTACGGGTGGGTGATGCGGAAACGCTGGCCCTCGGGCGCGTCGAAGCGGATCCGGACCCGGCCGAAGACGACCTGGTCGCCGGCGATCGGCTCCTCGCGGGCGAACGCCGCCTCGACGTTCATCCCGACCGTCACCCGGGCGCCGCCGGTGATCGCGAAGTCGGCGCCGGCGAGCTGGTAGAAGGACTCACCGGGGAAGTTGTCGGGGAAGGACACCGGCTCGTCGGGGTTGGGCATCTCGTCGGCGGGTCCCGGGCAGAGCAGGTCACCCGGGTCGGTGCACAACTCCAGGCGGGTGTTGTTGCTGTCCCGGTACCAGGCCGGGAACCCGTGTTCGGCGATCGGGCCGACCTGCACGAGACTGCCGGTCCGCTCGGTGGGAGGCTGCAAGGCCACCGCGGCGGCGGTGCCGGCCAGCGGCGCCACCACCGCCACGATCACGCCGAGCGTGACCGGGAGGCGAGCCAGTGTCTTCTTCATGGCACTCCTAAGCTGTTACTGGAGCAGCCAAAATAGGAATGCCGCCTGTGGCACCGCTGTGGTCCGGCTGAGGCTCCCGCTCGGCGGGCCGACCCGGGCCCTGACCCGGTGCGGCCTCAGTCGCGGTCCCGCTCGTCCAGGACGGGCCGGTCGCCGTCGCAGCCGACCCGGACCTTGACCCGGTCGTGGTTGTCGACGGTGCTCCGGAACTCGCCCTCGGCTTGCGCGCGCGGGCCCTGGTCGCGCTCGTGCACGGCGAATCCGCCCAGCGGCGACATCGCGACGATCTCGGCCTGCCCGGACGCGCACCGCACGACCACCGTGCCGCCCTCGGTCCGGAACGTGCGGAGCCCCGCGGCCGGCGCCGGGCCGCTGCCCGCGGACGCCCGGGCGGAGGACGACGCGGCGGTCGCCGGGGTGGTCGCCGGGTTGGTTGTCGGGTTGGTCGTCGCCTGGGCGGAGGACGGCGCGGTGAGCGTCGGGGTGGTCGTCGTCTGGGCGGCCAGGTCGCGTTCCACCTCCGCCGCAGAGCGCGGTCGCCCCGCCTCCGAGCTGAGGCCGTCACCGATGACCCGCACGGCGGCCAGCCCGATGAGCACGGCCAGCACCGCCGCGCCGATCCAGCCTGCGGTGCCGAGCAGAGTTCGTCGCTTCATCCGGTCGACTATGCCCTCCCGCACGCTAAGGCCGGGCCGGGACCGCGCTAAGGGAGGGTTAAGCCGCTGGTGACGGGCATCCGGGTTACGGTGCGGGGATGGCGCACCTGTTGCTGATCGAGGACGACTCGGCGATCCGTACCAACCTGCTGCGGGCGCTGCGCGAGCGCGGCCACGCGGTGGCGGCGTCACACACCGCGATGGACGGGTTGCAGACCGCCCTGGCCGAGCGGCCCGATCTGGTCGTGCTCGATCTCGGCCTGCCCGACCTCGACGGTCGCGAGCTGCTGCGCATGCTGCGGGCGGTGAGCCCGGTGCCGGTGATCGTGGCGACCGCCCGGGACGACGAGGAGGAGATCGTCCGGGTGCTGGACGCGGGCGCCGACGACTACCTGGTCAAGCCGTTCACGGCCGCCCAGCTTGACGCCCGGATCCGGGCGGTGCTGCGCCGCGGCGGCGAGGACCGCGCGGAACAGGCCGAGATCACCGTCGGCGGTCTGCGGGTCGACGCCGGTGCCCGGACGGCCTCGCTGGACGGCGCGCAGCTGGACCTCACGCCACGCGAGTTCGACCTGCTGCACCACCTCGCGTCCCGCGCCGGGCAGGTGGTCACGAAGCGGGAGCTGCTCTCCGAGGTCTGGCAGGTGCCGTACGGCGGCGCGGACAAGACGGTCGACGTGCACCTGTCCTGGCTGCGCCGCAAGCTCGGCGAGACCGCGCAGACGCCGCGATATCTGCACACGGTGCGGGGGGTGGGCGTGCGGCTGAGTGAGCCGGCATGAGGCGCCGCCTCACCCTGCTCGTCGCCGCCACCACCGGCCTGGTGCTGCTGGCCTTCCTGGTGCCGCTGGCGGTGCTGGTACGCCAGGTCGCCGCGGACCGCGCGGTGGGCCGCGCCGACAACGTGGTCCGGGCCATCGTGCCGCTGGTGGGCACGAGCGACTCCAGCGAGCTGGAGCTGTCGCTGAGCGGCGCGTCGGCACCGGTGACCGTCTACCTGCCGGACGGCCGGGTCCTCGGCGCACCGGCGGAGCCGACTGCGGCGGTGCGGCTGGCGAGCGCGGCCGGGCAGTCGTTCACGGTCGACGGCGCGGCGGGCCGGGAGATCGTCGTGCCGGTGGTCACCGCGCAGGGCACCGCGGTCGTGCGCACGGTGGTGCCGCGCGCGGAGCTGACCCGCGGCGTCGTCAAGGCGTGGCTCGTGCTCGCCGGCCTCGGCGTCGTGCTGGTGCTGCTGGGCCTGCTGATCGCGGACCGTTTCGCCCGGACCCTGGTCGCGCCGATCGCCGACCTGTCCGCGGTCTCGCACCGCCTGGCCCGTGCGGAGCTGTCGGCGCGCGCCTCACCCGGTGGGCCGCCGGAGATCCAGGAGGTGGCCGGCGCCCTCAACCACATGGCCGCCCGCATCCAGGACCTGCTGCGGCACGAACGCGAGCAGGTCGCGGACCTCTCACACCGGCTGCGCACCCCACTCACGGCGCTGCGCCTGGAGGCGGAGACGCTGCGCGACCCCGACGACGCGGCCCGCCTCGCGGCCGCGGCGGACGCGATCGAGCGGGCCGTCACCGCCGTCATCCGCGAGGCCCGCCGCCGCGGCACGGCCCGCCCCCGCTCCGGCTGCGACGCCACGGCGGTGGTCGCCGACCGGGTCGCCTTCTGGTCCGTGCTCGCCGAGGACACCGACCGAGGCGTACGCCGTGAGCTCCCCGCCGCGCCGCTCCCCGTCGCCGTCCCCGCCGACGACCTGGCGGCGGCGCTCGACGCCCTCCTGGGCAACGTCTTCGCGCACACCCCCGACGGAACCGACTTCGCGGTGTCGCTGGTCGCCCGCCCGCCCGGCGCTGTACTGACGGTCTCGGACGCGGGCCCCGGCTTCCCGGAGTCCGCGACCCGCCGCGGCGTGTCCGGCTCCGGCTCGACCGGCCTGGGCATGGACATCGCCCGCCAGGCCGCCGAAACCACCGGCGGCACCATGCGCGTCGAATCCGCCCCCGACGGCGGCGCCCGCGTAGTGCTCGAACTGACTGGCCCCTTAACCACCCCTTAGAGGTCACACAGCGTGCCGCTAAGCCGCGGTACGCGAATGTTCAGGGCGTCAACCAGTCACCGACCACCAGCCACAGCCACCAGTCAGCGGCCACGGGCTACCAGTCAGCAGTCAGCAGTCACCGGCCACCGGCTACCAGTCACCAGTCACCGGCCACCAGTCACTGGCCACCAGTCAGCAGCCAGCAGTCAGCAGTCATCCCACCGGAGGTTCAACCAAATGATCACGCTCCGCACAGTCTCCACCCTCGCTGCCGGCGTGGCCGCGGCGCTCGCCCTCGGCGGCACCGCCCTCGCAGCCAGCGGCGCCGACGACCCGAGCGGCTCCGACGACCGCGGCGGCGCCGTGGAGATGCTGCCGAACGGCGACCCGGTCCCGACCGAGTCGGCCACGGACCCGGCACCCACCGCCACCGCCGCCACCTCCACCCCGGAGGCAGTGCCGCCGGCCGCGATCGACATCGCCACCGCCCGCGCGATCGCCCTGAAGGCCACCGGCGGCGGCCGAGTCACCAGCATCGAGGCCGAGACCGAACACGGCCGCGCCGTCTGGGACATCGACGTCGTGACCAACGGCGTCCGCCACGACCTCGACGTCGACCGGTCGACGGGCGCGATCCTGCGCCACCGCACCAAGTCGTCGAACGGCTCCTCCTCGTCATCCTCCTCCGACCGCCGCGGCGGCCACGGCTCCGACGACACAGGCGCTGACGACCGCGGTCGCGGCCGCGGCTCCGACGACTCGGGCTCGGACGACCACGGCCGTGGCGGCCACGGCAGCGACGACTCGGGCTCGGACGACCACGGCCGCGGTGGCCACGGCAGCGACGACTCCGGCTCCGACGACCACGGCAGCGGCGGCCACGGCTCCGACGACTGACCCTCCGACGCCGCCGCCCGGCGGCCGCCGACCGACCACCGTCGGGCAGCGGTCGTCGGGTAGCGAGTCGCCGGGCAGCGGGTCGCCGGGGCAGCAGCCGCCGGCCAGCGGGTCGCCGGGCAGCAGCCGCCGGCATCGGTCCGGTGGTCGCCGCCCCAAGGCCGGGCTGATTGCTCACCGAATCGGCCCGAACGATCGCACGCAGCAGCAGGGCCCGCGGTCTCGCGGCGCTCTGCTGCCGCGGCGTCCGCCCACGTGACGACGGAGCAGCCCGACTACCAGCAGGGCGCTTCACCGTCCTGGTGCCCGCCCGCCGCACATGGGTCGCAGCGTGCTGCCGACTCAGGACGACACGCCCGTTGAGACAGCGGTCGGAGCCGCCCGATGCAGCGAGCAGCAGCGGGTCAACCAGCAGGCTGCCTCGCCAAGCTCGTCACTGAGAGTCGCCGAACCCTATGCCGCAAGCCTGCGCGTGGATCTTCGATTCGCGCCTGCCGCGAATATTGAGTAAACGTCAGCGCGAAGAGTCCTTTCTGTCAATGAGAATGCACCCATCGGGTCGCCGGAATGTTTGCAATTCCTGTGCGTGCAATAGGCGCCTTGACCCTCACGAGCTCTGGGTCGGTTTGAGTTGCGAATCGCCGGGACGGGGTGGGGATCTCATATTTTGCCGATGCCTATCTCGGTTGATTTCGTCCGACCTGGCCCGTGATCGACGCGGTCGGCACCGAGCAGTGAGCCGGCGGGGGCCACTGGCTACCCAGGTTCCGTAGCGGTCGCCGATCCGCCTGCGTTGATCTTGATGTGGTGGGGATAGGTGCGGCCGGTGCCGGGTTGCCGGCGCAGTTCGGGTTGCGGTGGCGAGGCGTTGGCTACCCACGTATTCCTCCAAGCCGGCATGCCGCTCACGGGTTCGGCCGCGGTGATTGGTCCGGCTTGGCTGATCGGATAGGCGCACGGGTCGTAGCCGTCGTCTGTAGGCGAGTCCCGCTTGACGGTGGGCTTCGTCTGTCGGTCGCGCTTGGGCGGCCGTCACCTGCCCGCCGATCCCGGCCGGCGAGCATGCCTTGATCGGCTCCGAATCACCGGCAATCTCGCTCGGCGGATGTGTCTCAACAGGCTCCGCCCGGCCCGCGGCCTTGTCGGGTGGGAGCGCCTGGTCGGGTCTTGCCTGCCTGGCGGTTCTGCTCGATGGTTGCGCCTTGGCCAGTCCCGCCTGCCTGGCGGGCTCGTTCACCCGACGAGCCTCGATCAGTTGCATCAGGCAGGCGGTCTGGTCCGGCGGACCCGTCGTGGTCGGCCTCGTCCAACCAGCGGGCTCGTTCGGCGGTCGCGCCGCGGCTGCCTTCGCCGGGACGGCGGTCCGGTCCCGCGTGCGCGTCTGGGTGGGTTTCGCCGGGCGGGCGGTTCTGCTTGGCGTAGGTGTCTGAGCGGGTTTCGGCTGGTCGGCGGTCTCGTTCGGCGTGCGTTTCTGGGTGGGTTTCGCCTGGCAGGTGGCTTTGGCCGGCGCGGATGTCCGGGTAGGTCCGTGCTGGTGGGTGACCTCGCTTGGCGAGCGTGCCTTGGTCGGGTTCGCCGGGTGGGCAGGCTCGGCTGGCACGCATGGCTGGGTTGGGTTCACCTGGCCGGCGGTCGCGTCCGGCGTGCGCGTCTGGGTGGGTTTCGCCGGGCGGGCGGTTCTGCTTGGCGTAGGTGTCTGAGCGGGTTTCGGTTGGTGGGTGGTCTCGTTCGGCGTGCGTGTCTGGGTGGGTTTCGCCTGGCAGGTGGCTTTGGCCGGCGCGGATGTCCGGGTAGGTCCGTGCTGGTGGGTGACCTCGCTTGGCGAGTGTGCCTTGGTCGGGTTCGCCGGGTGGGCGGGCTCGGCTGGCACGCATGGCTGGGTTGGGTTCACCTGGCAGGTGGCTTTGTCCGGCGCGGATGTCCGGGTAGGTCCGTGCTGGCGGGCGACCCCGCTTGGCGAGTGTGCCTTGGTTGGTTTCGCCGGGTGGGCGGGCTCGGTCGGCGCGCATGGCTGGGTTGGGTTCACCTGGCCGGCGATCTCGTCCGGCGGAAGCGTTCGGGCGGGTTTCGCCTGGTCGGCGGTTCGGCCGGGTCGGTGGGCTTCGGTGACGGCGGTCTTGCCTGGGTGCTCGGTCTGGTTGATGTTCCGTCGATCGTGGTGGGTCGAGGTGGTGCCGGGTGCCGGGTGTCGGGCGGGTGTGGGGTGGGCGGGTCCGACCGGGCGGGTGGGCGTCCCGGTCCTGTGGGGCGTCGCGGGCAGTATTGGCTGTGGGCTTGCCGGGCGTCGCTGGTCCGGGTGGGTCGTGGGGCGCTCGTCGTCGCGGCTGCGTAGCTGGCGTAGGCGCCGGGCGTGGCGTTGTGTCAGGCCCCATGCGCGGTGTCGCTCGTGGTTGCGGCGGAACTCGTCGCGCTCGGGGGAGTAGTTGCGGGATGCGGTGCGGTCACGCATGGCGGCCAGTTGGCTGCCGGTGAAGAATTGAAGCTGCTTGAAGCATTGATGCTGCCGCATGGATTTATTATCCCGGGCCGGCCGACACTTTTCCTCGCCAATCTGTGTTGGATCATGCCAACTTATCGAAGGAACTTACAAGGCGGTCACGGTGAAGATCTCATTGGTGGCTGCTGATTCGGTGTTCATTAAGAAATTGCGCGATACAGCGAACACCGCAACGAATTATCGTCACCGTCCGTGCATGTCACGCGCGGCAGGGAGGCGTCACGGAAGTATGCGCATCAAGACCGGAGGAGAAGCTCTGGCAGGACCTGTAGGAGCGCCACTCAATCCAGCCAGCAGATCACCGCGTCGCCGTCCTTGGCCGCTGCGGTGAAGAAGGTCTGCGCGGATGGTAGGAAGTGGGCCACCCACGCCAGCTCGCCGGGTCGTTCCCAGGTGCCGGGGTAGATCTCGGCCCGGTACAGCTCGGTCGGATCCACGTCGCGGGTGAGGTCTTCCTCGGTGAGCGTCGCCAGCTGCGCGGCCGCGGCCGCCACCTGCGCCGGCGTCAGGTAGGACGGCGGCCCGTAGCCCCAGTCGTCCTCGAGGCTCTCCAGGAAGTCGAACATCTCCGCGCTGTCGGGCTCGACGTCCGGCAGCTCCACGAAGCTCTCCGCGCCCAGGACCAGCGGAATCTCGAAGCCGAGCCGGTCGAGCAGGAAGTCGAGTCCGTGCCACGCCTTGCCGGTGCCGGTCCAGCGATCGGAGTCGCCGTCTCGTTCCTTCCTGGCGAGTTCATGGGCCCAGTCGAGGTCGGACACGGCGCGTTCCAGCTCGTCGGGGGACACGCGTAGCCAGTTGCCGTTCATGCTCACGGCGGCAGCCTAGACGTCGCCTACGACAGTTCTCACATCCAGAGGACGCCGTCGGCCTCATGCTCGCGGACTCGGTACTCGATCATGCGGCGCAGCAGGTCCGCCGGGACCGGGTGGCCGTACGGGAGCTTGATCGAGCCCTTGCCGGTCTCGAGATCGCCGAGTTCGGCGGCGAAGGCCTCGCGGGTGCTGGGGGTGAACGCGAAGTTCGCGTGCTTCGCGTGGCCGCTGATCATGAACAGGATCGTCCCCGAGGGGTGCACCCAGGCGGGGTGGCCCCACTTGATGGCCTCGCTCGCGTCCGGCACGGTCGCGCTGGCCAGCGCGTGCAGCTGCTCAAGCAGCTCACGGGCCGGCCCGGCGACACCGTCGATGTACTCGTCGATCGTCCGAGGCCTGCTCATGGCATCAGTCTGGCAAATGCTCAGGAGTCGTAATACCGGCTTCGTTGCCGCCGGTAGGATCCGGCCCGCGCGCGGCGGGAGTCCATCATGAAATGCCGGCAGGCGAAGACCGTCAGGCCGATGCTCACGAGCGCGACCAGCACGATGGGAATCACCGGAGCTCCGCCGACCGACAGCGGCGTGGTTGAGCTCACCGCCTTCTGCGCCTGCGCGGCGCCGGCCGTTCCGCCCGTCGCCGCCGCCGGCGGAGGCGCGGTCGGCAGGCCGGCGAAGTCGACGATGCCGCTGCTCTCCAGCAGGGTCATGTGCGTCATGACGAACTGGTTGGTGCGCTGGGCGAGCTTGCGTACCGTGTCGTTGCGGGTGCTGGCCCGGATCGTGGCGATGGCCGGGAAGATCTTGCCGTGTGCGGCCCGCAGCCGGTCGATGTAGATCTGGTCGAACTCCTCGCCCTCGGCCTCACGCATCTCGTTGAGCCAGCCCTGCTGGTCGGCGTTGGGCTTGTTCGGCAGGTCGACGTCGAGCTTCTTCGCCGCGTCGCGGACGAGCTTGTCCAGCACTCCGTGCTGCTCGGCGATGTCGCGGCCGATGGCCTTGATCCGAGGGTCGTCCGACTTCTCCTGGGCCATCTCGCCGGCGGGGATCTCCCACAGCCCGGCCAGGCGGACCTTCACCGTGAAGTCCTGGTCCGCCTCGGAGATGGTGCCCTTGCCGCGGTCGGTCAACAGTTCGTTCGGCGGCAGCGGGATGCCGGGCTCGGCGCGTGCCGAATTCGGGTCGAGCAGGATCAGGGCGACGGCGACGAGCGCCGCACCCGACAGGCGGTGACGCCACCCCAACACTTGATCGACGGCGAACACGTCAACCTCCACCCCGGTATTCGATTGCTGCCAGCGACGGGTACTACGTACCGGGTCCCGTTCTGGATCAACTCACGAGGACGAATTTCTACGGGCGGTCGAGGTCGGTGTTGAGGGCCAGGGCTCGGCGCCAGTGCCAAAGGGCCTGTTTCGGGTCGCCGGCGGCGTGGTAGATGTTGGCGATTCCGGCGTGTGCGCGGGCCCGTTCGGCGACGGCGTCGGTGTCCGCGGTCAGGGTGAGCACGGAGTTGTGCAGGTCAAGGGCGCGGTCGTGCTGCCCGGTGGCGTGCAGGGTCTCGGCCAGGCCGTTGAGCGCCGACCCCTCGCCGGTGCGGTTGCCGATGCCGCGGAACAGGTCGATGGCCTGCCGGTGGTGGTCGATCGCGGCGTCGAAGCGGCCCTGCTCCCGGCGTACCAGGGCGAGCTCGTTCAGGGCGTCGGCCTCGCCGGGCCGGTTGCCGATCTCGCGGTCCAGGGCCAGGGCGCGCCGGAGGTGGTCGACGGCCTGTTCGTGGCGGCCCTGCCGGGCGTGGATGGCGCCGAGCCGCTCGAGCTGCATCGCCTCGCCGAGCGGGTCGCCGAGTTCGCGGTAGAGGGCGAGCGCCTCCCGGGAGTGCTCGGTCGCCTCGTCGTAGCGGCCCTGCTGGCGGTGGACGATGCCGAGGGTGTCCAGCGCGTCCGCCTGGCCGAGGCGGTTGCCGGTCTCCAGGAAGATCGCCAGCCCTTGCCGGGTGCAGTCGACCGCCTGCCGGTGGCGGCCCCACCGGCAGTACGCGTAGCCGAGGTTGTTGAGCGCGCGGGCCTCGCCGGCCCGGTGGCCGATCTCGCGGAAGTTGAGCAGGGCGTGCCGGAGGTGGTCGACGGCCTCCGCGTGCCGGCCCAGCCCGTCGAGGCTGGTGCCGAGGTTGGCCAGGGCGTTGCCCTCGGCGGCCAGGTCGCCGCAGCGGCCGGCGGCCGCGCCGGCGTGCGCGTGGACGGTCAGGGCGTCGGCGAAGTGGCCGCCGAAGTCGAGGTAGAGGCCGAGGGTGGCGGCCAGGCGGCCGGTGTAGCCGGGCCGGCCGTCGGCGGCGGCGTAGCTGCAGACGGCGACCAGGTTGGGGCGTTCGGCGTCCAGCCAGGCCCGGGCCGCGGCCGGATCCGCGACCACGGGGGAGGGCGAGCCGGCGGGCGGCACCCGCGGCCGCTGGAACTTGCCGGCCGGGAACAGGGCGTCCATCGCGGCGGCGGCGGTGGCCAGGTAGTGGTCGAACAGGCCGCTCAGGGCGGTACGCCGGGCGTCGTCGGGGTCCTGCGAGCCGGCCAGGTCGGCGGCGTAGGCCCGCATCAGGTCGTGGAAGCGGTACCGCCCCGGCACGGCCTGGATCAGCAGGTGTGCGTCGAGGAGCTCCTCGAGGATCCGGCCGGCGGCGTCGAGACGCAGGCCGGTGAGCGCGGCGACGGCGTACGGGTCGGCGTCGGCGCCGGGGTGCAGGCCCAGGCGCCGGAACGTGCGCCGCTGCTCGTCGGTGAGGTCGTCGTAGGACAGGGCGAAGGCGGCGGCCACGCCGCGTTCGCCGTCGTGCAGCTGGCCGAGCCGGTCGGCGAGCAGCTCGGCCAGGTGCGCCGCGGTCCAGGCCGGGCGGGCCCGCAGCCGGGCGGCGGCGATGCGGACGGCCAGGGGCAGTCGCCCGCACAGCCGGACGACCCGCTCGGCGGCGCCGGGATCGCCGGCGGCGCCGGGCCCGGCGATCCGGGTGAACAGGGTGACCGCGTCGGCGAGGGGCAGGCTCTCCAGCGACAGGGGCCGCGCGTCGTCCAGGGCGGTCAGCCGCCGCCGGCTGGTGACCAGGACCAGGCAGCCGGGCTCGGCGGGGAGCAGCGGGCGGACCTGATCGGCGGTACGCGCGTTGTCCAGCACGATCAACATCCGGCGGCCGGCCAGCCGGCCCCGGTAGAGCGCGGCCCGGTCGTCCACCTCGGCCGGAATCTGATCACCTGGTACGCCCAGCGCGCGCAGCAGCCGCTCGAGCGCCTGCCCGGGCTCGATCGCCGCGACGGCGCGGGTGTATCCGTGCAGGTCGAGGAAGAGGCAGCCGTCGGGGAACCGGGCGGAGAGCCGGTGCGCGGCGTGTACCGCGAGCGCCGTCTTGCCGATGCCGCCCATGCCGTCGACCGCGCAGATCACCACGACCCCGGACGGCGTACCGGGTGCGAGGTCGAGCAGCTGGGCGAGCTCGGCGCGGCGGCCGGTGAAGTTCCCGGTGTCGGCCGGCAGCTGCGCCGGAACCGGCACCGGCGCCCGGCCGTCGAGCACCGTCCGGTACGCCTCGTCGAGGGCGTCGGTGGGGTCCACCCCGAGCCGGCCGGTCAGGTCCGTATGGGTGCGCCGGTAGACCTCGATCGCCTCGTCGCGCCGTCCCGCGGCGTGCAGGGAGCGGATGAGCAGCGTCGCCGCGCGTTCCCGCCCGGGCTGCCCGGCGGCCACCGGGGTGAGCAGGTCGATCACCTCGTCCGTGCCGCCGCGGGCGAGCAGCGCCGCGGCGAGGTCCTCGGTCGCGGCCAGCCGCAGGTCGCTCATCCGGTCCCGAATCGGGTCCAGCGATCGCTCGGTGAGGTCGGCGAGCGCCGGCCCCCGCCACAGGCCCATCGCGAGGCGCAGCGACCCGGCCGCGTCGCCGTCGTCCGCCCGGGCCTGCGCGACCAGGTCGCGGAACCGGTGCCAGTCGACGACATCCGGGTCCACTTCGAGCAGATAGCCCGGCGCGCGGGAGACCAGCCGTACCTGATCGCCGAAACCCGCCTTGCGGAACGCCGTCCGCAGCCGGGAGACGTAGTCGGTGACCAGCCGGTCGATGGTCACCGGCGGGTCGCCGGCGCCGCCGCCCCAGGCCAGCCTGACCAGGTCCGCGCGGCTGACCACGGTGTTCGCGTGGAATGCCAGCACCGCGAGCACCGCGCGCTGCTTCGAACCCAGCGCGACCGGACGCCCGTCGTGCCGGACGTCGACGTCGCCGAGCAGCCGCAACTCGACCATCACAGGCGACCCTACGGGATCGCTACGGCCCGGATCGGACCTCGTGTCCCGACGCTGTCGCCATGACCACTTTCTACGATCACGGCGGCATCCGCATCACCGATCGGTGGCTGTCCATCGGCGGCCGCCGGTGCCGGGTCGGCCACCTGCGCAACCTTCGGACGGCGCGGGGACACGGTGACCGCGCCACCCGGCGCGCGGCGGGCACGGCCGTGGTGTCGCTGCTCGTCGTCGGCGCGGCCGCCCGGCACGTACCGGCGCCGGTGTCCGTGCTCGGCGCGGTCGTCCTGGTCGTGCTGCCGGCCCTGGTCGCGGCCGCCCGCGCCCGGCTGGTCCGGCCGGCCTACCTGCTGCTGGCCGACTACCGGGGCACCACGGTCCGGCTGTACGCGACCCGGGACGAGACCGAGTTCGGCAAGTTCAGCCGCGCGCTGGCCCGCGCGTCAGTCGAGGCGGAACTCGCGGACCAGGTTGCGCAGCTGGACCGCGAGCCGGGCGAGGTCGGTCGCCGAGCTCTGGGTCTCGCCGGCGCCGATCCTGGTCGTCGCCGCGTCCTGCATCACGGCCTGTAGCTCGCTGGAGATGCCGTCGACCGCGGTGACCGCGCGGGACACGCTGTCGGTGATCTCGGCGGTGGCGCGGTTCTGGTCGCCGACCGCGACGCCGATGACGTCCTGGGTGCCGTTGATGTCGCCGACGATGCGGGCCACCTCCGCGGTGGCCTGGCGCATCGCCTGCGAGTCGCGCTGGATCGCCTCGATGCGCCCGGAGATGTCCTCGGTGGCCGCGGCGGTCTCCCGGGCCAGGTCCTTGACCTCCCCGGCGACCACCGCGAAGCCCTTGCCGTACTCCCCGGCGCGGGCGGCCTCGATGGTGGCGTTCAGGGCCAGCAGGTTGGTCTGCTCGGCGATCGAGGTGATCAGCTTCACCACGTCGCCGATCTCGGCGCTCGAGGTGTCCAGCCGCTCGGCGAGCCGGCCGGAGGTCGCCGCGGCCGCCGCGGCGTCGGCGGTGATCCGCCGGGCGTCGTCGGCGCGCGCGACGATCTCGTCGATCGAGGAGCTGATCCGGCCGATGCCCGAGGCCGCGGAGCCGACCACCTCGTGCACCGTCCCCGCCGCGGCGGCCAGCGTGTCGGTCCGGGCCACGGTCGCCTGCGCGCCGTCGGTCAGGCTGGTGCTGGTCGCGTGCAGCTCCTCGGAGGCGCTGCTCAGCGTCGAGGCGGCCTCGTCGAGGTCGAGGACCGCCGACCGTACGTTGTCCGTGGCGCGGCTCATCGCGACGGTCAGCTCGGTCAGCTCGTCCGAACCGGTGATCCGCGGGCGCACCGACAGGTCCTTGGCGGCGATGGCGTTGGCCACCTGCAGGCAGTCCGCGAGCCGGCGGCCGAGATGCCGGGCCAGCAGGACGGCGGAGCCGAGCAGCAGGACCGCGGCCAGCACGCTGGCGGCGATCGTGAGGTTGCGGGCGGAGCTCTGCACGGAGGCGGCGTCGAGGCTCGCCTGCTTCGACTCGGCCGCGATGGCGTCCTCCACCGGGCGGAGCGCGGCGACGAGCGCATCGGACGCCTTCTGGAAGACGGGCAGCGCCGCCTGGGCCTTCTCCTGGGTCGGGTCGGTGACGCTGAGGTTCGCCAGGCTCACCAGCCGCTGGCTCACCGTGACCAGCTGCTCGACCTGCTCGTCCAGGCCGCCCGCGGCTTGCCGTACGGACGCCGGCGCCGTGTCGGCGTGCAGCGCGTCGATGCTGTCCCGCAGCGTCGTCGCGTCGGCGCCGAGCCGGTCCAGGGCCGCCCGGCGCTGCTCGGCGGTGCGCGCCACCATGGCGGCGAGCACGTCGCCGCGCAGCACGGCCTGTGCGGCGGCGATCGCCCGGTCGGCGCGCTCGGCGTCGGTGGCGAGGACCAGGCGCGCCTGCGCCTGCTGCTGCCGGTCCGCGGCGAGCAATCCGATTCCGCCGACGGCGAGGACCAGCACCAGGCCGGCGATGGCCAGCGCGACGATTTTGCGGCCGAGGCTCAGCCGTGGCATGACCCGCAACATGCGACCCCCTACGCGTTCTCGTCCTCCCATCGGCCCGCCGGTGAATTACTTGAGGCTGCAAACTTCTCAACTTCCACGGCGGCGCCGTCGATGGGACTCAGCGACTACTCCGGGTCAGCAGAGGGGGAGACGTGCGCGTCAAGCCAGCCCTGACGGTTATCGCCGTCGTGACCGCCCTACTTGCCGGCAACGCGGCCTACTCGTCCGCGGCCCCGGCCGGGACGAGCCGGGCCGCCGCGGCCGTGCCCGCCGACGTGCGGCAGGCCGGGACCCTCGTCGTGGCGTCGGAGATCGGGTACCCGCCCTTCGAGTACGAGGACGAGCAGGGGAAGGCCGTCGGCGTCGACGTCGACCTGGCCGCCGCGCTCGCCGACCGGCTGAAGCTGCGCCTGGAGTTCCGCAACGTCGCCTGGGACGACCTCATCCCCACCGTCGCGGGGCACAAGGCCGACGCGATCATGTCCGGGATGACCGACAACGCGGAGCGGCAGAAGCAGCTCACCTACGTCGACTACCTGGTCGAGGGCTCGCAGGTCGTGGTCGCCGCCGGCAACCCGCACCGCATCGGCGGCATCGACGGCATCTGCGGCCGGCGGGTCGCCCTCCAGGCCGACACCACCCAGGACGAACTCGCACACGCGCAGGCCGCGCTCTGCGCCGCCGCCGGGCGCCGCCGGCCGGTCATCTCCGGCCTCGGCAGCGGCGAGGCGTACCCGCTGCTGAAGGCGGGCCGGATCGACGCGATCGTCGACGGCTACACCAGCGCCGCGTCCCAGGTCAAGGACGGCAACGGCGCCTTCGAGCTGGCCGGGGTCCAGGTCGAGGCGAGCCCGATGGGCATCGGCATCGCCCGGGACCGCGCCGAACTGCGCCACGCCGTGCAGCTCGCGCTGCGCGAGATCATCGCCGACGGCACGTACCTGAAGATCCTCGACAAGTGGGGCCTGAAGGCCGAGGCGCTGACGACCGCGGCCATCGACGGCGGGGTCTAGGTTCCGAGGGCGGTCAGCGACGCCCAGAGTGCCACCACCGCGAGCACCAGGGTGGCCGGCACGGCGAGCAGGCCGAGGCGGGTGAACTCGTTCAGGCTCACCTCGGCGTCGTGCTGGTGCACGATGCGCCGCCACAGCAGCGTGGCGAGGGACCCGGCGTAGGTGAGGTTGGGGCCGATGTTGACCCCCAGCAGCACGGCCAGCACCGCGCCGGGCCCGGCGGCGGCGGTCAGCGGCAGCAGTACCAGCACGGCGGGCAGGTTGTTGATGACGTTCGCCAGCACGGCGGCCAGCGCCGTGATCGCGAGCAGGGCCGCCAACCCC
Source organism: Actinoplanes sp. NPDC049668 (assembly GCF_044465445.1). Taxonomy (NCBI): domain Bacteria; kingdom Bacillati; phylum Actinomycetota; class Actinomycetes; order Micromonosporales; family Micromonosporaceae; genus Actinoplanes; species Actinoplanes sp. NPDC049668. The sequence goes on from NZ_JBITLR010000004.1 coordinate 508,702, forward strand.
GTGCCGCCCGGTATCAGCCGCCCCAGCGCCGCGCCGAGGCCGTTGTCGACCACCGCGCCGACCACGATCCCCAGCGCCAGGACGAAGACCAGGAACGGCACCCCCGCCGCCCGTACGACGTTCGCCGGGGTGGTGCGGCGCCGGGCGAGGGCCCGGACGGCGAGGACCAGGGCGCCGGCGAACGCCGCCCAGGCGGGGTTGATCCCGGCCGCGGAGGTCGCGACGAAGCCCGCCAGCGTGCCGACCACCGTGACCAGCGCGAACACCGGCACCCTCGGCTGCTCGGCGGCCGCCGGGGCCGGGGCGCCGGCGTCCAGGTCGGCGGCGAAGAAGCGCCGGAAGACCAGGTACTCGGTGCCGATCGCCACCAGCCACGGCAGCGTCATCAGCGCGGCGAAGCGGGTGAAGCTCAGCGCGCTGGCGGTGAACGCCAGCAGGTTGGTCAGGTTGGAGACCGGCAGCAGCAGCGAGGCCGTGTTCGACAGGTGGGTGCAGGCGTAGACGTGTGGCCGCGGCCGGGCGCCCAGCCGCGCGGCGGTGGCGAACACCACCGGGGTGAGCAGCACGATCGTGGCGTCCAGGCTGAGCACCGCGGTGATCAGCGATGCCGCCGCGAACACGTGCGCCAGGAGCGTGCGCGGTCGCCGCCGCGCGGCGCGCGCCATCCAGATTCCGCAGGCGTGGAACAGCCCCTCGTCGTCGCACAGCCGGGCCAGGACGAGCACGGCGGCCAGGAAGCCGATCACCGGCCCCAGCAGGGCGACCTCGGCGCGGACGCGATCGAGCGTGATCGCCCCGGTGGCGATGACAACGCCGGCCGCGGGTACGGCGACGACGGCCTCCGGCAGGCCCCAGGGGCGAACGGCGGCGCAGGCCAGCACGGCGATGAGCAGGACGACGGAGAGGGTCTCCGCGAGCGAGGTGTTCAAGGTCCGGCCCTTCCCCGGAACCGGCGGCCGCGAAACCGTCCCGGCCGCCGAAGTGATCTTGGTCCCGTCCCGGTTGCCCCGATGAAATGAACCGTGGTTCACTCCTTGGCAAGCTTTGAACCCGGATTCAGAAGTTGGGAGCCTCCGGATGCCGTACCGGCAAACCGCACTGACCAGGCAGAACGCGCGGGACAAGCGGGACGGGATGCTCCGCGCCGCGCGGTCGTTGGTCGCCGCCGAGGGGTTCAAGGGGGCCACCGTCGCCGCGATCGCCGCGCGCTGCCCGGCCAGCGTCGGCTCGGTCTACTCCTACTTCGACAGCCGCGACCGGCTGCTCGCCGAGGTGTTCCGCAGCGCCGCGAGCCACGAGATCGACCTGGCCCGGGCGGCCGTCGCCGACGCCGGTCAGCACGCCGCCGAGCGCCTCAACGGACTGATCCGCACGTTCAGCGGGCGGGCCCTGCACGGGCGGCGGATGGCCTGGGCGCTGCTGTTCGAGCCGGTCAGCCCGGTGGTCGAGGAGGAGCGGCTGGTCTACCGCCGCTCGTACACCGACATCGGCGAGCGGATCATCCGGGACGGCCTGACCAGGGGCGACTTCGTGCCGCAGGATCCGCGGCTCGCGGCCTCCGCCGTGATGGGCGCCATCTCCGAGGCGCTGGTCGGGTGGATCCGCCCGGACAGCCCCGAATCGTCGCCCGAGGAACAGGCCGGCGTGATCGAGGCGATCCGGCTGTTCTGCTTCCGCGGACTGGGAGTCGCCCGATGACCACGACGTCGTCCCTGGCCCGCGCGCAGCGGGTGCTCGCCGACCAGTCCGTGTCCCGGATGTTCGGCACCCGGCTGGTCTCGTTCGGCGAGGGCAGCGCCACCGTCGAGATCGACATCCGGCCCGAGATCACCAACCACCACGGCGCGGTGCACGGCGGGATCGTCGCGTACGCCGCCGACAACGCCCTCGCCTTCGCCGGCGGCGCGGCGCTGGGGCCCGACGTGGTCACGTCCGGGCTGAGCATCGACTACATCGCGCCGGCCCGGGGCCGTACGCTGCGGGCGCACGGCATGGTCATGCGCGCCGAGGGCCGGCGCGCCGCCTGCCGTTGCGAGCTGCACGCGATCGCCGAGGACGGCACCGAGACCCTGGTCGCCGTCGCGCAGGGCACCATCGTCGCGCCGGCGGAGCCGGCGGCCACGCCCGCCGCCACGCCCGCCGCCCGGCCCGTGCGGCCCCGGGTGGGCCGGCTCGCCAAGCCCAGCGTCCAGGACGTGCTCCTCGAGCGCCGCCGCACCGGGAACACCGACGACGGCGCCACCGTCGCGCTGGTCATCGAGGGCGGCGGCATGCGGGGCATCGTCTCCGCCGCGATGGCCGCCGTCATCGAACGGGAGGGCCTGCTGCCGTCGATCGACATGATCGTGGGCACCTCGGCCGGCGCGGTCAACGCGGCGACCCTCGCCGTCGGCGCCGCCGAGGCGATGGCCGCGTCGTACGCGGAGGTCTTCACCTCGCCCGAGTTCATCGACCTGCGGCGGTTCGCCCTCGGCCGCCCGGTGATCGACGGACCGCGCATCGTCAGCCGGGTCGACGAGCTGTTCGACCTCGGCTCCGCGGCCGGCACCGACTGGGCCGGCCGGCTCGCGATGGTCGCCACCGATGTGGACACCGGCCGGGCCGAGGCGCTGTCCGACTTCACCGACCGCGCCGACCTGATCGCCAGCCTGCACGCCTCCGGCCTGCTGCCGATGCTCGCGGGCGACCCGGTCGAGCTGCGCGGCCGCCGTTGGCTGGACGGCGGCATCGTGGAGGCGGTGCCGGTCGTCGCCGCCGCCGTGCGCGGCGCCACCCACGCCATCGTGCTCGCCACCCGGCCGCCGGGCACCCAGCCGTCGTTCGGCGCCGTCGACGTCGTGGTCGAGCGCTACCTGCGCCGCCTCAACCCGGAACTCGCCGCCGCGTACCGCGGCCGTCCGCACCGCTACCGGGAGACCCTCCAGCAGGTGCGCGACGGCTGGAGCCACGGCCTGAGCACGCTCGCGCTCGCGCCCCGCCTCGGCGACCCGCTGCCGTCACGGCTCGAACGCGACGCGGGGGCGCTGCGTGCGGCCCGGGACGCGGCCACCGAGGCCGCCCGCGAAGGCCTGGCCTTCCTCCTGCGGTGACGCACGGAGGTGGCGCGGCGGCCGGAGCCGCCGCGCCACAGGTGCGGTGTCGTGGCCGGCCGGGGTCAGCCCGTCCGGCAGGTGACGGTCGGCCAGGTCCAGTTGCCGTTGGCCATGATCGTTACGCCGAAGTTGTTGCCGTTGCCGTTCGGCCGGGCGGTGACGGTTCCGCTCGTGCCGCTGACCGAGGCGTTCCAGCTGTTCTGCAGGCTCTGGCCGCCGTTGAGGCCGAGGCTGACGACCCAGGTGTTCGTGCCGCTGACCGCGACGTTGAGGTTGAACCGGTCGCCGAACTGCTGGCCGGCCGAGAGCGTCGCGGTGCAGTTGCCGCCGCCTCCGGGCGGGGGAGTGGTGGTGGGCCCGGGGGTGGGGCTGCCGCCGTCGCGCACCGTGATGTCGGAGCTGCCGCTGCTCTGGTAGCCCTCGGTGGCGATGATCTGGTACGCGTGGTTGGTGCCCAGGTTCAGCCCGGCGCGCGCCCAGGCGTCGAAGTGGTTGGCGGTGGTGATGGTGCCGCCGGTGCGCTTCGACTGCCGCACGCTCCAGTACTGGTAGAACGTGGCGGTGCCGTCGATCGACGGCTGGTTGACCCGCTGGGTGCGGTAGAGGTCGTAGGTGCTGCCGTCGGTGGTGACGGAGCCCATCCGGGTGGCGCCGGTGCTCGGGTTGTACGTGCCGAAGTTCTCCACGACGTAGTACTCGATGAGCGGGTTGCGCGTCCATCCGTACAGGGCGAGGTAGCTGTTGCCGTTCGGGCTGTAGCTGCCCGAGTAGCTGATCGTCCTGCGGCTGCCGGTGGCCCAGCCCTTGCCGCCGACCCAGTTGTTCGTGCCGCTGCCCCAGTTGCTGGAGTAACGGCCGTCGGCGCGCAGCGTCATGCTGGCGTTGCCGCTGTCCTTCCAGAACGAGAAGTAGAACCCGTTGTGGGTGCCGGTGGTGTTCGAGCTGACGGTCCGGTCGGCCTCGGCGTAGGCGCTCGGCGCGGCTATCACCGTGCCGGCGACGGCCATCACCGCGGCGCACGCGGCGCCGAGGAGGAGCCGCGTCCGGCCGCGTCTCCTCGGTGTGGTGGGGATGTCATTCATGAATCTGCTTCCTCCTCGTGACGGCTGGCGGGAGGCCAGCGGCGCGGACGGCCGCCGGGCATCGGCGTCTGACCACGCGGTGGGGGCCGGTCGCGGTTTGCAGTGCCATCGACGGTCATGAGTCCCGTCGATGGCGACGCTATTTCCGTACCCGCGAAGGTGTCAACAAGTTTCGGTAACCTTCCGGAAATCAAGCCGTGACGAAAGATCGGCGTTCAGCCTGACCGGCAGCAGAACGGCCGGATCCCGCTCCGAGGCGATCGCCGCTCGGATTGCGCAGGTCTGGGGACTGGCTGCTCCGGAAGTTTCGGTAGCCTGTGGTCCATGCATCCCGCGCACACGCAACGCGCCTACCGGCTTCGCTTCGATTGGGGGCTCGCCGGTGCCCGGGCGGCCGGTGCGGACGCCGACGTCGTGGTGGTCGTCGACGTGCTGTCCTTCACGACCACCCTGAGCGTCGCCGTCGAGGCCGGCATGGAGGTGCTGCCGTACCGGTGGAACGACGGGACCGCCACGCGCTACGCCGCCGAGCGGCAGGCCGTTCTCGCGGTCGGCCGCTCGGTCGCCGGGCCGGGCGAGGTCAGCCTGTCGCCGGCGACCATCCGGGCGAACGCCGCCGTCCGGCGCGTCCTGCTGCCCTCGCCGAACGGGTCGACCATCTCGCTGCTGACCGGCGCGAGCGGTGCGACGGTGGTCGGTGCGTCGCTGCGCAACTTCTCCGCGGTCGCGCGCTGGATCACCCGCCGGGCGGCGCCGCGAGTCCCGACGGTGGCGGTCATCGCCGCGGGCGAGAGGTGGGACGACGGCAGCCTGCGGCCCGCCGTCGAGGACCTGTGGGGCGCCGGGGCCGTCATCCGGTCGCTTCAGGACGCCGGGCTGGTGGACGCCTCGCCGGAGGCCGAGGCCGCGGTCGCCGCCTATGCCGCGGTCGAGAAGGACGCGCCGGCGGCGCTGCGGGCCTGCGCGAGCGGCCGGGAGCTCATCGGCAACGGCTACGCGGGCGACGTGGAGATAGCCGCCGAGATCGATCGGTGCCCCGCCGTACCCGTCCTCTCCGGCGCCGCGTTCGTCGCCGCCTCCTGAACCGTGCCGACCGCTACGGGGTCGGCGGGCGGACGGCGGACTTGTCGACGGTCTCGGGCGCCCGGCCGGCGAGGTGTGCCTGGATGAAGGCGACCAGGTCCGCACGGTCCTGCGCCGCGAGCTCGCCGACCGGGACCGGGATGAACTGGCCCCCTCCCACCATCCAGACGATCAGCACGTCCGGCCGCTGCTCGAGCCGGTCGAGGACCGGCCACCGGATGAGGCTCTCGGTGTGCCGGGCGATCGACTGGATCCCCTCGGCGTCGATCCGGTAGGCGATCGGGCCGTCGAGCAGCCGCCGCGCGCGTCCCACCGAGACGCGTACCAGCAGGGCCGGGATGCCGACGGCGAGGGTCAGGCCGGCCAGGACCAGGACGGTGCCCTCCACGTGGATCGCGATGCTGACCGCCAACGCGCCGAGGAGGGCCGCCAGCAGGCCGAAGATCCGGAAGAACCAGATCACCTTCCGCGCGGCGAGCCGTACGCTCGCCGCGAACTGGGCCTTGCTGAGCTGAGTCGTGAAGGCGAACTGCGTATCGGTCTCCATGGACGCGAGAGCATACGGTGCGGCTCAGGCCGCGTGGTGGTCGAGCAGGCGCAGTGCCCGGTGCACGTGTCCGTCCGTCTCGGCCAGCGCCCGGCCGGCCGCCTCGGCGCTGGCGCCGGCGATCAGCGTCACCACCGCGACCTTCGCGTCGCCGGCGGCCGCGCGCAGCGCCTGCCGGCACTGTTCCAGGTCGGCGCCGGTGGCCTCGGCCAGGATGCGCAGCTGCCGTTCGCGCAGCTTGGCGTTGCTCGCCAGCATGTCGGTCATCAGGTTCGAGTACGTGTGCCCGAGCCGCACCAGCGTCGCGGTGGAGAACGCGTTGAGCACCAGCTTCTGCGCGGTGCCGGCCTTCATCCGGGTGGATCCGGTGAGCACCTCCGGCCCGGTGTCCGGCGCGACGTGCACGTCGACGCCGTCGGCGATCGGCGAGGCCGGGTTCGCCGACAGCAGCACGGTCCGCGCGCCGCGGGCGCGGGCCACGGCCAGCGCCGCCCGGACGTACGGGGTGCGCCCGCTCGCCGTGACGCCGACGACGAGGTCTCCCGGGCCGGCCTCGGCGGCGGCCGCCGCGCCGGCCTCCTCGTCGTCCTCGGCGGCCTCGGACGGGTTGGTGAGCGCGTGCGAGCCGCCCGCGATGTGCGCGACCACCCGGCCGGGTGCCAGCCCGAACGTCGGTATCAGCTCGGCCGCGTCCAGGACCGCGATCCTGCCGGAGGTGCCGGCGCCGACGTAGTGCACGCGATGCCCGCCGGCGAGCGCCGCGACGGCCAGCTCGACCGCGGCGGCGAGGGCCGGCAGCACGTCGGCGACCGCGACCGGCACCTGGCGGTCCTCGGCGTTGATCAGGCGGAGCAGATCGAGGGTGGACATCCGGTCGATCGAGGCGCTGCGCGGGTTGCGCTGCTCGGTCCGCGACAGCGGCGCCTCGTCCAGGGGCCTCACCCGCGGCTCCGATCGGTGCCGATCCGCCGCCCGCGTACGGCCGCGTAGGTGACGTCCAGCGCGGCCCGGGTCTGGTGGTAGGTGCGCTGGGCGACGCCGACGAACACGCAGTCGATGACGGTGAGCTGGGCCAGCCGGCTGGCCATCGCGCCGGAGCGGAACGTGGTCTCGCGGGCCGCGGTGGTCAGCACCAGGTCGGCGGCCTGCGTGATCGGCGCCTTGGGGAAGTTGGTCAGCGCGACGGTGCGCGCGCCGTGCCGCCCGGCCTCGGTGAACGCCTCGATGGTGTCGCTGGTCGTGCCGGTGTGCGAGATGCCGAACGCCACGTCCCGCTCGTCCAGCAGCGCGGCGCTGGTCAGGGCCAGGTGGGTGTCGCTCCAGGCGAACGCGACGCGGCCGATCCGGTGCAGCTTCTGCTGGAAGTCGCTGGCCACGAACGCGCTGGCGCCGACGCCGTAGATGTCCACCCGCCGGGCGCCGGCGACCAGGTCGACGACCTGCTCCAGGACCGCGATGTCGATCTGCGACGCGGTCTCCTCGACGGCCCGGGCGTCCGCGAAGGCGATCTTCTTGACCACCTGGGCGAGGTCGTCGCTCTCGCTGATGTCGCTGCCGACCGGCGCGTCGCCGGCGCCGGCCTCGTACGCGCGGCCGGCCTCGGCGGCGAGGGTCAGCCGCAGCTCGGAGTAGCCGGCGAAGCCCAGCGCCCGGCAGAACCGGATCACCGTGGTCTCGCTGGAGCCGGCCCGCCGGGCGAGGTCGGTGATGGTGAGCCGGGCGGCGGTGGCCGCCTCGTCGATGATCACCCGCGCCACCCGCTGCTCGGCCGGGGACAGCGACGGCAGCAGGCCGCGGGCCCGGACCGTGATGGGCGAGCGGTCGACCGCCGTATCTGTCATGGAGAAAAGTTTCCTATGCTCGTCGTGCACGGTCAATTGTCTCCACCGACGGGTACGGTCACCGGAGGATGAGTGCGGAGCTGGTGATCGGTGTCGACGCGGGTGCCACCACCACGCGTTGCGTGGTCGCGACCCTCGACGGCGCGGTGGTCGGCCGGGGCACGGCCGGCGGCGCGAACCGCAACAGCAGCGGCGGCGACGCGGGCGCGAGCCTGCGCGCGGCGCTGACCGCGGCGCTGGCGGCGGTCGAGGTCTCGGCGGTGCGCCTCGGCGTCCTCGGCGCGGCCGGCTCGGCCGGCGCGGGCCGGGCCGCGTTCCGGGCGGCCGCGGCGGGCGCCTGGCGGGACGCCGGGCTGACCGGCGAGCCGGTCACGGTGACCGACCTCGAGGTCGGGTACGCGGCCGGCACCGCCGAGCCCGACGGGGTGCTGCTGCTCGCCGGCACCGGCGCGCTGGCCGCCCGGTTCACCGGCGGCGTGCTGCGGCGCCGCTGCGACGGGTACGGCTGGCTGCTGGGCGACGAGGGCTCCGCGGTGTGGATCGGCGTGCGCGCGCTGCGCGCGGTCCTGGCCGCGCTCGACGGCCGCGGCGAGCCGACCGCCCTGGTCGACGCCGCGTGCGCACACCTCGGCGTGGATCGGGGACAGTCTGAAGAGGACGTCGCGCAGGCCCTGCTCGCGGCCGGTTTCGCCGCGCCGCCCGCCGCGCTCGGCCGGCTCGCGCCCGCGGTGGGCGCCGCCTGCGAGGCCGGCGACCCGGTGGCCGGGCGGATCTGCGCCGCGGCCGCCGGCCGCCTGCTGCACACCTTCGACAGCGTCGGGCCGCCACCCGGCGCCGTCGTGGTGCTGGCCGGCTCGGTGCTGCTCGGCCCCGGGCCGGTCGGCCGGGCGGTGCGCGCCGGCCTGCTGGCCCGCACCGGCGCCGAGCCCCGCGCGGCGCGCGACGGCGCCGGCGGGGCGGCCGCGCTCGCCGTCGGCCTGCTCACCGGCGCCCCCGTGGCGCCGGTGGTGCACGCCCGGCTGACCGGCGGTCCTCACGAGCCGAGCCGCGAGTAGCGCAGGTACGGCCGGCGTCGCGCGTCGAACTCGGCCAGCTCCCCGGCCCACGCACCGACCACGTCGTCGGTGCCCGCGCCCGCGTCGATCATCGTGCGCAGCCGCGACGAGCCGGTGAGCAGGTCGATCCAGTACCGGGTGCCGCCGTCCACCCGCCACGCGAACGCGGCCTCGCGGCGGGCCTCGACCAGCATGCCCACCGCCGTACGGATCGGGTCGTACGCGGCCTGGTCGGTCACCTTGACCTCGACGCCCGCGCAGAGCCGGTTGGCGAACTTGTTGAACGTCGGCGTGAAGTACGCCTCGCGGAACTCCACGCCGGGCAGGTCCAGCGCGGTGACCCGGTCGCACCAGCGGTGGTCGAAGTCCGGCCCGCCGATCAGCTCGAACGGCCGGGTGGTGCCGCGTCCCTCGGACAGCGAGGACACCCCCTCGAACATGCCCGTGCCGGGGTAGACCACCGCGGTGTCCGGGGTGGGCATGTTCGGGCTGGGCAGCACCCACGGCAGGTCGGTGTCGCCGGCCCGCAGCCGTCCGTGCCAGCCCCGGCAGGCGATCACCTCGAGCTGCACCTGCCGTCCCGCCTCGGCGGCGACGAACTCGCCGTTGTAGAAGCGGGCCAGCTCGCCGACCGTCATGCCGTGCTGCTGCACGATCTTCAGCCGGCCCACGCCGGAGGTGAAGCCGTCCGTCATCATCGGCCCGTACGCGCGGCCCCCGACCGGGTTGGGCCGGTCCAGCACCAGGTAGCGCAGGCCCAGCCGGGCGGCCGCGACCATCGAGTCGTACAGCGTGTAGATGTAGGTGTAGAAGCGGGCGCCGACGTCCTGGATGTCGAAGACGACGGTGCGTACCCCGGCCGCGGTGAACATGTCGGCCCACCTGGCCTGCGAGGCGAGGTAGGCGTCGTACACGGTCAGCCCGGTGCGGGCGTCGGTGCCGGTGCCCTCGCTGCCGCCGGCCTGGGCCGAGCCGCGGAAGCCGTGCTCGGGGCCGAAGACGCCGCCGATGGTCACGCCGTCGGCGTGCATCCGGTCCACCAGGTGCCGGTACCGTCCGTCCACGCCGGTCGGGTTGGAGACGACGCCGACGCGCTCGCCCCGGACCGCGGCCCAGTCGTCGGCGGCGAGCCGGTCGAGGCCGGTCTGCACGCTCAGGCGGGGGAGCAGGCCGGGCTTGGCGGCGGCCGGTGCGCCGGGTGCCAGCGCGGCGGCGGCGCCGGCCGCGCCCGCGGCGAGCAGGCCGCGACGGTTCACCGGACGCTCCAGCTCAGCCCGTGCCCGTACGGATAGCTGCCGGGTATCTCGACCGGCAGCTTGCCGCGCGGCGGGGCGGCGCCGAGCAGGACCTTTGCGAGGGACTCCATGGCGACGCCCGTGAAGCTGTAGGTGGCCAGGTAGGTGGTGACCTCCGGCAGCGCCGCGATGTCGTAAGGGTCGCGGACCGCCACCACGACGACCGGCTTACCGGCCGCCACCAGGGCTCTGACGAGGGCCTGCTGGCGACCACCCGGATCGGCGACCGTGGTGTCCCACGCCCTGCTGGTGAGCACCACGGTGAGGTCGTGGGTGCGCGCCGCGGCGACCGCCTCGGCGATCTTGGCGTCGTTCGGCAGGTTGGTGACCAGCGGTGTGGCGCCGAGCGCGCCGGCCAGCACCGCGACGTTGTTGTACGCGCTGGAGTTCCACCCCGTGACCAGCACGGACTTCCCGGCGTGGGACCAGGGGAGCAGGCCCGCGTCGTTGCGGACCGCGGTGACGGTGCGGTCGGTGACGGACCGGGCCACGCGGACGTGCTCGGGCGAGCCGACGGCGCGCTCGGCCGCGGCCGGGTCGAGCGGGGTCCAGGCGAGCAGGCCGCGCTTCTGCTTGAGGGTGAGGATCCGGCGCACCGAGGCGTCGATGCGGGCCTCGGTCAGCTCGCCGGAGGCGACCGCGCCGAGCACGGCGTCGTAGGCCACCTGCATGTTCGGGGGCATCAGCAGCATGTCGACGCCGGCCTTGAGCGCCAGCACCGGTACCCGGTCGTCGCCGTACTTCTGGCGCACCCCGGCCATCTCCAGGGAATCGCTGACGATGACGCCGCGGTAGCCGAGCTCGCCGCGGAGCAGCCCGGTGATGATCGGCTGGGAGAGGGTGGCCGGGTCGCCGGCCGGGTCGAGCGCCGGCACCACGATGTGCGCGCTCATGATGGCGTCGACGCCGGCCGCGATCGCGGCCCGGAACGGCGGCGCGTCGACGCGCTGCCACTCCTCGCGCGTGTGCGTGATCACCGGCAGGCCGGTGTGGCTGTCGGTGGCGGTGTCGCCGTGCCCGGGGAAGTGCTTGGCGGAGGCCGAGGCGTTCGCGCCGCGCTGGAGGCCGAGCACCTGGCCCGCGGTGAGCGCGGCGGCGAGCTTCGGGTCGCTGCCGAACGAGCGCACCCCGATGACCGGGTTGGCCGGGTTCACGTTGACGTCGGCGACCGGGGCCCAGGCCTGGTTGATGCCGACCGCGCGCAGCTCGGCCCCGGTGACCTGCCCGGTGCGGTACGCGTCGAGCACGCTGCGTCCGGCGCCGAGCGCCATCCCGCCGGGGAACTGGGTGGCCGGCGCGGGCATCCGGGTGACCACCCCGTGCTCCTGGTCGGTGGAGATGGTCAACGGCACGCCGGGCGAGGCGGCCTGCAGCCCGTTGCTGAGCGTGGTGATCTGGCGCGGGCTCTGCAGGCTGTTCGTCCAGGCGAAGTAGATGACGCCGCCGAGGTGGTACTTCGCGACGATCTGCGCCGGGGTGTCCACGCCGTACAGGCGGCGGTTGGCGGCGGCGTCGGCGGCCGACGGCGCGTTCGCGTCGTTGCCGTAGACGTAGGTGGTGAAGAGCTGACCGACCTTCTCCGGCAGGGTCATCCGGGCCAGCGTCGAGTCGACCGGTGACGGCGCGGGCTTCGCGGCGGCCGGAACGGCGGGGACCGTGAGACCCAGGGCGGCGATAGCGAGAAGTGCCACGGGACGCGTTCGCATGGTGCCAGAAGGTAGCCGGGTCGCCGTGGTATGGCAATAACATTCGCCCCTCTTGCCAGTTACGAAGGAAACATTCATCCTCGACAGATCGACGTATGGAGAGGCGTTGATGATCAGACTTCGGTTCCTGCCCCCGCTCTGCGTGCTCGCCTGCCTCGTCGCCGGTGCGCCCGCGGCCGCCGCGCCCGCACCGGCGACGGCGCCGGCCGTCACGCCCGCCGACATCCGGTTCCGGCACGACGTGCTGCGGTCCGGCACCGCGTACGAGGCCGGCCTGCTGCCGGACCGGATCGCGGCGCTGCCCGGCATCGCCGCGTCCTACCTGGAGCCGACGCCCGACCATCCCGGCCGCCCCGCGTACGCGGGCGCCGCGGTGCTCGCGGCGCACCACGGCGTCGTGGTGTCGCGATTCGCGGTCGGCGACGCGGTCCGCTACACCGCGGGCGACGGCGGGATCGCCGAGCTGCCGCCCGAGCAGCGGATACCGGCCCGCACCGACACCCTGTGGGACCTCGCCTCGATCTCCAAGCTGTTCACCACGATCGTCGTGCTCCAGCAGGTGGAGGCCGGCCGGGTGGACCTGAACGCGCCGGTCGCGGACTCGGTCCCGGAGTTCGCGGCCGGCGGCAAGGGGTCGGTGACGGTCCGGCACCTGCTCACCCACACGTCCGGGCTGCCCGCGTTCCTGCCGTTCTACTCCCGGTACGGCACGCCCGAGGAGCGGACCGCCGCCGCCCTCACCACCCCGGTGACCGCCGGGTCGACACCCGGCGGGCAGTACGTCTACTCCGACATCGGCCTGATCGCGCTCGGCGTGCTGATCCAGCGGGTCACCGGCGAGTCCCTCCCGGACGCGGTCCGGGCCGGGGTTACCGGCCCGCTCGGCCTGCGCGACACCGGCTACAACCCCGGCGCCGGGCTGCGGGACCGGACCGCCGCCACCGAGTACCAGCCGTACGTGAACCGCGGCGTGGTCTGGGGCCAGGTGCACGACGAGAACGCCTGGTCCCTCGGCGGCGCGGCCGGGCACGCCGGGATCTTCTCCACCGTGGACGACCTGGCCGTGCTCTGCCAGACGCTGCTCGACGGCGGCAGCTACCGGGGCCGGCGGATCCTGTCCCGGTCGATGGTCCGGCAGGCGCTGGTCGACTACAACGCCGACCTGCGGCCCCGGTACCCCGAGAGCGCCCGCGGGCTCGGCTTCGAGCTCGCCAAGCACTGGTACATGGACGGGATGACCTCGCCGGTCACCTTCGGGCACACCGGGTTCACCGGCACGTCGATCGTCATCGACCCGCTCGACCAGTCCTTCCTCATCCTGCTCAGCAACCGGGTGCACCCCGACCGGGCCTGGGGGAGCAACAACGTCGCGCGGCGCGCGCTGGCGCGTACCTTCGCGGCCGCCCACCCGGTCCGCCCGCTCGCCGGCGGCGAGCCGTGGCGGACCGAGACGCGCGACGGCGCGGTCATGACGCTGACCGCGCCGCTGCGGCGCGCGGCGGGTGAGCGGGCCCGGGCCTCCTTCCTGCTCTGGTACGACACCGAGCCCGGCTACGACAGGGCGGCGCTGGAGTGGTCGGCCGACGGCGTGAGCTGGGCGCCGCTGCCGACCACCCTGCGCTCCGGCCGGGAGCGGCTCGCGGGCGACGGCACGTTCACCGGCTTCGGCGGCCGCCACTGGTGGCTGGCCACCGCCGACGTGCCGGCCGGCACCACCGCGCTGCGCCTCGCCTACCGCACCGACGCCGCCTCGCAGGGCCGCGGCGTCCTCCTCGACCGTCTCCGGGTCTTCGAGCCCGGTGCGCTTCTCGTCGACGGCGGGACCACCCTCGCCGCCGACGGCTGGAACCCATCAGTGAACTCATAGGCGGGAGCCGAACATGGGATACCGGATCAGCCGGCGCGGGCTACTCAACGGCGCGGCGGGCGTCGCCGCCGCGGGCACCCTCACCGGGTGCGCCATGGGCGGCGACGACCCCGAGTCCGAGGCCAAGGGCGAGGTCAGCGCGGCCAATCCGCTCGGCGTGAAGGAAGACGCGCCGCTCGAGGTGGTCATCTTCAACGGCGGCTTCGGCGAGGAGTACGCCAAGGCGCACGAGGCCATGTACCAGCAGCGCCACCCCAAGGCGCAGATCAAGCACTCGGCCACCCAGCAGATCTCCCAGACGCTGCAGCCGCGGTTCGTCGCGGGCGACCCGCCGGACGTGGTGAACAACTCGGGCGGCAACCAGATCGACTTCAACGGCCTGGTCTCGGAGGGCGCCCTGACCGATCTCGGCGAGCTGCTCGACGCGCCGAGCCTCGACGACCCGGCCAAGAAGGTACGCGACACGCTGCTGCCCGGCATCGTCGACGTCGGCTCGTACGACGGGAGGTTCCTGTCGCTGAACTACGCCTACTCGGCGTACGGCGTCTGGTACTCGCAGAAGCTGTTCGAGTCCAAGGGCTGGCAGTACCCGAAGACCTGGGACGAGATGATCGCCCTCTGCAAGAAGATCAAGGCGGCGGGCATCGCGCCCTGGACCTACCCGGGCAAGCACTCCCGCTACATGAGCTGGCCGATCCTCGCCGCGGCCGGCAAGGCCGGCGGCATCGAGGTGATCAAGGCGATCGACAACCTGGAGCCGAACGCCTGGAAGCACGAGGCGGTCCGGGCCGCCGCCGAGGCGTACTACCAGCTCGCCGTCGACGGCTTCCTCCAGCCGGGCGCCGAGGGCATGGACCACGTGCAGTCGCAGACCGAGTGGTGCCGGGGCCACGCCGCGTTCGTCTCCTGCGGATCGTGGCTGGAGAACGAGCAGAAGGCGGTCACCCCGCCGGACTTCCGGATGGCCGTCGCGCCGACGCCCAGCCTCGGCGCGGGCGACAAGATGCCGTTCGAGGCCTACCGCGGCACCGGCAGCGAGCCGTTCATCGTCCCGACCAAGGCCAAGAACGTCCGCGGCGGTCTGGACTACCTGCGGGTCATGCTCTCCCAGCAGGGCGCCGCCGACTTCACCCGCAAGGTCAGCAGCCTCACCTGCGTGCGGGGCTCGAGCGCCGGCATCGAGCTCGGCCCGGGCCTCACGTCGGTGACCGGCCTGATCGACGCGTCCAAGGGCGCCGCGTTCACCTGGCTGTACTCGTCGTACTACCGCAAGCTGGAGCGCGAGCGGGTGGACGGGGCGTGCGCCGAGCTGTACAGCAAGCGGATCAACGCGGCGCAGTGGTGCGAGAAGGTGCAGAAGTCCGCCGACGAGTTCGCCCAGGATCCCGCGGTCAAGAAGTACAAGCGGTCCTGAGGTGCGCGGCAAGCGGCTGTTCATCGCCACCTTCCTGATCCCGCCGCTGCTGCTGTACGGCGTCTTCGTCGTCTCGCCGTACGCGCAGGCGTTCCAGATCGCCGGCACGGACTGGAGCGGGCTGTCGCCCGACTACGAGTTCGTCGGGCTGGACAACTTCCGGCGGCTGGCCGGCGACGGCTACTTCTGGAACGCGCTGCGGCATAACGGGCTGATGCTCGTGCTGCTGCCGGTGGCGACGATCCTGCTCGGGCTCTTCTTCGCCTCGATGATCAGCGTGGGCGGGCGCTCGGACCGGGTCGGCGTGCACGGCGTACGCGGTGCCGGCCTCTACCGCGTCGTCTACTTCTTCCCGCAGGTGCTCTCGGTGGCGATCGTCGGCGTGCTCTGGAAGGAGATGTACGCACCGCACACCGGCATGGTCAACGGCGTCCTGCGCTCGGTCGGGCTGGACCGGCTCGCGGTGGCGTGGCTGGGCGATCCGCGGTTCTCGTTCTGGTGCGTGATGGCCGTGCTGATCTGGATGAACGTGGGCTTCTACGTGGTCCTCTTCAGCGCGGCCATGCAGTCGATACCCCGCGACCTGTACGAGGCGGCCCTGCTCGACGGCGCGAACCGGCTCACCACGCTGGTCCGGATCACGGTGCCGCTGGTGTGGGACACCATCCAGGTGGCCTGGGTGTACCTGGCCATCCTCGCGATCGACGGCTTCGCCGTCGTCCAGATCATCACCGACGGCGGCCCGAGCTCCTCGTCGGACGTGGTCGGCCTGCGGCTGTACAAGACCGCGTTCGCCGACGGGCAGTTCGGCTACGCCTCGGCCATCGGCGTGGCGATGTTCTTCCTGACCCTCACGGTGGCGGCCATGTTCCTGCGGGTCACCCGCCGCGACCGGGTGGAGCTGTGATGGCGCTGCTCACCGAGACACACCGCGAGTCGCCGCCCGCGCCGCGGACGCCCCCGCCGGCGCGCCGGGTACCGGTGCTCTCGCACGCGTTCCTGATCGGCTGGGCGCTGCTCACCACCCTGCCGCTGCTCTGGGCGGTGCTCAGCTCGTTCAAGAGCGACGAGGAGATCCTGACCGACCCGTGGAGCCTGCCGTCGCGCCTGCGGTGGGAGAACTGGGGGCGTGCCTGGAACGAGGCGCACATCGGCCGGTACTTCCTGAACAGCGCGATCGTGGTGACCGGCGCGCTCGTGCTGACCATGCTGCTCGGCGCCATGGCCGCGTACGTCCTGGCCCGCTACCGCTTCCGCGGCCGCCGGATCGTCTACCTCGCCTTCGTCGGCGGCATGATGTTCCCGGTCTTCCTGGCGCTGGTGCCGCTCTTCTTCGTGGTACGCAACCTGGGCCTGCTCGGCACCCTGCCCGGCCTGACGCTGGTGTACGCGGCCTACTCGCTGCCGTTCACGGTGTTCTTCCTGACCGCGTTCTTCCGCACCCTGCCCACCTCGGTCGCCGAGGCCGCGATGGTCGACGGGTGCGGGCACTTCCGGCTGTTCTTCGCGGTCATGCTGCCGATGGCCCGGCCCGGGCTGGTCAGCGTCGGCATCTTCAACTTCCTATTCCAGTGGAACCAGTACGTCCTGCCGATCGTGCTCATGCAGGGCGAGGGCGCGGAGCGCAAGTGGGTGCTGGCGCAGGGGCTGACCGCGCTCGCGGTCAACGAGGGGTACCGCGGCGACTTCAGCGGCCTGTTCGCCGGCATGACCATCGCGATGCTGCCGGTGATCGCCGCATATCTGCTGTTCCACCGGCAGGTGCAGAGCGGCCTCGCGGCCGGCCAACTCCGGTAAACGTCATTGTACTGTGGACCTTTGCGCTGCAAGGGAGAGCAACAATGGCCTGGGAGCTCAACGGAAACGGCGGCACGGACGCGACCAATATGTTCTTGGGAACCACCGACAATCAGCCGTTGGTCTTCCGGACCAGAGGCTTCGAGCAGGTGCGGATCGACCGCTTCGGGCGGATGGGAGTCGGCACGTCGGATCCCAGTAAGACGCTCACCGTGTCCGGGCACGTCGAGGTGGCCGGAAAGGTTTCCGGGTTCGGCTCCTCCGAGGACGACTCCGTCTTCCGGGTCAGGCACACCGGCAAGGGTTTCGCGGGATTCTTCCACGGCAAGGTCGGCGTCGACGGGGACTTCAACGTCAATTCCAACATCGGCGTCATGGGCGACATCAAGCTGGTCGGCGGCGGCGACCTGGCCGAGGAGTTCGACGTCGTCGGCGACGTCCCCGCCGAACCGGGAAGCGTCGTGGTGCTGGTCGGCGGCGACAACGTGCAGGTCAGCGACCGGCCGTACGACCGGCGGGTGGCCGGCGTGGTCTCCGGCGCCGGCGACCTGCGACCGGGCCTGATCCTCGACCGGCGCTCCGGGCCTCGCCGCCGTCCGCTCGCGCTCAGCGGCAAGGTCTGGTGCAAGGTCGACGCCGATCGCGGCGCCGTCGAGGTCGGCGACCTGCTCACCACGTCGGAGACGCCCGGGCATGCGATGCGGGCCACGGACCGCGAGCGCGCCTTCGGGTCGGTGATCGGCAAGGCGCTCGGCCCGCTCGATTCGGGCCTCGGTCTGATCCGCGTGCTCGTCGCCCTGCAGTGACCGCTATGCGCTGAAGCCGGCGGCGTTGGAGGTGAGGCCGCTGCGGAGTCCGTGTGCCCGCACGACATGGTCGGTCGGCTGGGCGCCGTGCACGAACCCGATCCTGGCGCTGTAGCCGCCGAACGCGTCCGCCTCCACGACGGCGTGAATGTGGATTCCCTCGACGATCTGCACCGGCTCCCGGGCCGCGAAGCCCCCACCGAAGATCCTCATCTCGGTCACCGTCGCGCCGGCCGGGCCGCTCGGCGCCAACTCGACCGAGCACGTCGGCAGGAACGGGGGAGCAGGCGGCGGCGCGGCGGGAGCCGGGCCCGGGCTGTGCACCGTGAACGGGAGGCTCCGCACCACGACGGCGAATCCGTCGCCGGTGATCCCACTCCGCGCGATCACCGCCTGATAATGGCCGGGTTCGTTGAACGTGGTGGGGACGATGGATCCCGAACCGATGTCATTGCCATTTGCCAGGGTCAGGGGTGTCACCCGGGGCAGCGGCACCCCGCCCTTGAAGTAATTGAGTACGGTTTCGATGGCATTGCCGGGCTGTGCGCTCACCTGAATACGCGGCGCGAACGGTGGCCGCCCGGACGCCGGCCCGACGATTTCGGCGGACAATTCCAGCGAGGACGGAAGGCGCCCCAGAGCGCTGATCAAAGACCGCAGGGAGCGCCGCGCATCGGCCGGAATGCCGGGAACAAATGCCGCTACCGTTCTCAGGTCGGGCTGCCGCAGGGCCTGGCCGACCCGGACGCCGGCGCTCGTCAGCACGCCGGTGAATTGCACGACGTCCCTTAGTGAATGAAGCTCGGGCATCAGGCTGCACCTCCGTGGCCGCCACCCGATACTAGGCCCTGGCACCCCGCGCGATGAGGTCGAACGCCGCCGGCAGGCAGGTGCTCCAGTAGCCGAAGTTGTGGGCGCCCGCCGAGTACGTTCCGGCCGCCTTCGGCCGCGGCAGCGCCTTCTCGAGGGCGCGTACCTCGGGGAGCAGGCCGTCGTCGGTGCCGCACCAGAGCCCGACGGGTGTGTCGCGCAGGCCGCCGGCGCGGGCGAACACGTCGTCGCCCGGGTGCACCGCGGGGGAGAACGCCGCGACGGCCCGGACGAAGCCCGGGAACGTCGCGGCCAGCAGGAGGGCGCCGTAGCCGCCCATCGACCAGCCGCACACGGCGAGGCGGGTGGTGTCGAAGCCCCGCTCGGCGCACCAGGCCGGGATCTCCTCGTGCACCATGCGCTGCGGATCGTCGGTGCCGGTGGGGCGCCACGACAGCCGGTCACCCGTGGCGCCGGCGAGGACGAACGGCGCGTTTCCCCGGCGTACCGAATCGCTGGCGAAGCGGCCGAGTCCCAGGCCGGGGAAGTCGGCCGCCGTCGTCGAGGCGCCGTGCAGGACCAGCAGCACCGGCAGGCCGCGCCCGTCGCCGTGCCCGGCGGGCACGGCGGTGTAGAAGTCGACGGTCCGTCCCCGGGCGGCGGATCGGCGCCGGTCGAGCCGCTCGTCGCCGAGCGGCGCGTCGGGGATCGTCGGCGGCGTCGCGGCGCGGCCGCGGTAGACGCCGCCCAGCGTCGCGACCGCGGCGGCGGCGCCGAGCGCGGTCAGCGCCGTTCGCCGCCTCAATCGTCCTCCATCGCCTGGTTCAACGAGGCGGTGCCGTGCCGGGACGCGCGGCGCGCACGGCGTCCCGGTGCTGCCGCAGCGAGGTGCTCATCGCCGCGATGAACCGGTGCACGGTCTCCAGCTCGTCGTCGGTGAAGTCCGCCATCACCGTGTCCGTGCGCCGCCCGAGCGGCTGGAAGAACTCCATGGCGAGGGCGGCGCCCGGCTCGGCGTAGTGCAGCAGGATCTTGCGACGGTCGGCGGTGTCGCGGTCGCGGCGGATGTGCCCGGCGCGCTCCAGGCGGTCGATCAGGGCGGTCACCGATCCCGAGGAGAGGTTGAGCTGCTCGCCGAGGCGGCCGGGGGTGGTCGGATCGCCGAGCAGTTCCGCGTCCATGACCGCGATCAGGGCGTGCAGGTCCGTCGGCCCCAGCCCGTGCAGGTTGGCGAAGGCGTGGCCGACCTGCTGGGCATCCGCCGCGTACTTCCGCAGGTCGTTGGTGACCTCGGCGACCAGCTGGTCGCGCCGCGTGTCGCGCGGCCGGTACATGCCGTGCTGTGTCACGTGATCCTTTTCTCCCTCCGCCGGTTTGCAGCATAACTCAGCTGTCGATAGTCTCGATTTTCGAGATACATGGAATTCAAGACTTCTGTCGTCGAGACGAGGAAACGATGTCCCTGCTCACCCACGTCGCCCGCGGCCGCCTCGCCGCGTGGCTCACCGTGGTCGCCGCGATCGTCATCGGCGCCGCCGTCTTCGGGCTGCCGAAGCCCGCCAACCCCGACCCGGTGTCCGCCACCGGCCTGTCGGCGCAGTGGCAGTCGACGGTGGCCCAGCGGCTGCAGGAGGAGCTGCCCGCCAGCGACGTCGAGCCGGCCCTGGTCGTCGCGAGCCGCGTCGACGGCGGGCCGCTCACCCCCGCCGACACCGCCGCGCTCGCCGGGCGGTCCCGGGACCTCGGCCGGTTCGCGGTCGGCGGACAGGTCGCGCCCCCGCGGGTCTCCCCGGACGGCACGGTCGCGCTGATCGCGGTGCCGGTGTCCACCGCCGGCGGCCAGGAGCAGGTCGCCGACACGATCGCCGCGCTGCGCGCGGCGCTGGACGGCACCGCGGCGGGCCTGACCGTCGAGGTGACCGGCGGGCCCGCGTTCACCGCGGACCTGACCAAGGTCTTCGAGGGCGCCGACGCCACGCTGCTGATGGTGACCGCCGGCGTGGTGGCGCTGCTGCTGCTCATCACCTACCGCAGCCCGTTCCTGTGGATCATCCCGCTGGCGGTGGTCGCGGCCGCGGAGCAGCTGACCCTGCGCGCGATCGACACGGTCGTGCCCGCGCTCGGCATCAACCTCCAGGCGGGCGCCGTCACCGGCATCGCCAGCGTGCTCGTCTTCGGCGCCGCCACCGACTACGCCCTGCTGCTCATCGCTCGCTACCGCGAGGAGCTGCGCCGGGAGCCGGACCGCTTCGCCGCGATGCGCGCCACGCTGCGCCGGACCGCCGAGCCCATCCTGGCCAGCGGGTCGACCGTGGTGCTCGGCGTGCTCACGCTGCTGCTGTCGGAGCAGGAGAACAACCGCGCCCTCGCCGTGGCGTGCGCGATCGGCGTCGTGTTCGCCATGCTGTCGGCCCTGCTCGTGCTCCCGGCCGCGCTGGTGATCTTCGGCCGGGGCCTGTTCTGGCCGTTCGTGCCGCACGCCGGCAGCGAGGCCCGGGAGGGCCGGCTCTGGGGCCGGCTCGGCACCGCCGTCGTGCGCCGCCCGGCGGCCGTCGCCGTCCTGTCGACGCTGCTGCTGGCCGGCCTCGCCCTCGGCGGCCTGGGCATCCGCACCGGCCTGTCGGAGACCGAGCAGTTCCGGGTCGAGCCGGAGGCGGTCGCCGGCGCGCAGACCCTCGCCAAGGCGTTTCCCGCCGGGACCACCCAGCCGGTCGCCGTGCTGACCAGCCCCTCGGCGGTGGACGCGGTCACCCGGGCCGCCGCCGCGGTACCCGGCGTCGCGTCGGCCAAGCCCGGCGCCGCCGGCCCCGCCGTCGCCCAGGTCGACGTCGTGCTGGAGGCCGAGCCGGGCACCGGCGCGTCGGACCGGGCGGTCGAGGCGCTGCGCGCGGCCGTCGCCGCGGTTCCCGGCTCCGCGCCGCCGGCCGTCGACGGTGCGGAGCCGAGCACGGGCGCGGTGGTCGGCGGCAGCGTCGCCGCCACCTACGACACCGCCGAGGCCAACGGGCGGGACCTGCGGCTGATCCTGCCGGTCATCCTGCTGCTGGTGGCCGCCGTGCTGGTGCTGCTGCTGCGCGGCCTGCTCGCGCCGGCGCTGCTCGTGCTCACCGTCATCGCCTCGTTCTTCGCCAGCCTCGGCGCGGCGTGGCTGCTCTTCGACCGGGTGCTCGGCTTCCCGGCGCTGGACAGCGGCGTCATCCTGCTCGCGTTCGTGTTCCTGGTGGCCCTCGGCGTCGACTACAACATCTTCCTGGTCACCCGGGCCCGCGAGGACGCCCGCCGGTTGGGCACCCGCGACGGGATGCTCTCCGCCCTGCGCGTCACCGGCGGGGTCATCACCAGCGCGGGCGTGCTGCTCGCCGCGGTCTTCGCGGTCCTGGGCGTGCTGCCGCTGATCCTGCTGACCCAGATCGGCGTCATCGTCTGCATCGGCGTCCTGCTCGACACGCTGCTCGTGCGGACCGTCCTCGTGCCGGCGCTGGCGTTCCTGCTCGGTGAGCGCTTCTGGTGGCCGAACCGCGTCCAGGGCGCCGCCGACGGACAGGGCCCGACGCCGCCCGGGCAGGTCACCGCGGACGACCGGCCGTCCGGGCCCGGCACGCACCCGGGCCGCACCCTGCTCCTGGACCGGCGCTGACCCTCAGCGGGCCTCGCCGGCGAGGCGATCCAGGAGTTCCCGGTCGTCCGGGGCCAGCCAGGTCTCGTCGAGCAGGCGGCCGCCCGCGCGCCGGACCGCGTGGACGAACGGCTGCGCCCAGAGGTGCTCGATGAGGGCGACCGCGGCGGCGCCGCCCGGCGGCACCGCGTCCTCGAGGGACCAGGTGGCCGGGTCAGTCCCGCCCTGACCGACCCGGTGCCCGTCGCTCGCGGCCTCGGTCTCGGCCTCGCTGAGGAACGCGGTGGTCAGCCGGCCGAGGTCCGGGGCGGCGCCCGGCGGTGGCGGCAGCGTGTCGAGGCGGCCGTCCGCGGTGCGCGACACCAGCAGTACGTCGAGCAGCCGCACGACGCCCGCCTCGGCGAGCCTGTTCAGCTCGGCCAGGATCTCGCCGGACAACGACGCCTCGGGGAACCCCAGCACGAGCACCTGCACCGGACCGCTCACGGCGTCACCCGCGCCGCGAACTGCTGGTACTCCTCGGCCGTGAGCACGCCGGCGGCGAAGAGGTGCTGCAGCGCGGCCAGCTGCTGGTCCGTGGGGGAGGCCGGCGCCGGGGGAGGCGGGGCCGGGCGCGGCTGGGGATGCGACGCGGCGTACGCCTGGGCCGGGCTGAGCCGGCCGCCGTAGTAGGGCACGTCGCCGGTCATGCCGACGCGCAGCAGTTGCCTGGGCACCAACAGCATGGCCTACGAGTCCTTCGCCCCGAGCGCCGCCGAGATCTGCTCGATGGCGGCGGCCTCACCGGGGCTCACGGTCTGCCCGTGCTCGCGGTGCGCCTCGGCCACCTTGTCGGCCAGCGCGAGCACGAAGCGCCGGTACGCGTCGACCTCCTGCGCCGTCGCCTTGCCCTCCAGCAGCGCGACCGCGTCGCGCAGGTGCTGGAGCCCGTGCTCCTTCATGTCCTCGAAGGAGCGGTATCTCGTGTGATCCGCCTGGGGTTTGGCCGCTGCGATCTCGTCGAGCAGCTCGCTCTCGCCGTGCAGCGCGCGTGCGTCCAGGTACGCCTTCGACATCGCGATCGTCTCGCGGAACGTTCCGCCGCGCGACGCCGTGATGACGATCAGGCCCGCGGTCGGCGGGCCCTCGAGCACTGACTTCCATTCCTCGGGCGTGAAGGCGCTCTTGGTGGTCATCGCAGCTCCCAATGGTCAGGCCATTGGCTCGAGGTTAGACGATCAGGGCCGGGTGCGGGGCCGAGTTGGGCGCGCCGCCCGTCGCGATGACGGGCGGCGCGCGGATTCATCGACTAGAACCTGATCTCGCCCTGGTTGTACACGCGGGGCAGGAAGTAGGCGTTCTGGATCTCCGCGTTGCTGTTGCTGCCGCGCAGCTGCTCGGACCAGATCATGAAGTACGTCCACCTGGGCTGACCGTCCAGCAGCGCCGCGGTGGGCATCTTGCCCATCTCGGCGAGCGCGATGGGCTTGCCCGCGGCGATCGCCTGGATCTGCTGGTAGTCGCCGCTCGACGGGTGGTTCTTGTACCAGACGTCGAGCGAGACGACGTCGACGTAGTTCGCGCCCGGGTAGTAGCTCGACCAGCCGCCGGCCGGGTTGTCCTGCACGTTCCAGACCCAGATCAGGTTGGTCAGGCCCTGACTGTCGAAGTAGTCCTTCATCTGCTGGTAGATCTTGGCGCCGCCGTTCGCCCCGGGCCGGGCGCCCCACCAGTTCCAGCTCTCGTTCATCTCGTGGAACGGCCGCCACAGCACCGGGACGCCGGCGTCCCGCAGCTGCCGCAGGAACGGGACGACGGCGGCCATCCGGCTGCGCCAGGTGGCGTTGAGGGCGGTGCCGCCGGTGACGATCTGCTGGAACTGCGCGTTGCTGATGCTGGTCTTGACGCCGCCGTCGAAGTTGCAGGTGGCGCCGACGGTGGGTGAGCAGGCGTGCCAGGTGAGCGCCACCAGCGAGCCGTTGGCCCATTCGGTCTTCGCCTGGTCGACGACCCGCTGGCGGTTGGCGACGTCGGCGGCGTTGAACATCATGTCGCCGCCCCAGAGGCCGGGCCACTGACCGGTGATGTCGTGGACCTGCTGGGTGTACTGGCCGGGTGCCGCGGCGGGTTCCTTGTTGTGCTGGCCGCTGACGGTGTGGTTCCCGGTGATCGACCTCAGGTAGTTGATCACGGTCTGCTTGGGCGTGGCGGGGAACGCCTGCGCCGGGGTGGCGACCGAGGCGGCGGCGGTGGCCACCAGGGCGGCGGCGGCCAGCGTGGCCGTCAGCGCGCGGACGGGGATTCTCATGGGAGGTTGTCCTCCTTAGGGGGAGCGGCTCTCGTGCCGACAGCTTCGGGCAGCTGTTACGGACGTGTCAATAGGTGATTTAATAATTTAAGTTTCAGCGAGCATCGATCGATCCCGATGCGGGTGGACCCGTGTTCAGGCCTGGCCTGGGGTGTGGCCAGGGGCTACGGACGCCTGCACCACCAGCGCGGCGGCGCCGATGCCGGCCGCGTCCCGGGGCTGCGCCGAGAGCTCGACGGTCACGCTGTGCCGCTGCCGGGAGTGCGCGGTCCGGTCGAGGTGGGCGCGCAGCCGGCGGGCGAAGATCGATCCCGCCCGCGCGACGCCCGGCCCGGTGAGCACGAGCCGGCCGAGATCCAGCAGGTTCACCATGGACGTCGCGGCCGCGCTCAGCCGCTCGGCCGCCTGATCCAGCACCTGGTACGCGTCCGGGTCGCCGTGGACCGCGGCCCGGGCGACGGCGTCGTACGCGCTCGACTCGCTGCCGTCGAGGGCCAGTCGCGCGCGCAGGTCCGCACGCTCGCGGGCCGCCACCACGATCGCCCGCATCGACGCGTACCGCTCCACGCAGCCCAGGTTGCCGCACGGGCAGGAGCGCCCGGCGTAGTCGACGGACACGTGGCCGAACTCGCCGGCGCCGAAGCTCGCCCCGCGGTACAGCGCGCCGCCGAAGACGAACCCGGCGCCGATCCCGGTCGACACGTAGATGCAGCCGAAGGCCTGCTCGCGCGACACCCGGCGGCTCCAGAACTCGCCGAGCGCCGCGGCCGCCGCGTCGTTCTCCACCAGGATCGGCACGCCGAGGCGCCGCTCCAGCTCGGCGCGGACCTCGCCGGGCTGGTCGCCGAGTCCGGTCGCGGCCCGCGGCAGCCCGGGCCCGGGCGCCGGCGCGACGATGGCCAGGCCCTCGACCCGGTCGCGGGGCAGGGCCAGGCCGTCGGTGAAGTCCTCGAACCGGTCGGCCAGCCGGTCCGCCGCCCAGGCCTCGTCGGGCAGGCGCGGCACCACCTCGCGGCCGACCACGCCGCCGGTCAGGTCGATCGCGACGCAGGTGACGGTGTCCGGCCCGAGGTTGAAGCCGACGCCGAACCGGTTGGCCGGGCTGATCGCGATGAGCTTGCGCCGCCGGCCCAGCACGGAATCGGTCGAGCCGATCTCGTGGATGATGCCGTCGGCGATGAGATCGCGGACGATGTTGGAGATCGACGGCTGGGTGAGCCCGGTCAGCTCGGCGAGCTCGACCCGGCTGATGGCCACCGAGGACCGGACCACGTCGACGATCAGGGCGCGACTTCCCGGCCCGGCTGCGGGCGCTTCTCGACGAGCCATAGGGGTGCGTCTCCGGTTCGTTGCTGTCCGCTCCGCGCTAACTTACCGTCCCGGCGCGTGGCTCCGGCGGCGATGTGATCGCTCAGGAATAAATTACTAATCTAATCTTGACAGCTCATCGACGGCCGTCCCATGCTGGGCGCCCAGGCGGGCGGTGACGCATCCGCCCAGGCCGAATCGGCGGACGGATTCCAGCATGATCAATAGAAGGCACTTCATCGGCATCGGCGCGGCGGCCGCGCTCGCGTGCGTGTCCGGCTGCACCGGCGGCGCCGGTGGTGAGTCCGGCCCGACCGGCGACTTCTCGGGCGACGTCAAGGGCGCCATCACGGTGCTGACCAACCGGACCGACCTGGTCGACACGACGTTCAAGGAGTACGCCAGGACCTTCGAGGCCCGGTTCCCCGGTACGAAGGTCACGTTCGAGGGCGTCACGAACTACGACAACGACGTCACCACCCAGCTCAGCGGCGGCGACTACGGCGACGTGCTGATGATCCCCGGGACCGTCGCCATCGACCAGTACAGCCAGTTCTTCGAGCCGCTCGGCACCGACGCCGAGCTCAAGGCCAAGTACCGGTTCACCGGACCCGCGACGTACGACGGCAAGGTGTACGGGCTGTCGCTGGGCGGCATCGCCAAGGGCTTCGTCATCAACAAGCGGATCTGGGCGCAGGCCGGGATCACCAAGCCGCCGGGCACGCCGGAGGAGTTCCTCGCCGGACTCGAGGCCGTCGCCGCCAGGACCGGCGCCGTCCCGTACTACACCAACTACAAGGACGCCTGGCCGTTGAGCGAGTGGAACAACCACCGGGCCGTCCTCGCCGACCCGGCGATCAACGACAAGTTCCCGGCCGACGCCGAGCCCTGGCGGGCGGGCAGGATCCAGTACCTCACCGACGGCCTGCTCTACGACATCGTGAACCGCAAGCTCAGCGAGAAGGACCCGCTCACGACCAACTGGGAGAGCTCGAAGCCGATGATCGCCACCGGCAAGGTCGCGACCATGCTGCTCGGCTCCTGGGCGGTTCCGCAGATGCAGGACGCCGCCGAGGCCGCCGGCGCGAACCCGGACGACATCGGCTTCTGGCCGTTCCCGTACCGGACCGGCGGCCGGTTCCACGCCGCCATCGACGGCGACAAGCTGGCCGCGGTCAGCCGGAACTCGGAGAACAAGGCGACCGCGCGGGCGTTCCTCGACTGGTTCGTCAACGACTCCGGCTTCGCCGCGGAGCAGCAGGCCATCCCGCCGGCGCTCAGCCAGCCGCTGCCCGCCGGCCTGAAGGCCTTCGAGGCCACCGGGGTCGAGCTGATGGAGGTGCCGGCGGCGACCACCAACTCCGGCAAGGAGGACGAGATCATCAAGGAGTCGGAGATCGACCTGAAGGGCGAGATCTACCGGCAGAAGCTCGTCGACATCGCCCGGGGAGCCGCCAAGGGCGACAAGGACTCCTACTTCGCCGAGCTGAACGAGCGGTGGAGCGCCGCGCAGTCGCGGGTCATGAAGTGATGCTTAGGGTCCGGCAGAGCCCATGGCCGTACCTGGCGCCCGCGCTGATCCTGCTGATCACCTTCACCTACCTGCCGGTCGCCAACATGCTGTGGTACAGCTTCCACAGGTGGGACGGCCTGGACGTCACCATGACCCCGGCGGGGTTCGGCAACTACGTGCGGGTCTTCACCGACGAGCAGTACTGGCGGGTCTTCCTGGTCAGCCTCTACTACTTCGCCGCGTCGTTCGCGCAGATCGCGATCGCCCTGTACTTCGCGGTCGTGCTCTCGTACAACGTCCGGTTCCGGAACCTGTTCAAGGGCATCCTGTTCTTCCCGTACCTGCTCAACGGCGTCGCGGTCGGCTTCGTCTTCCTCTACCTGTTCCAGCCGGACGGCACCCTGGACACGATGCTGCGGATGCTCGGGCTCGGCGAGCACACCCGGTACTGGCTGGGCGACCCGGACGTCGCGAACCTCTCCCTCGCCGGCACGTCGGTGTGGCGGTTCACCGGGCTCAACTTCGTGCTGTTCCTCGGCGCGATCCAGTCGATACCCGCCGACATCTACGAGGCCGCGGAGCTCGACGGCGCGAACCGGTGGCACCAGTTCCGGCATATCATCGTGCCCGGCATCCGGCGCATCATCAGCCTGTCCTTCATCCTGGCGATCTCCGGCAGCCTCGCGGTCTTCGAGATCCCGTTCATCATGACCGGCGGCGCGAACGGCACCCGCACGTTCGTCGTCCAGGCGTACCAGACCGCCTTCCAGTTCCGGCAGATCGGCCTGGCCTCGGCCATGGCGGTCGTGCTGCTGCTGATCGTCCTGATCGTCACCTGGATCCAGCGCCGGATCCTGCCCGACGACGAGGTGAGCCTGTCATGAGCGGGCTGGCTCGCACCGCGAAGTACCTCTCCCTCGTGCTGGCGTCGCTGGTCGTGCTCGTCCCGCTCGTGGTCGTCCTGTTCGCCGCGCTCAAGACGCACGCCGAGTACAACTCGACCGGACCGCTCACCCCGCCGCGGAACTGGTTCAACCTCGACAACTTCGTCACCGCCTGGACCGCCGGGAACATGCTGCGCGGCTTCTGGAACACCACGGTCATCCTGGTCGTGTCGCTGACCGGAACGGTCCTGATCGGCACCCTCGCCGCCTACGCGGTCAGCCGGGTCACGTTCGGTTTCAAGCGCCCGGTCCTCGGCCTCTTCCTGGTCGCCGCGCTCGTGCCCGGCGTCACCACGCAGGTGGCCACGTACCAGATCGTCAAGTCGATGGGCCTGGTCAACACCCAGTGGTCGGCCATCGTGCTGTTCATGGGCACCGACATCGTGTCCATCTACATCTTCATCCAGTTCATGCAGTCGATCCCGGTGAGCCTGGACCAGGCCGCGATGATCGACGGCGCCGGCCGGTTCACCGTCTACCGCCGGATCATCCTGCCGCTGATGAAGCCCGCCATCGCCACCGTGGTGATCATCAAGGGCATCGCCATCTACAACGAGTTCTACATCCCGTTCCTCTACCTGCGATCGCCCGGCCTCAGCGTCATCTCGACCGCGCTGTTCCGCTTCAAGGGCCCGTACGGAGCGCAGTGGGAGACGATCGCCGCCTGCACGATGATCGTCCTCCTGCCCACCGTCGTGATCTTCCTGCTGCTGCAGCGCTTCATCTACAACGGCATCACCGCCGGGGCCACCAAGTGACGAAGGACGTGCACATGCTGCAGACGCTAGACCTCGGCGGATCCTGGGAGCTGCGGGCCGACGGCGCGCTGACCGAGCTGGCCGGCGTCGCCGTTCCTGCTGTCGTACCGGGATGCGTACACGTCGACCTCCTCAACGACGGCCGGCTGCCGGATCCGTTCCGGGACGACAACGAGAAGGCGGTCGCCTGGGTCGGGCGCACCGACTGGCGGTACACCCGGGAGGTGGCCTGGACCGGTGACGGACACGAGCGCGTCGACCTGGTGTTCGACGGTCTCGACACGGTGGCCGCCGTCGAGCTGGGCGGCGAGCTGCTGGGCACCACCCGCAACATGCACCGCGGCTACCGGTACGACGTCACCGCTGCGCTGGGCGACGGCGCCGCGCGGCCGCTCACCGTGCGCTTCACCTCCGCGTACACCGAGGCCGAGCAGGTCCGCGACCTGCTCGGCGCCCGCGCGAACGCCTACCCCGAGCCGTTCAACTTCATCCGCAAGATGGCCTGCGGCTTCGGCTGGGACTGGGGACCGACCCTGGTCACCGCCGGCATCTGGCGCCCGGTCCGGCTGGAGGCGTGGAGCGTCGCCCGGCTCGCCGCGGTCCGTCCCCTCGCGACCTGGGCCGGCGGCGCGGGCCGCCTGGACCTGACGGTCGAGGCCGAGCGCCTGCGTGACACGCACCTGAGCCTGCGGGTTCTCCTGGACGGACGCGAGGTGGCGCGCGGCGAGCTGCCGCCCGGCGACTCCCGGTCGGTGATCGGCACGACCGTCGCCGGGGTACGGCCGTGGGCGCCGATCGGCTACGGCGAGCCCGTCCTGTACGACCTCACCGTTGAGCTGTCCGCCGGCGACGTGCTCCTGGACCGCTGGCAACGGCGCACCGGCTTCCGCGGCGTGGCCGTCGACCGCGGCCCGGACGCGGCCGGCTCCCGGTTCGTGATCGAGGTCAACGGCGAGCCGGTGCTGGTCAAGGGGGTCAACTGGATCCCGGACGACATCTTCCCGTCCCGGATGACCCGGGAGCGCTACGAGCGCCGGCTGCGGGAGGCCGCCGACGCCGGCGTCAACCTGATCCGGGTGTGGGGCGGCGGGATCTACGAGGACCGCGCCTTCTACGAGGCCGCCGACGAGCTGGGCCTGCTGGTCTGGCAGGACTTCCTGTTCGCCTGCGCCTGCTATCCCGAGGAGGAGCCGCTCTACTCCGAGGTGCTCGCCGAGGCCCGGGAGAACGTGGCCCGCCTCGCGCCGCACCCGAGCCTGATCACCTGGTGCGGCAACAACGAGAACCTGTGGCTGCGCGGCGCGATGCGCTGGGACCGGCAGGAGGGCGGCGACCTGACCTGGGGCGAGCGGTATTACCTGGAGACGCTGCCGCGGGTCGTCGCCGAGCTGGACCCGTCGCGCCCGTACCAGGCCGGCACCCCCTGGTCCGGCTCGTGGGACCACCCGCCCAACGACGCCGGCCACGGGACGTTCCACTCGTGGGAGGTGTGGAACCGCGAGGACTACGCCGACTACCGCGACTCTGCGCCGCGATTCGTCGCCGAGTTCGGCTGGCAGGCGCCGCCGGCCTGGACCACGCTGCGCGACGCGGTCTCCGACGATCCGATGCTGCCGGACTCGCCGGGCGTGCTGCACCACCAGAAGGCCGAGGACGGCAACGGCAAGCTGGCCCGCGGGCTGGCGCCGCACTTCGGGGCGCCGGCGGGGACCGAGGCCTGGCACTACCTGACCCAGCTGAACCAGGTGCGTGCGGTCCGCACCGGCATCGAGCACTGGCGGTCGCACTGGCCGCACACCGGCGGCACGATCCTCTGGCAGCTCAACGACCTGTGGCCGGTCACCTCGTGGGCGGCGATCGACGGTGCCGGGCGGTACAAGCCGCTCTACTTCGAGCTCAAGGCGCTGCACGCGGCGCGCGGCCTGACCGTGCAGCCGCGGGGGAGCGGCCTGGTCGTCGCGGTGCTCAACGACAGCCCGCGGTCCTGGTCCGGGCGGCTGGCCGTGCGGCGGAGCACCGCGGTCGGCGAACCGCGGGCGGCGTGGGCCGTGCGGGTCGACGTGCCCGCCCGGCAGGTGTCGACAGTGGAGATCCCGGAGCACGTGACCGCGCTCGGGGTCGGGGAACTGCTGGTCGCGGAGCTGGACGGGGCGCGGGCGCTGTGGTTCGGCGTACCGGACAAGGACTTCGCCCATCCCGACGCGGGCCTGACCGTGACCGCGGACCCGGCACCCGGCGGTCTTGAGGTGCGAGTCCGGGCCGCGGGCCTGGCGCGGGACGTGCTGGTGCAGGCCGACCGGATCCATCCGGAGGCGGTCGCCGACCGCGGCTTCTTCACGCTGCTGCCCGGCGAATCGGTGACAGTCAGGGTGCGCGGCCCGTTCGAGCCGGACCCCGCGCTGCTCGAGGCGCCCTGGGTGATCACCGACCTGGCCTCGGTCCTGCGCCTCGGCCTGGCGGTACGGTAACGCGGTGACACAGGCGCAACGGCGGGTCGGACTGGTGCTGGCCCGCGCCTCGCGGGTGCTCGGCGAGGAGCCGTATTACCACGAGTTCCTCGAGGGGCTCGAGCGCGTGCTCACCCCCGCCGGGGTGTCGGTGCTGGTCAAGGTCGTCACCGACCGGGAGGCCGAGAAGCAGGCCTACGAACGCTGGGCCGCCGACGGGCGGGTCGACGGCGTCGTGCTCGTCGACCTGACGCCCGAGGACGACCGGGTGGCCATGGTGCACCGGCTGGGGCTGCCCGCGGTGGTGATCGGCGCACCGTCGACGGCGTCGGGCCTGCCGACGGTCTGGACCGACGACGCCGGGTTCGCCCGGGAGGTGGTCGGATTCCTGGCCGAGCGGGGGCACGAGGTGATCGGGCACATCAGCGGCCCGATGTCGTTCGTGCACACCCAGCTGCGCCGCGAGGGCACCGAGGCCGAGGCCGCCGCGCGCGGCGTGCGGCTGCTGCACGGCGAGGGCGACTACTCGTACGAGTCGGGCCGCGCCGTGACCGCCGGCCTGCTCGGCGCCGGCCCGACCGCGATCGTCTGCGACAACGACCTGATGGCCCTCGCCGTGCTGGACGAGCTGCGCGAGCGCGACCTGGCGGTGCCGCACGACATCTCGGTGGTCGCCTGGGACGACTCCGCCCTGTGCCAGCTGGCCGTGCCGCCGCTGTCCGCGATGAGCCACGACGTGGGCCGCATCGGCGAACTGGCGGCCCGGGCCCTGCTCGACGCGCTGGCCGGTGCGGCACCCGAGGTCTACCGGGCGCCGACCGCGCACCTGGTGGCCCGCGAGAGCACCCGCTAGCGGTCCAGCAGCTGGGCCAGGTGCACGGCGGGGCGACCCCGCAGGTCGGCCACCTGGGTGCGGCAGGAGAAGCCGTCGGCGAGGACGACCGCGTCGGGCGCGGCGTCCAGGGCGGGCAGCAGGTTCTGCTCGGCGACGGCGACGGAGACCTCGTAGTGGCCGAGCTCGACGCCGAAGTTGCCGGCCAGGCCGCAGCAGCCGGCCAGCCGCCGCACCCGGGCGCCGGCGGCGGCGAGCAGGTCGGCGTCGGCCTTCCAGCCCAGGACGGCGTGGTGATGGCAGTGCGGCTGCGCGACCAGCTCGACGCCGGACAGGTCCGGCGGCGCCCAGCCCGGCGTCTTGGCGAGCAGCTCGGCGAGGGTGTGCACGGCACCGGCCACCAGCGCGGCGTCGGCGTCGCCGGGCAGCAGCTCGTGCACGTCGGAGCGGAGCACCGCCGTGCAGGACGGCTCGATGCCCACGATCGGGACGCCGTCGCGGGCGTCGGCGGCGAGCGCCGCGACCGTACGCGAGAGGATCTTGCGCGCCGAGTCGAGCTGTCCGGTGGTGATCCAGGTCAGGCCGCAGCACACCGAGCCGGACGGCAGCCGCGGTTCGTAGCCGGCCGCGCGCAGCACCCGTACCGTCGCCTCGGCCACCTCGGGTGAGAAGGCGTCGGAGAACGAGTCGGCGAAGAGCACGACCGGCGTGCGGCCCTGGGCCGCCGCCGGGGTGAAGGCGCGCCGGAACGGGCGCCGGGCGAAGGCCGGCACCGAACGCCGGGCGTCGACGCCGGCCAGCCGCAGGGCGAGGCGGCCGAGCCCGGGCAGCCGGACCGCCGCGTTCGCCAGCCGGGGCGCCCAGCCGGCCAGGCGGGCCCAGAACGGCAGCCGGCCGAGCGTGTAGTGCGAGCGCGGCCGCAGCCGGCCGCGGTAGCTCTGGTGCAGCACCTCGGACTTGTAGGTGGCCATGTCGACGCCGGTCGGGCAGTCGGAGGCGCAGCCCTTGCAGGACAGGCAGAGATCCATCGCGTCGTGCACCGACGGGTGCGACCAGGGCAGTTCGCCGCGCACGACCTCCTGCAGGATCCGGGCGCGCCCGCGGGTGGAGTCCTTCTCCTCGCGGGTGGCCAGGTAGGACGGGCACATCACGCCGCCGGCGGCGGAGTTGTCGGCGCGGCACTTGCCGACGCCGGTGCAGCGGTGCACGGCCTGGCCGAGGTCGCCGTCGTCGTGCGGGTACGCCATGGCCAGTTGCTTGAGCGGGAAGCGCCCGGCGGGCCGGATGTCGGCGTCGACCGGGTCCGGGTCGACCAGCACGCCCGGGTTGAGCAGGTTGCCGGGGTCGAACGCGTGCTTGACCCCCGCGAACAGGGCGATGGCGTCCGCGGAGTACATGTGCGGCAGCAGCTCCGAGCGGGCCCGGCCGTCGCCGTGCTCGCCGGAGAGCGAGCCGCCGAACTCGCCGACGAGCTTGGCCGCGTCGGTGAGGAACTCGCGCAGCACCGCCGTCCCGCCGGGCCGGTCGAGCGGGTAGTCGAGCCGCACGTGCATGCACCCGTCGCCGAAGTGGCCGAACGGCGCGGACGTCATGCCGTACGCGGAGACGAGGTCGTCGAAGCGCGCCAGGTAGGCGCCGAGGCGCTCCGGCGGCACGGCGGCGTCCTCCCAGCCGGGCCAGGCGGGCTTGTCCGACGGCGCCCGGCCGGCCAGGCCCGCGCCGTCCTCGCGGATGCGCCAGAGCCGGGCCTGGGTGGCGGGGTCCTCGACGACGAGGGCCTCGCCGAGGCCGTCGGCCGCGAGCTTGCGGGCCCGCGCGGCCACCTCGCCGGGCTCGTCGCCGGCCAGCTCGACGAAGAGCCAGGCCGCGCCGCGCGGCAGCGGCGGGACGGCGTCCGGTCCGCGGCGGGCGCGCAGCACGTCGACCAGGCGCGAGTCGAGCCCCTCGCAGGAGGTCGGCCCGTGCGCGACCACGGCCGGCGCCGCCTCGCCGGCCGCGATGATGTCCGGGAAGCCGAGCACGACGACGACCCGGACCGGCGCGTCGACGACCAGCTTGACCGTCGCCCGGGTGATGACGGCGAGGGTGCCCTCGGAGCCGACGAGCGCCCGGCCGAGGTCGAAGCGCTCGGGCAGCAGGTGCTGCACCGCGTAGCCGGACACCTGGCGGCCGAACCGGTCGAACTCGGTGCGCGCGGTGGCCAGGCGCGCGCCGACCACGTCCCGCAGGCCGGCGACCACGGCGTCGCCGCCCCGCACGACGGCGGCGCCCCGGTCGTCGTAGCCGGTGACGACGCGGTCCCCGGCCGCGGTCAGAAGCTCGAGCCCGGCGACGTTGTCGCTGGTCCGGCCGTAGGCGAGTGACCGCGAGCCACAGGCGTTGTTGCCGATCATCCCGCCGATGGTGCAGCGCGGATGGGTGGACGGGTCCGGCCCGAAGCGGACGCCGTGCGGCATGACCGCCTTCTGCAGGACGGCGTGCACGGTGCCGGGCTCCACCACCGCCGTGCGCGCGGCGGGGTCGACCTCGAGCACCCGGTTGAGGTGGCGGGAGAAGTCCAGCACGATGCCCCGGCCGACGGCGTTGCCGGCCACCGACGTGCCGGCGCCGCGGGAGGTGAGCGGCACCCCGGTCTCGCGGGCGACGGCGAGCGCCGCGGCCACCTCGTCCACGTGGCGGGGCCGGACCACGGCGAGCGGGGGGATCCGGTACAGCGAGGCGTCGGAGGAGTACATCCCCAGCGTGCCCGCGTCGGCACGCACCTCGAGCCCGGCCTTCCGCAGGGCTTCCACCACTTCGCTCATGAGTAACATGTTACTCATGCCTCGACTCGCCCTGCCGACGGACGCGCACAACCTCGCCGACGCCGTCGCCCGGGCCGTCCGCGACGGCGTCGCCGCCGGCGAGCTCGTGCCCGGCACGACGTACTCCGTCTACCAGCTGGCCGACCTGCTCGGGGTCTCCCGCAGCCCGGCCCGCGAGGGCCTGCTCCGCCTCGCCGAGGCGGGGCTCATCGAGATCCACCGCAACCGCGGCTTCCGCGTCCTGCCGCCGGGCCCGCACGACATCGAGGAGATCGTCGAGATCCGCCTCGCCCTCGAACCGCCCGCCGCCCGCCACGCCGCCGAGCGCGGCACCGACGAGCAGCACCGCACCATCCGATCCGCCCTGGACGAGATGGCAACCGCGGCCGCGCGCGGCGACGACGCGTCCTTCTGGCCGGCCGACCGCGCCCTGCACGACCTGCTGCTGCGCGCCTCCGGCCGGCACCGCACGGCCGCCGTCGTCGAGCGGCTGCGCAGCACCACCGCCCTGCTCGGCCCGCCGACCACCGCGAGCGGCCGCACCCTGCCGGAGATCCACGCCGAGCACGAGCCGGTGGTCACCGCCGTCCTGGCCCGCGACGGCGCCGCCGCGGAGGCCGCCATGCGCACCCACCTCGAGGCGACCCGGGACCTGCTGGTGCGGAACCTACTCGCCGTCGCACCCGGCCGGGTCGATCGAGCGTGAGCCGGGCAGCGCCTGCTCCATCCAGGCCAGCTCGGAGCCGACGTCGGCACCGGTGAAGAGATCGACATCGTCCGCGTCGTGCACCACCACCAGCACCCGATCACCCCGGGCCGGTTCGGCGCCCGATCCGCTGACCGAGAGCACCGCCGGCCCGTTCTCCGGCTTCAGATACCGCGGCGCGTCGAGCGTCACCGTGAACCGGTCGCCGCCGCGGCTCACCGACGTCACGTCTCCCACCGCGATCGTCTCGGCGCAGGCGACCAGGCCCGGCAGGCTCCGGCTCTCCGAGCTGTCGGACGACCCGGTCCCGCTCACCGCGTAACCGCCGGCCAAGGCGATCCCCACCGCGGCGCCCGCCGCCAAGATCCAAAGTCCAAACCTTTTTCCCTTACGCGTCAACGAGGCGGGAGCCTCCTCGTCGGTACTGCCGCGTGCGTCCTCGACCCTGGCCATCTGACACCCGTCCCTCCGCGTGCCGGGCGGCACTCGGCACTTCGACGCAGAGCACCCCGAAAACGTTCACGAAGATCAGGCCGTCCACCGGTGGCCCCGGCTTCAGGTACCGCGTCGCGTCGAGGAAGAACACCGCGACAAGCCGCGAGTGGCAGCGCCGACGAGCAGGCTCCCGCCTCGTTGACGCGTAAGGGAAAAGGTTTGGTCTTCGGGTCTGCGAATGGTTGGTCTCTGTATCCGCGGCGAATGTTAGATGGTCTCCCAGGTGAAGCCGTCCGGGTCGGTGAAGGGGCCGGCGTCGCCGCCGACGACTATCCGGTGCGATCCGGTGCCCTCGGGTGCGACGCCGACGTTCTTGGCGGCGGCGCGGCGGCCGTAGAGGGCCAGGTTGACCGGCGAGCCGGCGGTGTCGAACTCGACGTACTTGCTGCCGAAGCTCTTCTTCACGGCCAGGCCGTGGTCGACGTAGAACTGCTTGCTGGCCTTCACGTCCGCGACGCCCAGCAGGAGCACGACGTCGTCGACCTCCCGGGTCGGCGGGCCGGTGTCCTTCTTCGATGACGTCGCGACGCTCCAGATCGTGCCGTCCGGTGCCTGCACGGCCGCGCCGTAGCCCCAGAGGCTCTTCTTCGCCGGCTTCAGCGTCGTGGCGCCGGCACCGAGGGCGGTGCCGACCAGGCTGTCGACGATGCTCGGCTGCGACACCACCAGGGAGAGCGTGAAGCCGCGGAAACCGGTGGTCGGCGCCGACGAGGCCCGGAAGGTCACCATCTTGCCCAGGCCGAAGGCCTCGGCGTAGAAGGCCTCGGCGGCCGCGGGGTCGTCCACCTCGAGGGACACGTACTCGATGGCGGTCACTTGGCCACCTCCTGGATCCGCACCATGTTGCCGGCGGGGTCGCGGAAGGCGCAGTCGCGGACGCCGTACGGCTGCTCGGTCGGCTCCTGGATGACCTCGGCGTCGCCGGCCTGCAGGCGCTCGAACGTGCCGTCGAGGTCCTCGGTGGCGAGCAGCACGCTGCCGAAGGTGCCCTTGGCCATCATCTCGCGGATGGCGCGGCGCTCGTCGTCGGTGAGGCCGGGGGTCGCGGCCGGCGGGTACAGGACGATGGAGGTGCCCGGCTGGCCCGCGGGGCCGACCGTGATCCAGTGCATCCCGTTGTACCCGACGTCGTTGCGGACCTCGAAGCCCAGCTTGTCGCGGTAGAAGGCCAGGGCGGCCTCCGGGTCGTCCTGTGGCAGGAAGCTCGAGAAGATCGTGATGTCCATGCCGACAACGCTAGGCGCGCCGCCCGGACCTCGCTTCTCGATTCCTGATCGGTCTCAGGCCAGGGGTGTGTGGGCGCGCAGCAGCGCGCGCGTCAGCGTCGCCGCGGTGAGGTCGAGGGTTCGTACGGCCATCGCGCCGGCCCGGGACGCCTGGCGCAGGCACTCGGCGAGCGGCTCGCCGTCGAGGTGCGCGGCGAGGAACCCGGCGAAGAAGGCGTCGCCGGCGCCGTTGGTGTCGAGGATCTCGCCGGCCGGCGTGGCCGGCACCCGGATGATCCGCCCGTCGGCGTCGCAGGCGATGGCGCCCCCCGCGCCTAGCGTGCAGACGGCCAGGCGGCTGCCGGCGGCGACCCGCTCGCGCAGGAAGGCCTCGGGGTCGGCGAGGCGTTCCCCGCTGAGGAACAGGTAGTCGGCGGCGTCGCGGAACTCGCGCTGGAACTCGCTGACGCCGTCGTAGTCGTGCAGGTCGCACCAGACCGGCTTGCCGGCCCGGCGGGCCGCGCGCAGCACCGGGCGGGAGTGGTCGGCGAGGTCGGCGACGACCAGGTCGGCGGCGTCGATCAGGCCGGGCTCGACCGTGACGTCGTGCGCGGCCGCGGGCAGGGTCAGGTACACCGAGAGCCGCTGCCCCTGCGCGTCCATCAGGTTGACGTGCCGCTCGGAGCCGTTGGCGCTGGGGATGACCACGAGATCGATCCCGGGTGTGCGCAGCTCGGCGGTGATCCGCGAGCCGGTCTCGTCGTCCCCGACCAGGGTGATCAGGGTGACGGGCACGCCGAGCCGGGCCAGGTTGAGCGCCTTGCCGGCGGAGGTGCCACCCAGGCTGTCGTGGTGCGACCGGGCGAACAGGGCGTGTGGCTCCGGGAGCGGCAGGTTCGGCACGTGGACGATGAGGTTCCACGATGCTGGACCGGCGACGAGGACGCGAGGCATGGCGACATCATGCCGCACGACGCACTCTGCAAGAAGTTTCAGTTACGTGCCGGTTTCCGGGCCGTCGCGGGCCGCCGGGCCGGCCGCTCGCGCCTGGTGATTCCGCTCACGATGGCCGGTGGGAGCTGGCACGTGTGACCTGCGCGGAAGGCGCCCCAGGGCATTGACGGCAGTTGACGTCCTCTGCAAGAACTTGCAAGGGTGGAACGCGCCCCACGCCGAGCCGAACCACCCTCTGATGCGGAGAGAACACCATGCGCCTGACCACCGTCCCGACCCTGCTGGGCGTGATCGCCGCGGCGCTGCTGCCCGCCGCGCCCGCGTCCGCCGCCGCCGCCACCGCGCCCGTGATCCGCTTCTCGCCGGACTGGAACACCACCGTCGAGGGCGTCGTCGCGGCGAACGCCCCGGTGCTGGTGGAGTACGACCCGGCGCGCCTGCCGACGTGCCGCGCACAGTACGCCGGCGGCGACGCGTGGAGCATCGGCGTGGAGTTCCGGATCGACGGCGGCGCGGTGCAGCGCCGGCCGGTCACCGAGCTCGACGCCAACCGCCACCAGGTCCCGGTGCCGGCGTCCCTGCCGCTCGGCGCGGGCGCGCGCGAGCTGGAGCTGTGGTTCGTCTCCGGCGACCGGGCCGGCTGCCGGGAATACGACTCGCGGTACGGCGCGAACTACCGCTTCGCGGTCGCCCCGTGACCATCCGCGCCCTGCTCGCCGCGCTCCTCATCGTCGTCGCAAGCCCCGGTGCGGCCGTCGCCTCCCCGCCTCCGCCGCGGGAACTCGGCGCGCCCGACCTGGGCGGCTACTGCCGCTCGCTCGGCTACGCCGACGCCATCGCCCTGGGCCGCTCCGCATACGACTGGCACTGCCGCACCGCGGACCACCGGTACGGCGACCTGACGCTCGACGCCGCCTGCCGCTGGACGTACGGCACCCCGCAGGCCGTCGACCGCATCGCCGACTTCTGGCGCTCGGGCAGCGTCCAGTGCTGGCGGGTGCGCGACGACGTCATCGCGCCCGACCTCGACCGGTACTGCCGCACCACCGGCGCGGACGGCGCCGTACTGGTCGGCGGCGACGCCTACAGCTGGCGCTGCGTCACCGGCGCGGCCGAACCGGCGAGCGTCGACCTGCTCGCCGCGTGCCGGGAGGCCACCTTCGGGTACGCCACGATCGACCGCTTCGTCGACTTCCGGGACCCGTACTCCTGGCAGTGCCGGGTCTGAGCGGTCACGCGGGCGCCCGGAAGCGCCAGAACGTCGGGCGCCGGCGCAGGCGGAAGCCCAGCTCCTGGTACAGGCGGATGGCCGCGGTGTTGCCGGCGGCCGTGTGCAGCAGCGGGGTCTCGCCACGCTCGCGGATGCCGGCGGCCACCGCCCGGACCAGGCGGGTCGCCAGGCCGCGCCCGCGGTGTGCCGGGTCGGTGCAGACCGCGCTGATCTCGGTCCACCCGGGCGGGTGCAGCCGCTCGCCCGCCATCGCGATCAGCGCGCCGCCGCGCCGGATGCCGAGGTAGGTGCCGAGCTCGACGGTGCGCGGCAGGAACGGGCCCGGCTTGGTTCGCCCCACCAGGTCGAGCATCTCCGGCACGTCCGACGCGGTCAGGGTCACCGCCTCCGGGTCGGGCTCGGCCCGCAATGCCACGTCGACCAGCTGGACGCCGCCGATCCGCTCCAGCAGCGTCCAGCCCGGCGGCGCGACGAGGTCGTCGCCGGTCAGCGTCAGCTCGGCGCCGGGACCGACCAGCGCGCGCAGGTCCGCCCAGGCGCCCGCCTCGGCCGGATCGGACACCGCGTGGAACGGCGCCACCTCCGGGTCGTAGCGGGCGGCCCGCCCGACGACTCGCGCGAAGCGGGCGTGCGCGCCGCGCAGCGACGCCCACGCCGGGTTGTCCAGCACGGCCGTGTCGACGATGGTCATCGGGCCGCTCCCGCGACGGCGGGCACCGACAGGCCGAGGTGGTCGCGCAGGGTCGTGCCGGCGTACTCGGCGCGGAACACGCCCCGCTCCTGCAGCAGCGGCACGACGGTGTCGGCGAACTCGTCGAGCCCGTCCGGGGTGACGTGCGGCACGAGGATGAAGCCGTCGGCGGCGTCGCGCTGGACGAGGTCGTCGATGCGGTCGGCGACCGTGGCCGCCGTACCGATGAAGGTCTGCCGGCCGGAGACCTCGATGATCAGCTCGCGGATCGACAGGTTCCGCGCCTCGGCGCGCTCGCGCCACTCCCGCGCGGTGGCCAGCGGATCGCGGTGCATCCGCACGCTGGCCCGGCCGCGCGCGATGTGGGTGTCGCCGACGTCGGGGTCGACCTCGGGCAGCGGACCGTCCGGGTCGTAGCCGCTGAGGTCGCGGTTCCAGAGCTGTTCCAGCAGGCGCAGCGCGGTCTGGCCGCTGATCTGCCGGCGGCGGATGTCCGCGGCCTTCTCCTGGGCGTCGGCGTCGGTGTCGCCGAGGGCGAACGTCGCGGCGGGCAGCACGAGCAGCTGCTCCGGGGTGCGCCCGTACGCGGCGAGGCGCCGCTTGACGTCGGAGTAGAACGCCTGCCCGGCCTCGAGGGTGCCGTGCCGGCTGAAGATCGCGTCCGCGGTGCGGGCGGCGAACTCGCGGCCGCCGTCGGAGTCGCCGGCCTGCAGGATCACCGGCCGGCCCTGCGGCCCGCGGGGGACCGTGAACTGCCCGGCGATGTCGAAGTGCGCGTCGCGGTGGCTGAAGGAGCCGACGCGGGGATCCTCGACGAACAGCCCGCGGCCGGGGTCGGCGGGGAGCCGTTCGGCGGGCCACGAGTCGAACAGCTCGGTCGCGGCCTGCAGGAACTGGGTGGCCCGGCGGTAGCGGTCCGGTTCGGCGAGGAACCCGCCGCGCCGGAAGTTCTCCCCGGTGAACGCGTCCCACGAGGTGACCACGTTCCAGGCGGCCCGGCCGCCGGAGAGGTGGTCGAGGCTGGCGAACTGCCGGGCCACCTCGTACGGCTCGTTGAAGGTCGAGTTGATCGTGCCGGCCAGCCCGAGCCGGTCGGTGACCGCGGCGAGGGCGGCCAGCACGGTGAACGTGTCCGGGCGGCCCACCACGTCGAGGTCGTAGATCTGCCCGGCCTGCTCGCGCAGCCGCAGGCCCTCGGCGAGGAAGAAGAAGTCGAACTTGGCCCGCTCCGCCGTCTGCGCGAGCCGCGCGAAGGAGCCGAACTCGATGTGGCTGCCGGAGCGGGGGTCGCTCCACACGGTGGTGTTGTTGACGCCGGGGAAGTGCGCGGCGAGATGGATCTGCTTACGGGGCTTGCTCATCGGCGCTCCCGGTGGCGTATCGGTTGGTGGGGCGGGGCAGGCCGAGCAGGCCCCGCAGCGTCGCCGCCTCGTACCCGCGGCGGAACACGCCCCGCCGTTGCAGCTCGGGCACCAGGGCGCGGGTGACGGCCTCGAGGTCGTCCGGCAGGGTGCCGGGGCGCAGCCGGAAGCCGGTCAGCCCGGCGCCCCGCCAATCGATCAGCAGGTCGGCGAGCCCTTGCGGCGTACCGGTGAAAACCGTGGCGTCGGAGGTGAACGCGGCGCCGGCCAGGTCGTCGAGCCGCGCCTTGCGGTCCCGGGCCGCGGCGTCGGTCTCGCCGAGGAAGACCGCCAGGTCGGCGAAGACGTGCACGGTCTCGCCGGCGCGGCCGGCGGCCTCCTGCTCCGCCCGGATCTCCCGCACGATCGCCGCGCCGTGCGCGGCGTCGGCCGGCGTCACGTACACGATGTCGGCGCCGCGGGCACCCAGCCGGTACGCGATGCCGGCGTGCGCCAGCGCGCTCACCGGCGGCTGCCCCTGCGGCGGCCGCGGCGTGATCGACGGGCCCTTGACGCTGAACTTCGCGCCCTTGAAGTCGATGTAGTGCAGCTTGTCGCGGTCGATGAACCGGCCGGTGGCCGCGTCGCGGATCTCCGCGTCGTCCTCCCAGCTGTCCCAGAGGCGGCGGACCACCTCGATATGGTCCGCCGCCTCATCGAAGAGCTCGCCGAGCAGGTCCTGAACCTCGGGGGTGTCGAGGTCGTCGATCCGGAACGGCGGGATCGTCCGCCGTCCGAAGTGGGCCGCCTCGTCGGGCCGGCCGGACACCTGTGCCCGCCAGCCGGCCCGCCCGTTGCTGACGTAGTCCAGGGTGGCGATCGCCTTCGAGATGTGGAACGGCTCGGTGTGCGTGACCGTCGCCGTCGGTACCAGCCCGATGTGCCGGGTGAGCGGCGCGACCCGCGCGGCGACCAGCACCGCGTCGAGCCGGCCGCGTACCTGGTCGGTGCGGTCGTCGGGGCCGTCGCGCCGCGACGACTGCAGCCCGAGGGAGTCCTCGATGGTGACCAGGTCGAGCAGGCCGCGCTCCGCCTCCCGGACCAGGTCCACCCAGTAGCCGGGCCGGAACAGCTCGGCGGGGCGGGCGTTCGGCGCGCGCCAGGCGGCCGGATGCCATCCGGCGCCGTCGAGCGCCACGGCGAGGTGCAGCGGTACGGCTGCGGACATCGATCACTCCTTGGTCTGGCCGTCCCGGATGGCTACTTGTTGTCGATCGGCAGGCCGGGCGGGTTGACCTCGGCCTTCGTGACCGCCTCGTTGCGCAGGTTCCAGCGGTCGAGGATCTTGGCGTAGTCGCCGGACGAGATCAGCTGGTCCAGGGCGGCCGCGAGCGCCTTGATGAGGCCGTTGTCCTTCTTGGTGGTCAGCGCGATCTTGCCCTGCAGGTTGGCGCCGGCGCCGGAGTAAGTGCCGACGATCTTGGTCTGGCCGGCGACGGAGACGTGGTACGCGGCGCTGGGGTTGGGGGTGAAGTAGGCGTCGATCTGGCCGGAGCCGAGCGCCAGGTAGACGGCCTGGTTGTTCTGGTAGTACTTGATGTCGATCGGCTTGAGGCCCTGCTTCTCGGCCTCCCTGCTCCACTCGACGAGGATCTTCTCCTGGTTGGTTCCGGAGCTGACCGCGACCTTCTTGCCGGCGACGTCCTTCGGCGCGGTGATCGTGAGGTCGGTGTCCTTGCGGACCTCCCAGGCGAGGTTGTCCAGCCGGTACGTCACGAAGTCGTACTTCTGCTTGCGCAGCTCGGTGACGGTGATGTTCGAGGCGCCGACGTTGTACTTGCCGCTGTCCAGGCCGACGAACAGATTCTCCCAGGAGGTGTTCTGCAGGTCCGGCGTGAGGCCGAGCACGCCGGCGATCGCCACGCCGAGGTCGGGCTCGTTGCCGATCAGCGTCGTGTTGTCGGTGGCGGTGAACGCCAGCGGCGGGAAGCCGGACGCCGCGGCGCCGACGCCGATGGTGAGCTTTCCGGTGTCCCGGACGGCCTGCGGCACGAGGCTCGCGATCGCGTCCACCTTCGCCGGCACGATCCGCTTCTGGTCCGGGCTGGTGTTGAGGGCGGCGGACGACGCGGAGACGGTCTTCGGCGTCTCCTCGGGTGCGGCGCACGCGGCCAGGCCGGTGAGGAGGGCGGCGGCGGTCAGCGCGGCTCTGATGCGCATGGGGTCTCTCCAGGGGGTGTCAGCTGAGGACTTTGGACAGGAAGGCGCGGGTGCGGTCGTGTTCCGGGCGGTCGAGGAGCCGGTCGGGCGGGCCCTGCTCGACCACGAGCCCCTCGTCGAGGAAGACGATCGTGTCGGCGACCTCGCGGGCGAAGCCGATCTCGTGGGTGACGACGATCATCGTGGTGCCGGCGGTGGCCAGGTCGCGCATCACGTCGAGGACCTCGCCGACCAGCTCGGGGTCGAGCGCCGAGGTGGGCTCGTCGAAGAGCAGCAGCTTCGGGCGCAGGGCGAGCGCGCGGGCGATGGCGACCCGCTGCTGCTGGCCGCCGGAGAGCTGCCGG
The DNA here is from genome assembly GCF_044465445.1 of Actinoplanes sp. NPDC049668. Classification (NCBI taxonomy): domain Bacteria; kingdom Bacillati; phylum Actinomycetota; class Actinomycetes; order Micromonosporales; family Micromonosporaceae; genus Actinoplanes; species Actinoplanes sp. NPDC049668. Next base: position 552,792 of record NZ_JBITLR010000004.1, read on the forward strand.
GGGTACGCGCCGGCCTTGTCGCCGAGGCCGACCCGGTGCAGCAGGGCGAGCGCCTCGGCGTGCACCTCCGCCCGGGGGCGGCGCTGCGCGGAGATCGGCGCCTCGGCGACGTTCTCCAGGGCGGTCAGGTGCGGGAACAGGTTGAAGTTCTGGAAGACGAAGCCGATGCCGGCCCGCTGGCGCAGCACGTGCCGCTCGCTCAGCTCGTGCAGCCGGTCGCCTGAGCGCCGATAGCCGATGATCTCCCCATCGACGCTGACGTAGCCGCGTTCGGTCCGCTCCAGCCGGTTGATGCTGCGCAGCAGGGTCGACTTGCCGGAGCCGGACGGGCCGATGACGACGGTGACGCCGCCCGCCTCGACGGTCAGGTCGACGCCGCACAGCACCTCGTGCGTGCCGAAGCTCTTGTGCAGGCCCCGGACCTCCACCATGGGCCGGCTCATCGCGCGCCGCCCGCGCGGCGCAGGGCGAACAGCCGCTGCAGCGGAGTCGGCGGCAGGGTGCGCAGCGCGCCGCGGGCGTAGTGCCGCTCCACGTAGTACTGCAGCACCGACAGGGCGGCGGTGAGGATGACGTACCAGACGGTGGCGACCATGAGCAGCGGGACGACCCGGCCGTTGCGCCCGTAGACGACCTGCACCTGGTAGAAGAGTTCGCCGATGGCCAGGACGTAGACCACGGACGTGCTCTTGAGCAGGTTCACCAGCTCGTTGGCCGCGCTGGGCAGGATGGCGCGCATCGCCTGGGGCAGCAGGATGCGGCGGAACTGCCGGCCGCGGGGGATGCCCAGCGCGGCGGCGGCCTCGAGCTGCCCCTGGTCGACGGAGATGATGCCGGCGCGCACGATCTCCGCGGCGTAGGCGGCCTCGTGCAGCGCCAGGCCGAGCAGCGCGGCGCCCAGCGAGCTGACCAGGTGCAGCGTCTCGAAGCGGAAGAACCCCGGCCCGAACGGCACGCCGACCTGCAGGGTCTCGTACAGGTAGCCGATGTTGGCCCAGAAGAGCAGCTGGACGATCAGCGGCACCGACCTGAACACCCAGGTGTACGTCCAGCTCACGGCCTGCAGGACCGGGTTCTTCGACAGCCGCATCGCGGCGAGCACGATGCCGCCGAGGAAACCGAGCACCGCGCCGGCGACGGTCAGCTCCAGGGTGACCACCAGCGCGCGGACGATGGACTTCTCGAAGAAGTAGCCGCCGAACGTGTACCAGTCCCAGCCGGGGTTGGTGGCCAGCCCGTGTGCGAACTGTGCGCAGAGGACGAGCACGACCAGCGCGAAGACCCACCGCCACGGATGGCGTGCGCGGACCACCCGCAGCCCGGCGAGGTCGGCGGGCAATGCGGCCGGATCGTCCGGCGGGTCGGCGTTCTTGCGGTTGATCGATGACACCAGGCTCACGGTTGCCTCCGCAATCACGGTTGGCGATGACCGTAGATCGCATCCATTCTGCCCACAAGTCCTATGGGCGTAATATGCTTTACACCGCACAACCTCTTGCCGTATCCCCATAGGCAAGGTAGGAAATACCCCGTGAGCACCTCTGTAGTCGAAAGGCCGGCCGCCCCCGCGACCGGACCGGGCGCGACGCGTTCCGCGCGCTCGTCGGGCGGTCGCCGTCGCCGGATCGGGCTGCGGGTGCTGGCCCTCGTCGTTCTCTACCTGCTGTGGGAGCTGACCGCCCGGGTGACCGCGAACCCGACGTTCATCCCCTCGCCGGGCGCGGTCTGGCATCAGCTGGTGCTGACCTCCACCACCCACGACGGCATCCGCGGCTACAGCGGCCACCTGCTCGTCGAGCACCTCGGCGTCAGCCTGCGCCGCATCGTCATCGGATCCCTGATCGGCATCGGCGGCGGTCTGCTCCTCGGGATCCTGATGGGCACCGTGTCCTGGATCCGGGTGGTCGTCGAGCCGGTGGTCACGTTCGTGCGCGCGCTTCCGCCGCTGGCGTACTTCAGCCTGTTCATCATCTGGTTCGGCATCGACGAGACGCCCAAGCTGTGGCTGCTGTCCATCGCGGCCCTCCCGCCCGTCGCCGTGGCCACCGCGTCGGCCGTCTACTCCGCGCCGACCGGGCTGGTCGAGGCCGCCCGTGCGCTCGGCGCGGGGCGGTGGCAGGTGGTGCGGGACGTGGTGCTGCCCAGCGCGCAGCCGGAGATCTTCACCGGCGTTCGGCTCGCGGTCGGCATCGCGTACTCCTCGGTCGTCGCGGCCGAGACCATCAACGGCGTCCCCGGCATCGGCGGCATGGTCCGCGACGCGCAGCGCTACTCACAGACCGACGTCGTCGTGCTCGGCCTCTTCGCCATCGGCCTCTCCGGCCTGCTCATCGACGCCCTGCTGCGGTCCGCCGAGAATCGGCTGATCCCGTGGCGGGGCCGCGCCTAGATAAGGAAATCCCCCCGTGAAGATCACCCGTTTCCTCGCCGCCGCCCTGCTCGTCGCCGCGGCCGCCGCCTGCGGCGACGGCGCCGCCAGCGGCAACGCCGATCCCCAGCAGAAGACCATCCGGCTCGCCTACCAGGCGTTCCCGAGCGGCGACCTGATCGTCAAGAACCAGGGGCTGCTCGAGAAGGCCCTGCCCGGTTACCGGATCACCTGGACCAAGTTCGACTCCGGCGCCAGCATCAACACCGCGTTCGTCGCCAAGAGCATCGACATCGCCGCGATCGGCTCCAGCCCGGTCGCCCGGGGGCTGTCCGCCCCGCTGAACATTCCGTACCAGGTGGCCTTCGTGCTCGACGTCGCCGGCGACAACGAGGCGCTGGTCGCCCGCAACGGCAGCGGCGTCACCTCGATCGAGGCGCTGCGCGGAAAGAAGGTCGCCACGCCGTTCGCCTCGACGGCGCACTACAGCCTGCTCGCCGCGCTCGACCGGGCCGGCGTCAAGGAGTCCGAGCTGACCATCGTCGACCTGGAGCCGCAGGACATCCAGGCGGCCTGGACCCGCGGCGACGTCGACGCCGCCTACTCGTGGCTGCCGTCCCTCGACGCGCTCAAGAAGAACGGCAAGGTCCTGATCACCAGCCGCGAGCTGGCCACCGCGGGCAAGCCGACCCTGGACCTCGGCGTGGTGTCCACCGCGTTCGCCACCGCGCACCCGGAGGCCGTCGACGCGTGGCGCAAGGCCGAGGCGCAGGCGCTGGACCTGATCGCGAGCGACCCGGCGGCCGCCGCGGCGGCGGTCGGCGCGGAGCTCAACATCAGCGCCGACGACGCTAAGGCGCAGCTCGCGCAGGGCGTCTTCCTCAAGCCGGGCGACCTGTCGTCCGACGAGTGGCTCGGCACCGAGGCGAAGGTCGGCAAGCTCGCCCAGAACCTGCAGAGCGCCGCCGAGTTCCTGAAGGCGCAGCAGAAGATCGACGCCGTGCCCGACCTGGCGAGCGTCGAGAAGGCCATCTACGTCAAGGGCCTGCCGGGTGTCCTCTCCTGACGCCATCGAGATCAGCCAGGTCGAGCACGTCTACGGGGCCGGCGCCGGCGCCGTCACCGCGGTCGGGCCCGTCGACCTCACCGTCGCGGCGGGGGAGTTCCTCGTCCTGGTCGGCGCGTCCGGCTGCGGCAAGAGCACCCTGCTCCGGCTCATCGCCGGGTTCGAGGAACCGACCTCCGGCAGCGTGCGCACCGCCGGCGCCGCGCCCCGCCCCGGCCACGGCGCTGGACTGGTGTTCCAGCAGCCGCGGCTGTTCCCGTGGCTGACCGTCGGCGGCAACGTCGAGCTCGCGCTGCGCTACGCCGGCGTGCCCCGCCACGAGCGGGTCGCCCGGGTGCCCGGGCTGCTGGCGAAGGTCGGGCTGGACGGCATCGCGCACCGCCGCACCTGGCAGATCTCCGGCGGCCAGCAGCAGCGGGTGGCCATCGCCCGCGCGCTCGCGGTCGACAACCCGCTGCTGCTGCTCGACGAGCCGTTCGCCGCGCTCGACGCCCTCACCCGCGAACGCCTCCAGGAGGACCTGCGCCGGGTCAGCGCCGCGACCGGCCGCACGTCGGTCTTCGTGACGCACAGCGTCGACGAGGCGGTCTTCCTGGGCAGCCGGGTCGTCGTCCTCAGCGCCCGCCCCGGCCGGGTCGTCCTGGACGTCGCCGTCGACCTGCCGCGGACCGGGCTGCCGGCCGACGAGCTGCGCGGGCTGCCCGAGTACGCCGCGCTGCGCGCCACCATCGGTCACGCCGTCCGGGACGCGGCCGCCGTACCGTGACGCTGGTGTTCGGGTACGCGGTCGAGCAGGATGGGTAGCCGTGGCCGACCTCACCGCCTCCGCCTTCGTTGATCGCCTGCGTGCCGCGCCCCGCCGCGCCGATGAGCCGGGCCCGGAGCGCCTCGGTCTGGCGATGGGCACCATCTTCAACCTGGCCAAGGAGTACCTCGACCTCCCTCTCGGCGAGGTCGAGGCCCTGCTGGACCACCCCGTCTACGAGGCCCGCGTCGGCGCATTGTCGATCATGGACAAGAAGGCGCGCCGGAAGCGGACGAGCGCGGACGAGCGCCGCGGGCTCTACGAGCTCTACCTGCGCCGGATGGACCGCATCGACGACTGGGGGCTCGTCGACCTCGGGGCCCAGTACGTCATCGGCGGGTACCTGCTGGACAAGCCGCGCGACGTGCTCTACCGGCTGGCCCGCTCGGAGAACGTGTGGGAGCGGCGCACCGCCATCTGGGCGACCATGTTGTTCGTCCGCCAGGGCGACCTCGACGACATGTACGCCATCTCCGAGCTGCTCGTCGACGACCCGGAGCACTTCGTGCAGACGGTCGTCGGCGGCATGCTGCGCACGGCCGGTGACCACGACGCCGACCGGCTGCGCGCCTTCCTGGACCGGCACGCGGCGACGATGCCGCGCACTGCACTGCGGTACTCCATCGAGCATCTCGACAAGCCGGAGCGCGATCACTACCTGTCGCTGGCGAAGGCCGGTGCCCCGGGGCGGTGACGACCCGGCCGGTCGCGGGCGGGGCGGGCCGTCGCGGGGCATGCTGGGTGGATGGCAGCGATGACCCGGCAGGAAGCACTCGATTTCATCTCCGTCGGCACCCGCACGGGCAAGCTGGCGACGGCCTCGCCGGCGGGTGAGCCGCACGTTGCGCCGATCTGGTTCGTCGTCGACGGCGACGACCTGGTGTTCACCACGGCCGAGCAGACGGTCAAGGGCCGCAACCTGCGGGCCGACCCGCGGGCGGCGCTCACCGTCGACGTGTCCGAGTTCCCCTACGACTTCGCCGTGGTCCGCGGCGTGGTCAGCCTCGACGCCCACGCACCGGACCTGCTGGAGTGGGCGACCCGGATCGCCGAGCGGTACGTGCCGGCCCGGCTCGCGCCCGACTACGGCAAGCGGAACGCCGTCGACGGCGAGATGCTGTGCCGGCTGCGCATCGACCGCATCAGCGGCGCCCGCGACATCGCCCTGTGACGCCTCACAGGTACAGGTCGACCCCGGCGCCGTCGGACAGCCGGGCGGCCGCGATCGCGGGCATACGGAGGCCCATCAGCGCCTGCAACAGGTCCGCCTGGGCGTTGACCTGACCCTGCCGCGCCTCCGGCGACGGCGTGCCCGCCCCGATCGCGGTCCGGAGCGCGAACATGGCACCCGCACCGACAGAACCGACCGACATTGTTGCCTCCTCGCGACCGAATACGCGTGCACCATCGGCCGCGGCGGCCCCGACCTGAGACGAACGGTGGCCCGGGCATGGCGAGCGCCTGCCCGGGCCACCGACCCTTCATCCGTACGGATTAACGGGTGCCGTTGAGGGTGGATGCCGGAATGTGGTCGGCGACCGGCGGGAGCTGCTTCGACTCGTCGGCCCGCATGGTCGTCTTCTGCTCGGCCTCATCCGGCTCGAGCGGCTCGGTGAACGGCTGGACCGCGCCCTGGCAGACCTTGCCCTTGGCCGGCAGCGTGCCGCGGAGCAGGTAGGCGTCGATCGCATTGGTGGCGCACGCCCCGGTGCCGTACGCGGTGTGCCCGAAGTTCGTGCTGGACAGCAGCCGGCTGTTCGGCAGCCGCTTGGCGGAGGAGACCGCCTCCACGTAGTTGGTCGCCGGGTCCCAGTAGCTGCCCACCACGAGCACCGGAGCCGCGGAGCGGCGGTTGAACGGGCCCTTGTACGCGTCCTCGTCGCGCACGGTCCAGGAGTTGCGGGCGCACTGCACGCTGCCCCAGGCCCAGGCGCGGCCGAAGTACTTGGCGCGCTTGTCCGCCTTGGCGGTCGCCGCCGGCCAGGAGTTCGCGTCCTTCGGGTGCAGCCCGTCGGTGCACATGACACCGCTGAACGACTCGAAGCCGTTGTCGTACGGGAAGTCACGGGCCGGGCGGGTGGCCCGGGCGTCCTTGATCCGCTTGATCACCGCGGCCTTGGCGGTCGCCTTGGCGGTGCCGCCCGCGAACAGCAGCTGCCACAGCTCGGCCGACATGGAGGCGATCTGCTCGCCCGCGTACATGCCGTAGAGCGCGCCGAGGACGCCGCCGACGAAGTCCGCGTAGGTGACCGTGTACGTGCCCCACTCGTCGGTGATCACGAGCGGCTTCTTGCGCAGGCTCGCGGCGATCGCCTCGAAGTTCTTGACCGGGTCGCCGTCGGAGAACGCGCAGTACGCCGGGCCGGCCTTGTCGCAGCGGACCAGGATCTCCTTGAGCGCCTTGTACGCGCCGTCGGCGGAGCGCATCCGCTCGTCCTGGATCTGGTTCCCGGTCTTCTTCGTGCCGGTCCACGACACCGGGTCGATGACCCCGTCGACGACCACCGCGCGGACCCGGTCCGGGAACATGTTGGCGTAGTACTGGCCGATGGCGGTGCCGTAGCTGAAGCCCAGGAAGCTGAGCTTCTTGTCGCCGACGGCGCGGCGCAGCACGTCCATGTCCCGGACGACCTCGGCGGTCGACATCGCGCCGGCGATCTTCTTACCGGTGGTCGAGCAACCCTTGGCCACGGCCTTCGCGGACTTGATGTAGGCCGTCTCCTGGCCCTTGCCGTACGGGAAGGCGACGTTGAGGCCCTTGTAGGCCAGGGTCTGGTCCTTCGTGGACTTGAAGCACTTGATGTTCTCGCTGCTGGCGATGCCGCGCGGGTCGACCCCGACGATGTCGAAGCGGTCGAGCAGGGAGTCGCTCAGGAACGACGGCGCGGCCAGCGCGATGTCGACGCCGGAGCCGCCGGGGCCGCCCGGGTTCAGGAACAGGCTGCCGATCTTGTGCTTCTGGTCGCGGGCCTTGATCCGCAGCACGGCGATCTCGGTGGTCGCGCCCTTCGGCTTGTCGTAGTCGAGCGGCAGCCGGACGGTCGCGCATTCGGCGGTGCCGTAGCACTTGTACCAACCCAGCTTGGGCGTCTTGACGCTGTCGACGCGCTTGCGTTCCTTGGCGCTGGTCTTGTCGGACTTGGCACGCACGGCGAACGATGCGGTGACCGGCGCGGGTTCCCGCGGCGACATGGCATCGGCGGGCGCGACGAGACCGGCGGCGAGAATCACGCCGGCGATTCCCGCGCTCGCCAGACGGCTGGCGGTGAATGGCATACAGGGTGCCTTTCGAAAGGGGTGCGCAGCGGGTGCTGCGGTCGGTGGGATCGTAGGAAGTCGATGCCACTCCCGATCGATGTCATGCACTGGCCGGTTAGGACTCACGGAGAGAGATGAGTGCAGATCAGGGCCCGATTCGGCGCACGACGGTCAGCTGCGATCACCGCATGTTCGGGATTCACGATCCGTCCTGTGAGGAATCCGACAACTTCGCGACGGCGGTGTCGGCGGCAAGCCGCGAGGTGGTCGGCTGGGCGGCCAACGCCGTCATGGTCGAGGTGGTCTGCGACCGGGTCCGCATCGGCGTGCAGGTCGAGGCGCTCGCCGGTGAGCCGGCCGCGGACCAGGCCGCCGAGCTGCTGCGCGACGGACGGCTCGAGGCGCCCGGCGGCCTGGTCAGCGTCCCGCAGTCGGTGGACGAGGCGTTCCAGCGCGGCGTCGAACTGCCCGACGGCCCCGGCACGTACGGGGTGCGGGTGCTCGGTTACGGCCGGGCCCGGGCCCGGCGGCTGCGGTCAGAGGGGGCCGGCCCCGGCGGCCCGGCCGATATCGACGGCATCGCGGCGGCGCTGGCCGGGATAGAGAATTATCGAATCTGTTTGTGGCAGGTGTCGTCCGAACCCCGCTGGGAGGACGACGAGTGAGCGCGACGCGCGGGCGCCCGCCTGCCGCGGCCACGTGTTCGAAGACGTGTTTGCGCGCTGCCCGTACCTCCCCGCGTAGGAATGCGCCGGCACGCCACGGAACCGGCCCGGCCCGCAGGGAATCACACCGATCGGCGCCCATTCGTCTCGTGGATTCAAACGCAATTTGAGTTGTCCAGATTGGAGCTTCACGGCTTCGCCGTACGCGGGCGACCCGCCGTCGGTACCGTGAGGCCATGACGGTCAACCCGGTACAGGACGCACGTCTGATGGAAACTCTGCAGGAGGCGATGGACTCCGCCACGGTCGGCAGGGTGTTCGGCGCCCCGATCGTGCACGACGGGGTACTGCTCCTGCCCGTGGCCAAGGTCGGCGGCGGCGCCGGCGGCGGAAGCGGCAGCGGGCAGGAGGGCCCGGGCCGGGAACAGCGCGGCATGGGCGGCGGCTTCGGCACGGCCGCCAAGCCCCTCGGCGTGTTCGTCCTCAAGGACGGCGAGATCAGCTGGCGCCCGGTCGTCGACGTCAACCGAATCCTCCTCGCCGGCCAGGTCATCGCGGTCGCGGCCCTACTCGCGGGCCGCGCCTTCCTCCGCGCCCGCCGCCGCCGCGCCGCCCGGCTTTAGGCCGCGAGGTCCCTTCGGACCGTCTCCTGCCCGGGGCGCCGGCGCTGGGCGGCGCGGGTGCTGGCCGTGGGGTGACGCCGGACCGTGCTGGCGCTGGGCCGTGTGGGTGCTGGCCGTGGGGTGACGCCGGACCGTGCTGGCGCTGGGCCGTGTGGGTGCTGGCCGTGGGGTGACGCCGGACCGTGCTGGCGCTGGGCCGTGTGGGTGCCGGTCGTGGGGTAATGCTGGGCCGTCTGCTGCTTGGGCGCGCTGGTGCCGGGCCGCGCTGGTGCCGGTGGTGGGGTGATACCGGCGTTCTTCTGCTCGGGGCGCGTGGGTGCCGACCGTGGGTTGATGCCAGGGCCGTCTTTGTTCGGGGCGCGTTGGCGCCGTGCTGCACGGGGTGTCGGCCGTGGGGTGATGCCGGGCCCTGACCTGCTTTGGGTGCGACGGCGCCGTGCTGCCCGGGTGTCGGACGCCGGGTGACGCCGGGACCTTCGGCCCTGCACAGACCGGCGGCCGGCGGTGCAGGGTGAGTGGAGGCGGGTCAGCCCGGGAAGCCGGCGCCGCCTTCGCCGATTCCGCTCGGTCAGCGGGAAGGAGAAACCACAATGACGGCGTATTCCGAGGCCGACCTGCTGCGCGCGGCCGCGGCCGGTATCCGCGCGCCTTCCCTGCTCAACACCCAGCCGTGGCTGTTCCGCCTGCGCGCCGGCGCGGTCGAGGTGCTCGCGGACCCGTCCCGCCGGCTCCCGGTCGCCGACCGGGCCGGCTGGGCGGTACGGCTCGCCTGCGGCGCGGCGCTCTACAACGCGCGCCTGGCCCTGGCCACCGCGGGGAAACCGGCGGCGGTCGAGCTGCGCCCGGACCGGTCCGAGCCGGACCTCATCGCCCGCCTCACCCCCGGCCGGCCCCGGGCGGCGACCTACACGGAGGTGGAACTTCATGCGGCGATACCGCGCCGCTTCAGCAACCGCGCCCCGTTCTGGCCGGACCCGGTACCGGCCGAGACCCGGCTGCGGCTGATCGACGCGGCCCGCTCCGAGGGCGCGTGGCTCGACCTGCTGGTCGGCATGACGGCGCTCAGCGGCTTCGCGGAGCTTGCCCGCAGCGCCGACCGGGTACTGCGCCGCGACGTCCGCTACCAGTCGGAGATGGCCGGCTGGACACACGCCGACGCGGCGGCGGACGGCGTGCCGGTCACCGCGGGCGCCCCCGCCGCCGAGCCGCAGGACCTGCTGCCGCAGCGCGCGTTCTCCGACCACCGGCGCGGCCCCGGCCGCGACTACGAGCCAGAGCCGCTGGTCGGCATCCTGGGCGTCATCGGCGACCTGCCGGTCGACCAGATCGTCGCGGGCCAGGCCCTGCAGAAGGTACTGCTGACCGCGACCGACGCGGGCCTGGCGGCGTCGATGCTGTCCCAGCCGATCGAGGTTCCGGCAGCCCGCGACCAACTGCGCCGTTCCCTCGGCCGCTCGGGCGTCCCACAGCTGGCCCTACGCTTCGGCTACGGCAGCCCGGGCCGCCCGACACCCCGCCGCGACGTGGCCGAGGTCCTGCTCGCCACAGAACCCTGACCGGCCGCCCGTTCCGGCATGAAGAAGCCCGCCGGCGGGGCGCTCCTGGCAACCCGTGGCGACACACCGTACCGTCACGCTGCGCCGTATCCACCACCCGAGGCTTTCGCCCCGGTACCGGCGGCTTCTGTTTCCATCCTCGCCCGACGTCTCCAGCCCAGGCAGGGCCATTGGTCCTGACTCGACTGTTCCTTCATGGCGTGGTGTCACCAGCGCGACATGACGCGCTGCAGCCACCGGCCAGGCCTGCTCCAGAATGAACCCGGCGACGGAATCGACCATGACCACGGAGACCACGACGGCACCTCCGAGCACCTGGGATCAGCAGTTCCGCGAGGCGTCTCGGAGATCGTCTTGCGTGTCGAGTCCGGACGAGTACTTCGATGCTGGGCTGGCGCCGGCCCTACACCGGGCTGGTGCTGCCACCGGTCGGATCCTCGCCGCCGCACAAATCACCGACCCTGTCACCGACCGACAACCATCCAAATAAAGCGCACCCTAAGTCAAGTCATTGACTACATGCGTCTCGCTCAATCTTCCGCGATGCACTGCATCCTGCATGCCAAATCCGGTCCATCTCGACATTGCCGCGAACAAGCCGCACACCGATAGCGACATCATTTAGTAGCCAATCCTGCCGATGGAGGGGTTTGCCGAATTGGTGGCAAGAATCGCAGGTCGAGATTAGATCAACCGCCCACTATCGATATGATCAGCGGACGTTTTGGCCCAACCGGCCCAGCCCAGCCCAACCGGCCCAGCCCACCGGCCCAGCCCAACCGGCCCAGCCCAACCGGCCCAGCCCGATCGGCCCGGCCCAGCTCAGCCGGCCCAGCTCAGCCGGCCCAGCCCAACCGGCCCAGCCCGATCGGCCCGGCCCAGCTCAGCCGGCCCAGCTCAGCCGGCCCAGCTCAGCCGGCCCAGCCCGCGGGCCCAGCTCGCCGGCCCAGCCCAGCCCGACCGGCCCGGCCCGATCGGCCCAGCTCAACCGACCCAGCCCAGCCGTACCAGTCGGCCCAGCCCAGCCGGCCCAGCACGGCCCAACCGGCCCGGCCTAGATGGCCCGGCCCAATCGGCCCGGCTCAGCCGGCCCAGCCCGCCCGGCCCAGCCCGCCCGGCCCAGCCCGCCCGGCCCAGCCCGCCCGGCCCAGCCCGCCCGGCCCAGCCCGCCCGGCCCAGCCCGCCCGGCCCGGACCAGCCCAGCCCGCCCGGCCCGGACCAGCCCAGCTGGCCCGGCCCAGCCCGCCCGGCCCGGACCAGCCCAGCTGGCCCGGACCAGCCCAGCCGCATTGAGCACAAGATTCTGTTCAATGCAAGGTGCTTCGACATTGAGTGAGTTGACTGTTCGACACGCCTGAAAAGCGACTATTCAGGAGCGTCTCTTCCCAACTCAATCGTGGTGCGAGTTTCGTCACACCGACAATTCTTCTGGCGTTCGGTGCCGACATAAGTTGGCATGATCGAAAACGGATCGGAAAGGACAAGCGCTGGCCGTATCGGGATAATAAGTTCATGGGGCAGCTTCAATTCTTCACCAGCAGCCAACTGGCCGCCATGCGTGACCGCACCGCATCCCGAAACTATTCCCCCGAGCGCGACGAGTTCCGCCGCAACCACGAGCGACACCGCGCGTGGGGCCTTACGCAACGCCACGCTCGGCGTCTGCGCCAGCTGAGCCGCCGACACGAGGAACACGCCAGGCCGGGCTCGGACGAGCGGCACCCGGAGCACCCACAACCGACCCGCCCGGCGGGCCTCGCCCACATCGAACCGGGTCTGCGCCCGGCCTCGGGTCTGCGCCCGGCCTCGGGTCTGCGCCCGGCCCCGGGTCTGCACCCGGCCCCGGGTCGCGCCGCCTCGCCCAGCCACGATCTGAGGTGCCGCCACGATCTGTGGGACAGCAACCAGATCGAGTCCCCCGGCAAGGCCGAATCCACTGAGGCGCGCCGACACCGCCGAGCCGCCGACCCGAGAACCCGCCCAGCTGAGTCCCGCGGAACGCATCCCCGGTCATGTGCGACTAAACCTTCCCGAGCGCGCCTGCCGCAAGAGGCCGCCTGCCAGGCGCGCTCGACGGACAGGATCGCCGGTCGAGTGGGGTCCATCCGGACGCCCGCGCCGAGCCAGGCCGCTGTCTGTCAGGCGAAGGCGCAGCTGCGGAGCCGGCTCGCCAGCCAGATGGAAGGGGAATCTGGCCAGACGCGCTTGTTGACCGCGGCGCACCCGCGGAGCGGGTCCGTCGGTCATGCATCACGTCGCGGGTGCAGCACGCCGTGCGCGTGCGCGGCCATCCTGGGGGAGTGGGTAGGTAGGCGACATCGCGCCACCGCATCCCGAACCGCACCGGCAAGCGGGCGCCCGCCGCACCTACCCAACCACGTCAAGATCAACGGATCGGAGGCTGCGGCGGAACCTGGGCAGTCGGTGGACCCAATGACGAGATCGACCGGTGTTGGAGACCGGCGAAATGCAAGATCCCCACCCGCCTCGGTGAGTCCCAACGCAACCACAACCGGAGCCAGTTGCGATTGAGCTTTTGTTGCACGCAGACGCTTTTCCGGGGTGGCGACACCGAGGATCCGCAGTCCCCGGTGGCCGAACGGATGCATCCTCGTCGGCCAAGCCGTGCGCGGAGACTTCGGTCCGGAGGCCGTGCGGCAACCGAGGGTGTGGTTGAGGCGCGCGTCGAGGTTCGGCGGGCGTGGTCGTTCGGCGCACGGCGGCGTGCGGGAGCTGGTGAACGAGAGCCGGGCGACGCGCACGGTTGGCGTGGTGGGGTTGTTGGGCGTGCGGTGGCGTGCGGGTTGGCGTGGTGGGTTGTTGGGCGTGCGGTGGCGTGCGGGTTGGCGTGGTGGGTTGTTGGGCGTGCGGTGGCATGCGGGTTGGCGTGGTGGGTTGTTGGGCGTGCGGTGGCATGCGGGTTGGCGTGGTGGGTTGTTGGGCGTGCGGTGGCGTGCGAGTCGGTGTGTGGGTCGTTGGGTGCTTGGTGGTGTGCGTGTCGGGGTGGCGGAGGGAGTGAATTGCAGGTCGGTGGCGTCGGTGTGGCGGTTTGTTGGGTGCTTGGTGGTGTGACGGCGCGAGCTGCACGTCGCGGAGGGTGACGCCGGTGTCGAGGCTGGTGGTTGCGACGAGGGGCTGCTTTCCGCAGGGTCGTGGACGAGTGGCCGGGTGTGCCTCTCGGCCGGGCTTGCGGCCGTGGAACTCCTTCGTGTTCCTGAGGGCCGGGTGGTTGTCGCGCGGGCCGTCGGCGTTGGTCTCGTGGACGTGCTGGTCTGCGCGGGGCGTGGTGTGTTGGAGGTCTCGTGGGGTGGCGTGGAAGCGGGTGGGGGATGCGAGATGATCTTCGGATGGGTGCTCGCTTTGTTGGCATTGGTGGGATGACTGAGGTTCCGGCGGTCGCTGTCGTGGTCGATGTCATGCGGGCCTTCACGGTCACTGCCTGGGCCTTTGCTCAGGGGGCGGAGAAGGTCGTTCTTGCCGGTTCGCTGGAGGAGGCCCTGGCGCTCAAGGCGCGCCATCCGGAGTGGGTCACGCTCAAGGACGGCCCGCCGGCGCCCGGGTTCGACCTGGTCAACTCGCCGGGGTTGCTGAGGTCGATTGACCTTGCCGGGCGGACGGTGGTGCAGAAGACGACCAACGGGACGGTCGGCGTGCACGCGGCCAAGGGCGCGTCGTTGCTGGTGTGCGCCAGTTTCGTGGTGGCAGGGGCGACGGCGCGGCTGCTGCGGGCGCGTGGCGGCGACGATGTCACGTTTGTGGTCACCGGCGGCGACGGGCGGGCCGAGGAGGATCTGGCGTGCGCTCAATACATCGCCGGCAGGGCGGGCGGCGCGGAGATCGGTGCGGCCGGGTTTCTCGGTCGTGCCGCTGGGTCTCGTGCCGCCGCTGACCTGGCGGCCGGGGTGCGGGGCGGCCTTCCCGGACTGCATGCCGACGATGTCGCGCTCTGTCTGGAGGTCGACCGGTTTCCGTTCGCCATGGTGGTGACTCTCGAAGACCCGCTCGTGGTCCTGCGGCCGGTTGATGTCGGGCGGCTCAGCGGATCATTCGGCACGAGTCGAAGAGCGTGACCCGGCGCCGGCGGAGGTTATGTCGGTTGGCGGGATTGGACGGCTGTGCGGACCGCGGTGAGGAGCTGGGATGCGGTGAAGGGTTTGGACAGCAGCGTGGTGCCCGGTGGGAGCATTCCGTGGTGGTCGATGAGGCCCTCGGCGTAGCCGGACATCAGCAGGACCCGGCTGGACGGGCGGTCGGCGGCGAAGCGGCGGGCCAGGTCGGGGCCGGTTGTGCCGGGCATGACGACGTCGGTGAGCAGCAGGTCGATGGTGTCCTGGTCGGCGGCCAGGGTCAGGGCCTCGTCGGCGTCGGCGGCGGTGAGGACGGTGTAGCCGGCGTGGGTCAGGTTGCGGGCGACCGTCTCGCGGATGCCGGCCTCGTCGTCGACGACCAGGATGGTCTCGTTGCCGCCCGAGGCCGGGGCGCTGGGTGCCGGTGGCGGGGTCTCGACCACGTGGTCGGTGGTGGGCAGGTGGATGGTGACCATCGTGCCGCGCTCCGGGGCCGATTCGATGCGCAGTGAGCCGCCGAGCTGGTTGACGAGGCCGTACGTGGTGGCGAGGCCGAGGCCGGCGCCGGTGCCCTTGGGTTTGGTGGTGAAGAACGGCTCGAGGGCGCGGTCGAGGATCTCGGGCGTCATCCCGGCGCCGGTGTCGTGCAGGGAGAGCCGGGCGTAGCGGCCGGGCGGGAGGCCGGTCTCGGGGTTGTCCTCGCCGCTGAGGTCCACGGTGGACGTGACGATGGTGAGGGTTCCGCCGGCGGGCATCGCGTCGCGGGCGTTCATGGTGAGGTTGAGCAGGATCTGGCCGATGTCGACGGGTTCGGCGAGGATCGGGCGCAGGTCCGGGGTCAGGTGGGTGATGACCCCGATCTGCCGGCCGATGCTGGGTGCCAGCAGGTCGTTGGATTCGCGGATCGCCTCGTTGAGGTCCATGGGGGTGACCGACAGCTGCTTGCGGCTGCCGAACGTCAGCAGCTGCTGGGTCAGGTCGGTGGCCCGGCGGCCGCCCTTGCGGATCTGCGCGAGGTCGTTGAGCAGCATGCTGCCGGTCTCGGCCGGCAGCCGGCCCGCCTCGGTGAGCTCGGTGACGGTGTCGGTGATCAGGCCCTCGAAGCCGAGCATCGCGCCGAGGATGTTGTTGAAGTCGTGTGCGACCCCGCCGGCCAGGCGGCTCAGGCCCTCCAGGCGCTGCGCGGCCTGGATGCGGGCGTCGACGTAGCGCTTGCGCTCGGTCGCCTGCTGCTGTCGCTCGGCCTCGACGGCGGTGGTGATGTCGTCGACGGTGGCGATGAAGCCGTGCGCGGCGCTGTCCGGGATCGACTGGACGTTGACGTGCAGCCAGCGCCGGCGGTTGTCGGGCAGGGTGACCTGGCCGCGGAACTGGTGTTGCGCGCCGGTCGGCCCGCGGCCTTCGACGACGGAGAGGATGGCCTCGCGCCGGTCGGGGGTGACGCAGCGCAGCCAGCGCAGGCCGAGCAGTTCGTCGGCGGGCAGGCCCATGATGGCGACGAAGCGGCCGTTGACGTAGTTGGCGTGGCCGTGCCGGTCGCCGAACACGGTGCCGACGGGGGAGTGGTCGGCCATCAGCTGGAAGCGGGCCGCGGTCTCGGCGAGCACGTTGGTGCGTTCGAGCAGCTTCGCGTCGACGGCGCGCCGGCGCGCCCGGGCGGCGTTGTCGGGGTCGAAGCGGGTGTGTGGCTCCGCGGCGCCGGCGATCGCCTCGTCGACGGTGCGCAGCAGGGTCTGCGGGTCGGTGGACTTCAGCAGTACGCCGGCGACGCCGCAGGCCTCGGCGACCGGCTGCGCCTCGGCGGGCAGGTAGTTGGCGGTGAGGAAGACGATGGGGGTGTCGGCGGTGTCGGGGGCCGCGCGGAGCTCCTGCGCGAGCTGATAGCCGTCCATGCCGGGCATGAGCACGTCGGTGAGGACCAGGTCCGGGTGCCGGGCATGTGCCAGCCCGAGCGCCTCGCCGCCCTCGTGCGCCTCGATGACCGTGTGCCCGCGGTAGGTCAGGATGTCGCGGACCAGCTCACGGTTGGCTCTCTGGTCATCGACGACGAGGACAGTGCTCATCGCAAGTTCCCATCTCGAGACGCGTAACGATGAATGTACGCCGTTTTATAGCTCTTTAGGCTGATTTGAGCTTTCCTCGGACGTCGGCGAATTCGATGTGCAGGCGGCCGAGGGTGTCGCGTGCGCCGGTCAGGTCGTGGTTGAGCGCCGAGACCTCGAGGAGGTCGCAGGCCGACGCCATCGCGGCGGCGCCGAGGTTCGACGCGGCGCCCTTGAGGCTGTGCGCGGCGAACCGGACGGCGTCGGCGTCGCCCGCGGCGACGGCGAGGTCGAGGTCGGCGAGCTGGCCCGGCGCCTCGTCCAGGAACGCGGTGATCAGGTTCGTGATGGTCTCGGGCGGCGCATAGCGGCGCAGGTCGGCAAGGCGATGGGCGATCGGGTCCGCGGGCGGGTCCGATGCGGGCTCCGGCTCCGGGTCCAGCCATCGAGAGAGGACGGCGGCCAGGTCGTCGGGCTCGAACGGCTTGCTGAGGTAGTCGTCCATCCCGGCGGCGAGGCACCGCTCGCGGTCCTCCTTCAGCGCGGCCGCGGTCATCGCGATGATCGGCGTACGGGCCGGCGGCTCGCCGGGCGCGGCGGCCGACTCCTCGCGCTCGCGCCATCGGCGCGTCGCCTCGTATCCGTCCATCCGCGGCATCTGGCAGTCCATCAGGACGGCGAGGTAGGAGCGTTCCGCGCCGCGGTCGAGGGCCTGCACCCCGTCGGCGGCGATGTCCACCTCGAACCCGAGGTGGGCGAGGACCCCGGCGGCGACGATCTGGTTGGTGGCGTTGTCCTCGACCAGCAGCACCCGGCCCCGCGCCGGCGGTTGCGGCGGGGGCGGAGGAGCGGCGGCGGCGGGTTCCGTCGCCGGCACGTCGTCGACGGCGATGTCGATCAGGCAGTTGAAGAGCGCGGACTGCTGCACCGGCTTGCGGACCTCGGCGGCGATGCCCACCTCCCGCAGCCGCTCGGGCGGCACGGTCTCGCTGCTCAGCAACACGACCGGAAGCGGCGGGATGCCGGGGTGCTCCCGGATCCGGGCGGCCAGCTCCGCGCCGTCGCCGTCGGGCATGACCTGGTCGATCAGGGCGACATCGTACGGCCGCCCGGCGATCGACGCCTGCCACAGCCGCTCGACCGTCTGCTCGCCGGAGTCGACCGCCGTGGTCACCATCTCCCAGCTGGTGAGCTGCTCCTCGAGGACCTCCCGGGTGGTGGCGTTGTCGTCGGCCACCAGCACCCGCAGCCCCGCGAGGCTGGCCAGGTGCGCCTGCGGGGCCCGCGCGGACGAGTCCCGCTTCAGCGGGATGTCGCACCAGAAGGTGCTGCCCCGCCCCGGCTCGCTGTCCACGCCGATCTCGCCGCCCATCGCCGTGACCAGCTCCCGGCAGATCGCCAGGCCCAGGCCGCTGCCGCCGTACCGGCGGGTGGTGGAGACGTCCGCCTGGGTGAACGCGTCGAACAGCCGGTCGTGCAGCTCCTGGCTGATGCCGATCCCGGTGTCGCTGACCTGCAACCGGACGACGACCGGCCCGGCGGGCGCGGGCGGCGACCCCGGTGCCGTGCGGACGACGACGGAGACCTCGCCGCGGTCGGTGAACTTGATGGCGTTGGTGGTGAAGTTCAGCAGGATCTGGCGTACCCGCACCGGGTCGCCGCGCAGCCACTGCGGCACGTCGTGGTGGCACTGGCCGATCAGCTCCAGCTTCTTCACCCGCGCGGTCTCGGCGACCATGTCGAGCACGTCCTCGACGATGCTGCCGAGGTTGAGGTCGGTCTCGTCGAGCACCAGCGCGCCCGCGTCGATCTTGGAGAAGTCGAGGATGTCGCTGATCACCGCGACCAGGGCCCGGCCGGCGGCGCGGATGCTCTCGGCGTACCGGCGCTGGGTGTCGTCCAGGTCGGTGCGCAGCAGCAGCGCGACCAGGCCGATGACGCCGTTCATCGGCGTCCGGATCTCGTGGCTCATCGTCGCCAGGAAGGACGATTTCGCGGCGGTGGCCGCCACCGCCTCGTCCCGGGCCGACGCCATCACCTCCATCGAGGTGTTGACCAGGGTGGCCATCTCCGCGAGGTCCGCCGGACCCGTCACGTCGACCCGCTCGGCCAAGTCACCGTTGATGATCCGCCGGGCCGCGGTCGTCACCCGGCGCACGGGGACACTCACGGCGCGGGTCACCGTGTACCCGACGCCCGCGACGACCAGCAGGCTCAGCAGGGACGTCCACAGGATCAGGTGCTGGGTGCTCTCCGCGCGCTCGGCGCTGATCCGTTGCAGCTGCTGCAGCTGGTGGTCCTGATAGGCGTGCATCTCCTGCAGCACCATCTCGATCTGGGTCATCGCCCGGGCGCCGCGCTGGGTGAGCACCACCTCCTGCGCGGCCTCGAAACCCCGCTCGCGCCGGAGCGAGATCGTCTGGTTCATCTCGGTCAGCTTGTCGTTCAGGATCAGGTCCAGGTCGGACAGGAGCCGCTGTTGTTCGGGGTTGCCGGCGGTGAGCTGCCGCAGGTGCGCCACGCCGTCGTCGATGTCGTCGACCACCCGGCGGTACGGCTCCAGGTACGCCTCCTGGCCGGTGATGAGATAGCCGCGCTGGCCGCGCTCGGCGTCCTGGACGTCGGACCGGAGGATGTCGACGCGGTGCATCACCTCGTTGGCGCGCGCCACCGGCACCTGGTCGGTGACCAGCGAGCCGATCCGGGCGTACGAGCTGACCGCGACCAGGATCAGCCCCGCCGCGGCGATCCCGAAACCCACGGCCAGCAGCCACCGCACCGGCCAGCGCCAGATCTGGCGCAGCGTCCTTCCGGGTACGGGATCATCCGCCGTCACAAGGGCGACGCTATGTCCCCGGTCCGGCCCGTGTGTGGCCTTTGGGGAAGGCCGTGGAGCCATAATGATGGGCGATGCGTCATCCAGTACCGCCTTTCGGAGGGAACGAGATGAGCGAGCACACCTACCGCGTCACCGAGATCGTCGGCAGCTCGCACGACGGTGTCGACGCGGCGATCCGCAACGCCGTCAAGCGGGCTTCGCAGACCCTGCACCACCTCGAATGGTTCGAGGTGAAGGAGATCCGCGGTCACCTGGAGAACGGCGAGATCGGGCACGTCCAGGTCACGATGAAGGTCGGTTTCCGGCTCGACGACGTGTAGCCGGGCTGTTGTACCCTCGCGTAATGGTGATTACATGATTACGCCGTCCATTCGGGTCACCGAGGACGGGCCGTACCGGGTCGAGGGTGAGGTGTCGATCCGGGACACCGACGGCAACGAGCTGCGCGCCGAGGGGATCTGGCACCTGTGCCGGTGCGGCGGGTCGCGCAACAAACCGTTCTGCGACTCGACGCACGGGCTCAAGGGCTGGACCGGGCCGGAGACGGCCGAGCGCGGCGGCGACGCGCCCGCCGACGGCCCGCCGTCGATCACGGCGACGGCGGACGGCCCGTACCGGGTGTGCGGGGCGATCCGCCTGGTCGGCGCGGACGGCGAGCCCTACGCCGCGCGCGGACGGCAGCGGCTGTGCCGGTGCGGGCACTCCGGCACCAAGCCGTTCTGCGACGGCTCGCACCGCTACGCCGGCTTCCGGGACCCGCTGCCGCCCGAACTGGAGAACACCCCGACGGTGTACGCCTGGCTGGGCGGCCGCGCGGCGCTCGAGCGGCTGACCACCGCGTTCTACGACGGCATCCTGAACGAGCCCGACGACCTGCTCGAGCCGGTCTTCCGCGGGATGGACCCCGAACATCCCAGGCACGTGGCCGCCTGGCTGGGCGAGACCTTCGGCGGGCCGGCCGAGTACACCGCGCACCACGGCGGCTACGAGCACATGGTGGCGGCGCACCGTGGCCGCGCCCTGACCGAGGAGCAGCGGCAGCGCTGGGTGAGCCGGCTGGCCCGCACGGCCGACGAGGTGCTGCTGCCCGACGACCCGGACGTGCGCCAGGCGTTCCTGTCCTATCTCGAGTGGGGCTCGCGGATCGCCCTGTTCAACAGCCAGCCGGGCGTCGAGGTGATCGCGCACGCGCCCGTACCGAAATGGGGTTGGGGTAATGCGGTGCCCTATGTGCCGCAGCCCTGGGACGATCCGGAGGCCGCGGCCAAGGGCCGCGCCGCTCAGGACGGTCCGTAGGCCAGGTTCCGGGCCGGTCAGCCGGTCGCCGCGGGTCCGCGTCGCCCGGGCACGACCAGGCCCGACTCGTACGCGACGACGACGGCCTGCGTCCGGTCCCGGAGCCCGAGCTTGCCCAGCACCCGGCTCACGTGCGTCTTCACCGTCTCCTCGCCGACCACGAGGCGGGCCGCGATCTCCGGGTTCGAGAGCCCCTCGGCGATCAGACACAGCACCTCGGTCTCCCGGGGCGTCAGCGCGCCCAGGCCCGCACCGTCCGGCGCGCGCCGCGGCCGGCGCAGCCGGGCGAACTCCTCGACCAGCCGCCGGGTGATGGCCGGCGCGAGCAGCGCCTCGCCGGACGCCACCACCCGCATCGCGTCGAACAACCGCTCGGCGGTGACGTCCTTGAGCAGGAAGCCGCTCGCGCCGGCGGCCAGCGCGTCGTAGACGTGTTCGTCCAGGTCGAACGTGGTGAGGATGAGGATGCGGGGCCCGTGCTCGCCGGCTTCGTCCAGGATGCGGCGAGTGGCCTCGATCCCATCGAGCACCGGCATCCGGACGTCCATGAGCACCAGGTCCGGGCGGTGCTCCCGGCACACCGCGACCGCGTCCTCGCCGTCGAGCGCGGTCGCGACCACGCTGAAGTCGGCCTGCGTGGCGAGCAGGGCCGCGAACGCCGTGCGCACCACGTCATGGTCGTCGACGACGACGATCCGGATCGGGCTCATTCCTCGTTCCCGGTGGGCAGGACGGCCTCGATGAGGAAGCCGCCGATCGGCGCCGGCCCCGCGCTGAGGCGGCCGCCGACCATGGCGGCCCGCTCGCGCATGCCGGTCAGGCCGTGCCCGCCCGGGCCGGGCGCCCGGCCGGCGGGCGGCGGCCCGGGACCATTGTCGCGTACCCGCAGCAGCAGGCTGCCGGGCCGGTAGTGCAGCTCGACGTCGACCGCGGCACCGGCCGCGTGCCGGCGCGCGTTGGTCAGCGCCTCCTGCACGATCCGGTACGCCACCAGCTCGACGCCCGGGTCCAGCGGCACGACGCCGCCGTGCACGATCAGCCGGGTGCTGCCGGCCGACAGGTCGCGCGCCTCGTCCAGCAGCTCGTTGAGCTGCTGCAGGCCGGGCTGCGGCCGGCGGGTGACCTCGCCGCCGGCGTCCTCGCGCAGGACGCCGAGCAGGCGGCGCATCTCGGTCAGCGCGGCCCGGGCGGTCTCGCCGATCGCGACGAGCCGCCGGGCGCCCTCGGCCGGCATGCCCGGGGTGGTCAGCCGGGCGGCGTCGGACTGCACCGCGATCATCGAGATGTGGTGTGCCACGACGTCGTGCAGCTCCCGGGCGATGCGGGCCCGCTCACCCCGGGCCACGTGCTCCATCAGGGTGTCGGCGATGGCCCGGTCGGTGGCCTCGTGCCGGGCGGCGGCCGCGCCGGCCCGCCGGGCGGTGCCGGCGACCGCCGCGACGGCGGTCACCGCCAGCATGGCGATGGACGGTGTACGCCCGCCGGCCGCCATGGCGGTGCCGGGCGCGGCGGCGTAGGCCACGAACGGCACGATCAGCACGCCGGCCGCCCGGGCGTGGCCCCGCCGCCCGAGGACGTAGCAGGCGACACCGAGCGCGACCAGCGCGGCGACCGGGGGCGGGTAGCCGATCAGCGGGCTCAGCAGGCACACCGCCGCGACCAGCACGGCCGACACCACGGGCGTCGCCCGCACGAGCGCGATCGGCGCCGTCGCGGCCAGGGCCAGCAGGGGGCCGAGCGGCCGGGTCAGCGGCTGCCCGCCCTCGCGGACGGCCACCTCGACGAGCGCGGCGCAGCCGAGCACGGCGGCGAACAGGTACGGCCAGTAGGGGTTTTCCTGGTTGGGCCGCACATCAATCATTGTGACCGCCACCCGGCGCGGCGTCGTCCCCCGGCGCAGGGGGCCTGGGCTCCCCCGCGCGGGGGAGCCCAGGACCGCTCCGCAGCGTGACGACCGCGGCCCCGTCCGGCTCCTAGCCTGTTGACCATGCCACCAACCATCGAGGTACGCGGCGTGCGCAAGCACTTCCGCGGCACCGTCGCCGTCGACGGGCTGAGCTTCACCGTCCGCCCGGGCGAGGTGACGGGATTCGTCGGGCCCAACGGCGCCGGCAAGTCCACCACCATGCGGATCATCCTCGGCCTCGACGCGCCGGACGAGGGCGACGCGCTCATCGACGGGCGGCCGTACCGGTCCCTGCGCACCCCGCTGCTCCAGGTCGGCGCACTGCTGGACGCCGCCGCGGTGCACCCCGGCCGCAAGGCCCGCGACCACCTGCTCTGGCTCGCGCACAGCAACGGGATCCCGCGCAGGCGGGTCGGCGAGGTCCTCGACCAGGTCGGGCTCGCCTCGGCCGCGGGCCGCCGGGCCGGCGGCTACTCGCTGGGCATGCAGCAGCGGCTGGGCATCGCCGCGGCGCTGCTCGGCGACCCGCCCGTGCTGATGTTCGACGAGCCGGTGAACGGCCTCGACCCGGACGGCATCGTCTGGATCCGGGGCCTGATGCGTTCGCTGGCGGCGGAGGGCCGGGTGGTCTTCGTGTCGAGCCACCTGATGAGCGAGCTGCAGGACACCGCCGACCACCTGATCGTCATCGGCCGCGGCCGGCTCATCGCCGACACCAGCGTGTCCAAGCTGATCGCCGCGGCCTCCAAGGACCGCGTCGACGTGCGCACCTCCCGGCGCGCCGACGCGATGTCCCTGCTCGCCAACGCGGGCGGCACCGTCGCCGCGATCGACGCGGAGATCCTGACCGTCGAGGGCATCACCGGCGAGCGGACCGCCGCCCTGCTCACCGAGGCCGGCCTGCCGTTCTCCGAGCTGCGGTCGCACCGGGCCTCGCTGGAGGAGGCGTACATGGAGCTCACCCGCGACGCGGTCGAGTTCAGCGTCACCGAGGAGGAGGGGCGATGACCGCGCCGGGAGAGAGCTTCGGGCGGCTGCTGCTCGCCGAGTGGACCAAGCTGCGCTCGGTGCGCCGATGGGTGATCACCCTGTTCGGCGTCGCCGCGCTGACCGTCGGGGTCAGCGTGCTCGCCGCGAACGGCGGGTCGACCGACGTCAACGAGCGACCGAACTTCGTGGTCGGGCCGGACGGCACCGCGGTCACCGACGGCATGGAGTTCGTCCACCAGCCGATCGCCGGCGACGGCTCGATCACCGTGCGGGTGGCCTCGCTGGGCAAGCCGCCGGCCGAGCGTCAGGCCTCCGGCGGACTGGCCGGCTCCTCGCTGCTGCCGGTCGGGCCGTGGGGCGGCGCGGGCGTCATCATCAAGGACGGCACGCGCACCGGCTCGGCGTACGCATCGGTGCTGCTCACCCCGGCACACGGCGTACGCATGCAGTCCAACTACAAGACCGACCTGGCCGGCGAGACGGGCGGCGGGCCGCGCTGGCTGCGGCTGACCCGCAGCGGTGAGTTGATCACCGGGTACGAGTCGGCCGACGGAACGAACTGGCGCAGGATCGGCGAGCTGACCGTGCCCGGGCTGCCGCGCGACGCCGAGATCGGCATGTTCGTGTCGGCCGAGCCCGAGATGCGGCTGCTGCGCCAGGCCGGCGGCACCTCGGTCGGCGGACACGCCGGCAAGGCCGTCGCCACCTTCGACAACGTCCAGCTCTCCACCTCGACCGGGCCGTGGCGCGCCGACGTGCTGGCCATGCCCGCGCCGCCGGAGCCCGTGGGCGAGCCGCGCAAGGGCGACGAAGGGCCGCAAGGCGGTATGACGGAGGCGAACGGCACCTACACCATCACGGGCACGGGCAAGATCGGTCCTGAGGTCCCGCCGGACGACATGGTGCAGATCTCGCTGTTCGGTGTGCTGGCGGGCCTCATGGCGCTGATCGCGGTCAGCGTGCTGTTCGCGACGTCGGAGTACCGGCTCGGGATGATCCGCACCACGTTCCTGGCCAGCCCGCGTCGTGGCCGGGTGCTCGCCGCGAAGGCCCTCGTGCTGGGCGCCGTCACCTACGTGGTCGGCCTGGCCGCCGCGATCGCCGCGTTCCTGATCGCCCAGCCGATCCTGCGCGAGCACGGCTTCGCGCCGCCCGCCTTCGCGCAGGAGTCCCTGACCGATCCGGCCGTCGTCCGGGCGCTGCTGCTCACGGCCGCGTTCATGACCGCCGTCGCGGTGTTCAGCCTCGCCATGGGCACGATCATGCGCCGGAGCGCCGCCGCCATCACGACCGTCATCGTGCTGGTGATCCTGCCGGTCATCGTCGGCTCCCTGCTGCAGGCCGCGCCCGCGCGCTGGCTCATGCACGTCACGCTCGCCGGTGGCTTCGCCACCCAGCGCGCCAAGCCGCCGAGCGACACCCTGGTCGAGCCGTGGTCGATGATCGGCCCGTGGACCGGCCTCACGGTCGCCTGGGTGTACGCGGGTGGCGGGCTTCTGCTCGCCTGGCTCCTGCTGCGCCGGCGCGACGCATGAGCGGCGCGTCGGTTCAGGTCCGGGAGCGCGCGAAGCAGGGGCCCGGCATGGGCCGGGCCCTGCACGCCGAGTGGACGAAGCTGCGGACCCTGCCGAGCACCGGCTGGCTGCTGCTGGCCGCGGTCGGGCTCACGGTCGCGGTCGGCTACGCGGCCGCGGCGACCCTGCAGGTCCGGGAGTGCCAGGCGCCGCTGTGCCACGAGGACCTCACGAAGATCAGCCTGGTCGGGGTCCGCCTCGGCCAGGCGGCGATCGTCATCCTCGCGGTCCTGACGGTGACCACCGAGTACGGCACCAAAATGATCAAGGTGACGCTCGCGGCCGTGCCGCGCCGGACGAACGTGCTGGCGGCCAAGCTGGCCGTCGTCACGGCGGCCGCGGCGCTGGCCGGCGCCGCGGGCGTGCTCGGCACGATGCTCGCCGCCCGGGCGGTACTGCCCGGCAACGGCTTCACGGCCGCGAACGGCTACCCGCCGCTGTCCCTCGGCGACCACCTGACGCTGCGGGCCGCCGCCGGCAGCGTGCTCTACCTGTGCCTGGTCGGCGTGCTCGGCGTCGGCGTCGGCCTGCTGATCCGAGACACGGCCGGCGCGGTCACCACCGTGCTCATGCTGCTGTACGGCTCGCCGATGCTCGCCCTGCTGATCTCCGATCCGCGCTGGCAGCACCGCATCCACCGGTACTCGCCGATGGACGCGGGGCTCAGCATCCAGACGACGCGGGACTTCACGACCGCGCACATCGGCCCGTGGGCCGGCATCGGCGTGCTCGCCGCGTACGCGGGCGCGGCGGTGCTGGCCGGGGCGCTCGCCCTGCGGCTCCGGGATGCGTGACCTCGCTAGCCTCTGGACACATGATCGTGTGGATCAACGGTACCCACGGCGCGGGCAAGACCACGACGGCCGGGCTCGTGCAGCGGCTGCTCCCCGATTCGCGGGTGTTCGACGCCGAGAACGTCGGCGCGATGCTCATGGACATCACGCCGGGGCTGCCCGCCACGGACAACTTCCAGCACTGGCCGCCGTGGCGGCCGCTGGTCGTCGAGACCGCCCGGCGGGTGCTCGACTACACCGGCGGCACCCTGGTGATGCCCATGACCGTCCTGGTCGAGCAGTACTGGCGCGAGATCAGCCGGGGCCTCGCCGGGCACGCCATCCCGGTCCGGCACTTCGTCCTGCACGCCGACCAGGACACCCTCCGCGGCCGCATCGAGGGCGCGTCCGTCGTGCCCTCACCGTTCCGCCTCCAGTACCTCGAGCCCTACGCCGAGGCGGCCCGCACGTGGCTGCACGGCGAGGCCGAGGTCGTCGACACCACGCACCTCACGCCGGCACAGGCCGCACGGCGGATCGTCGCGGCGCTCACCACCAGTAGTTCTCCTGCGGCCGATAGGGAGTCTCCAGCTCGGCGATCTCGTCATCGGTGAGATCGAGCGCGAGAGCGGCAACCGCGTCCTGCAGGTGGTTCGGTCTGGTGGCGCCCACGATCGGGCAGGCGACGACCGGCTTGGACAGCACCCAGGCCAACGCCACCTGCGCCATCGCGACGCCGCGACCCTCGGCGACCCGCTGAATCGCGCCGACCACCGCCTCGTCGACGTCGCGGTCGAACGCCGTGGCGACGTTGTCGGACGACGACCGGGCCGTCTGCCCGCCCCACGGCCGGGCGGCCCGGCCCTTCGCCAGCGGCGAGTAGGGGGTCAGCCCGACGCCCTGGTCGAGGCAGGTCGGGATCATCTCCCGCTCCTCCTCGCGCTTGAGCACGTTGTACTGATCCTGCATCGCCGTGAAGGTGGTCCACCCGTTCACCACGGCGGCATGCTGCAGCTTGGCGAACTGCCAGGCCCACATGGACGACGCGCCGAGATAGCGCACCTTGCCGGCCCGGACCAGGTCGTCGAGCACCCGCATGGTCTCCTCGACCGGCGTCTCGGCGTCGAAGCGGTGGATGTAGTAGACGTCGATGTAGTCGGTGCCGAGCCGCCGCAGCGACGCGTCGACCTGCTCGAGGACGGCTTTGCGGGACAGGCCGCCGCCACCCGGGCCGTCGTGCATCCTCCCGCTGACCTTGGTGGCCAGCACGATCTCCTCCCGGCGGGAGAACCGGGTGATCGCCCGCCCGACGAACTCCTCCGACGTGCCGCCCTGGTAGACGTTCGCGGTATCCCAGAACGTCACCCCCAGCTCGACGGCCTGCCGGAAGAACGGCGCCGCGGCATCCTCGTCGAGGGTCCACCGGTGCATGCCGGCCGCGGCATCGCCGTAGCTCATGCATCCCAGCCCGACGCGACTCACCCTCAGCCCACTGCCGCCCAGCCGCGCGAACTCCACCGCAGTACCCCCGAGACCATCGTTCAGCAGGAAAGGACCTGCACGGGTCGGAACGTTACCTTTGCTGCGCCGGCTGTCCGACCTTGCCTTCGACGCCGCCGAATTCGACGTTGGCCGCGGTCAGGTACAGGACGTTCTTGAGTTGGAACGTGGTCAGCCTCGGATGCTTGGAGAGAATACGCGCGCAGAGCCCGGAGATGAACGGTGCGGCGAAACTGTTCCCGCTGGCACGGATGCTCCCCCCGCCCGGCCACGCCAATTCGACGTTCTGCCCCGGAGCGAAGAACTCGACCGGAGGCCGCTGGTTGTAGAGGAACAGGTCCGGCTGGTCCTCCTGGTGATGGCTGCCCACCGAGATGACTGAGGAGAACCGCCAGGGAAAACTCTCCACCGGTACGTTGTGTGCCGAAGCCACGACCGCGATCCGTCGGAAGTAAGCCTCGTCCGCGAGTGCGCGCAGCTCGTCGACGTACCGCGTTCTGGTAGTGGACAGGCTCAGGTTGATCACGTCGAAGTTCTGCTGTATCGCCCACCGCAGGCCGGCGAGCAGGCGGTCGCCGGTGCAGGTCCGGTTGGCGCCCAGCACCCTGACGCTGAAGATCTCGCAGTCGGGTGCCATGCGGCGGATGACCCCGGCGCAGGCCGTGCCGTGGCCGCAGGCGTCTTCGGCGTCGACCGGCTCTACCTTGTATCCGCTGCCCGTGTAGACGACGGACCAGGAGCCGGCGACCGGTCCGACGAGCCGATGGCAGGGCTCCACGCCAGAGTCGACGACGCATACCCGGACCCCGGCCCCCGACGCGCCACCCCAGGCCCACTCCGGTGTGGCCGGTTGTCCGTGGGCGACGACGGCCAGATCGGGCTGGTCCTCCTCGATCAGCCGCCAGGTGAGCCCTTCGCCGCCGGCCGGTTCGGTGCTACTGCTCATGCCATCGCCTCCGTCCACAGGCTCAGCAAGCTCCACGGTTCCCCCTGTGATAGGCCATCCATGCGTACGCGGACCGGTGCAGTCTCGCCGGGCCGAGCCGGGTGGGGGCTGCCTTGCGGATCGAATGCGGTATGACCGCAGCCCAGGCGAGTGCCCGGCCCGCCGCGAGGTCCGCGGCGCAGGTCCGCGGCGCTCGGTACACCCCCGGCACGCAGCGGTCATACCGCCGCCATACCCGTGCGCAACCGTTCCTTGCATACGGCTACCTAGCGTTCGGGGCACAGCGGAGCACCCCGGTTCCGCACCGAACCGAAGGAGTCTGGCAATGACGATGAACGCGCGGATCGTGCTGTCCCTGCAGCAGCAGCAGGCCGAGACCGGGCCCGAGGGCGAAGGCGACGTCGAGGGTCACATCAGCACCCTCAGCGTCCTGGTCAACAGCTGCCAGCTGCCGGTCTGAGCAGTCGAGAGGCGGGTGCGTCGGTCCCCCCGTCCAACGCGCCCGCCGCCCCTGCCGGAAGCCTCGGCAGGTAGTCACAAGAAGGAGCCAGAGCATGACGATGCACGCACGGACGGTCCTTTCCCTGCAGGAACAGCCGACCGAGAGCGGGCCCGAGGGCGAACAGGACGTCGAGGGCCACGCGAGTTGCAGCTTGATGAGCCTCTCGGCGAGCTGCCAGAAACCGTTCTAGGCAATCGCCCGGCCCGGCGGCGCATGCTCCGCCCGGCCGGGCGATTCACCGGTCCACTTCAGGCTCAGATGGAGATGCCATGAGATTTCCGATGGAGTTCGCCGGGGCGGACCGGGAGTTCTACGCTCCGCCGGACGACGACGGCGACGACGGCGACGTGCTGCGGCCGGCGCGCATCCCCGGCGGATGGATCGACGTCCGGTCCGGCGTGTGGCGGAGCTGGCACCGGCCGGAGCGGGAAGCTCAGCCGGACGACGGGTGGAAGGTGCATGTCTCCGCGCGGGCAGAGCGGATCCAGCACGTCTTGGATACCGCCGCGGCGCTGTGCTTCGCGCAGGGTGTCGCATTCA
Source organism: Actinoplanes sp. NPDC049668 (assembly GCF_044465445.1). NCBI lineage: Bacteria > Bacillati > Actinomycetota > Actinomycetes > Micromonosporales > Micromonosporaceae > Actinoplanes > Actinoplanes sp. NPDC049668. Next base: position 582,108 of record NZ_JBITLR010000004.1, read on the forward strand.
AGCACCTCGCGACGAGCGCCGGCTACTTCGGGCAGCAGGCGAAGCACGCGAACCGGGCACAGAGCGGCAAGTTCATCGCGGCGTACCCGGTCGACGTGGCCGCGGCGCGGCAGCTCATGACCGCGCTGCACGCGGCACTGGCCGGCGAGGACGGCCCTTTCATCCTCTCGGATCGGCCGTTTCAGGACTCGAACGTCGTGTTCTACCGTTACGGCGCGTTCACCAGGCGGGTGCGCCACCAAGCCGACGGCACGCTCGCGCTGCTCACCCGCGACGGTCACGGGAACCTCGTCAATGATCGTCGCGGCGTGTCCTTCCACCTGCCGCCGGGCATCTCCGATCCCTTCCACACCGAGACCGTCGAGCCGCCACCGGCGGCCGACCTCAACGGCTTCCGCATCGAGTCGGCAATCCGGTTCACCAACGCCGGCGGCATCTACCTCGGCCGGGAGTCGGCCACCGGCCGGCGCGTCGTATGCAAGGAGGCGCGGCCCCACGTCGGGTTGCGTGAGGACGGTCCGTCCGCGATCGAGCAGCTCCGGGCCGAGTACGACATCCTGACCACGCTGCACCGCCTGGCACCGGGGCTGGCGCCGGAGCCGATCGCCCACTTCTCCCAGTGGAAGCACGAATTCCTGGTGATGGAGCACATTCCCGGCGAGTCACTGGGGCCGTGGATGGTCCGGCGGACGCCGCTGGTGCGGGCCGGCGCGACCGCGGCCGAGTTCGCCCACTTCTACGAGCGCTGCGCGACGGTCCTGGCCCAGGTGGAACAGGCGATCCGGCGGCTGCACGCGATCGGTTACCTCTTCGTGGACATGAGCCCGACCAACGTCATGGTCGACGGCGACGACACCGCCCGGCTCGTGGACTTCGGCTCCGCCCAGCGGATCGGTGCCTCCTTCGTCGCAGGGGTCACGCCTGGGTTCCTGCCGCCGGAAAGCATCGTGCGCGACGATCCCCGCGAGCACGACCTCTTCGGGCTGTCCCGGCTGGCCCAGCAGTGCCTCGGCCCCCTGCAACTCGTCGTGGACCGCAACCCGGATGCGCTGGCGCACCTGCACCACGATCTGAGCGACGTCGCGCCCGTGCCGCCGGTGCTCTGGCAGCGCGCCACCAGCCATCACGTCCCCCGCAACGATCCGCGCCTGCCGACGCCCGCGCAGGTGGCGGCCGACCCGGTCGGTCACCTGACCGCGCTGCGCGAGGGCGTCGCGGACGCTCTCGTCGCCATGGCCGATCTGACGGACGAGCGCCGCGTGTTCCCCACCATCCCCCAGGGGCACCAGTCCAACACGGTGTGCGTGGCATACGGCACCGCCGGCGTGGTCCACGCGCTGCACCGGGCCGGCCGTGCGCTGCCGGACGGCCTCATCGAGCGGTTGTGCCGGGACGCCCTGCGCCAGGCCGGCGAACTCGGCCCCGGGCTTTTCGCCGGCCTGGCCGGCATCGCGCAGGTGCTGGCCGCTACCGGCCGCCTCGACGAGGCGCGAGAGCTCCTCGCGGTCGCCGACCGCCATCCACTCACCGGTAGCTGCGCCACGATCTTCGCCGGCGCCGCCGGTGTGGCGCAGACCCACCTGTCGCTGTACTGGCGCACCGGTGACGAACACCACCTCGAACGGGCCTGCGCGCTTGCCGCCGCGCTGCCATCCGACGAGGCGCTTACCGACCACCTCGGCGCGGACGACGCCACCGGGCTGATGCACGGCCGCTCCGGCGTCGCGTTGATGCTGCAGCAACTGGCCGGCGTCACCGGTGACGGCCGCTACCTCGCGCGGGCGGTCCGGCTGCTGCACGCCGAACTCGACCGGGCGGTCGACGGCGACACGTCCGGCCTGATGTTCCCCGCGTCCGTGACGGACCGGCGCATCATGCCGTACCTGTTCGCCGGCTCGGCCGGCACCGCCTTCGCGGTGACCCGCGTCCTGCGTGCCGTCGCCGACGAGCGCCTGGCGATCGCGCTGCCCCGCCTGCTGGCGCCGGTCCACCTGACGTACACCGTGATGCCCGGGCTCTTGCAGGGGCTGGCCGGTTTCGCGTTCACCCTCGCCGACCACGCCCTGCTCACCGGTGACGGTTCGGCGCAGGACGCCGCGCTGCGGGCGGCCCGGGCCCTGTTCAAGTACGCCGTACCGCACGAGACCGGCGTCCGCATTCTCGGCGACCAGCTGCTGCGGTTCAGCGCGGAGTTGTGGAGCGGGTCGGCCGGCGTGCTGCTGGGGCTGACCCACGTGCTCGACCCACGGCCGGACGCACTGTTCACCGTGGATGAGCTGATCGACGCCCGAGGTCGGCCGGCGCCGTCGGTCGCGGCCCTGCCCGCGACGGCGGGGAGGTGACGTGCGCCCTGGGCGGCACCGGCAACGCCCCGGGCAGCATCGACGTCGCCGGGGCGGCTCCGCCGACGTCCGGCTGTACTGGTGGGGGCACACCGCATCGGCGCTCGGCACGGCCTTCACCGGGATCACGCTGCCGATCGTCGCGGTGGTCCACTTCGACGCCTCCGCGGGGCAGATCGGCCTGATCAGCGCGGCGGCCGTGCTGCCGATGTTGCTGCTCGGGTTGCCGGCCGGTGTCGTCGCCGACCGGATCGCGCGACCACGCCGCGCCCTCATCCTGCTCGACACGCTGTCGGCGACGGCCGTCGCCGCGATCACGGTGGGTGTCGCCCTGGACGCCGCCTCGATCGGCTGGCTGGTGGCCCTCTGCGCCGCACAGGGCTGCGTCGGGATCCTGCTGGAGGCGGTGTACTTCATACACCTGCGGCAGCTGGTCGATGACGCACAGCTCGGCACGGTGCGGGCCCGACTGCAGGCCGGCCAGTACGCGGCGGGCATCATCGGCCGGCTCCTCGCCGGCCCGACCGTCGTGGTGCTCGGTCCGGCGGCCGCGCTGGCGGTCGACGGAGTCAGTTACCTGCTGAGCGCCACCGCGCTGGTGTGCATGACGCCGGTGGCACGACGGCTTCGGCCGGCCGCGCCCGGGCCCGCGGCCGGGTTCGGGGCCGTGCTGCGCGAAATGACGACCGGGCTGCGGTTCTGCTTCGGTGACCCGGCGCTGCGGGCGGTGCTCATGGCGCTGCTCCTTCCCGGCGCCGCGCTTGCGGGAGCCGCCGCGCTCACCGCGCCGTTCCTGCTGCGGGTGGTACTGATGCCGCCCCAGGCGTACGGGTGGTTGTTCATGGTGTCGGGGTTGGCGGGTCTGGCCGGTTCGGTGCTCGCCGGACGGCTGCTCGCCGGCCGCTCGGATCCCCGGGCCGTCCTGCTGGCGTCGAGCGGTGCCGCCGCGCTCGCCGGTGTCCTGCTGCCGGCGGCGGGCGGGCCGATCCTGTTGGCCGCCGGGCTGGCCACGGTCGGCGTCGGCCTGCCGGCGCTCTTCGCGGCGGTGGCCAACGTCGCGCTCGGGCCCGTCATCGTCGCCGACGTCGACGAGGGCGCCCTGGGCCGCGTCCTGGCCGCGCTCCAGGTGGCGGGTGCCGCCTCCGGGCTGCTGGGTGCGGTCGCCGGCGGCACGATCGGTGAGTTCGTCGGCATCCGGCCGGCGTTGTGGGTATTGCAGCTCAGTGCGCTGGCGGCCGTGCTGGTGTGCGCGCCACCGGCGTTCCGGGCCGTCCGCCGGTCGCGGCGCGCGGCCGCACCGGCGCCGGCGGAACTCGCCCGGACGTTGGAGTTCGCCCGGGTGGCGTGAGCATCGCCCCGGCGCGGTGCCGGCTCAGGCGTCCTGGCGGCTCAGGTCGCGGACGAAGGACCGGACCAGCGGCGGCAGGACGAAATGCGGCGACGCCTGCCCGTCGTGTGCTTCGACCTCGGCCGGTCGCACCTCGACGAAGTGCTCCGCGGCGAGGCGCTCGAGTGCGGACTCGGCCTGTGCGAGCTCGACGCCGAGTCCACAGGCGACGTTCGACACCGAGGCACCCGGCTCGGCCGACGCCGCCAGCAGCCGCAGGGTCGCACGATCGTCGGGCCGCAGATCGTGGTACCAGACGGAGAGGCGAGCCCGCAGGTCGGCGTCGCCGGCCGTCAACTCGCTGAGCAACGCCCGGCCGTCCGCCAGCCGGTCCGCGTACCGGTCCAGCGGGAGGTGCCGAAGCCCGTTGAGCTTCCCGCCGACGATCCGCAGCGCCAGCGGCAACCCACGACAACTGGCGAGGAGCCGCCGGGCGGCCGCCGGCTGCGCCGTCACCCGATCCGGTCCGACCAGCCGGCCGAGCAGCTCCAAGGCCTCCGCATCGGGCAGCGGCTCCAGGCCGATCCGCACCGCCGACGCTACGCCGTCCAGCCGTCGCCGGCTGTTGACCACGACCGCTCCACCCCCGGCCGCCGCCAGCAACGACCGCACCTGGAACTCCGTGACCACATCGTCCAGGATCACCAGCATCCTGTGCCGGGCGGTCACCGACCGGAACAGCCGAGCCCGGTCGCGCGGCGATTCCGGCACCGGATCGGCCACGCCGATCTCACGCAGCAGCTCGCCGAGCACCTCCGGAACCAGGCGCGGTCCGCCGTCGGGTGCGCGGAGCGAGACCATGATCCGGCCGTCGGGAAACCGGCTGGCGAGCCGGTGCGCGCAGTGCACCGCGAACGCCGTCTTGCCCACCCCCGCGGCGCCGCTCACCACCGCCACGGTGTCCCGACCAGCGGTAAGCGCCCCGAGCAGGACGTCGGTCTCGTGGTCGCGCCCGGTGAAGTCGGGGGTGTCGAAGGGCACGTTGACGCGGCCGGCCGGGACGCTCGGCATGGGCGCGGCGACCGCCGGCGCGGTCTCCGGCACCTGGGCGTTCACGTCGCCACGCAGCATCGACTCGTACTGAGCGGCGAGCACCGGACTCGGCGGCAGCCCCAGCTCCCGGGAGAGCTGCTGACGCATCGCCTCGTACTGGGCGAACGCCTCGGTGTGCCGGCCGGACCGGTACAGCGCCAGCAACTGGGCGCGCCGCAGCCGCTCCCGGAACGGTTGCTCCCGCGACGGTTGGTCGAGCGCGTCCACGACGTCACCGTGCCGTCCCAGCGCGAGGTTGACCTCCGCCCAGTCCTCCAGGACGGCCAGGTGCCGTGCCTGCAGCCGGTCGGCCTCGGCGGCCACCTCCGGCACCGTCGCCAGGTCCGGCAGGAGGGGACCGCGCCACAAGCGGACGGCCTGCCCGAGCGCGTCGGCGGCCCGCTGCAACGTACCGTCGCGCATCGCCTGCTGACCGGCGCGGGCGAGCCGCTCCTGCCGGAGGGTGTCGAGCTGGTCCGGACCGACCTGAATCGAGTAGCCGTGCGGGTGGTGACGCAACGGCCCGTCGCACCGAGCGCCGTCCGACCGCTGACCGAGCAGACCGCGGAGCCCGGACACGTACACCTGAAGGTTCTTCTGTGCGGTTCGCGGCGGATCGTCGTCCCACAGCGCGTCGCGCAGCACACCGACCGGCACGGCCGTGTTCGCGCGGCACAGGAGCATGGCCAGCACGATCCGTTGTTTGCGGGCACCGATGATGAGGGGCCGATCACCCTGGAGCACCTCGAGTGATCCGAGGATGCCGTACGTCAGTTCGGGAGCGGACCGTACTGCGCGCTGTTTCTGCTCGTCGGCCCCGTTGCCCATCATCGCTCTCCCGCCAGCGGACCGCTCGGTGCGGCCGGCATACCAGGCTGTCAGGCACTGATGATCGCGGGCATCCGTAGGCACCCGCATCCGCGAACACGTAGGAGGCTCAGCGCGCCAGCCGGATGTCGACGACGGAACGAGGTAGCCGCCTGGGGTCAGACCGCGCGGAGGACGTTGCGGTGCGGGTGTTGGCGCAGTCGGTCGACGGCCTCGGCGGTCGCTTCGTCCGCGGGCAGGAGAACGATCAGCTGCTGGGCATCCGAGGCGGGCAGCTCGAGGACCTCCCGGTTCCACTGCAGATGGTTGATTCTCAGCGGTACTCGGGCCGGTGGGAGGTGGTGGTGGAGCCGCCGGGTGAACTCGGCGCCGGCGACGGTCGCGAAGTCGGCCGTGAACCATTCGAAGGCTTCGGTCGACGGACCGAGCCACAGGTTGAACACCTGCTCGTCGGCGATCTGGTCCCAGTCGGCGAAGGTGGTCCTGGCCCGAGGATCCGTGAAGACATATCTGGTGAGGTTGGGCTCCTCGACGTCCAGCAACCCGGTGTCGCGCATGATCAAGGCGAACCCGCTGGTGTGGGCGAGCACGTCGCCGGTTCGGTTGGTGACGAAGGCGATGCCGGGCTCGAGAAGGTCGAGGATCCGGCGGACGGCTGGTCGCACGCTGCGGTCGGGCGGCGCCGGCCGGGTGTGCCTTGCGCACGCACCGCCGGTGATCTTGGCCAGGTACATCAGGTGCGTGCGTTCCGCGGCGTCGAGGCGGAGCGCGTCGGCGATGGCGTTGACGACGGAGGCCGACGGGTTGCGGTCGCGGCCCTGCTCGATTCTGGTGAGGTACTCGACGCTGATGCCGGCCTGCCCGGCCAGCTCCGAACGTCGTAGCCCCGGGGCGCGGCGCCGCTGGTGTACCGGGAGCCCCAGATCCTGCGGCCGGATGCTGTCGCGCTTGGCCCGGATGAAGTTGCCCAGCGGCGTACCCATGTAGCGAGCCTACGGCCCTGCCGCGCGCTAAGGGTGGCCCTGCGGGGGCCAGCCTGCACCCGGCCTGGCTGACGAGCCCGGAACGGCAGATCGTCTACGGCATGACTGACAAGAGCAGGCTCGTGGTAATCATCGGCAGCGTCCGCGAGGGCCGGTTCGGGCCGGTCGTCGCCGCCTGGGTGGCGGACCGGGCCAGGGCGCACGGCGGGTTCGATGTCGATGTCATCGATCCGGCCGGGGTGGACATTCCGCTGGCGCTGCCGGCCGCGCCGCCGAAGTTCGCCGGCGACGACTACCCCCGCCCCGAGGGCATGAAGGACGTCACCAGGAGGCTGGCGGAAGCCGACGCGTTCGTCATCGTCACACCGGAGTACAACCACAGCTACCCGGCATCGCTGAAGGCGCTCATCGACTGGCACTTCACCCAGTGGACGGCCAAGCCCGCGGCGTTCGTCAGCTACGGCGGCGCGGCCGGCGGCCGGCACGCGGTCCTTCACCTCGAGAACGTGCTCACCGAGCTGCACGCGGTGACCATCCGGGACGGACTGGCCTTTCCCGACTACTTCCACGCCTGGCAGGACGGCGCACCGCTCGACGCCGCGGCGGAGGGCTACGCCAAGGCGCTGCTGGAACAGCTCTCGTGGTGGGCGCAGGCACTGCGCACCGCCCGTGCCGCCAACCCTTACCCGGGAAATTGAGGGCTGGGCACGCATGTGCCGTCTGGTCCGTCCCCAGGAAGGTGGCCTGAGTTGAAGCCATGGAGGGGACGGGATGATGAGACTCAGGGCCGCGGTGATCGCCGCGGGTTTAGCCGGGGTGTCGCTGGGAGGCGTTCCCGCCGCCGCACAGCCGGAGGGCGGCGGATGGCGGGAATTGATGGCCGTGCAGGAACGCCTGAACGCGGCCGGCACAGCGATCCTGGGCGCCGCCGAACGGCTGTCCGACGGGGGCGGCTACGCGGGCATCGTGGCGACACCGCACACCTCATCGCCGAGAACGCAGATCCGGCCGGCCGCTGCGCGGGCACGCTGGACACCACCCGGTCGCGGCCGCCGGCCACTCCCAGGGCGCGGGCGGCGCCGCCCGCGCCACGCTCGCCGCCGACGGTCTCATCAGGACGGTCGTCGTGGTCAACCCGCCGGACCCGATCTGGATCCCCGACGCGGACGAGATCGACGTCTCCCGGGTCACCGTCCCGGTGCTGCTGCTCACCGGCGGACGCGACACCCTGATCTCACCGCCACGCACCCTGACCGGATACTACGATCGGATCCCCGGCCCGGCCGTCCGCGCGGCTCTGCGCGCCGCCGGCCACAACACGATCCAGGACGACGGTGGGGGATACCTCGGCTCGGCTACCTGGCGGCCTGGCTGCGATACCGGCTCGCCGGCGACGGACACGCCGCAGCCGCGTTCCTCGGCACACCCGGAACTGCTGAGCAATACCGCGTGGTCGCACCAAGCGGCGAAACACCTGCAACTCTTCAGTGGATGGCATGGTCGAGGCCCCGCCCGGAGTCGAACCGGAAGTGGGTCACCCGCTTTGCAGGCGGGGCGCTCCGCCGGGAACGCCACGAGGCCGTCGCGCCCCCGGCTGGACTTGAACCAGCGGCCTCGACGTTCGGAACGTCGCGCTCTGTCCTGCTGAGCTACGGAGGCATTTCACGCGTGCGGGCGGAGGGATTCGAACCCCCTCAGCCTGAGGCACCTGGGTTACAGCCAGGACCGACTCTCCAGCGTCGGCGCGCCCGCATGAAGGCGTTACGCAGCGCGGACGGGACTCGAACCCGCACATTCCCGGGTGAAAGCCGGGTGACTCTACCTCTTCGTCCACCGCGCCAAGGTGCTGCTGCGTGCGCCGCCAGGGACTCGAACCCTGCTCTCCGGATTAAAAGTCCGGAGCATGACCATCCATGCTCGCGGCGCGAGCGGAGGAGGGCGGGGTCGAACCGCCACGGGCGGCTAAGCCCCAACCGTTTTCGAGACGGCGGCCGGCGCCGACTGTCGGCTGGCTCCTCCAAAGGTGCGTCGGGCCAGCCGGATTCGAACCGGCGTCCTCTCGCTTCCAAAGCGAGCGCGCTGACCAAGCTGCGCCATGGCCCGGTGGTCCCCGCGTGCGGGGATGACACGATCACGAGATGAATCTTGCTGAGGTCCGTGCGGATGTCGCCGTGATCGATGAGCTGTTGCGGGACATCGCCAACCGCCCGGTCGATCTCAGCGATCCGAACTGGGCGGCCAAGTTTCGGGCACGGCCGCCGGTGGAAGAAGCCGGGGTGGCGGCCGAGGCGGCCGCCGCGCTCGATGCGCTGTTGGATGCGTACGAGACGGGCGGTTCGCCGACTCGAGAGCAGGTCCGAGACATCTTTCGGGACTACCCGTCCTTCCGCTGGGGTGCCCACCTACCGAGGGAGTGGAACTCGGTAGGAGAGTTCCGTCGCCGGCTTCTGCACGTCTCCGCGATGGATAAAGGCGCCGATCCTCGCGACCAGCTGATGGCGATCTGGTGGCTGTGTAACCGGGCCCGCGAGCTCGGGATCGACGTCGAACCGGTGCTCCGCGAGGTGGCGGACCTGTCATCCGATGCGGACTGCCAGGACTTCGGGTCGGCGCGAATGAGAATCATGCGAGGGCTGGAGGAACACGACCTGGACTAGCAAAGGCGCCTCCACGAGGACTCGAACCTCGGACACCCGGATCCGTAATCCGGTGCTCTATCCGCTGAGCTATGGAGGCCTGGTCTCGCCGGCAGGATTCGAACCTGCGCCCTCCTCGTTATCAGCGAGGCGCCCCTACCAGCTGGGCCACGGCGAGACGAAACGATGCGCGCCGACGACGGGAATCGAACCCGCGACCCTCCGCTCGACAGGCGGATGCTCTACCACTGAGCTACGTCGACATGTGGACCCGGTCGGATTCGAACCGACAACCTTCGCCGTGCAAAAGCGTTGCTCTGCCAGTTGGAGCTACGAGCCCTGGAAACGTGCTGTCGCGTACCCGGAGCAGGATTCGAACCTGCACTGCCCGCGTTCTGGGCGCGGTGCCTCCTACCGTTGGGCTACCCGGGCATGGGTTGTCGCGTGCCCTCGGCGCGATTCGAACGCGCACCGTACGGTCCCTCAGACCGTTGCCTCTGCCGTTGGGCTACGAGGGCGGGAGCTGCGAGCGGAGGATTCGAACCTCCATCGCCCGGGTCAGAGCCGGGTGTGCTGCCGTTGCACCAGCTCGCATCGGCCCGGGCCGGCGGGGGTAGCGATGCCCGCACGGCCCGGACCCTTTCAGCGCGCGGTGAGCTGTGCCCAGCTGGGGACCCGGGGAGGGTTCCGCAGCGGCATCCCGGCCTCGGTCGGGGTCCGGTCACCCTTGCGCTGGTTGCACCGGCCGCACGCGGCGACGGTGTTGATCCAGGTGTTCTCCCCGCCGCGCGAGCGCGGCAGGACGTGGTCGATGGTCGAGGCGTCCCTGCCGCAGTACCCGCAGCGCCGGCCGTCGCGGGCCAGCACGCCGGGCCGGGACCAGGCGGGGCCGCGGTTGTGCCGCCAGCGGGTCACCACGTAGGCGACCAGCCGGACCACCTTGGGCATCGGGTAGACGCCGATGAGCCGGTCCGGCTCGGCGTCGTGCACCTCAGCGACTCTGCGGCACAGCATGCGGATCGCGTGTTTGAGGGTGACCCGGTGCAGCGGGCCGAGGTCGGCATTCAAGACGAGGACCGCGGTCACCGGGCCCACCTCCTTTCTGATTCGTCGTCGGTAGTGCTGGACATGAGTGGCTACGGGGAGTCGAACCCCGGTCTCCGCCATGGCAAGGCGGCGCACTGACCGTTGTGCTACAGCCACGGGAACGTGCACGTGCTGGGGGTGCAGGACTCGAACCTGCACGACCGAGGTCAAAGCTCGGCGGCCTGCCGTTAGCCGAACCCCCATGGGGTGCCGCGTCGCCCGTCCGGGGGTTGAACCCGGTCTTCCGGATCGAGAGTCCGGTGGTCTACCTACCTCAGCCTCACGGGCGGAAATCATCGGCACCCAATTGAAGAATGGGTGCCGAATATACATGCCATCCACTGTTGAGTTGACAAACATCAATTCCACTGAACGAATTCAGGGCACGCACGGGTGGCAGGATTCGAACCTGCAACCTTCGGATTTGGAGGCCGGTGCTCTAAGCCGTTGAGCTACACCCGTCAGACAATCAAGAACGAAAAAACCGCCCGTTCCCCGGGTACGGAGGAGGGCGGCGTATGCGCAGACACAACTGCGCTAACCGCTCCAACGCTCCAGGTCACGAAGGGTTTCGTAACCTCGCAGGGTAAGTTTCACCGTCACGACGGGCGTGGCTTGGCCACACCGCGCCGCCCTCGATTGGGCGATCGCACAGTTCGGCTGCCACGACATGACGGTTCAACTCCTCTCGGGACTCTCGGTGCGGTATCGCCATCAAGGATGACCGACAACGCTTCATTCGTCAACGCCTTTGCGGCCGGATTTCCGGTCCGCCGTCGGCGTTGGGATCACTCTGCCGCAGCACCCGGAATTCCCGCCAGTTATTTATCGCGGCGAGATTCCGTGCTCCGCCGGCGGTGGAGCCTGGTGCGGGCCGAGCCGCGGGGCGGTCAGAAGTAGGCGTCCTCGTCGGACTTGCGGTAGTCGTGGATCTCGTCGAGGCGCCCGGCCGCCGCGAGGGTCACCCACGCCGGGTTGCGCAGCAGGATTCGCCCGAGCGCGACGAGGTCGAACTCGCCGGCGTCGAGCCGTTCGAGCAGGCCGCGCAGCGCGCCGGAGCCGAGGAAGTCCCGGGTCAGCCCGACCGAGCCGACGGTGATGGACGGCAGGCCGGTGAGGTGCTTCGCCCAGCCGGCCAGGTTGCGCGGCGAGCCGGGGAACGCCGGTTCGGCGAAGTTGCGCTGCGAGGCGTGCAGCACGTCGGCGCCCGCCGCGGCGAAGGCGTCGAGCAGCACCGCCAGCTCGGCGGGTGACCCGGCGATCCGGGCGGCGTAGTCGCGCTCCTTGAACTGGGAGAACCGTACGATGATCGGCATCTCGGCCGGCACGGCCGCGCGGACCGCCCGGATCACCTCCGCCGGGAACGCGGCCCGGGCCGCGGGTGACCCGCCGAAACGGTCGGCGCGGCGGTTGGTGCGCGGCCAGAGGAACTCGTCGAGCAGGTAGCCGTGCGCGGCGTGGATCTCCACGGCGTCGAACCCGGCCCGGGCCGCCACCCGGGCGGCGTCGGCGTACGCGGCGAGCAGCGCGTCGATGTCGGCGAGGGTCATCGCGTGGCTGCCGCCGGGCCGGCCCGAGGGGGTCCAGGCCGCGATCCCGTCCACCGGTTCGCGCGCGCTGCCGAGGTGCCAGAGCTGCGCGGCGATCCGGCCACCGGCGGCGTGCACCGCGCGGGTCACCCCCAGCCAGCCGTGCTCGGAGGCGCCGGCGGTCATCCGCGGCACGGTCGTCTCGTGGCCGGCGCTGGGGTGGCCGACGAGCACACCCTCGCTGATGATCAGGCCGATGCCGTGCTCGGCCCGGCGCCGGTAGTAGGCGGCGACCTCGGGCGTCGGGACGCCGCCGGGTGAGCGGAACCGGGTCATCGGCGCCATCGCGACGCGGCTGCTCAGCGGGAGGCCGGCGAGGTCGACCGGCGCGAGCAGGGAGCCGAGCGCGGTGGTGCAGGTCGTGGTCATGGCGCTACGGTAAAACCTGACATTGACGTCAGGGGCAAGTTTTGTGGCGAGGGAGACACCCGTGCGGATCGGGGACCTGACCGCGGCGACCGGCGCCAGCGCGCGATCGTTGCGCTATTACGAGGAGCAGGGCCTGCTCGCGAGCGAGCGCAGCCCCGGCGGGCAGCGGCACTATCCCGACTCGGCGGTCGCGCGCGTGACGCTGATCCGGACCCTGCTCGCCGCCGGCCTGTCCAGCGGCACCATCCACGACGTGCTGCCGTGCATCTCCGAGGAGGCGATCCGCACGCCCTGGCTGGCCGAGCGGCTGCGCACCGAGCTGGCCCGGGTCGAGGATCAGATCAGCTCCCTGCACCGGACCCGCGACATCCTGGCCGGCCTGGTCGAGCAGTACGCCGTCTGACAAAAAGACCGCGGCGCACATCCGAGGAGTCGGATGCGCGCCGCGGCCGGAAGCGACTTGCTCAGTGCACCAGGATCGGGGTCTCGGCGCGGTCGCCGTCGCCGCCGGTCTCCGCCGCGGGCACCCGCTTGCGGGGCAGGAACGCGATCGGGATGAACGTCGCCAGCACCAGCAGGAACGCGACCATGAACGTGGTGGCGAACGAGTCGGCGACGAACGCCAGGCCGCGCTCGATGAGCGACGGCGGCACCGGCGCCGGCAGCAGGCCGTGCTGGCTGGCGATCGCGACGCCGGCCTCGGTGACCGGCTTGCCGTCCGGGGTGGTCATGCCCGGGATCGGGGTCGACTTGTTGAGCTGGCTGGTCAGGATCACCGACATGATCGCGGAACCGATCGAGCCGCCGATCTGCTGGAGGATGTTCACCAGCGTGGAGCCGCGGGCCACGTCGTGGCTGCCCAGGGTCCGCAGCGCCGACGTCATGATCGGCATCATCGTGCCGCCCATGCCGAGGCCCATCACGAACAGCGAGCCGCACAGCAGCCAGTACGAGGTGTCCACGCCGACCTGGGTGAACGTGAAGAAGCCGGCGGCGATGAGCGCCATCGCGAAGGGCACGGTCCGGCCCACCGGGATCTTGTCGGCCAGCGCGCCGGCGATCGGCATCGTCAGCATCGCGCCGAGGCCCTGCGGCGCCATCAGCAGGCCGGCGTGCAGCGTCGACTCGCCGCGAACCTGCAGGAAGTAGCTCGGGAACAGCAGGCCGGCGCCCATGAACGCGATGATGAACACGAACAGCGAGATCGACGCGATCGCCAGGTTGCGGTTCTTGAACAGCCGCAGGTCCAGCAGCGGGTGCTTCGGCTTGAACGAGTAGAAGACGAACCCGATCACCAGCAGGGCGCCGACGAGCATCGGGATCCAGACCTTGTTGGCCGTGATCGAGCTGGTCTCCGGCAGCGACGAGACGCCGTACAGGAAGAGCGCGAGGCCGGGCGAGAGCATCAGCATGCCGACGACGTCGAACGACTCCGACGGCTGCGGGTCGTCCTTCGGCAGCGCGAACTGCGCGTACACCAGGCCGATGATGCCGATCGGCAGGTTGATCAGGAACACCCAGTGCCAGCTGTACGCCTCGATCAGCCAGCCGCCGAGGATGGGGCCGGCGATCGGGCCGAGCAGCATCGGAACGCCCAGGACCGCCATCAGGCGGCCGATCCGCTCTGGGCCGGCCGCGCGGGTCATGATCGTCATGCCGATCGGCATGAGCATGCCGCCGCCGAGGCCCTGCAGCACCCGGAACGCGACGAGCTGCTCGATCGTGTCGGCGGTGGCGCAGAGCACCGAGCCGAGCGTGAACAGCAGCAGCGCGAGCATGTAGAGCCGCTTGGTGCCGAACCGGTCGGCGGCCCAGCCACTGAGCGGAATCACCGTCGCGAGCGCCAGGGTGTAGCCGGTCATGGTCCAGGCGACCTCGGCGTACGTGGCGTCGAAAACGTCCTGGAAGGTCGGGAGCGCGACGCTGACCACGGTGATGTCGAGGATCGACATGATCGCGCCCAGGACCACCACGCCGGCGATCTTGAATACGGCGGCGTCCAGTTTCGTGGGCGCGCCGGCCTGATCAGTCACAAGGAGCTCCATGTTCGTCGTTCGGACTGCCGCCCGTGGCACACCGGATCCCAGGCCCCGCGCGACGCAGACGGCCATGGTGTCACTGCGGCCGGGCCGCGATCATCCAATATTTCCAGCATTGCAGGGGTGGCCCCGCCACGGGCCGGACGGTGACCGACGGCACAGTCACCTCCGGACAACCCCGAAAAATAAGGCGCCGTCCTTTCGGCGGCTCCGCACGCCGACCTCACCGTTTGTGATCCGCGCCATGTCGGCGCCCCGTCGGCCGGGCAGTCGGATCTTGGACATCGGCGTGGCACCGCCGATCCGGCCGGTGCGATCCTGTTGCCGGTCCTACCTGCGCAAGAGGGCGGCCGATGACCTTTCGATCACGGGTACGCGCGCTGGTGGCCGGGCCGGCCGCGGCGCTTCGCCGCTCGGAGCACGCCGCTGAGCTCGACCGGCAGATCGCGCGGCTGCGGGCCGGGGTCGACGACGCCGAGCCGGGCCTGGGCCGGGCCGAGCTGCTCAACAGCCTCGGCAACCGCCTGGTGGACCGCCACCGGTTGTCGGGGGACGCGGCCGACCTGGCGAGCGCCATGGACTGCTACCGGCGCTGCCGGGACCTGGCGCCGGGCACCGAGCTCGCCACGGCGGCGCTCGGAAACCTGGCGGTCGCGTGTGTGAACCGTTACACCCAGCTCGGTGCGCTCGAGGATCTCGAGGCCGCGATCACGAACGGCCGCGCCGCCCTCGCCGTGGTACAGGACCCGGCGGACCGGGCCCGCGGCCTGAGCAACCTGTCGCACGCGCTGCACGAGCGGTACTACCGCACCCGCCACCGCGAGGATCTCGACGAATCGGTCACCGTCGCGGAGCTCGCCGTCGAGCTCGCCGCGGCCGGCGCGCCCGAGCGGGCGGCGGCGAGCGTGAACCTCGCCGTCGCGCTCCTCGAACGCGCCGCCGCCACCGAGTCGTTCGCCGACCTGGACCGTGCCGCCGGGCTGTACGAGAGCGCGGCGGCCATCACTGACCGGGACTCCTGGCTCCGGTCACCCGTCGCCGCGGGCCTGGGCACGGTGCGGCTGCTCCAGCTCCGCCGGTCGGGGCAGTCCCAGGTCGCGGGGGAGGAGGCCCGGACGATCGCCGGCCTGCGGGCGATCGCCGAGCGGGCACCCGCGGGCTCGGCGATGCGGCATGCCGCCTACTACGCGATCGGCGGCACGATGTGGCAGCGCTACCAGCGGGACCGGGACCCCGCACGGCTGGAGGCGGCGATCGAGGCGCTCGAGGCCGCCGTCGCCGCCGCGCCCGACGGCGCCGGCGAGCTGCCGAGGTACCTCAACGCGCTCGGCATCGCGCTCAGCGAACGGACCTTCGTGTCGGGTAGCTACCAGGGTCTTGCCGCGGCGCTCGCGGAGTGGGTGCGCGCCCTCAACCTGCTGGACCGGGGCTTCGGCTCGGTGCCGATGGCGTACAAGCTCGGTCAGCAGGACATCGCCGCCGGCCTCGGCATCGCCGAACGGGTGGTCTCGGCGTACCTGGTCCTCGCCGAGGCGGTCGCGACCCGGGCGGGCGTCGACCGCATGCTGCGCAGCGCGATGGTGATCGCCGAGGCGGCCAAGTCCCGGCTCCTGACGGAGCTGATCGGGCGGGCGGACCTGCCGGCGCCGGCGGGCGTACCCGCGGAGGACGCCGGCCGGGAACGGGAGATCTTCGCCGAGCTGCGGATGCTGGACACCGTCGAACTCGTCGATCACGGCCGGGACGCCGGGGTGACCGACGCCGGCTCGGACGGCCGCCTCGCCCGGCGCACGGCGCTGCGCGGGGAGCTCGACGCGGTGTGGGCGTCGATGACGGCCGCCGATCCGCGCGCGGAGGCCTACGTGGCGCTGCGGCGCGGGCGCCCGCTCAGCTGGGAGACCCTCGCAGATCTCGCGCGGCGGCTCGGGCCGGGGACGGCGCTGCTCTCCGTCTTCCTCACCAACTCGCGGACGGTGATCTTCGTGCTTCGTTCCGGCGAGGACGCGCCGGACGTCTGCACGGTCGACCTCGAGCCGGCACAGTGGGACGACATCGTGAACCGCTTCGACCGCGAGGTGCTCGCCGGCTCCGGTCGCCGGGCCGAGACCTGGGACCGGCCGCTGCGCCCGCTGCTGGAGGCGGTCTCCGCCCATCTCGGCGGCGTCGAGCGGGTCGTCCTCGCGCCGTACGACGCCGGGCTGCGACTTCCGTGGTCACTGATCGCGGCGCGGGCCGGCTGGCGCGCCGGGGACGGCGGCGCGCTGCCGCTGGTCACCATGGAGTCGCTGGGCCTGCTGCC
The DNA here is from genome assembly GCF_044465445.1 of Actinoplanes sp. NPDC049668. Taxonomy (NCBI): domain Bacteria; kingdom Bacillati; phylum Actinomycetota; class Actinomycetes; order Micromonosporales; family Micromonosporaceae; genus Actinoplanes; species Actinoplanes sp. NPDC049668. Next base: position 598,698 of record NZ_JBITLR010000004.1, read on the forward strand.
GTTCCTGCTCGATCGCCGCCCGGCCGCGCCGGGACCGGCCACCGTGGTCGGCGACCCCACCGGGAACCTGGCGCACGCCGGCGCCGAGGCCGCGCGGATCGCGGCGATGATGGGGGTCGAACCGCTGCTCGGTCCCGCCGCGACGAAGGCGCGCGTGCTGGACCGGCTGCGCCGCTCGCCGGTCGCGCACATCGCCGCGCACGCGCTCTTCTCGCCCGGCTCGCCACTGGACTCCGGGATCGTCCTCGCGGACGGCGTCCTGACCGCGCGGGAGATCCTGGCCGAGTCCGTCACGCTCGACCTGCTCGTCCTCTCCGGCTGCGAGACCGGCGTCGCCGAGCCACTCGGCGGATACGAGTTCGCCGGGCTGTCCCAGGCGTTCCTGCAGGCCGGGGTCCGTTGCCTGGTCGCGAGCCTGTGGCGGGTCGACGACCCGGCGACCGCCGCGCTGATGGCCTCGTTCTACGGCGCCTGGCGCGACGGCCTCGACCTGGACCGGTGCCTCGCCCGCGCGGTGTCCGCCGCGAGACCCGCCGGCCCGGGCCGGGCGCATTCGTCGGACGCGTTCGTGCTCTCCGGCGACTGGTCGATCACCTGGCCGGTGACCGCACCGAGATGAGGAGTCGCACCATGTTGCTTCGGGTACCGGACACGATCCAGCGGCCGCTCTGGGAGGGCGAGCTGGCGGCGGACGACACCGTTCCGCCGGCCGAGACGCAGCGCGGCACGCAGCCCGTGCGAGGGGTCGATCCGCTGCGGAACCTGCCGGTCGTCAGCATCGGGCGCCCCGAGGTCTGGAACCTAGTCGACCTCTTCGACGCCGGCGAGCTCCCGGCCCCGATGCGCGCGAAGCTGTCGGAGGCCAGCTTCCACCTGGTGCGGCTGGCCTGCTCGTTCCGGCCCGAGCACGACAGCACCGAGATCGACTGGGCGCGGTTCTCCGTGTCGCTGCAGCCCGACGAGGCCGGCCTGACGGCCAGCGCGTTCGACCTGCATCCGCTGTTCGTCACGCAGGAGGTGAAGCGCAACGTGACGGTCAGCCTGGCGCCGACGCTGAAGTTCCTCGAGGTCGAGGCGGGCATCGGCTCGATCGGTTTCGGCTTCGAGTATCAGGAGATCCAGCCGGTCATCAGCGCGTCCGGCGCGGGCGAGCCGGAACCGGCCTGGGACTTCCAGGCCGTCAAGGGCGCACGGGTGTACGGCAGCAAGTGGATGCATCTGCTGGTCCGGGCCAGCCCGGCGATGACCGCCTGCGACGCCCGGCTCGAGCTCAGCGCCGACGTGGTCCGCAGCGGCCTGCGGATCGCCGCGTTCAGCCGCCCGCGGCAGACGTCGGCGGACCCGCTCACCGTACGCCTGTGGGGTTGATCAGTCCTTGATCGAGTCTCGGCCGCGCTGCACGAGCAGGGTGTCCGCGGGGAAGACCACCGAGGTGTCCTTGCCCTCGTAGTCGAACTGGTTGAGGAAGAACCGCATCGCGTTGATGCGGGCGCGCTTCTTGTCGTTGCTCTTGATCGAGGTCCACGGCGCGTGGTCGGTGTCGGTGTGCTCGATCATCGCCTCCTTCGCCGTCGTGTACGCGTCCCAGCGGTCGAGCGACTCGATGTCCATCGGCGAGAGCTTCCACCGGCGTACCGGATCGATCTGCCGGATGGCGAACCGGGTGCGCTGCTCGGCATGGGTGACCGAGAACCACAGCTTGGTCAGCGAGAAGCCGCTCTCCACCAGCATCTCCTCGAACACCGGCGCCTGGCGCAGGAAGATCTCGTAGTCGCGGTCGCTGCAGAACCCCATCACCCGCTCGACCCCGGCCCGGTTGTACCAGGACCGGTCGAAGAGCACGATCTCGCCGGCGGTCGGCAGCTGGGAGACGTACCGGTGGAAGTACCACTGGCCCAGCTCGGTCTCGGTCGGCTTGGTCAGGGCGACCACCCGGGCGGCGCGTGGGTTGAGGTGCTCCATGAACCGCTTGATCGTGCCGCCCTTGCCGGCGGCGTCGCGGCCCTCGCACACGATGACATGCTTGGTGGCGGTGTCCAGCGTCCAGTACTGGAACTTCAGCAGCTCGATCTGGAGCTGGTACTTCTGCTCCTCGTAGACGTCGCGGTCGAGGCGCTCGTCGTACGGGTAGTCCTGACGCCAGGTCTCCACCGGGTTGCCGCCCGGATCGATCAGGTCCGGATCCGACAGGTGTTCGTCGTGCCGGACGCTGTAGCCCTCACGCAGCAGCTCGTCCAGGTACTCGCGGAAGTTCTCACGTATCACCGCCTCAGTATCGGCCCACGCGGCGCGTCAGGTGGGTCCGGCGAAGGATCCCGCCGCGCTCCACGCCACGAGGGTCTCCCCGATGAACCGGTTGATGTCACCGACCTCGTGGATGCCGACGGTGAGCGCGGCGATGGCCGGCGCCCACTCCGGCCGGTCCGCCGGCACCCTGCGTGCCGGCATGCTGAAGGCGTCCGACCGCCATGCGCCGAACCGCCGCGCGTCCGTGTCGGGCGGCCGGATGTTCTCCAGGGCCTCCGCCTCCGCCCACGGCGCGCCGATCTCGAGGGCGCGCGTGCGCAGCACGGTCAGGCGCGCCGTCTCCCGGGCCGCCTGCCGCAGCAGCAGGCCGTACTCGGGTGGGTTCGGCAGATACAGCTCGCACTGGTTGCTCAGCCCGAGGACGGCCATCCGTGTCATGTCGTCGGGTGGTCTGCGATTGCGTTCCGCGGTGAGCAGGCCGGCGGAGGCCTTGCGCAGCTTGGCCTCGAGCTCGCGGAAGCGGTACTGGTGCCTGCTGCCCATCGCCATGGCGACCGCGATGGCGTGCAGGTCGGCGGTCGACTTCGCTACCTGCGCCGCGAGCGCGTGACTCTCCGCGTGATTCGCCTGCCGGCTGGAGACCCGCTGGAGGACGACCAGCGCCACCGGTATGCCGAACATGGCACCCGTCAGCGACGACACCAGGTTCGTCAGGAACGGCTTGTCCGACCAGAACCCGCGGTCGTCGCCGGCCCATCCGGCCGCGGTGAGCGTGATGCCCAGGGCCCACATCGGCGCGAAAGTGTGCCGGACGACGGGTGCGGTCGAGCGCCAGAAGCGGCGTACCGAGCGGAACAATGGCCGATTCCCTTCCCGTTGATCGGGCACATTCTCGCGGCGGCCGACGGGGGCCGGACGGCCCGCCTGTCCGACGGACGAGGACCCGACCGAGCCGTTGTTGATCGACGGTGCTAGCTTCGTCGCCTTGGGACAAGCTGAAGAATCCTCGGAAACACCGGTCTAATTCAAGAAGTTCTTAGGTAGACGGTGGCCTAACCCGCGGAATCTTCAGCGCACAAGCAAGGGGGAAGTTAGTGACCACCATGAATCGCCGTGAGTTGCTGAAGCTGACGGCCGCCGGCGCGGTGGCGGTCGGCACCGGCGCGCTCGGCGTCCAGGTGCTGACGGCCGGCGACCCGGCCGTCGCCGCCGCCGACAGCGGCGAACGCTTCGACGAGACCTACCGCGGCCGGCGCATCCAGGGCGCCGCCGTACCCGCCGCGCGGGCCCGCGCCCTCGCCGACGGCGGCGCCGGCACGGCGGCCATGCCCGACGTCGTCATCGACGGCGCCGCGCTGCACGTGATGGTGAACGCCGACGGCACCTACACCAGCGTCGCGAACCACTACCAGACCTTCCGGACGCTGCGGGAGGTGGCCCGGGCCGCCGTCGACGAGCTCGACGGCGCCCGGCTGGTGCACGTCCGGCACCGCTGATCCGCGTTCCCGGCAGACCCCTCATCGAAAGGCGACCCGATCCATGGGCGTACGCAAGAACCAGCGTGACCTCACCGCGAACCAGAAGCGCGACTTCGTCGGCGCCGTGCTCGAGCTCAAGCGCAGCGGCCGGTACGACGAGTTCGTCCGTACCCATAACAGCTTCATCCTCGGCGACAGTGACAACGGCAACCGGGTCGGCCACCGCTCGCCGTCCTTCCTGCCCTGGCACCGGCAGTTCCTGCTCGACTTCGAGCGCGCGCTGCAGGCCGTCAACCCCGCGGTCGACCTGCCCTACTGGGACTGGACCGTCGACCGCAGCACCACCTCGTCGATCTGGTCCGCCGACTTCATGGGCGGCGACGGCCGCGCCGGCGACGGCCGCGTCACCACCGGGCCGTTCGCGTTCGGCGCCGGCAACTGGGCGCTGAGCGTGCGCACCGACGAGCGCACCTATCTGCGCCGGGCGCTGGGCGCCGGCACCCGGTCGCTGCCGACCGCGGCCGAGACCCGCGCGGTGCTGGCCATCGGCACCTACGACGCCGCGCCGTGGAACAGCTCGTCGGCCACCGGCTTCCGCAACCAGGTCGAGGGCTGGCGCGGACCGAACCTGCACAACCGGGTGCACGTCTGGGTCGGCGGCGACATGCTCGCCGGCACCTCGCCCAACGACCCGGTGTTCTGGCTGCACCACTGCCACATCGACAAGCTGTGGTCGGACTGGCAGCGTGCGCATCCGGACGCGGGCTACCTGCCCACCGCCGGCACCCCGGACGTCGTCGACCTCAACGACACGATGACGCCGTGGAACACCGTGCGCCCGGCGGACGTGCTCGACCACAAGCGCTGGTACACGTACGCCTGAGTGGCCGGGCGGGCTCGGCCGGCGGCGGGCCGCCGCCGGCCGGGCCGGTCGATCCGGCTCAGGAGCCGTCGCGGAGATCGGCGAGGCGCCGCGCGGCGAAGCGGATGTCGGAGAAGGTCACGGCGCATCCGTCGCCGGTCGGCGACTGCGCCTCGAAGCCGATCCGGTGCCCGGACACGTCGTCGCCCAGCGCGAAGACCCGGATCAGCCGCCAGGTCGAGCCGTCCGTCGAGGAGTGGTAGGAGTAGACCCGGTCGACGCGGGACACCCGCAGCCATACCGACCGGTCCGCGACCGTGAACGCGTTGGCGTCGTCGGAGACCCCGCGGGTGACGACCGAGACCACCATCGGCTCGGCGTCGGGCGAGAACTCGAAGCAGAACTTGGCCCAGTTCCGCTCGTCGAACCAGAGCAGCAGCACGCCGGCGTCGTACTGCGACCGGAAGTCGACGCCGACCCGCGCGCTCAGCTGGAAGTCGCCGGACGGCGGCGTGCCGAGCAGGGTCGCCGCGTTGAGCAACGACTCGGCGTCGGCCGAGTCCGCGCCGCCGGGATTGACATAGAGGTCGGTGTGCGCCGGCGCCTGCGCCAGCACGGCGCCGTCCCCGTCGCGCCGCCAGACACCGGGATGCGAGGCGACCAGCCGGAACGGCAGCGCCGGCACCTCGACCACATCGTCATCCATCAGTGCGCACGCTCCCTCTCGTATCCGCGATGGTGATTAGGATCATGTCACGGAAGATCGCGGCCGCGCCCGTTGCTGACGCCGGCATGACGACTACTCCACTCAGCACCGCCAGCTCTCTGCTGCGGCCGGTGACCGCCGGCGCGCTGCGGGCACCCAACCGGATCTGGATGGCGCCGCTGACCCGCAACCGGGCGAACCCGGACGGCACCCCGAACGCGCTGCAGGCCGAGTACTACGGCCAGCGCGCCGGTGCCGGCGTCATCATCGCCGAGGGAAGCCAGCCGTCGGCGGTCGGCCAGGGCTACCCGAACACCCCGGGTCTGCACACCGACGAGCAGCAGGAGGGCTGGCGCCGCATCGCCGAGGCGGTGCACGCCGACGGCGGGCGGATCGTGGTGCAGCTCATGCACGCCGGACGGATCTCGCACAGCAGCACCATCGGCGGGCAGGCGCCGGTCGCGCCCTCCGCCGTACGCCCCGCGGGCGATGCGCTCACCGCGACCGGCCCGCAGCCCTTCCCCGAGCCGCGCGAGCTGCGGACCGAGGAGCTGGCCGGGGTCGCCGCCGAGTACGCGGACGCCGCCCGCCGGGCGGTCGCCGCGGGACTGGACGGTGTCGAGCTGCACGCCGCGAACGGCTACCTGCTGCACCAGTTCCTGGCCGACGGCGTGAACGTGCGCACCGACGGTTACGGCGGCTCGGCGGCCAACCGTGCCCGCTTCGTCGTCGAGGTGGCGGCCGCCGTCAGCGCCGCGATCGGCGCCGACCGGGTCGGGATCAGGATCTCGCCGCTGAACCCGTTCAACGACATCACCGAGGACGACGCGTCCGTCTACGAGGTGCTCACCACCCAGCTCGCCGAGCTGGGCCTCGCGTACCTGCACCTGCTGGCCGCGCCGGGCGATCCGATCATCGGCAAGCTGCGCGCGCTCTGGCCCTCGACGCTCGTGCTCAACACCGGCTTCGGGGTGGAGTCGGACCGCGACGAGCTCGAGCGGCTCGTCGCCGACGGCGTGGCCGACGCGGTGGCGGTGGGCCGCCCGTTCATCGCCAACCCGGACCTGGTGCTGCGGTGGGAGCGGGGTGCCGAGCTCAACGAGCCGGACCCGGCCACCTTCTACGGCGGCGGCGCCAGGGGCTACACGGACTACCCCGCCCTGCCCTGAACCAGCCGCAGCTCGGCGACGCCGGTGCCATCCGCCTCGTCCAGGCGGGTGGCACCGTCGGGCTCGAACCCGGCCCGCCGGTAGAAGTCCCGGGCGCGGCGGTTGGGCGCGTAGACATAGAGGCACAGGGGCCGGTGTCCGCGCCGTCGGAGATCGAGCACCGCGTGCCGGAACAGCCGGGCGCCGAGGCCGGAACCGATGCGCTCGGGCGCGATGTAGAGCCCGTAGATCTCCGCGGCCCGGTCGCCGAGGTCGGCGTCGTCGACCGCCGGGCCCGTGCGGCAGAAGCCCTCGACGGTGCCCTCCCGCTCGGCCACCCACAGCCGGTGACCGTCCGGCATCGACCTCAGGTAGCCGGCCCAGTCGTCCGCCTCCCGGTCCGGGTCCAGCGCGTCGAGGACGTCGCTGCTCATGAATTCCCCGTACGCCGCCCGCCAGGCTCGGACCTTGAGGGCGCCGATCCCGCGCGCGTCCCGAAGCTCGGCCGACCTGATCATCCCTATACCGTATTGCCCCTCACGCGGCGTCATGCCGCATAGTCCGTGGCGTGGAAGAGCAACTGACCGTCGGCCACGTGGCCGAGCTGGCCGGCGTGACCGTCCGCACGCTGCACCACTACGACGAGATCGGCCTGGTGCGGCCGTCCTCGCGGACCGCGGCCGGATACCGGGCCTACGCGGCGGGCGATGTGGAGCGGCTGCGCGAGGTGCTCGCGTACCGGCGGCTGGGCTTCGGGCTGCGCGAGGTGGCGGTGCTGGTCGACGACCCGGACACCGACGCGGTCGCGCACCTGCGGCGGCTGCGCGGCCTGCTGGTCGACCAGCGCGACCGCGCCGCCGCCATGGTCACGGCCATCGACAGGGAACTGGAGGCACGGGCGATGGGGATCGAGACGACGCCGCAGGAGCAGCTGAAGGTGTTCGGCGCGCGGCTGTACGACGCCATCGGGTCCGCCTATCCGGCGACGCGGCGCACCGAGCCGCGGATCGCCGCGCAGATCTGGGCGGCGCTCGGCGACGCGCGGACGGTGCTGAACGTCGGCGCCGGCACCGGTTCATACGAGCCACCGGACCGCGACGTCACGGCGGTGGAGCCGTCGGCGGTCATGCGGGCGCAGCGCCCCGCCGGCGCGGCGCCGTGCGTGGCGGCGGCCGCGGAGAGCCTGCCGTTCGAGGACGGGTCCTTCGACGCCGCGATGGCGGTCAGCACCGTTCATCACTGGCCGGACGCGGTCGCCGGGCTGCGCGAGATGCGGCGGGTGGCCCGCCGCGTGGTGGTGTTCACCTACGACGCCGACGACGCCGCCTGGCTTCAGCGGTTCTGGCTCACCCGCGACTACCTGCCCGAGTTCGCCGGCCTGCTGACCGGCCGGCCCTCGCTGGCGGAGCTGACCCGGGCGATCGGGGGCCGCACGGAGCCGGTGCCGATCCCGTGGGACTGCGCGGACGGCTTCTTCGAGGCGCACTGGCGCCGGCCCGAGGCCTACCTGGACGAGCAGGTGCGCCGCGCCGTCTCGGTGTGGACCCGGGTCGGGCCGCGGGCCGAGCGGCGGGCGGTCGGCCGGCTCCGCGACGACCTCGCCTCGGGCCGGTGGGCCGAGCGGAACCGCGAGCTCGCCGGCCTCGACGCGGCGGAGCTCGGCCTACGCCTGATCGTGGCCTGAAGCCGCCTGTTCCTCGTACACGCGTTGCGCGACACGGCGGGTCTGCTCGTCGAAGAGGACCAGGCGCACCGACTCCACCGCGGACGGCCCGCCGCGCAGCGCCGCCAGCGCCTGCGCGACGGCGTCGTCCTTCGGCCAGCGGTACACGCCCGAGGAGATCAGCGGGAACGCGACCGATCGCGCGCCCAGCTCGGCCGCGACGGACAGCGAGTTGGTGTAGCAGCCGCGCAGCAGGGCCGAGCGGTCTTCGTCCGCGCTGTACACCGGCCCGACGGTGTGGATCACCCAGCGGGCCGGCAGCCGTCCGGCGGTGGTGGCCACCGCCTGCCCGACCGCCAGCCCACGCCCGTAGTGGCTGGCCCGCAGCGCCCTGCACTCCTCGAGGATCGCCGGCCCGCCCTTGCGGTGGATCGCCCCGTCGACGCCACCGCCGCCGAGCAGCGACGAGTTCGCCGCGTTGACGACCGCGTCGACCTGCTCGGCGGTGATGTCGCCGGTGACGAGCTCGACGTGCACTGGTCCCCTCCTCCTGGCTGGTTACTCGAACAGGTGCCGGTTGGCGTGACTCCACCGGATCCGCGCCGCGACCGCGTCGAGGGCGCCGGCGTCGCGCCACGCCGCCTGCGGCTGCCTGCCCTGGTCGGCGCGCCGCAGCACCTGGGGCTGCTGCGCGAGGACCTCGTCGACGAGGCCGTCGGCCGTGGCGAGCTTGTACGCCCAGCCCGGGACGGCGGCCGGGCGGAAGCCGCGCACGGCATCGTGGTGATCGGGAATCCGACGCCCACCAGGTGCCGCAGCAACTCGTGGACGGTGGGCGACCACGGATGCACGGGCCGGCGCACCGTGCCCCCGACGCGAACGACCCGCCGATGCGGACCGTCCTGCAACACCTGGTGATCGACCATCCCCAGCCACGATACCGAAGCAGCACCTACCGTTGAGGAGGAACGTCCGGGTAGCCGAGGAGCTCGACCAGGTCGCCCGCGGCGGCGGTGAAGGCCTCCTGGACGTCGTCGTCGAAGTGGTTGTGCCAGTCGCCGGGCCGGCCCTTGCGGTAGTGGGAGACCGCGCAGTCCGCCTGCGCGCCGCGCATCCTCGAGAAGCTGTACCGGGCCTGCAGCGCGGCCAGCTCCGCGGGCGGCAGGGCGATCCCGCAGTGCCGCAGCATCCGGTCGAGATCCTCCAGCTGCCGCTCCCCGGTCAGGTCCTCGTAACGGAAGATCCGGACGTCCTCCGTGCTCGGTGCGGTCGCCCACGCCCGCAGGGACTTGAAGGTGCCCTTCCTGCGGTGGTGGTCGATCACGTACAGCAGGCCCTCCTTCGGGGACTTGCCCTGCAGGGCGGCGCGCACCTGCGGGACGTCGCCCATCGGCGTGTGCGAGCTCCGGTAGGAGAAGTAGCTGGACACCACGATGTCGCGCGGATCCCGGCAGACGAAGAACGCCCGGTAGCGTTCGGGCTTCGGGATCTTCAGGAAGCCCTGGTGCGAGATGAACAGGGACGAGACCGCCCGGCCGGACGGGAAGGCCATCGGCGGGTGCCATTTGTACGGGCGGGGATCGTAGGGGAGCAGCCCGGAGTGCCGGTACACGACGGGGTCGTTGAGGATGGCCTTGATCCATTGGCTGGCCGTCTTGCGCATCGTGCAGTGGTAGACGTTCTCGTACTCGCACCGGGACCGCACCGGGACCGTGAGCCGCAGCCTGGCGTTGTGCGCCTCGCACAGCATCCGTCTCGCCGCGACCCGCATGGAGTTCGGTGTGTGGTGCTTGGTGAACGTGACGGCGCGGTTCATCATCGCCTTGACCTCTTCTTACCTGCGCGGCCGGGTAGCACCGCAGGACAGTCGAGAACAGCTTTTCAGGGATTCCGGAGCGGGCCGCCCTGTGCGGTTAATCTTCACCACTCCGAACAAGAATGTGGGTTGCGGCACTCTACAACGAACTCGGCGAGTTCGCCCCGTGGCGTCGCATCGAAGATCGGGCCGCAATACCACATATGGGCGATAGTTCTGCAGGGCGGCCGAGGCTAGGCTGGACATCGCTGTCATTGCCGAGATCGTTGCTGCTCAAGAAGCGGGCGGCGCACCTGTTCCTCGGGTGCCTGCTGCTTTGGAGTAGTCATGCCCGTTGAACTGAAGCCGCCGTACCTGATCAATCACGCCCCGGCCCGCGGCGACGGCCGGGTGGCGGTCACCGCCGACGTGGCCGGTGCGGTGATCGAGGTGGCGGTGCACGGCCGCTGGAATCCGTCGCTGCGGATGGACGCGTGGGCCGCCGTGAGCAAGTGTTTCGCGCAGCATCCCCCGATGGTCATCGTCGACCTCCACGACCTGGGCGATCCGCTGGCCGCCAGCGCGCCGGCCTGGTGGACCATGGGCGCGACCGGCGCGGCGATGCACCCGCCGGTGTCGGTGGCGGTGTGCCTTCCCACGGCGACGGCGCTGGCGGCCCGGCTCAACCGGATCGGCGTCAAGCGGCAGCTGTCGATGTTCGCGACCATGCCCGAGGCCCATGTCGCGGTGACGGACCGGGCGCCGACGGTCAGCAACGTCCAGCTGGAGGTCCCGCCGCGGCCCGGCGCGGTGGACCGGGCCCGTGACCTGATCGGCGAGGCCTGCGAGACCTGGAATCTGCCCCGGCTGCTGGGCCCCGGCCGCCTGGTCGTCGGCGAGCTGGTCGCCAACGCCGTCGAGCACGCCGGCACCGACGTCACGGTCACCGTCCGCCGGCGCGGCGGCGGGCTCCACCTGGCCGTCAGCGACGGCGACCCGCGGCTGCCCTGCCTGCTCGACGCGCCGCCGGGCCGGTCGGCGCCGGACGGGCGCGGCCGTGGCCTGCGCGCCGTGCACGCCGCCGCCATCTCCTGGGGCGCCCTGCCGACGGCCACCGGCAAGGTCGTCTGGGCCGTCCCGCGCCCCGAGGCGCCGTAGGCTCAAACGCTTCGAGCCGCGGCGACCAGCGCGTCACACCGTGACCATCTGCGGCCAGGAGTCGCCCAGCTCGTCGGTGACCTTCCTGGCGTCGACCATCTTGTCGATCACCTCGGTGACATGGTTGACGCCGTTCTCCAGCCCCTCGTACATGGCGTTCACCGCGATCTGGACCAGCTCGCCGCTCTTGCCGATCGCCTCGAGCGCGCCGACGACCGTCGTCGCGTCGGCGATCGCCGCGCCGAGCGCGCCGGCGATGTCGAACAGGGGCTTGAACAGCGTGACGATGTAGGCGGCGTTGGCCGCGGCGAGCTCGGCGAGCCAGCTCGCCAGGTCGCCGCCGGCGGCGGCGAGCCCGTCGATCGCCTTGACCTGGATCGGCACCCGCTGGTCGTACGCGCGCCTCGCCGGACCGTCCCAGTTGTTGGCGTTGACGGTGTACCGCGCGGCGGTGTCCGACATGGCCGTGACGGGCGCGTGCACCCGGTCGAGCCAGTCGAACGCGCGGGTGATCAGCGAGAAGACCGGGATGCCCTCGTCGAGGATCTTCTTCACCAGGGCCAGCACCTCGACGACGGCCTTCTTCAGCCGCTCCAGGGCGTCGCGCACCTTGTCGCCGTAGAAGTGCGCGACGGCGACGCCGCCGACGCCGCCCAGCCAGCTGACCTCGCCGAGCTCGGAGAGCGTCCCGTCGACGGTGCTGATCAGCTTGTCGAGGGCGTCGCCGGTCTTGCGGTGCTGGTCCGCCACCTTCTCCGTGGAGTCCTTCAGGGCGGTGCCGGCATAGTTGATGTTCCTACCGTCGCCGGGCGGCGGGGCCATCGGGAATCACTCCGTTCGCGGTCGGGCTGCTATCTGCCGTAGACGCGGCTCAGGTCGTAGGCCTTCCTGCCGTCGGTGGCCTCGTACTCCTCGTGCGCGCGGCGCAGGGCCTCGTCGATCTGCCTGAACTCGGTCGCGGCCTCGCCCGCCAGCTTCGACACGAGGTGCCAGACGCCGTCGTAGGCGTTCTTCGCCGCCTGCGCGGTGACCGGGTTGTCGGTGCAGAACGCCGTCACCTGCAGGGCGAGGTCGTCCACCTGCCGCTGGACCGCCGTCATGTCGGTCGAGAGCGCCGACCACTTGGCCGCCTCGTCCAGCAGGGCCTGCTTGACCACGCGCGTCTCATCGGGGCTTCCCGCCATCAGGACCTCCGTTCTGTTCGCGTGGCGGCGCGGAAGGCGCCGAGGGCCTCCTGCGCGACGGCGCCGCTCGTCGCCAAGGCCGGCAGCCGGCTCAGTGGCACGCGGATGTCGTGTATCCGGCCGGCGTGCACGGTGATCTCGACGAAGCCCGACGGGCCGGTCACCGTCGCGTCGCGGCGCTCCGGAGCCCGGACGGCCGGGTCGTCGCCGTGGCGCTGGAGCAGCTCGATCTGCCGCAGCCGGTCCTGCACGTCGCCGAGCAGCTCGTCCGGGGCGAGGGAGCGCCGGCGGTGCGACCGCGGGTCGTCCTCGGCCTGCCGCTCCAGCCGGGCCTCGTCGACGTCGCCCGCGGCGTCCTCGAACGCCCGCGCGCCGGCGGTGAGCAGGTCGCACACCGCCTCGCCGTACGCCCGCAGGAGCGCCTCGCCGAGTCGCTCGCGGGCCAGTCGCCGGTCCCAGCGCGGGTCGAGGTGCACCTGCTCGACGCGCTGGCGACCGTCGACTGTGACCGTCACCGTCCCGGAGCCGTCCCGGCCCTCGAACCGCGCTCCGGGTTGGACCGTCGCGCCGGTGGCCCGGCTCAGCGCGCGCAGCTCCACGCTGACGCGCCGCAGCCGCAAGAAGACGTCGTCGCGGGGTTGCGCCATGATCGGTCGTTCCGCCTTCCGCGCCCGGGGTGCGGCCCTCGCCGCACCGCCGGGACGCTACTAGCAAACGGCCGGTCGACGCTGCCTCACTTCCACCGCCTGGGGATGACGCTCAGCCCCGGCGGCGCAGGCAGATCAGCTTGCCGCCGGCGTCGACGGCCACCGTCTCCCAGCCGCTGCTCTCCAGCAGCTCCGCGGCGGACAGCAGGACGTCCACCCGGCCCAGGTCGCTCGGATGGATCTTGGCGTCGGCGTAGTACGACGACAGCGCGATGACCAGGTAGATCAGACGGAAGGGGTAACCCTCGAGCGAGACCCGACCATAGAGGACATCCTCTGCCTCGAAGACGCGAGGAGGGCGCGGCAGCATCGGACCAATATCTCATCCGCCGTCAACCTGCCGGGCTCAGCGCCGCCCACGCATCGTTATCAAGTCGAACGTGAAATTAAGGAACAACACATTAGAGGGTCGCGAGGGCGTATCGATCATGATAGTTTGATCCGGCGCGCGAACTTGTTGGTTACATAGGACGCGCTAACGGGGGCGCGTCCTGCTACGGGGAGGTAGACGTGCGGATTCGACTGATTGCGGCTGTCGGTGCAGTGTTCTTCGCGGCCGCGGGCCTGGCAGGTCCTGCTCAGGCAGCGTTTTCTGATTGCGACGCTGACCGGGTGTGTATCTGGGGAAATAACGACTACCAGTGGATCATTGGCGAGCGGACCGGCGGTGGAGGAATCTCCAACATCGGCGGCGAGAACAACAATGAGATGGACTCGTGGGGCAACCGGACCACCCGCAGGGCTGCGGGCTACGATGACCGCGGCGGCGTCGGCGACTGCCAGAACTTCGCCGCCGGCTCGCGGGACAACAACGTATCGCCGGTGAACAGTGATGAGCTTTCCTCATGGAAGACCAACGGTGGTTGCTGAAGAATCCGAACAGGAGGCGGACGTTGTTCTCCTGCTGCGCGGGGTGAACAAATCGTTCGTGTCCGAGGTGGAGACCGTTCGGGCGGTCAGGGACGTGTCCCTGGCCGCCCGGCCCGGGCAGTTCCTGTGCATCCACGGCGCCAGCGGCTCGGGAAAGTCCACGCTGGTCAGCGTCTTGGCAGGGCTCGACGTGCCGGACTCTGGCGAAGTCGTCATCGATGGCGTGGACGTCGCCAACCTCGGCGAGTCCGAGCGGTCGCGACTGCGGCTCGAGCGCGTCGGTGTGATATTCCAGGGCGACGAGCTCATCGACGAGTTCACCGCTGTGGAGAACGTGGCGCTGCCACTCGAGATGCGCGGGACACCCAGCTCCGAGGCTTTCGCGCAGGCAAAAGATCAATTGACGCGTGTCGGAATCGGTGACCTGTCCGATCGCTTGCCTCATCAAATGTCAGGCGGGCAGCGTCAGCGCGTGGGCGTGGCCCGTGCACTGACCGGAAACAGACGGGTACTGCTCGCGGACGAACCGACCGGAGCATTGGATTCGAAGACTTCACGAGGCATGTTCGAACTGTTTCGCCATCTCTGCGACGAGGGGGCATTGGCCATCGTCTGCTCTCACGATCCGGCATGTGGCGAATACGCCGACAGGGTGTACGAGATGTCGGATGGGGAACTCCTCATCCGCGGCGAATCACCGACGCGCGGGCCGAGAGCAGAATCGCATTGAGGCTCACCTTTGTTCTAGCCAGACGCTTTCTGCGAAATCGTTCGCAGCTTGTCACGACACTGACTGCCCTGGTCTCCTCGGCATTCATCACCTGCATTTTCGTGACGTTGAGCGCTCTGACGCTTTCCGGGCCGCAGGTGGCCGAACGCGACCTCGGGCGGTTCGAGTACCGGGCGGACCTCGGCGGAGTCGCCACCTTCGATCCGGGTGATGAAGAGCTGTCCGAGGCACTGCTGACTGCCGTCCGCGATGCCGGCGCCGGCGACGCGACCGTCTCAATGACCTCGACCGAGATCCGGCCCTCGGCGGTGAACGCCCCGTACACGCCGTTCCAGGAAGCGGACTGGTCCGCCAACCCACTGCCGAAACGGTTCGTGCTGACGCAGGGGCGGTGGCCGACGGCGCCCGGAGAGGTCGCGGTGACTCGCGCCGACGTTCTTCGGGCGGATACCGATGGCCGGCTCTCCGTACTCGCGGGCAGGCAGCATTTCCGCGTTGTCGGCGTCGCGGACGACCGCTACGCCGACGTTCCGACCTACCTGGCCGCACGTGGCACCTGGGCAGCGATGAGTCAGGACCTGAAATCCGCGTTCCCCAGTCTCGTGGCGAACCCGATCGTCTTCTGGAGCGGCGCCGACCGCGACGACGTGGTGTCATCACTGAGCGACGTGCTCGCTCGGCGGCCGAGCTCGAACGGTTCCGACGTCGACCCGGCCACGCTGCGACAGTCGGTGGACGTATCCATCCTCAGTCTTCCGGACGCGCTGGACACTCGCGAGACATCCTGGATCGAGCGGATCCCGGCCGGCTACACCGTCCCATCGCTGGCCCTACCCGCCCTGGCGACTCTGTTGATCTATGCGCTCAACGGCAGGCGGGCCCGCAAGGCGATCAACACAATGGTCTCGGTCGGCATGCAGCCCAGCCAGGCCACCGGCGGAATCGCACTGGCGATCCTCGGGTGGACCATCGTGGCGTCGGCGGTCGGCGTCATGATCGGAGCAGCTCTGGGCCTGGTTGCTCGAACCGTCGTCGGGCAGTTCGGCCACCAACCCCTCTCGCCGTACCCGGCACTGACCGGCCCGGCCCTGCGCATACTGCTGGTCACTCTCGTCGCCGCGGCGGCGGCCACACTAGCCCTTCGGTACACCGGCCGATCCCAGGCCGGCCGAGGAGGTGGCAAGCCGGTGAAACGCAAGGGCGCGCCGACCAGCCGGGTACTTCGTGACGTCCGGCATGTGGTGGCCATTGCCGGCGGCTGCGCGATCGTCCTGCAGATACCGCGGCTGGACTCCCCGGCGAAGGCCATGATCCTGGCAGCGACGGTCACCCTCCTGTTACTGCTGATGGTGCCTGAGATCATGAGGGTCGCGTTGCGATGCATACCCGAACGGGGTCCGCTGCGCCGACTCGCGCGCCGGCACCTGTCCAACGACAGCGGGCGCGCGGTGCTCACCGTGACGGTCCTGGCTATCGGGCTCGGCGCGCCCACGGGTTTTCTCACCCTCCTGAACACCATGCTGTACACGGCCGAGGCCCAGATCTTCCCGGAGGTCGCCGCCAATCAGATCGTGGTCAACGGCAGCGGCGGATATCTCGAGCCGCCGTCCCCGGCCGTCGTCAAAATCCTTGATCGGCAGTTGGACGACAAGACCGCCATGCGTCTGAGGTACCTCGGCACACCTCAACGCTCCGTGGCACTCGGCGGGGAGGACTTCGGCTTCATCGCCGCCGTCGACACCCTCGATCAGCTCGAAAGCTGGTTCGACCGGCCGCTGACGACGAGCGAGTCCTCGGTGCTCCAGCAGGGCGGCCTGCTGCTACGCGACGGTAGCGCCCCTGGACCACGCCGGCTCGTCGCCCAGGGCGATGGCGACGTCGTCGATTCCACCCGGCCGCTGGCCACGACGGTGTCCCGCTTCCCCCTGGTGGACTGGCGACAGAGCATCGTCGCCATCATGCTGACGCCTGCCGCGCGACAACTTGCGCTGCCGGCCTCCGACGGCGCGTTCTTCTACACCGGCGTATCCGAGGGCGAGGCCGCCGCCGCACAGCAGGCTGTGCTCGATGCCGGGTTGGACGCACGGGAGGTCGTCACCCACCGGCCACCGCGCGCGTTCGTCCCTCCCACCGCCTTGTACGCGGCCGCGCTGGGACTGCTCGTTCTGCTCCTGCTCACCTGCACCTCAGCTGCCGCCGGGCAAGCTCACACGCTGCGGCGCTACCTCGGCGGACTGATCACCATCGGGGCCTCACCACGGTGGGCCCGTAACGTGCTGTTCCTCGAACAGGGCGTCATCGTCACACTGAGCATCGCGCTGGCCGCACTGATCGCGGTTCCTCCGGTGGTGGTCGCCGCCGCACGTATCCCGGACTTCACGTTGCACATCCCCTACGACTGGATAGGCCTCATCGTCGCTGCGTACGTGACAGCGGTCGCCGGCTCTACCGTCATCTCAAGCAGGCGGCTGAAGGCCGAAGACAGACGAACCGCCGTCTAGGCGAGGCCGGCCTCCTTGGCCAGGATCGCGGCCTGCACCCGGGAGGAGCAGCCGAGCTTGGCGAGCACCCGGGAGACGTGCGTCTTCGCGGTGGCCTCGCTGATGGACAGCGTCGCGGCGAGGCCCGCGTTGGACAGGCCGCGGCCCAGCGCGGCGAGCACGTCGCGTTCCCGCTCGGTGAGGCTCGCGAACGCCGGTGGTGCCGCTGGCGGGGCCGGCGCGGGCCCGGCGGAGACGAACGCGGTCAGCAGCCGGCGGGTCACCTCGGGCGCCAGGAAGCCGTCGCCGGCCGCGACCCGGCGTACGGCGTCGATCAGCGCCGCCGGCTCGACCGACTTGAGCAGGAAGCCGGCCGCGCCGGCGCGTAGCGCGCCGAACAGGTAGTCGTCGAAGTCGAACGTGGTGAGGATCAGGACGTCGGCGAGCCCGGCCGAGGTGATCGCGCGGGTGGCGCTGATGCCGTCGGTGCCGGGCATCCGGATGTCCATCAGCACGACGTCCGGGCGCAGCGCGGTCGCCTGGCGCACCGCGACGGCGCCGTCCGCCGCCTCGCCGACCACAGTGATGTCGCTCGCCTGCTCCAGCATCAGCCGCATCCCGGCCCGGATGGCGGCGTGGTCGTCGGCGACCACGACCCGGATCGGCCGGTCGTTCACGGTGTCTGCGCCGGGTGCAGCGGCAGCGACGCGCGTACCCGGAAATGGTCGTCGTCGCGGCCGGCGGTGAGCTCGCCGCCGAGCAGGGCGGCCCGCTCGCGGAGCGACACCAGGCCGGTGCCCGAGCTGAGCGCGTGGTGGTCGACGCCGCCGGACCGGGTCAGGGTGTTGGTGACGGTCGCGGTCACCCGGTCGCCGGCCCGCCGGACCTCGAGGCGGACCTGCGAGCCCGGTGCGTGCTTGCCCGCGTTGGTGAGCGCCTCCCGCACGATGCGGTACACCGTGTGTGACACCACCGCCGGAATCCCGGGCACCTCCGCGGTGTGCGTCTCGATCCGCAGCCCGCCGGCGGCGGCCTCCGCGACCAGGTCGGGCAGGCGGTCCAGGCCGCCCGGGAGGGTGGGGTCCGTCGCCGCCGGGTCGTCGGCCCGCAACAGCATGATCATGGTACGCATCTCCTCGAGGGCGGCGAGGCTGCTCGTCCGTACGGCCTGGATGGTGGCCCGGTCCCGCTCGGTGTCCGGCGGCCGGGCCAGCGCCGCGCCGGAGTGGATCGCGGTCGTCGACAGGTGCGCGGCGATGACGTCGTGCAGGTCCCGGGCCATCGCCGCGCGCTCGGCGAGGACGGCCTCGCGGGCGGTCCGTTCGGCGTCGAGGGCGCCGAGCTGCCGCTGCTGGCGGATGTTGGCCGCCCACCACAGCGGCACGAACAGCAGGGTGGTCAGCTGCAGGCCGATGAAGACGGCGATGCGCAGCTCGCCCGCGGCGAGCCCGCCGACGACGCTCGCCGTGCCGATGACCACGAACACCGCCGTCGTCAGCGCCGCCCGGGCCCGGGCGGAGGCGAACTGCCCGGCCGAGAAGAGCAGGTCGAAGAGGACCAGCACCAGGGCGACGCTGCCGCCGAGCGCCATGTCGGCCGCGGTCGCGGCCGCGCCGGCCCCGAGCGCGAGCATGGGGTGGCGGCGCTTGCCGAGCATGGCGAGGCAGCCGGCGGCCAGCAGGACCGTGTGCCACCAGGCCGGCGCGCCGGCGAGCCGGCCGGCCTCGGCGATCGCCCAGACATCGGTCAGGCCGACCAGGTTGAACGCGCACCCGGCGGCGAACGTGCCCGCCGCGGTGACGACGTCCTGGAACCGGGTGCTGCTCCGCCAGCGCGCCCTCACACCCACCCGCCCATCTCACCACGCACCGCCCGGGCGTGCGTCAGACGAAGGATGTACGCGGCGCCGGCCCGGCCATCCTTCGGGCGACGCGGCCGGGGCCGCGCGCCCGGCAGGGTGCCGGCATGGACCTCGCGCTGCTCGGCTCGCTGGCCGCCCTCGCCCTGATCGATTCCACCAGCTTCGGGACCCTGCTGATCCCGGTCTGGCTGCTGCTGCACCCCGGGCCGGCGCGGCCCGGCCGCATTTCGATCTTCCTGGGTACGGTCGCCGCGTTCTACTTCGCGGTCGGCCTCGCCGTCGCACTGGGCGCCGACGCCGTCCTGCCGCAGCTCAGCCGCGTCCTCGACACCCGGCCGGCGGCGTGGGCCCAGCTCGTCCTGGGCGTCGCGCTGTTCTTCGCGAGCTTCCGGCTGGGCCGCGGCGGCAAGGCCGGCGGCGGCCGCCTGATCCGCTGGCGGGAACGGGCCCTCGCCGACCGCGGCGGCGCACCGGGCCTGATCGGCCTGGCGCTGGCGGCGGCCGGCGCCGAGGTCACGACCATGCTGCCGTACCTGGCCGCGATCGGGCTGCTGACCACGTCCGAGCTGGATCCGGCGCGGATCGCGCTGGTCATGGCCGGCTACTGCCTGTTGATGATCGTTCCCGCGCTGCTGCTCCTCGCGGCGCGGCTGGCCGCGGGGGAGCGGGTCACGCCGCTGCTGACCCGGATCAGCGACTGGATGGTCAACAGCAACGCGCTGTCGTGGATCGTCGGCATCGTCGGCTTCCTGCTCGCCCGCGACGCCGCCTTCCGGCTCGGCCTGATCGGCGGCTAACCGGACGAACCGCCCGGAATCCCTGGCGTCGGCGGCGCCGGATGGGCAGCATGAAGGTGGCGCGGACGCCGTCCGCGCAGACCGAGTCCCGCGGAGGTTCGCCATGGCGGACGGCACGGCTGCACCGCAGCCGGAGGGTGACGACTACGAGTACGACGAGGCGCACGACGCCGACGTCCGCGCACCGCGGCCCCCGGACCCGCCGCCGGTGCGCATGCCGGAGGGCATCCACGTCACCGACACCGGCGGCGACTACGGCTACGACAGCGCGCACGACCGGAGCTGAGCCTTGCCGCGTCCTTGAAGCCCGGTTGAGGCTGCGTTGACCTACGCTGCCGACTTCTTCCCTCGACAGCACCGGATGGCACGCAGGGCTCCGGTCAAGGGAAGGACGTTCTGATGCAGGGTGCAGTGGGCATGGTCGCGGCGGCCGTAACGGTGGCCGGCGGGATCGCGGTCAGCTCCGGCGTGATGTGGCAGGCGTCGAGCGCGGCCTTCACCGCCACGACCAGCAACTCGGCCGACGCGTGGAACGCGGGCACTGTCGCGCTCAGCGACGACGACACCAACACGGCGATGTTCACCGCGAACAACCTGCGGCCCGGCTCGACCGGCTCGAAGTGCATCAAGCTGACCTACAACGGCAGCCTGTCGGGCAGCGTCAAGCTGTACAGCAGCGCGGTGTCCGGTGCGCTGGCCCCGTACGTCGACCTCGTGATCGAGGAGGGCACCGGCGGCGAATTCGGCACCTGCACCGGCTTCACGCCGGCGGGCACGGACTTCACCGGCACCCTGGCCGCGTTCGGCACCGGCAACACCGGCTTCAGCACCGGTGTCGGCACGTTCGCGCCGACCGGCCCGGGCCTGACCAGGACCTACCGCTTCAACTACACCGTGAACGCCGCCGCGCCGGACGCCGCGCAGGGCACCGGCGCGAACGCGACCTTCAACTGGCAGGCGGCGAGCTGACCATGGGCACCGTACTTCTCGAACCTCCGCCGGCGACCATCACGGTCCCCGCCGACACGAACCAGGACCACTCGGGGCCCGCGGCGCCGGGACGCAGGTACAAGGGGCGCCACCGGGCGCGCAAGGGTGCGCCGTGGTGACACTGCGCTGGTCGATCCCGCTGATGCGGCTGGTGGCGATCGGCCTGCTGGCGGCCGCTGCGGCGGTCGTCGCCTGGTCGGTCCTCCCGCTCTCCTGGGGCTGGAGCTCCGCGGTGATCGTCAGCGGCTCGATGGGCCCGCGGGTGCACCGCGGCGACGTGGTGATCTCGTCTCCGCCGGCGGCGGACTGGCGGCCCTCGGTGGGCCAGGTGGTCACCGTGCCGGACGCGCTGCACCCCGGCGGGACGGTGACCCACCGCGTCGTCGGGTTCGACGAGCGGGGCCGGCTGATGACGCGCGGCGACGCCAACGGCAGCGACGACACCTTCCACACGGCGCCGGAGCAGGTGCGCGGGATCGCGCGGCTGCTCGTGCCCCGGGTCGGCCTGGCGACGCTGCTGATGCGCGAGGGGAACCCGGCGCTGTTCGTGGCGCAGAGCGTGGCGGTGTTCGGCCTGCTGGCGCTGGCGCTGCGGCTGCCGGTCGTGCCGCGCCGCTGGGCGGGAAGGTTCAAGTCCGGCGCGCTCCTGCCGACGTAGTCCCCGAGGGAGGACCGTGATGGCTGGCGACACACCGCGGGCGCGGCGCGGCCTGCGCACCGGGCTGGCGCTCCTCGCCGTCCTCGGCCTGGTCGGCCTCGGCCTGCTGCCCACCAGCATGGCCGCCTTCTCGGCCACGACCTCGAACCCCGCCTCCTCGTTCACGGCCCGCGCCACCTTCGGCCTGACCCAGACGGCGCCGTGCTTCAGCCACGACGGCTCGGGCGGCTGCACCGCGGCCACCGCCATCGCGGCGGGCCGCAGCGCGGTGGTCAGCCCGGACGGCGCGCACGTCTACGTCGCCACCAGCTACACCCCGGACGGCATCCGAAGCGGCGTGGCGCAGTTCTCCCGCAACGCCGCGACCGGGGCGCTCACCCAGCTCGGCTGCCTCAGCAACGGCACCCTCGCCGGCTGCACCGCGGTCGCCGGCGCGCTCAACGGCGTGCAGGACGTCGCCATCAGCCCGGACGGCCGGCACGTCTACGCCGCCGGGGCCACCAGCTCGACGATCACGGCGCTCAGCCGCGACCCGGGCACCGGCGTGCTGAGCGCGCTGGCCGCACCCAACCGGTGCCTCTACCACAGCGCGGCGACCGCCGTCTCCGGCTGCACCTCGGGCCGCGTCCTCGACGGCGCCGGCGGGGTCGCGGTCAGCCCCGACGGCGCGTTCGTCTACGTCGCCTCCAGCGTGTCCGACTCGGTGACGGTCTTCGCCCGCGACTCCGGCACCGGCGCGCTGACCCAGCTCGCCGGCACCGCCGGCTGCGTCACCAACTCCGCGGTCGGCGGCTGCGCCACCGGCAAGGGCCTCAACGGGGCCGCCTATCTGCACCTGTCGCCCGACGGCAGCAGCCTCTACGTGGCGTCGACGACCAGCAACGCCGTCGCGGTCTTCCAGCGCGACGCCGGCACCGGTGTGCTCACCCAGCCGGCGGCGCCGAACGCCTGCGTGTACAACAACGGCTCCACCGCCATCACCGGTTGCACGGCCGTCAGGGGCCTCTCGGGTGTGAAGAACGTGGCGATCGCACCCGACGGCCGCACCGCGTACGCGATGGCGGTCTCCGGTGACAACCTCGCGGCGTTCACCCGCAACACCGGCACCGGCGTGCTCACCCAGGTCGCCGCCCCGAATGCATGCCTGTACCGGGTCACCGTGGTCACCGGCTGCACCGCCGCCAACGGGCTCGACGGGCCGTCGGCCATGGCATTCAGCCCGGACGGACTGTTCGCGTTCGTCGCCGCCTCCGCGTACAACGCGGTGCTGACGTTCCGGCACGACAACACCACCGGAGTGCTCACCCAGCTGACCGGGACCGCCGGATGCCTCAAGCTGAGCGGCGGGACCGGCTGCACCACCGGCCTCGGGCTGTCCCGGTCCAACTCCGTCGCGACGAGCCCGGACGGCCGCGACGTGTACGCGGTCGGCGGCAACGTCAACTCCACCGGCTTCGTGGTCCCCCTCAACCTCGCACACTGAAGGAAGAGCGCGGGTTGAGGTGGGCTTGATGTGGGCCGGGCATTGTTGGCCACGTCAAGGAAGTCGGGGACGTTGAAAGGGAACCGAACATCATGAAGTCAAACCGCCTGATCGCCATCCTGGGTGTGGCCATCGCCGGCACCCTGCTGGTCGCTCCGCAGGCGGCGTCGGCCGCAGGGGCGCAGGTGCCCGTCGACGAGGTGCCCAACGCCCCGATGGGTCTGCAGCAGCTGCGCTCGGCCACCGACGCCTCGCTGACCGACGTGTACTGGAAGCCGGCGACCTACGCCGCCAGGTACCGCGTCAAGGTCACCGACGGCGTCAACACCGTCTCCAACCAGGTCGTGCCGGCGACCCAGGCGCTCACCAACGGCCTGTACCACCTGAGCGTCGCGACGCCGAACAAGTGCTCGACCTACAAGATCACCGTTCGGGCGGAGGACGCCATCGGCCAGGGCGCCGCGGCCGGCGTCACCGAGAAGTCGCTGGTTCCGACGATCGTCACCAAGGCCCGCGGGTACCGCAGCGCGGACCGGACCAAGGCGACCTTCGAGATGTCCACCCCGCAGTGGAAGGGCTACCTGGTCGCTCCCGGCGGCGGCGCCAAGCCCGACAACCTGAAGAAGCCGACGATCTCCGTCAGCACCACGATGCAGCTGGTCCGGCTCATCGACAACAAGGTGATCAACACCGCCACCACGACGCAGACCGGGTGGACCACCGCGAAGGTCGCCAAGACCTACACCCAGCTGGACACCAAGCGCGCCTACGTGCTCCGGGTGACCACCTCCAACGCGTGGGGCAGCTGCTCCCGCGCCGACGGCCGGATCCTGATCAACCCCGTGCCCGCCTGAGACATCCCCTAAGAGAACGGCCCGGCATCCGCCGGGCCGTTTCTCGTTGTGCCGGGATCTTGCAGGAAGCCCAGAGCCGCGCTTGACCGCGGGTTGAGACACCGGGCCGATCGGCCATGTGTCAGCAGGAAGAACGAAGGAGAAGTTCATGAAGATGTCGCGCCTCGTGGCCGTGCTTGGTGTGGCCGTGGCCGGCACCGTCGTGGTCGCACCGCAGTCCGCCTCCGCCGCCGCCAACTCCGTGCCGAGTCACCTGATGGGCATCGCGGCGGTCCGCGGCGGCCTGCAGGGTGAGACGACCACGGTCAGCTGGAACACGCAGACGGACGCGACCAAGTACCGCGTCGTCGTTCTCGAGGGGGCCAAGAAGTCCGAGTACGTCGTGCCGGGCGCCGGCGCCACCGGGCGGATGGCGACCACGGTCCCCACCGCTGACAAGTGCTCCTCCTTCCGCATCACCGTGTACCCGGAGAACGCGAACGGCGTCGGCGCGCACCAGAGCCAGTGGATCGGTACGTTGATGCCCACGATGATCGTCAAGGCGAAGGCCAAGCGCGGCGCCGACGGCACGACCGCCACCTTCTCGTACGCCGACCCGCAGTGGGCGGGATACGTGGGCGACGCCAAGATGGGCCCGCGTCTGCCGGTCCCCTACCACTGGACCGTGCCCCTGCAGATCAAGCCCACCCTCGTCAAGATGGTCGGCAACCAGGTGGTCAATGAGAAGCCGACCTCGGTGCGCGACTCCGCCAGGCTGGACAACCTCACCTACAAGAACCTCGACCCGAAGCGCGCGTACGTGCTGAAGGTCAGCACCTCGAACGGCTGGGGCACCTGCGCCCGCGCCGACGGCAAGATCCTGCTCAAGGCCGGTAAGTAAGTAGCACCCCGGCAACCGGCCCGCTACCCAGGCGGGCCGGTGCTGCACCCGCCGGTCGCGAGACTCGGCTGGACGACCTGGGGCTCAACGGTCCGCCCGTACGGCATCAGCCGCCGGGCGGACCGCTTCGGCATGTGACCGTCCGGTGATCTGCCGCCGCCCCGCGCCGACGTCCAGGCCGAGGAGCGCACAGCGATGACGACCCGACCGAACGCCCGATCACGGCGGTATTCCGCCATGGCGATCATCGCGGCGCTGGCCGTCGCCCTGACGGTCGCCGGACCGCCCAGCCCGGCGTCGGCCTCGGTACCGACGGCCGCGAAGCGGTGGTCGTCGCTGATGTACCACAGCCTCACCCCGACCAAGCAGTACGTGGCGCTGCGCAAGAAGCTCGCCTCCCAGCGGAGCACCATGGCGAAGCGGGCCGAACGGGTACCCGTGCGCGAGGCCGCGCAGGAGGCCGCGCAGACGGACGTGACGGCGGCCGTCACCGCCGACGTGGGCCCGCGTACCCGGTATGCGCTCGCCCGGGAGGAGCTGGCCAGCGCGCGGAACCGGCTGACCGTGGCGACGCAGCTGCGGCCGAGGAACGCCACCGCGGTCGCCGCCGCGAAGAAGGCCGTCACCGCCGCGGCCGAGACGGCGTCCGCCCGCCGCAAGGAGGCGGCCACCGCCGCCGCGGCGCTGAAGAAGGCGCAGGCCAACGCCCGGACCGCCACCGTCCAGCTGGACAAGGCGATCACCGAGCTGCAGACCTCCAAGGACGCGGTCCGGACGAACCAGCGCAGGCTCAAGGCGCTCGACAAGTCCGCCGAGCTGGCCGCCGACGCCGCCGCGACCAGCCGCGACGTGGTCACCGCCGTCCGGGGCAAGTTCGCCTACGCCGACACCACCACCGTCAACGGCATCAGGGTGCACCGGAGCGTCGCGTTCGCGTTCCGCCGGATGATCAGCGACGCGAAGGCCGACGGCGTCGCGCTGTCCGGCGGCGGGTTCCGGACCAAGAAGCGGCAGATCGAGCTGCGGAAGATCAACGGCTGCCCGGACGTCTGGAAGGCGCCGGCCTCGTCGTGCCGGGTGCCGACGGCGATTCCCGGCCGGTCGCTGCACGAGCTCGGCCTGGCCGTCGACATCACGTCCGGCGGCCGCACGCTCACCCGCGACAGCGCCGGGTTCGCGTGGCTCAACGAGCACGCACACAAGTACGGCTTCGTGAACCTGCCGTCCGAGGCGTGGCACTGGTCGATCACCGGCGGGTGACCGGCGGGCCGCCGTCCGGTCTCCGGACCGGCCGGGGTCCGCGAGAATGGCCGGATGACCATGCGCATCACGCCGTTGACCGACCCCAACCGCGGCCCGTCCAGCTATCGGCTGGCCTGGCTCGCGGCCGGCGGGGACGGGCGGCCGCTCGGCACGGCCTTCCTGCGGGTACCCGCGGTCGGCGACTCGGGCGAGGTGGAGCTGCACGTGCACCCGGCCGAGCGGCGCGCGGGCGTCGGCACGCGGCTGCTCGAGACGGTCGCCGGCGCCGCCGGCGAGCTGGGGCTGCGCGGCGTGCTGACCGAGGCGGTGCAGGAGGATTCGGCGGGTGACCGGTTCTGCGCGGCGCGCGGGCTGCGGCGGGTGCTTGCGCTCACGTACGCCCGGCTGGAGCTGGCCGGGGCCGAGCCGGTCGCGGATCCGGTGCCCGGCTACCGGCTGGTCCAGTGGGACGGGACCGTGCCGGACGACCTCGCGGAGACGTTCGCCCGGTCCCGCCGGGCGATGGACGACATGCCGATGGACGACGCGGGCTACGTGCCGCAGCCCTGGAACGTCGAGCGCCTGCACGCGATCGCCGATGCGGTCGCGGTGCGCGGCGAGACGCTGTTCACCGTCGCGGCGGTGGCCGCGGACGGCGAGATCGCCGGCTTCACCGAGCTGGTGGTGCCGGGCGACGGCACCGGCGACGGCCAGCACTACGGCACCGGGGTGCTGCCCGAGCACCGCGGCCACGGCCTGGCCCGGTGGATGAAGGCCGACGCGATCAACCGGGCCCGGTCCCGCTTTCCCGGGCTCGCCGGGCTGCTCGCGGACACCGCGGACAGCAACGTGGCGATGCGCAAGATCAATGACTCGCTCGGCTACCGGCCGACGCATCGCAGCGTGCTCTACCGCCTGGACCTGGCGACGGCCGACTGAGGGATGCCGCCCCGCGCGGCGGGACGACATCCCTCTCTTTCCCCGCCTACTCGGATCCGCAGATCACGTCGTCCATGAGGCGGGAGGTGCGCTGGGACACCGCGCCGGCCGCGTCCTCGTCGGCGAGCTGGGTGGACAGGGACAGAATCGCCACCCGGTCGCCGTCCGCGTCGACCGCGTTCGCGGTGCTCATGCCGGGCACGTCGCCGCCGTGTGACCAGTAACCGCCGCACCGGTTCGGGATGAACATGATGCCGAGGCCGTAGCGCGCGCCGGGGATGAAGTCCTGCCACGTGTCGGCGAGCACCGTCTCGTGCAGCTGCGCCATCTGGCGCGGCTTGAGCAGCCGGCCGCGCTGCAGCGCCTGCCAGAAGCGCGCCAGGTCGGTCGGGGTGGTGATCAGGCTGCCGGCCGCGTCGGCGACGGTCGGGTTGAACCGGGTGGTGTCGTAGAGGGTGCCGCCGGGTGCCCACTGGTGGTAGCCCTTGGCGTGCGGCGCCGGCAGGGACGGCCGGTCGCCCGGTTCCGAGGTGTGGCGCAGGCCGAGCGGCTGCAGGACGCGGGCGCGTACCTCGGTCGCCCAGGTCCGGCCGGTCGCCCGCTCGATGATCATTCCGGCGAGGATGTAGTTGGTGTTGGAGTAGTCCCATCGGGTGCCGGGCGCGAAGTCGGGCCCGTGCTTGGTCGCCAGGGCGACGAGGTCCGCCGCCTCGTAGTGGTCGTACCGGTGCGCCAGGTACCCCTCCTGGGAGCCGAGCGCCGTGATGTCGCGGGTGTAGTTGTAGAGCCCGCTGGTGTGCTGGAGCAGGTTGCGGACCGTGATCCGGCGGCCGTCGTTGCCGTTGCCGGAGACGACCCCGGGCAGCCACCGCTCGACGGTGTCGTCCAGCGACAGCCTGCCCTCGCCGACGAGCTGCAGGACGACCACGGACACGAACGTCTTGGTGTTGCTGCCCATCCGGAAGTGGCCGTCGAGCGGCACCGGCGAGCCCCGCTCGAGGTCGCCGACGCCGGCCCGCGCGCGGACGGTGTCGCCGTCGACCCGGGTGAGTCCCTGCACCCCGGTGATGCCGAGGTCGTGCAGGTCGTCCACCGCGACCTGAAGCCGCCGGTCGTGGTGCGCCGCCGCGGTGGCCGGCACCGCGGTGCCGGCCACCAGGGCCGCGGTCAGCGTGGCGGCCAGTCCGCACCGGCCGAGGTGTTTTCGCATGTCAAGGCCTCCTCCACAGTAGGAGTCTTGACCGTACGAAGCCCTTCGATGCGTCTCCAGCCGGTGATCCCCCCAACCGGGGGTGGGGCTAACCCCCGTAAACGCCTCAGGTCGGCGGTATCCGCCGGCGGACGTCGTCCACCGTGGTCGCTCCCGGTTGCCAGGTGGACACCCAGGCGCCCTCGCCGGGCGGCAGGATGATGCCCTCCTCCAGGAAGGCGTAGCGGCCCTCCAGCACGCGCCGGGCCACCTCGACGTCCGGGGAGTCGGTGTTGTCCCAGAGCGCGGTGAACAGCGCCTCGATCCGCAGCCGGGACTGCCGGCAGAAGACGTGCGCCAGCTCCACACCCTCGGGATGCGTCTGCCGCTCGCCCTGTGCGCGCACGCAGACCGCCGACATCGCGAACAGTTCGGCGCCGATGTCCACGATGCGGCCGAGGAAGCCCTGCTTGCGCTCCAGCCGGCCCTGCCAGCGCGACATCGCGTAGAAGACCGACCGGGCGGCCTTGCGCGAGGCCCGCTCGACGTAGCGCAGATGCCCGGCGAGGATGCCGAACTCGGCGTAGCCCCGGGGTAGTTGGCCGCGGCCGACGGTCAGGGTCGGCAGCCACCGCGCGTAGAAGGCGCCGGCCCGCGCCCCGGTCTTGACCTTCTGGCCGGCCCCGGCCTCCGGGTCGATGATGTCGCCGGCGACGGAGAGGTGCGCGTCGACCGCCTCGCGGGCGATGAGCAGGTGCATGATCTCCGTCGAGCCCTCGAAGATGCGGTTGATCCGCAGGTCGCGCAGGATCTGCTCGGCCTCGACCGCGCGCTCGCCGCGGGCGGCCTGCGACTCGGCCGTCTCGTAACCCCGGCCGCCGCGTACCTGGATCAGCTCGTCGGCGACCAGCCAGGACATCTCGCTGGCGAAGAGCTTGACCAGGGCGGCCTCGATGCGGATGTCGTTGCGGTCGTCGTCGGCGATCGTGCAGCAGAGATCCAACATGGATTCCATCGCGTACGTCGTGGCGGCGATGAACGCGACCTTCTTGGCCACCGCCTCGTGCTGCCCGACCTGGCGGCCCCACTGGACCCGCTCCGCAGACCACTCCCGGGCGATGTTGACCGACCACTTGGCCGCGCCGAGGCAGAGCGCGGGCAGCGACAACCGGCCGGTGTTGAGCGTGGTCAGCGCGATCTTGAGGCCCTTGCCCAGGCCGCCGATGAGGTTCTCGGCCGGCACGAACACGTCGTGGAACCGGGTGACGCTGTTCTCCAGCCCGCGCAGGCCGAGGAACTCGTTACGCCGCTCGACGGTGATGCCGGGCGCGTCGCCCTCCACCACGAACGCGGTGATGCCCCGGTCGGGCACCCGGGCCATCACCACCAGCAGCGTCGCCAGCGTGCCGTTGGTGGCCCACAGCTTCACCCCGTTGAGCCGGAAGCCGCCCTCGACGGGCTCGGCGACGGTGCCGAGGCGCGCCGGGTCGGATCCTACGTCCGGCTCGGTGAGCAGGAACGCGGACACCTCGCCCGCCGCCAGCCGGGGCAGGAACGCCTTCTTCTGCTCGGCCGTGCCGAAGAGCTTGAGCGGCTGCGGCACCCCGATCGACTGGTGTGCGGACAGCAGCGCGCCGAGGGCGGGGCTCACCGAGCCGATGAGGGTGAGCGCCTTGCAGTAGTGCAGGTTGGACAGCCCGAGGCCGCCGTACTCCTTGTCGATCTTCATGCCGAAGGCGCCGAGCCGGGCCAGGCCGTGGAAGACCTCGTCCGGGATCCGCGCCTCCCGCTCGATGCGCGCACCGTCCACCTCGGAGCGGACGTACGCCTCGAGCTTGGCGAGGAAGTCCTCGGCGTCGGTGGAGGATCCCGCGGCCGGCCACGGATCGATCAGATCGAGCCGGAATCGCCCTAGGAACAGTTCCTTGCCGAAGCTCGGTTTGCGCCACTCGGACTGGCGAGCGGCCTCGGCTACCTGTCGCGCCTGCTTCTCGGAGACGTCGGCCGGCTTGGTCACGGTTACCCCCTTGACCTGGGTACGGCTGGCACGCCCCGTGAAGATGCTCATCCCCGCCGGGGCCTGGCAAGCGCCACGTTACCGACGGGTGTTACCGGAAGGTAGTCGTCTGCGCTATTCGTCTGTTCGCGCGTCTTGTGCTTTCCCGCCGCATGTCCAGGCACTTCGCATGCCCGCTCGCCGGCTCAGGCGCCGCGCCGGCGGAGCAGCAGGCCCTGCGAGACCGCGACGCCGGCGAGCACGATCACGGCGCCGGCCGGCTGGTTCCAGTGCAGGTGCTCGCGCAGGACCAGGACGCCGACCAGGGTGGCGACCACCGGCATCAGGTAGGTCACCGACGTCGAGGTGCTGGCGCCGGCGACCCGGATCACCTGGAAGTTGAGCACGAACGCGATGCCGGTGCCGAGGGCGCCGAGGGCCAGCACGCAGAGCAGCACGTCGGCGGAGAGCGCGGTCACCGCCGGCGGCGGGCCGGCCAGCAGCGGCGCCGCGACGGCGAGCATGGCCAGGGCGGCCAGCAGCTGGGCCGCGGCCATGGAGACGCCGCTGCCGGCGCGCCCGGCGATGAACTTCTTCTGGTAGGGGATTGCCACCGCATAACACATCGCCGCGCCGAAGCACATGAGCTGGCCGGTGAGCTGGGCGCCGCCGACGCCGCGCCAGACGCCGAGCACCACCAGCACGCCGGCGAAGCCGATGCCGACGCCGGCCGCCAGGCGCGCGGTCATCCGCTCGGTGCGGAACAGCAGCACCGCCAGCGGCAGCGCGGCCAGCGGCGTCGCCGCGTTCCAGATGCCCGCCAGCACCGAGGACACCCGCTGCTCGCCGAAGCCGAACAGGGTGAACGGCAGCACGACGCCGAGCAGCGCGACGACCGCCAGGTGTCCCCACAGTCGGGCGTCGCGCGGCAGGCGGTCCCGGGTGACCGCGAGCACCGCCAGCAGGATCAGCACGCCCGCGGCGACTCGGCCGAAGGTGAGCCACAGCGGGTGCAGCTCGCGGACGCCGACCTTGATGAACAGGAAGCTGGTGCCCCAGATCGCGGCGAGCGCGAGGTAGTGCGGCAGCCACCGGCGCAGCGCGGCGGGCGCGGCGGCGGACGCGGCGGCGGGCGGCTCGAGGTCAGGAGCGGTTTGCGTGGTCACCCCTGACACTCTGCCGAACGGGTACGACAAAACTCGCGCGGTTTTCCGACCTGTGGGTGTGTTCTGCGTTACCGGCCGCGCAGGAACGGCAGCGTGACGGCGAGGAACTCGGCGGGCGCCTCGGCGTACGGCGCGTGCCCGGTCGGCAGCGGCGACCAGGCCGCGTGGGGGAGCAGGCGGCGGGCCCGGCGACCGTCGTGGCCGAGCAGCGGGTCGCGGGTGCCCCAGGCGAGCAGGGTCGCGACCCTGAGACCGCCGGTGGCCGCCCGCAGGTCGTGCGCGGGGTCGTTGAAGCTGCGCCAGATCGCGGCCTCGACGGCGATCGCCGCCGGGTCGCCGCGGCGCGCGTCGTCGCGGGCCAGCATCTCGGCGACGGTGGCGTTCCGGCGGCGCAGGTAGCGGCGGCTGAGCCGGCCCGCGAGCAGCCGGGTGGCCGCCTCGGTGCCCTTGAGCCGGACGAAGGCCCTGCTCAGCGGCGTCGGGCGGGTGAATCCGCCGCTGTTGACCAGCACCAGGGCCCGGACCCGCCCGGGATGATCCAGCGCGAATCGCACGGCGCAGTAGCCGCCGACGCTGTTGCCGATGAACGCGGCCTCGTCGATGCCGAGCGCGTCGAGCAGCTGCGGGACCAGCTCGGCATAGCCCATGGCGGTGGCCGAGGAGGGCGGCCGCGGCGGTGGCGACTCGCCGTAGCCGGGCCAGTCGACGGCGTACACGGTGAAGTGCTCCGCGAGGGCGGGCGCGACGGCCGCGAAGTCCCGGCTGTCGCCGGGGTTGGCGTGCAGGAGCACGACGGCCGGTCCGGCGCCGGAACGGTGCACGACGACGGGCCCGGCCGAGGTCGGCACGGTCGCCGGGTCACGGTGCATGCGGCCCTCCAGGCAGGAAGCCGGCCAGCGCGTCGCGCAGCGGCGCGATGACGGCGTCGCGGGCCGACTCGGCGACGGCGACCTCGGCCGCCATCACCACCCACAGCTGGGCGGCGGCCTCGGCGCCGGGCCGGTCGAGCGCGGCGAAGTCGGCGGCGGCGAGCGCGGTGAAGTGCGCGTTGCGCCGGGCTATCTCGGCGAGGACGGCCGGCTCGGCCCGCGCCTCGACCAGCAGCGCGCGCGTGCCCCGGTCGCGCCGGCAACCGTCGAGGTACGCGGTCGTGGCCACCACCAGCCGGTCGCGGCCCGGGCCCAGGTCGCCGATGGCCGCGGCGATGTCGTCGGCCAGCCGGTCGTGGAAGCGGCGGTGCAGCTCGACCAGGAACCCGGCGCGGTCGCCGAAGTGATGGAAGAACGTACCCTTCGCCACGCCGGCCGCGGCGACGACGCGGTTCACGCTGACCTGGCCGAGCCCGTCCCGGTGTGCCAGCGAGACGCCGGCCGACAGCAGCGCGTCGCGCTTGGCGTCCGGATCGCGGGTACGCATCCCCGGACCCTAGCTATTGACCGACCGGTCGGTCAATAGCATGATCTCGGCATGCGTACGTTCGATGAGCTGGTCGGTGAGGCCGCGGCGGCGGACGTGTCCGGCTGGGACTTCGGCTGGCTCGACGGCCGGGCCACCGAGGAGCGGCCGCCGTGGGGCTACGCGCGGCTGCTCGCGTCGCGGCTGGCCGAGGCCGGCTCGGCCCTGGACATCGACACCGGCGGCGGCGAGATCGTCGCCGAGGCCCCGCGCCTGCCGCCGGGAATGGTCGTCACCGAGGGGTGGCCGCCGAACGCCGAGCGGGCCCGCCGCCTGCTCTCGCACCGCGGCGTGCGGGTCGTGGAGGTGGAGCAGGGCGGGCCGCTGCCGCTGCCGGACGCCGCCTTCGAGCTGGTGAGCAGCCGCCACCCGGTGCGCCCCGACTGGCCCGAGATCGCCCGGGTGCTGGCCGACGGCGGCACCTACCTCGCGCAGCATGTCGGGCCCGCCTCGGCGTTCGAGCTGATCGAGTGGTTCACCGGCCCGCTGCCGCGGAACGGACTGGCCCGCGATCCCGAGGGCGAGGCCGCGGCGGCCCGGTCGGCGGGCCTGCGGGTCGTCGACCTGCGCACCGCGCGCTGCCGGATGGAGTTCTTCGACATCGGCGCGGTCGTCTACCTGCTCCGCAAGTGCGTCTGGTGGGTGCCCGATTTCTCCGTCGACCGCCACCGCGCCGCCCTCGTCCGGCTCGACGCGCACCTCCGCGAGCACGGCTCCTTCCGTGCCCACTCGACCCGGACGCTGATCGAGGCCCGGCGTACTTGATCATGGCCGCTACCCTCGCGTCGTGGCGGACGGCTCGTGGCGGGTACGGCTGGTGGCGGTCCTCGCCGCCGGCGGCCTCCTGGCGCTGGCGCTCGGTATCCGGGTGGCGGCGGGCGGCGGCGTCCTGGACAGCTCCGGCGCCCTCGCGCAGTACTCGGGCACCGTGTTGTACGCCTCCATGATCTACGCGGGGGTGTTCCTCCTGGTGCCGGCCGCCGGCCCCTGGACCGCGGCCGCGACGGCGGTCGCCTTCTGCTGGCTCGTCGAGCTCTCGCAGCTGACCGGCGTGCCGGCGGCGCTGTCCGAGCACAGCGTGCTCGCCCGGCTGGCCCTCGGCGTGCGGTTCGACGCCGCCGACCTGGCCTGGTACCCGGTGGGCGTGCTGCCGCTCGCGGCGCTCCACGCCATCGCCCTGCGGAGGTCCCGGTGAACGCGCGGCGGCGCGAGGTCCTCGGCCACGTCGCGCGCCGGATTCCGGTGCTCGACGGCCGGGCGTGCCCCCGGGTCGCCGTCGACGGGCCGGACGGGTCCGGCAAGACCGTCTTCGCCGACGAGCTCGCCGCGGCGGTGCGTGCGCTCGGGCGTACCGTCGTGCGGGTCTCGCTCGACGACTTCCACAACCCGCGGGCGGTGCGCTACCGGCAGGGCCGCGAGTCACCGGAGGGCTTCTGGCTGGACTCGTACGACTACCGGCGCTTCCGCGGCGACGTCCTGGAGCCGTTCGCGCCGGGCGGCTCCCGGCGGTACCGCCCCGCCGCGCACGACCTGGCCACCGACGCCGTGCTCGACCCGCCGCCGCGCACCGCGCCGCCGGGGGCCGTGCTCATCGTCGACGGGCTCTTCCTGCACCGGGAGGAGGTCGTGCGGGACTGGGACCTGTCGGTCTTCCTCGACGTCCCGTTCGCCGTGACGGCGCGGCGGATGGCGGTCCGCGACGGCACGGACCCCGACCCGGAACACCCCGGCATGCGGCGCTACGTCCAGGCGCAGCGCATCTACTTCGCCGCCTGCGCGCCGCAGCGCCGCGCCGACATCCTGATCGACAACCAGGACTTCGACGCTCCTCGCATCGTTGACCGGTGACCCCACAATCGCGGTATGCGGTGGTGGGGGAGCGCCCGGTGCCCGGTACGCGACGTTGAGCGCGACTGGATCGACACGTCGCTGGACTGGCTGCTCGCCGAGTTCGGCCCGGACCGGCTGCGCGGCGCCGTGCTCCTGCCGACCGACGACTTCTTCCCCGGCGCCTACCGCGGCACCCGCGAGGACACCAGGTCGGTGCTCGGCCTCCTCTGCGCGCACATGGGCATCGACCCGGCCCGGATCGACCTCGAGCACTACGCCGACGACGCCGACCCGGAGCTGTCCGCGCACGTGCCGCTGAACTCCAGGTCGCGCGGCGCCGCCGGGCATCACCGGATGCGCGACGGCCGGTCGGTCATCGGCATCGCCGACGAGCAGGCGGACGCGCCGATGGCGCTCGTGGCGACCATCGCGCACGAACTCGGCCACGTGCTGCTGCTCGCCGACGGCCGGGTCTCGGCGCGGCGCAAGGACCACGAGCCGCTGACCGACCTGCTCACGGTCTTCTACGGCCTGGGCGTCTTCGCGGCGAACTCGGCGTTCGAGTACGCCGCGGACGCGAACAGCTACCGCACCTCGCGGCTGGGCTACCTGACCGAGCCGATGTTCGGGTACGCGCTGGCCCGCTACGCCTGGCTGCGCGGCGAGGCGGACCCGCCGTGGGCCCGGCACCTCGACACGAACCCGCGGACGTTCCTCAGGCAGGGCCTTCGCTATCTCGCCCGGTAGCCTCGTCCGGTGCGCGCATGCGCCACGCGTCGGTCACCAGTTCGGCGAGCCGGTCGGCGTCCACCCGCGCCAGCCAGAGCATGACCAGGGGCAGCCCGTCGTAGGCGGGCGTGGTGAAGAAGAGCCCGGGCTCGCCGAGGAGCAGCGCCTGCTTCTCCGCCTCGTCGCCGACGAACAGCACCGCGACGTCGGTCCGGATCACCCGCGGCCGGCCCGGCGTGCGCTCCGGGTACGACCAGACGAAGCCCTTGCCGGCCACCCGGAAGTCGAAGCCGTCGCTGTCGATCTCGGCGACGTGGGGCAGGGCGAGCGCCAGGCGCCGGACATCATCGGCGTCAGCCATCCGGCGATGCTATCCGGCGACCGGGAAATCGGCTGCGGCACCCGTCGGCGCCGGCCTACGCTCCCGCGATGACCTGCCGCCTGTCCGCGCTCAGCATCGACGCGGTCGAACCGCTGCGACTGGCCCGCTTCTGGTCCGGGCTCCTGGGCCGGGAACTGACCGACGACCTCGCGCTCCTGCCCGGCGACGGCACCGGGTTCCCGATCCGGTTCGTGCCGGCGCGCGAGCCCAAGACCGGCCGGAACTGGATTCACTTCGAGCTCACGAGCGAGTCGCCGGAGGCCCAGCGGCGGACCGTGGCCCGGTCGCTGGAGCTCGGCGGTGCGCACTACGACGTCGGGCAGCTGCCCGACGAGGAGCACGTCGTGCTCGCCGACCCCGAGGGCAACGAGTTCTGCGTCATCGAGGCGGGCAACAGGTTCCTGGCCGGCTGCGGGTTCCTCGGCGCGCTGTCCTGCGACGGTACGCGGGAGGTCGGGCTCTTCTGGAGCGCGGCGCTGGGCTGGCCGCTGGTCTGGGACCAGGACGAGGAGACCGCGATCCAGTCGCCGGCCGGCGGCCCGAAGATCACCTGGGGCGGCCCGCCGCTGATGCCGAAGCCGGCCCGCAACCGGCTGCGCTTCGACCTCGCGCCGCCGCCCGGCGGCGATCGGGGTGCCGAGGTCGAGCGCCTGCTCTCCCTCGGCGCGACCCGGATCGAGGGCGCGCTGGTCGACCCCGACGGCAACGAGTTCTGCGTCCTGACCCCCCGCTAGGTCCGGGCGTCGGCCCGATCACGACCGTCTTCGTCGCCGTGCCGCGACGATTCCGACGACCGCGATGCCGGCGGCCAGGACCACGGCGACCGCCCACGCCCCGGCCGGGATACGGCCGTCTCGAGGGCCGGAGGCGACCGCCCCTCCGGAAGGGGCCGACGATCCGGTCGGCGCGGCGGCGGGAACGGTGACCGCCGGACGGTCCGTCAGCGGGTAGCGCCACACGTCCGCCTTGGTGCCGGGCGGCTGTTTCGCCACCTCGGAGACGGTCAGCAGCGCGGTACCGTCCCCGCGGTACGCGACGGACTCTCCCTGCGGCTCGTCCGGCAACGCGATGATCCGCGGCGTCCCCGCCGTGATGGCCCGGACCACGTCACCGTCGGGCACGTCGAACTCGAACGCGTCGGCGTAGGTCCGCAGCACCGCCCGCCGCCCATCCGGGCTGACCGCCCCACCGGTGACCACCAGACGGCCGGGCAGCGAGTACGGATTCCCGGTGGTGGTCAGCGGCACGGCGACCGAGCCGGCCCGGCGCAGCGGCGTCGTCCGCCCGGCCCGCAACGCGCCATCCGGGACGTACACCGCAGCTGTCGCCGCGCTCTTCGTCACCACGATCGGGGTACCGGTCGGCGAGAGCAGCAGCGCCTCCGCGTCGTGCGGCCCGTCCGGGTAGGACAGCCGGAACAGCCGGGGTTTGCGCGCACCCGGGGCCAACCGCCACAGGGCGATCGTGGTGCGGGTCAGCCCGTTGTCGCCGATGTCGGCGACCCAGACGGTGCCGTCCACGGCGAGCGCCAGATCCTCGGTGTCGCGGGGCCGCGACGGGTAGCGCACCGCGCGGACCACGGAACAGCGCCGGTCCAGAAAGAAGATCCGCCGGTTGGCGGCCTCGTCGGACCCGTCGTTCACCACCACGTACCCGGTGGGTGTCTCCGCCAGGCCGGAGATCTCGGTCAGCCGGCCGTCACCGATCCGGCACACCCGGGTCCGGTCGGCGGCCGCGGCCGCCGCACGACCGGGCAGGACCACCGGTACGCCGATCCCGAGCAGCGCGGCGATCAGCGCGGCCACACGCTCGCTCCTCAGCAGCACACCCGGCCCCTGTTCCTCGCCAGGTGCCGCAGTCGGCTACCTGCTCTCCAAGAGAACGTAGCCCCCGGATCACTCCGGTTCGAGGTCGGTCAGCGCCCGGCCGGTCGCGGCGTCGAACGGGACCGACTCGTGATCGTGGACAATCAGCCACCGGCCGTCGATCCACCGGCAACCGAGGGTCGCCCGTACCCACATGTCGACGTCGCCGCCGGCGACCAGGGTCCCCGTGACGTGGTACAGGAACGAGCAGAACCCGACGTCACCGTCGGCCGTCACGTGCAGTTCGCGGACCTCGTACCCGATGTCGGACGCGTACGCGTCGAACCAGGCCCGGGTCGCCTCCTCGACGGCGGCGCCGCCCCGCGCGTGCAGCGGCGGCAGCACGTTGAACGTGACGATGTCGGGGTGCTGCCGCGCCGCGAGCGGCTTGGGGTCCTTGGCCGCAACAGCGGCGATCCGCTCCGCCACGACCGCTTCCAGCTCGCTCCGCCTGTCCATGAGTACCTCCCCGAGTGGATTACCGGACTTTGATCCCGTACCCGGGCACGGCGCCGGTAACCGCCGTCCGCTACCCGTTCCCGGGTGGCGAGGCCTTCGTGGTCTGCCTCTTCATGGTGCAGAAGAGGCAGGGCGTCCGGCCGGGATGGCATGCTGACCGGGTTCGATTCCCGGTACCGGTGTGGAGGTTTCGGCGTGGCGGTGTTGCGGGTTCGTGGCTACGCCCTTCCCGAGGGCGAGCCGATCGATCTGTACGCCGACGGCGACGAGTGGACGACGGACCCGGTCGCCGGCGCCGAGCTGGTGGCCGAGGGCTGGCTGCTGCCCGGGCTGGTCGACGCGCACACGCACCCGGGTGCGGAGGAGCCGGGCCGGCCCCTCGACGACGGCGTCCTGCGCGGGGACCTGCGGGCGCACCTGGAGGCCGGAGTCGCCCTGATCCGCGCGCCCGGCCTCGCGGGGGACCCGCCGGACTGGTTCGGCAACGGTGACGACAGCCCGCGGGCGTTCCACGCCGGACCGTGGATCGCCCAGTACGGCCAGTTCTTCGACGGCTGGGGGCGGCGCGCCGAGCCGGTCGATCTGCCGGCGGTCGCGGCCGAGCAGGCCGCCCGTACCGGATGGGCGAAGGTCGTGATCGACTGGCTGGTCGGCGACGACGTCGTGCCGTTGGACGTGCTGCGCGAGGCCGTCCGGCGGGTGCACGCGGCCGGCGGGCGCCTCGCGGTGCACTCGATGCATCCCGCGGGCGCGGCGATCGCGGTCGAGGCCGGTGTCGACTCCCTGGAGCACGGCATGTGGCTGGACCCGGAGCTGCTGCCGCGCATGGCGGAGCAGGGCACGGCGCTGACGCCGACGCTCGCGTTGCTCACGGCATCGCTGGAGCGGGCCCGCGCGAAGCCGGACGGCCCGGACAAGCAATGGCACCTCGGTGGTGCCGCCGCGCACGGCCGGTTGACCGCCGCCGCGGTCGAGGCCGGGGTCACCGTGCTGGCCGGCACGGATTCCCGGCCGCACGGGTGCATCGCGGGCGAGATCCGCGCGTTCGTCGACGCCGGTGTCCCGCCGCACGAGGCGATCGCCGCGGCGTCCTGGGCGGCCCGCTCCTATCTCGGCCTGCCCGGCCTGGTCGGGGGAGCCCCGGCCGACGCGGTCGTGTACGACGCCGATCCCCGCAAAGATCTCGGCCAACTCGACAGGCCACGGGCCGTCATCGTCCGCAGCCGGCTGGTCCGCCGCGCCGGCTAGGCGCGTGTATCGAAGTCACAGCCTTCTGGGACGACGATGATTTGATACGTGAACTCCGCGGACAAAGCCACTCACCAACTGACGCTGAGGATTCTCGACTGGCTCTACATCGACGGCCATATGGACAACGACATCAGGCGCTGCCGGGACAGAGACTACGACGATGAGGATCCGTCGGGCAGCTACTGGGATGCTCTCGCCAAGCTCGGTTCAACAATTCGTGAAGCAGGCTGGCAACAGCTTCCAGACTGGCCAGACACCTACGAAGACCTACAGCGCTGGGGCAGCGCAGACGAGACACGCCCTATCAGCCTGACCGCCGGGCAATGGACGCTCGTCGTCGCAGCATTACAGCACGGGGCCACCGTCCAGGACGCCATCGATGAGCCTCAGGAGGCGGCCCGGACACGTGCGCTCGCCGCAGCGGTCCGGCTGGGACTTTCCCAGCAGGGCCTGAACGTTCAGCCGCTCCAAGGCTACAGAAACTAGGTGCGACTACTCAGGTCGGTGGTCGGCCGGGCCCAAGGCACCTGATCGGTGCGCCAGCCGGACTTTGCCGGAGGTCGCCCGCGGGATAGTCGGAAGCCCGGACGGGTGCGACCTGTGCTCCGTAGGGTCATTCCGTGTCCCGAAAATGGCATGCGGGGATCATCGGGGGTTCGGCCCTCCTCGTGCTTGTGAGCGGCTTCCTGCCGTGGTGGGCGATACAGGTGGGCAACGAGACGTACGTTGGATCGGCATGGCGAATGTCCACACGATGGACCGTGTCGGTCTTGCTTACCGTGACTGCCGCGGTCGCATGGCTGGCGTGGTGGATGACCCGCGGCCGAGTGCCCGTAGCGATATGGCTCGCGGCCCTCGTCGCGGTAACGGTCTCGATGTTCCTGACACTTCAGCAGCGCAGCGATGTCGAGCCTTGGCCCCCCGCCGAGGCCACCGCGCTGCTTGAGCCGGGAAATTACCTGTCTGCAGAGGTGGAGATGTCCGACACCGAGTTCGCAGAGTCGGTGATGCCACGCGATCACCTACGGCGGTACACCGACCCTGGCATCGAGTCCGGCACGAGTTACGGCTTCTGGGCCGGGCTCGCCGGCATGATACTGACCGGACTGTCGTTGGCCGCTGCCGGCAGAGGCGGTCGGCACCCGAGATAACACCCGGACAGTAGTCGCACCTAGGTTCTGTCTCATGGATCACAGGCTGTCGGGTCGGGCGCGGAGCCAGAACCTAGCCGGTGGTGAAGGTGTAGCTGCCGGAGGGGGCCCGGTAGACGGCGTGGGCGCCGTCGGTGCGTAGGAACCGGGCCCGGTGTGGGGTACGGGTGACGGCGCCGTCCGTGGTCGGGACCCAGATCTCCGCCGTGGTGTTGGGTGGAATCGTCACGGCCAGCCGGAGCCGGCCGTCCGCGCGGGTCCACTCGGTGCGGGCCAGGCCCTGTGGGGTCGCGTAGCTGCCCCGTACGGAGGTCAGGTCGCCCACGATCCTCGGCTGGATGACCAGCTCCCGGTAGGCCGTCGCGCCGTCGGCCGCGCGGATGCCGGCCAGGCGTGCGTGGAACCACTCCTCGATCTGGGCGAGGATCATGTGGTTCTTCGAGTCGCCGCGGTTCCACCGCTCGCCCACGGTCGTCATGCCGCCGGGGTTGGCGACGGTCGGCGCCATGAAGAAGCCGTAGCTGGGCTCGGTGTTCTCCTGCAACAGGTCCCACAGCACGTCGTCGCGACCGCCCGCGGACAGCGCCCGCACGGTCGGGGCCATGCCGATGGTGCCGCCGCTGAAGTGCGGGCCCTGGCCGAAGCCCCGCACGAGTTCGACGAGCGCGGCCAGCACCGGGGCGCGTTCGCCGTCGGGCACGAGGTCGGCGTCGAGGGCGAGGGCCTGCGCCGTCTGGGTGGCGCCGGCGGTTCCCGCGTCGCCGGCGGTGGTGTAGCGGCGCAGCGTCGTGTTGTAGAAGTGCAGGTTGAACGCCGTCTTGATGTTCGCGGCGAGTGCCTGGTAGCGCCGGGCGTCGGCCGCGTGGCCGGTGAGAAGGGCCAGCTCCGCGAGGTCGCGGATCATGACGTAGTAGCCCCAGGTGCCGGTGATCCGGCCCGAGGTCTGTTCGGCCGCGACCCAGTCGCCGAGGGCGGCGTCGACGATGTGCGCGTCGGCGCCGGTGCCGGCCTTCTGCCGCTGGATGTAGTCGGCGAACCGGACCATCTGCGGGTAGTAGCGGGCCGCCGTTTCGGTGT
Organism: Actinoplanes sp. NPDC049668; assembly: GCF_044465445.1. Taxonomy (NCBI): domain Bacteria; kingdom Bacillati; phylum Actinomycetota; class Actinomycetes; order Micromonosporales; family Micromonosporaceae; genus Actinoplanes; species Actinoplanes sp. NPDC049668. Next base: position 639,980 of record NZ_JBITLR010000004.1, read on the forward strand.
CGCCGTAGAGCCGGTGCAGGAAGGCCGGCACCAGGATGATGGCGTTTCCCCAGTTGATCTCGTCGCCGAACCGGCCCTCGTAGCCCCAGTCGTAGACCGGGGTCTTGAGCGCCACGTTGCCGAACATCGGGGTGTCCGCGACGGACTGGCCCTCGACCAGGTGCCGCATGGTGGTCCGCAGGTAGGCCGACAGGTCGAAGTCGCGGTGGATCGAGCCCATCGGCATCGTGTAGTCGGCCGGGTAGGACAGTTTCTCGCGGCCCGGGCAGTCGGTGAACACCGACATGATGTTGCCGGCGAAGGAGTACCGGGCCATCTCGTGGATGCGGTTGATCCGGGCGTTCGAGGTGACGACCTCGCCGGCGACGGGGGTGGCCGCCTGCACCCGTACGCCGGTGATGGTGTCCTTGGTGGGCACGTAGCCCGGCGGCAGGCCGGTGACCTGGACCCACTGCATGCCGAAGTAGTTGAAGTCGGGCCGCCAGGTCTCCCCGCCCGGCAGGCCGGCCGCGGTGTAGGTGTTGAACAGGTCGGTGCCGCGGCGCCCGCCGCCGCCGATCAGCGACGCCTGGTCGACGGTGCCGTCGGCGGCCAGTGACTCCGCCGGCGACAGGCGGATGGTCGTGCCGACCGGCACGCCCGGGCGCAGGCGCAGCCGGGGCCAGCCGACGATGTTCTGGCCGAGGTCGAACACCCAGGTGCCGGGCCGCGGGTTGGTGACCGAGACCGCGGTGAACGTCTCGGCGACGGTGATCGGCGGCGCGGTGCGCCCGACCAGCCGGGTGGCGAGGTTCGGCGGCGGCGCGATCCCGGCGCGGATCCAGCCGGCCGGGCTGCCGTCGCGCCGCTGCGCGGCGGCCGACAGGTCCGCTCCCGGCAGGTCCCAGCCGGGCTGCTCGCGGCGCGCGTCGTGGTCGGCGCCGGAGTACCAGGCGTCGGTGACCAGCGGGCCCAGCGCGGTGCGCCACTCGCGGTCCGAGACGATCACGGTCGCCGGACCGCGGGCGTACGCGATCTCGAGGCGCGCGATCAGCCGGGGCGTGACGGCCGCGCCGGCGCTGGCGTCGCTGGCCGCGATGTTGTTGCCGGAGCCGGTGACCGCGGCGCCGGCCGGGTGCGGCCGCGACAGGGCCGGGGCGAAGGTGATGCCGTCCGCCCCGATCGCGGTGATGGTGCGCGACTCCAGGTTGTCGCCGCCGTCCCCGGTGTCGACGTTGACGGTGCCGCCGACGTGGTAGCCGGTGACGGTGTCCAGCGGCACGGTGGTGGCGCCGGCCGGCACGTCGGCGGTGAGGACGCCGCGGCCCTTGAGCTGGCTCTGCCACCACGAGTACGGCGACGCGCGCCCGACTGCCGGGTTGGTGACGCTGCGCCGCACGTACGCGGGTCCGCTGCCGAGGCGCACCCCGACGGAGTTGGCGCCGCCGCGCAGCTCGCCGGTGATGTCGTAGGCGCGGTACTCGCTGGAGAGCTGATAGTTGGCGTACCCGGGCGCGAGCACCTCGTCGGTGAGCCTGCGGCCGTTGACGGTCGGCAGGTGCAGGCCGACGCCGGACAGGTAGAGCCGCGCGTGGCTGATCCGGCGATTCCGGTCGACGGTGAACTGCCGGGCGAAGATCGGCATCGGCTGGGTCTCGGCGCGGCCGGGGTACTCGATCCACCTCGCGGCGCCCCAGTCGGACTGCTCCAGCAGGCCCGTCTCCCAAGTGGACGGCCGGCTCCAATCGGAGGGGCGCCGGTCGGCGCCCCAGGCGCGGACCTGCCAGCTGAGGCGTTGCCGGGAGCCGAGGGCCGCGCCGCCGTAGCGGACTCCGGACTGGACCGCGGAGCTGATCCTGCCGGAGTCCCAGAGCAGGCGGTCGGCGGCGACGTCGCGTACCCGTACCTGATAGGCGGTCTGGCGGTCGGCGGCGGGCGACCGGGTCTCGGCGAAGCGCCAGCTGAGCACGGGATCGGGGTCGTCCAGGCCGAGCGGCTGGTCGGCCCGGCCGTCGACGCGCAGGTCGACGACCCTTACCGCAGGGCCGGTCGCGCCGGCCGGCGCCGCGGTCGTGGTGAGGATCAGGGAGACTCCGAGGGCGGTGAGTTTGTTCCACATGTTCTCTCCCACGTGCTGCTTGAATCGTTTCACGCAATGGGCGAGCGATGGGTAACGTTTTCCAGATTGTTTCGCTGACCTTAGGAGAGGATGCCGATAGGCGTCAAGCATCGATGGGTAACGTTCCCTAGGCTTGAGCGCCGGTCAGGGCGGCTGCGAAGATGCCGATTCGTGACGCGAAGATCCGAACAAAGGCGCCGGGGGCCGCATCGAACAGACCACAGAACAGGCGATTGAAAGGCACCACAAATGCGCACAGCCCCCCTCGCCGGAGCCGCCCTCTGCCTGGCCCTGGCCGGCGGATGCGGCAGCCCCGTGCCGGTGCTCGACGGCGAGGCCGCACCGATCGGCGCCGCGAGTCCGAGCGCCGCCACCGCCTCGTCGGCTCCGACGTCCGCGGCGCCCGTGGCGCCCTCGGTGATCGGGCCGTTCGGCGTGGGCGCGCTCAGGCTCGGCATGAACCGCAAGCAGGCGGAGGCGACCGGCCTGATCACCAAGTGGGTGGCCGGGACGCCGGACCAGTGCACGATCACGGCTCACCTGCGCGACCGCGACCGCCGCCCCGAGGACGCCGACGACCCCGGCGGCGAGGGCAGCATCTACTACTCCGAGGACGGGGGCGTCCAGGCCATCGACGCGCACGTGGGCCTGCACACCCCCGAGGGAATCAAGCTCGGCAGCTCGTGGGCACAGGTGCAGAAGGCGTACCCGGACTGGGACATCGCCGCCGACCCCGACTTCGAGAAGTACGGCAACGGAGTCGACTCGGTCGACGTACCCGGCAACTTCAGGGCGGTCTACCAGATCGCCCTGAACGAGTTCGGGGTCGTGCACCTGGCGCTGCACGCCCGTGGACAAAGCTGCGTCGAGTAGTAGGGTGTGCACTGGCTCGGGTGGCTGTTCACATGGATAACCAACCACCCCGGCGTCATCCGTCAACCATGTCCCTGCTGGGGAAACGCTGTAGGTTGAGACGGTTGACGGGAGCTGATATGAGCGCTGCCGGAATCACGGTTAACGGGCGGGAAATCGCGTTCGGGGACATTGCGCCACACACCACCGCGTTGGAGTGGCTGCGCACGCAGGGCTTCACCGGCTGCAAGGAAGGCTGCGGCGAGGGCGAGTGCGGTGCCTGTTCCGTGCTGGTCGCCCGGCCCGGCCTCGACTGCCCCACCGAGTGGGTCGCGGTCAACGCCTGCCTGCTTCCCGCGCTCGGGCTGGACGGCCAGGAGATCGTCACGGCCGAGGGGCTGGGCGGCCCGGACGACCTGCACCCGGTTCAGTACGAGATGGCGGTCCGGGGCGGCTCCCAGTGCGGGTACTGCACCCCGGGCTTCGTCTGCAGCATGGCCGCGGAGTTCTACCGCAACGGCCGGCAGGCGGGTCCGGTGGACCACGAGCACGGCCCGAACGGGTTCGACCTGCACTCGCTCAGCGGCAACCTGTGCCGCTGCACCGGCTACCGGCCGATCCGCGACGCGGCCTACGCACTGGGCGCGCCGGAAACCGACGATCCGCTCGCCCTGCGCCGGCAGGCGCCGGCGACACCGGCCCGGGCGACCAGCGTACGCAGGGAGGACGGTGAGTTCCTCCGCCCGGCGGCGCTGGCCGACGCGCTGCGGCTGCTGCGGGAGCGGCCCACCGCGACAGTCGTCGCGGGCTCGACCGACTGGGGCGTCGAGGTCAACCTGCGCGGTGCGCGCGCCGAGTGCGTCATCGCCATCGACCGGGTGCCCGAGCTGCGGGAACTGGTCGTCGGCGCGGATCACATCGAGATCGGCGCGGGGCTGACGCTGACCGAGATCGAGCGCCGGCTCGCGGGCCGGATACCGCTGCTGGGCCAGGTCTTTCCCCAGTTCGCGTCGCGGCTGATCCGCAACGGCGCCACCATCGGCGGCAACCTCGGCACCGGGTCCCCGATCGGCGACGCCGCGCCGGCGCTGCTGGCGCTGGACGCCGAGCTGGTGCTGGCCGACGCCGACGGCGAGCGGCGGGTGCCGCTGGCGGACTACTTCACCGGGTACCGGAGCAGCGTCCGGCGGGCCGACGAGCTGATCCGGGCGGTCCGGATCCCGCTGCCGCAGGCCGGGCTCGTGGCCTTCCACAAGATTGCCAAGCGGCGCTTCGACGACATCTCCAGCGTCGCCATCGGCTTCGCCCTGGACGTCGCGGACGGGACTGTCGTGCGGGCCCGTGTCGGCCTCGGCGGCGTCGCCGCAACGCCGATCCGGGCCCGGGCCACCGAAGCGGAGCTGGCGGGACGGCCCTGGTCCGAGGAGACGGCCGCGGCGGCCGCGCGGGTGCTGCGCGGTGAGGGCACGCCGCTGGACGACCACCGGGCCAGCGCCGCGTACCGGGCGGCGATGCTCGAACAGAGCCTGCTGAAGCTGTACGCCGAGAACCCGGAGGCGGTGTCATGAGCGAGCTTTCGGAAAGGCCGGAGAACGCCGCCGTCGGGGTCGCGGTTCCGCATGAGAGCGCCGCGCTGCACGTCACCGGCGCGGCGCTGTACACCGACGACCTGATCTACCGGACCAAGGACGTGCTGCACGCGCACCCGGTGCAGGTGCCGCAGGCACACGCCCGGGTCACCGCGCTGCGGGTGGCGCCGGCGCTGCGCGTGCCCGGCGTCGTGCGCGTGCTCACCGCCGCCGACGTGCCCGGCGTCAACGACGCCGGCGTCAAGCACGACGAGCCGCTCTTCCCGGACGAGGTGATGTTCTTCGGCCACGCCGTCTGCTGGGTGCTCGCCGAGACGTTCGAGGCGGCGCGGCTGGGCGCGGCCGCCGTCGAGGTCGACGTGGAGCCGCTGCCATCGATCGTGACCGTCCGGGAGGCGATCGCCGCGGGCAGCTTCCAGGGCGCGACGCCGCAGATCCTGCGCGGCGACGTCGAGGCCGGGATGGCCGGCGCCGCCCGGGTCTTCAGCGGCGACTTCGAGTTCGCCGGGCAGGAGCACTTCTACCTGGAGACGCACTGCGCGCTGGCGCTGGTCGACGAGGCCGGGCAGGTCTTCGTGCAGTGCAGCACGCAGCACCCGTCCGAGACCCAGGAGATCGTCGCGCACGTGCTGGGCCGGCACAGCCACGAGGTCACCGTGCAGTGCCTGCGCATGGGCGGCGGCTTCGGCGGCAAGGAGATGCAGCCGCACGGCTTCGCCGCGATCGCCGCGCTGGGCGCGACGCTCACCGGCCGCCCGGTGCGGGTGCGCCTCACCCGTACCCAGGACCTGACCATGTCGGGCAAGCGCCACGGGTTCCAGGTGGAGTGGCGGGTGGGCTTCGACGACGCCGGCCACCTGTGCGCGCTCGACGCCACGCTGACCGCGGACGGCGGCTGGAGCCTCGACCTCTCCGAGCCGGTGCTGGCGCGGGCGCTGTGCCACACCGACAACGCGTACTGGCTTCCGCACGTGCGGCTCACCGGGCGGATCGCGCGCACCAACAAGACCTCGAACACCGCGTTCCGCGGCTTCGGCGGGCCGCAGGGGATGCTGGTCATCGAGGACATCCTGGGCCGCTGCGCCCCGCTGCTCGGCGTCGACCCGGCGGAGCTGCGCCGGCGCAACCTCTACCAGGCCGGGCAGAGCACGCCGTACGGCCAGCCGGTGCGCCACCCGGAGCGGCTGCACCGGCTCTGGCAGCAGGTCCTCGACGACGGCGCGGTCCTGGCCCGGCAGGGGGAGATCGCCGCGCACAACGCGCGCCACCCGCACGCCAAGCGCGGCCTGGCCGTCACGCCGGTGAAGTTCGGCATCTCGTTCAACTTCACCGCGTTCAACCAGGCGGGCGCGCTCGTGCACGTCTACAAGGACGGCTCGGTGCTGATCAACCACGGCGGCACCGAGATGGGCCAGGGCCTGCACACCAAGATGCTGCAGGTCGCCGCGACCTCGCTGGGCCTGCCGGTCGCGCGGATCCGGCTGGCGCCGACGCGCACCGACAAGGTGCCGAACACCTCGGCCACCGCGGCGAGCTCGGGCGCGGACCTCAACGGCGGTGCGGTCCGCAACGCCTGCGAGCAGATCCGCGGGCGGCTGGTGCGGGTCGCGGCCACGATGCTCGGCGTGAACCCGGCCGACGTCCGCATCGTCGACGGCGTCGCCCGCGGCCTCGGCGCCGCCGACGGCGTCGCCTGGAACGACCTGGTCCGCGCCGCGTACTTCCAGCGGGTGCAGCTCTTCGCGGCGGGCTACTACCGCACCGAGGGCCTGCACTGGGACTCCTCGGTCATGCGGGGATCGCCGTTCAAGTACTTCGCGTACGGGGTGGCGGCCGCCGAGGTCGAGGTGGACGGCTTCACCGGCGCCTACCGAACCCGGCGGGTGGACATCGTGCACGACGTGGGCGACAGCCTGTCCCCGCTGATCGACATCGGACAGATCGAGGGCGGCTTCGTCCAGGGCGCCGGCTGGCTGACGCTGGAGGACCCGCGCTGGGACGACGGCGAAGGGTCCACGCGCGGCCGGCTGAGCACCCAGGCGGCCAGCACGTACAAGCTGCCCAGCTTCTCGGAGATGCCCGAGGTCTTCAACGTCACCCTGCTCACCGATGCGTGCGAGGACGGCGCCGTCTACGGCTCCAAGGCGGTGGGCGAGCCGCCGCTCATGCTGGCCTTCTCGGTCAGGGAGGCGCTGCGGCAGGCGGCGGCCGCGTTCGGCCCGGCCGGCGTCGAGGTCAACCTCGCCTCGCCGGCCACGCCGGAGGCCGTCTTCTGGGCGATCGAGCAGGCCCGCAACGCCGCCGGCGACGCGCACCTGGCGGAGGCGGACATCGCCCCGCCGCAGCCCGGCCCGGGCGCGCACGCCCTGCATCCGGACTCGGAGCAGGTGGGGCAGGCGGTGAGTCGTGTCTGACCGGACCTGGCTCGGCGCGGTGACCCACCTGCGGGCCGTACGCGAGCCCGGCGTCCTGGTCACCGTCGCCGCGGTGCGCGGCCACGCGCCCCGGGATGCCGGCGCGAAGCTCGTCGTCGGCGCGGACCGGACCTGGGGGTCCATCGGCGGCGGCAACGTCGAGGCCGTCGCGATCGACCGGGCCCGCGCGCTGCTCGGCGCGGCCGGCGCGGCGCCCGACCTGTTCACCGTCGAGCTGTCGGACAGGGCCGTGAACCGGCACGGCGTGCAGTGCTGCGGCGGCAGCGTCACCGTGCTGCTCGAACCGCTGCCGGTGGTGCCCGCGGTGGCGGTCTTCGGCGTCGGCCACGTCGGCCTGGAGCTCGCCCGCATCCTCGCCCGGCACGATATCGAGCTGCACCTGATCGACACCCGCCCGGAGCAGCTGGCCGGTGAGCGGTTGGCGGTGCTCGCCGACGCGGTGGCCGGCGTGCACGTGCACCAGGTGGCGGTGATGCCGGAGATCGTGCTGGGCGAGCTGGCGCCGGGCACCCACGTGCTGATCATGACCCACGACCACGCGGAGGACTTCGCGCTCTGCGACGCGGTCCTGCGCGGCGGCGAGTTCGGCTCCATCGGCCTGATCGGCTCGGCGGGCAAGTGGGCCCGGTTCCGCGGCCGGCTCGCCGAGCATGGCCACGACGACGCGGCGATCGCCCGCATCACCACGCCGATCGGGCTCGCCGGCCTCGGCGGCAAGGAGCCCGCGGCGATCGCCGTCAGCGTGGCGGCCGACCTGCTGCGCACGTTTGCGGCGGACGCCGCCGTCGCCCTGGAGGCCGGCACGTGACACTCTTCCGGGCCCAGGCCATCGACACCCCGGACGACCCGTTCACCGGCGGCGCGCTGCGCGCCGACGCCGACGCCGGGCTGCTGGTGGAGGACGGCGTCATCGTCGAGCGGGGCGCGTTCGCCGACCTGCGGTCCCGGCACCCCGGCGCCGACCTGGTCGAGCTGACCGACGGCGTCCTGCTGCCCGGGCTCGTCGACACCCACGTGCACTTCCCGCAGGTACGGGTGATCGGCGCGCTCGGCATGCCGCTGCTGGAGTGGCTGGAGCGCTGCGCGCTGCCCGAGGAGGCGCGGCTCGCCGAGGCGGGCTACGCCCGCGCGGTCGCCGGCGAGTTCGTCGACGGCCTGCTCGGCGCCGGCACCACCACGGCGCTGGTCTTCGGCTCGCACTTCGCGCCGGCCGTCGACACGCTGTTCGGCGTCGCCGCCGAGCGCGGCCTGCGGATCACCAGCGGCCTGGTGGTCAGCGACCGGATGCTCCGCGCGGACCTGCACACGTCCGCGCAACGCGGCTACGACGAGGGCCGCGCGCTCGCGCGGCGCTGGCACGGCACCGGGCGCAGCCGGTACGCGGTGACCCCGCGCTTCGCGCTGTCCTGCAGCGACGACCTGCTCGCCTCCTGCGCCCAGCTGCACGCCGAGCTGGCGGACGGCTGGTTCACCTCGCACCTCAACGAGAACCTCGACGAGATCGCCACGGTCGGGCGGCTGTTCGGCGGCGGCAGCTACCTCGACTGCTACGACCGGCACGGCCTCGTCGGCCGGCGCACCGTCCTGGCGCACGACGTGCACCCGAGCGACGCCGAGCTGAAGCGGATGGCCGAGGCCGGCGCGAGCGTGGCGCACTGCCCGACCAGCAACTCGGCGCTGGGCAGCGGCCTGTTCCCGCTCAACCGCCACCTGGCGTACGGGGTGCACGTCGCGCTCGGCACCGACGTCGGCGCGGGTACCGGCTTCTCGCTGCTCAAGGAGGGGCTGCAGGCGTATTTCCTGCAGCGGCTGCGCGGGGAGGACGGTGTGGCGCTGACCGCCGCGCACCTGCTGCACCTGGCGACCGCGGCCGGCGCGCAGGCGCTCGGGCTCCGCGACCAGGTCGGCGACCTGAGCGCCGGCCGGCGGTTCGACGCGGTCTGGGTGCGGCCGCGGCCGGGCACGCCGCTCGACATCGGCATGCGGCACGCCGACGGGCCGGAGGAGGCCCTCGCCCGGGTGTTCGCCCTCGGCACGCCGCACGACGTCGCCCAGGTCTGGATCGACGGCGTCCCGGTGGGGTCGCCGGGATAGTTTGTTCCGGTGAGTCTCCTTGATGATGTGGCGAAGCGTGACGGCTGGCGATGCTGGGTGTGCGACGAGCCGGTCGACGCCGACATGTCGGTGAACGACCCGCGCGGCCCGAGCGTCGACAGCCGCACCGCCGACCGGAAGGCGAAGGTCGCCGAGCGGCTCGCGCACCGCGCCTGCAACACCCGCAAGGGCGCGGTCAAGGTGGTCATCGCCTGGCCGGACCGCCTGCACGTGGTGGAGCCCGCGCCGTTGATCACCGTCGCGGAGCGCCTCGAGCGCAAGGGCGGCCGCGAGCTGGTCGCCCGCTGCCCGAGCCGCAAGGACGCGCAGGAGGCGGCGGACTGGCTGGTCGACCGGTTCTCCCGGCTGGTGCCCGGGCTGCCGGTCACCGCGAGCGTCGACGCGGGCGGCGGGCAGTTCCTGGTCGCCCTGGCCACCGGCCGCCGATAGCGATCGACGGCCGGGGCCGGGCGCTCACGCGGTGGCTTGGCCGGGGGAGCGCGGGCGGCGGAGCGCGGTGACCACAAGGGACACCACCGTCGTGGTCGCGGCCAGGCCGGCCAGCACCATGACCGTGCCGACGACGTAGAGGCCGCTGCTGTCGGTGGCGGACGCCGTCGCGGTCCAGGCCGCGGTGAACGCGAGCGTCAGCGCCGCCGAGGCCCAGAGCGGCCGGGCGCCGAGCAGCAGCGCGGCCACGAACACCACCAGCAGCGACGCCGCGCACCCGACGACCTGCCAGGCCTCGTACGGGCCGCTGCTGACCTGCGTGACGGGATCGGTCTGGTACTCGGTGTCCCAGGCCATCCAGACGTACCACTGCAGGGCCGACAACAGGGCTACGACGAAGGCGCCGGCGATCTGCCGGAACAATGAGGTCATGCGCCGAATCTATGGCGGCGGCCCGCCCCGGGCATGAGCTTCGATACTCAGAAGAGCCGGGTCAGGACGCGCTGACCGCGAGCCGGCGGTTGCCGGCCGGAGCCGGCGTGGTGGGCAGGACCAGCGCCGGCGCGGCCGGCAGCTCGGCGGCGGGCAGCGTGAAGGTGAAGCGGGCGCCGCCGCCGGGGTTGTCCTCGGCGGCGATGGTGCCGCCGTGGCGGGTGACGATGTTGTGGCAGATCGCCAGGCCGAGGCCGGTGCCCGCGTACCCGCTGGTGGGGTGCGCGCGGTGGAAGTTGTCGAAGATGGCCTCGTGCTGCCCGGCCGGGATGCCGATGCCGTTGTCGGCGATCGTGATCCGCACGAATCCGTCCTCGCGGGCGCTGGTGACGGCGACGCGTGGGGTGACGCCCGGGGCGGTGTACTTGACGGCGTTGCCGATCAGGTTGTCCAGCAGCTGCCGGACGGCGCCGGCGTCGGCGTGCACCGGGGCGAGCGGGCCGAGGACGACCCGCGGCACCGGCTGGCCGGCGGTGACGGCGGCGTCGGTGCGGGCGGCGGTGATGTCGCGGACCAGCCCGGTCAGGTCGACCGGCGCGGGCGCGAGGTCGCCGTCGCGGGTGGAGGTGTACGCGAGCAGGTCGTTGATGAGCCCGCGCATGCGGGTGGCCGCCTGCGTGACCCGGGTGAGGCCGTCCCGGGACCGGTCGATGGCGGGGTGCGCCGGCGCGGTGTCGAGCGACTCGGCGGCGACCTCGGTCCAGCCCTCGACGACGGTCAGCGGGCTCTGCAGGTCGTGCGCGACGACGCCGGCGAAGTCGGCGAGCTGGGCGCGGTGGCGGCGTTCGGCGGTGACGTCGTGGTAGAGCACGACGGCGCTGCGCCGGCCGTGCTCGTCGGTCAGCGGCGTGGCGGTGACCCGGAAGACGTGCGTGTCGCGGCCGTTCCGGTCGCGCACCAGGACGTCGACCGGGTCGACCGTCTCGCCCCGGGCGGCGCGGGTGGACGGCAGGTCGGCGGTGTCGATCGCGGAGCCGTCGAGGTGGCTGAGCCGGGTCTGCACGTCGCCGACGGCGTCGGCCGGCCCGAGCATGCGTACGCCGGCGGGGTTGCGCAGCGTGATGCGCCCGTCGGCGTCGATGACCGACAGCCCGTCGGCCATCGAGTCGATGACGGCGTTCAGCAGCGCGGCGTGCCGCGCCGCCTCTTCCTCGTGCGCGGCCAGCTCGGCGAGCAGCGCCACGCGCTCGTCGCGGCCCAGGGCCAGCAGCAGGCCGACCGCGGTGATCAGGACGACGAACAGCTGGGCGACCAGCGTACGCATCAGGGGGTCGGGGATCGCGGCGAACGGACCCTCGCCCTGCAGGGTGAAGATCATCGCCGCGGTGCCCAGGATCAGGCTCTGCAGCACGACGCAGGTGGTGTTCAGTCGCAGCCCTGCCCAGACGGTGACCACGATGAGCGGGAACGCCAGCGGCAGCCCGCTGTCGTAGACGAACCCGATCAGGTAGGCGCCGGCCGAGCACAGCACCACGGCCAGGCCCTCGACGACCCGCAGGGCCGGCACCGCGCGCAGCGCCCGGTCGACCGCGTTCCAGCAGCCGCGCACCGAGCCGTAGCGGGCCGCGCAGGTGGTGATGCGGTGGCCCAGCCACAGGCCGGCGGTGGCGATCACGAACATGCCGGTGACCTGCCGGGCCATCCAGTCCGCGAACGTCACGGCCGTCACGTGCCCCGTCATCAGCCACAGGCCGGTCAGGCCGTACACCGCGCCGGCGGCGGCGGCGACGGCCGAGAAGGCCAGCAGGCTGCCCAGCTCGCGCGGGTGGGACAGCCGCCGGTTGCCGCCCGCGCCCCACAGGGTCGGGCGGAACCGGCACAGCAGGCTCACGAACACCGCGGCCATCACCAGGTTCGCCACGGCCAGCATCCCGCCCAGGAGCAGACCGGTGCCGGTGGCGGCGTTGCCCACCCACGCGATCGTGACCAGCGCGGCCACGTCGACCCACCGCCTCGGGGCGCCACGCTGGGCGCAGAACCACACCACGGCCACACCAGCCGCGGGCCACACCAGCGCCATCCGGGTATCGGCCATCACGGTCATCCGGCCCACGATGATCGCGGCGGCGTACAGCGCGGCGAATGCCGCCGTACGGGCTAGCGATGCACGTGTGCTCAACCGGTGCCCCCTGGGGTCCAAGATCGTGAACCCGTCCGGGTCCACCCTTCCGTTCGGACGCCGCGCGGAGACTCTGGTAGCAAAACGGGTGCCACCCGGTGGCAGGCGGGTTCAGCCGCACCACATCTGCTGGATCTCGTCCGGCCCCAGCGCCTCGAGCAGCGCCTCGAGGGCCTCCGGGCGCATGCCGTCGCCGAGTATCTCGACGCCGGACGCGGTCACCGAGATGCGCAGCCGGATCAGGCCGCCGTCGGGGTGCTCGTCGTACTCGGCGGCGTCGATGAGGTCCGGCAGCTCCGGCACGCCCTCGTACCTGGTCATCTCAGTGCCACCGCCCGTCGATCGGGTGACCGCAGCGGGCGCAGCGCCCGTCGCGGATCTCGGATGCCTCCAGCCGCCACACGCCGCGGCGGACCACCGTCTCGTCGCAGCCCGGGCAGCGCGTCGCCCGCCCCTCGTCGCCCAGCGCCCGCTCGACGTACACGTGCCGCAGGCCCGCCGCGTGTCCGATCCGGACGGCCCGCGCCAGGTCGGCCGGCGTCGTCGGGTCGTGGCCGGTCATCCGGTACGTCGGGGTGAACCGCACCAGGTGCCACGGCACCTGCGCGCCGATCGACGCGACGGCGCGCGCGATCGTGGCCAGCTGCCCCGGCGCGGCGCTGGTGCCGGGAATCAGCGGCGTGGTGATCTCCAGCCACACGCCGCGGCGGGCGAACTCGCGGGCGGTGTCCAGCACCGGCTCCAGCGGCGCGCCGGTGAGCCGCCGGTGCGCGGCGGTGCCGGCCGCCTTGACGTCGATGTTCACGGCGTCGACCAGGCCCGCGGCCCGCTCGACCGCCTCGGGCGTCAGGAACCCGTTCGACTTCCACATCACCCGTACGCCGGCCGGCCGGGCGAGCGCCGCGACGGCCTCGGTCAGCTCCAGCGCCAGCGACGGCTCGGTGTAGGAGAAGCAGATGTCGGCGCTCTCGGCCACCGCCCGGGCGACCACGTCGGCGGGGTCCACCGGCTGCGCGTCCCACCCGACCGTGGACTCCCGGCCGTACTGGGAGATGCGGTGGTTGATGCAGTAGCCGCAGGCGAAGGTGCAGCCGGGCGCGGCGAGCGTGAGGCTCCGGCCGCCCGGCCGGAAGTGGTAGAAGGGCTTGCGCTCGTTCGCGTCGACGTGCTGCGTCACGGTCGCGAAGGTGGCGGTCTGCAGGACGTCCCCGGCGCGCCGGCGCACGCCGCACGTGCCGACCTGCCCGTCGCGCAGCATGCAGCGCAGTGGACAGAGGTCACAGCGGATCCGGTCACCGCGCGTACTGAACAACGTCGCCGGGCTCCACTGCACCCGACCATCCTTGCGGGACGCCGCGCCGCGGGCAACCGCCGCGATCCGGACCCTACCGGCGGGGGACCCCGGCGCGTATAACTAACTAACCGGTACGAACATTATTTCGGTTCTGATGGTCCGCCTGGCGGAGCAGGAAGGCGGCGCACCCATGCTCATCGCCGATCACACCGCTGTGAGCGGCCCGGCCGGCGGCCACCGGCTGTCCATCGCCACCGCGTGCCTGTCCGGAACCCTCGAGGACAAGCTGGCGGCGGCCGCCGCGGCGGGATTCCACGCCGTCGAGATCTTCGAGAGCGACCTCGTGGCGTCGCCGTGGTCGCCGTCGCGGATCGGCGCGGAGTGCGCGCGCCGCGGCCTGGCGATCGACGTCTATCAGCCGTTCCGCGACTTCGAGGCGGTGCCGCCGGAGCGGTTCCGGGCCGGCCTGCGCCGGGCGGAACGCAAGTTCGACCTCCTGGAGCAGCTCGGCGCCCGGACCCTGCTGGTCTGCTCGGCCGAGTCCGCGGAGTCGGTGGACGACGACGACCTCGCCGCCGAGCAGCTGCGCGAGCTGGCGGAGCGGGCCGGGCGGCGGGGCCTGCGGATCGCGTACGAGGCGCTGGCGTGGGGCCGGCACGTGAAGAGCTACGCGCACGCGTGGCGGATCGTCCGGCGGGCCGATCATGCCGCGCTCGGCCTCTGCCTGGACAGCTTCCACGTCCTGTCCCGGCGCGAGGACCCGGCCGGCATCCGGGTGATACCCGGCGCCAAGGTGTTCCACCTGCAGCTGGCCGACGCGCCGCGGCTCAAGATGGACGTGGTGCAGCGCAGCCGGCACCACCGGCTCTTCCCCGGGCTGGGCTCCTTCGACCTGACGGCGTTCGTCCGGCACGTCCGCACCACCGGCTACGACGGCCCGCTCTCGCTCGAGGTGTTCAACGACATCTACCGGCAGGCCGACCCGCGGCACGCCGCCATCGACGGGATGCGCTCGCTGCTCGCCCTGCAGGAGTCCGTCGCCGGCCGGCGCGGACCGGCGCCGTCGCCCGGCCTGCCGCCGGCGCCCCGGCTCGGCGCGCACGTCTTCACCGAGCTGGCCGTCGACGAGGTGTCCGGCCCGGTCGTCGCGCGCACGCTGACCGCGCTCGGCTTCGCCCGGACCGGGCAGCACCGGTCCAAGCCGGTGCAGCTCTGGCAGCAGGGCGACGCCCGGATCCTGCTGAACTTCGCGCCGCAGCGCACGATCGTGCCCGGCACCGCGGTGATCTGCGCGCTCGGCGTGGAGAGCGACGACCCGGCCGGGTCGGCGCAGCGCGCGGACCGGCTGCTGGCGCCGGTGCTGCCGCGGGTCCGGCTGCCCGAGGAGGCGGACCTGAGCTCGGTGGCCGCGCCCGACGGCACCGCGGTCTTCTTCTGCCGGGGCGGCGCCGACGGCTGGCTCGCGGACTTCGCACCCACCGGGGAGCGGGCGCGCGACGACGGCCTGGTCACCGGCACCGACCACGTCTCGCTCACCGAGTCCGTCGACGACTTCGACCAGGTCGGCCTCTTCTACACCTCGGTGCTCGGCCTGCGGTCCGGCCCGACGACGGAGGTCGCCGCACCGTTCGGCCTGCTCCGCAGCCGGTCGGCGAGCAACGCCGCGCAGACCTTCCGGGTCACGCTCAACACGGCGCCGATGCGCCGCGGCAGCTGGTCGCCCGGCATCCCGAGCCCGCAGCACGTGGCGTTCGCCGCCGCCGACGTCATCGCCGCCGCGCGGGCCATGCGCGAGCTCGGCGCGCCGGTGCTGCGCATCCCGGACAACTACTACGACGACCTGGACGCCCGCCTCGCGCCGCCGCCGGACCTGCTCGCCGCGCTGCGGGAGAACTCGATCCTCTACGACAGCGACGGCGACGGCGAGTACCTGCACTTCTTCACCGAGATGCTCGGGTCCCGGCTCTTCTTCGAGGTGGTCCAGCGGGTCGGCGGGTACGGCGGTTACGGTGCCGCGGGCAGCGCGCCGGTGCGCATGGCCGCGCACCGGCACCGGCGTCTGCAGGGGCTGCGCGACGGCGCCGGGCGGCCGGACGGCCGGGCGCACGACTACTCGCTGGCACACCTGACCGCGCTGAGCCTGTCCCCGCCGGAGCTCGTCGAGGCCGCCGCCGACGCGGGCTACCGGTACGTCGGCCTGCGGCTGACCCGGGTCACGCCGCAGGAACCGCACTATCCGCTGGCCACCGACCCCGGCCTGATGCGTACGACCAAGGTGCGGCTGGCCGCGACCGGCGTCGAGGTGCTGGACATCGAGCTGGCCCGGATCGGCCCGCACGAGGATCCCCGGGACTTCCAGCGTTTCCTGGAGGCGGGCGCGGAGCTCGGCGCCCGGCACGTCATCACCCAGCTGCCCGACCCGGACCGCAACCGCAAGGTGGACCGCTTCGCGCTGCTCTGCGAGCTGGCCCGGCCGCTCGGGCTCACCGTCGACCTCGAGTTCCCGTCCTGGACCGAGACGCCGGACCTCGGCGAGGCCACCCGGGTCCTGCGGGCCGCCGATCAGAGCAACGCCGGCATGCTCATCGACCTGCTGCACTTCGCCCGCTCCGGGTCGAGCGTCGCGGACCTGCGGGAGCTGCCGGCCGAGTGGTTCCACTTCGCGCACGTCTGCGACGCGCCCGCCGGCGTGCCGCCGACCAACGAGGAGCTGATCCACACCGCGCGGTTCGAGCGGCTCTATCCGGGCGAGGGCGGCATCGACCTCGACGGCATCCTGGCCGCGCTGCCGCCCGGCCTGCCGTACGCGCTGGAGATCCCGCGGGCGCAGCTGGTGGCCCAGATCGGCGCGAAGGAGCACGCCCGGATGGCGATCGCCGCCACCCGCCGCCGGCTGGACGCGGTACCGGCACCCGCGTGAGGCGGCGGGCCCCGGCCGGTTCGGCCGGGGCCCGCCGGATCTCAGGTGTTGTTCGCCAGGGCGATCAGGCGGCTGCGGTTGCCGTTGAAGTGGTTGCGGTCGACGGCGCCGCCGACGCCGGGTACCGAGCCGCTGGCCGTGTACTGCCAGAAGCTGTAATACGGTGCGCCCGCCGGCAGCGTGCCCGGTGCGGCGGCATAGCGGGCGATCCACAGCGGATGGTTCGCCCAGGGCCCGCTCCAGTTGCCGGTGCAACTGGTCCACCAGCTGGTGGTGGTGTAGATGACCGCGTACCGACCGGTGCGGCTGCGGTAGGTGTTGAGGAAGTCCTGTACCCACGTGCGCATCGCGACCTGGCTCAGGCCGTAGCACGTCGCGCCGTACGGGTTGAACTCCATGTCCAGCGCCGCGGGCAGCGTGCGGCTGTCCGCCGACCAGGCGCCGCCGCTGTTGGCAAGGAAGTTGGCCTGCACGGCGCCGCTGGACTTGTTCGGCAGCGCGAAGTGGTACGCGCCCCGGATCACGCCGGCGTTGTACGCGCCGACGTAGTTGGCCCCGAAGTTCGGGTCCTTGTAGCTGACGCCCTCGGTGCTCTTGATGTAGGCGAACTGGATGCCGGCGTTGCGCACTCTGGTCCAGTTGATCGCGCCCTGGTGGTGGGACACGTCGATGCCGGGGGTCGTCGCGGCCAGGGCCGGGGAAGCCGTGACCGTGAGGGTGGCGGTCATCGTCGCGGCCAGTGTGATGACACCGGCCACGAGCCGGCGTAGGGGGCGCCGGGTAGTGCGGGAAATGCTCATCGTTCCCCTTCGGGGCAGAGCGGTTAGTGCCGAGCAATCTATACCTGTGGATCTCCAAAAGCGACGGTGCCGGCGACCCTTGCGGGTCGCCGGCACGGAAGGTCAGGCGCGGCGCTTGCGCGTGGAGGGCAGGGCGATCGCGGCGACCACGGCCAGGACCGCGACGCCCGCGCAGACCCAGAAGCCGTTGGTGAAGGCGGCGTCGGTCGGCAGGCCGCGCGGGGTGGTGTTGGAGGTGATGACGGCCGCGACCACCGCGGTGCCGATGCAGCTGCCGATGGTCCGGGCGATGGTGTTGACGCTGGTGGCCTCGCCGGTCTGCGCCGCCGGGACGCTCTCGATGATGGCGTTGGACATGGCGGCGAACGCGAAGCCGATGCCGGCGCCGGTGAGGATGCCGGAGGCCAGCACCTGCCAGACCCGGTCGTGGGCCAGGGCGGGCAGGGCGAACGCCGCGACCACGAAGACGGTGCCGAGGAACAGCGGCAGCTTCGGACCGAACCGGCGGTTCAGGATGCCCGCGAGGGGGCCGAAGACGACCATCATGACGACGGTCGGTAGCAGGAACAGGCCGGCCTGCGACACGGTCTTCCCGAAGCCGTACCCGGTGGCCTCGGGCAGCAGGAGCAGCGTCGGCACCAGCAGGAACGTGCCGAACATCGCGAAGCCGAGGATCAGCGCGACCAGGTCGGTGGCCCACACGCCGCGGATCCTCATCAGCTTCATGTCGATCAGCGGCTCCTTGACCCGCAGCTCCACGAGCACGAACACGATCAGGCCGACGACGCCGAGGGCGAGCAGGCCGACGGTCCGGGCCTCGCCCCAGCCCCACGCCTGGCCCTTGCTGATGGCCAGCAGCAGCGCGACCAGCGACACCGACAGGATGGCGGCGCCGAGCAGGTCGAGCCGGCCGGGGGAGCGGACCGGGGACTCCTTCATGCCGAAGATCGCGCCGAGCAGCGCGACGGCGACCAGGGCCAGCGGCAGCCAGAACAGCCAGTGCCAGGAGAGGTGCTCGACGATCGGGCCGGCGGCCACGATGCCGACGCCCGCGCCGACGCCGAAGATCGCCGAGATCAGGCCGATGATGGGCGCGACCTTCTCGCGCGGCAGCTCGTCGCGGATCATGCCGATCGACAGCGGCAGGATCGCGCCCGCCGCGCCCTGCAGCACGCGGCCGGCGATCAGCACGGCCAGGCTGCCGGCCAGCGCGGCGACCAGCGTCCCGGCGGCCAGGGCGGCCAGCACGCCGATGAGGACCCGGCGCTTGCCGGCGAGGTCGCCGAGCCGACCGAGGATGGGCGTCAGGACCGACGCCGACAACAGGTACGCGGTGACGATCCAGCTGACGTCGCTGGTCGAGGCGTTCAGCTCGCGCCCGATGGTGGAGAGCGCCGGCGACACCAGCGACTGGAGCACCGCGAACGCCAGGCCGCCGAGCGCCAGATAGAGCACCAGCAGCCCGCCGCCCTTGCTCCCGCCCTCGGCCGGAGCGGATCCGGCGGAGGTGGTTTCTTCGATGGTGTAGGTCATGGCGTTCCCTTGGCGCTCGAAGTAAACGTTTGCTGACTTCATTATCGGCAGCCGGCCGGATAAGTCAACAGATGTTTACTTCAGGCGTGCGCCTGGCGCCGGCTGTGCCGGTTCAGCCGCAGGTACGCGGCCAGCCCCGCCGGCAGCACGAACCAGAAGGAGACGATCCGGTAGCCGAGCACGACCGCCGCCGCGCCCGCCTGGGGCGCCCCGGCCGCGACCAGCCCCGCGAGCAGGCTCGCCTCGATCAGCCCGACGCCGCCGGGCGTGAGCGGGATCTGCCGCACCACCTGCACGGCCAGGTACGCCGAGGCGAGGTGGAAGCCGGTCAGCGGCAGGTCGCAGGCGTGCGCGATCGCGACGAGGCAACCGAGGTCGAGCAGCCAGTTCAGCACCGCGTAGGCGATGGTCGCGGCCCAGTGGCGCAGGCGGACCGCGCGCGCCTCGCGGAGCAGCCGGCGGGCCTTGAAGAGCCCGCGCTCGACGAGGCCCGGCGCGGGGCCGAGCACCCGGGCCGGCGCGGCGGCCGCGTGCGGCGTGCGGCGCCGGTGTGCCGCGAACGCCCACCCGCCGAGAGCGGCGACGGCCGCCGCCGCCCCCGCCACCGCGGCGGCGCGCCATCCGCCGTACGACGTGCCGACCGCGCCCGCGTACAGCAGGGCCAGGCCGACGATGGAGGCCGCGCCGGACAGCACGATCCCGGTGGTGGCCGCGGCCTTGCTCGCGCCGTGGCGGCGGTACTCCCGCATGGCGAACGCCGCGGACATCGCCGAGCCGGCGGGCAGCACCATGCTCATCGCCGTGCGGCTGTAGGTGATGGCCAGGGCGTCGCGCCGGGAGACCCGGACGGCGAGGGCGGCGAGCAGGGTGCGCTGCTGCCGGGCGAAGGCCACCTGCGACAGGAACTGGGCCAGCACCGCGGCGGCGAGCCAGCGCGGGTCGGCGGCGCCGACGATGGCGAGGATCCGGGCGGGATCGGGTACGCGATCGCGCAGCACGAACACCGCGGCGGCGACCGCGGCGAACAGCAGCAGCAGGCGCGCCGTGCGGCCGCGCAGCCACGCCATGCCGGCCGTCGTGGTGACGGCCTCCGCTGTGGTCATCGAACTCTCTCCGCCGGGCCGGTAGTAAACACTCGCTGACATCACAACCTAGCGGCGCGGCGGCCAATATCAACAGCCGTTTACTAACGACTGAGCGACGGATCACAGGGCCCGTGAGCTGCAATGTCATCATTTGTTTACTTGTCGCGCCGATCCGGCTAGGCTGTGCCGGTGACGGATCCCACCCAGCCGCGACGCCGCGACGCGGGCCGGACCCGGCAGATCCTGCTCGAGGCGGCGCGGACCAGATTCGCGCGCGACGGTTACGCCGCGACCACCGTGCGCGACATCGCCGAGGAGGCCGGCGTCAACGTCGCCCTCATCAACCGCTACTTCACCTCGAAAGAGGGCCTGTTCGAGGCCTGCCTGACCACCGCCGTCACCGACGTGCGCAAGGACGAGAACGGCGTGCCGGTGGACGGGATCGCCGAGGGCATCGCCCGGCGGGTCGGCGGCTCGTTCGACGACGACCGGCTGCGCGTCGCGCTGCTCCTGCTGCTGCGCTCCTCCGGCGACGACCGCGTCGACGACCTGCGCCGCTCGGTGCTGCACGCGGTCAGCGAGAAGCTGGCGATCGCCGCGGGCGGCGCCGAACCGGACGACGCGGCGCTGCTGCGCGCGCAGATCGTGCTGGCCACGACCCTGGGCATCGTCACGCTGCGCTCCTCGCTCGGGCTTCAGCCGCTCACCTCGGCCACCGAGGAGCAGCTGCTCGGCCCGCTACGCGACCTGGTGCAGGCCGTCCTCCCCGGCGGGCACCCCCCACACCGGTGATCTGTGCGCTATCGTCCGTCCACCCTGAACCAAGGAGCGGGCATGGCGGCGTGGATTCGACGTGGTGCGGCGGTGGTCGGCGTCGCGATGCTCGGCGCCCTGCTGGTCACCGGACCGGCGGTCGCGGCGCCGGCCGCCGGCGACGAGACCCTCAAGCTCGTCAGCGATGACCCATCGGAGTCGAGGCCGCCGGGCGGGACGATCAGCTACGTGCTGACGGCGACCGGTTGGCCCGCCGGTACGGCGCAGCACCGCACCGTCGTGCTGGAGCTGCCCGAGGGCGTCACCTTCCGCTCCGCCGACTACCCGCTCTCCGCCGGCCCCTGCGTGCCGGACCCCGCCGGGCGCATGGTGACCTGCACGACCAAGGAGCGGGAGACCAGCGCCCGGTGGCGGGTCGACACCGACGTCGCCGAGGACGCGCCGCAGGGTGAGTACGTCACCGCGAAGGCCACGCTGACCACCGAGCTGCCCGACCCCGAGCCGCAGAACAACGTCGCCGGCTTCGACGTCTTCATCACCGCCGGCGGCGATCTGGCGGTCGCCGTCAGCGCGCCCGAGGGCCCCTGGGCGGTCGGCGCGAAGTTCGACACCAGGATCAGCATTCGCAACGCCGGTCCCTACCGCACCCCGCTGCGGGTGAACGTGTTCCTGACCCCGTCCAAGGTCCTGCGCCCCACCGCCACGCCGGCGGGCTGCGAGGCCGACACCGGCCTGCTGCACTGCGACATCGAGATGCTCGAGGCCGGCGCGACGGCCGAGCTGGCGGTGAACCTCGAGGTCACCCGCTATGACAAGGGCGGCCTGTCGGTCAAGCCGGTGCTCGTCCCGGTCGGGCCGGACTCGGACCGTCACAACAACGAGGCGACGTACCGGGCGGAGATCCTCGGACCCTCGGCCTCTCCGGCGCCCTCGCCGACGCAGACCGGCGGCGGCGCCGGCGGGCCCAGCCTGCCGATCACCGGATCACCCGTCGCGCCGCTGGCACTCACCGGCCTGATCCTGCTCGTGGCCGGGTCGGCTGCCGTCCTGCCGGCGCGCCGCCGCCGCGCCTGACGCCGGTGCGAACGCCCGCGGGCTGACGCCGAGGATGCGCCGGAAGTGGCGTACCAGATGGGGTTGGTCGTAGAAACCGCTGTCGATGGCGGCCGACCGCAGCGGTTCGCCGGCGACGATCAGCCGGCGGGCCAGGTCCACCCGCCGCGAGACCAGGTAGCGGTGCGGCGACATGCCGAACTCGCGGGTGAAGGAGCGCACCAGGTACGCCGGATGGAAGTGCAGGGCCCGCGCCGCGTCGTCCAGCGACAGACCCGGCACGACGTGCTCCTCCAGCAGGTCGCGGAGCCGGTACGCCGGGGCGCGCTCGAGCCGCCGCGGCAGCGCCGGGCGCCCGTGCCAGGCGCGCAGCCGTTCGAGGATGTCCGCGAGCCGGCCCTGCGCGTCGAGCTCCTCGCCGGGCAGCCGGATGGCGCGGTGCAGGGCGGCGACCCGCCCGCGCAGCCCCGGGTCGTTCACGGTGGGGTTGTCGACCGCGGCGCCGATCAGCGCGTCCGGCAGCCGGTCCGGCGCGAGGTAGAGCACCCGCTTGTCGAAACCGCCCGGCCTCGCCGACTCGCCGTTGTGCGGCACGTGCGGCGGAAGCAGCGTGACCAGGTCGCCGAACGCACCGCGTTCGTGCCGGTCGAGGTCGTAGCGCACGGCGCCGTCGTCGACGATGAGCAGCGTCCAGGAGTCGTGCGCGTGCATCGGATAGGCGTGGCCGTCCAGGTGGGCGTGCAGCACCTCCACCACGCCTTCCAGGCGCGGCCGCCACGCGGAGATGCTCGCCGGCACGTCAAAATCGTACAAGACCGGCGGGTACCCGGCCGTCCATGATCGGTCCATGCGCTTCGATACCAAGATCGCCGTACTGCTCCGCGACGACCTGCTCAGCTGGCAGCGCCTGAACATCACGGCGTTCCTGGTCAGCGGCATCGCGGCGGCGGTGCCCGAGGTGATCGGCGAGCCGTACGAGGACGCCGGCGGCGTGCACTACCTGCCGATGTTCCGTCAGCCGGTGCTGGTCTTCGAGGGCGGCAAGGAGCTGCTGCGCTCGGCGCACGGCCGGGCGATCGGCCGCGGCCTGCCGGTCTCGGTGTTCACCACGGACCTCTTCGCCACCGGCAACGACCGGGACAACCGGGCGGCCGTGCGCGCGGTCGCCACCGCGGACCTGGACCTGGCCGGCCTGGCCGTGCACGGCCCGCGCAACGCGGTCGACAAGATCCTGAAGGGCGCGGCCATGCATCCCTAGAGAGATGTTGCTAAAGATGTCTTTATAAAGCATCCTCTAGGGTATGGCTGCCGACGAACGCAAGACGATCCGGCTGGACGACCCGCGCGCCCTGCGCGCCTACGCGCACCCGCTGCGGCTCAGCCTGATCGGGATGCTGCGGCGCAACGGGCCGATGACCGCCACCCAGTGCGCCGCCGTGCTGGACGAGAACGTGCCGAACTGCTCGTTCCACCTGCGGCAGCTCGCCAAGTACGGGCTGGCCGAGCGGGCGCCCGCGGCCGACGGGCGGGAGCGGCCCTGGCAGGCGACCGCGAACAGCACGTCGTGGACCGACGACTCGGACGACCCGGAGACGCGGACCGCGGCCGACCAGCTGAACGCGGCGATCCTGCGGCAGTACGTGCGGCGGGCCGAGGCCTATCTCGCGGTCCGCGGCGAGGAGTCCGCCGAGTGGCGCGCGGCGGCCGGCTTCGGCGACGACATGGTCTTCGTGACCGCCGAGCAGCTGGTCGCCCTCGCCGGGCAGGTCGAGGCGCTGCTGGAGCCGTACCGGGACAAGGCCGCGCGCGCACCGGGGTCCCGGCCGGTCGCCATCGTGCAGCTGGCGATACCGACGCCCGAGGACGGCGCGCCGTGACCGCCGTCGCGCCGCCGAGGCCCGCGCCGGCGCTGCTGCGCGACCGGGTGTTCCGGCACTACTGGAGCGCGCACGTCGTCTCGATGGTCGGCGACCAGATCACGCTGATCGCGATCCCGCTGCTCGCCGTCCTGACGATCGGCGCGGGCGCGGCCGAGATGGGCTACCTGACCGCCGCCGCGCTGCTGCCGAACCTCTTCCTCTCGCTGCTCGCCGGCGCGTGGGTGGACCGGCGGGCGTACAAGCGGAAGGTCATGATCGTCGCCGACCTCGGCCGGGCCGCGCTGCTCGCGGCGGTGCCGGCGCTGGCGTTCGCCGGGGTGCTGGAGCTGTGGCACCTCTGCGCGCTGTCCTTCGCCATCGGCACGCTCACCGTCTTCTACGAGGTCGCCGACGGCAGCCTGTTCGCGTCCGTGGTCCGGCGGCCGGACTACATCGCCGCCAACTCGCTGACCAACGGCGCCCGGGCCATGTCGTTCGTGGCCGGCCCGAGCATCGGCGGCGTCCTGGTTCAGGTGCTCACCGCGCCGTTCGCCCTGGTGGTGGACGTGCTGTCGTACCTCGGGTCGGCGCTGTTGCTGACCCGGATCGCCCCGCCGGAGCACGCCGGCTCCGGCTCCGAGGGCGGCGGCGGCCTCGGCGTCGGATCCGGGCTGGCGTTCATCTGGCGGTCCGCGGTGCTGCGGCAGCTGCTGCTCGGCGTCACGGTGATCAACCTGTTCAACTACGTCTTCCACGCGCTGCTGATCCTCTACGTGACCACCGCGCTCGGCCTCTCGCCCGGGCTGCTCGGCCTGCTGCTCGGCATCGCGTCGATCGGCGGGCTGATCGGCGCCGCGGTCACCGGCCCGCTCACCCGCCGCATCGGCATCGGCCCGGTCGTGGTCCTCGGGTATCTGGCGTTCCCGCTCCCGCTGGTGCTGATCCCGCTCGCCGCCGGGCCCCGGCCGGTGGTCCTGGCGATGGTGCTCGCCGCCGAGTTCCTCTCCTGTATCGGCGTGATGATCCTCGACATCGGGGTCGGCTCGCTGCAGACGGCGGCCACCCCGGTGTCCCGGCTCTCCCTGGTCAAGGGCGCACAGCGCACGGTCAACTACGGGGTACGGCCGATCGGCGCGCTGCTCGGCGGCGTGCTCGGCGAACTGATCGGGGTGCACGGCGCGCTGTGGATCGGCGCGGTCGGCGCGGTGGCCGGCGTGTTCTTCGTCCTGCGCTCCCCGGTGCCGCGCATGCGCGAACTGCCCGACGCCTGACGGGGGCCCGGCCCCGGGACCGGGCCGGGCCCCCGCGCGGCTACCGGCGGAACTGGATCCAGTTCACGTTCACGAAGTCGGCCGGCTGGCCGCTGGTGAAGGTGAGGTAGACGGTGTGCCGGCCGGACACGTTGGAGACGTTGCCCGGCACCGAGCGCCAGGTCTGCCAGCCGCCGGTGTTGGCGAGCGCGAAGCTGCCGATCGGCGCGTTGGCGCGGCTGTCGACGCGCACCTCGACCAGGCCGCTGACGTTGGCCGCGGCGCCCGAGGCGACCCGGGCGACGAAGTCGCGGACCCCGCCGGTGCCGAAGTCCACGTTGTTGAACTGCAGCCAGTCGCCGTTGCCGATGTAGCCGACGTCCTGGCCGCCCTCGGACGCGGCCTCCTTGGTGACCGCGGACGCCGCGTCGTACGACTCTGCCTCGATCTGCGTGTAGGCGTCGCGGACCGAGCCGGTCGGCGGGGTCGTGGTCGGCGGGGTGGTCGGCGCGGTGGTGGGCGGCGTGGTGGTGCCGCCGGACTGGTACACGGCGACGTAGTCGACCAGCATGGGCACGCCGGACTGGGTGGCCGCGGTCGGCCCGCCGCCGAACGCCGCCGGGAAGCCGCCGCCCATCGCCACGTTCAGGATCACGAACATGCCGTGCTGGGTGGCGTTGTTCCAGGTGGTCGCGTCCAGCTGGCCGGCGTTGACACCGAAGTACTGCGTGCCGTCCAGGTAGAACCGCAGCTGCTCGGGCGAGACGCCGCGGTCGTACTCCACCGCGTACGTGTGGAAGCTGGTCTGGCAGGTGCCGCACGCGTGCTCGCCGCTGGTCAGGCCGGTGGTCTCGTTGCAGGGACCGCCGGAGGCCACGCCGCAGTGCAGGGCCGAGAAGACCGAGTTCCGGCCGTTGATCGACTCCATGATGTCCCACTCGCCGATGCTCGGCCAGTTCGTCGCGCCGACCGGGCGCGCGGCCGCGCCCAGCGTCCAGAACGCCGGCCAGTAGCCCGCGGCCGCGGCGCCGGTGACGTTCGGCTGCTGCAGCCGGCCCTCGATGCGCAGCTTGCCGCCGGCGGGCGCGGCGAAGTCGGTGCGCTGCGTCTCCACCCGGCCGGAGGTCCAGCGTCCGGCGGAGTCGCGGATCGGCTTGATCACCAGGTTGCCGTTGCCGTCCTGGTAGACGTTCTGCGTCGAGTCGGTCATCGTCTCGATCTCGCCGGTGCCCCAGTTGGCGGCGCCGCCCGGATACCCCGTGCCGATGTCGTAGAGCCAGTTGGACCGGTTGAGGCCGGTGCCGGCGGCGCCGGTGAAGTCGTCGCTGAAGACCAGGGTCATGCCGGACGGCGCGGACGGCACGGCCGCATCGGCGTTCATGGCGAAGGCGGCGGAGGTGCCGCCGGCTATCAGGGCTGCAGCTGCGGCGAGCCACCGGCGACGCCATCGGTACGCGGAACTTGGCATGGCAACGGCCTTTCGGGGAGGGTTAGGATCTCTGTGAGAGCGCTCTCACGGAGTTTCCAGTCCGTTACAAGCCCTGTCAATATTTATTAACGTCTATATATAGCCCCGAGGTGGAGACTGGTACCTTGGTGTGCTGACCGCGACACCGCCCGAGGAGGTGAGACCCCATGACCGCTGTATCGATGTGGGTGCTCCCCGATCCCGTCACGGTCGGGCGATCGACGTAGCCGTCGCCGGGAGCGCCTGAGACTCCCGAAGGGCAACACTGTGTTCAACACCGATGTGATCATCGCCGGCTGCGGCCCGGCCGGCGCGATGCTCGCCGCCGAGCTGCGGCTACACGACGTACGGGTGATCGTCCTGGAGCGGGACACCGAGCCCGCGTCGTTCGTCCGCATCGTCGGCCTGCACATCCGCACCATCGAGCTGATGGCGATGCGCGGGCTCCTGGAGCGGGTCCTCGAACGCGGCCGGCGCCGCCCGGCCGGCGCCTACTTCGCCGCGATCGACAAGCCCGCGCCCGCGGAACTGGACTCCGCGCACGCCTACCTGCTGGGCATCCCGCATCCGGTCATCGTGGGGCTGCTCGAACAGCACGCGGTCGAGCTGGGCGCGGAGGTCCGGCGCGGCGCCACGGTGGCCGGTCTCGATCAGGACGCCGAGGGCGTGACCGTCGAGCTGGCCGAGGGGGAGCGGCTGCGTGCGCGCTACCTCGTCGGCTGCGACGGCGCGCGCAGCACGGTCCGCGGACTGCTCGGCGTCGGCTTCCCCGGCGAGCCCGCGCGCAACGAGACGCTGATGGGCGAGATGTGCGTGGACGCCCCGCCGGAGCAGGCCCGCGACCGGCGATTCAGCCTCACCCCGGCCGGCCCGGGGTTCTGCCGCGTCGTGGTCCCCGCCGAGGGGGTCACCGATCGCGCGGAACCGCCGACCCTCGAGGACTTCCGACGACAGCTGCGCGCCTTCGCCGGGACGGACTTCGGCGTGCACTCACCGCGCTGGATGTCCCGCTTCGGCGACGCCACCCGGCTGGCCGAACGGTATCGGGCCGGGCGGGTGCTGCTCGCCGGCGATGCCGCGCACATCCATCCGCCGATCGGCGGGCAGGGCCTCAACCTGGGCGTCCAGGACGCCGTCAACCTCGGCTGGAAGCTGGCCGCACAGGTCCGCGGCTGGGCGCCCGAGCCGCTGCTCGACACCTACCAGGCCGAACGCCGTCCGGTCGCGGAGGACGTGCTGGACAACACCCGCGCGCAGACGGAACTGCTGACCGACGAACCGGGCCCGCGGGCCCTGCGCAGGCTGTTCACCGAGTTGATGGAGATCGACGAGGTGAACCGCCGCCTGCTCGAGAAGATCACCGCGATCGGCATCCGCTACGACTTCGGCCCGGGCCCCGACCTGCTCGGCCGCCGCCTGCGCGACATCGAGGTGAAGCAGGGCCACCTCTACGACCTGCTGCACCAAGGCCGCGGCCTGCTGCTGGACCGCACCGAGCGCCTGACCGCCGGCGGCTGGTCGGACCGGGTCGACCGCCTCGCCGATCCCACCGCGGCGCTGGAGGTCCCGGCCGTCCTGCTCCGCCCGGACGGCCACGTCGCCTGGATCGGCGACGATCAGCGCGACCTGGACGACCACCTCCTGCGCTGGTTCGGATCAGCCCGCGACGGCGGTGAGCCGGCGTAGCTCCGCCTCGGTGCCGATGGCCGGGCGGTACTCCGGGTGCTGCAGGTACTCGTTGATCGCCCGGGCCAGGAACACGGCGTCGACGCTGCCCGCCTGGGCGCTGCCGCCGCCGGGGTGCATGCCCCGGCGGCGGACCAGGTCCGGGCGCTGGAAGTGGAAGGCGATCCGGCGGCCGCTCGGCATGGCCGGGTACGCGGGGACGAGGGCGTCCCAGGGAATGAACAGGGAGCCGAGCGCCTGCCGGTCGTGCACACCGTCCGGCCGCAGGTGCACGCCCGGCCAGCCCCAGGCCAGCCGAAACTGGAGCAGCACGGCGACGGCCCAGAGGGCGACGAGCGCGGCGCTGAGCGCCCACAGGTCATCGCCGGCCATGAGGTCGTGGACGCTGTCGGCCACCATGAAACCGCCCTGGCACAGGACACACGCGGCGAAGAAGACCGGCGCCGGGTGGGGCCCGGCCGCGAACGCCTGCTCCCGCGGCCGCGCGACCAGGGTCGCGGGGTGGTAGCGCGAGGCGGCGACCATCGCCAGCGTCAGCAGCACCGCCATCAGCACGGCCCAGGCGGCGAAGGACGGTAGCCAGGTGGCCCGGTCGTCCGACTCGCCGAGCGCGCCCAGCGCCGCCGCGAGCGGCAACACGGCGAGCAGGAACGGGCGCCGCCAGCGGCCGACGGCCGTGAATGCCATGATCACGAGAGCATGGTAGGCGTCGACCGCTACCGATCACCGGCCCACATTGCGCGGGTCATCTCGTACTCGACCTCGCCCCACTCCGCGCCGGGCAGCGGGTCGTCCCAGGTGGGGAACCAGGTGCGCACGTACCGCATGCCGATCGCCTCCATGACGCCGCGCGACCCCCGGTTCACCGCCATGGTCTGCGCGATCACCCGGTGCTGTCCGACGGTCTCGAAGGCGTGCCGCAGCAGGGTCCGGGACGCCTCGCTGGCCAGGCCCCGCCGCCAACAGCGGCGCAGTAGGCGGTATCCCAGGTCGCAGACGGCCGGGTCGGCGGGCTGATCGGGGCCGTGCGCCGGCGGCAGCATCATGAGCCCGACGAACTCGCCGTCGCACTCGCGCTCCGGCGCGGCCGGGCCCGCCTCGAACGCCGCCCAGTAGCCCAGGCCGTCGACCTGCCCGGCCAGCGCCATCCGCTGCGAGTGCGAGGCCACCACCTCGGATCTGGTCCGCGCCCGGCCCCAGATGTAGCGCAGCACCTCCGGATCGGAGTCGAGCTCGACCTCCAGGTCGAGGTGCCGGTCGTCCAGCGGGATCAGCAGCAGCCGGTCGGTGCGCAGAATCGGTTGGGGCACCCCGCCAGTCTTACCTTCCCAACCTAAGTCGAGTTATGTAGAGTTTCGGAATGCCGAGGACCCCTCACGCCTCGCCGCAGACGTTGCGGCTGTTCGAGGCGCTGCTCACCGACCCGACCCGCCACCGATACGGCTACGACCTGAGCCGCGAGACCGGCCTGGCGTCCGGCACCCTCTACCCGATCCTCATGCGGCTCGCCGCGCAGCACCTGCTCGACGCCGGCTGGGAGCCCTCCGATGAGCCCGGCCGCCCGCCGCGGCACACCTACCGGCTCACCGCCGACGGCATCGCCCTGGCCCGGGAGCGCCTGGCCGCCGCGGCGGGCAAGGCCCGGCCCGCCACGTTCACGCCGAGGGAGGCCTGATGCGGCGGGTCACCCGGGCGGTCCTGACCGCCGCGGTGCGGGGACGGCGGGACCGGGGCGGTCCCTGGGGCGAGGCGGTCCTGGCCGAATTCGATCAGACTTCCGGCCGGTGGGAGGCGCTGCGCTGGGCGGCGGGCGGCCTCCGGGCCGTCTGGCACGAGCGCCGGGCGGGGACGGCGGTACGCATATCGCTACCGCGCCTCATCATGGCGACGGCGGTCGTCGGGCTGGTCGCGGCGTTCGTGATCAACCAGTTCGCGCTGTCCGCGCGGTACATGGCCAGCGGCTCGATGGAGCCGACCCTGCCGGTCGCCGGCCGCTTCCTGCTGGACAAGGCGAGCTTCCGGGTGACCGGACTCGAGCGCGGTGACATCGTCGAGTTCGCCATGCCGAGGGCGTCCGGCCGGCACGCGGTCAAGCGGGTCATCGGGCTGCCGGGCGACACCGTCGCCTGCCGGGACGGCGTGGTCTACGTCGACGGCGCGCCGCTCGACGAGCCGTACCTGCAGGCCGGAGCCGGCACGTACGACTGCGGCGCGCCCGTCCTGGTGCCGCCCGGCGAGCTGTTCGTGCTCGGCGACCACCGCGAGGTCTCCCAGGACTCCCGCCACTGGGGCCCGGTCCCGCAGTCCGCAGTGGAGGGCCGCCTGCTGACGACGTTCAGCCTGCCCATCTGACCCCGGCGGCATGGTTGGATGCGGATCATGACTCGCACGACGCCACCGCGTCCGCTGGATGTGGTCTCGCTCTTTCCCGAGCTGGCGGACCGGGCCAGGACCGCCACCCGCCTGCATCCGCGCCCCGGCGCGCCGACCGTGCACGACAGCTCGGTCGGCGGGCCGCTGCTCTGGCCGGCCGGCGAGGACTGGCCGGTCTGCGCCGGTACGCACCGGCCGTACGAGCTGACGACCCTGCGGGACGTCCGAACCCGCCGGCGCATCCTCGCGGAGGCCTGGCGGCGGCCCCGGCCGCCGCGGACGAACCTGCTCACCCCGGACGAGCAGGCGGAGATCGACCGGATCGGTGCCGGTCACGACCTCGCGCTGCTGCCGGCGGAGCCGCTGCCGCTCATCCCGCTGGCACAGCTCTACGCCCGCGACGTACCCGACCTGCCCCGTGTCGACGGCAGCGACCTGTTGCAGGTGCTGTGGTGCCCGTTCGACGAGGTCATGGATTCCGGTTCGGAGGTTCGGCTGCGGTGGCGCCGGTCGGGCACCGTGACCGACGTGCTGGCGAACCCGCCGGAGCCCGCCTACGTCGGCAGCGGCGACTACGTGCCGGAACCCTGCGTCCTGCATCCGGAGCGGGTCGTCGAGTATCCCGCCTACCACGACCTGCCCGAGGAGCTGGCGGAACGCGTCATCGCCCGGGAGCTGCTCGCGTCCACGGCGCGCTACCAGGGCAACCTTTCGGTCGCGCCGGGCTGGAAGGTCGGTGGCTGGGCCGCCTTCTTCACGTTCCGCGATCCGGCCGGCCCCGACGAGCTGCGGTGCTGCGGCGCCCCGCTGGAGCCGCTGCTCACCATCGGTGACGAATGGGACCCCGACAGCGTCACCTGGCGCCCCGCCACCGACGACGACTCGACCGGGAACAACCCGACCCAGGTGGTCGTCGGCCGTGGGTACACGCTTCAGATCTACCGGTGCACCGCCTCGCCCGCGCACGCACCGGTCGCCATCATGCAGTAGGGCGATCGGGTAGGTGACAGCGCCGGACGGCCGTGCGGCAGATGATGGCCTGGAGGCACATCGTCCGGGAGGCAGCCGGTGATCACCGTTGGCACGTGGAACCTGGAGAACCTGTTCTGGCCCGACACCGAGTTCGGGCCCGACGACAAGACCGTCTACGACCGCAAGCTGGCCGCACTCGCCGCGACCATCAACGAGGCCGCGCCGGACGTGCTCGGCCTGCAGGAGGTCGGGCGGCCGGAGGCCCTCGCCGACCTCGTCGCCCTGCTGGACGGGGACTGGCACACGGCGCTGTCCACCCACTTCGAGCCGCACCGCCCGATCCGCGTCGGCGTGATCTCCCGGCACCCGCTGCGCGTGGTGACGGACACCGCGACGTTCGCGCCGCAGCTGCGCCCGGTGCAGGGCGGCGACAACCCGCAGAAGACGGTCTCCGGCATGGGGCGCGGCGTCCTCGGCGTCGACGTCGAACTGCCCGGCGGGCCGGGCGTGACCATGCTGGTCTGCCACCTGAAGTCGAAGCTGCTGTCGTTCCCCGGGCCCAACGGCACCAGCCGGTTCTGGCCGCGCAACGAGGCCGAGCGGGCCCGCTACGCCGCGTACGCCCTCTACCGGCGTGCGGCGGAGGCGGTGACCGTCCGCGTCGCCGTCGACGACCTGCTCCACGACGCGGCCGAACGGCGCGTGGTCCTGGTCGGCGACCTCAACGACGAGCCGCCGGCCGCGACGACCCAGATCCTGTACGGCCCGCCCGGCTCGCAGTTCGAGACGCCCGGCTTCGGCCGGCCGGACCGGGGCGACGCCACCAGGCTGTGGAACCTCGCACCGCTGATCCCGGCGGAGACCCGGTTCACCCGCGTGTACGAGGGCAAGCCGGAGCTGATCGACCACGTCCTGGTCAACCACGCCCTGCTCGACAAGGTGCGCGAGGTCCGCACCGTCACCGACCGCAGGCTCCCCTCGATCGGCGACGACCCGGCGGAACGCCGCAAGGCGCCCGACTCCGACCACGCCCCGATCTTCGCCGGCCTCGACATCTAGGCCGAAATTCGATGGACGCCCGGACCGGCCGCGGACAGGGTTGCTCCCATGCGACAGGAGGAGATCTGGGACGCCGAGGCCGCCGAGCGCTATGACACGACGGAGACCGGCATGTTCGCGCCGCAGGTGCTGGAGCCGGCCGTCGACCGCCTGGCCGAGCTCGCCGCCGGGGGACCGGCGCTGGAGTTCGCCATCGGGACCGGCCGCGTCGCGATACCCCTGGCCGGCCGCGGCGTGAGCGTCACCGGCATCGAGCTGTCCCGGCCGATGCTCGGCCGGCTGCGCGAGAAGGCCGACGAGGCGACCATCCCGGTCCTGGTCGGCGACATGGCCACCACGGTCGCGCCGGGCGAATACACCCTCGTCTACCTCGTCTACAACACGATCGCGAACCTGCTGACCCAGTCCGAACAGGTCGCCTGCTTCCGCAACGCCGCGCGCCACCTCGGGCCCGGCGGCCGATTCGTGATCGAGCTGTGGGTACCGGAACTGCGCCGCCTGCCGCCCGGGTCGCCGGCGCTGGTCTTCGCGTCCGAGCCCGGCTACCTCGGCCTGGACACCTACGACCCGCTGCGCCAGCACGTGGTGTCACACCATTTCCGGTTCGGCGACGGCCGGCAGGCCCGGCTCGGCCGCACCCCGCACCGCTACATCTGGCCGGCCGAGCTCGACCTCATGGCCCAGCTCGCCGGCCTCGAGCTGGAGAGCCGGCACGCCGACTGGCGCGGCGCCGAGTTCACCGCCGAGTCGCCGTCGCATGTATCCGTCTATCGCAAACCCTGAGCCCGGGCGCTAGGGTTCCGGCCCATGATCTCCATCAAGCCCTGGCACCTGGCCGCCCTCGTGATCTGTCTGCTCGGCGTCGCCGTCTTCGTCGCGGTGACCCGGCGCCGGTAGCAGTCCACAGACATCGATATCGGCCTATAGTTCGGGCATGGGCACCCGTTATCGGCGGCTCGTCGCCGCAGTCCTGCTCACCTTGGCCGCCGCCGTGATCATGCCCGCACACCCCGCTGCCGCCGGAACCCCCGCGGACCACCCCGAGTTCCCCTACCCGGCGACCTCCTACAACGAGGCGTTCCGCGGGCAGTTCCACTTCAGCTCGCGCGGCGGCTGGATGAACGACCCCAACGGCTCGTTCTGGTACCGCGGCCAGTACCACCTCTTCTACCAGCACAACCCGCACGGGCTCGCCTGGGACACCATGCACTGGGGGCACGCCACCAGCCCGGACCTGGTGCACTGGACGCAGAAGCCGATCGCCCTCGAGCCGGGCGTGCACGCCGGCGACCTCTGGTCCGGCAACGGCGTGGTGGACACCGCCAACGTGACCGGCCTCAAGAGCGGCGCGGACGACCCGATCCTGGTCTTCTCCGGCACCGACGGCGCCACGATCCACTACAGCCTGGACGGCGCGAAGACCTTCCAGACGTACGGCGGCGGCCGCAAGGTGGCCGTACCGGCCGGCACCAGCCGGGACCCGAAGGTGTTCTGGCACGAGCCGTCGCGGCGCTGGGTGATGGTGATGTGGTCGGACGGCGGCGGCAACGGCGCCGACTTCTACACCTCGACCGACCTGCTGAACTGGACCTGGCGCAGCCGGTACGCGGCCGGCTGGTTCTTCGAGTGCCCGGACATGTTCCAGCTGCCCGTCGACGGCAACGCGGCCGACCGGCGTTGGGTACTGACCGACGCGAGCGGCGAGTACGTGACCGGCGACTTCGACGGCACCACGTTCCTGCCGCGGACCGCGGTGCGGCGGATGGACCACGGCGCCAACGACGCGGGCGGCACGTTCTACGCGGGGCAGACCTTCCTCGGCGATCCCCGCGGCCGGGTGGTGCAGACGGCGTGGCAGCCGGCCTCGCGCGGCAGCGTCTGGAGCGGCAACCTGACGTTCCCGGCGGAGCTGGCGCTGCGGACCGGCGCCGACGGGGTGAGCCTCACCCGCAACCCGATCGACGAACTGGCGTCGCTGCGCTCCGGCACCGTGACCGTCGCCGACCGCACGGTGACGCCGACGGCGCCGGTGTCGCCGGCCACCGCGGACACCTACGAGGTGACCGCCGTGTTCGACGTGGCCTCGGCCACCGCGACGCGCTTCGGGCTGCGCCTGCACACCCGCGCGGACGGCACCTACGACCGCGCCGTCGCCTACGACCGCGCGGCCCGCACGCTGTACGGCGCGCCCCTGGCGCCGGTGAACGGCCGGGTGACCATGCGGGTCCTCGTCGACCGCGGGCAGCTGGAGGTGTTCGGAAACAACGGCGCGGTCTCGATCAGCGACGTGGTCCGCTTCGACTCCGCCGCCGGCAGCCAGGGCCTGCAGGCGTACGCCGAGGGCGGCTCGGTGCGGCTGGTCTCGCTGCGGTTCGACCGGCTGGGCTCGGCGTGGGGCGCCGGTGAGCCGACCCTGGGCGGCAACCTCGCCGGCTCGTGGGCGGCCGCCGGCGGAACCTGGACCGACGTGGCCGGCGGCAAGCAGGGCACCGCGACCGGCGACGGCTTCTACCTGAACTCGACGGTCGCGGGCGACGGCACCTACGAGGCGGACGTCCGGCTGCGCGACGCCGCCGCGGCGGGCCTGACGTTCCGGGAGCGCTACACCGCCAACGTGGACGCGGCCGGCCTGGTCAAGCTGTGGCGTCCGGGACGCGACATCGCCACGTACCCGACGCCGATCGCCCGCGACCGCACCTACCACCTGAGGGTGGTCGCGACCGGGCCGCGCCTGCGGGTCTACCTGGACCACGGCACCACGCCGGTGATCGACGCCGAGGACGGCACTTACGCCACCGGCCGCGCCGGCGCGAACGTCTTCGCCGGCACCGCGGTGATCGGCAACGTCACCCGCGACGCGGCCGGCTTCGCCACCAACCTGGCCGGCCCGTGGCAGCCGGTCGGCGGCACGTGGACCGCGCCCGGCGACGGCGTACGCGCACAGGCCGCCGGCGACGCGTTCCTGCTGAGCGCCACGACCGGCACCGACTTCACCTACGAGGCCGACGTGCGCCCGGTGAACGGCGTCGCCGCCGCGCTGACCTTCCGGGCGACCGCCGACGCGTCGCAGCACTACACGGCCAACGTCGACACCTCGGGCGTGGTCAAGCTGTGGCGCCCCGGCCGCGACATCGCGGTACGCGCGACGCCGATCGTGCCGGGCCGCACCTACCACCTGACGGTCATCGCCACCGGCTCACGCCTGCGCGTCCTGCTCGACGGCGCCCAGCTGATCGACGCCGTCGACGCGACCTACACCACCGGCCGCTTCGGCCTCAACGCCTACGCCGGCACCGCCACCTTCCAGAACGCCCGGACCGGCCCGCCGGCGCTTTGAGCCTCCCGAGGGTCAGCACGCTGATCGACCACGGCGCCGATCAGCGCCTGGCATAACGCCCACCGTCGCAGAAATCGGCCGGGGCCGGGTCGCTAAACTGCCCCGACCCGTCCGGCACGCACGAACTCGAATTGGCGACGCATGTCCCTCTACGGCACCCAGCGCCTGCAGGAACTCCGCATGATCGTCACCGGTGGCGGCACCGGCGGGCACACCTACCCGGCCCTGACCACCATCTCCACCCTCCAGGCGCGGCTCGGCGAGACCGGGGCAAGACCCGAGCTGCTCTGGGTCGGCGTCGCCAACGGCCTGGAAGCCACGATCGCCGCACGCAACAACATCCCCTTCAAGGCGATCACCACCGGTAAGCTGCGCCGCTCACCCAACCCGCGCGAGCTGGCCCGCAACCTCGCCGACGCCTTCCGCATCCCCTTCGGCGTCGTCCAGGCCGCCGTTACCGTGGCTCGTACCCGGCCCTCGGTCGTGCTGAGCACCGGCGGCTACGTCTCAGTCCCGATCGGCCTCGCCGCCCGCCTGTTCCGGGTGCCGTACCTGATGCATGAGCAGACGCTCAGCCTTGGTCTGGCCAACCGGATCCTCGCCCGCGTAGCCACCCGCATCCTGCTCAGCCACGAGGCGTCCCTGAACCACCTTCCCGCCTCGGCCCGCCGCCGTGCGATCGTCACCGGCAATCCCGTCCGGCCCGCGGTCCTGCAGGGCAATTCCGCGAAGGGGCTCGCCGCGTACGACCTCGACCCCGGCGTCCCACTGGTGCTGGTCACCGGCGGCGCCTCCGGCGCCCAACAGATCAACCGGATACTCGCCGGTACCCTGCCCGGCCTGCTGCCTCACTGCCAGATCGTCCACCAGTGCGGCAGCCTCAACCATGCCGAGATGCAGCAAGCGGCGCGCGAGCTACCCCCGCAACTGGCACACCGTTACCGCGTCATCGACTTCATCCACGAGGAACTGCCCGACCTGCTCGCCGCGGCGGCCGTCGTCGTGGCCCGCAGCGGTGCCGGCACCGTCGCCGAACTCACCGCCCTCGGCAAGGCATCGATCCTTATCCCATACCCGGTCTCCGCCGGCGACGAGCAGCGCATCACCGCCCGCCACCTCGCCGATCAGGGCGCAGCCGCCATGCTCGACGGGGACCAAGCCACCCCCGAGCAGCTCTACGCCACCATCACCAGTCTGCTGACCGACCACCACCGCCGCGCCGCGATGTCACAGGCAGCCGCCGCTCACGGTCGGCCGGACGCCGCTGCAAGGGTTGTCACTGAGATCCTCACGATCGCCGGCCACGGTCGAGGGACGGCAGGACCGGCGGGCTGATCTCCGATCGTTCGGCCGCGTCAGTACGTCTGGACCGGCGCCGCCGGACTCCGGTGACCCGGCCTCAGGCGGGATCGACCGTCTTCACCATGACGCAGTTCTTCAGGCCTTTGGGTCGGTCGTAGGTGAAACCGAGCCGCTCGTAGAGGCTACGGGTGCCGTTGTAGAGGAAGGACGACGACATCTTCCTGGTCTGGTCGGTGAGGTCGTGGGGATAGCTCTCGACCCGCCCGCCGCCGGCCCGCGCGATCAGGTCCAGCGCACCGGTGATCGCCAGCTCCGTCACTCCCCGTCGCCGGTGGCGCTTGTCGACGAAGACGCAGGTGATCCGGTAGTCGGGGTCGGCGGTCTTGGTGGCCTCGTACTCCTTGTGGTGGTGGATGGAGGGCAGCTCGACCGGGGTGCCGTACTCGGCCCAGGCGATGGCCTCGTCGCCGTCCATCACCAGGGCGGCGTGCGCCCTGCCCTGCTCGACGTAGGCCTTCTTCAGTGCCCGGTTGGCCTCCGCGCCCTGGCCGCGCTCGGGCCCGTCGGGATGGAACCAGATGCACCAGCAGCCCCCGAAGATGCCGTTGTGCCGCTGCACCAGCGCATCGAAGGCGGACCAGGTCCCGGGGCTGAGCGGCGCGATGGTGTACGACGACTCGCCGGCCACGCGGTTCACTCCTTCTTCGCGGCGGCCGCGTCGACGCAGACGATTCCCTTGTTGCCGTCCTGGTCGGCGATCACCGTGAGCGAGGGGGCGCCGCTGTCGTCGACGACGGTCCCACCCGCGGCGACGGCGGCGGCGATCCGTTGCTCGGCCACCTCGGGCGCGACATAGACCTCGACGTGGAACCGCTGGCCCGGGGCCGCGTGCTCGTCGGCGTCGCCGAACCACAGGTTCGGCACCCGGCCCGTGGCATCCCGGATCTCGTCGCCGGGTGTGCCGCGGCCCTGTGCCTCGGCGCTCCCGGTCAGCAGGGCGGCCCACACCGGGGCGATGGTCGCGGAGCGCGCCGTGTCGAGGCCGAGCTCGATCACGCTGACCGAGGCCGGGTCGGCGGAGACGTGGTGACCGGCGGCGATCTCGGTGATCCGCCGCGCGAGGTCGACGTCCTGCTGGGTCACCCACTCGACGAGGTGTTCGGTGCCCTCGTCGTCGCGGTAGACGGCGTCGTCGGTGACCAGCCTGAGGTCGACGTACCCGTTGCCGATCGACACGCGCGGGTGGTGGCCGAGTGCGTCGCCCGCCTCGCCCACCGCGGCGACGAACCGGGCGCCGGCGCCGAAGTCGTCGATCAGGTAGCGGGCATGCAGTCCCTGGGCCAGCTTGCGCCAGTCGGCCAGGCCGGCCTCGGCGATCCGTTCACCCCTCAGCATGTCCATGGACCGTCACCCTAGCCCTGAATCGGCCGTCGCCCCAGGTGCGCGAGCAGCAGCGGGTGCAGCTCGTCGGGTACCCGCAGCGGCAGCAGGTGGTCGGCGGGGGAGAGGGTGACCAGCCGGGCGCCGGGAATGCCCCGCTCGTACCGGCGGCCGATGTCGGTGACCGGCTCGACGTCGCGGTCGCCCAGGACGATCAGCGTCGGCACGGCGATCTCGCCCAGCCGCGGCTCGGCGGCGGGCTCCTCGACCTCCTCCTCGTCCTGCATGAACCAGTCGGCCTGGTCGAGGAGCACCGCGGCGGCCGCGTCGTCCTCGCGCGGCAGCCCGGCCGCGTCGAACGACATCGGTCCCCACAGCCGCAGGATCTCCAGCGCCAGGCCGGCGGCGTCGCCGCGTTCCCAGGCGGCCACCCGGTCGTCCCGGCCGGGCAGGTCCGGCCAGTCGTAGCCGGACATCCCGGGCGCGACCAGCGCCAGCGACCGGATCCGCCCGGGGTGGGCCAGCGCGACGTCGACGCCGATCGCGCCGCCCTGCGACAGCCCGACCCAGTGCGCCGACTCCACGCCGACCGCGGCGAGCACGTCGAGCGCGTCGGCGACCATCGAGTGCGGGCCGGTGGGGCGGGGCGACAGGCCGAAGCCCGGCTGGTCGTACCGGATCACCCGGTGGCCCGCCGCGAGCAGGACGGGAACGGCGGCGTCCCAGACCCGGCGGTCCGTCACACCGGCGTGCGCCAGCACGACCGGCTCGCCCTGTCCCTGATCCTCGATGTGCATCGTCGTAGTCATCGCGATGCACGTTAGCCGAGGGAAGGCCGCGGCCCGCGGCCACCGCCCGGCTGTCAACCTGGAACGTCGCAGGTTACCCGCCTCAGGCCCGCTGGAATAGAAACATGGTGCTGGTCGCAGGACGGAGATCCAGCACACCTACGGGGAAAAGGGGACACCGACCATGTCACAGAATCCAACCTCGACGGACGGCCGCAGGCGTCGCCGGCAGGGCACCGTGGCGCTTGCCGCCACGCTGTTCGTCGCCATCGCCGGCCTGGCCGGTTCCACCGCGCCGGCGGCGGCCGCCTCGGTGCGGGCCGAGGCGCCGGTGGCCGTCGCCGCGCCGGCGGCCGGCTACACCGCGGCGCAGAAGAAGGCGCTGCAGGCCGAGGTCGCCAAGCACCTCAACGACTACGGCCGCGGAACCCAGGTCGGCGTCAACGAGATCTCCTGGGACGGCGGCAGCACGATCCTCACCCTGCCGCTGCCGGGCGAGACGAAGGCGCGCGCCGCGAGCGAGGCGGTGGCCGCGCTGGGTACGGCGAACTGCGCGTTCGAGTACGCCTGCCTGTGGTCGGAGACCAACTTCAACGGCTCCAGGCTCTCGCGCACGGTCTGCGACACGATCACGCTGGCCGCCCCGTACAACAGCAGCACGGCATCGATCCACAACAACCAGACGAGCGGCACGGAGTCGTACATCACGAACTCGTCGCGTCAGATCCTGAATTCGACCCTGGCGCCGAGCCGGGTCAACGACACCGGTGTCGGGTCGCGCAGCGCCGCTCGGTACTGGAAGGTCTGCTGATCCTCAGCTCGACAACGAGGCGCCCCCACCCCCGTGGGGGCGCCTTCCCGCGGTCTATTGACCGGATTCACCGCGTTCGTCCCGGGTGACTTGTTGTGTTGGTGGCCACGAAAGCGTAGTGAATCCGTCATTCTGCGTTAGGCCAACGTAGCGTTGGGCGTTGCCCCGGGCGGGCCGCGACGCCGCACGCCTGGTTGACGCCGACCCGCGAGGTGAAGATGGTGCACGCCCGGTGACCGTGACGACGACTGATCTGCGCCTGGTAGAGCTCCCTCCCATCGCCCTCCCGTCGGCGGGCCCGGCGGTGTTCCGCTCCTCCTGGACCCCGGTCCGCCGCACCCTGGTCGACATCCTCGACGAGACCGTGCGCGCG
Source organism: Actinoplanes sp. NPDC049668 (assembly GCF_044465445.1). NCBI lineage: Bacteria > Bacillati > Actinomycetota > Actinomycetes > Micromonosporales > Micromonosporaceae > Actinoplanes > Actinoplanes sp. NPDC049668. The sequence goes on from NZ_JBITLR010000004.1 coordinate 680,226, forward strand.
CACCCCGGCGCCGCCGCCCTCGACGACGGCGCGACCGTGCTGACGTACCGGGAGCTGGCCGGCCGGGTCGAGGCCGTCGCGGCCTCCCTCGCCGGGCACGGGATCGGCGCCGGCGACCGGGTCGGCGTCCGGATCTCCTCCGGTACGGCCGAGCTGTACCTCGCGATCCTCGGCGTGCTCGCGGCCGGCGCGGCGTACGTCCCGGTCGACGCGGACGATCCCGAGGAGCGCGCCGAGCTCGTCTTCGCCGAGGCGGGCGTCTGCGCGGTGCTCGGCGACGGCCTGGCCGTCTCGCCGCGCCGCGCGCCCGGCGGCCGCACCGGCCGGCCGGGCCCGGCCGACGACGCCTGGATCATCTTCACCTCCGGCTCGACCGGCACCCCGAAGGGCGTCGCCGTCAGCCACGGCTCGGCGGCCGCGTTCGTCGACGCCGAGGCGGGGCTGTTCCTGGCCGGCGGCGACGTCGACCCGATCGGCCCGCGGGACCGGGTCCTGGCCGGCCTGTCGGTGGCGTTCGACGCGTCCTGCGAGGAGATGTGGCTGGCCTGGCGGCACGGCGCCTGCCTGGTGCCCGCCGAGCGGTCGCTCGTGCGCAGCGGCGTCGACCTGGGCCCGTGGCTGGCCGGGCAGCGGATCTCCGTGGTGTCCACGGTGCCGACGCTCGCCGCGCTGTGGCCGGTCGAGGCGCTCGACGACATCCGGCTGCTGATCTTCGGCGGCGAGGCCTGCCCGCCGGAGCTCGCGGAGCGGCTGGCGGTGCCGGGGCGCGAGGTCTGGAACACCTACGGGCCGACCGAGGCGACCGTGGTCGCCTGCGCCGCGCGGATGACCGGAGAGCCCCCGGTGCGGATCGGGCTGCCGCTCGCCGGCTGGCAGCTCGCGGTGGTCGACGCGGCGGGCGAGCCCGTCTCGATGGGCGAGACCGGCGAGCTGGTGATCGGCGGGATCGGGCTCGCGCGCTACCTGGACGCGGAGAAGGACGCCGAGAAGTTCGCGGCGCTGCCCGCGCTCGGCTGGCGGCGGGCGTACCGCAGCGGAGACATCGTCCGGGCCGAGCCGGAAGGGCTGCTGTTCGTCGGCCGCGGCGACGAGCAGGTCAAGCTCGGCGGGCGCCGGATCGAGCTGGGCGAGGTCGACGCCGCGCTGCAGGCCCTGCCGGGCGTCGCCGGCGCGGCCGCCGCGGTGCGGCGCACCGCCGCGGGCAACCAGCTCCTGGTCGGGTACGTGGTGCCGGGCGAGGGCGCCGAGTTCGACGCCGCGGCGGCGGCGCTGCGGATCCGCGAGCAGCTGCCGGCCGCGCTCGTGCCGCTGCTGGCGGTGGTGGACGCGCTGCCGACCCGCACCTCCGGCAAGGTGGACCGGGCCGCGCTGCCCTGGCCGCTGGTCACCGGGCCGGACGTGGCGGCCGAGCTGACCGCCACCGAGGACTGGCTCGCCGGCGGCTGGGAGGAGATCCTCGGGGTGCGCCCCGCCGCGGCGGACGCCGACTTCTTCAGCAGCGGCGGCGGCAGCCTGACGGCGGCGCAGCTGGTGGCGTGGATCCGGTCCCGGCATCCGCGGGTGTCGGTCGCCGACATCTACCTGCACCCGAGCCTGTCGCGGCTCGCGGCCGTGCTCGACGCGCTCGACACCACGGCGGCGGTCCGCCGCGAGGTCCGGCCGACGCCGCAGCGGGCCGGGCTGGCGCAGGGCGTGCTCCTGCTGCCGATGCTCGCGCTGGTCGGCCTCCGCTGGCTGACCGTCCTGGCCGCGCTGGGCAACGTGCTGTCCCTGTTCGTCGCGGCGCCGTGGGCGCCGGCCGTGTCCTGGTGGTGGGTGGCGCTGGGCTGGGCGCTGCTGTTCAGCCCGCTCGGCCGGATCGGCCTGGCGGCCGGCGGTGCGCGGCTGCTGCTGCGCGGCGTGCGCCCGGGCGGCTACCCGCGCGGCGGCGGCGTGCACCTGCGGCTGTGGGCCGCGGAGCGGCTCGCCGAGGTGACCGGGGCGACCGGGGTCGCCGGCGCCTCCTGGATGACCGTCTACGCCCGGGCGCTCGGCGCCGAGGTCGGCCCGGACGTCGACCTGCACTCCGCGCCGCCGGTCACCGGCCTGCTCAAGCTCGGCCGCGGCGCGGCGATCGAGCCGGAGGTCGACCTGGCCGGCCACTGGGTCGACGGCGACGTCGTGCGGGTCGGCCGGGTACGCGTCGGCGCGGGCGCCCGGGTCGGCTCCCGCAGCACCCTGCTGCCCGGCGCCCGGATCGGCAAGGGCGCGCGGATCGCCGCCGGCTCGACCGTGGCCGGCACCGTGCCGGCGAACCAGCGCTGGTCCGGCTCGCCGGCGGCGCCCGCCGCGAAGGACCCGGCCGGGTGGCCCGCGCAGCGTCCACCGCGGTCGCGGCTGCGCTCGCGCTTCTGGACCGCCGCGTACGGGGCGACCGCCCAGCTGATCGGGCTGCTGCCGGTGGCGGCCGCCCTGCCCGCGATCGCCCTGCTCGGCGCCGTGCTGGCCGCCCGGCCGACGCTCGCCGCGGTGGCGGCCGCCGTCGCCGCCGCGACCGTCGTCTACCTGGTCGGCTACGCGCTGCTGGTGCTCGTCGCGGTCCGGGCGCTCAGCGTCGGCCTGCGCGCCGGCTTCCACCCGGTGCGGGGCCGGCTGGCGTGGCAGGTCTGGGCCACCGAGCGGCTGATGGGCATGGCCCGGGTCGGGCTGTTCCCGCTCTACGCCAGCCTCTTCACGCCGGTGTGGCTGCGGCTGCTCGGCGCCCGGGTCGGCCGCGGCGTCGAGGCGTCGACGGTGCTCGCGCTCCCGGCGATGACCACCGTCGACGACGGCGCGTTCCTGGCCGACGACACGATGGTCGCCACCTACGAGCTGAGCCACGGCTGGCTGCGGGTCGCTCCGGCCCGGATCGGCAAGCAGGCGTTCCTCGGCAACTCCGGGATGACGGCGCCCGGCCGGTCGGTGCCCAAGCGCGGCCTCGTCGGTGTGCTGTCCTCCACGCCGCGCAAGGCCAAGAAGGGCTCGTCGTGGCTCGGCGCGCCGCCGATGCCGCTGCGCCGCACGGTGGAGTCGGCCGACACCGGCCGCACCTACGACCCGCCGCTGCGGCTGAAGCTGGCCCGCGCGGCGATCGAACTTTGCCGTATCGTGCCGGTGATGTTCACCGCCGCCCTCGCCGTCAGCGTGCTCGCCGCGCTGTCGTTCGCGTGGCAGGTCGCCGGCGCCGTGGCGGCCGCGCTGGCCGCCGGCCCGGTGATGCTCGCCGCGGCGATCGCCGCCGCCGCCGTCGCGACGGCCGCGAAGTGGCTGCTGGTCGGCCGGTTCAGAGTCGCCGATCGCGCGCTGTGGACCTCCTTCGTGTGGCGCAACGAGCTCGCCGACACGTTCGTCGAGGTGCTCGCCGCGCCGTGGCTGATCCGCTTCGCGAGCGGCACGCCGCTGCTCACCGCGTGGCTGCGCACGCTCGGCGCGAAGATCGGCCGGGGCGTGTGGCTGGAGACCTACTGGCTGCCCGAGTACGACCTGGTCCGGCTCGGCGACGGTGCCACGGTCAACCGCGGTTGTGTGGTGCAGACCCACCTGTTCCATGATCGTGTGATGAGCATGGACGAGGTGACCCTCGGCGCGGGAGCCGCGCTCGGCCCGCACGGCATCGTGCTGCCCGGCGCGAGCATCGGCGCGCGGACCACGGTCGGGCCCGGCTCGCTGGTGACCCGCGGCGACGTCGTGCCCGCCGACAGCCGGTGGCTCGGCAACCCGATCGCGACCTGGCCGGCCCCGGCCGCCCGCCGGGCATGATCCGGAAGGTACCGGGCGCCCGCGGAGCCTGGCCCGGTGCCGACCGCTCGACCGACCCGTACCTTCCGCAGCACGGCAACGGCGGCTACCAGGTCGCGCACTACGACCTCGACCTGGACTACCGGGTCGTGTCCAACCGCCTCGCCGGCCGGGCGACCGTCACCGCGGTCGCCCTGCAGCCGCTGTCGCGCTTCTCCCTCGACCTGGGCCGCTTCCGAATCCAGGACGTCCGGGTGGACGGGCGCCCGGCGAAGTACACGCACCGGCCGGACAAGCTGCACATCCGCCCCGAACGCCCGATCTTCGCCGGCGACACGTTCCGGGTCGACGTCCGCTACGCGGGCAAGCCGGTGCCCGTCTCCGGCCGGTGGGGCGACATCGGGTGGGAGGAGCTCACCGACGGCGCGCTGGTCGCCAGCCAGCCGAACGGCTCGCCGTCGTGGTTCCCCTGCAACGACCGGCCCGGCGACAAGGCCGCCTTCCGGGTGGCGATCACCACGTCGTCGCCGTACGCCGTGCTGGTCACCGGTGACCTCGTGTCGCAGCGCCGCGGCGCGGGCAGCACCACCTGGGTCTACGAGCGCCTCGAGCCCACCGCGCCCTACCTCATGAGCGTCCAGATCGGACGCTACGAGCTGGTCGAGCTCGCCGCGGGCGGGGTGCCGCAGCGCGCCGCGATCCCGCGCGCCGTACGCGCCGCGTTCGCGCACGACTTCGGCCGGCACGGCGAGATCATGGCGGTGCTCCAGCGGCTCTTCGGGCCGTACCCGTTCAGCGAGTACGTCGTCGTGGTCGCCGACGACGACCTCGACGATCCGGTCGAGGCGCAGGGCATGGCGGTCTTCGGCCGCAACCACGTCGACGGCCGCCGCACGCACGAGCGGCTCGTCGTGCACGAGCTGGCGCACCAGTGGTTCGGCAACAGCCTCACGGTCGCGGACTGGCGGCACATCTGGCTCAACGAGGGCTTCGCCACCTACGCCGAATGGCTGTGGTCCGGCGTCTGCGGCGACCTGCCGACCGACACCCTCGCGGCACAGTGGCACGCCCGCGTCGCCGCCCGCCCGCGGGACGTCATCATCGCGAACCCCGGCGTGGACCGCTTGTTCGACCCGCTGGTCTACAAGCGCGGCGCGCTCACCCTGCACGCCCTGCGCAAGCGGGTCGGCGACGAGTCGTTCTTCACGCTGCTGCGCGCCTGGGTCGCGGACCACCGCCACGCGACAGTGACGACCGAGCAGTTCCGCGCGCACGCGCAGCACTACGCCCGGGAGCCACTGGACGACCTGTTCGCCGAGTGGCTGGACAAGCCGATGCTTCCCCCTCTCCCACGCTGACCACCCCCTATCCTTTTCCCGTACGGGTGCGGCGAAGTCCACACCGCACCGCGCGGCCGGTCTGCCCGCACCGGGCCGTTACGCGGCCGCCGGGCTGAACAGCGTGGCTCCGGACGAGCCCGCTGGAAGACCCACTCTCGCGCGGTGCCACGCATCCGACGGCCCGACGCTGCGCCCGGGACCTTTCAACCTGGCCTCGGGCCAGAGGTATCCGGGCCGTCGACCTCCGCCGGGAGTCGCCGCCCGGTCCACGCTGAAAGGCTCAATCTGTTGAATGTGCCCGTGCTGCGGCGAGTGGGCTTCTTCCGCGAGTTCTATCCCGGCCATCCCTACCTTCCATTTATGCGTGACAACATGAGGACGCGGTCGGAGGCCAGAATCGTTCGGTAGCTGAGGGCCGGGCACCTGCTCTCCGCGGTCATGGAAGGCATGACGGACTACTTCGATGCAACGCCGTTCGAGGGCGGATCGGGATGCTCGTCATTCCTTACGGACGGGGCGTGGGTGTGGCGCCGTGACCTGGCTCATTACGTCGAGTGCTATCACGTCGGGTTGCCGGACGAGTTCATCCGGCATCTGGTGGAGTCCGGGTTCGAGGTGCCGGACCTGTCGCCGCGGGAACTCGCCGCGCTGACCGCGGCCGAGGAGGAAGCCCTCGGCAGCGACTGGTGGGTCAGCCCCTGACCGGCGAAATGCCGGGCGGCGGGCTTCAGTAGCGGCCGGTATCGACGTGGTGCAGGACGAGGATGGCCTGCACGATCGCGGTGACGCAGCTTGGCCAGGACCTTCCACGGCTTCAGGGTGGCGATCGCGCGTTTCCGCGGGCGCAGATCTTCGCGTGGGCGCGGTTCACGGCCTTCGGCCGGCGTGACAGCTAGTACGGCAGCCGCCAATCGAGATCATGGCTGGAGGTCGAGCAACGAAGAGCCGAGCCGGTCTCGACCGGATCCGGGCTTGGGCTGCGATCCAGCGAGAAGAACCTAGGAGAGCAGGGGCTCCAGGAACGTGGCATCCCTTTTCTCGGTGTTGCTGAGCACCACGATGCGGCGGCCCCGTTCCGGGATGTTCGCCGCGAACGCGGTGAAGCCCGCGTTCTGGCCGTCGTGGTGCCACCACCGCCGGCCGTCGACCTCGCCGACGAAGACGCCGTAGCCGTAGCCGCTCGCTTTCGGGCCGAGGTCGGTCCGCGCTCGTTCCGTCAGCATCAGCGTGCGATGCGGCTCGCCGAGCAGGCGGCCGTCTTGGAGGGCATCGAGCCAGGCCAGCACGTCTCTCGCCGTCGACCAGACATCACCGGCACCCATGCCGACCACGTCTAGTTCCCAGGTCGGCATCGGCCTACCGGCGGCGTCATGGCCCTGCGCCAGGTCCGGATGCCCGTCGGGCGAGCCCGCGAAGGTCCGGGTCAGCCCAAGTGGGCCGAAGATCCGGTCATCCAGGAAGATCCGGTACGGGGTTCCGGTGGCCCGTTCGACGACGTGGGCCAGCAGCACGTACGCCGGGCTGCTGTAACTCCAGCCCGTGCCCGGTGCGTATCGGAGAGGCACGCGATGGAACGTTTCCAGGAGTTCGCCGGGCTCGACCCACTCGCTCAGATTGATCATCGGGTAGTCGTCCCAGTGGCCGAGGCCGGACGTGTGGGTGAGCAGGTGATGCAGCGTGATGCCCCGCCACTGCTTTGGGCAGCCGTCGAGCCGATGTCCGATCGTGTCGTCGAGGGTGAGCGTGCCGTCGTTGGCGAGCAGCAGCACGGCGGCCGCGGTGAACTGCTTGCTGACCGAGGCCAGCTGATACCGCGCCTGCGTGGCATCGTCCACGATGAAATCGTCGCCCTGCCGCACCAGAATATCGGTCCGCACCATGGCGCCACCCTAATTGGTAGGGCAACCACCCGTTTTGGATCATGGTCAGGGCTGGTGGACGCGAGACGGCCACCACGTGATCGTCTGTATGTTGTGGACAAACATTCGAGTCTTGCGGTGGCCTCTGGTCACAGCGTAGACGCCGCCGGATGGCGGCATGTTCTGGACCAGGTACTCGGCGCGTTTGCGGGCCGATTCGCCCGGGTGGAAACGCGGCGTGCAGCGGCAGCGTTCATGACCGGACTGCTGGCCGATCTTGAGGTGAAGACGAGTCGGCAGCTCGCGGAACATGCCGGACACGCCCGCCCGGATGCGATGCAGCGGCTGCTGTATCGAGCGGTGTGGGACGCGGACGCCGTCCGCAACGACGTGCGAGCCCTGGTCGTGCAGAGCCTCGGTGATCCCGATGGCGTCCTGATCCCGGACGAGACCGGGGACCTAAAGAAAGGCACCCACACGGTCGGGGTCCAACGCCAATACACCGACACCGCCGGACGAATCGAGAACGCCCAGGTCGCCGTGTTCATGACCTACGCCGGCCGGCGCGGGCACACCCTGATCGACCGCCGCCTCTACCTACCGGTGTCCTGGACCGACGACCCGGACCGGATGCGTGCTGCTGGTGTCCCGGACCAGATCGGATTCCGCAAGCGCTGGGAACTGGCCACGGACATGATCACCGCAGCCCTCGACGCCGGCGTGCCGGCCCGCTGGGTCGCCGCGGACGAGGCCTACGGCAACAGCAGCACCTACCGAGCACGGCTACGAGAACTGGGACTCGGCTATGTCCTGGCGGTCTCGTGCGACCACCTGGTCCCACTCGGCGGCGGCAAGACCCGCCGCCGCGCCGATCACATCGCCGCAGCCCTGCCTGCCGCCGCCTGGCAACGCCGCTCAGCGGGCGCCGGGTCTAAAGGTCCGAGACTCTACGACTGGGCATGGCTCGACGAGGTGAGCACCGACGCCGACTGCGGCAACGGCCGGCACAGCATCCTCATCCGCCGGAACAACACCACCGGTGAGCTGGCGTTCTACCGCTGCTGGACCCAGAACCAGTCGGCCTCGCCACGCTGGTCCGCATCGCCGGGATCCGCTGGACGGTCGAGGAGAGCTTTGAGGCCGCGAAAGGCCAGGTCGGTCTCGACCAGCACCAAGTCCGGCGATGGAACTCCTGGCATCGCTTCACGACCCTCGCTATGGCCGCTCTCGCCGTTCTGGCAACTGCGTCGCCGACAGTCGCGACCTCGACAACCGCCCCGTCCAGCAGACCATGATCGAACTGACCGTCAACGAGATCCGGCGTCTTGTCAACATGTTCCTCATCGAACCCGTTCATGACCTCATCCACCGTTTGCACTGGTCAGGATGGCGACGCCAGCACCAACTCCGCGCCAAACGATCCCACTACACCCGCCGCCTCAACCTCGAACTCCAGACATGATCTCGAACGGCGGCTGCCGTACCAGGACCGGTAGCGGCGCCGCTTGAACGGGGTGCGCAGGCTGCCGCGGGCGCCTTGATAGCCCTTGTCGGCGAAGGTCTTCACGTCTGTCCTGGTCAGCGTGTCAATGATGTCGTGGGTGCGGGCGGGCGGTCAGATCATGGGTTGAGCCGGGAAGAGCTCCCGAGGCCCAGACGAGGCGGCCTGCCGCGTCGGCCCGAGCAGCGCCTGTCGGCCCGGGTTGAGGCGTCGCCATCTGGATCGTTGCTGGTTGCGGTGGTGGCGGATGCGGTCGGCGAGGTGGGCGGCAGGTAGCCCAGCGGCGCCACCTCAACCTCGTCGGTTCCGGGTCCGGCTGGACAACGCGATCGTGGAACGGGCAGACAGCACAGGCGAGGCTCCCGGTAGGGCATCGGGTTTCGGCCGACTGCCGTCCTACCTGGAGCCTCGTCTTCATCGATCTTCGCCTCACCCGGACCCGCCCTGAGCTGCAAGATCAGCTTGAAAAAGGCTCACTGGAGTTCGGTTGTGCGCCCGCCGACCCCCTCGCGCGTGGACCCCGGTTACGGCTTCGCGCCGCCGTTGCGGCAACGGCCTGGCGAAGCGGTCGGGCGGCGGGCTGGTGAGGCGGTCGGGTGATGGGCCGACTGTGCCCAATCCGGTGCCTGCTGAGGACACGCGGGTGCTTTCGGTGCCGGGCTGCCGCCCGGCTGTTGCCGGACCTGGCCGGTGCCGTGCAGTTCAGCCCGGCGGTCGCGCAACGGCCTGGACCACGCACCCGGCCCGCGCCGCGCGGTGTGGACTTCGCCGCACCCGTACAGGAAAAGGTCCTGGTGTCTCCCCTTCTGACGTCTTCGCTTACCTCCGCTGGCGCGGTAGGGGCGGGTAGGGGCGCTCGTCGACGACGTTCTTCATCACGATCGTCGAGGTGAGTCGCCGCACGCCGGGCAGGGTGGCGAGCTTCTCGTCCCGCACGCGCCGGTACGCCTCGGGGCCGGCGGTCGCCACCCGCACCACGTAGTCGGGGTCGCCGAAGAGCCGTTCCGCGTGCCGGACCTCGGCGACGCCGGCGAGGCCACGCTCGAACTGCTCGATCGTCGCGGCGTCCTCGCGGTCCATGGTGACCGAGACCAGCACCTCGAACCCGAGGCCGAGGGCGGCCGGGTCGACGACCGCCCGGTATCCCCGGATGGTGCCGGCGCGCTCCAGCTCGCGCAGCCGCCGGTGCACCGGCGCCGCGCTGAGCCCGACCCGCTGGGCCAGCTCGGTGACGGTGAGCCGGCCGTCCGCCTCCAGCAACGCAATAATATTGCGGTCGATGGCGTCCATGCGCCGAATTCTATCTCTGAGCATCGAGTTCGAGCATTATTTAGCAAAGTACCTGCGTCGATATCGGCATATCGTTCCGGCGTATGGAGTATCTGTTCGACTCCCTTCCGCTGGTGGCGGCGGCGTTCGGAATTCCGCAGTATCTGCCGCAGATCAGGAAACTGCGCCGCACCCGCGACCCCGCCGGGGTCTCCTGGTCCTGGGCCGCCCTCGCCGGCGTCGACAACGCGGCGTGGTTCGCCTACTTCGCGTCGTCGGGCTACTGGACGGCGCTGGTCCCGGCGACGGCGGCGACGCTGCTGGCGACGACGGTCGCCGTCCTGCTGACCGGGCTGGGATGCGCCGCCGCCCGGGCCGCGGCGTTCGTGTGCGCCTGGGCCGGCTTGCTGGCCGGCGCCGCCGCGGTCGCCGGCACCCGGGGGCTCGGCACGCTGCTGGCCGCCGCCTTCGTGGTCCAGGTCCTGCCGTCGATCGTGACCGCTTACCGGACCCGCCGGCCGACGGGCGTCTCGGCCGGCACCTGGCTGCTCACCCTCGGCGAGGTCGGTTGCTGGGCCACCTACGGCCTGTACCGCTCCGACCCCCGCCTGATCGCCCTCGGCGCCACCGGCATCGCTGCGAGCCTACTGATGCTCGCCCGGGTCCGGCTGAGTCGTTCCCGGACGGGCGCGGGCTTTGAATCTTTTCCCGGACGGGTGCAGTGAAGTCCACACTGCACCGCGCGACCGGTCTGCCCGCTCCGGGCCGTTACGCGCCAGCCGGGCTGAACAGCGTGGATCCGTTGCGCTCGGCGGGTGACCCACCCTCGCGCGGGGGTCGCGCGTCCGCCGCGTCCGCTCCGGCGGTGCACCGGAGTCCGGTGCGGCGCCCGCCGGCTCCCGCGCGTGTGGATCCTGAGCACGGCCTCGGGCCGGCGTCCCGGGTGACGTCGAGGCCGGCCTGCGGTGAGGCGGTCTGGTGGGGGCCTGGTGAGGCGGCTGGGGGAGAGGCCGTGCATGATCCGGTGCTTGCTGAGGATGTGCGGGTGCCTGGTGGGCCACCGTCCGGCGGCGTGACGGATCCGACCGCGCATGATTCGGTGTCTGCTGAGGATGTGCGGGTGCTTGGTGGTGGGCTGCTGTCCGGCGGCGTGACGGATCCGACCGGTACCGTGCAGGTCGGCCCGGGCGGTCGCGCAACGGCCCGGACCACGCAGCGGGCCCGCGCCGCGCGGCATGGACTACTGGGGCAGCGCAGGTCTTCAACGGCGTGAATGGGTGCTCGACTCCAACCCGGCAGATCTGTAGTTCAGCCGATCGAGCCACCGAGCGATCGAATTCGCCGGCCTGGCTCTTCGTTGGGAGGCCGGCGCGGTTGTCCTAGATCGATGGCGTCCCGCGCGGCGTGCGCCCGTCGGTTCAGTGGCGAGTGCGGGGGCTCGCGAGGGTGACGGTGCGATCTCGGCGCGGTCGTTATCGGCCGAGTACGGCGCCGCCGTTGAGGCCGATGATCTGCCCGGTGAGGTATCCGGCGTCGGCGGAGGCGATGTAGGTGATGGCGGCCGCGACGTCCGCTGGGGTCCCGGGCCGGCCGACCAGGGTGTCGGCGATCTTGGTGGCTACGAACTCCGGGGTGTCCTGGCCGTGGAAGATGTCGGTGTCCTGGACGTAACCGGGTGCCAGCACGTTCACCGTGATGCCGTCCCTGCCGAGTTGCCGGGCCAGCCCGAGGGCCCATCCATGCAGCGCGGCTTTCGCTGCCGCATACGACCCGGCCGAGTGCCCGCCCGCACCGCCCCGTTGCGCGGCGGCCGAGCTGATCATGATGAGCCGGCCGCCCGGACGGGTCAGCTGGTTCAGCAGCGCGTTCGTGAGCAGGACCGCGGTGAGGAGATTGGTGTCCAGGTCACGGCGCCAGGAAGCGGCCAAGGCGTCGAGCCCCGCACCTTCCGGGGGTGTGATGATCGCGCCCGCGTTGTTGACCAGCACGTCGACGTCGCCGAGCGTCGCGATGTGATCCGCGGCCTGTTGCACCTGCGCCGGATCCGTCAGGTCGGCGCTGAGCGGGACCACCAGGTCCGCCCCGGCCGCCTGGTTGATCTCCTCGCTGGTCTGGCGCAGCAACTCCACCCGCCGCCCGATGATCACCACCCGGTCTCCGTGGCCGGCGAAGGATCGGGCGATCTCTCGGCCGATCCCCGTCGCCCCACCGGAAATGACCGCCAACCGCGCCGAGGTGATCATGTTTGAAACGGTAGCGGACGGTCGTCCGTGCCGCAGACCTGGTTTCCAGCGCCGAATGCCGCTCCGGTACACGACGGTGAGCCCGCCGGTGGTGCGTCGCCGACCGAACGGCCCGCTGCGGCGAACGGCCCGCTGCGGCTGCTCCGGCGGTCCGGTCCAGATCCGGCCGGTGCCGTGCAGGTCGGCCCGGCGGTCGCGCAACGGCCCGGATCACGCAGCAGGCCCGCGCCGCGTGGCGTGGACTTCGCCGCGCCCGTACCGGAAAAGGGTTATCGGTCGGCGCGCAGGATGGCGTCGAGGCGGCCCAGGGCCGGCATGGTCAGTAGCTGTCGCCACGGCTGGAACAGCGGCCTGGGCAGCGTGTCCAGGTTGTACCAGCCGTGGTCGGTGAACTTGTCCGGCTCGTGGACGGCGGGCTCGCCGCCGACCTCGTCGCCGACCATCCACAGCGTCACGCTGTGCCGGCCGTCGCGGGCGAAGACGTCGTTGGTGACCGCGAGTAGCTCCGGGTCGCCGATCGTCAGGCCGGTCTCCTCCAGCAGCTCGCGGCGGGCCGCGTCGGCGAACGACTCGCCGAACTCCAGGTGGCCGCCGGGCAGCGACCACGTGCCCGCGCCGTGTGCGCCGTGCCGGCGGCCCATCAGGAAGGCGCCGTCGCGCACCGCGAACACGGCGACGCCCACCCGGACCGTCGGAGCGGTCAGAGTCGCAGCTCCGCCCAGTCGAGCAGGCCGGCGCCGAGGTCGCGGACGGTCGCCAGCAGGCCGAGCCGCGCCTTGCGGATCGTCGGGTCGTCGGCCATCACGAAGACGTCGTCGAAGAAGTCCGCGATCGGCGCGACGATGCGGCCGGTCGCGGCCGTGAAGCGGACCAGGTCCGGGTCCGGCGCCGAGCGCAGGTCGGCCACCGTCGCCGCCACCGCCTCGTGCAGCGCGATCTCGGCCGGCTCCTTCAGCACCTCCGGGTCGTACTGGGCGGGGGTGTCCTGCGGAACGATGCGCCGGGCCCGCTGGATGGCCGCGACCACGGCGACGAAGTCGGAGTCGGCGGCGACGAGCGAGTCGAGCTGGTCGAGCAGGCCGACGGCGAGCGACGGGCGGGCGTACTGCGGCAGCACCGCGCGGACCCGGTCGAGTGGGCGGTTCTCCTCGATCAGGGCCTGCTCGAAGCGCTTGGCCAGGAACACGCCGCACGCCGAGAGCACCTCCGCGGTCACCGGGACCGGCTGGAGGGTCGCCGCGGCGGCGAGCGCGTCGTCGAGGCTGAGCGCGGCCAGGGCCGGGTGTGCCCGGTGCACCGCGACGAGGCCGAGCACGGCGCGCCGGACGGCGAACGGGTCGCTGCTGCTGGTCGGCAGGCCGACGGTGGCGGCGAGCCCGACGAACAGGTCGAGCCGGTCGGCCAGCGACAGCAGCGCGCCCTCGGTGGTGGCGGGCAGGTCGTCGCCGGTGTTGCGGGGCAGCTCGGACTCGTAGACGGCCCGGGCGACGGCCTCGCTCTCGCCCGCGCCCAGTGCGTAGTCGCGGGCCATCACGCCGGCCAGGCTGGTCATCTCGGTCACCAGCTGGGAGCCGAGGTCGAACTTGACCAGCTCGGCGGCTCGCCGCAGGGTGGGCGAGTCCAGGCCGAGCCGCCCGGCCAGCGTCGTGGCCAGCGCGGCGATCCGGCCGGCGCGGTCGGCCATCGAACCCAGCTTGTCGGTGAACGTGAGCCGGGTCAGCCGCTCCCGCATCGCCGCGAGGGGTGTCTGCCGGTCGGCGCGGTAGAAGAACGCCGCGTCCTCGTACCGGGCCCGCAGCACCGCCTCGTTGCCGGCGCGGACCAGGTCGACGTCGACCGGGCCGTTGGCCACCGTGACGAACATCGGCAGCAGCGCGCCGGCGGCGTCGCGGACGGGCAGGTAGCGCTGGTGCTTGCGCATCACGGAGGTGAGCACGGCCTCGGGCAACGACAGGTAGCCCGGGTCGAACGTGCCGAGCAGCGGCGTCGGCGCCTCGACCAGGTAGGTGATCTGGTTCAGCAGCGCCGCCTCGGCGTCGGTGTCGATGACGCCCGCGGAGCGGACCAGGCCGGTGGCGCCCTCGGCGATCGCCGCGCGGCGGGCCTCGGGGTCGGTGACGATGCCGTTCGCCGCCAGGGTCTCCAGGAAGGTCTCCGCCGAGGCCACCGGCACGACCGGCGAGTCCGCGGTGCGCAGCAGGCGGGTGGTGCGGCCGGCGGCGAGGGTGGAGACCGCGACCGGCACGATGTCGTCGCCCCAGAGGGCGGTGAGCCAGCGCACCGGGCGGCTGAACGACAGCTGCGGGTCGTTCCACCGCATGTTCTTCGACGACCGCAGCCCGGCGACGATCTTCGCGAGCACGCCGGCGAGCACCTCGGGCGCCGCGCCGCCGGCCTCCTGCCGGACCACGACCACGTGCCGCGCGCCCTTGACGTCCTGCTCCTCTACCTCGGCGAGCGTGGCGCCCTGCCCCTGCAGGAAGCCCTCGAGCGCCTTGGTGGGTACGCCGTCGGCGCTGTAGGCGGCCGCGACCTTCGGGCCCTTGACCACCCGCACGTGGTCCTCCTCGCGGGCGGCGACCGAGGCCACCACCGCGATCAGGCGCCGCGGCGTCGCGAGGACCCGGATGTCGCCGTGTCGCAGCCGGGTCGCGCCGAGCCCGTCGGTGATGTTGCGGCGCAGCTCCTCGCGGGCGGCGCGGGCCTCGCTCGGCGGCAGCTCCTCGGTGCCGATCTCGAAGACCAGCGTGCGCGGCTCGTCGCCGGTCCGCGTCGCCGCGGCGGGCTCGGCCGGCCGGGCCGGTTCGATCAGGCCGAGCGGGTGGCCGAGTTCCTCGCGGCGGGTCTGCCAGAGCTTGGCGACGTCGCCGGCGAGGCGGCGCATGCGGGCGAACTCGGCGGCGCGGTCGGCGGTGGAGACCGCGCCGCGGGAGTCGAGGACGTTGAAGGCCTGTGAGCATTTGAGGACGTAGGTGTGTGCGGGTACGGGCAGCCCGGCGTCGATGAGTCGTTGTGCCTCGGCGGCGTAGATCTCCAGCAGCCGCCGATTGGCCTCGACGTCGGCGTCGTCGAGGTAGTACCGCGACATCTCGTATTCGCTCTGGCCGAAGACCTCGCCATAGCTGATGCCGGGCGAATACTCGATTTCCTTGAAATGCTGTTTGTTCTGCAGCGCCATGACGATGCGTTCGATGCCGTAGGTGATCTCGACCGAGGGCGGGTTGAGGTTGAGGCCGCCGGCCTGCTGGAAGTAGGTGAACTGGGTGATCTCGAGGCCGTCGAGCCAGACTTCCCAGCCCAGGCCCCAGGCGCCGAGGGCGGGGGAGGCCCAGTTGTCCTCGACGAAGCGGACGTCGTGGGCGGTGACGTCGATGCCGAGGGCGGTGAGGCTGCCGAGGTAGAGCTCTTGGGGGTTGCCGGGGTCGGGTTTGAGGATGACCTGGAGCTGGGTGTGTGTCTGCAGGCGGTTGGGGTTCTCGCCGTAGCGGGAGTCGTCCGGCCGCACCGACGGCTCGGTGTACACCACGCCCCAGGGCTCCGGGCCGAGCACGCGCAGGAACGTGGCCGGATTGAGGGTCCCGGCGCCGACCTCGGTGTTCATCGGCTGGACGACCAGGCAGCCCTGAGCCGTCCAATACGCCGTCAACCGGGCCAGCGATTCCTGCATCGTGAGCATGGAGCCGGAGTCTATACGAGCGGTCCGGTTCCGATGCGGCGCGCCGAGCCGTTCGCGCCGGGACGGATTTCGCTTTCCGCGATACCGAAACCGATTGCATTGACTCCGCCGAATGGTATTTGCATTCGGTTGCCAACCGGTTGCTGTCGGGGGGATCACTCGGGCCGCCGCTCAGCGGCCGGGCGCCGATGCCGATAGGCGGAACGTGCGGACAAGGATGGCGGGGTACCGGGCGGGGCCGCACCTTGTCCACCCCGCGTTCCTGGTCACGTCGCTCGCCGCCGTCGCGCTGCACCTGTCGGCACCCACCTCGGTGCGCCTCGCGATCGTGACCGTGGCCAGCGCCGTCGCGGTCATCGGGATCACCGTCGGCATGCGGATCAACCGGGTCGTGCAGCGCGACACCTGGCACGTCCTGCTGGTCGGCACCCTGCTCTTCACGGTCTTCAACGGCCTGTGGTTCCTCGATCTCGGCCTGGGTATCCGGGTCGGCGCCCACGGCCCGGCCGTGCTGGTCCTGCAGGTCGTCGCGTATCTGTGCATTCTCAGCGCGGCCCTGCTGGTGGTGTTCCGGCACGGCGCCGGCGACAGCGGCGGCATGCTCGACGCCGCCCTGATCGGCATCGGCCTGATCACCCCCGCGTGGGAGCTGCTGCTGCGGCCGCACCTGCTGGACGTCGGGGCGCAGGCGTCGACTCAGGCCGTCTACCTGGTCAAGTTGCTGCTGCTGACGGCGAGCATGGGCGCGCTGCTGCGGATCGCCCGCACCGCGGGCACCGCGCGGGTCTCGCTGACCTACTTCCTGATCAGCATGATCTCCACCATCGTGAGCCTGGTCGCCTCGCTGCTGACCTCGCGCCCGGACAGCGACTACTACTCGCCGATCGTCGACCTGTGCGCGATCGTCGCCTACCTCAGCCTGGCCGCGGCGGCGCTGCATCCGAGCTCCACGGAGTTCACCCTGCCCAGCGGCTGGTCGCGCGGCGAGCTGAGGCCGGTGAAGCTGTACCAACTCGGCTTCGTGCTGGCGCTGGTGCCGGTCGTCGGCAGCGTGCCGATGCTGTTCGGGGAGATCCCCGACACGCTGCTGCTGTCCCTCGGCACGCTGCTCGTGATCCCCCTGGTGATCATGAGAATCGGCCTGCTGCTGCAGGCCCGCACGGCGGACCAGGAGGCGCTGCGGTACCAGGCGCACCACGACGAACTGACCGGGCTGGTCAACCGGCGCCGGTTCTTCGCCGTGCTCGAGCAGGAGATCGAACGCTGCGGCCGCGGCGAGTCGCCGGGCCTGGCCGTGCTCTACTGCGACCTGAACAAATTCAAGATCGTCAACGACGAGTACGGCCACGAGGCGGGCGACCACGTCCTGCGCACGTTCGCGGAGCGGCTGACGCACACGCTGCGGGCCGACGACATCGCGGCCCGGATCGGCGGCGACGAGTTCCTGGTGCTGTGCCGCGACGCCGGCGCCGCCGACGCGGAGGGTCTGCGCCGCCGGGTGGAGGAACTGGCCCGGCAACCGGTCCGGTGGGCCGGCCACGACCTTCCGCTCGGGGTGTCGGTCGGCATGGCCGCCGGCGCCGGCGCCGACCTGTCGGGCGACGCCCTGGTCAAGGCGGCGGACGCCGAGATGTACCTGCGCAAGTCGCCCGAGCCCGCGTTTCCGGAGACCGTCGGACGGCACCGCGCCCTGGTGTGACGGCCGGTCTCAGCAGAGGCACCCGGCCGCCGATATGTGTGGCCGATCGCGTCGTTCCGCTGGAGGGATCCCGGTGAACCGTCGTTCGGCCTTTCTCTGCACCGCCGCCGCCCTGCTGCCGTTCGTGACGGGCGGGTGCGCCCCGTCCCCGACGGCCGCGACCGGCCCGGACCCGGCGGCCACCGCGAGGCCGTCCGCGCAGAGCTGGATCGTCGTGGCGGAGGGTGCGGGGCGGCCGAAGGCGTCCGCGACGCCCGCCGCGCGCGCCTCGTCCGCGGATCCCGGCGCCGAGGCGCCGTCGCCCGCCGTCTCCGTGCCCGCCGCCACGAAGACCGGCGCGCGGCCGGGGGAGCGGCAGTGCGTCAAGGCGCAGCCGCAGGGGCACATCGACGTCGCGCTGGTGCGGCCCGGCCGCACGACCGCGACCGTGACCTGGTACCACCCCGGCGACCGCGCCGTCGTCGCCTACCGGGTCGCGGCCGTCTCGCAGGCGCTGGTGGTCGGCCGGCAGCCGGAGCTGTCGTGGACCGTTGTCGAACCGGGCGCGGGCTGCCACGAGCTGACGGCCACCGTGCGCGGGCTTCAGCCGGCGACGCCGTACGTCTTCGCCGTAAACGCGACCCGGATCCGGCACTCGCAGGGCAGCGCCTACAACGTGACCGTCGCCCGGTCGCGCGCGGTCGTCACCGCACCCTGAGCCCGTATGGCAATCACGTCCTTGAATGGATGGTAGCGATCCCGTAACATCCACGACGCGAGATTGTTACCGTTAACATCGCCGGACGTGGAGGTTCCCATGTCGTACCCGCCTGTCAGCCGACGCCGGCTGCTGCAAGCCGCCGGCGCGGGTGCGCTGGCCTCCGCGGCCGGCCTCGGGCCGCTCACCGCCGGCCCCGCCGCGGCGGCCGTGGTGCCGCCCGTGCGCCCCGACCTCGGCGTCTCGGCGTACCCGTTCACGCTCGGCCAGGTCCGGCTCACCGCCGGCCGATGGCTGGACAACCAGAACCGGACCCTGAGCTACCTGCGCTTCGTCGACGTCGACCGGCTGCTCTACAACTTCCGGGCCAACCACCGGCTGTCCACCGGCTCCGCCGCCGCGACCGGGGGATGGGACGCGCCGACGTTCCCGTTCCGCACCCACATGCAGGGCCACCTGCTCACCGCGTGGGCGCAGGCGTACGCGGTGCTCGGCGACACCACCTGCCGCGGCAAGGCCGACTACATGGTGGCCGAGCTGGCCAAGTGCCAGGCGAACAACGGCGCCGCCGGATTCGGCGCCGGATACCTCTCCGGGTTCCCCGAGTCCGACTTCACCGCCCTGGAGGCCCGGACCCTCTCGAACGGCAACGTGCCGTACTACTGCGTGCACAAGACCCTCGCGGGCCTGCTCGACGTGTGGCGCCACACCGGCAACACCCAGGCCCGCGACGTGCTCCTCGCGCTGGCCGGCTGGGTCGACACCCGTACCGCGCGGCTGAGCTCCAGCCAGATGCAGGCCATGCTCGGCACCGAGTTCGGCGGCATGAACGAGGTGCTGGCCGACATATACCAGCAGACCGGGGACGGGCGCTGGCTCACCGCGGCGCAGCGGTTCGACCACGCCGCGGTGTTCAACCCGCTCGCGTCCAACCAGGACCAGCTCAACGGCTTGCACGCCAACACGCAGGTGCCGAAGTGGGTCGGCGCGGCCCGGGAATACAAGGCGACCGGCACCACCCGCTACCGGGACATCGCCGCCAACGCCTGGCGGATCGCCACCTCCGCGCACACGTACGCGATCGGCGGCAACAGCCAGGCCGAGCACTTCCGCGCGCCGAACGCGATCGCCGGCTACCTCACCACCGACACCTGCGAGCACTGCAACTCCTACAACATGCTGAAGCTGACCCGGGAGCTGTGGCAGCTCGACCCCGGCCGGGCCGACTACTTCGACTTCTACGAGCGGACCCTGCTCAATCACGTCATCGGCGCGCAGAACCCGGCCGACGGCCATGGGCACGTCACCTACTTCACGCCGCTGAATCCCGGCGGCCGCCGGGGTGTCGGCCCCGCGTGGGGCGGCGGCACCTGGTCCACCGACTACAACAGCTTCTGGTGCTGCCAGGGCACCGGGGTCGAGATCAACACCAAGCTGATGGACTCCGTCTACTTTTACAACGGCACCACGCTGACGGTGAACCTCTTCGTGCCGTCGGTGCTGAACTGGACCCAGCGCGGCATCACCGTCACCCAGAGCACCACGTACCCGGTCAGCGACACCACCACCCTGACGCTGTCCGGCACCATGAGCGGGTCGTGGGGCATCCGCCTGCGGATACCGTCCTGGACCACCGGCGCCACCATCAGCGTCAACGGGACGGTGCAGAGCGTCACGGCCACGCCGGGCAGCTACGCGACCGTCACCCGCACCTGGGCGGCCGGCGACACGGTCACGGTGAAGCTGCCGATGCGGGTGATCATGCGGGCCGCGAACGACAACGCGGACGTGCAGGCGATCACGTACGGCCCGGCGGTGCTGTGCGGCAACTACGGCAACACCACGCCGGCCGGCCTGCCCGCGCTGAACGTCTCGACGATCACCCGCACGAGTACCGGCAGCCTGGCGTTCACCGCGACGGCGAACGGCGCGAGCGTCAACATCGGCCCGTTCCACGACGCGCAGGGCTTCAACTACACCGTCTACTGGAACACCGGCGCCGCCGCCGTCACCTACAAGCTGGTCAACGTCGGCAGTGGACTCGTTCTCGGCATCCAGGACATGTCCACCGCCGACGGTGGCCTGGCGCTGCAGTGGGACGACAGCGGCACCGCCGACCACAACTGGGTGATGGTGGCCGACGGCAGCGCGGTCCGGTTCCGCAACGTGCACAGCGGCAAGGTCCTCGGCGTGGAGAACATGTCCACCGCCGACAACGCCCGCGTCCTGCAGTGGTCCGACAACGGCACCGCCGACCACCGCTGGACCATGGTCGACAACGGCGACGGCACGCACCGGATCCGCAACGTCAACAGCGGCAAGCTGCTCGCCATCCTGAACGGCTCCGTCGCCCGGGGCGCGCAGGCCGTACAGGACCCTGATAACGGCAGCGCGGACAATCGGTGGCGCCTCGTCCGCCTTACCTGACGCGACGACGGACAACGTGTGCGAGTCCCGGTGGCGAGCGGGGCTCACCATGTTCGGTGTTCATCGAAACGCCCTACGGGAGTTCACCCACCGTGATTGGAGACCGATGGCGACCGTGTTGGTTGTCGATGACGATCCGATCAGCCGGGACTTTCTGCGCACCCTGCTGGGCTACCGGGGGCATCAGGCCTGCGAGGCCGCCGACGGCGACGCCGCACTGATGCTGGCCCGCCGGCGGCTGCCGGACGCGGTGATCACCGATGTCATGATGCCGAACCTGGACGGCTACGAGCTGGCCCGGATGCTGCGCAGCCAGCCGACGACCAGCCACATACCGATCGCGTTCAGCACCGCGCACTACCGCCACGAGGAGATCGAGCCCATGGCCCGCGCCTGCGGCGTCCGGGACGTGATCTTCAAGCCGGCGCAGCCCGGCATGGTGCTGGCGACGATCGACGCGCTGCTGGAGGCCGGGAACCTCGCCGGGCAGGTGCTCGACGGTGCCCTCGTCGGACCCGTCGACGAGGTGGCCGTCGCCGCGCCGGGCCGGCAGGCCGCGCTGCCCGCCGACGAGCTCACCGAGCAGTGGCGGATGCTGGCCGCGGACTTCGCCGACCGGCTCGCCGAGACGCACCAGCTCACCCAGTCCGGCACCTGGGACCTCGACCCGGAGGCCGGCCTGATAGTGCTGTCGATGGGCCTGCGCGACCTGCTCCGGCTGCCATCGGCCCGGGTGCGGCTCGAGCAGCTCCGGCAGCGCGTGCACCCCGAGGACCTCGCCAAGCTGCTCACCACCGCCGGGAACACCCTGCGCACCGGCGTGCCCAGCCTCGCCGAGGTACGCGTCGCGGACATGGACGGCGGCGTACACGAGCTGATCGTGTCCTGCCGGACGGCCCCGCCGGGGCGCCATCGCGCGGAGACGCCCCGGGTCGTGTGGGGAGTCGCGCAGGACGTCACCGAGGTACGCCACGCGCAGCGCGCCCACCTGCGGGCGCAGGCGGAGTGGCACGCGGAGCGGCGGGCCGTCGACTCGTTCCACCGCGCCGTGCTGCCGCAGGCGCTGCCCCTGGTCGCCGGCGGCAGCCTCGGCGCGATCTACCTGGCCGCCCCCGAGCGGCTCGACGTCGGCACCGGCTGGTACGACGCGCAGGAGATCCCCGGCGGCCGGATCCTGCTGTCGGTCGGCGAGGTGGCCGGCCACGACCAGCCGGCCACCGCCGCCATGGCGCCGATCCTCGCCGCGCTGCGCGCGTACGCGTTCGAGGACCCCGACCCGGCCCGCCTGCTGACCCGGCTCAACCGGCTCCTGTTCGGCGTCGTGCGGGACGACACGTTCGTCACCGCGGTCGTCGCGGTCTACGACCCCGACACGAACTGCCTGTGCGTGGCGAACGCCGGTCACCCCGTACCCCTGATGGTCATGCCGCGCAGCGGCGGCGTGCCGGCGGTCGCCATGCTGCGGCAGCGCGGCCCGGCGCTGGGGGTCTTCCCCGACGCCGAGTTCACCGGGCAGTACCTGACCATGACGCCGGGTGCGGTGCTGTGCGCGTACACCGACGGCCTGACCGACCGGCACAGCGGCCCGGAGGCGAACGACGCGCAGCGGCTGCCGTATGCCGTCGTGCGCGCGCTCGGCGAGCTCGCGGAGTCGTCGGCGGATCAGCAGCCGGACGCGCAGGACCTGGCCGAGCAGATCGTCCGGGAGGTGCTCGGCGGCGACTCGCCGGACGACGACGCCTGCGTCGCCGTCCTCTGGGTCGCCGGGGACGGCGACTAACCCGCGGCCAGCGAGTCGTCAACCAGCCGGAGCAGATCCTCGATCTCGTACGGCTTGGTCAGCCACTGCGCGCCCTGAGCCCGCAGCCGCAGATGCACCGACGGATCGGTCTCGCCGCTGACCACGATCACCGGGATGGCGCGGGTGGCCGGGTCGGCGCGGAGCTGGGCGAGCACCTGCTCACCGCTGATGTCGGGCAGGGTGAGGTCGAGCAGCACCAGGTCCGGGCGCAGCCGGGTGGCGCTGTCCAGGCCGGAGCGGCCGTCCGCGGCGGAGCCGAACACCACCTCGGGGCGGCAGGCGAGGATCCGCTCGACCAGGATGGTGTTTATCGCGCTGTCGTCGATGTAGAGCACGGTCTTCCCGGTCTGTTCGGCTGGCACCGCATAACCTCAGTTCGTCGCCGTGGCAGAGCTGGTGCGGGCATCCAGGACGGCGCGGACCGTCCGGGTGATTCCCGTCGCCGTGTAGGGCTTCTCCAGGAAGGCGACGCCCGGGTCGTCCCGGGTGGTGGGTGTCAGCACCCCGCGGGTGTGCGCGGAGGTGAACAGGACGGGCAGGCCCGGCAGCATGGCGGTGATCCGGTCGGCCAGCTGCTGACCGTTCATGCCCGGCATGATCACGTCGGTGACCAGCAGGCTGATCTCCGGGTTCCCCTCCATGATCCGCAGCGCGTGGTGCCCGTCGACGCCGGTCAGGACCCGGTAACCGGCGGTGCGCAGTATCCGCTCGGTGAGCGTGCGGACGGCGGGGTCGTCCTCGATGAACAGGATCGTCTCGGTGCCCGTCACCAGCCGCTGCGGCACCGGGTCCGGCGGGGGACCGGCTGGCAGCTCCGCCGCCGCGGACATCGGCAGGTACACCTCGACGGCGGTGCCCTGGCCCGGCCGCGAGTTCACCTGGATGGACCCGCCCGCCTGCGTCACGATGCCGTACACGGTGGACATGCCGAGGCCGGTGCCCTTGCCCTGCTCCTTGGTGGTGAAGAACGGCTCGAAGATGCGGGCGGCCACCTCCGCCGACATGCCGCAGCCGCCGTCGGCGACGGTGATCCGGACGTTCTCCCCGGGCTGGGCGCCCAGCTGGGCCGCGGCCTCGCCGTCGACCTCGACCCGGTCGGTGCCGATGGTCAGGGTCCCGCCGTCGGGCATCGCGTCGCGGGCGTTGACGACCAGGTTGACGAGCACCTGCTCCAGCTGGCCCGGATCGACCCGCACGTGCAGCGGCGCCGTCACGGCCGTCACCACCATCTCGATGTCCTCGCGGATGAGCCGGTGCAGCATCCCCTCCAGCCCTTTGACGAGGCCGACGACGTCGACGACGCGCTCCTCGGCGGTCTGCGTCCGGGAGAACGCCAGCAGCTGGCGGGTCAGCGTGCCCGCCCGGGTGGCCGCCTCGCGGATCATCGTGAGGTCGCGGGCGGACGCCTCGTCGGCCCGGGCGATCAGCAACGCCGCGTACCCGTCGATGACGGTCAGCAGGTTGTTGAAGTCGTGCGCGACCCCGCCGGCGAGCTGGCCCACCGCGTCGAGCTTCTGCGCCTGGCGCAGCTGCGCCTCGATGTTCTTCTGCGCGGTCACGTCGGCGACCATCGCGAGGACGCCGCCGTCGTCGTCGACGCCCGCCGTCAGGGCGACCATCGCGCACATCACCTCGCCGCCGCTGCGGTGCAGCCCCAGCTCGAGCCGCCGGGTCCCGCCCTCGGCGACGCCGGCCAGTTCCCGCTCGGCGAGCTGCCGGTCGGCCTCGGTCACCAGGTTCATGAACGCCGCGCCCGACAGCTCGTCCTGCGGCCGGCCGAGCATCGCGGCGAACCGGTTGTTGGCGTACGTGATCCGGCCCTCGCCGTCGAGGAGCAGCACGCCCTCGCTGGTGGTCTCCACGATGCCGCGGTAGCGCTCCTCGCTGGCGCGCAGCGTGGCCTCGGCCGCCTGCCGCAGCCGGAGGTCCTCGAACACCGCCGCGCCGCGCACCAGCGCCGGGAAGCGCCCGCGCAGCGTCCAATACCAGACTGCGAGCCCGGCGGTCACCACGTCCCAGCTCGCGATCGACGGGCTGCTGAACGCGTGCCGCATGGCCAGCCCCATGTGCATCGTGGGGTCCAGGTAGGGCAGCATCAGGTGGACGGTGTGCGCGCCGTGGTGCACCGCGCAGCTGAAGAAGATCGCCGCGGTCGCCAGCCCGAGCGGATTGTTCCGCCATTGGCGGGTGCGCAACAAACCCCGCGCGATAGCGAATGAGATCGCCAGATAGGCCACCAGAATCACGGCATTGGCCAATGCGGTCAGCTGCCACCACTCCACGGTTCGCACACCACCCGACCACGCAGACAGGGCGACCACTCCCGGCCGACCAAGCCAACACCATATCCACTTGCGAGCGACGCGGGCCATCACCTGATCGGGGTACCCCGAAGCCTGTCAGCCGTCCACCGGACGTGACTTCTCGTTGATCAGTTCCAGCAGCTGGCGGGCGCTCTCCTGCACCAGTTCGAGCTGGCGCACCTGCTCGTCGTTGAGCGGTCCCGGCAGCCGCAGCAGCAGCGTGCCGGTGAAGCCGATCACCGCCTGCAACGGGGTACGCAGCTCGTGGCTGGTGCGGGTGGACAGGACCGTCTCCTGGGCCGGCTGCGTGTCCCGGCCGCTGTCGGGGGCGCGGCGGGCGGCGACGGCGACACCGACGACGACGCCCGCGTCGCCGGCGATGGGCGATACGCTCAGCCGCACCGTGACGGTGCTGCCGTCGCGGCGGATCCGGTCGCCGACGTACTGGTCGAGTCGTTCGCCGCGGGCGATCCGGCGCAGGATTACCGCCTCGCCGGCGCGGGCCGTGGGCGGGTACAGCTGCTCGGCCCGCCTGCCGATGATCTCCTCGGCGCGGTAGCCGTACAGCTGCTCGGCGGCCCGGTTCCACGCCGTCACCACGCCCTCGAGCGTCATGGCGACGATCGCGTCGTGCGACGAGCGCACGATGTCCGCCAGCGCGGCATCACCTCCGGCGACCGGGGCGGACGCCTCGGCGAGCCTGGACTCACCCGCGGGCCACCCGAGACTGTCGGCGGGCGCGTTCATATTCGGTTCCGCAAGATACGTCCTTGCTCCAGGATGGGCCTAATGACCATGTGAAAAGGCCTTCCGTCGAGCCTTCAAACAATTCGCAGCAAATAGGCTAGCTCGATGACTTTCGGCTGCACAAGCGACCATCGGCCCTAGACAAACGCCCCCCGCGCGGGGCATGCTCCGCGCGGGAGGCGAATTCCCGAAATTGGACCTTGTGGACGCCGCGTCAGCCGAAGATCGACGTGACCCACTCCGGGTGGTCGACGAACGGGTTGCGGTTGCGCTGGTAGCTGCTGTAGATCAGCTCGTTCCGGCGCCGCTCGAACGCGTCCGGCGGATCCTGCAGGTTCCACTGCCGCAGCGCGGAGAGCCGGCCCAGCCGCGGCGCGGTGCCGCTGCCGGTGGCGTCGTCGACCTCGAGGTTGGGCCAGGAGTCGCCACCCTCGTAGCGCACCGCCATGTAGAAGATCATTCGCGCGACGTCGCCCTTGACCGCGGCGCGCGGCTCCCAGGAGTCGGCGTCGCTGCGGTTGCCCGGTGCGTCGGCGACGGCGGTGCCGCCGGTGTCGAAGTCCTTGTTGTCCCGCTCCGAGTTGACGTGCACGTCCTCGGGCCGAAGATGATGCAGGTCGGTGCCGGGTCCGGCGCTGGTGCCGAAGTCGCCGTGCGACTTCGCCCAGACGTGCTCACGGTTCCAGTCGCCGAGGTCGCCGCCGTTGAGCGACTTCGACCGGCTGATCCCGGAGTAGAGCAGGATCACGTTCGCCGAGTTCGCGGGGTCCTGGTCGGTCACCTTCAGCGCGTTCCAGACCGCGTCGTACGACAGGGTGGTGACCCCGCTGGAGATGATGCCGTGCAGCGCGCTCTTCAAAGCGGCGCCCGACTTGCCGGCCGCGGCCGCGTAGTAACCGGTCGGCGCCGGCGAGGTGGTGCCGGTCGGCGTCGGCGTCGGTGTGCTCCCGCCGAGCGTCATCGCGGACGGTGACTTGAGACCCGCGTGCGTGAAGTAGGCGGTCAGCGTGCCGGTCACCGTGAGCGGGTCGCCGACCAGGCCCGGGTTGCTCTGCAGCCCGAAGCTCGACCGGTAGGCGCTGGTGATCTGCACGTACAACATGTCGCCGGTGTCGGTCTCGCCGCTGCTGTCGGCGATCGCCAGCGCGGTGTCGCCGGTGAAGTTGCCGAAGAGCACCGTGTTGGTGGCGGTGGGCTGCCCGACGATGTAACCGCGGACCGTTCCGGTGCCGCCGGTCTGGCCGCTGATCGCCTGCGCGACCGTCATGGTGGCGGCGGCCATCTGGCGCAGGTCGGGCGCCGGCGCCCGGAACATCGGGACGGCCAGGGCGAGCAGCCCTAGCAGGGCCGGCATCAGGAGCGCGACAACGCGCCGGTGTGACGTCAGTCCGGACATCATCAGCTCCGTTCGCCAGGCCATCGACTACCAGCAGTATGGAAGCCCGGCTCGTGGATAGATCCATATCAACTTCGTCATATGTCCCGCCGCCGCAGCGCAGCCCGGCTCGCTCGGCGCAGGGCGCTGAGCAGGGCCGCCGGATCTCGGCTTCCGCCAGACGGGCCGGCGATCGTGTACCGCCGCACGGCGGTTCGCGGGTGCGAACGATCCCTGTCTCCGTCGTGGACTTCCTCGACGGTGACGGTCCTCCCGGCGTACCCGAAGACGATTTTGATCTTGCAGTGGGCCATGCAGACGCCACCGCGTCTGCCGATCCGCCCGGCCGACCGGTGGGGTGGGGGTGCCTGGCCGTGGGTAGGCCGGGACTGTTCGATCAAGGGATAAGTCGGTGGCGGGGCCGCGCGCGGGCCCGTTAGTCTCCGGTCTCCGGCTCGGCGAGGAGGTCCTGATGACTTGCATGGTGTGCAGCGAGGTGGCCGTTACCGCTACGACCCCTGAGTTCGCCGCGATCTGAACGATCACCGCCCTCGAGGGCGGAGTACCCGTAAGACGCGCGAACCCTCGGCTCGCAGCGGTCCAGCCGGCCGCGGTCCACACCGCGCCGCCGGCTCCTGGCGCCGTCATCCGGCGCCGTATCACCGCTTACCGCGCTGACACGAGGAGAATTCGTGGTTTCCGCATCGTCCTTCGAGCCGCTCGCGGCGGCCGAAGGCGGACCCAGTCACGTCATCCGTTCCGGCGAGACGATCAGGCGTCCCGCCCAACCCTGGACCGGCACCGTCCATGCCCTCCTGCGCCACCTCGAGGAGGCCGGCTTCGCCGGCGCCCCGCGGGTGGTCGGCGACGGCTTCGACGCCGCCGGCAACGAGGTGCTGACCTACATCGAGGGCGACATCGTCCACCCGTACGCGTGGCCGGACGACGCCGTCGGCCAGGTCGGCAGGCTGCTCCGCGACCTGCACACCGCGACGGCCGGCTTCCGGCCGCCGCCGGACGCGGTGTGGCAGCGCTGGTGGATGCATCATCGGGGCGCAGACCCGGTGATCGGCCACTGCGACGCCGGACCGTGGCACACCATCGCCCGCGACGGCCGGCCCGTGGCGTTCATCGACTGGACCCTGGCCGGACCGGTCGACCGCCTCGATGAGGTCGTGGCCACCGCCTGGTGGCACGCGCAACTGCACGACGACGACGTCGCCGAACGCAACAACCTGCCCGACGCGGCCACCCGCGCCGGACAGCTGCGGCTGTTCCTCGACGGCTACGAACTGCCGCGCGCCGACCGGCAGGGGCTGGTCACCAGAATGATCGAGTTCGCGATCCGGGACTGTTCCGCCGAGGCGGTCCGTGCCGGCATCACCCCGGACTCGACCGACCCGGCGCCGCTTTGGGCGCTGGCCTGGCGGGCCCGCTCCGCCGGGTGGATGATCCGCCACCGCACCCTGCTCGAACGGGCCATCGCCTAGCAGGCAAGGCTAGGCCGGGGCCGCCGAAGCATCGGCGGCCCCGGTCGCCGTCTATCACCGCGTTGGAGGGCCCCGCGTCCTGGTGACCGACGATCATGCCGGGCCCCATCGCGGTACCGATGAACCGGCACCCGTCCGCCGGCGGCTCGAAGCCGGCCGTCAGATCGTGCAACCGCCGCAGCCGCCGGCCGACCTGAACGGGCATCGAGTCGGCCGTCGCCCAGGCGGGCCAGGGCTGCCGGACTCGGCTGGCGCACCACCGCGGATTGAGCGCGGCGCAGGGCCGATCGCGGATCCTGTCGGCCGGCACCGGGCAGACTGGGCAGATGACGACGAGCACGGGTTCGGTGCGTAGCTTCGACGCCGACGAGGGCTGGGGCATCATCGACGGCCCGGATGTGCCGGGCGGCTGCTGGGTGCATTTCTCGGCCATTGCCGTCGAGGGGTACCGCGAACTGACGCGGGGGCAGGACGTCAGCTTCCGTGCCGAGGCGGCGGACCAGGACGGGTTCGCCTATCGAGCGGTGAAGGTCTGGACGGGAGACAGCGAGCCGGCCGATCAGCCCGGAACCCGCGGCGGATCCGTCGCTTACCACAGCTCGCTGACCCTGGACTTCGATGCGCCCCCGAACGATGTGGCCAGGCCTTGTCGCGGGCGGCCGAGGGGAGCTGTCGTGGTCGAGGATGCGAAACGGTCGCCGGGGATTCTGGCGATCTCATGGGGGCGTATCGAGGTGGCGGGACTCGGGGTGGTCAAGGACGCCAAGCTCTATCCCGGCGGGGGCCGGGAGTGGGACTGGTCCGAGACGGGCACGCGCCACAGCCCGGGCATCCAGCCCGCCGACATCGAGGAGATTCTCCTGCACGGCGCCACCGACGTCGTCCTCTCCCGCGGCATGGACCTGCGGCTTCAGGTGGGCCGGCAGGTGCTCGAGTTTCTCGAGCGGCGGGGCGTCGCGGCGCATGTCGCCGAGACGACGGAGGCGGTCCGGATCTACAACGAGCTGGCGGCGGCCCGGCCGGTCGGCGGGCTCTTCCACTCGACCTGTTGAGGTTCCGGGCCGGGGACGCGACGGTCCGGTTCTTGTCGTACCCGCCGCCTAGTCTCGCCTGATGACCGTGCACAACCTGTCGCGCACCGACGCGCGCCGGCTCGCCGTGCGTGCCCAGTTGCTGGACGCCCGGCGGCCGGACGGGTTGTTCGACGTGGTGCGCCGGTTGACGCTGCTGCAGAACGATCCCGCCGCGCCCGTCGCGCCCAGCGCCGACCTGGTCCTGTGGAGCCGGCTCGGCTCCGCCTACTCGCCGGCGCAGCTGCGTGACGCCGTCGACGAGCAGGCCCTGCTGGAGCTGCGCGGCATGATCCGC
Organism: Actinoplanes sp. NPDC049668; assembly: GCF_044465445.1. Classification (NCBI taxonomy): domain Bacteria; kingdom Bacillati; phylum Actinomycetota; class Actinomycetes; order Micromonosporales; family Micromonosporaceae; genus Actinoplanes; species Actinoplanes sp. NPDC049668. The sequence continues at coordinate 709,777 of NZ_JBITLR010000004.1, forward strand.
CCGGCGGAGGACCTCGCGCTCTACCGGGCGGAGATGGCCGAGTGGCCCGGGCGCCCACCGCTGCGCGACTGGCAGGAGGGCGTGCGGGAGTGGATCGACGTCAACAACGGCTGCCGCGTCGACATCCTCGCCCGGCTGCGCGCCGACGGGCCGCTGACCACACGCGAGCTGCCGGACACCTGCGTGATCCCCTGGCGTTCGTCCGGCTGGAACAACAACCGGAACATCATGAAGATGATCGACTTGCTGGTGCAGCGGGGCGAGGTCGCGGCCGCCGGCGGTCGCGGCGCCGACCGGCTGTGGGACCTGGCCGAGCGGGTCTACCCGGACGAGACGGTGCCTTACGAGCAGGCGCTGCGCATCCGCGAGGAGCGCGGGCTGCGGGCACTGGGCATCGCCCGCCCCCGGTCGCGGGCGGCCCGGGACGATCCGGACGAGGCGGGCGAGCCCGCGACGGTCGAGGGCGTGCGAGGACGATGGCGGGTCGACCCGGCGCTGCTGGACGAGGCCTTCACGGGCCGCACCGCGCTGCTGTCCCCGCTGGACCGGCTGGTCTTCGACCGCAAGCGGATGACCGAGCTGTTCGAGTTCGACTACCAGCTGGAGATGTTCAAGCCGGTCGCCGAACGCCGCTGGGGCTACTGGGCGCTGCCGATCCTGCACGGCGACCGCCTGGTCGGCAAGCTCGACGCCACCGCCGACCGCAAGGCCGGCATCCTGCGGGTCGACGCGATCCACGAGGACGCCCCGTTCGCCAAGGCGACGGCCGCCGCGGTGCGACACGAGATTGAGGAGCTGGCGAACTGGCTCGGCCTGGACCTCGCCCTGCCCGCCTGACCGTCCAGGGTGTCCTGAAATCATTCCAGTCCGGGGAGGCTGACATGAGGATTCGACTGCGGCGGTTACGAATCGGCGCGCGGACCTTTGTGTGGCGCGCGGAGATCCGTCACGTGCAGGCCGAGAACGACTGCCATCGCTGCATCCGGGTCCGAGCCTGGGGCGGCGACAAGCGTGGCCGGACACTCCAGGCAGATCTACTGTCGGTTACCTGGCCATCACCGTGGGTCGCATGCGCGACCGACGGCGCCTACCCCACGTCGGGCGACCTGAGGGCCGTCATCGGCTATGCCCTGGAGAGCGGGTGGCAGCCCGACCTGCGGGGAGGGGAGTTCGTGCTCACCGAGCGAGAGCACGCGGCCCGGTTCTCCCTGACCGGCTTTCTACTGACTGATCGCCTGTGCACGGGTGACGGCGTGGATCCAACGGCCCGGGTGATCGCCGTCCACGAGGCGCGTCAGCGCGCCTGACCGGGCGGACGTTCCGCCCCGTTGGGTAGGCCACGTGGTGTGGCCTGCTCCCCGCTGTTGAGTACCGCGACTCAGGACGGCCGGTTGCGGGTCGCGCAGGCTGTGCATCACGCCCGGCACCGTGCCGGGCAGCTCCTACCCCCACTTGGAGAATGTCGTGGCCAACCAGCCGTCGTCCTCGGCCCAGCCCACCGCCGCCTTCGTCGGCGCTTCCTGGGCGGTACTCGTTCTCGGCGTCGTCGCCTTCGCCGTCGGGCTGTGGAACGCCACGATGGCCCGGAGCGAGAAGGGCTTCTACGCCGCCGTTCTGGTGCTGGGCGTGTTCGCCGCCATCTCCCTGCAGAAGTCGGTGCGCGACCGGGCCGAAGGGCTGCCGGTGTCGGCGTTGTACCTGGGGCTGTCGTGGTCCGTGCTCGCCCTGGGCGTGGTGATGCTGGTGGTCGGCCTGTGGAACAGCGGACTGGCGCTCAGCGAGAAGGGCTTCTACGGGCTGGCGTTCGCGATGACGCTGTTCGCCGCCGTCGCGGTGCAGAAGAACGTGCGTGACACCCTGCAGTTCCGTGCGCCGTCGCGCCCCGCCGCCGCGCCGTTGGTGCCGGTCACGGACCACATGAACGGCATCATCACCGGTTCCTCTTCCCGGTGAGGAGATCCGAGGGCCGGCTGCGGCCCCGGGGCACGGGCCGGGGGACCGCGTTCCCCGGTCAGAGCCGGTAGCCGGGACCGGAGCTAGGGCTGAAAGCCGGAGCTAGGGTCGATGGCCGGAGCCAGGGCGAGGGCTAGGGCTGAAAGCCAGAGCTTGGGCCAGGGCGAGGGCTAGGGCTGAAAGCCAGAGCTTGGGCCAGGGCCAGGGCTGAAGCCGGAGCTTGCGCCAGAGCCAGGCCGGAGCCGGGCCGGGGCAAGGGCCGATAGCCGGGGCCGAGGCCAGGGCCAGGGTCGATAGCCGGGGCCAGCGCCGGGCCAGCGCCGGGCCAGGGCCATCGCCAGGGCCAGGGCTGAAAGCCGGAGCTTGGGCCAGGGCCATGGCCAGGGCCGGGCCGGTGCTTGAACCGGGGCCGGGGCAAGGGTCTATGGCCGGGTCCGGGTCCGGGGCCGAGGCCAGGGCCGGGGTAAGGGCCGCAATCCGAAGCCAGGGCCAGGGCCATGGCCAGGGCCGGAGCCGGGCCGAGGCAAGGGCCCAAAACCGGTGCCGGAGCCAGGGCTGGAGCCAGGGCTGGAGCCAGGGCTGGAGCCAGGGCTGGAGCCAGGGCCGGCGCCAGGGCCGATAGGCGGGGCCAGGGCCAGGGCCAGGGCCAGGGCCGCAAGCCGGAGCTTGGGCCGGGGCGGGGCCGGGGCCAGGCCTGAGCAAGGGCCCGAAGCCGGGCCGGAACCCGGGAGCCAGGGCCGGGAGCAAGGGTCGATAGCCGGGGTCAGGCCGGAGCCAGGGCCGGGGTCAGAGCCGGGCCGGGGCCGGGCCGGGGCCGGAAGTTGGGGGCCGGAAGTCGGGGACGGGCGTGTTGACCTCGACTGAGGTTTAGGTTTTAACGTCCTCTCTCAGCGATTCGTGGCCGAGAGGAAAGCACATGACGACGGACTTGTTTCCCGATGTCGAGCTTGCTGCGCAGCCCGCCGCTTACTGGACCGGCGTGGCCTATGAGGCGCTTATCGCGTTCACTCGTGCGCGGCAGGCCGAGCTCGGATTCACCCAGCCCCAGTTTTGGTTGCTGCGCAACCTGTCCGGCAACGACCTCTCGCCGGACGGTGACGGGATGACCATCCCCGAGCTTCGGCAGGCGATGAGGACCTATCTCCGGGCCGAGGACGATCTGGCCGCCGAGGCCGAGGTGCTCGTGGGGCGCGGCTGGCTGAGCCGGGCGGGGGAGCGGCTGCGAATCACCGAAGCCGGTGAGGAGGCGCGCGTCGGCCTCAAACAGCACGCCCCGGCGATCCGCGCCCGAATCCACCAGGGCATCGACGACGCGGACTACGTCACGACCCTCAAGGTGCTCCGGCAGATGATCCGGAACACCGGCGGTCCCGTGGACTGATCTCCCATCGCCCTTGCCTGTATCCAAGGATCCTAGGACGCCCTGCGAGGAGTGTGCCGGCGCACCTCCGCTGGTCGGAGCGAAATCTGGGTAGCGGTCGCTGGACTCGGGTGTCGACGTCGGCGGCGGCGCCGCAAGTGCGGTCGGCGGCTCGCGGGCCTGGGTTGAAGCTCGGTGCCGGTGCCGGTGCCGGTGCCGGAGTTGGAGGTGGAGGTGGAGTTGGCGTTCGCGGCGGTGCGGCCCCGCGGGCGCGGTTGGCGGCTCGCGAGGCCGGGTTGAAGATTGAACGTGGCTCTCTGAGCCTCCGGTGACCCGGGTGGCGGTCAGCGGCCAACCAGTTCCCGACTTCGCTGCCCAGCGCCTTCGACCTGCCGAGGCGCGGAGGCCTTCGGCGAGGCGGGAGATGGCTGGTCTCCCGTTGCCTGCGGTGGTGGGCGTCAGTCGTCCGCGCGTAGGCGTTCGATCTCGGCGCGGGTGGCGGCGTAGGTCACGCCCAGGTCCGACAGCCTGCCGACTGTGGGGTCGGCGGTCGCCTGGAGTAGCCCCAGCAGCAGGTGCTCGGTGCCGATCCGGTCGTAGCCCAGTTGCCGCGCCTGCCGCGCCGCCCGGACCATCGCCTCCTCGCACGCCTCGGTGAACGGGATGTGTGCGGGCGACGGCTGAGGCCCCGGCACGAGGGCGCCGGCGATCGCATCCTCGGCGGTCGCGCACGAGCCGGCCAGGCTCGTCACGGCGCGCGAGGCCATCCCGTGCCGGACGGTGAGCAGGGCGAGCAGCACGTGCTCCGGCCCGATGACGCGGCTGCGCAGGCCGTCGGCGCGGCGCCGGGCGAGTTCGACGGTGCGCTTCGCGCGATCGTCCAGGTGGGCGAGGGGCGACTGGTCGTTGATCACGGAGTCCTCCGGCGTTCACGTCGTATGCATACATCCAGTGTGCCCGAGTGCTTTTCTCCCGTTTTGCACTTGAAAGATCATCCGGGTGTAGCGTCACCGAGTGGATATTTCCAGTTAAATGCGCACCTTAGGAGAACTGGTATGCGCGCCTCTTTCGACCGGCTGATCTCGTGGACCGGAGTGGTGCTGGCGGCGATCCTCCTCGTCGCGGGTGGGCTGCTCACCTACGCGAGCATCTACATCGGAAACGAGGTGGAGAACCAGCTCACCGCGCAGGACATCACCATGCCGGAGGGCGAGGCCCTCAAGGCGCTCCCGCAGGCCGATCAGGACGCACTGAAGCCCTACGCCGGCAGCCTGATGGACACCGGCCCGGAGGCCAAGGCGTACGCGGACCACTACATCCAGGCGCACCTGAACGCGGCCTCCGGCGGCAAGTCCTACTCGGAGGTCAGCGGCGCGTACCTCGCGCTGAGTGCGGAGCAGAAGGCCAGCCCGCAGGGCCTGCAGCTGGCTGGGCTGCGCATGACCATGTTCCAGGGCAACACGCTGCGGGGTCTGCTGCTCTACGGAGCCGCGTTCGCGACGATGGGCACCATCGCGGGCTACGCGGCGGTCGCCGCGTTCATCGGGGCGGTGGTCCTGCTGATCCTCGGTCTGCTCGGCCTGCGACACGCGCGACGCATGGACCAGGCGCCACCCGCGGCCCCGGACCCGGCCACGACCACCGCGCCGCCGCCCCCGACCACCGCGCCCCCGACTACCGAGGCGCCGGCCACCTGACCGCGAGGCGGCGATCTAGGATCGTCGATCATGGTGGGGAGTTCCGGCAGGGTGCGTGTCGCGGTTCAGATCACGCCGGCGCGGGCGGACTACGCCCAGATCCGGCGGGTGGCCGGCGAGGCGGACGCGCTCGGTGTCGACGTGATCTTCAATTGGGATCATTTCTTTCCGCTCGGCAAGGACCGGACCGGCAAGCACTTCGAGTGCTGGACGGTGCTCGGTGCGTGGGCCGAGTCGACAGCGCGGGCCGAGATCGGCGCGCTGGTCAGTTGCGTCGGTTACCGCAATCCCGACCTGCTCGCCGACATGGCCCGCACCGTGGACCACATCAGCGGCGGCCGGCTGGTGCTCGGCCTCGGTGCGGGATTTCGCGAGGTCGAGGCCACCGAGTACGGGTACCCGTTCGGATCGCCGGCGGAGCGGGTACGGGATCTGGGTGACGCGTTGCGGCGCATCGAGCGGCGTCTCGGCGCGCTGAACCCGCCGCCGACCCGGCGGGTGCCGATCCTGGTCGCCGCCGACGGCCCGGTCGCCCTGCGGCTGGTGGCCCGGCACGCCGACATCTGGCACACGTTCGCCTCGGGCGAGGCGCTCGGCGACAAGTCCCGGCGGCTCGACCGCTACTGCCGCGAGCTGGGCCGGGACCCGGCCGAGATCGAACGCTCGACGTTCGTCAAGGGCGACCCGTGGCAGGTCGGGCCCGAGCTGCGCGAGCAGGGCATCGGCCTGTTCACGGTGATGGCCGACGGGCCCGACCACGACCTGACGGAGCTGCGCCGCTGGCTGACGTGGCGCGACGAGAGCTGACGCGCTATCCGGGTTTGCGGGCGAGTAGGGAGTACGAGTTCGGGAGGCGGCCGTTCCATGCGGCCGCGGACACGCCGCCCGCCCGCCAGAACGGTTCCGGGTACTCGCCGAGGTGCCGCAGCTCCAGGCCCGCGCCGAGCACCGCGTCGACCATCTGGCCGAGGGTCCATTGCCACTCGACCGCGCCGTTGCCGGGGAAGTCGTCGTTGACGTGGCTGCGGTGGAAGTAGCCGCGGTCCGCCCGGATGCGCGGGCGGTCCTCGTCCCAGGTCCACAGGGGAGCGGCCGGATGCGCCTCGTACAGGAAGAGGTGTCCCGCGGGCCGTAGCAGGCGGAAGATCTCCGCGGCCCAGCCGGCGAGGTCCGGCATCCAGATGACCGCGCCTTTCCCGGTGTACACGAGGTCGGCGCTCGCGTCCGCCAGCGGCACGCCGGGCACGGCCCCGACGACGTAGCGGCACCGGACGGCCAGCTCGTCCGCCCGCCGCTGCGCCGCCCGGACGGCGACCTCGCTGTAGTCCACGCCCACGACGGACGCGGCACCGGCGTTCACCAGCGCCACATCGTCCAGCCCATGACCGCTCTGCAGGTGTATCACCGAGGGGCCGGCCACCAGGATCCCGCGCAGCAGGTCGCGTTCGGCGTCGAACAGCGACGTGCCGGCGGCGGCCTGGGCCAGCAGGTCCCGATACTCCACGACGTGTTTGCGGGACGCCCGATTCCAGATGTGCTGATTAGCCCGCGTCGTGGGATCCACGTTGCGATTCTGCCAGGTCCGGTGTGGACCGCCGCCGGCGTCGTTCGGCGCGCCACGCGGGCAGGTAGAGCGGTGCGGCGGCGGCGAGCACGGCGCCGCCGGCCAGCATCGCGGTGCTGAGGCTGGTCGCGGCGGCCAGCGCGGTGAGCGTGACCGCGCCGAGCGCGCCGGCGGGCTGCGACACCATGGAGTTCAGCGAGATGACGCTGGTCCGGTAGGGGCCGTCGACCTGGCGGTGCAGCAGGCCGTAGTGCAGCGGGTTGGACGCGCCGTGCACCGTGTAGCAGGCCAGGTAGGCGATCAGCACGCCGACCGGGCCGGCGAACAGGCCCATCCCGGCGACCGTGGCGCCCTGCACGATCCGCAGCAGCGCGGCGCCGGGCGCGGCGCCCGGCCAGCGCAGCAGCAGCGGGGTCAGCGCGGCGCCGGCCGCCGAGGCGAGCCAGGCCGCCGAGCCGGCCGGGCCGAGCAGCGCCGCGGCCCGGTCGGCGTCGCCGACCACCTCGGCGAGGCGCACCGGCAGCAGGCTCTCGAAGGTGACCATGCCGAAGCCCCAGAACAGCTCGACCGCGACCAGGGCGGCCAGCACCTTGGAGCGGCGCAGCAGCCCGAACGCCTGCCGCACCATCCGGGGCGCCTCGGCGGCCGAGGCGCGCAGCGCGCCGGCGCCCTGCGCCGGGCGTACCTCGGTCATCAGCAGGAGCAGGGTGGCGAGGCCGGCCAGCTGGAGGGCGATGGCGGCCAGCACCGGCAGGACGAGCGCGTCGACCGGGCCGACCGGGCCGAGCGCGACGAGGCCGCCGCCGAGCAACGCGCCGGCGGACATCGCCACCCCGAGTACGGTGCCCGCGTGGCCGAGGCCGGGCTCGTACCTGGCCTCGGGGTCGGCGGCGAGGGTGGCGTCGACGTACCAGGCCTCCAGCGGCCCGCTGTCGAGCGCCCGGTAGACGCCCTGCAGGGCCCAGCACAGGAAGAACAGCGCGAAGGAGTCGGCGACCGCGAACAGCGCCAGCGAGACGAGGCTCACCGTCCACGCGGTCGCCAGCACCGGTCGGCGGCCGAGCGCGTCGGCGAGCCCGGCGGTCGGCAGCTCCAGCGCGAGGACGACCAGGCCCTGCGCGGTGGCGGCGAGGCCGATCTGCGGCAGCGACAGGCCGCGGTCCTGCATCAGCAGGATCATCACCGGGATCATCAGGCCGGTGGAGAACCAGCGCAGGCCGTTCAGCACCAGGAAGCGGTGCCGCACTTGGCGTACCGACAGGCGAGTCATGCCTATGCACAATACTTGTGCATCGCAGTCATGCACAAGTATTGTGCATGCCGGGAGGCTACGTCAGGTACTCGCGGACCTGAGCCCGGGCCTGGTGGATGCGGGACTTCACGGTGCCCTCCGGGATGCTCAGCTGCACCGCGATCTCGCGGTACTCCAGCTGGCAGATGTCGCGCAGCACCATCGGCGCGACCAGCTCCGGCCGGCGTGCCTCGATCCGCTCCAGCGCGTCCAGCAGGTCGAGCCGCGACCCGGCGATGACGCTCGTGGTGCGCGGATCCGGAACCTCCACCGGCGGACGCTCGTGCGCCTCCTCGGCGGCGCGCCGCTTGAGCGACCGGTACGTCTGCCGCGCGCTGTTCGCGACGACCACGTGCAGCCAGGTGCCGAACGCCGACCGGCCCTCGAACCGGCCGATGTTGCGGGCCACCTGCAGCAGCGTGTCCTGGCAGGCCTCCTCCGCGTCCTGCCAGCACGGCAGGAAACGCGCGCACCGGCGCAGCACGTTCGGCCGGATCAGCCCGAGCAGGTCGTTGAGGGCCGCCGAATCGCCCGCGGCCGCGCGGCGCGCGAGCTCATCCTGGTCGATGTCGCTCATCCTGGGCCCCCGGTCGGATGTCGTGGCGCGCGGCTCATACTACGTACGTGTCCATGCCCGCCAGGATCGGCCGATTTCGCGTCATCCGGCGGCTGGGCTCCGGCGCGTTCGCCACGGTCTGGCTCGCCGAGGACGACTCCCTCGACTCCTCGGTCGCGATCAAGGTGCTGGCCGACAACTGGGTACACCACCCCGACGTCCGCGCCCGCTTCGAACAGGAGGCGCAGGTGCTGCGGCGCGCGGATTCCGAGCGCCTGGTGCGGATACACGACGTCGACGAGTTGCCCGACGGGCGGCCGTACCAGATCATGACCTACGCCGCCGGCGGCACGCTCGCCGAGCGGCTCGAGGCCGGGCCGATGCCGGTCCGCGCGGCGCTGCGGACGGCGGCGGACATCGCCCGGGCCGTCGCCGACCTGCACGACGCCGGCGTGCTGCACCGCGACCTGAAGCCGTCGAACGTGCTGTTCGCGACGGTCCGGGGCCGCGAGCGGCTGCTGGTCGCCGACCTCGGCCTGGCCAAGTCCCTCGCGCATGCCTCCGGCTTCACCGTGGCGGCCGGCACGCCGGGCTACATGGCGCCGGAGCAGTCCCGCCCCGGCGGCGGCCTCGACGTGCGTGCCGACGTGCACGCGGTCGGCGCAATGGCGTACCAGATGCTTACCGGCCGGCCGCCGGCCGCCGGAGCCTGCGCGCCGTCGAAGCTGCGCGGGGGGATCTCCCGGCAGGTCGATCAGATCGTGCTGCGGGCCCTGGATCCCGACCGCAACCGCCGCTGGCCGTCGGCCGCGGCCCTCGCCGACGCGTTCGAGAACGTGCTCGACGCCAGCCCGTTCCGCCGGCGTTCCCTGGTCCTGCACGGCGTCGGGCTCCTCGTCGCGGTCGTCGCGGCCGCCGCGCTCGGCGGCTCGGCCTCGGCGAGCGAGCAGGGCTGGACGCGGGTCGCGGACGCCTCCGGCCGGCTCTCGGTCGCGGTGCCCGACGACTGGGCCGGGCAGGCGAAGACCGGCGGCTGGAACCCGGCGGCGGTCGGCCTCGCGGACCTGCGCGCGCCGGGCCTGCTCGTCGGGTCCGACCTCCCCCGATGGTCGGACACGGCGAGCAGGGCCCCCGGCGTCTTCGCCGGCGTGAGCACCGCGATCGGCGGTGCCACGCCGCCGGTTCATGCCGGCTGCACCCGGCAGCCCGACCGGCCGGTCACCGCCGCCGGGCTCGGCGGCACGGTGAGACGGTGGACGAACTGCGCGGGTACGACGGTCACCTACAGCGAGGTCGTACTCTCCTCGGGGCGTGGCGACGGCGTCTACCTCCAGATCAGGCAGACCGACGCGATCGACCGTACGGACGAGGTCCTCGCCGGGCTGCGTTACTCCTAGTTCGATGCCACCGGCGGCGCGTTTGTTCGGGCTTTCGGATCACGAAAACATAACGGGGGAGAGTGTGGAGCTGGACCCGGATCGGCGATGGCTGCGGGAGGCGATTGCGGCCTCCCGCTCGTGTCTGCCGAGCCGAACCGCCTACGCCGTCGGCGCGGTCATCGTCGACGAGCACGGCCGGGAGCGGGCCCGCGGGTTCTCCCGCGACCGGGACCCCGTCGTGCACGCCGAGCAGTCCGCCCTCCTGCGGCTCGGTGGGAGCGGTGCGGACCTGTCCCGGTCCACCATCTACACGTCGATGGAGCCCTGCACCGCCCGCCGGTCCGCGCCGCGCACCTGCGCGGATCTGATCATCGCGGCCCGGCTCCGGCGGGTCGTGCTCGCGCTGCCGGAGCCGCCGCTCTTCGAGCGCTGCCTCGGCATCGAGACGCTGCGCAACGCCGGCATCGAGGTCGTGACGATCCCCGACCTCGGCGCGGAGGTCGAGGCGATCAACGCGGCCCTGCTCGGCTGAGTACGGGGGCTCTGTCAAACCCGGTCGGTGCGGTGCATCCTGTGGGTGATCATCAGTGGCTCAGGGGAGGCCCCGAAGTGGAACAGAGCACAGAGCAGTCCGAACAGGTGCCCGTCGCCGACCCGGACGCGGATCGGTTGCGCGCCGCGCTCGGCCGCCTGGTGGACCGGGGAGTGCTGAACGGCGCGCAGTCCGCCGCGGTCATCGCGGAGTTCGCCGGGCTGCCCGAGCCGTCGCGGGACGGCGGCCTGCGGCGGCTCCTCGGCGAGATCGCCGGCTACGTCGGCGCCGCGTTCGTCGTCGGCGCGTGCCTGCTGTTCCTCGGCGACGAGTGGGACTCGCTCGGCCGGCTGGGGCGGTTCGCGATCCTCGGCGGCATGGCCGTCGCGCTGTTCGCCGCCGGCCTGGCCGTTTGGTGGAACGCGATGTCGGCCGATCGCGACGGGCGCACCGCCTCGCCGGGCGACGACCTGCACCGGCGGCTGGCGAGCACGCTGTTCACCGGCGCCGCTGTCGCCGCCGCCTTCGCGGCGTACGCCAGCCTCGAGTCGGGCGCGAACGGCTACGAGACCTACGTGGCCCAGGCGCCGTTCGTCGCCTCGGTCGCGGGACTCGCGGTGGTCGCCGTCGGATACCTGCTCGCCCGTACGGCCCTCGGCCAGCTCGGGACGGCCGTCGCGGCGTTCTCCGTGTACGCGACGCTGCTGGAACTGATCGACGTCCCGTACCAGCACGAGAGCGGCGTGCTGGGCCTGGGCACGGCGGCGCTCGGCGCGCTCTGGGCCGTGCTCGCCTGGCGGGGGGTGGTGGCGGAACGCCGGCTCGGGCTCGCGATAGCGGTGGCCCTCGCCCTGATCGGCGCGCAGCTCATGGTCATCGAGTCCGGCCAGGGCTGGGACCTGTCCGGGTACCTCCTGACGGCGCTGGTGGCCGGTGTCTGCTTCACCGCGTACGCGATGCTGCGTGACTGGGTGCTGCTGGCCGGTGGGGTCGTCGGGGCGACCGTGGTGGTGCCGGAGGTGCTCTACGAGGTGACCGGCGGCTCGCTCGGGCCGAGCGGCGTCATGCTGGTCGCGGGCGTCACCCTGCTGCTCGGCAGCCTGGCCGGGCTCCGCATCCACGCCACCCCGCCGGCCGCATAGCGTCCTGGGGCGGCGCGGCGATCACCCGCCGCGCGGAGCCGCTCACCTGCCTATCCGGCAGTACCGGCGGGGCAGGGGGACGAGCGGTGCGGCGGTGCGCGTGCCGGCCTGGCGCCGGTGCTGCCGGCGAAGGACCCGCTCCACATGCTGGTCGATGTCCGCCGGGGCGAGCGCCGGCAGGCGCAGGCGCAGCGTCCGGGCGATCCTGGCGCGCGCCTGACGGCCGTCGTCGTCACTGTGGCTCATGGGTCAAACCAAGCGGGCCGGGCGCGGTCGCGTCAATTACGCGGACAGGGACTTGACGATCAGGCCGCGCTCGCGCGCGGCCGGTATCGCCGGTCGACCGCATCGCCGGCCAGCAGGTGGGACAGCTCCTCCGCACACCGTTGTGCGGAGGTGACCGCCGCGGCGGCGATCCGCAGCCGCTCGCCGACGTCGATGGGGCGGGCGGCGACCAGGGCCCGCCGCAGGTTCTGCAATTCGCTCAGGTGGGCGTCCACGACGCCGAGGACTTCGCCGTGCATCGGTATCACCTCACCGAAAGCCTACGAGCGAATTGATTCAGGAAGATGTCCGTCCGTGCCCGGTATCGGAGACATTCACGTTCCGGACATCGAAGCGTGGCGTTCTGCTAGCCGTCCGGGTGCAGCGTGAGGGGGCCCCTTCCCTTCATCGAAGCGACGGTCATGATCGCTCTCCCGGTCGTACTCCTGGCAGCTCTCGTCGGCGTCCTGCTCGCGGCGGCCGACAGCCCTCACGTGCGGGACAAGGCGCGGATCGAGCGGCTCAGCCTGCTGCTGCTCGTGGCCGGCGCGGTGACGATGGCCGGCGGCGGCGCGTTCGTCGTGCACGGCTGGCTGGCCGGCTGACGCCCCGCCCGCCAGTCGACGAATGAGTCGCCGGCGGGTGGCCCGGGACCGGGCCACCCGGTACCCGTGGGCGGCTTCGGTCGACGGCTTCCTCGCCGCGCACGGCATCGTGCCGGCGCCGGCGCGGCGGTGACTACGCGCAGGCCACCGCGAGGCGGCACTCCACCCGGTGCGCGACGGCCAGCAGGTACGGGCCCCGCAGCCGGTGCGCGGCGGCGTTCGACGACCGGGGACCGTGCCGGCGCAGCATGTCGGAGATCCGCTGCTGGACCGCCATCCGGCGCCCGCCCGGTCCGACGGTCTGATCGGCGTAGGTCAGGGCGTCGGCGAGCGGCGACTCCTCCCGGTCGAACGCCAGCAGCGCGTCCTGCAGATGGCGCGCCGCGGCCACGAAGCACGCACCCGAGTGGTGCGCCACCAGCGCGCTGATCCGCGGCGGCCAGCCGTGGTCGTCGAGGTAGCGGGCGCCGTCGAGCGGGTGGAAGCCGGTCTCGCGGACCGTGTCGGCGTAGCCGATGTCGTGCAGCCAGGCCGCCGAGACCAGCACCTCCGGGTCCTCGCCGAGCGCCGCGGCGAGCTCCTCGGCGCGCTCGGCGACGCCGGCCGAGTGCTGCCACCGTTCGGGCAGGTCCGCGAGGACCAGCTGGGCCACCCGCCGCGCCTGATCCACCCGGGTCGTGGAAACGGTCCCATACATGTGTAGAGGCTACGAATCCAGCGGGTGCCGACACCACACCTGGCCTTCAAGACATGCAGTGTTCACCCGCAGGACACCGTGGCTTCAGAGTGGCCCGTCGTCGTTGATCACGAGCTCGGGGTGGTCGACGAGGAACTCGCCGAGCCGGTCGTCGGCCGCGGCCCGGAACATCGCCCGGGTGGCCTCGGTGACGCCCTCGCCGCCGCCGCCGCCGGCGGCGGCGAACGTGCCGCCGTTGGTCCGGATCGGGATCAGGTCGGCGGCGGCCAGGCCCTTCAACCCGAAGATGAAGTCGTTGACGGGTACGCCGTTGGTGTCCATCCGCAGCGAGGATCCCGCGGCCGCCATGACGGCCGACACCTTCGCCGGATTCGTCAGGATGCCTTTGCTGGTCGCCTTCTTGGCCATCGCGCGCAGCAGCTGCTGCTGGTGGCGCTGCCGGTCGTAGTCGCCGTTGGTCGAGTGCCGCAGCCGGGAGAACTCCAGCGCCTCCCACGCCGCCATGTTGCGGCAGCCCTTGCGGAACCACAGCGCGTTGCGCGGGGGAGAGGTCGGATCGGCGCCGACGGCGTAGCTCACCTTGCCCTTGGCGTCGACGGTGTAGTGGCTGGACCAGCTGTCCTTGTCCACGCACATGCGCACCCCGCCCATCGCCTCGAGGATGCCGCGGAACCCCTCGAAGTCGATCACGACCACGCCGTCGAAGTCGATGCCGCTCAGCTTCTGCACGGTCCTGGTCGCCAGCTTGGCCCCGCCGGTCCAGCCGCGGCCGTTCATGGACCCGTACGCGTACGCCGAATTGATCTTCTCGGTGCTGCCGTTGAAGCCCATCGACCGGTCCGCGGGGATCTCGGCGATCAGGTCCCGCGGAATCGAGATCATGTAGGCCTGATCGTGCGAGGCGGTGATGTGCAGGATGAGGATGGTGTCGGACCGGGAGAGTTCGCCCTTTGCCTCCCAGCCCTGCCGGGTGTCCAGGCCCAGCATCAGCAGGCTCATCGCGCCCTCGGGCAGCTCGCCGGCGGGCACGCCCGCCGCGGCCGGGTCGCCGAGCACGCTGGAGGTGGTCTGGATGTTGCCGGTCAGCTGGTCGAGGAGGTATCTCGACGCGACGATTCCGCTGACACTGATCAGCATGAGCGCCGCGCCGGCGGCGGTCACCAGCTTCGCCCACAGGGGTGTCCGGCGGGACCCGCGCGTGCCGGTACGGTCGGCCAGTTGCCGGGGCATGCTGTGACTCCTCGGGGACGGGTCGTGGTGCGGGGAGCCAATCCCATCGTCCTGGCGATCTTCTTTACCCGCGGTTAACGGCGCGGGAAGGCGCAGTGTCCGGCTCGGACGCAACGGATGCCCGGCACGCCACGGAGCTGTGGGCCAGCAGCGGTATCAGCACGGCGCCGGCGGCCAGGTGCATCGCGACCAGCGCGGCGGTCGCGCCGGCGCCGACGGCCGAGCCGATCGGGCCGAGCAACGAGACCAGCAGGACGGCGCCGGCGATGCCGGACCAGATCGCCGCGGCGCGCCGGGTGAGGCGTTCGAGCAGGGCCAGCAGCGCCCAGGCCGCCAGCCCGGCGATCACCGTCGCGAGTACCACCGCGGCCGGCGTCACGGAACCGCCGTCAACCACCAGCTCGACGCCGGCGATCTGATGTGCGAGCGTCCAGACGGTGTACGTCGCCCCGACGGCGGCCACGACGGCGAGGCCGCGAGTCAGGCGGCGCATGCGTACGCATTGGATGTTCATCGGATCCTCCTGGAGTGGCGCTGACATCGGACTGTCCACCAGGATCCGGCGCGCGGGCCTCATCCCGGATCGCCCCAGGGACGGAGACCGGCACGGCGCCGGGTCGTTCTCGCGACCGATGAGCCGCGGCGGCCGGCGGCCTACCGTGAGGTGCATGAGGAGCATGCGTGCGCGGCCGGTCGTTTCCGACGCGGGGTGGGCCGGCGTGCTGGCGGCCCTGCTGACCGTGCTGATCCTGGCCGTGCCGGACGGCCCCGGCACCGTCGGCGCGACCATCGCCGCCCTGTGCTGCGGGCTCGCCCAGGCGGCCTCGCTGCTGGTGATACGGCGGTGGCCGGACGCGGCGATGGGCCTGGCGATCGCGGCCGGGATCGGCATCGAGGCGTTCGCGCCGCAGGTCGGCTGGCTGGGGCTGGCCGCCGCGCCGCTGATCGCCTACGCCCGGATCCGGCCGCCGCGGGTCTCGCTGCGGGCGCTGGCCGTGCTGCTCGCCCTGACGCCCTGGTCGTACCTGCACGGCGGCTGGCCCGAGCTGGTCACCGCCGTCTTCGCGTCGTTGCTCGGCTGGGCGTGGGGCGAGCTGGCCCGGACCCGGTGCATCCGGCGCGAGCAGGAGCGCCGCCGGATCGTCTCGGACGAGCGGGCGCGGCTGGCCCGCGAGCTGCACGACGTGATCGCGCACAACGTGTCGCTGATGGTGGTGCAGGCCGGCGCGGCCGCCGACGTCTTCGACCGGCGGCCGGAGCGGGCCCGGGCCGCGCTCGACACGATCCAGGAGGCCGGCCGCTCGGCCCTGGGCGAGCTGCGGGTCATGCTGCAGGCGCTGCGCCCGGACGGCGCCGAGCCGCGGGCGCCGCAGCCCGGCCTCGACCAGCTCGACGCGCTCGCGGCCTCGCTCGGCGCGGCCGGGCTCGCGGTCGCCGTGAACCGGGCCGGGCCCGCCC
This sequence comes from Actinoplanes sp. NPDC049668, assembly GCF_044465445.1. Lineage (NCBI taxonomy): Bacteria > Bacillati > Actinomycetota > Actinomycetes > Micromonosporales > Micromonosporaceae > Actinoplanes > Actinoplanes sp. NPDC049668. The sequence goes on from NZ_JBITLR010000004.1 coordinate 725,505, forward strand.
GGGTCGTGCCGGCCGACGTCAGCCTGTCCGCGTACCGGATCGTCCAGGAGTCGCTGACCAACACGCTGCGGCACGCGCGGGCGACCAGGGCGGAGGTCGAGCTGCGCTGGACCGACGCCGCGCTGCACCTGGAGATCACCGACGACGGCGCGCCGGGCGCCGCCCGGGCACCCGCACCGCGCGGCGCCGGCGCGGGCCTGGTCGGCATGCGCGAGCGCGCCCGGCTGGTCGGCGGTAGCCTCGACGCCGGACCGCTGCCCGCCGGCGGCTTCCGCGTCTCGGCCCGCCTGCCGCTTGGAGCGCCCGCGTGAGTGTCACCGTCGTGCTCGCCGACGACCAGGAGCTGGTCCGCGCCGGGTTCGCGATGATCCTGGAGGCCCGCGACGACATCGAGGTGGTCGGCGAGGCCGGCGACGGGCTCGCGGCGGTGGCGCTGACCGCCGAGGCCCGGCCCGACGTGGTCCTGATGGACGTGCGGATGCCCAGGATGGACGGCATCGAGGCGACCCGGCGGATCGTCGCGTCCGGCAGCGCCGCCCGGGTCGTCATGCTGACCACGTTCGACCTCGACGAGCCGGTCTTCGCCGCGCTGCGGGCCGGCGCGAGCGGCTTCCTGCTCAAGGACATCCGCCCGGCGGACCTGGCCGACGCCGTCCGGGTGGTGGCCCGCGGCGAGGCGCTGCTCGCCCCGACGGTGACCCGGCGCCTGCTCGACCGGTTCGCGGCGGGCCTGCCGGCCGGCCCGGGGCCGGACCGGCGGCTCGAGCTGCTCACCGCCCGGGAGGCCGAGGTGCTGACCCTGGTCGCCCGCGCGCTGACCAACACCGAGATCGCCGAGCGGCTCTTCCTCACCCAGGCCACGGTCAAGACCCACGTCTCGGCGATCCTGACCAAGCTCGGGCTGCGCGACCGCGTACAGGCGGCGGTCCTGGCCTATGAGACCGGCCTGGTGCGGCCGGGCGCGAACTCCGATCCCGGGTAGCGGGGGTCAGCGCGCCGGCCGGGCCCGCCGCCAGACCGCCCGCTGGACCAGCAGCGTGAGCACGCCGGCGACCACGATCGCCGCCACGTTGATGACCAGTTGCAGGGCGGAGCCGACCGCCGCCTCGTGCGCGCCGTACGCCAGCGCGACCGCGGCGTTGGCCGCCGCGGGGATGGTGGTCACCGAGATCAGCACGCCGACCAGCGTGCCGGTCTTGGCCGAGGTGAGCGACAGCATGCCGGCCACGCCGCCGAGGAGGCCGATCACCCAGGACAGCGCGTCCGGGCGCCAGATGAAGTCGGTCAGCGGCCGCTCCTGCAGCAGCATCGACCGGTCCACGAGGTCGAGGGCGGTCAGCAGCCACACCGCCAGCACCGTGAGGATCATGGCGAGCGGGAAGCCGGCCGCCAGGGCCAGCGCCGAGCGGCGCACCAGCCGCCCGCGGCGCAGCACGACGCCGACGCAGAGGGCCGAGAGCGGGCCGAACTCCGGGCCGACGACCATCGATCCGACGATCAGGATCGGCTGGTCGAGCAGCACCCCGATCGCGGCGATGATCATGGCGATGGTCATGAACGCCAGGAACGAGGCCGACAGCTCGGCCTCCTCGCCGGTCTGCTGCTCGAGCTCCTGCCAGACCACGGCGTCGACGCCGAGGCCGGGCACCCGCCGGGCGGCGCGGCGGGCCGACGCCGACAGCGCCAGGTCGACCCGCTCGACGACGATCGCGCCGTCGCCGTCCAGCCCGAGGCCGCGCAGCCGGTCCAGCACGGTGCTGGCGCCCTCGCGGACGACGTCGAACTCCAGCACGTCGCCGCGCGGCGAGCGAGCGGCGCCGGGCAGCACGACCAGGTGCGTCACCGCCTCGTCGCCGGTCAGCTCGTCGAGCACCGCCGCGGTGCGCGGCTCCGGCGTGATCACCCTGACATGCAGCATCCGGGCAATCTAGTAGCCGAGGTCGCGGCGGCGCAGACCGGCGTAGCCGGCCGCCAGGAAGAACGCGGCGACCAGGCCGATGACGAGCAGCGGCGCGACGCCCAGGTGCTCCAGCGGAACCTGCGGGGTCTGCGCGAACGGCGACGCGCGCCGCACCCAGCCGGGCAGGCCGAACGACTCGGCGAAGAGCGCCACGACCGCGCAGTAGCCGACGACCACCCAGGCCAGCGCCGCGGACGCCCGCGGCGCCCACCCGAACACCAGCACCACCGCGGCGACGATCAGCCACACCGCGGGCAGGTAGGCGAGCGCGACCGCCGCCAGGCGCGGTACCTGGCCGGCGTCCGAGACCGTCAGCCCGTACGCGAGGCCCTCGCCGATCCCGAACGTGAGCAGCACCAGGGCGCTGCCGACCAGGGACACGCTGAGGTGACTCGCCAGCCAGGTGCCGCGGCCGGTCGCCGTCGCCAGCACCGGCTCGGCCCGGCCGGAGGTCTCCTCGGCGCGCAGCCGCAAGGTGGCCGTCACCCCGTACGCCGCCGCGAGCAGGGCGGACAGGCCGACGGTCAGCGCCAGGTACGCGTCGACGACGTCCGCGGTGCCGCCCGGCAGGAACTCGGCGACCTCCGGGTTGTCGCGGAAGTACTGCTCGATGGTGTCGCCGATCGAGCCGTACGCGGCGCCGAGCAGCCCGAGCCCGATCGCCCAGCCGATCAGCGAACCGCGCTGCAGGCGCCAGGCCAGCGCGTACGCGTTGCGCAGCGCGGGGGAGGCGGCGGGCCGGCCGGGCCGGGGCGGCACCAGGCCGGCGCCGAAGTCGCGGTGCCCGAGCAGCACCACCGCGGCCGTAACCAGCAGCGCGGTGGTGCCGAGCGCGAGCAGCAGCGGCCACCACCGGTCGCCGGTATACGGAAACGTGCGCTGGCTCCAGCCGATCGGCGAGGCCCAGGACAGCCCGCCGTCGCCGACGTCGCCGGCGGCCCGCAGCACGTAGGCCGCGCCGAGGACGAGCGCGACTGCGCCGTACACCGCGCGGGCGTTCTCGAAGACCTGCGCCGCGAGGGCGGTGAGCGCGGCGAACGTGATGCCGACGGCGCCGGTCGCGAGGCCGAACAGCAGCGAGCCGGCGACCGGCAGGCCGGTGCCGGCGGCCGCGGCGAACACCAGCACCGCGACGGCCAGGTTCGCCAGCGCGGCCAGCGACAGCGCCGCCGCCAGCGGGGCACGCCGGCCGACCCGGGCCGAGCGCAGCAGCTCGGCGCGCCCGGTCTCCTCCTCGGCGCGGGTGTGCCGGCCGACCAGGAACATGCTCATCAGCGCGACCACGATGGACACGAAGCCGAGGATCTCGAACACGACCTCGCCGCCGATGGTGTCCAGCAGCCGGGTCGGGCCGCTCATCGCGATCACGGCGGTGTTGCCGCCGATCGAGTGGCGCAGCTTCTCCAGGTCCTCGGGGGTGTCGTACAGGTTCTGGCTCTGGGTGGACTGGATCAGCACGAGCAGCGTCGCGCCGAGCAGCCACCACGGCAGGCCGAAACGCTCGCGGCGGAGCATGAACCGCAGCAGGCCCAGGGTTCCGGTCACGATGGCACCCGCTCGGCGGCGGCCTGCTCGTCGCCGTAGTGGCGCAGGAACAGCTCCTCCAGCGTCGGCGGCGTGCTGGTCAGGCTGCGCACGCCGAGCGGGGCGAGCCGGCGCACCACGGCGTCCAGCTGGGCGGTGTCGACGTCGAAGCGGGCGTGGTGGTCCTCGACCACCGCGTCGTGCACGCCCGGCAGCGCCTCGATGCCGGCCAGTGGATCGGCCGTCTCCACCGTGACCGACGTGCGGGTCAGGTGCCGCAGCTCGCCCAGCGTGCCGGACTCGACCGTGCGGCCGAGCCGGATGATGCTCACCCGGTCGCACAGCGCCTCGGCCTCGGCCAGGATGTGGCTGGACAGCAGCACCGTCCGGCCCTGCCGCTTCACCTCGTGGATGCACTGCTGGAAGACCGACTCCATCAGCGGGTCCAGGCCCGAGGTGGGCTCATCCAGGAGCAGGAGTTCGACATCCGCGGCCAGCGCCGCGATCAGGGCGACTTTCTGCCGGTTGCCCTTGGAGTAGGTGCGCGCCTTCTTGCGGGGGTCCAGGTCGAACCGCTCCAGCAGCTCGTCGCGCCGGCGCCGGTCGAACCCGCCGCGCAGCCGGCCGAGCAGGTCGATGACCTCGCCGCCGGTGATGCCCGGCCAGAGCGTGACGTCGCCGGGCACATAGGCCAGCCGGGAGTGCAGGGCGACCGCGTCGCGTACCGGGTCGCCGCCCAGCAGCCGCACCTCGCCGGCGTCGGGCCGCAGCAGCCCGAGCAGCACCCGGATCGCGGTGGTCTTTCCCGCGCCGTTCGGCCCGAGGAAGCCGTGCACCTCACCCTGCGCGACGGTCAGGTCGAGACCGTCGAGCGCCGTGACCCGGCCGAACCGCTTGGTCAGGCCGGCTACCGAGATCGCATTTTCCATGTTTCAGAAGCTACACTTGCTTCACACATTTGTGAAAGGTGGTTCGCATGTCCGGCGCAACTGGACGAGACGAGGCCGCGCTACGCGGCTTCGTGGAGGACATGGCCCGGCTGCTGGCCGACTGGGGCTTCCCGCGGATGGCCGGCCGGGTGGTGTTCACGCTGATGGCGGCCGACGAGCGGTCGCTGAGCGCGGGGGAGCTGGCGGAGCGCCTCGACGTCAGCCCGGCGGCCATCTCGGGCGCGGTGCGCTACCTGACCCACCTCAACATGGTGACGCGCGAGCACGTGCCCGGCTCGCGCCGGGACCGCTACCGCCTCGTGGACGACTCCTGGTACGAGGTGACCGTCGCCAAGATGACCCTGCTCAAGACCCTGGCCGACGCCGCCGCGCTGGGCGCCGCCGCCGCGGGCGGGCCCGACACCGTCGCGGGGGAGCGCCTGGCGGGCATGAGCGACTTCTACAACTGGGTGCAGGACAACCTGCCGGGCCTGCTGGAACGCTGGGCCGAGCTGAAGGCCGCGCGGGGCGATCAGTCCTAGGCGCCGACGTGGATGCCGGGCCGGCGGTCCGGGTCGGGCTCGTACTTGCGGACGATCTCGCGGACCACCGGCGCGGTGTCGCCGCGGCCGAGCAGGAAGTACCGGACCATGTGCACCAGCGGGCTGCCCTCGGCCCAGGCGAAGTAGCAGTGCGGGCGCACGCCGGTGGTGTCGCGCAGGGCGAGCAGCACGGCGGCGATCGCGTTGGGGCCGGCGGGCGCGTCCGCGCGCAGGATCCGGTGCGGGCCGACCCGCACGCCCCGCACGGTGAGGGTGTCGCTGAACTCCGACGGATCGATGACGTCGATCTCCAGGAACAGCACGTCGGCGGTGCCGGGCACGGGGTTGTCGCCGCGCTGCTCGCGCTCCTTGAGCCGGTACTCGGCGGTGTCGCCGGCCTGGCGGCGGTTCGCGATGATGTTGATCTGGTGGTCGTGGTCGAGGGTGTCGGTGATGAACCGGCGGGCCGTCTCGTCGAACTCGATCCGGTCGGCGCGCAGTTCCGTCGTGCGGGACACCCGGGAGATCAGCGAGACCGTGATGATGCCGGCGACGAACATGGCGGAGATCGCGATGCCGTCGGGCTTGTCGACGATGTTCGCGATCAGCGCGTACGCCAGGATGCCGGTGAGCAGCGCGAGGCCGGCCGTGGCCAGGCGCTGGCGGTGGCGGAACGCGGAGACGGTGACGGCGAACGCGCCGGAGACCATCATGGCCAGGATGCCGGTGGCGTAGGCACCGGCCTGCGCGTCGACGTCGGCCTTGAACGCGATGGTGAGCACCACGCTGATCGCGGTGTACACCAGCACGACCGGGCGGACGGCGCGGCCCCACTCCGGCGCCATGCCGTACCCGGGCAGGTAGCGGGGCACGATGTTGACCAGGCCGGCCATCGCCGAGGCGCCGGCGAACCACAGGATCAGCACGGTGCTGATGTCGTAGACGGTGCCGAACGCCTCGCCGAACTGCTCGTGCGCCAGCCACGCCAGGGCCCGGCCGTTGGCAGCCCCGCCCTCGGCGAACTCGCCGGCCGGGATCAGGATCGTGGTGACCAGGCTGCTGCTGAGCAGGTAGACGCTCATGATGGCCGCCGCGGTGGTGAGCAGCTTGCGGCTGTTGCGGATCCGCGACCGCAGCCGCTGCTCGGCGTCGGCGCCGTCGGAGGCGACCAGCGGCATCATGCTCACCCCGGTCTCGAAGCCGGAGAGGCCGAGCACCAGCAGCGGGAACGCGAACAGGGCCGGGCCGACCAGGTCGGCGAAGCTGCCGCCCTGGCTGGTCAGCGCGGTCGTCCACGCCGACCACGCCGTCGGCGAGGTGAACACCTCGACCAGGCCCGCGCCGATGATGATCGCGTTGAGCCCGAGGAAGATCGCGACCAGCGGGATGGCGACGCTGACGGCCTCGCTGAAGCCCATCAGGAACACCCCGCCCAGGACCAGCAGCAGGACGACGGTGAGCGCGACCGCGTGCCCGTGCAGGAAGCCGGGCGCGTGCGGGTTCTCCAGCACGTGCAGGCTGGCGTCGGAGGCCGACAGGGTGATCGTGATGATCCACGAGGTGGCGACGAAACCGAGCAGGACGAGCACGAAGACCTTGCCGCGCCAGAACGGCAGCAGCTCCTCCAGCATCGCCACCGACCCGGCGCCGTGCGGGCTCTCCTTGGCCACCCGGCGGTACATCGGCAGCATGCCGCACAGCGTCAGCGCCACGATGATCAGCGTCGCCAGCGGGGAGACCGCGCCGGCCGCCGCGATCGCGATGGCCGGCACGTAGGCCAGGCTGGAGAAGTAGTCCACCCCGGTCAGGCACATCACCTTCCACCAGGCGTGCTGCTCCGCGTGCGCCTCGGCGGCGGCCGGGCCGACCGGCTGCACCTTGTGCTGGAGCAGCCACCGGCCCAGCCCGCCGACGGGCTGTGCGTGTGTCGCGACGACGTCGACCACCGCCGGCACGGCGTGCTCTCTCTTGACCATGGGGCATCACGGTACGACACCCCGGCACGGGTCGATCAGGTACGGTCGGCGAGCGTCCAGTCGCGGACCTCCGGCATGTCCTCGAGATGCTCGACGATGTACGCGTCGTGCCGGGCGAGCTGCGCCACGCACCAGGCCTTGAGCTCGGTGGCGCCGCGCGGCAGCCGCTTGGCGTTGTTGATGGCGTCCATCACCAGGTGGTAGCGGGAGACCTGGTTGCGCACGGTCATGTCGAACGGGGTCGTGGTGGTGCCCTCCTCGATGAACCCGCGCACGTGGAACCGGTCGGCGTCGGGGCGCCCGTGCACCAGCTGATGGATCCCACCGAGGTAGCCGTGGAACGAGGAGATCACGTCGACGGTGTCGGTGAACAGCTCGGTGAACTGGGTCTCGCTCATGCCGTGCGGGTGGTCCTTGGGCCGGGGCAGCGTCATCAGGTCGACGATGTTGACGACCCGGGTCTTGAAGCCGGGCAGCCGCTCCTTGAGGATCTGCGCGGCGGCGACGGTCTCCATGGTGACCACGTCGCCGGCGCAGGCCAGCACGATGTCCGGGTCGCTGGTGCCGTCGTCGGTGCCGGCCCACTCCCAGACCCCGGCGCCGCGGGTGCAGTGCTCGATCGCCTCGTCCATCGTCAGGTACTGCAGCTGCGGCTGCTTGTCGATGACGATCAGGTTGACGTACGAGCGGGACCGGAAGCAGTGGTCGGCCACCGACAGCAGACAGTTCGCGTCCGGCGGCAGGTAGACCCGGGCCACGTCGCCGTGCTGGGTCAGCACCACCTGGATCAGGCCGGGTCCCTGGTGCGAGAAGCCGTTGTGGTCGTTGCGCCAGCACGTCGAGGTGAGCAGGACGTTGAGGCTGGGCACCTTGGCGCGCCAGGGCAGATTCCGGGCCTCCTGCAGCCACTTGCCGTGCTGCACGGTCTGCGAGGCGCTGACCATCGCGAACGCCTCGTAGGTGGCGAACATGCCGTGCCGCCCGGTGAGGTTGTAGCCCTCCAGCCAGCCGTGGCAGCTGTGCTCGGAGAGCACCTCCACCACCCGGCCGTCCCGGCCGAGCTTGACGTCGTCCGGGGTGACCCGCTCCATGAAGGTCCGGTCGGAGACCTCGAAGACCGCGCCGAGGCGGTTGCTGTTCGTCTCGTCCGGGCAGAAGAGCCGGAAGTTGTCCGGGTTGCGGCGGTAGATGTCGCGCATCAGCTCGCCGAGCTTGCGGGTCGATTCCGCGCGCAGCTCCGCCGGGCGCGGCACGTCGAGCGCGTAGTCGCGGAAGTCGGGCAGGTCCAGGTCGCGGGTGAGCAGGCCGCCGTTGGCGTGCGGGGTGGCGCTCATCCGCAGGTCGCCCTTCGGCGACTGCTCCCGGATCAGGGCGTTGGGCGCGCCGGTACGGTCGAAGAGCTCTTCCGGACGGTACGACTTGAGCCAGCGCTCGAGCATCGCCAGGTGCTCGGGGTTGTCGCGGACCCCGGACAGCGGTACCTGGTGCGAGCGCCAGGTGCCGGTGACCTTGATGCCGTCGACCTCGTCCGGCCCGGTCCAGCCCTTCGGCGACCGCAGGATGATCAGCGGCCAGGTCGGCCGGCTGCCGTCCCAGTCGCCCTCGCGCGCGGCGGTCTGGATCTCGCGGATCCGCCGCCAGGCGGTGCCCAGCGCGGCGGCGAAGCGGAAGTGCATGCCGGGCACGTCGTCGCCCTCGACCTCGACCACGTCGTAGCCGTGACCGCGGAGCAGGGCGCGCACCTCGTTCGGGTCCTTGCGGGCCAGCACGGTCGGTCCGGCGATCTTGGCGCCGTTGAGGTGCAGGATCGGCAGGACGGCGCCGTCGTGCTTGGGGTTGAGGAACGAGACGCCCTTCCAGGAGCCTTCCAGGGGCCCGGTCTCGGCCTCGCCGTCGCCGACCACCGCGATGGCGAGCAGGTCCGGGTTGTCCATCACCGCGCCGAACGCGTGGACGAGGACGTAGCCGAGCTCGCCGCCCTCGTGGATCGAGCCGGGCGTGGTCACCGACACGTGGCTGGGAATGCCGCCGGGGCTGGAGAACTGCCGGAACAGCCGCAGCATGCCGGCCTCGTCCTGGCTGATCTTCGGGTAGATCTCGGTGTACGCGCCCTCGAGGTAGCCGGCGGCGACCAGCGCCGGGCCGCCGTGCCCGGGCCCGGTGAGGTAGATGGCCTGCTGGCCGGTGTAGCGGATCAGCCGGGACACGTGCGCGTAGATCAGCGAGAGGCCGGGGCTGGTGCCCCAGTGGCCGAGCAGCCGCGGCTTGATGTGCGCCGGCGTCAGCGGCTCGTGCAGCAGGGCGTTGTCCTGCAGATAGATCTGCCCGATGGTCAGGTAGTTGTTGGCGCGCCACCAGGCGTCCAGCCGGGCGAGGTCGGTCTCGTCGAGTTCGGGGAGCGTACGAGGTTCGGTCACGACCGCGGTCACAGCGATATCCCCTTCGCAGTTCTCGGCTTGTCTCGAGCGTAGATTCGGGCGAGACCCATGCCGAGGTACAGAAGGTTTCCCCGGCGGGACTTTCGGCCCTCCTGCACGTTAACCCTGGGATCCGCCCCGGCGCCGTGGAACGGCGATCGTTAGGGCCGATCGGCCCTAACGGCGCCGGCGATCTTCGGCGATCTTGGGTGGATGCGCGCAGCCGTTGTGACGGGTTTCGACCGGCCGGTCGAGGTCCGGGAGGTGCCCCTGCCCGAGCCCGGTCCCGGGCAGGTCCGGGTGCGGATCGAGGCGTGCGGGCTGTGCCACACCGACGTGCACGCGGCCCGCGGCGACTGGCCGGTCCGGCCGCAGCCGCCGTTCGTGCCCGGCCACGAGGGCGTCGGCGTCGTCGAGAAGGCGGGCGCGGGCGTCACCCGGCACGCCGTCGGCGACCGGGTGGCGATCCCCTGGCTGGAGCGCGCCTGCGGCGTCTGCGAGTACTGCGTCACCGGCTGGGAGACGATCTGTGCCCGGCAGCTCGACACCGGCTACGCGGTCGACGGCGGCCACGCCGAGTTCGCCGTGGCCGGCGCCCGGTACGTCGTGGGCGTTCCGGACGGCCTCGACCCCGCCGAGGCGGCACCGTTGACCTGCGCCGGGGTCACCGGCTACCGGGCGGTCCTGGCCGGCGGCGTCGGCCGGGGCGACCGGGTGGCGGTTTTCGGCATCGACGGCACCGGCCACCTGGCCCTGCAGTACGCCGGGATCCTCGGCGGCGAGTGCGTCGCGGTCGACGTCACCGAGGAGAACCTGGTCCTGGCCAAGGGGCTCGGCGCGGCACACGTCGTCAACGCCGCCGAGACCGACCCGATCTCCGCGATCGGGGCGCTCGGCGGCGCCGATGTCGCCGTCGTCCTCGCACCCGGCCCGCGGGCCGCCGAGCAGGCGCACGCCTCGCTGCGCCGCGGCGGCCGGCTGGTCCTGGCGTCGCCGCCGGGCGACGACGGCATGCCGGTCTTCCAGCCGGTGCTCAAGGACGTCCGGGTGTTCGGCTCGATCGTCGGCACCCGCGCCGACCTGGTGGAGGTCTTCCGGCTGCACGCCGCCGGGCGCGCCCGGGTGCGCTACGAGACCCGCCCGCTGGACCGCGTCAACGAGTCCATCGAGGACCTGCTGGCCGGCCGGGTGCCCGCGAGCCTGGTGCTGCTGCCCTGAACCCGGCAACCCGCCGGTTCAGTGTGGGTGTTCGCCGAGCAGGCGGGTGGCCAGGACCGCGGCCTGGGTGCGCCGTTCCAGGCCGAGTTTGGCGAGCAGGCTGGAGACGTAGTTCTTGACGGTCTTCTCGGCCAGGAACATCCGGCCGGCGATCTCCCGGTTGGTGAGCCCTTCGGCGACGTATTCGAGGATCTTGCGTTCCTGTTCGGTGAGTGAGGCCAGCTCGCGGGGCTGCTCGACGCCGTTGCGGATGCGTTCCAGTACCCGTTGGGTGACGGCCGGGTCGAGTAGCGACTGTCCGGCGGCGACCCGGCGGACGGCGTCGACCAGGTCGGTGCCGCGGATCTGTTTGAGGACGTATCCGGAGGCGCCGGCCATGATGGCGGCGAAGAGCGCCTCGTCGTCCTCGTACGAGGTGAGGATCAGGCCCTTGATCGTGGAGTCGACGGCCCGGATGTCGCGGCAGACGTCGATGCCGTTGCCGTCGGGTAGCCGGGCGTCGAGCACGGCCACGTCGGGGCGCAGCGCGGGGATGCGCCGGGCGGCCTCCTGTGCCGAGCCGGACTCGCCGACCACCTCGATGTCCCCGTCGGCCTGTAGCAGGTCGAGCAGGCCACGGCGGACCACCTCGTGGTCGTCGAGAAGAAAGACCCGGATCATGCGTTCCTTTCTACTGCCGGGGGCCCGGCGTTCCAAGGGCCGAAGGTCCCGGAGTACTCCTGCAGGTCGATGCACCGTGACCACCGGTATCGCCGGACCGGGCCCGCGGGCTAGCCTGACCATCATGGTCGCAGGAGCGGACGGAGGGAGCACCGACAACCAGCCGTCCCTCGGGTTGACGCCGTTGTCGCGGGTGCGCCTGGACGAGCTGCTGCAGGAGATGCTCGACCGGGTCGGCGAGGTGGTGACCAGCCGGGAACGACTGCGCGCCCTGCTCGACGCCGTCGTCGGCATCGGCACCGACCTCGACCTGCGCAGCACCCTGCAGCGCATCGTCGAGTCGGCGTGCGCGCTGGTCGGCGCCCGCTACGGCGCGCTCGGCGTGATCGGCGCCAACCGCACTGAGCTGTCCGACTTCATCACCCACGGCATGGACCCCGCCATCCACGCGAAGATCGGCGACCTGCCGCACGGCCGCGGCGTCCTCGGCCTGCTGATCACCGACCCCCATCCGGTACGCCTGCCGGACATCAACAAGCACCCCGCCTCGTACGGTTTCCCGCCGCACCACCCGCCGATGCACAGCTTCCTCGGCGTGCCCGTACGCACCCGCGACCAGATCTTCGGCAACCTCTACCTGTCCGAGAAGCAGGGCGCCGACGAGTTCAGCGAGGACGACGAACAGATCGTCGTGGCCCTGGCCGCCGCGGCGGGCGTCGCCATCGACAACGCCCGGCTGTTCACCCTCGCCCGGCGCCGGGAACGCTGGCTCGCCGCGACCGCCGAGATCACCGGGGTGCTGCTGGGCACCGTGCGGCGCACCGAGGCGCTGCGGCTGATCGCCCGCCGGGCCCGCGAGGTCGCCGACGCCGAACTGGTCATGGTGATGCTCTACGACGAGCAGAACTCGCGTTACACGATCGAGGTCGTCGACGGCACCGACCCGGACTACGAGGCGCTGGAGGGCAAGCTGATCCCGGTCGACACCGCGCGCGCGGCGGAGTTCGGCCGGGAGAAGTACCGGGCGGTGGAGAACCTACGTGCGGCGACGGAGTGGCCCGGGCCGGTGCCGGACAGCCCGGCGCTGGCGGCGCCGCTGGCCGGCTCCAACACCCTGCACGGCGTCCTGATCGTCACGCCGCGGGCCGGCCAGCACCCCACCGACGAGGACGCCATGCTGCTGTCCGCGTTCGCCGGGCAGGCCGCGCTCGCCCTGGAGCGGGCGCGCGCGCAGGACGAGCGCGAGCAGCTCGTCGTCCTGGAGGACCGCGAACGGATCGCCCGGGACCTGCACGACGTCGTCATCCAGCGGCTGTTCGCCACCGGCATGCAGCTGCAGGGAGCGATCGCGCACGCCGGGCGGCCCGAGGCGATCAAGCGGGTCAACGCCGCCGTCGACGACCTGGACGCGACCATCCGCGACATCCGGCGCTCGATCTTCGAGCTCCGCGCGCCGGTGGGCCCCTCGCTGCGCCTCGAGCTGCGCGACGCGGTCGGCGCCGCCGCCGGGCCGCTCGGCTTCCGGCCTGTCCTGGACACCTCCGGGCCGGTCGACAGCGCGATCCCGGACGACATAGTCCCGGAGCTGCTCGCGGTCCTGCGCGAGGCGCTGGCCAACGTCGCCCGGCACGCCGGCGCCGAGAGCGTGCGGGTGTCGGTGCGTGCCGCGGACGACGAGGTCGTCCTGCAGGTCGAGGACGACGGGGTGGGCATGGACCCGGCGCTGGCCCGCGGCGGCGTGGTCAACATGGGCGAGCGCGCACACGACCTGGGCGGCTCGTTCGAGGCCGGCTCCGGCCCCGGCGGCAAGGGCACGACGGTCACCTGGCGGGTGCCGCTCGCCGGCTGACCGCCCCTGTCTCCTCCTGCTCGCTCCCCGATTCGTCTGCGGTGAACGCTCAAATCCGGATATCATCGGATATTGGCCGCTCGGACGCGACGGGATCGTCGGCGCGACGCCACCGCCCGCCCGCGATGACGCGGACGCCGGGCCGGCTGGGAAACCTCAGAGGTGCAGACATCGACCGAGGAGGACGTAATGACAACCACCAGCCGGCATGCGGCCCACCTCGAACAGGTCGAGGCGCCTGGCCACATGCTCACCAAGGCCGCCGCCCGGGCACTCGCCATTCTCCGGATCTCCGTCGGCTTCGTGTTCCTGTGGGCCTTCCTGGACAAGATGTTCGGCTTCGGCTACTCCACCCCGACCGAACGGGCCTGGATCAACGGCGGTTCGCCGACCAACGGCTTCCTGTCCAGCGTCGACATCGGACCGTTGCAGGGCTTCTACAACGACATCGCCGGACAGACCTGGGCCGACTGGGGCTTCATGCTCGGCATGCTCGCCATCGGATCGGCCATGGTCCTCGGCATCGGCCTGCGGATCGCGGCCTGCGCCGCCACCGCGATGATGGCCATGATGTGGATCGCCGAATGGCCGCTCGCCCAGCAGAACAGCGCCGGCGAGCCGAGCGGATCGACCAACCCGATCGTCGACTACCACGTCGTCTACGCGGTCAGCGCCGTCGTCGTGGCGCTCACCTACGCCGGGCACACCTGGGGCCTGGGCCGTCAGTGGGTGAAGCTGCCCTTCGTGCAGAAGCACCGCTGGCTCATCTGAGCTCTTGACCACGCCCGGCCGATCACCCGGCCGGGCGGCTCATTGCTCGAGCTGATCGACGATCCGCCGCCGGAGCGCCGGGTCGACCCTGCGGTCCCGCATGGACCTGCGCAGCAGGCCGAGGTCGCCGCCGTGCCGGCGCAGGTGCGCGATCAACGGCAGGTAACGGTCGGGGCGATCCCGGACCAGCTCGGAGACCAACCGCAGCTCGAGACGGACCGCGGGGACGAGGCGGCCCTCCACCGCGACGTCGACGTAGTGCCGCCACGGGCCGCTACCCATGCACTCGATCGTGTCGGTGTCGACCGGCCGCTCGACGGTGCTGAAGCCGACGTCGATCTCCCCGACCGCGAAGCGGGCGTAATACTGGCCGGGATCGGGGAGCCAGACCGGCGCGGTGAGACAGGGAAACCCGGCCAGGGCCGCGACGAACAGGTCCACATCGGATCGCCGCGCCACCAGGATGTCGATGTCGCCGGCCGGCAGCCGGACGCCCTGCGCCAGCGCGGCGCCGGTGCCGACCAGCCGGTATCGCGGCACCGGCCCGTCCGGCCCGGCGCGCCGCAGGACCAGCGACAGCGTCCGGAACAGCTCGGCCCGGTCGCGCAACGGCCTTACCGCGCCACCCGGATCCATCGGCCGATCGTGTCACCGGGGTACGACACTTCCCGGCGCGCGACCGTCAGCCGGCGGTGACGCGGTAGACGGCGCCCGCGAGGTCGTCGCTCACGTACAGGGCGCCGTCGGGGCCCTGCACGGCCATGACCGGCCGGCCCCAGCGCGAGCCGTCCTTGCCCTGGAACCCGGTGAGCAGCGTCTGCTGCGCGCCGAGGGTGCCGTCGCGCCAGGCGAAGAACGACACCTCCGGCGCCCGGGGCGGGTTGCGGTTCCACGAGCCGTGCACGCCGACCAGGGCGCCCGGCCCGTACCCGCCGGCCAGCCCGGGCGAGGTGGCGAAGCTGAGCCCCAGCGGCGCCGAGTGCGCGCCCATGCCCTGCTCGACCGGCGGCAGCGCGGCGCAGGCGAGCTTGCCGCCGTCGGCGTTGGTCTGCAGGTCCCGCACGAACGGCCGCCGGGTGTAGCTCAGCGGCGAGTCCTTCTCGCCCGGCTTGAGGTCCGGGTCCGGGTTGCAGTACGGCCAGCCGAGGTCGCGCCCCTGCTCCAGCCGGGCCAGCGGCTCGAACGGGTGGTCGTTCACGTAGGGCTGCATGACCTGGCCCCGGTCCGAGCCGCCGTCGCCGTCGTAGTCGCCGTCGTGCGGGTACGCGATGTTGTCCCGGTGGTTGACCGCGGTCCACACGGCGCCGTCGGGATCTACCGCCAGCCCGGTGCCGTTGCGCACGCCGCGCGCGAAGACCGTCGGCTTTCCGCCGCCGGCGGTCGCCCGCAGGATGGTGGCCCGCTCCGGGTCCGCGTCCCGGTCTTTCTCCGAGATGTTGCCGGTCGAGCCGATCGAGACGTAGAGCTCGCCGTCCGCGCCGACCGCCACGCTCTTGAGCGCGTGCGAGTAGGCGCCGCGCAGCTCCGGGCTCCGCTCGTCGGGTAGCCCGTCCACCACGACCCGCTTGCCGGACACCGCACCGGCCCGGTACGCGAAGGCGTCCACCCGGTCGCTCTCGGCCACGTAGAGCGTGTCGCCGTCGAAGGCCAGCCCGTGCGGCTGGTGCAGCCCGCCCACCAGGGTGCGCTGGGTCGGCGCGGCGTCGCCCGCTCCGGGTACCAGCTCGACGACGTCGCCGAACGCGGGCCGCGACACCAGCAGCCGCCGGTCCGGCGTCCAGGCCAGCAGCCGGGCCTTGGGCACCCGGGCCCACACGGTGACCGTCCAGCCGGGCGGTGCCTGCAGGCGGCGGGCCCGGTCGAACGGCTCCGCGCCGGTGCCGGCGAGCGGGCGCACCTGCGTGGCGGCCAGCGCCGGCACCCCGGCGACGGCCGAGGACGGCACCGAGGTGCCCGGCGGGGTGCCGGCCGGCGGTCGTGCGGCCGGCCGGTCGGCGGAGCACGCGGCCAGCGTGAGCGCGAGGCCGCCGGCCACCGCGGCACGCGCGATCATCTTCATCGCTGCATCTGTACGCACTAATCCGCCGCTTGGCAACCCGCGCTCGTCCTACGGTGTGTCGATGCCGGGTATGCGGGTGACGATGACGAGCGAACCGGCCCGGCCGGGCCGGGTCAACGAGGACTTCGCCGGCGCCGTACCGGCGGCGGCGGTGCTGGTCGACGGCGCCGGCATCCCCGGCGCCGAGTCGATCTGCCGGCACGGCGTCGCCTGGTACGCCGGCCGGCTCGGCGGCAGCCTGCTCGGCCTCCTGTCGACCGGCCCGGAGCGCGCCCTCCCGGCGCTGCTCGCCGACGCCATCGTGCGGGTGACGGACGAGCACCGGGACACCTGCGACGTCGCCGACCCGATCAGCCCGTCGGCGGCCGTCGCCGTGCTGCGCCTGTCCGCCGGCCGCGTCGATCACCTGGTGCTCGGCGACGCGGTCCTCGTGCTCGACCGCGCGGACGCGGCGCCGCTGGTCGTCACCGACCACCGCGAGGCGGACATCGCCCGGTCGTACCTGCCCGCGCTCGCGGCCGCCGCCGGGGACGGCGACGACTACCGGCGGATACTGGGGGAGTTGCGCGCCAACCGGAACTCCCCAGGCGGCTTCTGGGTGGCCAAGGACGACCCGGGAGCGGCGGACCAGGCGGTAACCGGGAGCACCCCGATCGCCGGGCTGACCGGTGCAGTCCTGCTCAGCAACGGCGCGAGCCGCATCGCGGACCGGTTCGGCGCGGCCGGCTGGCCGGAGGTCCTGGCCGTGCTGGCGTCGAGCGGACCCGCCGAGATCATCCGCCGGGTCCGGCGCGTGGAGGCACGCCACGCGGTGACCCCGGACGACGCGACGATCGCGCACTGCACCGACCTCGACGAGACCTGACCGCCGACCCGGGTACGCCGGCTCACACCGGCGCCGCGCCGGCCATCACGTCGCCCGGCCGCCGGGCCAGCGTCCGCCGCCGGAGCCAGCCGAAGTAGGCGGCGAGCGCGACGTAGAGCGCCGCGAAGACCGCGGCCGCGGTCTTTTCGTGCCGCGGGGCGGGCCCGAAAATCATCGCCGCGACGAGCAGGGCCGCGTAGCCGATCAGCACGGCGGCGATGGCGCTGTCGGTGCCGGCCCACCGGTTGGCCGCATCCGCCGCACCCCGCCGCGCCTGCGTGGTCAGCTCCCACACCAGTACGACGGTGGCCGCCGTCGTGAGGAGCAGGTGCGGAGCCGCGAGCCAGGGATCGGCGGACACGTACCCGATTCTGGTCATCTGGACCGTCGGCGACGGGGAGAAGGGCACTCGCGTTTGACGGTCGCCGGGCCCGGGAAATGCCGGTGCCATGCCGGACGAGAAGCACAGGATCCCGAACGAGGACGAGAAAGAGCGCTGGGATCGGAATTTCGCCGATCTGCTGCAGGAGCTGCGGGTGGCGCAGACCGGCGTCCAGATCTTCTTCGCATTCCTGCTGACCATGCCGTTCAGCGCCGGCTTTCCGCAGACCACCGCCGTACAGAAGGATGTGTACATTGTGGCGCTGCTGTCCGCGGCGGTGTCCACCGCGATGATCATCTCCCCGGTGGCGTTCCACCGGGCGCTGTTCCGGCAGGGCCGCAAGCCCGAACTCGTCCGGTACGCGCACCGGATGGCCACCGGCGGGCTCGCGTTCCTGCTGGTCTCGATGGTCAGCAGCATCTTCCTGATCGTCGACTTCCTGCTGAGCCGCCCGATGGCGATCGTGCTGAGCATCTTCGCGGCGCTGGTCTTCCTCGTCTTCTGGGCT
This sequence comes from Actinoplanes sp. NPDC049668, assembly GCF_044465445.1. Lineage (NCBI taxonomy): Bacteria > Bacillati > Actinomycetota > Actinomycetes > Micromonosporales > Micromonosporaceae > Actinoplanes > Actinoplanes sp. NPDC049668. The sequence goes on from NZ_JBITLR010000004.1 coordinate 743,165, forward strand.
GGCATCCCCTGGTACCGGCGCAACTGGATCGACGAGGACGCCGAGCAGGAGTGACCTCCACCCCGGCGTGGCGGGAGACGCCGGCCGGCATCTCCCGCCACCGCGGTGTGCGCTACACGGCCAGGATGGCCAGGACCTGGTTCAGCAGGTCGGCGAGCTGAGCCAGCGGGAACGGCAGGCCGCCGTCGAGCAGGCCGACGATCGCGCAGAGCAGGTTGCCGAGCAGATTGCCGGGACCGGGGTACGCCGTGATGTCGAGGACCACGGTGTTGAGGTGAACCACCAGGCCGAGCAGGTTCAGATCCAGCGGGCCGAGCACCAGGTGCAGGATGTTGCAGGCCGGCGGCAGGGCGCTGTCGGCGCTGGAGCCCGGCAGCTGCACCGGCAGGGTGACCGCCTCGTCCGCGGTGCCGACGACGTCGCCGGCCGAGTCCGTCAGCACCGCGTGCAGGGTGCCGACGGCGACCAGCTTGTCGTCCTGGACGGCGAACTCGGTCGGGCTGAACGTGCCGGTGACCTGTCCGATGCCTCCCACCGCATCGGTGAAGGTGCCCTCGACGGCGGAGGTCATCTCGCCCTCGGCGGCGGCGTTCTGGGCTGCGGGTTGCTGAGCGGGTGCGGCGGCGGCAGGCGCCGCCGCGATCGCGCCGGCGGTGGTCAGTGCCAGCGCGCCGGCCAGCAACACCTTCGGGATGGTCGTCAGTCGCATGTGGTTCCCTTCCATCGATGAACGTCGTAGCGCCACCGGTGCCCGAGCGAAGACCTGCAAAACCGACGATCAGCTCGTGTGGAATACATATGGTGCAAAGTTGATCAATATAGGGCGGATGCCGCCGTTCCGACCTGCCCTTTCGTGGGTCGTCCTCGACTCGATACGTGGACCCGAAACCCAGCCGTCCCACATGGTGATATTCCGTCAAGGCCCGTCGGGGCATGCCGACATGTGACGTACCTCGCTGGAACCGGCCGGGTGCGCCTATTGGAAGGCACGGATGATGTCTGCTCGCCGACGCCGGGAACTGCGGCAATCGACCATCAACAAGGCCGCCATCGGAACGCTGGTTCTCATCACCGGGCTGCTTGTCCTCGCCGTCACGCTGGTGACCTCGGCGGTCGGCGCCGAGAAGCAGGCCTTCGAGCGGCAGGCGAGGCTCAAGGCGCTGGGGATCCAGTTGCAGGCCGCCTCGGACCACCTCACCGACGAGGCCCGCCTGTACTCGGTGTCGGGCGACCGCGCCCACCTGACCAATTACTGGGACGAGATCACGGTGACAAAGACGCGGGACAACGTGCTCGCGCAGCTCAAGGAGCTCGGCGCCACCGCGGACGAGTTCGCGCTCATCGACCAGGCCAAGGCCAACTCCGACGCGCTGGTCAAGACCGAGTCGCGCTCACAGCGGCTGATGCTGGAGGCCGCCGGTGCGGCCGAGTCCGACATGCCGCCGGCGATCGCGCAGACCGGGCTCTCCGCCGCCGACGCGGCGCGCGGCCCGGCCGCCAAGCGCGAGGTGGCCCGGAGGATCATGTTCGACGCCGACTACGCCGCCAACAAGGCGATCATCACCGGGCCGATCGAGAAGTTCCAGCACATGCTCAACGAGCGGTCGGCGCGGGCGGTCGCCGACGCCACCGCCAAGACCGGCGCCTCGGTCGCGCTGCTGATCGTGCTCGCCGTCGTGCTGCCGCTGGCGATGGGCGGGGTGCTGTATCTGCTGCAGTCGAAGGTCGGCCGCGTCATCGTGGCGTACACCGAGGCGCTGCGGGTGCGCGACCCCGACGACCTCACCTTCCGGCTCACACCGGCCGGCACCCGGGAGCTGTCCGGCCTGGCCGAGATCCTCAACGAGGAGCTGGCGAGCAAGCTCGTGCTCGTGCACGGCGTCGCCGCCAGCGTCAACGCGCTCGCCTCGGCCTCGCACGAGCTGTCGATCACCGGCGAGCTGGTGGCCGACAACGCCGAGCGGGCCAGCGCGCAGGTCGGCGTCGTGAACGCGGCCGCCGACGACGTCGCCGGCCATGTGCAGAGCGTCTCGGCCGCGTCCGAGGAGATGGGCATGTCGATCCGCGAGATCGCCGAGAACGCCAACGACGTCGCGCAGGTCGGTACCGACGCCGTGGTGCTCGCCGAGGCCACGAACAAGACCATCACCAAGCTCGGCGAGTCGTCGCGGGAGATCGGCGACGTGATCAAGGTGATCACCGCGATCGCGCAGCAGACCAACCTGCTGGCCCTCAACGCCACCATCGAGGCCGCCCGCGCCGGCGACGCGGGCAAGGGCTTCGCGGTGGTCGCCGGCGAGGTCAAGGACCTCGCGCAGGAGACCGCCAAGGCGACCGAGGACATCTCGCTGCGGATCACGACCATCCAGGACGACACCCAGGGCGCGGTCGCGGCGATCGCGGAGATCACCCACGTCATCGACAAGATCAACGAATATCAGACGATCATCGCCAGCGCGGTCGAGGAGCAGACCGCGACCACCAACGAGATCAACCGCAGCGTGTCCGAGGCCGCCTCCGGATCGGGCGAGATCGCCGCCAACCTCGCCGGAGTCTCCCAGGCCGCGCAGGGCGTCGCGGACGGCATCGCCGAGGCCAAGCGCGCGACGGCCGAGCTGGCCCGGATGGGCTCCGGCCTGCAGTCGATGATCGAGCGCTACCGCTACTGAGTGCCGGTACCGGGCACCGTCGCGGAACGGCGACGGTGCCCGGCTCAGTGCCGGATGCCGGCGAGGGCGAAGAACTCGGCCCTGGTCGCGGCGTGTTCGCGGTGCAGGCCGCGCAGCGCCGACGTGACGGTCCTCGTGCCGGCGGCCCGGATGCCGCGCAGCGACATGCACATGTGCTCGGCCTCCAGCACGACCGCGACGCCCCTGGCGTGCAGGCTGCTCTGCAGGCAGTCGGCGATCTGCTGGGTCAGCCGCTCCTGCACCTGCAGCCCGCGCGAGAAGTGCTCGACGACCCGGGCGAGCTTCGACAGCCCGACGATGCGGTCGGCGGGCAGGTAGCCCACGTGCGCCACGCCGTGGAACGGCAGCAGGTGGTGCTCGCACAGCGAGCGGAACGGCACCTCGCGGACCAGGACGAGCTCGTCGTACCGGTCGTCGTTGGGGAAGGTGGTCAGGGTGAACGGCCCGCTGGTGAGCAGCTCGGCGTAGGCGGCGGCGACCCGCCTGGGCGTGTCCGCCAGGTGCTCGGAGCCGATGTCCTGCCCGAGGGCCCGCAGCAGGGCCCGCACGGCGTCGGCGGCCGCCTCGACGTCCACCGGCACCGCGTCGTGGACCAGCCGCAGCTGCGGCGCCCGGGCGACGCTGTCGTGGTGGTCCTCGAGGGACCAGGCGGTGCTTGTCATGGTTGCTCTCCGTGTCGTCGGTCAGCGGCGGTCGGTCGCGAGGCCCGTCGCCAGGCGGGCCAGGGCGAGCGCGCCGAGCAGCAGCCCGAAGTCCCGTAGCGCGACGTCGTAGTAGTCGCCGAGGACCAGCAGGTTGACGATGATGCCGCCGAGCCAGGCGGCGACCAGGTAGCCGCCGAACCGCGGCATGACGGCGACCACGATGCCCGCGACGATCTCGATCACGCCGACCGCGAGCATCGCCTGGTGCGCCGAGCCGGGCACGAGCCGGTCGAACGCGGGCGCGAGGTAGCCCTCCCAGTCGGTGAGCAGGCCGGCGAACTTGTCCAGGCCGAACAGGATCGGCGCGACGGTGAACCCGATGCGGAGTATCCAGAAGGCCTGGAGCACCGGATCCCGCCGGATCTGCTCGGTGGCACCGGCCGAGAGGCCGGGGTCGATGCGGGCCATGGCGAGCTCCTTTCTAACGGAAAGTTTTACTGACGTTAGAAGGCGCGACGGGATTTCGTCAAGGTGTGTGTCCGTTAGAATGGGTGCCGTGACCGACGACTTCGTGGCCGACGTGACCAGCGTCGCGGCCCTCAGCGAGCCGGTGCGCCGCCGGCTGTACCGCTACGTGGTCTCCCGGGACGCGCCGGTCAGCCGGGAGGACGCCGCCGCGGGCACCGGGGTCGCGCACCACGTGGCCAAGTTCAACCTCGACCGGCTCGTCGCCGACGGACTACTGGAGGTCCAGTACAGCCGCCCGCCCGGTCGCGGCGGACCCGGCGCGGGCCGGCCCGCCAAGCTGTACCGCCGCGCGGGCCGGGACATCGCGGTGACCCTGCCCGGGCGCCGCTACCACCTCGCCGGCCAGGTGATGGCCGAGGCGATCACCGCCGCCGGCCGGGCGGGCGTCCCGCTCGCCGAGGCCCTGACCGCGGCGGCGAGAACGACCGGCCGCCGCCTCGGCGAGGCGGCCGGCGGCCCGCGGCGGCCGCCGGCGGAGCGGGTCACGGAGATCCTGGAACGCCACGGCTACGAGCCGCGCCCGGCGAACCACGAGATCGTCCTCGCCAACTGCCCCTTCCACAGCCTCGCCGCCGAGTACCCGGAACTGGTCTGCGGCATCAACCTCGACCTCGTCGGCGGCGTCCTCGACGCGGTCGGCGCCGGCGACCTGTGCGCCCGGCTCGACCCGGCGCCCGGCCGCTGCTGCGTCACCATCGCGAGCTCATTGCCGGCGCGTGCCTGATTCCTCGCCCTTGTCGGGCGGGCGCACGTTGTTGAGCACGGTCTGGCCCTGTTGATCGACGAAGCGGGTGAACAGGTGCTGCGCGAACCCGAACACGAGCGCCCAGGACAGGATCTGCGCGGGCGTGTCGAGGGCGCTGAGTCCGGGAATGAACTGGCCCCGGATGAGCAGCACGCCGAGAAACGCCGTGATCGCGCCCGTCGGCAGCTTCAGCAGGGTGAGCAGAACGGGCAGGTTGAGCGACTCCGAGGAGCCGCGGAAGCCACCGATCGCGGCGGCGGCCGCGATGGCGGCGGCGCTCAGCCCGATCAGCTCGACGGTGAGGTGGTCCCAGGGCTTGGCGGCCTGCTCGACTCGTTCGTTGAGCTCGGGACCGGGCTGCTGATCGGCGGGCAGCCGGTCCGAGTAGGCGGTGGGGCAGACCACCACGCTCTCGCCGGACTCGAGGGCGGGCTGGAAGCACAACGGCACCCGGGTCGGGTACAACCACCCCAGCGCGGCGATGCCGATGGCCAGCAGCATCAGGCCGATGACGGCGGCCACCAGAACGTTGCGGAAGCTGCGCAGCCGAAGCTGCTCGCGGAGCGCCTCCGAGCTCGCGCCCCGCACGATGGTGACGATCTTGCGGCGCTCGCTCTCGATGATCTCGTCGGCCTCTTCCAGGTCGATCGGCCGGACGGGCCTGTCGACCCGGGCGTGATCCGGGTCCTTCGCGCCGAGCCGCTGCGCGATGCGCTCGAACTCCTGCCGGCGCGGGTCGCTCGGCCGCAGATGCCGCTGCACGTGGTTGAGCAGGCCCGGCATCTGCCCGAGCAGGTACGCCGGCTGGGCGAATCCCAGCAGATTGGCCTCGGCGGCGTCGAGGTTGCTCATCGCTCGCTGGATGGACGGCGCGACGTGGAACGGCCTTCCCATTGGCTTGATCCTCAGGGCCGCCTCCCTGGCGGCCCGAAGGTGCACCGGGACGGCGTCCATGAGCGCCTCGTACTGGGAGTCCGAGCAGTGCCTGCACATCCACGCGGTCAGCGTTTCCAGTTCGGCGGCCCGCGTCAGCGTCCCTTCGCGCCACACGCCGGACGTCGGCCCGCCGATCTCGCCGACGGCGGGGATGGCGGGGATGTCGAGAGGGCTGAGCCTTGCGGCCAAGTCAGTCATTTCGCTGCCTCCTGGGCACGACTCCGGGAGTCGTCACCAGAAATGACGGCCTTGGCGCGGCCCTGATGTGTGCCGCCCGAGTCGGAAGCCGGACAGCACCGCCGGTCAGCGGGTGGCCGCGTCGGCGAGGATGTTGCCGAGCCTCGCCCGGCATTCGGCGACGAAGGCGGGATAGGTGTCGCGGTAGTAGGAGACCCCGCTGACGCCCACCGCGACCGCCCACGCCCGGGCCCGGTCCCAGGTGTGCTCGTCGAGGTCCGCGGCGTCCCAGTACGCCCGCCGCGCCGCCGCCGGCAGGTCCCAGACGGTGGCGTGCTCGGCGTCCGGTGCGCCGACGGAGAGCGCCCCGAAGTCGATGACGGCCCGCAACCGCCCCTGCGCCACCAGCAGGTTGGTCGGCTTGAGATCGCCGTGCAGCCAGACGTGTGGCCCCGCGGGCTCGGGCAGCGCGACGGCGTCGCGCCAGAGCCGTTCCAGGGTGTCGACGTCGAGGCCCGCGTCGGCGGCGGCCCGGCAGTCCGCGAACGCGGCGCTGATCCACTCGTCGCAGGCCTTCAGGTCGCCGCCGCGGTACCAGCTCAGCTCGCCGGCGCGGCTCGCGCCCATGAGGTCGAGGCCGTGCAGCTCCCGCACGAACGCGGCCAGCTCGGTGCCGAGGGCGGCCCAGTCGCGCACGGTGTCCGGCCCCGGCTCGGCGCCGTCGATCCAGCGGAATATCGACCAGGGCACCGGAAACGCGGCGCCGGGCCTACCGGCGTGCACCGGCTCCGGGATCCGGTACGTCAGCAGCGGCGCCAGCCGGGGCAGCCAGGCCTGCTCCTTGCGCAGCGACGACGCCTTGGCCGCGGTCCGCGGCAGCCGCACGAGCAGCTCGTCCCCGAGCCGGTACATGACGTTCTCGGTGCCCGCGCCCGCCGGCGACAGCGGCAGCGCGGCCAGGTCGGGGCGCTGGTCGGCCAGCAGCGACCGGACCACGGCCTCGTCGATCGGGATCTCGCCCTCGTGCAGCATCACACCCGGCATCCTGCCGCCCGCGGGCCGCCGGTACGAGCCGATTTCCGGTACGCCGTCAGGCGATCGACCGGGCCAGCTCGGTTACCCGGCGCAGGTGTCCGGCCCTGGCCGCCGCCCAGTCGCCGGTCCCGGTGCCGGCGCTGGTGATCCGGCCGCCGAGGACGTGCAGCTCGGCGGACTCGGCGCGGGCGCCGATGCGGTCCTCCAGCATGGTGGTTCGCATGGCCGCGTAACACCCCGACGCCTCGAGCTCCGCGACGCTGTATCCGGCCGTGCACACGATCAGCGCCCGCCGCGCCGGCCGCACGCTCATCGGCTGGTACGCGAAACCCACCGTCCACACCCGGTCGAACCAGCCCTTCAACAGCGCGGGGCAGTCGGCCCACCAGACCGGATAGATGAACGCCCAGACATCCGCGGCGCCGAGCCGGGCGTGCTCGGCCGCGACGTCGTCCGGCAGCGGCGCCCCGGCCCGGTAGGCGGATTCGCGCTCGTACTCCTGCGCGCTGAGCTCGCCGCGGAACCCCATCGCGTACAGGTCGGACAGCGTGCTGGTGTGGCCCGCGTCGCGGAGCCCGCCGGTGAACGCGTCGAGCACCTCGCGGGTGAAGCTCGTCGCGCTCGGGTGGGCGTACACGATGTGAACCTGCGCCATGTTTTAAGGCTCTCTTATGAATGGCCGGGCTACGGTCCTGCCGTCAGTGGCCCGACGAGCCGATCGAGGTACTCATGCTGCCAGTCATGGTCGCCGCAATGGACGCCGGACGGCGTCCGCGGCGGGAGCGCACGATCGACCGGCTGGCCGGGCGGAAGCTGGAGTACGTGCGGCTCGGCCACGCCATCGTCCTGAGTTTCTCGGGCGGGCTGCAGGTGCTGATCGAGTCACCGGCCCGCCTGACCGGGCCGGGCGGCCGGTTCGACGTCGAGCCGGGCGAGAATCCCTCGGACGTCCTCGCGATGCTGCTCGGCGACGTCGTCCGGGCGGCGCGCGCGACGAAGGCCGGCGAGCTGCGGATCGCCTTCGGTGGCGGGTCGGAGCTGTCGGTCGGCGTCGACGTCGACTTCGAGTCCTGGGCGGTCGCCGGCCCGGCCGGCTTCCTGATCGTGTGCCTGGCCGGCGGCGAGCTGGCCGTCTGGGGCGAGGCCCGGCCGGCGCGCGACTGACCTACCCGACCGGCGATGACGCGTGCAGCACGTGGTCGAGCAGCTCCGCGATGGCGTGCTCGTCCACTGTGGTCGCCGGGTCCCGCTCGTACTGCTCGATCGCCTGCCGGACGGCCGTGAGCCGGGGGCGCCGGGCGAGCGCCCACCGCGCGGCCCGCGGCTTGGAGCAGTGCGCGTTCTCGACCGCGAAGTGCCAGATGCGGCAGGCGGTGAGGACCATGAAGGCGGCGTGCGCGGCGTCGTCGGTCAGCGATCGCCAGGTCAGCAGCCAGTGCCGGCCACGGTCGACGACCCAGTCGGTGGGCACGGGCCCGATCACCTCACCCGGCGCGGCGCCCCAGAGGGTACGCCCGTCGGCGCGCGCCATGGACAGCTCGGCGAGCAGGTCCGGGGCCGCCACGCGGCGTTCGATCTCGAGTCCGGTGCGGTGGCGGCCGACGTACAGCTCCAGGGCGGGCGCCCGGACCGGCGCGGCGGCGGACTCGGACGTCACCACATGCAGGTCGATGGCGGCCGCGCCGCCGGCGTCCGCCTGACGTACCAGGCGCTCGACGGCCGCCGCCCGCGCGTCGGTGAGGCCGCCGTCGACGACGGCGAGCAGGTCGATGTCGCTGCGGCCGGGCCGGAATCCGCCGGCGGACAGGGAGCCGTGCAGGATCACCGACCGGAGCGGGTCGCCGGCGATGCCGGCGACGGAACGGGCGAGCGACTCCGCGGCGGCCATGGCGCTGGACACCCGTCACAGGCTACCGGCCCCGGCTTGGAAAAGTGATATCACTTTGCTAGTGTCGAGACATCAATCGACACGAAGGAGCCCCACGTTGACGGACCACCTCGATCTGCCGGCGCCTCAGGTACGCGAGCGCATCGCCCGGGGCGCCTCGGGCTGGCCGGCCCTGGCCGTGGGCGCCCTGGTGATCGTCCTCGGCGGCGTCTCCTGCGTCGTCGGCGCGCTGCGGCAGGACCCCGCGGCCCGCTGGAGCCTCGTCGTCCTCGGCCTCGTGCTCGTGCTGGCCGCCTCGATCGCCCTGGCCGGCCTCACCCCGGTCGCGCCGGGCGAGGCCCGCGTCCTTCAGCTGCTCGGCCGCTACACCGGGACCGTGCGCACCGACGGACTCCGCTGGGTCAACCCGCTCACCGCCCGGCGCCGGGTGTCCACCCGCATCCGCAACCACGAGACCGACGTGCTCAAGGTCAACGACGCCGACGGCAACCCCATCGAGATCGCCGCCGTCGTCGTCTGGCAGGTCGAGGACACCGCCCGCGCCGTCTTCGAGGTCGACGACTTCATCGAGTTCGTCGCCATCCAGACCGAGACCGCCGTCCGGCACATCGCCAACAGCTACCCGTACGACTCGCACGACACCACCGCGATGTCCCTGCGCGACAACGCCGACGAGATCACCGCCCGGCTGTCGGAGGAGATCGGCGTGCGGGTCGCCGCCGCCGGCGTGAAGATCATCGAGTCCCGGCTGACCCGCCTCGCCTACTCGCCCGAGATCGCGCACGCCATGCTGCGCCGGCAGCAGGCGAACGCCATCGTCGCGGCCCGCACCCGCATCGTCGAGGGCGCGGTGGGCATGGTGGAGATGGCCCTGGTCCGCCTCGCCGAGAACGACGTCGTCGACCTCGACGAGGAGCGCAAGGCCGCCATGGTCAGCAACCTGCTGGTCGTCCTCTGCGGCGACCGGGACGCCCAGCCCGTGGTCAACACGGGAACCCTCTACTCATAGGCGCACATGGCCACCGAGCGAAAGAAGCTGCTCCTGCGGCTCGACCCCGCCGTGCACGACGCGCTCGCGCGCTGGGCCGCGGACGAGCTCCGCAGCACGAACGCGCAGATCGAGTACCTCCTGCGCACGGCCCTCGCCGACGCCGCCCGCCTGCCCGGCGGGGTCGGCCGGATGCGCCGACCCGGCAGACCACCCTCCACGCCCGAGCCGGAAGAGGAATGACATGGCGGTACCCGACAGCCTTCCGCAGCGCATCTACCTGCTGGCCTACAACCCGGACAAGGGCCGGGTGGGCATGGGCACCAACCTCGGCGCCATGCTCCGCGCGGCGGCCCTCGCCGACCTCTACCTCGCCGGCCGCCTCATCGACGAGCACGGCCGCGCCGCCGTCGTCCGGCGGCCCGGCCACGATCCCGTGCTGGAGGCGCTCGTCGAGGAGATCGCCGGCTCCCGGCCGCGCAAGTGGCAGCACTGGGTCGGCCGCCGTCACCGCGCCGCCGTCGGCGCCGTACGCCGGCAGCTCGGTGACAACGGCTGGGTCCGCCTCCAGCCACACCGGATCCTCGGGCTGTTCCCCACGACCAGGGTGACCATCCGCGACCCCCGCGTACGCAAGGAGCTCCTCGGCCGGGTCCGCGCCGCGCTGAAGGACCCCATCGGCCGGGTCGACCCCGCCGACGCCGCGCTCGTCGCCATCGTCACCGCGGGCGACCTCAGACTCGTCCTCGACCGCCGGGCCCGGCGCGCCGGCAAGCGGCGCATCCAGGAACTCACGGACCTCAGCGCGCCGATCGGCACCGCGCTGCGCAGATCGATCCAGGAGGCCGCGGCCGGTGGGGGCTGAGCAGTGGCATCCTGAGGTCATGCCAAGCGTGTACGAGGCCGCCGGCGCCGCCGAGGGCATGCTCCTGCTGGCCGGTGCCTGGCATCGGCGGGTGATGGACGACGAGGTCGTAGGCCACGCGTTCAGCCACGGCTTCCACCCGCGGCACACCGAGCGCCTCGCCGCGTACTGGGGAGAGGCCCTCGGCGGGCCGGCCACCTACACGGAGCGCTACGGCGACGAGACCTCGGTCGTGCGGATGCACAGCGGCAACGGCGCGCACGAGGAGATGGACCGCCGCGCGATCGCCTGCTTCGACCGGGCCCTGGTCGACGCGGGCCTCTCGGCGGAGCCACTGCGCGGCGTGCTGCACGACTACTTCGCCTGGGCGACCATGACGACGATGGCCCGCTATCCGGATTCGGCCGACGACGTCCCCGCGGGCCTGAGCATCCCGCGCTGGAGCTGGGACGGCCCGGTCACACCATGACCGGGTGCCGCGGCTCGTAGAGGCCGAGCTCGCTGCCGCCGGGCAGCCGCAGCGCGGTGCGCACACCCCAGCGCTCCTCGGTGACCGCGGTGCACTCGACGCCCTTGGCGGACAGCTCCGCCATGGTCGCCGCGAGGTCGTCGCACATGAGGTAGAGCTCGTGCGCCGGCTCGCCGTCGGCCGGGTGCATCGCGAGCTCGGCCGGCGGCAGCCGGAAGATCAGCCAGCCGTGGCCGGCGTCGACGTGCGGGTAGCCGAGCGTGTCCCGGAAGAAGTCCCGGTCGGCCTCCGCGTCGCGGCTGTAGATGATCACGTGCGCGCCATTGATCATTCACCGACCATAACGCCGGGCACCGACGCCTGACCGAAGACCGCGACATCGGCGTGAGCCGTGTCGACGGCTGGATCGACTCGGCCCGCAAAGATCTCAGGACCGAGACGAGCCGGCGATCCGCGGCATGCCCACAGTGTGAAACGCGAGGGCGAAAGCGTGATTTCAAGGGCGGGGCGTGGTCCGATTTCGGGACGGGGCGGTCCGCGCGTGGCATCGCCCGGCACGAAGGGATCTGCGCGATGGCAAAGGTCATCTCCTCGCTGTTCGTCTCCGCGGACGGCGTGGCCGAGGTCGACCCCGACTGGCACTTCCCGTACTTCGACGAGAACATGGGCCGCGCCGTCGCGGAGGACTACGACGCCGCCGACGTGCTGCTCCTCGGCCGGGAGACCTATGACAGCTTCGCCGGTGCGTGGCCCGGCCGGGAGGCGGCGGGCGGTGACGACGCGCCGTTCGCCAAGCGGATCGGCGACGCGCGCAAGGTGGTCGCGTCCCGCCAGGCGCTGGAGTTCTCCTGGCGCAACTCCGAACTGATCAAGGGCGAGCTCGTCGAGGCCGTCGCCGCGCTCAAGGCCGACGCCGGGATCAAGGGCGTCCTCGTCTGCGGCTCGATCTCGGTGGTGCAGCAGCTGTTCGCCGCCGGGCTGGTCGACGAGCTGCGCCTGCTGGTCCACCCGGTGGCCGCGCGCAAGGGCCGCCGGCTGTTCGACGACGGCGACGTGCCGTACCACCTGAAGGTGACCGCGACCGAGGTGTTCCCGACGGGCGTGATCCGCGTGATCTACGCGCCGGTCGTGACGCCCGCCAAGGTCGGCTACGAGGAGATCACCGAGCTGGTGCCCGACGCGAAGTAGCGACGTAGGCCGGTTGGCGACGATCGATTACGGTCATCGAGATGGTGAGCTTCCCGGTCGACGATGTCGTCCCCGTCGTCGAGGTGTTGCCGACGCGGCCGCTCGGCGAGCTCTTCGCCGGCGCGCTGACCGTCGGCGGGGACCCGGCGCGGCCGGTGCTCGCGCCGGACGGCGTGGATCCGCTGTTGAGCGCGGTCGGCCGGGCGTTCGCCGAGCACCGCCCGCTCGTGCTGTCCCCGGACGCGGTGTGGCTGACCATCGCCCGGGGCGTCGCCCAGCATGTTCACCTGCACGCCGAGGAGCTGCGGCCGCGGCTCGTCTCGCATGCCGACCGCAAGCGGCTCGAGGTCGACCACCTCGGCCCGATGCCGGCGGACGCCGAGTCGTGGCGCGGCTTCGTGAACTCGTTCGGCAAGCTGCTCGCCCACGAGGTCGCCGATGCCGGGCTGTTCGCGTGCGACTTCTCCACCAGCACCGACGTCGAGCGCGTCGCGGGGCAGATCGTCCTGCTGGACGTGTACTCGCCGTACTTCTCGCTCTGGCTCACCTGCGTGTGCGGCATCCCCTCGATCACCCTCACGGGCACCGTCGACGACTGGCGCAGGATCCGCGAGCGGGTCGACGCGCTGCCTGCGTTCGGGCTGGAGCGCTGGTGCCGGTCGCTCGCGCCGATCGCCGACCAGTTCGTGCGGGCCGCGGCGGGCGACGTGGACACCGCGTTCTGGCGGCGCATCTACAACCCGGCGGACGCGTACGGCGGTGACGTGATCACCGGCTGGGCGGCGCGGCTGTACCCGTACCTCAAGGGTGACGGCGCCGTCGACCGGCCGAATCCGTTGCTGAAGCTGCCGATCGACGAGCCCCGCGACCTGACGACGTCCGGCCGCATGGGCTACGACGGTCCCGGCGTGCGCAGCGACGCCGTCCCGGCCACGCTCTCCCGGGTGATCGTGAACGTCGCCGACCAGGCTGCGGGACGCCACCGAACGGTCGCCCTGCACGCCGGCCTGGTCGCCGTCGCACAGGACGGCGACGGCGCGCTCGCGCCGATCGCCGGGTGGCAGCTGAGCCGGGCGGAGCCGCAGATCGACGACGTGATCGACCGGATCCTCCGCGATCATCAAGCCACGCCGCCCGACGCCGGCGCGCGCATGTTCTTCGCCGACGCCGACCTCGCCGCGCTGTACCGGCGGATCGGATCGGCGACCCTGCTCGACGGCGCGTGGCGGGTTCGGCCGGTCGCCGACCATGTCCACACGTTCCGCGGCGACGCCGGCCCGAGCATCGTCACGGTCATCGACCTGCCCGACGGCCGCAGCGTCGGCGCGGCCGCCGACGACGAGACGGAGACGATGCACTGGCTCGTCTGCCGGGTCGAGACGAACGCCGACGCCGACGACCCGCTCACCGTCCTGCTCGACCACCCCGCCGACGTCCCGGTCTACGGCACCTCGCTGGCCAGGTTGCTCACCGCCGCCCTCGACAACGGCGGAGACATCGGCCATCTCGAAACGGGCCGGCTCGACGACCTGGACTGAGTCCGCGATCGTACGGGATCGCCCGCACCGGCCGCGTGGATTCCGATGACCTTCCGCTGGCCCGGTTCGCTTGCGGTATTCGGGACTTTCGGCCCCTGTGGATCCGGCAGGATCGGTGTGGAGTGATCCCGGATCGCGTGATCCCACGGGTCGTGGACTGGGGGACTGAGGCACATGGCGGGCGCGGCCGAGGGTGCGGGACGGGCGCTACTTGCGGCGGGCGGGCTGTTGCGGCGGGCCGAGGTCTCCGCCGACGGTCGGACGCTGCACCAGATCGGCGGGCGGGAGGCGGACGCCTTCTACCGGGACCGCTGGTCCTACGACAAGGTGGTGCGCTCCACGCACGGCGTGAACTGCACCGGGTCGTGCTCGTGGAAGGTGTACGTCAAGGACGGCATCATCACCTGGGAGCAGCAGCAGACCGACTATCCCAGCGTCGGCGCGGACCGCCCGGAGTACGAGCCGCGGGGCTGCCCCCGCGGCGCGGCGTTCTCCTGGTACACCTACTCGCCGACGCGCGTGCGCTACCCGTACGCGCGGGGTGTCCTCGTCGAGATGTTCCGCGAGGCCAAGGCCCGCCTGGGTGGCGACCCCGTCGCCGCCTGGGCCGACATCCAGGCCGACCCGGAGCGCCGGCGCCGGTACCAGCGGGCCCGCGGCAAGGGCGGCCTGGTGCGGGTGAGCTGGGACGAGGCGCAGGAGCTGGTCGCCGCCGCGCATGTGCACACGATCGCGCGGCACGGCCCGGACCGGGTGGCGGGGTTCTCGCCGATCCCGGCGATGTCGATGGTGTCGCACGCGGTCGGCGCACGGTTCCTGTCGCTGATCGGCGGCTCGATGCTGTCGTTCTACGACTGGTACGCGGACCTGCCGGTGGCCTCGCCGCAGATGTTCGGCGACCAGACCGACGTGCCCGAGTCGGGCGACTGGTGGGACGCCTCGTACCTGGTGATGTGGGGTTCGAACGTGCCCGTCACCCGTACGCCGGACGCGCACTGGATGGCCGAGGCGCGCTACCGCGGGCAGAAGGTCGTCGTGGTGTCGCCGGACTACGCCGACAACGTGAAGTTCGCCGACGAGTGGCTGCCCGCCCAGCCCGGCACCGACGGCGCCCTCGCGATGGCGATGGGCCACGTGATCCTCAAGGAGTTCTTCGTCGAGAAGCTCACGCCGCGGTTCGCCGACTACGTCTCGCGCTTCACCGACCTGCCGTACCTGATCACGCTGGAGCCGGTCGACGGCGGCGGGCACCGGCCCGGCAAGTTCGTCACCGCCGCCGACCTGGGCGAGACCGGCGCCGAGGCGGCGTTCCGGCCCGTCGTGTGGGACACCGTCACGGACGCGCCGGCGGTGCCGAACGGGTCGCTGGGCGACCGGTTCGGCGAGGCCGGCGTCGGCCGGTGGAACCTCGACCTCGGCGCGATCGTGCCCCGGCTGGGCTGCGCGGGCGGCGCGGCCGTCCAGGTGGCGCTGCCCCGCTTCGACAACGACACGCCGGAGCTGATGGCGCGCGGCGTGCCGACCGCGCGGGTGGCGGGCAAGCTGGTCACCACCGTCTACGACCTGATGCTCGCGCAGTACGGCGTGGCGCGCCCCGGCCTGCCGGGTGTCTGGCCGGCCGGCTACGACGACCCGGCGGTGCCGTACACCCCGGCGTGGCAGGAGCCGATCACCGGCGTGCCGGCGGCCGCGGTGGCCCGGATCGCCCGGGAGTTCGCCGACAACG
Source organism: Actinoplanes sp. NPDC049668 (assembly GCF_044465445.1). Taxonomy (NCBI): domain Bacteria; kingdom Bacillati; phylum Actinomycetota; class Actinomycetes; order Micromonosporales; family Micromonosporaceae; genus Actinoplanes; species Actinoplanes sp. NPDC049668. The sequence continues at coordinate 758,582 of NZ_JBITLR010000004.1, forward strand.
CCGAGCGCTCGGGCGGCCGGTCGATGATCCTCATGGGCGCGGGCACCAACCACTGGTTCCACTCCGACACCACCTACCGGGCGATGCTGGCGCTGACCACGCTGACCGGCTGCCAGGGCGTCAACGGCGGCGGCTGGGCGCACTACGTCGGGCAGGAGAAGTGCCGGCCGGTGACCGGCTGGTCGCACCTGGCCTTCGCCCTCGACTGGGTACGCCCACCGCGCCAGATGATCGGCACCGCGTTCTGGTACCTGCACACCGACCAGTGGCGCTACGACCGGTACAACGCCGACGTCCTCGCCTCGCCGCACGCCAAGGGCGAGTTCGCCGGCCGGCACACCGCCGACCTGCTCGCCAAGTCGGCGCGGCTGGGCTGGATGCCGTCCATGCCCACCTTCGACCGCAACCCTCTGGACCTGGCCGACGAGGCCCGGGCCGCCGCCCCGGACGACCCGGCCGGCTACGTGGCGCGGGAGCTGGCCGACGGCCGGCTCGGGTTCGCCTGCGCCGACCCGGACGCGGAGCGGAACTGGCCGCGGGTGCTGACGGTGTGGCGGGCGAACCTGCTCGGCTCGTCGGCCAAGGGCAACGAGTACTTCCTGCGCCACCTGCTGGGCACCGACGCGTCCCTGCGGGCGCAGGAGACCGAGCCGGACAAGCGGCCGCGGGACGTCGTCTGGCACGACGAGGCGCCCGAGGGCAAGCTCGACCTGCTGCTGTCGCTGGACTTCCGGATGACCTCGACCACGCTCTTCTCCGATGTGGTGCTGCCCGCCGCGACCTGGTACGAGAAGCACGACCTGAACACCACCGACATGCACCCGTTCATCCACGCGTTCACCCCGGCGATCAGCCCGCCGTGGCAGACCCGCACCGACTTCGACGCCTTCCACGGCATCGCCAAGGCCTTCTCCGAGCTCGCCGGGCCGCGCCTGGGCGTGCGCCACGACCTGGTCGCGGCGCCGCTGCTGCACGACACCCCCGACGCCATGGCGACGCCGGGCGGGATCGTGCGGGACTGGAAGACCGGCGAGGCTCCCGCGGTGCCGGGAAAGACGATGCCGAAGTTCGTCGTGGTGGAGCGCGACTACGGCGCGGTCGCGGCGAAGCTGGGCGCGCTCGGGCCGCTGCTCGACCGGCTCGGCACCACCACCAAGGCGGTCACCGTCGACGTCAAGCCGGAGATCGAGTTCCTCGGGAAGGTCAACGGGACCGTGCGCGGCGGCGTCGCCGACGGCCGGCCCCGCCTGGACACCGACATCCGGGCCTGCGAGGCGATCCTCGCGCTGGCCGGCACCACCAACGGCCGGGTCGCCACCGAGGGGTTCGGGTTCCTCGAGCGGCGTACCGGAAGGAAGCTGGCCGACCTGTCCGCCGAGCACGCGGGCAAGCAGATCCGCTTCGCCGACTGCCAGTCGCGGCCGGTTCCGGTGATCACCAGCCCGGAGTGGTCCGGCAGCGAACACGGCGGGCGCCGGTACTCGCCGTTCACCATCAACGTCGAGCGGCTCAAGCCGTGGCACACCCTGACCGGCCGCCAGCACTTCTACCTCGACCACGACTGGATGCAGGAGCTCGGCGAGGAGCTGCCGGTGTTCCGGCCGCCGCTGGACATGCACAAGCTCTTCGGCGAGCCGCGGCTGGGCGCCAACGGAGAGCTGGAGCTGACCGTCCGCTACCTGACCCCGCACTCGAAGTGGTCCATCCACTCCGAGTATCAGGACAACCTCATCATGCTCACCCTGTCGCGGGGCGGGCCGACGATGTGGATGAGCGAGGCCGACGCCGCGAAGATCGGCGTCAGCGACAACGAGTGGATCGAGGCCGTCAACCGCAACGGCGTCGTGGTCTGCCGCGCCGTGGTGACGCACAAGATGCCCGAGGGCACCGTCTACCTGTACCACGCGCAGGAACGGGTCATCGACGTGCCGAAGGCCGAGATCAACGGCCGCCGCGGCGGCATTCACAACTCGCTGACCCGGCTGCTGATCAAACCGAGCCACCTCATCGGCGGGTACGCGCAGCTGTCGTTCGCGTTCAACTACCTCGGCCCGACCGGCAACCAGCGCGACGAGGTCACCGTCATCCGCCGCCGATCGCAGGAGGTCGAGTACTGATGCGCGTCATGGCTCAGATGTCGATGGTGATGAACCTCGACAAGTGCATCGGCTGCCACACCTGCTCGGTCACCTGCAAGCAGGCGTGGACCAACCGCTCCGGCGTCGAGTACGTGTGGTTCAACAACGTCGAGTCCCGCCCCGGGCAGGGCTATCCGCGTACGTATGAGGACCAGGAGCGGTGGCAGGGCGGCTGGACCCGGACCCGGACCGGGCGGCTCAAGCCCCGCGCGGGCGGCCGGATCAAGAAGCTGTTCAGCATCTTCGCCAACCCGAAACTGCCGGCCATGCAGGACTACTACGAGCCCTGGACCTACGACTACGAGCACCTGCTCACCGCGCCCGCCGGGGGCACCGACACGCCCGTCGCCCGGCCGAAGTCGCTGCTCACCGGCGAGGACACCAAGGTCACCTGGTCGGCCAACTGGGACGACTCGCTGGCCGGCGGCAACGAGATCGCCGCCGGCGACCCGGTGCTGCGGAAGCTGTCCGATCAGGTACGCCAGGAGTACGAGAAGGCGTTCCTGTTCTTCCTGCCCCGGATCTGCGAGCACTGCCTCAACCCGTCCTGCGCCGCGTCGTGCCCGTCGGGGGCGATCTACAAGCGCGCCGAGGACGGCATCGTGCTGGTCGACCAGGACCGCTGCCGGGGCTGGCGGATGTGCGTCACCGGCTGCCCGTACAAGAAGATCTATTTCAACCATCGCACCGGCAAGGCCGAGAAGTGCACGTTCTGCTTCCCCCGCATCGAGATCGGGCAGCCGACCATCTGCTCCGAGACGTGCGTCGGCCGGCTGCGCTACCTCGGACTGATGCTGTACGACGCGGACCGGGTCGGCACCGCTGCGGCCGTGAAGGACGAGCAGGACCTGTACGAGGCGCAGCGTTCGGTGTTCCTCGACCCCAACGACCCGGAGGTCGTCGCCGCGGCCCGGGCGGCGGACATCCCGGACGACTGGATCGCCGCGGCGCAGCGGTCACCGATCTGGGATCTGATCATGAAGTACGAGGTGGCGCTGCCGCTGCACCCGGAGTACCGGACGATGCCGATGGTCTGGTACATCCCGCCGCTGTCCCCGGTCGTGGACATCCTGCGCGACACCGGCCACGACGGCGAGGACCTGAACAACCTGTTCGGCGCCGTCGACGCGCTGCGCATCCCCGTCGACTACCTCGCCGGGCTGTTCACCGCCGGCGACCCGGGCCCGGTGACCGGCGTGCTGCAGCGCCTCGCCGCGATGCGCGCCTACCAGCGGCGGATCAACCTCGGCGAGGAGCGCGACGAGTCGCTCGCCGGCGCCGTGGGGATGACCGGACCGCAGATGGACGACATGTACCGCCTGCTGGCCATCGCGAAATACGAGGAGCGTTACGTCATTCCGGCCGCGCACGCCGAGGACGCCCACCACCTGGAGGCACTGGGCACCGAGTGCAGCCTCGACTTCGAGGGCGGCCCGGGGATGGGTGGGTCGGGGCCGTTCGGTGAGGCTTCCGGCACCCCGGCGCCGATTTCGGTGGAGAACTTCCACATGCTGCGCGACCGGCAGACCGCCGACTCGACCGCCGCGCCGGAGGGCAAGCAGGGCCGGGTCAACCTGCTGAACTGGGACGGCAAGGGCAACCCCGAGGGGCTGTTTCCGCCGCGGAAGGACGAGGGCGAGTCGTGACCGCGACCAGCGAAGACATCCACCACGACGCGGCGCGCGACGCCGCCGAGCCGGCGTGGCGGGCCGTCGCCGCCCGCGCCGCGTCGCTGCTGCTGCGCTACCCGGACCGGGACACCCTCGCGGTACTGCCGACGCTGGAGGCCGCGCTCGACGGCCTGCCGGCCGCGGTGGCGCACCCGCTGCGCCTGGTCGCCGAGCATCGCGGGCACACCGATCCGGGCCGGCTCGTCACCGCGTACGTCGAGCTGTTCGACTTCCGCCGCCGGTGCTGCCTGCACCTGACCTACTACACCGCCGGCGACACCCGGCGGCGCGGCGAGGCCCTGGTGCTGTTCGCCGGCGCGTACAAGGCCGCCGGCCTGCGCGTGGTCGACGGGGAACTGCCGGACTACCTGCCGGCCGTGCTCGACCTCGCCGCCGCCGACGACGGGGGATGGCGGCTGCTGCGCGAGAACCGGGTCGGGCTCGACCTGCTGGCCAAGGCCCTCGACGCGGAGAACTCGGCGTACCGGCACGTCATCGCGGCCGTCCGGGCGATGCTGCCGCCCGCCCAGCCGGGCGACATCGCCGCCGCGATCCGCCTGGCCCGGACCGGGCCGCCCGTCGAACAGGTCGGCCTGGAGCCGTTCGGGCCCGTCGACACCATCGGAGGCCGCAGATGAACACGCTGCTCTGGGTCGTCTACCCGTACCTGGCCGTCGCCGTGCTCGTCGGCGGGCTGATCTGGCGCTACCGCTACGACAAGTTCGGCTGGACCACCCGCTCCTCGCAGCTGTACGAGTCGGCGGTGCTGCGCTGGGGCAGCCCGATGTTCCACTTCGGCGTCCTCATGGTCCTGGTCGGCCACATCGGCGGCCTGCTCATCCCGAAGTCGTGGACCGAGGCCGTCGGCGTCACCGAGCACGCCTACCACCTGATGGCCGTGTTCGTCGGCACCGTCGCCGGCTTCTGCACCCTGATCGGCATGGCCATCCTCATCGCCCGCCGCCGGCTGACCGGGCCGGTGTTCGCCGCGACGACCAGGAACGACAAGGCCATGTACGTGGTGCTCGCCGCGGTGATCGTCCTGGGCCTCTGGGCGACGCTGCGGGCGAACGTCGCCGGGGACGGCTACGACTACCGCGAGACCATCTCGCCGTGGTTCCGCTCGCTGTTCTACCTCAGCCCGGACCCGGAGATCATGGCCGGCGTCCCGTTCGGCTTCCAGATCCACATCATCGCCGCGTTCGCGCTGTTCGCGTTCTGGCCCTTCACCCGGCTCGTGCACGCCTTCAGCGCGCCCGTCGGCTACCTCACCCGCCCGTACGTCGTCTACCGCAGCCGCGACGCCCGCGCCGGCCTGCGCCCCGCCCGCCCCGGATGGGGGGGCCCGCCGCGATGACGACAACCACCACGGCGGGGCGCGGCGCCACGCTGAACCTGGCGCTGGCCACCGTCGGATTCACCGTCAACTTCTGGGCCTGGGCGCTGCTCGGCCCGCTCGGCCCCGGCGTCAAGGAACGCCTCGGCCTCAGCTTCGCCGCGCAGTCGCTGCTGGTCGCGGTGCCCGTCGTGGTGGGCTCGCTGGGCCGCATCCCGGTCGGCGCGCTCACCGACCGGTACGGCGCCCGGATCATGTTCCCGATCGTCAGCCTCCTCACCATCGTGCCGGTGCTCACCCTGACCGTCGTGTCGTCGTACCCGGCGCTGATCGTCACCGGGTTCTTCCTCGGGCTCGGCGGCACCACCTTCGCCGTCGGCGTTCCGCTGGTGTCCGGCTGGTACCCGCCGGCGCGCAGGGGCTTCGCCATCGGCGTCTTCGGCATCGGCATGGGCGGCACCGCCATCGCCAACTTCACCACCGTCAAACTCGCCGAGACCTACGGCAAGAACACCCCGTTCCTGCTGGTCGCCGCGATCCTCGCCGGGTACGCCGTCCTGGCGTTCCTGTTCATCCGCGACGCGCCGAACCGGCAGCGACCCGCCGGCTCCGCGTGGGCGCGCACCGCCGAGGTCAGCCGGCTCGCCGTGACCTGGCAACTGTGCTTCCTCTACGCCGTGGGCTTCGGCGGCTTCGTCGCCTTCAGCGTCTACCTGCCCGCGTATCTGCGCACCGTCTACGACCTGAGTGCCAACGACGCCGCCATGCGCACGGCCGGCTTCGTGGTTCTCGCCGTCATCGCCCGGCCCACCGGCGGATGGCTCTCCGACCGGTTCCACCCGGTGCCGGTCCTCGTCTGGTGCTTCTCCGGCACCGCCCTGTTCGCCGTCGTCCAGGCGTTCCAGCCGGCGCTGATGCCCGGCGCCACCATCGCCTTCCTCGGCCTGGCGGCCTTGCTGGGCGCGGCCAGTGGTGCCGTATTCGCCCTCGTCGGCAAGGTGGCACCCGCCGACAAGGTCGGCACCGTCACCGGCGTGGTCGGCGCCGCGGGCGGCCTCGGCGGCTTCGTGCCGCCGCTGGTCATGGGCTGGGTGTACGGCGTCGAGGGCTCCTACGCCATCGGGCTCATGCTGCTGTCCGACGTGGCCCTCGCGGCTGCCGTCTACACCGCCGTCAAGATGAGCGGTCTCGCGCGCCGCCCCGACGCCGGCTGAGGGGCACGAGAGCGGCCCGGTCACCCCAGGGCATGCTCCAGCCAGACCCGGTAGGCCGGGGGCAGGATGAGTGCGGACAGGAACACGATGGCCACGACGAGCAGACCCAGCGCGACGCCGGCGGGTACGCCGATCCGGGCCGGCGCCGCGTTCGCCGGTTCACCGTCGGCGCCGGCGGGAGGCCGAGCCCGGTACCGGTGGAGCAGTGCGCCGAGCGCGCCGGCGGTGACCAGGGCGGGAACCGCGATGAGCAGGGCCTGCATCATGATCCAGTGGGCCCGGATGCCGAGCAGTCGCAGGGTCACGCCGTCGAGGCACTGCCCCGCCGGCGGCGAGGTTCCCGCGAAGTCGGCGTAGCAGGCGAACGGACCGGCGAGGTAGGTGTCCACGGCCGCGGCGAGGACCGTCGTCAGGCAGGCGGTCAGCGCGACCAGTACGGGCCGGTGCGGCCCGCGGCGGATCACCACCACGGTCATCGCGACGGCGACGGCGACGGAGGCCAGGACAAGGGTGGCGTTGTCGTAGACCGTGACGAAGGGGACTCCGCCGTCGCCGGCCGCTCGCACCCGGCCGGGCAGGACCTGCCTGGCCAGATAGGGGAGTGCCGCTACGGCGACGGCCAGGCCCGCCGCGCAGGTGAGTGCGGCGACGAATGCCGGCCCCAGGGCGATCGGCCGGGACCGTGGGCGGCCGAGACCGGCCAGCACGGGTATCAGCCACATCAGCATCAGGCCGGGCAACGTGAACGGGTTGTACACCAGCAGCGCCATGGGCCAGAAGTCGGCCCCGGCCACCGCCGCCACCCATGCGTACCATCCGATCTGCGCGCCGGCCGCGGGTGAGCCACCCGATTCGGCGGCGAAGCCGTCCTCGAGCAGGGCGGTGCGGAGCCACACGGCGAACCAGACCGCGCCCACGAGAACCGTGACCGCGACGATGGCCGGCATCGCCCAGCGTGGAGGATCGGGCCGTCGGAGCACGCCCCGGGCCGCCGACGTGACCCAGGCGGCAAGGAACACCGCGCCGACGGTCAGCACTGATGTCGAGATGAGCCATGACGACAGGCTCGTCGAGAGTCCGGAGTCCGACGCCTCCCGCAGGTTCAGGAAGGTTCCGGCCTGGTAGCCGCCGACCATGGCGACGGGGTACAGCAGCCACGTCCGCCACGTCGGCGTCGCCGCCGGATCCCGCGCCGTGGTCCGCCAGATCGCGGCGGCGAGCAGCCCGGCCGCCGGCCCGCCCACGACCAGCCCCACCGCCGACACGGACAGACTGGCATCGGCCAGGATGGTCGTGCCCACCAGGAAGACGACGTTGGCGCAGACCAGGCCGGCGGCGATGCCGATGCCGGCCGGTTCCCAGAAGCCGGCCGTGTACAACCGGCCGGGGTCGCGGACCGCGTCCAGGCGGTGCCGCGGGTGGGGATGGGTGCCCCATCGGCGCCACGCCGGCGGTGCGGGTAGCCGGCTGAGCACCGAGGGCAGTGCGCTGCCGGCGCCGTCGACCGCCGCGGACGTCGCGTCCGCATGGGTCTCCCGCTCCCGCAGGATGGCGTTGCGGGTCAGGTAGACGAGCGCGGTCAGCGCGGCGAGGGAACCGAGCCGGTACGCGGCACCAGCAGGGTTGTGCGCAAACGGGAAATCCTCCCAGCGCCATTCCAGCGGTGCGGTGAGCAGGCCCGGATGCAGCATGAGGACGAGGTACGGAAGCAGCACGACGCCGGCGAACGCCCTCCAGGTGCCGACCGCGAAGTAGGTCTTGTCCACGTCGGAGTTACGCAGGTGAGCCAGCTCGTGCAGCACCACGGCGCGGAATTCCGCCGGCCTCGTCGCCCGCAGTATCACCAGCCCGGCGTCGATCTGGACGTACCGATGCCACGGCAGACCGAAGGCCTGGCCGCCGGCGGTCCCGGCGTACGGCGCGAGTCGCCAGTCCGGTGGGCGGGGCAGCCCCATCTGGCGACTGAGCCGGTCGAGGTCGCCGACCAGCGCGGCCTGACCATCGGCCGTGAGTCTTCTGAGCCGCCGTCGGCGAACGATCCACCATGGATGCGTGAGATAGGCGACGGTGGCCGCCCCGAACAGCACCACCAGGCCCGCGCCGACGAATGCCGCCCGATCGAGCGTGACCGGATTCATGCACGACTGCAGGCGCCGGCTGGCCTCTCGGATCTTGTCTGGGTCGGCCGTGGCCAGCGCCGCCGGTAGGTCGGCGTCGGCCTGGCATACCTGCAAGGCATCGCTGAGGTGCGCCGCCTTGGCCGGGAGGAGGAAATAGATGCTGATGAAGGCCAGCCCGCTGGTGGCCGCCACGGCGGCGATGAGCAGTAGGAAGCGCAACAGCGATGCGGTCGGCACGCTGCCCTGACCGCGGGCAGGCGCCGGTGGGGCATCCTCCGCGCGGTCAGGTGCGGGCGGCATCACGTTCCGTCGTGGGTCAGGCCCTGCCCGGCGACGGCGTCGGCGATGAGCTCGGCCTGGTCGGCCGGCACGCCGCCCTTCAGCGCGACCCGCTCGACGATCTGCCGTACGTGTGACCACTGTTCGGCGGTGAGCACCAGCTCCGGACCCGGCGTCACCTCCGCGGGCGCGCCCCGCTTGAACAGCCGCCGCAGCGCCGCGGCCGTGACTTTCGTGCCCCGCGCGGCCGCGCTCTCCACCAGGTAGCGGACGGTCTCGTTCATGGCCGCGAGCAGCACCGGGGTGAGCAGCACCGTCAGCTCCGGCAGGCCGAACGCCAGCGGGCCGAGGGCCTTGTCCCGGTCCCGGCGGCTGAACCCGCTCGGATCCGCGAAGTACGCGTCGCTGAGGAGCAGGAACAGGTCGCCCTGTTCGGCGGGGGAGAACTCGGCGACCAGCGGCTCCGCGAGCTCGCGCACCAGCGTCTCGTCCAGGTCAGCACTCAACGGGTACCTCCGGCGCAGGGATCCCAGGCGCCTCAGCATAGTCAGTGCTCGATGGCTCGGGATGCCGCTCGGCGGCGTCTCGTTTGGAGTGTCGGGGATGAACCGGAACGCCCTCCTCCGGTTGCGCTTTTCATCTGCGGGGAGTGAGGCGGTGTCCGTTTTGTCGGGCCATCGTCATCGGTGGACAGGAAGGTCGGCCTGAGAAGGGGACGAGCATGGCTATCGACACGTTCATGGTCTTCGTCGCGGTGTATCCCGACGTCGCGGCCGCGGAGGCGGACTACGAGCTGGTGAAGGACCTGCATACCGAGGCGAGGCTGATCGACGCCTACGACGCCGCCGTGGTGGAGCGGCGGGCCGACGGCAAGACGAAGATCGTCAAGAAGCACGAGACGCCGACCCGGGTCGGCGGGGTGCTGGGCGGCAGCGTCGGGCTCGCCACCGGCCTGGTCGTCGCGCTGTTCCCGTTCGCGGCGATCGGCGGCGGTCTGCTGGCGGCCACCGCGGCCGGCGGGGCCGTGCTCGGGTCCGTCGCGGGCCACGCGGCGGCGGGGATGAGCCGCAAGGACCTCAAGGAGCTCGGCGAGCACCTCGACGAGGGCCAGGCCGGGCTGGTGGTGGTCGCGGTCTCCGACATGGGCGCCAAGGTCGAGCGGGCCATGAAGCGCGCGGCGAAGCTGGAGGCCCGGGAGCTCAAGGCCGACACCGCCGCGATCGAGCAGGACGCCAAGAACGCCGGCGCCGAATAGGCGCAGCCGCATCGGGGGTACCCGGGCCTCCTCGGCGCCGGGTCCCGCCGATGCGGAAACCATCCCCGTCGGATGAGGAGCGCCCGTCCCGCCCGGGTGACTCTTGGCGGGCATGTCGGCGGGACCCACCAGGCCGACAGTGCGAGGGGGACCTCAGTGACGAACGGCACCGGCACCATCGAGCAGAATCCACCCGGCACGGCCGGCGGGCCGCAGACCTGGTACGCACAGGACCCCGCCGCGGTGCTGACCGCGCTGGGCAGCGACGCCGAGCAGGGCCTGAGCCGCGCCGAGGCGGCCACCCGCCTGTCGCGGTACGGCCCGAACCAGATCGCCCGCGAGAAGCCGCCGTCGGTGTGGGCCATCACGCTGCAGCTGGTGCGCGACCCGATGAACCTCATGCTGATCGGCGTCGTGGTGGTGAGCCTGCTCATCGGCGAGGTCTCGACGGCCGTCATCGTCGGCCTGCTCATCGCGCTGAACCTGGTCCTCGGCGTCCGCCAGGAGCTGACCGCCCGGGCCAGCGTCGACGCCCTGTCGCGGATGCAGGTGCCCGAGGCCCGGGTGCTGCGCGAGGGCGAGACGGTGGTCGTGCCGGCCGCCGACCTGGTGCCGGGCGACGTCGTGCACCTGGAGGCCGGTGACCTGGTGCCGGCCGACGGGCGCCTGCTGCGCGCGGCGACGCTGGAGACCCAGGAGGCCGCGCTGACGGGGGAGAGCGCGCCCATCGCCAAGAGCGCCGCCACCCTGCCGCCCGGCGAGGTGGCGCTCGGCGACCGCGCCAACATGGCGTTCCAGAACACCTCGGTCACCCGCGGCACGGCCGCGATCGTCATCACCGAGACCGGGATGCGCACCCAGATGGGCCAGATCGCGACCTTGCTGACCGGGGTGACCCGGACCCGGTCGCCGCTGCAGCGCGAACTCGACTCGCTGACCAAGGTGCTGGGCCTGGTGGCCTGGACGGCGGTCGCCTTCATCGTCGTGGTGGGCTGGATCCGCGGCATGGCGCTGCAGGACCTCCTGCTGCTGGGCACCGCCATGGCCATCTCGGCCATCCCGACCGGCATGCCGGCGTTCGTCTCCGGCCTGCTGTCCGCCGGCGCCAAGGACCTGGCGCAGGCCAAGGCCGTGGTCAAGAACCTCACCGACGTGGAGACGCTGGGCGCGACCAGCGTCATCAACACCGACAAGACCGGCACCCTCACGATGAACGAGATGATGGTGTCGGTCATCTACGCCGACGACACCTGGTACTCCGTCGAGGGCGAGGGCTACCGCAAGTCCGGACGGATCACCTCGGTCGCCGGCGCCCCGGTGCCGGACTTCACCAACCTGGCCATGGGCGTCGCCCTGGACAGCGACGCCATGGTGCGCGACGACGGCGCGGTGGTCGGCGACCCGACCGAGGCGGCCCTGGTGGTGCTCGCGGCCAAGCTCGGCGTCGACGCCGAGGAGACCCGGCGCGCCTATCCCCGGCTGGCCGAGGTGCCGTTCGACTCCGACTACAAGTTCATGGCCACCTTCCACCGGATCCCGCTGGACGGCACGGAGCGGGTGATCGAGCTGGTGAAGGGCGCACCGGACGTGGTGCTGGCCCGCTGCGGCTGGGCCGGCGGCCCGCTGCGCAAGGGCCGCGCGCCGATGGCGGACGCGCGCGCCGGCATCGAGGCGGCCAACCAGCGGATGGGCGGCCAGGGCCTGCGGGTGCTCGCGTTCGCGGCCCGGTTCATCGAGCCGGACGAGATCGCGGCGGTGGAGACGGACCCGATGTCGCTCACCCGGGATCTGGGCTTCGTCGGCATGGTCGGCATCGTCGACCCGCTGCGCGCCGAGGCCAAGCAGGCCGTCGGGGTCGCGCTGCGCGCCGGCATCGACGTCCGGATGATCACCGGGGACCACGCGGTCACGGCCAGGGCCATCGGCGAGACCCTGGGCCTCGGCCCGGGCGCGATCAGCGGTGCCGAGCTGCAGCAGCTCTCCGACGAGGAACTGGTCCGGCGGCTGCCGCAGCTGCACGTCTTCGGCCGGGTCACCCCGCAGGACAAGCTGCGGCTCGCCCGGGCCATGCAGGAGCAGGGCCAGATCGTCGCGATGACCGGCGACGCGGTCAACGACGCCGCGGCGCTCAAGCAGGCGGACATCGGCGTGGCGATGGGCAGCGGCAGCGAGGTCACCAAGCAGGCCGCCCGGATGATCCTCACCGACGACAACTTCGGCACGCTGGTGCACGCCGTCGAGATCGGCCGGCGGGTCTACGACAAGATCGTGGCGTACGTCCGGTTCCAGATGACGCAGCTGCTGGGGCTCGTCATGCTGTTCGTCGCGGCCACCGCGTTCAACATCAACGAGGGCGTGGCGCTGACCCCGTCGATGGTGCTCTACCTGCTGTTCACCGCTACCGCGGTCGGCGTGATCGTGATCGCCGTCGACCCGGGCGATCCCGAGGTCATGCGGCGGCCGCCGCGCGACCCGCGGATCACCATCACCAACCGCGGCGCCGTCCTGCTCTGGCTGCTCTACGCCGCCGCGCTGTTCGTGGCCGGCCTGGTGCCGCTGGTCGCCGGCCCGGACGAGCCGAGCGCGACCGGGCCGAGCGCCTCGGTGACCATGACGTTCGTGGTGCTGGGGCTCGGCACGGCGTGCAACGCGCTGACCAACCGCCGCGACCCGGCCTCCGGGCTGGGCCCGCCGATCCTCAAGGCCGCGGCGATCGCCCTGATCACCGTCGCCCTCGTCGTCCTGGCCACCCAGGTCGACTTCCTGCGGCAGAGCCTGCTCACCCAGCCGCTGACCGGCCCGCAGTGGCTGGCCTGCATCGGGCTCGCGCTGGTCCTGCCGGCGGTCATCGAGACGGTCAAATGGATCCGCCGCTCGCGGACGCCCAAGGCGGCGCTCGACGTACACCTGGCGGTCGAACCGCGGCGAGCGCGGGCGGACGACGTGCCGGCAGCCGGCTGATCAACGGAGGAACCGACATGGCCAAGCACCAGCCGACCGCCGAGCGCCGGGCGGAGGACACCGCCCTGATGGCGGAGATCGAGTTCGGCGCGAACGGCGGCAAGCCGCAGCCCCGGATGAAGGGCAAGGAGTATCTCCGCGAGCTGCGCCGCCTGCACGGCGAACTCGTCGCCATGCAGGAGTGGGTGAAGCGCACCGGCGCGAAGATCTGCATCATCTTCGAGGGGCGCGACACGGCCGGCAAGGGCGGCACCATCAAGGCGATCACGGAACGGGTGAGCCCCCGGACCTTCCGGGTCGTCGCCCTGCCCGCGCCGAGCGAGCGCGAGCGGTCGCAGATGTACCTGCAGCGCTACGTCCCGCACCTGCCCGGCGCCGGCGACGTGGTCATCTTCGACCGGAGCTGGTACAACCGGGCCGGCGTCGAGCGGGTGCTGGGATTCTGCACCGAGGAGCAGGCGAAGGGGTTCCTGCGGGTCACCCCGGACGTGGAGCGGGCCATCGTGGACTCCGGGGTCATCCTGCTCAAGTACTGGCTCGAGGTGGGCCCGGACGAGCAGACCCGCCGCCTGGAGAGCCGCATCAACGACCCGCGCAAGGTCTGGAAGCTGTCCGACCTGGACCTGCTGTCGTACAGCCGGTGGTACGACTACGCCCGCGCCCGCGACGAGATGTTCCGGGCCACGGACACGTCCTGGGCGCCCTGGTACGTGGCGCACAGCGACGACAAGAAGCGGGCCCGGCTCAACATCATCAGCCACCTGTTGAGCAGCATTCCGTACACCCCGCTGGAGCACCGGGACGTGACCCTGCCGAAACGGCAGAAGGCACACGGCTACGACTCCGACCATCTGATGGTCCGGCACATCCCGACGCCGTTCTGAGCCGATGACAGACACCAATTCGAGGCCCGACGCGGGCCGCGCCGCCGGCCTGGGCGTGCTGATCGCGGCGTGCGTGTCGGCGCTGGTCGTCAACGCGAACACCTCCGCGGTCACGATCCTGCTCCCGGCGATCAGCGCGGACACCGGCGCGCCGCTCGACCAGCTGCAGTGGGCGGTGACCGGCTACATGCTGGTCGGCGCCGCGGTGATCGTGACCTCGGGCGCCCTGGGCGACGTCCTGGGCCGCCGGCGGGTGTTCCTGGCCGGACTCGTGCTCTTCGTCGCCTCCTGTGTCCTGATCGCCCTCGCCGGCAGCGGCGGCGGGGTGATCGCCGGCCGCATGATCCAGGGTGCCGCGGGCTCGACGATCCTCGCCTGCGGCATGAGCCTGCTGTCGGCGGCCTCGTCCGGGGCGGCGCAGATGCGGGCGATCACGATGTGGGGCGCCGCGTCCGCGGCGGGCGCCGCCGCCGGCCCGCTGGTCGGCGGCCTGCTCGTCGGCGCGACCGGCTGGCAGGGCCTGTTCTGGATCGACGCGGCGATCGCCGCCGCGCTCATCCCGGTGACCCTGTCCCGGGTCACCGAGTCCCTCGACCCGCACCGGTCCCGCTCGATCGACATGGCTGGCACGGCGCTGATCGCGGTCGTCCTCGTCCCGCTGGTCCTCGCGCTCAGCGAGGGCGGAACGTGGGGCTGGGCCTCCCCGGCGACGCTGGGCTGCCTGCTCGTCTCCGTGCTCGCCGCGGTCGCGTTCGTCGCCGTCGAGCAACGGGTCGCGGCGCCGATCGTCGACCTGCGGCTGCTGCGCAACGTGGTGCTGGTCGGCGCGACGCTCGCGATCCTGCTCGTCGCCGGCGCGATCAACGCCCTCATGTACCTGATGAGCCTGTACTTCCAGGACCCCGCGGCGTTCGGGATGAGCGCGCTCGAGGCGGGCCTGGCCACGCTGCCCGCCGCGGCCGCCATGATCGCGATCACCCCGCTGATCACGCCGTTCGCCGTGAAGATCGGGCCGGGCCTCGCGATCGCGATCGGTTTCGCCCTGGCCGCCGGGGCCTTCGCCGCCCTGGGTTTCGTCACCGCCTCCTGGTCCTACGCCGCGTTCGTCCTGCCGCTGATCGTCGTCGCCATCGGGCTCGGGCTCGCGAACGGCCCCGCGTCCGCCGCGTCGACCGCGGTGGTCTCACAGGACGAGGTCGGTCAGGCGTCCGGCATCTCGAACATGGCCCGCTACATCGGCGGTTCGCTGGCCGTCGCCGCCGCGGCGACGGTCTCCACCGCCGTCACCGACGCACACCGCGCGGCCGGCGACCCGGCCGACGTCGCGCTCGCCGCCGGCCTCTCCCGCGCCTCGCTCCTGATGACCGTCATGTCCGCCGCCGGCATCGTGCTCGCGCTGATGGTGCGGCACCACCGCGCCGCGCAGGCGCGCGCGATCGACCGCGCCGCGGCCGCGGCGTCGACCACACACACCATCCCGACCGGACCGTAGCCACACCCACCTCGCGGCCAGGGAGCACCGATGGGAACGCTCGACAGCGACGATTCCCCGTACGTCTCCACCGGCCGGCTGCCGTCGCCGGAGCAGGTGCGGCACTCGCTCGACGAGGCGTACGAGCGCTACCGGAACGAGACGGCGGGGGAGTGCTCGCGGGTCTACCCGGCCCTGGCCCGCGTCCCGGCCCACCTGTACGGCATCTGCGCGGCCGGTACCCGGGGCGGACTGCACGCGGTCGGCGACGCCGACCACGGGTTCACCATCATGAGCGTCGCGAAGCCGTTCGTGTTCGCGCTGGTCTGCGGGACGCTCGGACCGCAGGAGGTCCGGCGGCGCCTGGGTGTCAACGCCACCGGGCTGCCCTTCAACTCGCTCGCCGCGGTGGAACACGGCCCGGGCGGCCGGACCAACCCGCTGGTGAACCCGGGCGCCATCAGCACCGCCAGCCTCGCGCCGGGCGACACCACCGAGGCCAAGTGGGGCTTCCTCCACGAGGGCCTGTCGCGCTTCGCCGGCCGGGAGCTGTCGCTCGACGAGGACGTGCACGCCTCGGCGTCGGCGACCAACCATCGCAACCGTGCGCTGGCCGACCTGTTGCAGACCTACGAGCTGCTCGGCTGCGACCCGATGGACGCGGTCGACCTGTACACCCGCCAGAGCTGCCTGCGGGTCAGCGTGCGCGATCTCGCGACGATGGGCGCCACCCTGGCCAACGGCGGGGTGAACCCGCGCACGAACGAGCGCGTGGTGGCGGCCTCCGTCTGCCATTACGCCCTGGCGGTGATGGCCACCGCCGGCCTGTACGAGACCTCCGGCGACTGGCTGTACGACGTCGGGGTCCCCGGCAAGAGCGGCATCGGCGGCGGCATCGTCGTCGTCTCGCCCGGCAAGGGCGCCCTGGCCACGTTCGCGCCGCCCCTGGACGCCTTCGGCAACAGCGTCCGCGGCCAGCTCGCCGCCCGGTTCCTGTCCTACCGCCTGGGGCTCACCCTGTTCGCGTCCGAGCCGGCGGGTTAGCCCCGGCGGAACTGCAGGATCCGGGCGATGCCCGGCTGGTCCGGGTCGTCGGTGATCTCCCGGCCGTCGAGCCAGCAGCCGATCAGGTGGGCGAGCTCGCCGGGGTGGCTGAAGTTCATCGCGTGCGCCGCGCCCTCGATCGCCGCGATGGTCAGGTGCGGCGGCGCCAGGCGGCCGACCTCCTGCACCCGCCGGGGCGGCGGCATGAGCGGGTCCCGGGTGCCGACGACGGCGAGGGTGGGCACCGGGGTGCGCAGCATGCGTTCCAGCGAGGGGAACCGGACCAGCTCGCCGAACAGGTGCAGGGCGTTCACCGGGCCGAAGTGCAGGTAGTCGGGGAGCACCACGGGGAGCATGCGCGGGTTCTCGCGCAGCGCGTCGCGCGCGAGCTGCAGCAGGGCCCGGGCGAGCGGCTGGTTGTGCACCCCGCCCGCGGGCGAGGCGAGCACGACGCCGGCGACGCGCTCGGGCGCGCTGTGCGCGACCTCCAGGCACACCGGCCCGCCCATCGAGTTGCCGACCAGCACCGCCTGCTCGGCGCCGAGCGCGTCGAGCAGGTCCAGCAGTGCCCACGCCAGCGAGGGGATGCCGAGGGTGTGGCCCCAGCCGGCGCTGCGGCCGTAGCCCGGCAGGTCGGGGACGAACGTCGTCGCGCGGTGTGCCAGGGCCCGGGCGGTCGGCAGCAGGTAGCCGCCGGAGACCGCGAAGCCGTGCACGTGCACGATCGGGGTCGAGCCGGGTATCTCCGGGCCCCGGCGCACGAAGACCGGACGCCCCTGGACCTCGACCCGCAGCTCCCGCCAACCCGCCTCGGTCATGCCGCCAGTGTCACAGAGGACGACGGGCGACCGTCCCATCCGCCGCGGATGAGCCGTCCAGTGATCATCCGTTCCGAATGATCCCCCGTCAGCCGACGGCGAGTGAGACGGCGAGGGCCGTCATGAGGGCGGCGATCGCCGCGTCGACGATCCGCCACGCCGCCGGCCGGGCGAGCAGGGGTGCCAGCCGGCGGGCGCCGAGGCCGAGCGCCGCGAACCAGAACAGGCTCGCGGTCGCGGCACCGGCGCCGAACGCCCACCGGTGGGGGTGGTGGTGCGCGACGGTGCCGAGCAGCACGACGGTGTCCAGGTAGACGTGCGGGTTGAGGAAGGTGAACGCCAGGCAGGCCAGGAGCGTGACGCGCAGCGTGGCCGGCGGGCGGTCGAGCGGGGTGAGCGCGGTCGGCCGCAGGGCGCGGCGCGCGGCCAGGGCCGCGTAGCCGAGCAGGAACGCCGCGCCGGCCCACCGCACGGCCGTCAGGACGGTGGGCGCGTCGGTCAGAGCGGCGCCCAGGCCGGCGATGCCGGCGGCCATCAGCATCGCGTCGGCGGCGGCACAGATCGCCACGACGGCCAGGACGTGTTCGCGGCGCAGCCCCTGGCGCAACACGAACGCGTTCTGCGCGCCGATGGCGACGATCAGCGCGAGGGAGAAGCCGAACCCGGCCAGCGCGGAACCCACGTCAGCCAAGCTAGGAGGTCTGGCTGATGCACTCCAGCTAAAGTTTCTTCAGCCACGTTAGAATCGGTAATGATGCTCGACCCATCCCAACTCGCAACCTTCCAGGCGGTCATCGAGCACGGCAGCTTCGACGCGGCCGCGCGCGCACTGCACGTCACACCGTCCGCCGTCAGCCAGCGCATCAAGGCGCTGGAGCAGGTCGTCGGGCAGGTGCTCGTCCGCCGGGCCCGGCCGTGCGAGCCGACCGCCGCGGGACGGCCGCTGGTGCGCCTGGGCGGGCAGGTGGCGCTCCTGGAGCACGAGGCCCTCGACGCCGCGCGCGGCGCGCTGAGCGGCCGTGCCCGCACCCGCCTGGCCGTCGTCGTCAACGCCGACTCCCTCGCCGGCTGGTTCCTGCCGGTCCTGGCCGCCGTGCCCGGCGCGGACTTCGACCTGCACACCGACGACGAGGGCCACACCGCCGACATGTTGCGCGACGGAACCGTGATGGCCGCGGTCACCACCGAACGCGCCGCCGTGCAGGGCTGCCGGGTGCAACGACTGGGCGCGATGCGCTACCTCGCGGTCGCGGCACCCGAGCGGCACTCGGCCTGGTTCGCCGGGCGCGACCTCGCGGCGGCGTTCGCCACCGCACCCGTGATCCGCTTCAACCGCAAGGACAACCTCCAGCACCGCTTCGCGCGCACGATCACCCGGCGTGAGATCGACCCTCCCACCCATTTCGTGCCGGCCCCGACGAGCTTCACCGAGGCCATCCGCCTCGGCCTGGGCTGGGGCCTGGTTCCGGAGGACGTCGCCCGCGGCGACGTCGCCGCCGGTCGCCTCGTGGACCTGGCCGAAGGCCGACACCTGGACGTGCCGCTGTACTGGCAGTACTGGCGCCTGGAGTCGCCGGTGCTGGCGGCGCTGACCGCGGCCGTCCGGACCGCGGCGGCCACCGCGCTTCGCTAGACCGACGACCGGCTCAGGAACCGCCGCTCGAGCCGGCCCGACGCCGGATCCCGCTTCACCTGCTCGGTGCCGACCCAGCCCGACCGCTCGTAGACTCCGATGGCCCGCTCGTTGTCGGCGATCACCCACAGCTCGAGCCGTTCCCGCCCGATCGCCCGCGCGTGCTCCGCGACGCCGCGCAGCAGCCGGGTGCCCACGCCGGCGCCCCAGGCGCCGGGGTCGACGGCGAGGTAGAAGAGCTCCAGGGTCCGCGCGCGGGGCGCGACCAGGGCGAAGCCAACCGGCCGGCCGTCGCGCCGGGCCAGGAGCAGCCGAGCACCCGGGAGGGCGAGGCGCCGCCGGATTCCCGGCGCGGTCTCCTCGACGGAGGCCGGCTCCGGGTCGCCGTCGCGGAGCGCCTTCGCGCGGGCCCAGATCGCCGCGGACCCGTTGACCGCGTCCGTGCCGCGGTCCTCGGCCACCTGCACTGAGCTACTCACACCGGGCATTCTGCCAGCGCCGCGCACCCGGCGGCGGCCCCCCGTGCGGCCGCCGCCCTAGTCCACAGGACTACGCGAGCCGGCGCCGGATCCACCACAGGCAGAACCACGACAGCCCCGCGGTCAGGGCGAGCAGGATCCCGAACTCGCGCCACTGCAGGGCCCAGAACCGCTCCTGCGGCACGTAGACCTGCTCCTGGCGGAGGTTCTGCGTCGCCAGCCACTCCTTGCACGCCCCCATGCCCTGCTTCGACTCCGGGCCGCACTCGGCCGGGTCCACCGGGCCTTTGAACGTGTCGCCGGTGGTGTCGATCACCCGGTTCGAGAGGATCCAGGCGCCGGTCACCGACGGTTCCAGCTCGACGTGCGCGTCGTTGCCGCCGATTCCCAGCCCCTGCAGCCGATCGAAGTCGGCCGCGGTGGTCGACGTCTCCGGCTGGGCCAGCGCCGGCCGCACCAGCAGCGGGGAGGCCACCTGCGCGAGCGCCACCACGAGCAGGGTCACCGCCATCGCGACCACGGTGCGCCGTAGCAGCATGCCGAGCGTCACGCCCAGGACGAAGGCGAACACGGCGTAGCCCACCGGGACGAGACCGCGGGCGGCGAAGACGATCGGGCCGATCCGGTTCCCGTACGCCTGATCGATCGGTTCCGCCCAGAGCGTCATGGCCAGGCTGGTCAGGCCGGCGAGCAGCGCGACCGCACCCGCGCCGGCGGCGAGCTTGACCAGCAGCCAGCGGCGCCGGGAGACGGTCTGGCTCCACACCATCCGGTACGTGCCGGTCTCCAGCTCGCGGGCCACCATCGGCGCGCCCCAGAAGAGCCCGACGAGGGCCGGCAGCAGGTACATCGCGGCTATCCCGGCCCAGTAGACCGCGGCCGCCGCGGTGTCGCCCGCCTGGGCCAGGAAGCTGTCGGCGACGTCCTGACAGTCGGCCTGGCACGCGGTGAAGCCGCTGGTGCGCGCCAGCTCGGTGAGCCCGGGCCAGGTGAGCGCCACGCCGGCCAGGATCAGGAGCACGATCGCGGCGCCGGAGAGCGCCTGGGTCCGGGACTGCCGCCAGGTCAACCAGATCATCGCTGCCCCTCCAGCACCCGCAGGCGGCCGGCGGCCGCCTCACTCATGTACGCCAGCACGATGTCCTCGAGATCCAGGCGGTCCACCTGCCACGACGGGTCGTCGATCGGCGCCGAGCTGCGCACGATCAGGGTGGACTGGACGTCGGTGTGGCTCTCCTCCACCACGGCCCGGCCACCGCCGAGGTCGGCCGGATCCCGGCGCGGCCCGACCAGCCGGTGGTGCGTGGCGATCAGCTCCTCGACGTCCCCGGCCACCCGGACCCGGGACTCGCAGAGCACGATCAGGTAGTCGCAGACCCGCTCCAGGTCGGCGACCAGGTGCGAGGACATGATGACGCTGACGCCCTGCTCGGCGGTGAACTCCATCAGCCCCTGCAGGAAGGCGCGCCGGGCGAGCGGGTCGAGGGCCGCCACCGGCTCGTCGAGGAGCAGCAGGTCGGGACGCTTGGCCGCGGCGACGGTGAGCGCGAGCTGGGCGCGCTGGCCGCCGGAGAGCTTGCCCGCCTTCTGCGCGCGGTCCAGGCCGACCTGGGAGACCCTCCGCTCGGCGAGGCCCGAGTCCCAGGACGGGTTCAGGTGGGCGCCCATGCGCAGGTGCTCGGCGACGGTCAGCCCGGCGTAGACCGGGGTGTCCTGCGCGACGAAGCCCACCCGGGGCGAGCCGCTGGCCGGCCGGGCGCCGAGCACCCGGATCTCGCCGGCGGTCGGCGCGAGCAGGCCGCAGGCCAGCTGCAGCAGCGTCGACTTGCCGGCGCCGTTCGGCCCGACCAGGCCGACGACCCGGCCGGCCGGCACGTCGAACGTGCAGTCGGACAGTGCGGTGCGGCGCCCGTACCTGTGTGTCAGGCCGGCCGTCTCCAGTGCGCTAGTCATGCTCTCGCCTCCGAAAACCTGCGAAACGTGCTGAGGAACAGCGCCTCGATGCTCTCGTCGTCGAGGCCCGCGGCGCGGGCCTCGGTCAGCCAGCGCTCCAGCTCCTTGCGCAGCGGCTGGTGCGCGACGGAGTCGTTGCCGAGCGTCCGGGTCACGAACGTGCCGAGCCCGGGCCGGGCGGAGACCAGACCCGCGTACTCCAGCTCCCGGTACGCCTTGAGCACCGTGTTGGGGTTGATGGCGACCTTGGCCACCACCTCCTTGACGGTGGGCAGCTTGTCGCCCTCGTTCAGCACGCCCAGCCGCAGCGCGTGCCGCACCTGCTGGATGAGCTGCATGTACGGCGCGACGCCCGAGCGGGCGTCCAGATGGAACTCGATCACCACGAACCTCTATTCATCTAGGCGCCTAGTACATTAGCTATGTGCGCCGGGCATGAAAAGACCCAGCAAGCTGTGCGCTTGCTGGGTCTTTGAGAAAGCGTGTCAGTACTGCCGGGACGGGTCCGCGGCGATCTCGGTGTCGGTGCGGGCGTATTGCCATACCCGGACCTCGTCGATGGCGCCGGACCACTGGTCGGTGGTGCTGCCGCCCCAGTGCGCGCCGCCGATCCGCAGCGGGCCGTTGCCGTGCCACAGGGTGACGCCGTCCGCGGTGCCCTGAAGCTCGCCGTTGACGTACAGGCGGGTCTGGTGTGCGGCGGCGTCGTAGACGCCGGTCAGCCGGGTCCATTCGCCGATCACCGGTGAGCCGGTGGAGCGGGCGTGCTCCCAGTTGTTCGGACCGGTGCTGTCGCTGGTGGGCACGTTGAACACCCAGCGGTCGGAACCCTTGTTGTACTGCAGGTAGAACGCGCCGATGCCGGCGCCGTCCTGACTGACGGCGACCTGGTAGTTGTTCTTGTTCGCCAGCTTCACCCAGGCGTCGACGGTGAAGCTCTGGTCGGTGCGCAGCACCGGGCCCGCCGTCTTGGCGACACCGGCGCCGTCGAGCTGCAGCGCCCGGCCGCCGTTGATGCCCACGCCGCGCGCGGTGGTCCCCGACATGACCGCCGGCCGGCCGTTACCGGAGCGGTCCTGCGCGTCGCCGGCCGTCTCGGCGAAATTCCACTGGCCGGTCGGCGCGTTCCTGATCTCGGTGTCGGTGCGGGCGTACTGCCACACCCGGACCTCGTCGATGGCGCCGGACCACTGATCGGTGGTGTCGGTGCCCCAGCGGGAGGCGCCGATCCGTAGCGGACCGTTGCCGTGCCACAGGGTGACGCCGTCCGCGGTGCCGTGCGGTACGCCGTTGACGTAGAGGCGGGTCTGGTGTGCTGCGGCGTCGTAGACGCCGGTCAGCCGGGTCCACTCGCCGATCACCGGTGAGCCGGTGGAGCGGGCGTGCTCCCAGTTGGTCGTGTCGGTGCTGTCCTGGTCCGGGACGTTGAACACCCAGCGGTCGGAACCCTTGTTGTACTGCAGGTAGAACGCGCCGATGCCGGCGCCGTCCTGGGTGACCGCGGTCTGGTAGTTGTTCTTGTTCGCCAGCTTCACCCAGGCGTCGACGGTGAAGCTCTGGTCGGTGCGCAGCACCGGGCCCGTGGTCTTGGCGAAGCCGGTGCCGGTGAGCTGCAGCGCCCGGCCGCCGTTGATGCCGGCGCCGCGCGCCGTGGTCCCCGACAGCGTCGCCGGCTGGCCCACGCCGGTCACGTCCGCGGCCGTGCCGGACGCCTCGTCGAAGGTCCAGTGCCCCAGGTTCGGCGCGGAGGTGCGCCAGCGCGCGGCACCCCGCAGCGCCGAATGATCGGTGATCGTCGGGTCGGCGTAGGGCGCTTCCTGGACCGCGTCGCCCACCACGTCGGTGAAGTGCTCCCGGCTGAGGAAGATGTAGTCCAGCTTGCGGTGCAGCTGCGGCTCGGCCTGATTCCAGACGTCGAACGTCGGCTCGCCGCTGCGGCAGCGGGTGGCCGATGACGGGCAGGGCACGCAGTTCGCCCGGTCCGCCGGTGCGGCCTGTTCGCAACCGCCGACGGTATCGACGGCGGCCTGGAAGTACTGGCCGTCGGCCTCGTCGACCTCGGTGAAACGGCCGGTGCCGTTGTCCATGCCGTAGAAGCCGTTCAGAACCGTGCCGAAGGGCGACCGGTTGAGGTCCCCGCCGACCACCACCGGGATGCCGGCGTCCAACCACGGATCCACGATCTCCTTGACCCGTTCGCCCTGGTACTGATTGAGGGTGTAGTCACCGTTGGCCGGCGCGGTCCAGTGCGTCGAGCAGACCCGCGCGAGCCTGCCCTGCGGGAAGGTGTCGCCGCACAGCAGGAAATGCTGTTCCCCGGCCGCGCCGGGCCGGTCCAGCCGGTAGACGCCCCGCCGGGCAGCGCGCGCAGGCCGCGAGCGAAGAGCGCGACCCCCTCTTCCGGCGAACTCTGGGCGTTCCTGGGGTCCTTGCAGCGGTCCGCACTCATGGTCGTGACGAACACACCCACGTAGCCGCGCGGCGTCAGCTCGTCGTCAGCGGCGTCGTACTGATTCCGGCAGACCTCGTTGAGGAAGACCGCGTCGGCGCTCCAATCGGTGATGTTCTGTACGACGTTGGCGACGCGCTGCGGGACCTCGCCACGAGTCGCGTCGGTCATCTCGGTGGTACAGCGCCATGCGCTGCTGCCGCCGGAACCGCAGATGTTGTAGGACAGGAAGCGCAGCGGCGGTGCGCCGCCCGGATCGACCACGTCCGCGTGACCCGGCGCCGCGGCCGACGCGACCAGGCCGGCGGCCACGCAGGCCGCCGCCGCGATACGAGCCACCGACCGGCGCCATGCTGTCGACCGTGGACGGTCGCCGTTGTTCCTGCTCACAGGCTTCCCCCGTTTGAAGATCATTTGACTGGCGGGAGTATAGGGCCGGTGAAATGCGGTCGGAGGCCGTAGGTGATCGGTGCTACCGTTCCCCACGCCGAAAGGGGAGATGGTGCCGAAGCTGAACCAGATCATCGCCGTGGAGAAGGGCGTGAAGAGCAAGTCGTTCGCCGACCTGAGCGAGGCTCACCACGCCGTGCAGAAGACCGGCCCGCTCGCCGGCATCTCCCGGACGTACCAGCCGAAGGACGAGGAGGGTGAGCAGCTGCCCGCCGAGTCGACGCGGGTACAGATCAAGGCCGAGGACATCCTGCGCGGCGTCTCGGGCACGCTGACCCGGCTCTTCGACGTCACCGCGACGAAGGACTGGACCAACTGCGTGGCGCGCGCCGACGTGGTGGTCGACGGCCGCACCATCGCCGCCCAGGTGCCGGTGACGTACCTGCTGTTCCTCGAGAAGCAGCTCGTCGACCTGCACACGTTCGTGAAGAAGCTGCCGGTGCTCGACGCGGCCGAGTCCTGGCTGCGCGACGATTCCACGGACAGCTGGCGCACCGAGCCGGTGCGGACCAACCGCACCAAGAAGGTGCCGCGCAACCACGTCAAGGCCGAGGCGACCGAGAAGCACCCCGCGCAGGTCGAGGTGTACTACGAGGACGTCACCGTCGGGTACTGGACGACCGTGAAGTTCTCCGGTGCGCTGCCGGCGAAGCGGGTCAACGAGATCCTCGAGCGGGTGCTGGCGCTGCAGACCGCGGTCAAGTTCGCGCGCGAGGAGGCCAACAACACCGAGGTCGCCGACCAGCGGGTCGGCGCGGCCGTCTTCGGCTACCTGTTCGGGTAGCCGTCACCGATTCCCCCGTGGGAGCGCGGGGGTGCGCCGGAAACGGCGCGAAGCTGACAGCTGAGGCTGAAGCTGAATCCACCGGTGACAGTGCGGGTTCGAGTCCCGCCCCCCGCACCAGCGCGCGGGGGTAGCCCAACTGGCAGAGGCAGCCGGTATGAGACTCAGATTCTCGCTCCAACGTCAGCATTCATCACCGATCACCAGGTCGACCGGGCACGGACGATGACAGCGGATGCCGGTTCAAGTCCGGTCCGCCGCGCTTCGAGCGGCGGTAGTTTAATGGCAAAACCCGATGTCGTGACGAATGATCCGGGCCCTTAAACGTGCTGGTGTGTGCAATTCGGTGGTCACCAGAGGCCCGGGGATTGGCCATATCCCCGGGCCTCGCCACGTCCGGACAGTCGAGTGTGGGACGAGAGCTGGGGCCCCGCGCACCGCTCGCCTGCGCGGCGCGGAAGGCCGATGAGGCCGGTTGGGAGTTCGCTGCCGCCCAGATGGTTGGGCGCGGTTACCCGCCGGCTCCCGCGCTCGACATCGGAATGGGTTGCAGCGACTGCATGGTGTAGCGCGAACGCCGTCCGGCCGCCGACCGCCGCCGTTTCGGCTGATCAGCGCCGATGCTCTGCGGCATACGCTGACCCCGTTCCCTTTCCGGCGTCGGCGGCCATTCCTCTGCGGATCACCTCGGGCAATGCGCCGGGCCGCATTCGGATCCGCAGACGATCGGCAATGTAGATTCGGCGATCCACCCCCGCAATCCGTCAGGACCGATGCCGTGGAGTCCGGCAACAGCTCAGCCGGTTACGCGCGGATTCGGTTCGATTCCAGTCAAGCGGAGGGCGATGATGAGCATACCCATCATTCCGGGCGGAAACCTCCCCCCTCCTCCCGACCCGGGTGTCCCACCGGGACAGCATTACGCCTACGGGCAGCAACCTGGCGAATTCGCCACACCGGTACCACCGCGCAGGAACAAGAGTCTGGTGCTGTGGATCGCGGGTGGAGCGACAGCCTTCATCCTGTTGTGTTGCGGAGGCCTGGCCGTCATCGGATCCCAGATCGACGATGACCAACCCGGAGCCGGGGCATCCTCCGCACCGCCGACGACTACCGCCGAGCAGCCGACGACCGGGGCGCCGGCGGAAACCACCCAAGCACCCCCTGCGGCGACCGAAGCGGTGCCTTCGCCCACGAAGCCGAAGCCGGCGCCACCGCCCGTCCAGACTGTCGGTGACGGCACGTGGCTCGTCCCCGCGGACGTCAAGCCCGGCAATTACGCGGTGACCGTGCCCGAAGACTCCACCGGCTGCTACTGGCAGCGGTCGAAGAACGCCGAAGGTGACCTGGACGCCATCCTCGCGAACGACAACGTGAATGCGGGAGCCCATGTCGTGTTGACGATCCGCAAGACGGACAAGGCGTTTACCTCCAACGACTGCGGCGAGTGGAAGACCGCGCCGACCTCGGGACCCAAAGCGACGACCTTCGGTGAGGGAACCTGGGCAGTCGACATCGACATCGCGCCGGGCACCTACGCGGTGACCGTGCCGGCTGATTCGAGTGGGTGCTATTGGGAGCGGATGAAGAGCCTCAGTGGGGGTCTTGGCGGGATCGTCGCGAACAACAATGTGGATGCCGGTTCCCGGGCTACTGTCACGATCAAGTCTTCGGACAAGGGTTTCAAGAGCAGCGGATGCGGCACCTGGAAACGACGTTGACGGGCGGGCTGGGATAACGCGTGCGGGGATTGACCCTCGAGAAGGTCGAGGGTCCAGCATTCTCCTCATGAACACCGAACTGTTGAGAACGACGCTGCTGACCGCCTGGGGACCCGACACCTGCGACCCGCACGACCTGGCGGACTGGCGGCCGGAGAACCCGTCGCGGGGTCAGTGCGGGGTGACGGCCCTGGTCGTGCAGGACCTGCTCGGCGGGGAGCTGATCCTCGGCGAGGTACACGTCGGGCGGGTCAAGGTCGGTTACCACTACTGGAACCGGCTGCCCGACGGCCGCGACGTCGATCTCACCGCCGACCAGTTCCACCCGCACGAGGTGGTGACCGGCGGCGTGGTGCAGGAGCGCGGACCGGGTGTTCCGGTGGTGCGCTGCCGGGAGCAGTATGAGCTGCTGCGCCGGCGGGTGCTAGCCGCGCCCGCCGCCGGCACCCCCTGACGCCGGCTCAGCCCCGGTGGCCCGCCAGTTCCAGCGCGTACCGCTGGTACCACCGCCCCGCCGCCGGAGCGCCGGCGGTGCAGGCGCCGTCGGACTCGCCGGGGCGCTTGACCCACAGGAAGGCGTCGGCGAGCGGGTGTCCGGTCTCGACGGTGGGCGCCGCGCCGAGGGCGCGCCCGGGCGGGTTGCACCAGTGCCGGTCGCCGGCGCCCTGCCGCGCGGGGCCGTTGCCGTTGCGGCTGGTGTCGACGACGAAGTGCGCGCCGCCCAGCAGGCCCGACAACGCCGTGCCGTACGCGATGTTGTCCGCGGTGTGCTCGAAGTTCGCGACGTTGAGGGCGAAGCCGTGTGCCCGGTCGATGCCCGAGGCCCGCAGGGCCGGGGCCATCCGGTTCGGCTCGACCCAGGTCGGGTTGCCGGCGTCGAGGTACACCCGCACGCCGGGCTGCGCCCGGAACGCCTCGACGGCGGCGCCGAGCAGCCGGTAGCGGGCGGCCGCCGCGGCGGCGTCGAGGCAGCCCTCGGCGGCCTGCGCGACGGCGTCCGGCTCGAGCACCACGATCGCCCGGTGGCCGGCCAGCGCATCCGCGAGGGCGCCGATCCACCGGAGGTACGCGGCGTCGTCCCGCGCTCCGCCGACGGAGTGTCCCGAGCAGTCCCGCCCCGGCACGAAGTACACGGAGAGCACCGGGACCTGCCCGGCCGCGGCGGCCGCGCGCACCAGCCGGGCGGCGCGGTCGGCGTATCCGGGTGCCTCGTCGGCGAACCAGGCGGCGGTCGGCTGGTCGGCGATCCGGCGGATCGCCGCGGCCTCGCCGGTGCGGCCCGCGGCCTCCAGCCGGCGCAGCTGATCGGTGGCCAGGCCGGACCGCTCGGCGAACAGCGGCCAGCCCGCGAGCCGGCCGGCCGGGGCGGCCCCGGACCCGGTCGGATCCGGGGCCGCCCCGCCGGTGTGCGCCTGGTTCGTCCCGACCCCTCCCAGGACGAACCAGGCGACCGCGCCGAGCAGCAGCGCGGCGCACAGGACGGCCACCGTCACCCGCGGTGGCCGGCGGACGCGCAGCGGTACTCGGACGTGGCGGGGCATGGATCAGCGCACCTGCACCCAGCGGCCGGTCGACGGCACGCCCTCGGCGTCGATGAGGTAGAGCAGATACCAGCCGGAGGGGACGAGACCGCGCTCCTTCGGGATGGACAGGGCCAGCCCGCCCGGCGCGGTGGTGATGTCGAGGGCGACGGAGCGCTGGTCGACGTCGGTGACGTGGGTGACGGCGCTGGGGCGCATCAGCCGAGCGGCGCGGATGCCGGCGGCGTCGGCCGTGGCGAACGTGACCGTCGTGCCCCGCTGGACGGCGGCGGGGCCGCCGTCGATGGTGGGACGGTCGCCCTTGTACAGATACGGCGGCGAGTAGACCTCGATGCGCTGCTCGAAGGTGCCGGGGTTGCGTCCGGTGGGGTCGTACAGCGGGTCGCTGCCCATGGTGATGACCCGGCCGTCGGGCAGCAGGATCGCCTCCGAGTGGTAGTTGCGGCCGATGGTGGAGTCGGCCGCGTCGGCGAAGCGGTTGCCGGACGGGTCGTAGATCTGGGTGTTGAACAGGTCGCTGCGGGTCTGGCCGCGGTACTCGCCGCCGCGGTAGCCGGAGGAGCCGCCGGTGGTCAGCACGGTGTCGTCGGGCAGCAGCACGGTGCTCAGGTAGCGGGCCGGCTGTGGCAGGTCCGGGCCGGGCCGGTAGGCGGGTTTCGGTTCGTCCAGATCGGCGATCGCGGTGCGCCGGGTGGAGACCGGCGATTCGCCGATCTCGCCGCCGCCGAAGATCATCACCTTCTGGTCCTGTGCGGGTGGGAGCAGCACCGAGGAGCTGGTCTCGGTCATCCGCGCGTCGGGCAGTCCGGGTACGACCTGGAACTTGTTGTTCGTCAGGTCCCACAGGCCGGGGGTGCGGCCCTCGGTGTCCGAGCCGTAGCCGGAGTTCGAGCCGGAGAAGAAGAGCCTTCCGTCCTGCATGAGGTGCAGCGCGGGGTAAGTGGGGAAGACGCGCTTGAGCTTCGGCGCGTCGACCCAGCGCCGCTGCTCGGTGAGGTAGCGCTCGTTGTCGCCGGGCAACATCCGGCCGAACCCGTCCAGGCCGGACACGGCGAGGACGTCGCCGTTCGGCGTCTCGGCCAGGGTGGGGTACCAGCGGGGCTGCACCATGTCGCCGGTGCGCTGGTAGCGCTCGGTGATCGGATCGAACTCGTAGGACGTGTCGTCGCCGCCGTACTCCTGCTTCTCCCGGGTGATCTTGTCGGAGAGGCCGTAGAGGTTGCGGCGGTCGGCGCCGGTGAGCCCGGCGAGGGCGTACTGGCCCGGGGCCCGGACGATCGCGGCGTCGCCGGCGCGCTCGGCGTCGACCCACACCTCGGCCTCGCCGGCGTGGGTCATCACGGCGTCGCCGTGCTTCATGGTGGTCGCGGCCGGCACGGTGACGTCGGCGCGGGTCAGGTACGCGAGGCCGTTCCGGCCGGTCAGGCGGGTGCCCTTGGGGAAGAACCGGGGCCCGCCCGCCGCCGACTCGTTCTTGATCTTCATGACGCCGGCGGGGTGGTCGATGTCCTTCTCGAGGACCTCGTAGGACTTCGTGCCGCCGGCGATGAGCAGCTTGCCGCTGGCCAGGAACGTGTGCCCGGCGCAGAACACGTCGGTGGGGGTGGGCACCTCGGTGAACTCGTCGTTCGCGGGGTCGAAGAGCACGGTACGGAACGTGCCGGCCTCGAAGTTGTCGCGGTTGTTGCCGCTGCCGGCGATGATCAGGACCTTGCCGGTGCGCAGCAGCGCCGCGTGGATGGCGTTGACCCGGAAGTTCTCCGGCACCGGCAGGCGCGACCAGTGTCCGTACCTCTGCGTGTACGACAGCCGGTTGATCTGGAACTCGTGCAGGGCCTCGGCGCCGAAGGCGACCATCGGCCGGTTGACGACGACCAGGACGGTCAGGACCAGCAGGGAGACGAATCCGCTGAGCAGGCGGCGGGTCGCGGTCGGACGGGGACGAGGGTTCATGCGTACGACTCCACGGGCTTGAGGGCGGGCTCGGTCGTGGCGCCGGCGTCGGCGCGACGCCGGCCCCGTACCAGCCAGATGGCCGGCGGGAGGAGACAGATGACCAGGTTCAGGGCGGGCCAGGCCCACATCGCGCCGTGCACATGCCCGGCGATCGGTGCGACGGCCAGCAGCACGGCGTAGAACGCGGCCCAGCGCAGCCCCGGCGCGAACGTCAGCAGCCGGTCCGGGCTGGCCGAGTCGCCCTTGGGCGTCACCACGAAGTTGCTGCGCCTGCGCAGCACGGCGCCGAGGAACGACGACACGTAGATCGGCGTGGACAGCGTGGACGCCAGCATGCCGGCGAGCCCGGAGGAGCCGGACTCCTCGTGCGGGCTGACGTTGTGCCGGCGGTTCCACACATAGAGGCCGACCTGGAAGAGGGCCGCGTCGACGTAGAGCATCAGCCACACCTCCTGCGGCACCTGCACGCCCTTGGCGCCCAGCACCAGGTAACAGGCGGCGTTGGCGGCGCCGAGCAGCCAGGCCAGCGCGGTAAGCGGGTAGTAGGACAGCAGCAGCGCGTAGTGCAGCGACCGGCGTACGCCGAGCCGGCGCGCGACCTTGCCGAATGACGTGACGGCTACCTCGTCCGTGCCGCGCGACCAGCGGTACTGCTGGCTGAAGTAGTCGGTCCACGACGAGGGGCCTTCGCCGACGGCGAGCACGTCGGGGGTGTACACGGAGCGCCAGCGTGCGCCGGTGTCGGGATTACGTCCACTGTGTACGACCAGGCTGGTGGCCATGTCTTCGGTGATGGAGTCCTGTAGGCCGCCGATGCCGCGGAGTGCGGAGATGCGTACGGCGTTGTTGGTGCCGACGAGCATGGAGACGCCGAGGCGGTTGCCGGCGCGCTGCAGCAGGGAGTGGAAGAGGTATTGCTGGGATTCGGCCCAGCGGGTCACGACGTTGTCGTAGTTGCCGTAGATCTGTGGTCCGACGACGAAGGCGACGTCGGGGTCGCGGAAGTAGCCGAGCAGCCGCTCGCAGAAGTTGGGTAGCGGCACGTGGTCGGGGTCGACGGAGACGAAGACGTCGTACTGGTCGCCGTTGGCGTCGACCCAGGAGTTGTAGTTGCCGTGTTTGGTCTTGGCTTTGAAGGCGCCGGCGGGGGTGTTGTACTCGGCCCGGCCCTTGCGGCTGAAGTGCAGCACGCCGATGCGTTCGCACATCTGCCGGACCTCGTCGTCGTTGCCCTCGTCGAGCAGCCAGACGTCGTAGCGGCCGGCGTGTCGGATCGCCCGGGCGGCGCGCAGGGTGCGTTCGACCATGTCGACGGGTTCCTTGCCGGGCACGATCGTGGTCAGGAACGCGACCCGCAGGTCGGCCTGCGGCACCACCGGAACCGGGTCCCGGGCCCAGAGGGTGGCCAGGCACAGTGTCACGACGTTGACCAGCCGGAACAGCTCGATCAGCGCGGTCGCCACGATCATGAAGATCGTCGCCGCGTAGAGCCCGGGGTGCAGGCCGCGCTCGGGGACCTCGATGGAGGAGAGCAGCCAGGCGAAGAACGTGCTCTCGAACGCGAACGCGAAGAGCGTGATCAGCACGGTCGCGATCGGCCGGCGCCGGGCCAGCGGCCGCATGCCGACCCGGTACCCGTCAGCGGGCGCGGGCTCGGCCTGGCCCGCGAGGACGCTGAAGCCGGCGTAGTCGTAGCCGTCCGTTCTGCCGGAGGTTGTTTCTGTGACGCTCATCGACGGTTCTCTCACCTCACGGGCGGTCGCCCGGTTGAAAAAGGGGTGTCACCGAAGGTGACTGGAACGGAATGGCCAGTGACCGTCCTTTGCGGACCGCCGTAAATGCCAGACGTATTCACACGTTTATCAGCGTGATAGCGGTCCGGCTCATGAATGCGCTCTGACAGTTCCACACGAGGGCGGCGAAACCATAAATGTGAACCTTAAACGTGAGGGGCGACACGTAGATATATACGCAGCGTTGCCAACGGTTGCGACACGGCGTAGTCGATCGCCATTCCGATATGTCGCAATTACCCCGATCGTGGTGCGCATTGTCTTTCGAGAGGTCTGTGACTGCGCACCATGCGCTGACCGTTTCGCATAGTCGATTGTGGACCCTTTGCTGTGCGTCACTTTCTGTGATGGTCATTACAGGAAATTCGCGAACGCGAAACATTGTCGGGTTACGAATTCTGAAAGCCGGCGGAAATGCCCGTCAGTTGCGGCGGATGGCACGGGCGGCGCGGCGAAGGATCCGATTCAGGATCGCGTCGTTCCGGTCCGCCTGCCGGCGCAGGGATTCGGCGTGCCCCAGCATGCCGACGATGGTGTCGATGGCGGCCCGGAGCACCTGGCCGTCGTCGAGCGAGTCCGGGGTGGTCGCCGGCCGGACGCCGGCCGGCCGGAGCTCCGCGAGGTCGCCGACGACGTGGCACGGATATTCCCGCAGCTCGGCGATCTGGCGCTCGGCCAGCTCGTACACCCAGTCGGCCCGGTCCGGGCCGACGCCGATCCGCAGCTCGTTACCGGCCTGCTTCAGCACGGCGTTGACCAGGTGGTGCTGAACGACGCGCTGGTACGGCGTCCGGTGCGGGTACCGGTCGCCCAGCGCCTGGTTGACCCGGCGGAGCACCTCGATCTCGGCGGCGCCGAGCGACGCGTTCGCGACGGGCGCGGCGAGCTCGCAGAGCCCGTCCGGGATGCCCAGGACGCCGGCGAACCGGTGCCAGAGCAGCTCCCGCGGCGCGGTCGGCTCCGGGACCGTCAGCAGGTGCCGCCGGCCGGGCGGGACCAGGTCGCCCCAGCGGCGCAGCATGCGGTTCGCCGTGTGCAGCTCCCAGAACGCCTCGAAGCTGCCGCGCTCGACGTCGCGCAGGAACGTCCCGAAGCGCCAGACCCGGCGTTCCCGGATGCTCTGCTGCCACATCGACGGGAAGGTGCGCCAGAGATCCCGGCCCGCGACGAGGACGTGCACCTCGGCGGGCCCGAGACTGGACACCGCGCGGTCGGCCTGCGCGGCGGTGGCGCCGCCCAGCGCCTCGTTGCTGATGATGACGTCGCCCGGCCAGGCGGCGGCCTCCCCGGCCATCCGGTCCCAGGTCCAGGTGGCGCCGGGGTCGCGCCAGGGCACCTCGCGCAGGTCGGTCATGGCGTCGTCGTGCGCGGAGCGGGTGCCGGGCAGCAGGATGCCGGCGCGCCTCAGCCGCGGGTGGTTCTTCCAGAGCACGTCCTGCACGAAGGTGCTGCCCGTCTTCGGCGCGCCGACGTGCAGGAACACGCGTCTCGCCATGCCGCCCCCGAGATCACCCGCGAATGTCGACCGCCAGGGTGGCATATCGAATGGGCGCGGGGAACCACGGGAACCACACGTTAACCGGACGGCCTACTGGGCGACCTTTGCCATTTCCCTGATGGCGACGGCGGCGCGGACGAACGCGTTGTCGGCGAGGTCGCCGATGGTCTCGATGCCGAATGCCTGCCGCAGTCCCTCGGCCTCGGCCTCGGAGATGCCGGAGAGCGCCGACACGGGTGCGTCGACGAGGTCCACCAGATTGCTGGATCGGTACTCTTCGTCGAGAACGGCGTCGAGGTTCACGGAGACTGCCATCGGTGTGTCCTCCCTCGTGCGTCGGGCGCCGGCCGGACGCGGCCGGGCCGCAAGCCGATGTTCCCACACCGGGCCGGGCACCGCCGCGCCATCAGGCGGTCCCTTGTAGATCTGACAGCGGGGGTGGCGGGCCGGCGGTAGGGTCCGTGCGCATGACCAGAAGGATCTTGATAACCGGCGCGACGGGGCACCTCGGCTCGCGGCTCGCCGAGCGCGCCGCGGCCGGGTGGTCGGTGACCGGCACGTACTTCAGCAGCACCGACCCCAACGGCCACGAGTGGCTCGACGTGCGGGATCCGGCCGCGGTCCGTGACCTGATCGAGCGGGTACGGCCGGACGCGGTGATTCACACCGCGACGGGGCGGGACGACTGGCGGGTCATGGCGGACGGCGCCGCGCACGTCGCCGTCGCGGCGGCGGCGCTGGACGTCCGGCTGGTGCACGTGTCCAGCGATGCGATCTTCTCCGGTGAGGCGGTCGAGTACGACGAGTCCGCGTTGCCCGACCCGGTGTACCGGTACGGCGCCGCGAAGGCAGCCGCCGAGACCGCGGTCCTGGCGGTCCGCCCGGAGGCGGCCGTGGTGCGCACCTCGCTGATCCTCGGCGACGGCCGGGGGCAGCACGAGACGCTCACCTACGACCTGATCAGCGGCGTGCGCGACGGCGCGCTGTTCACCGACATGATCCGCAAACCGGTGCACGTCGACGACCTGGCCGACGCGCTGCTCGAGCTGGCGGCCGGCGACTACCGGGGCATTCTCAACGTCGCCGGGACCGACGCGATCGACCGCTACGAGCTGGGCGTGCTGACCGCCCGCCGCGCGGGCCTCGACCCCGCCCGGATACCCGCCGGGACGATCGCGGAGTCCGGGCTGCGGCTGCCCACCGACGTGCGGCTGCGCACGGACCGGGCGACCGTGCTGCTGCGTACCCGGCTGCGCGGCGTGCGGGAGTTCATGGCCGGCTGACGGTCATCCCCAGTCGTGGCGGGCGGCGTACCAGCCGAGCTGCATCCGGCTCTGCACCCCGGCCAGGTCCATCAGGTGGCGCAGGCGGCGCTGCAGCGTACGCAGGGAGAGGTCGAGCTGGGTGGCGACCGCCTGATCGGTGAGCCCGGCCAGCAGCAACGCCAGGATCTTCCGGTCCAGGGCGGTCGGCGCGTCCGCCTCGACGTCCTGGGTCTCCGGCCCGCCGTCGCCGTCGAGCGCGGCGACGTCGAGCGGGTGCGCGTGACGCCACACGATCTCGAACAGCGCGTCCATCGCGGTCAGCAGCCCGGCGCGGTGCAGCAGGACCGCGCCCGGCTCCTCGCCGGGCGTGACGGTCAGGGGCACGAGGGCGAGCTCGGCGTCGGCCAGCATCAGCTTGATCGGCAGCGATTCGACCACCCGCACCTCGACGCCGTCGCGCAGCGACTCGATGGTCTCGGCGACCACGCCGGGCTCGGCGAGCGCCGGGCGGTCGATCACCACCCGGTACCGCACGCCCTGTGCCACCAGCTGCGACTCCACCGGGTTGGCGCCCGGCGGCACGGCGACGAAGGGCGTGGTGACGAAGCTGCGTACCTGGCTGCGGGCGGCGTGCTGCACCTGGGCGAACCGGTGGCGGATCGCCTCGACGCCGGTGACCACCTCGATCAGCTCGCTGATGCTGCGGCCCGCCATCGCCTTGCGGTGCTCCTCGGCGAGG
Organism: Actinoplanes sp. NPDC049668; assembly: GCF_044465445.1. Classification (NCBI taxonomy): domain Bacteria; kingdom Bacillati; phylum Actinomycetota; class Actinomycetes; order Micromonosporales; family Micromonosporaceae; genus Actinoplanes; species Actinoplanes sp. NPDC049668. The sequence continues at coordinate 794,033 of NZ_JBITLR010000004.1, forward strand.
GTGACCAGCGCCAGCTCGGCGCTGCGCAGCTCCGCCCGCCGCTCGCTGATCATGGCGCCCAGCGCGACCGCGGGCGGCGCCGCGGCGAACGCACCGTCCGGAGTGGACTTCACCAGGCCGCACGCCACCAGGTTCGACAGCGCCGCCGCGATCTCGGGCGTCGGCACCTGCAGGGCCTCGCCCAGCTCGGCCGGGCCGGCCTGCGCCCGTCCGGCGAGCGCGCTGTACACCGCCTCGTCCTCGGGGTTCAGGCCCAGCGCACCCAGCATCGGTGCCCGTCTCCTCTCCACCCGTAGACGCGGAGAGAGTATGCGCCACGCACGCGTGTCCTGCCCACCCCCGGGCCCCGGGACGTCGCCGCCCCAGGGCCCGTCGAGCGGTTTCATCGGAGGCCGTAGGCCCGGATGATCTCCTGCTTGATGGCGAAGCCGGCGTCGGTCGTGCCGGTGGCCCGCACCGACACGTAGCCGCCGGGCTGCCTCGGCAGCCGGAGCGCGCCGTTCCACCAGCCGCCGCCCTTGCGCAGCGTCACCGGCTGCCAGGTGGTGCCGTCGTCGTACGACACCTCCAGCGTCACCGCGGTGACGTTGCCGGTGCTCGGCCCGCCGCCGGCCTGGGGGACCGGCTTGACGCGGATCTCCTCGGTGCGGCCCGCCCGCGCGTCGCCGTGCAGGTCGGTGTCGAGGCGGTACTCCAGCTGCAGCAACGCCATCGGCTCGAACTTCTCCGAGTCGTTGGAGCTGGAGACGAAGTCCCACTCGGTGTGCGTGCGGGTCGACAGCCGCCACTGCTCGGCCGGGCGGGAGGCGTCCAGCACCAGGTGGTACGGCAGCGTCCCGGCCGGGACCGCCTTCCACTGCAACGAGGAGGACAGCTTGTTCTCGTGCAGCAGCGTGCCGCCCTGGTACAGCTTCAGGTTGGTCGGCACCGAACCCCATTCGAGGTTGCCGCCGTGCTCCAGGTGGTCGCCGGACGGGCTCCACGCCTGCACGTTGATGGTCATGAAGTCGCGGTAGCGGCTGTTCTGCACCGCGAACGTCCGGTTGAACGCGGGCCGCACCGCCGGCGCGAACCAGTCCAGCCTGGTCGTTCCCTTGGCGTACGTGTTGCGGTTGGAGCTGTCCGTCCAGGTGCCCTGTGCGTGCGTCTCGTGCCAGAGCTGCCCCGGGGTGACCCACTCGGTCCGCGTGGCGGGGTGCCACTCCCGCTCGGGGAATCCGAGACCCGGGATGAAGGTCACGTCGTATCGGCCGCCGCTGCCCTCCGTCGCCTGCGTGGGGTTGTGGTAGTGCGCGTCGATCCGGGCGAGGTCGCCGGTGCGCGGATGGTAGGTGAGCGCCTTGTCCGGCACCTTGCCCGAGTACGTGCGGGTCAGGTCGTAGACGTAGGTGGCGTAGGGCACCTGGTTGGTGAGGAGGTGCCGCCGGCCGGTCCGGGCCAGGGCGATCAGTTGCGCGCCGGCGTCGCGGTGCACGGTGGCGACCGTGATCGGCGAGGCGCCGACCGACTCGTTGAGCACGCCGACACCGTCGTTGACGACCAGCAACAGCTTCGCACCGGCGGCAACGGCGGCGGCGGTACGGTCCGGCGCGCTGACCGCGCTGCTGCGGGTCACCACGACCGCCTTGCCCTTGGCGTCGAGCGTGGCGTAGTCGGAGGCCGCGCCGTTGCCCGCGTACACGGTGGGCAGGAGGTCCCGGCCGGCGGTGAGGGTGCTGCCCGGCTGGACGGTGGCCTCGACGGGCCGCAGCCCGACGGCGTCCAGGCTCAGCAGCGGCTCGCCCCGGCGCCACCGGTTGACCATCGTGAACGACCCCTCGGTGACCTGCTCGGTCGGCGAGAGGTACAGGTCGTCGTACTTGACCGGAATCTGGAACGCGTCACGGAAGCTGTCGCCGCCGGCGTACCCGACGGTGTAGTCGATCCGGCGCTGCCGGTCCTGGCTGCGCCGGGGCGTGGTGGTGTCCAGCAGGCGGGCCTTGGAGGCGTCCAGGACGACGGTGGCTCCCGAGCCCTTGAGCACCGTCTCCGGATCCACCAGCACGGCGAAGCCCAGCGAGTCGGGTCGCTCGCCCGCGACGTCCAGGAACGACTCGACGGTGTACGTGCCCGGCGGCATCCGCACCGTCTGCTCGCCTGTGACGGAGTAGTAGTACGGGTCGGGGTCGCCCGCCTTCTTGACCACCACGGTGGAGGTGGCGGGCTTGCCGTCGCGGCCCAGGAGCTTGATCTTCAGGTCGTACCGCTCGTCCTCCTTGATCAGGCCGAGCGAGGTCCGGGTGACCGCGGCTCCGGTGGCGGCGTCGGTGCCGACCAGGTAGCCGGAGTACTGGCCGCCGCCGGCCTTGGTCGGATCGCCGACGACGGGGACGCTCGCCTGGCCGCCGGCCGGCACCGTCACCGATGCGGCGCCCGCCGAGAACGGGCCGGCTCCGGTGGTGGCGAGGTGCAGGGTCACGGCGGTGTCGCCGGAGTTGGTGAACGTCACCTGCTTGGTCACCGGCGCGTCGGTCGGCTCGTGCGGCCAGTCGAAGTTGCCGAAGAAGACCGGGCCGCTCGCCCGGACGCCGCCGCGGACGGCGGCGGCGACATCGAGCCGGCCGGTGCCGACCTGGTACGGCGTGTACCCGGCGGCCAGGCCCTTGGCGCTGCTCATCAGCGCCTCCTTGAGCTGCCGGCCGGACCAGTCGGGGTGGCGCTGCGCCAGGATCGCCGCCGCGCCCGACACGTGCGGAGTCGCCATCGAGGTGCCGCTGATCGCTCGGTACGAGCCGGTGCCGGAGGTCATCTGCTGCGAGCGGGCGGCGGTGATGTTGACGCCGGGCGCGGTGATGTCCGGCTTGAGCGCGCCGCTGCGCGCCAGCGGGCCGGTGCTGGAGAAGGCCGCCAGGCGGTCCTGCTTGTCGACGGCGCCGACGGTGAGGGCGGCGGCGGCCGCGCTGGGCGAGCCGATGGTCTGCGGCCCGCTGTTGCCGGCCGCGATGACGAAGAGCGTGCCGTACTGCTCGGACAGGGTGTCCACCGCGACCGACATCGGGTCGGTCCCGTCGGAGAGCGTCGAGTCGCTCAGGCTCATGCTGACGATGTCCGCCCCGGACGCGGCCGCCCACTGCATGCCGTCGAGCACCCACGAGTCCTGGCCGGAGCCGCCGTTGTTGAGGACCTTGCCGACGACCAGGTCCGCACCGGGCGCGACGCCCTTGTACGAGCCGCCGGAGGCCGCGCCGGTGCCCACGATCGTCGAGGCGACGTGCGTGCCGTGGCCGTTGACGTCGGCGGTGTCCTCGCCCGGCACGAAGCTGACCTTGTCGTCGATCTGATCGGCGAGGTCGGGGTGGCCGGCGTCGATCCCGGTGTCCAGCACCGCGACCTTGACGCCGCGCCCGTCGTAGCCGGCGGCCCACGCCGCGGGCGCGCCGATCTGCGGCACGCTCTCCTTCAGGTCGGCGGTGACCCGCCCGTCCAGCCAGAGCTTGGACACCCCGCTGCCGAGCGCGGTGGGGGCCTTGCCCGCGCCCGGCGCGATGGTGGTCCAGAACGAGCGGGTCTGCTTCTTGTCCACCGCCAGCGCCGCGGCGCCGACCCGCCGCAGGTCGCGAACCAGCGTCGCGCCCTTCGGGGTGACCGGCGCGGCGGTCCGTGCCTTACCCGGCGGGTAGGCGCTGATCACCGGAAGGCTCGCGGCCTTCGCGTCGTCGTAGCCCATCTCGATGAGATCGGTGACGTTGAACAGCCGCCGGTCCAGCCGGTCGCCGCTGAGCAGCGGCAGGACCTCCTCGGGCAGGACGAACAGGTCGCCGCCGCTCTGCTGCAGGCGGACGCCGCCGACGGCGTCGTCGGGCCGGTCGACGTCGACCGTCTCGGCGCCGGCGGCGGAGGCGGTCACCGTGACCACGTCGCCGGTGATCAGCGTGATGGTGTGCCGGGAGTCGACCGCGGCGGTGGCGGGCGGGCCGGGGACCGTGGCGTTCGCGGGTGCCGGGATCGCGGCTGTCGCGGCGATCAGGCCGGCCGCTGCCGCGGCGGCGATCAATCGGCGCCGCGCCGGTCCGGGTGCGGGTGGCTGCGTGGGGGATGGCATGCGTGAAGTTCTATCGCTTCCCCAGCAGCCGGTGAACACCATCGGCTGGCGGAATCGCGCCAGGGCACAACCCCGCCATTGATCGCGGCCGTTATGGGGCGGCGGCGGGCAACTGGCTGTCGACGTCGGTCAGCATGGAGGAGAGGGTGCGGGCGTAGCGCTCGGCGGCGGAGGCGGTCGCGGCGGCCACCCTCCGGCGTTCGCCGGGCAGAGCCGCGTGGCGGCCGGAGAGCTCGCGGCGCAGCGCTTGCAGCTCGGACAGGTGGCAGTCCAGCAGGTTCAGGATCTCGCCGTGCATCACACACACCTCACTCGACGATGCGATAGCTCCTAGCGGGCCGGCGCGGCGGCCCTGTTGGGGAAAGGGAGTGGCGCAAATCCGCTGGACCGGCCCCACTCCGCCGATCCTGCACGACGGGGACCGGCCCAGCGCGTGCAGCTACTACTTCTTGGACTTCTTCTTGTCCTTCTTGGACTTCTTGGCCTTCTTCGCCATGACCATGCTCCCTTCTCTTCGTCCGGGCGGGCGGCATGGTCCGGCCACGGCCGCCCTGACGCAGGTGAACCTGCGATCAACGTCAGGTGACCGAAGGATCTACGATCAGCAACGTCTCCGACACGGTAACTACTGAGATCCACAGTTGCCAAGGGCCCACGCTCACCCCTTTCAGATGGTCTTCTGGGTGGTCCCGTCCCGCTGATATTCCCGGCCTCCCGAATGCCGGGAATCGTTGTCACGGCACGGAATCGCTCCGGTTCCGCGCACCAGCAAGCCACCAATTGCGGTCGACCTGGAGGAATGAACAAGATCCAGGAGGGGGTCGTTTATGGATCGCCGTGACCCGTCATAGCGCCGGGGACTGATCCGCGGCAGGCGCATCACCTCGCGCGGATGATTGTGACGGCGGCCCTCGGCACCATGGCGCCCTGATAATCGGCTCGTCGTCCGGCCGTCTGCTACGTAGCATCGGCGACCGTGATCAACAACTGGCTCGATGGAGTGGAACGGGTGGCGGTGCTCACCGGCGCCGGCATCTCGACGGATTCCGGTATCCCGGACTACCGGGGTCCGGCCGGCGTCTGGACCCGCGATCCGGGGCTGGTCAAGGCGTTCACCTACCAGTCCTTCATGGCGGACCCGGAGGTCCGGGCGGCGTTCTGGGACACCTATCTCGACAGCCCCGCCTGGCGGGCCCGGCCGAACCCGGCGCACCACGCGCTCGCCGGCCTGGAACGCTCGGGGGTGGCGGTGCGCGTCCTGACGTAGAACGTCGACGGGTTGCATCAGGGCGCCGGATCCAGCGCGCGCAAGGTGCTCGAGCTGCACGGCTCGATGCACGAGGTGGTGTGCACCGGTTGCGGCCGGCGCACGCCGAGCGCGCAGGCGATGGACCGGGTCCGGGCGGGCGACCGCGATCCACGCTGCGTCGACTGCGCGGCGATCCTCAAGCTCGCCGTGGTGCTGTTCGGCGAGCACCTCGATCCCGCCGTCACCGGCCTGGCCGAGCGGATCGCGGCCAACGCCCAGCTCATGCTCGCGGTCGGCAGCTCGCTCAGCGTCGAACCGGTGGCCTCGCTGTGTGCCGTCGCGGTGAACGCCGGCAACCGGCTGGTGATCGTCAACCGCGACCCGACCCCCTACGACGACCTCGCCGTCGAGGTGATCCGGGAACCGATCGGGGTCGCCCTGCCGCGGATCTGTGCCGCCGTCGCGGGCGCCGCCCCGGTCGCCGGATAGCTGTCGGGCGGCCGCGCTACCCTGCCTGGCGTGTTCGTCTTCGGCAACAGCGATCAGCCCGAGGACTCCCGGCCGCGGTGCCGGGGTCCGTGGCTCGCGGCCGCCGTCGCGACCCTCGCGGCGGCGGCGCTCGCCCTGGCCGGCGCGACCTGGTATGCGGGCCGGGGCGAGGCGACCGCCGGCTATTCGTGCGCGTTCCTGGCCGGCCCGGACGAGGCCGAGGTGAAGGCGGCCGAGGAGCTCTGTCACCGCAAGGCGGCCGACCGGTTTCGGCGGGCCGACATCGTCAACCCGGGGCCCATCGGCCACGAGGGCACCGCCTGGTTGATGCGCGACGCGCTCCATCGCGCCTTTCTCTGCCCGCCGCCCGGACCGGTCGGCTGCGATGACCGGCGCGCGCTGCGCCCGGCGACCGACGCCGACGTGGCGACCGCGCGGGTTGCGCTCGGCTCGGCGGGCCTGCCCGACAGCGTCGTCCGCCTCGCCGCCGGCGAGGATCCCGCGCCGGCCGGCGCCCTGGTGTACTCGTTGCTGATGGGCGACGGCTGCGTGGTGGGCTACCTGGACCTGGCCTCGGGCGAACAGTGGTACGAGGTGGCCGGCCTGCTGCCCAACGGCCGCTGCCTGGCGTGACGCTCAGCCGATCAGGCCGAGGGCGCGCTCGGCGATGCCGGCCGGCGCGGTCGCCGGCGAGCCGGCGTCGAACGGTGGTCGCGGGTCGTACTCCATCGCCAGCTGGACGGTCTGTGCCGTCGCTACGTCGGTCATCCGGGCCAGCAGGGTCAGGGCCATGTCGATGCCGGCCGAGACGCCCGCGGCCGTGATGATCCGGTCCTCGATGACGACGCGCTCGCTCACGGGCTCCGCGCCGAAGGCCGAGAGGTGTTCGAGCCAGCCCCAATGACTGGTCGCCCTCCTGCCCTTCAGCAGCCCGGCGGCGCCCAGCAGGAACGATCCGCTGCACACCGACGTCGTCCAGCTGGTGCGCTCGTGGGCGACGGTGATCCAGTCGAGCAGGGCCCGGTCCTGGAGCGCCGCGGCGGTGCCCGGCCCGCCCGGCACGACGATCACGTCCGGGTGCGGCAGGTCCGCATAGGACTTCGTCGCCGCCAGGGCGAGGCTGCCCTGGTCGTCGAGGACCGGGCCGGGCCGGTCGGCCACGAACGTGACCGTCCAGCCCGGCGCGAACGCCAGGACCGTGTACGGCCCGACGGCGTCGAGCGCGGTGTAACGCGGGTACAGCGGGATGGCGACGTGCATGTTCACGACTCCTCGGTGGGTACGGGCTGGGCGGTCCGGAATCTGCGGCGGTAGTCGCCGGGGGAGATCCGCCAGTGCCGGCGAAAGGTTCGGTAGAGGGTCTCCGACCCGCCGAGCCCGGACTCCCTGGCCACCCGGTCCAGCGGGTCCGCGGTGACCTCCAGCAGCCGCCGGGCGGCCTCCGCCCGGCTGCGCTCGACGTACCGGCCCGGCGACATGCCCGTCTGCGCGGTGAACAGGCGGGAGAAGTGGCGTTCGCTCATCGCGCTGCGGCGGGCGAGTGCGGACACGCTCAGGTCGCCGGCGGGATTGTCGTCGATGAACGCCTGCAGCTCGCGGAACCGTTCGCTCGGCGGCGTGGTGGCCCGCATCGGGGTGCTGAACTGGCTCTGCCCGCCGGGCCGCTGCAGGTAGACGACCAGGCCCCGGGCCACCTGGCGGGCGAGTTCGTGCCCGTGGTCCTCGGCGACGAGGGCGAGCGCCAGGTCGATCCCGGCGGTGACCCCGGCCGAGGTCCAGACGTTCTCGTCCCGGACGTAGATGGCGTCCGCGTCCACCCGCACCCGCGGGTAGCAGGAGGCCAGCCGGTCGGCCGCGAGCCAGTGCGTGGTCGCGCGGCGGCCGTCGAGCAGCCCGGCGGCGGCGAGCAGGAACGCGCCGTTGCACACCGAGGTGATCCGGCGGCAGTGCGGGGCCAGCCGGGCGATCTCCGCGACCAGTTCCCGGTCCGCCGGCCGCGGCGACAGGGACAGCCCGCCGACGACCAGCAGGGTGTCGATCGGCCCGGTGAGCCCGGCGAGGGGAGTCTGCGCCTGCGTGAGGATCCCGCTCTGTGCGCGGACCTGCCCCGCGCGGACGGCGGCGACCTCCAGCCGGTAGCCGTCCGCGCGGGTGAGCAGGTTCGCGGTCGAGAAGACGTCGGCCGGCCCGGCCAGGTCGAGCAGCTGAAAGCCATCGAAGATCACGACGACGGTACGGCGTTCCATGCACCGATCGTCGCGGGGCGCCGGGCGTGGCGTCAACGACACGAATATTGCAAATCCGGCCACGCCCGGTGCCGTGCTCAGTCAGGAAGCTGGTGCTTCTCGAACCCGATGTAGAGCCGCGCCGCCGCGTTGGTGCCCAGCGCGCCGATCGTCTCCAGCTCGCGCAGCCGCAGCAGGGCCGGGTGCCGCGCGTACTCCTCGGCGGCCTCGGCGAGCCGGCGCAGCGCGTCGACCTCGGCCTCGGTCCGGATCCGCTGCGCGGCGGCGTCGCCCTCGGCGGCCAGCCGGGTCGACTCGACCCGGGCCTGCGCGGCGACCCGCTCGGAGTCCGCCTTGGAGTTCGCCTCGAGGGCCTCCCGGTCGGCGCGGGTGCGCGCCTCGACCATCTGCGCCTCGGCCATCCGCTGCGCGGTCAGCACCCGGTTCATGATGTCCTGCAGGTTGCCCGGGAACACCAGGTCCTTGACGTCGGCGCGAATGATCTCGATGCCGTAGCCGGCGGAGACGCCCTCCACGTCGCGGAGGATGTCCTCGCTGAGCTGGTTGCGGTTGGTCAGGATGGCCTCCAGCGTCATCGACGCCAGGGAGCGCCGCGCCGCCAGCTGCACGTCGCTGTACACCCGGTCGCCGTAGTCGGCGACCTGCTCGATCGCCGCGACCGGGTCGACCACCCGGAAGTGGGTGATGATGTTGACCCGGACCGCGACCTTGTCGGCGGTCAGGATCTCCTGGCCCTTGATGTTGAGCTCGCGCTCGCGCAGGTCGACCGGGACGACCTCGACCTGCGGCAGCCGCTGCCCGGGGTACCGGCGGACGGGCAGGCGGTAGCGGCCCGGCTCGAGTACCTGGTCGAACCGGCCGTCGACGTAACGAAGACCGCGGAAACCGCTGCGGACGATCACCTCATGGCGCTTGGACATGACTCACCTCTGTTTCGGGGACATCCCCGAAGCGAATGGGACGAAGGGTGGCCCCGTAGCGGATCCGATGTGAAGGATCGGTCGCCGGGAGGGCAGCGGACCAGCTTGGTTTGATCGCCAGTGCGTCCGTTGTGGTAGGCGCTTGCTTCTGAAGCCGCCGGGGCCGCAATGAGAATGACAAATGTGCCCGCGCGGCCACAACGCAATTTCCGTGAATGGCCGACCGAAAGGCCACCCAAAGGCGTACGCCGAACATTGCGGACGCACGCGTGCGGGTCCGCACGCCGATGAAGGAGGAAGTTCATGCAGCGACGGATGGCCGTCCTGGGCCGCGCCCTGTTCGTACCGTTGGCGATCGTGGTGGGTGCCCTGGCCGTGGTGTCGCCGTCCGCCGGCGAGACGAGCGTGGCGCTGATGCCGCTGATCGGCTCCGGGACCCACCCGGTCGAGGCGTCGCTCGACTCCTGGGGTGTCGGCAACGGCTGACGCCAGGTGCCCGGCTCCGCCACCCGGGGCCGGGCACTGCAACTCCTCTCATTCGGTGAGAGAAGTTACGTTCTCTTTGCAAGCTCTTGCAGAACGCCGAAACCTGCCTAGGCTGTCGATGCCGATCCTCCAATGGGGACCACGAACTAGCCGGGAGATCCATGCGTTCGCTCAGCAAGACCCTGCTCGCCCTGCTCGTCGGCCTCGCGAGCGTGCTCGCCACGGCGGGCCCGGCCGCCGCGTCCACGCCGCCCCGCAAGCTCGGCGGGCTCGACCTCGGCGCGTACTGCCGCTCGCTCGGCAACGCCGGCGCCGTCCTGGCCGGCCCGACCGCGTACGACTGGCACTGCGCCGGCGCCGACGGCGGCCGCAGCGATCTCACCTTCGACGCGGCCTGCCGCTGGACCTACGCGACCGGCGACGCCGTCGACCGCATCGGCGACTTCCGCGATCCGGCCTCGGTCGAGTGCTGGCTGGTCTCGCCTGCGGCCGTCGCGCCGGACTTCGGGAACTACTGCACCTCCACCGGCCACAGCTCCGCCGAGCTGGTCGGCACCACCGTCTACGACTGGCGGTGCGTCAGGCACAGCCGCGGCGGGCCGACCTACTTCTCGATCGACGTCGCCGCGGTCTGCCGCAAGACGACCGGGGTGGCGGCCACCGTCGAACGGTTCGTGAACTACTACGACGCGCGCACCTGGCAGTGCCGGGTCTGAGCGGAGGGCGGCGGCTCGTCCTCGGCCAAGGGCAGCAGGATCTCGAAGGTGGTACCGACGTTGGGTTCTGAGGTGACGGTGATGGTCCCGCCGGCGTCGGTGACGATGCCGTAGACGGTGGCCAGCCCCAGCCCGGTCCCGTGCTGCTTGGCCTTGGTGGTGAAGAAGGGCTCGAAGATGTGCGCGGCGACCTCCGGCGGCATGCCGGTGCCGGTGTCGGCGACCCGGAGCCTCGCGTAGGCGCCGGCGGGCAGCGACGGCTGCCGGGACGGGTCGCCGGGCACGGCGACCGGCTCGGCCTCCATGGCGATGACGCCGCCGTCCGGCATCGCGTCGCGGGCGTTGATCACGAGGTTCAACAGGATCTGTTCGGTCCGGCTGCGGTCGGCCCGGATGGTGACGGGTTCCTCGGCCGGGTGCGCGACCAGCTCGATGTGCGCGCCGATGCTGCGCTGCAGCAGGGTGCGGGTCTCGTCGATCACGGAGTTGAGGTCGATGAGCTCGGCGTTGGCGGGTTCCTTGCGGGCGAAGAGCAGCAGTTGCCGGGTCAGGTCGCGGGCCCGGTCGGTGGCCGCGCGGGCACGGTCGAGGTCCTTGATCGCCTGCGGGTCGGTGGTTCGCTCGAGGGCGAACTCCAGGTAGCTGAGGTTGATCGCGAGCAGGTTGTTGAAGTCGTGTGCGATGCCGCCGGCGAGCTGGCCCAGGCTCTCCATCCGCTCCGCGCGTGCGGACCGCTCGAGGATCTGCCGGCGCTCGCGCTCGGCGCACTTGCGCTCGGTGATGTCACGTTCGATCCCGGCGCCGCCCACCACGGTCCCGTCGTTGTCGTGCACCGGCGAGACGCTCGTCGTCACGTCGATGACCGTGCCGTCCTTGCGGATCCGCTGGGTCTCCAGCAGGCCGACGGCCCGGCCCTCGGCGGTCTGTGCCAGGACCGTCGCCAGGTTCGCCGCTCGGTGGGGCGGGAGCACCAGGGTGATGGTGCGTCCGATCGCCTCCTGCGCCGTCCAGCCGTACAGGCGCGTCGCGCCGTCGTTCCAGGTGGTGATCCTGCCCTTCAGGTCGGTGGTGATGATCGCGTCCTCCGACGACTCCACGATGGCGGCGAGCATCGACCGGTTCTGGGCGGCCCCGCTGCCGCGGCCCTCGAGGACCTGCTGACGGCGGGCGACGGCCATGCTGAGCAGGGTCGCCCCGGCGACCAGCGAGAGCACCGTCAGCTGGACGGTGCTGCCGGCCAGCCCCTGCCACGACGACGTGGCCCAGGCCGTCAGCGCGGCGAACACCCCGACGGCGGCCACCGCCCAGGGGCGCGCCGAGGCCGCGGCCAGCACCAGCCCGAGCACGACGATCCCGGACAACACCACCCGGGGCGGCGTCGCGAGCTCCGCGACGCCACCGGCGACGATCAGCAGCATCGCGGCCGTCAGTACTCCGGCGTGCCGCCAATGCGCTTCCCTCATCGCGGCCCCCTGGAACAGCTGCGGCACCCATAGGCCCTGAGCTGGACGCGACGGTCAGAAAGTCCCGCTGTTCCGTCGGGCATCACCGGCACCGTCGTCCCGGCGCTTGCGCCCAGCGCTGGGCGGGCCCGTGCACCCAGGATCCCACGCACCCGCCCGGCGAGCCGCCGAACCGCCCGAATCCGGCCTACGGGTAGCGAGCGCCGTTGATCGTGACCCGGAGCGAGTACACGCTGGTGCCCGCGGTGATGAAGAGGTGGTTGCGCTTCGGGCCGCCGAAGGTGAGGTTGGCGGCGGGCTCGGGCAACAGGAGCTTGCCGATCAGGGTGCCGTCGGTGTCGAAGCAGTGCACGCCGTCCCAGGCCGCGGCCCAGACCCGGCCGGCGTCGTCGAGCCGCAGGCCGTCGAAGCGCCCGTTGTCGCATTCGGCGAAGACCTTCCCGCCGGCCAGGTCGCCGTCGGCGGTGACGTCGAAGACGCGGATGTGGCTGGGTTCCTGCCGGGTGTCCGCGATGAAGAGCCGCCGCTCGTCGGGGGAGAAGGCCAGGCCGTTGGGGCGGCAGAAGTCGTCGGCGACCACCCGCAGGTCGCCGGTGGACACCTCGAGGCGGAACACGTAGCAGGCGCCGCCGAGCTCGCTCTCGGCCCGGCCGCCCTCGTAGTCGCTGGTGATGCCGTAGGTCGGGTCGGTGAACCAGATCGTTCCGTCGGCGCGTACCACGACGTCGTTGGGGCTGTTGAGCCGTTTGCCCTGATAGCGGTCGGCCAGCACGGTGACGGTTCCATCGTGCTCGGTACGGGTGACGCGCCGGTTGCCCTGCTCGCAGGTGACGAGCCGGCCCTGCCGGTCGACGGTGTTGCCGTTGGCGTAGCCGGACGACCGGCGCAGGACGCCGACGGCGCCGGTGGTCTCGTCCCAGCGCAGGAGCCGGTCGTTGGGGATGTCGCTCCACACCAGATAGCGACCCGCCGGGAAGTACGCCGGGCCCTCGCTCTTGCGCGCGCCGGCGTGCAGCCGTTCGAGGACGAAGTCGCCGTCGATGTAGCGGAAGCGCTCGTCGAGCATCCGGAACTCGGCGGGGATGGTCTCGGCCATCGCACACTCCTCACGGTTGGCGAATACTGTTTGGCAAACAGCCAACACCACGGAATGTGGTACGGTCAAACTCATATTCTACGAGAGTAGGTTTGATGGACGATACGGACCGGGCGCTGTTGGCGGCGTTGCAGGCCGACGCCACCCAGGCGTACGCGGCACTCGGCAAGGCCGTCGGGCTCTCTGCGGGGTCGGCGCACGAGCGGGTGCGCAAGCTGCGCGAGCGCGGGGTCATCACGCGCACCACCGTCGACGTCGACCCGGCCGCCGTCGGCAGCGGCGTCCTCGCGTTCGTGATGCTCCAGGCCAATGCGTGGATGGGTGATCAGCCCACCCGTGACGCGCTCGCGGCCATCCCCGAGATCCAGGAGGCACACATCGTCGCGGGGTCGGCGTCGCTGCTGGTGAAGGTCCGCACCTCGACACCCGAGCAGCTGCAGGCCGTGCTGCGCCGCGCCTTCGGCGTACCCGGCGTCACCGGCACCGAGACCATCGTCGTGCTGGAGACGTTCTTCGAACGCCCGCTGAACGTCCACGGACGCGAGCCGGGCGCCCCGCCCGTCGACGACGGAGGGACGCCCGGCTCGGGACGGCGATCGACGGCGGCCTAGAACTGGCCGGGCGTGTCGAGCTTGCGGTAGAAGGTGATCTCCGGTGGGCCCTGCGCGCCGGCCTCCTGCATGATCCGCGGGATGTCGGTCTGGCTGTCGAAGAACTTCTGGAACGTCGCCTCGTCCGGCCATTCGTCGATCACGAGGACCTCGTCGCCCGCGGCGGCGAAGGTGTGCCGGGTGGCGCCGACCGCCTGCCCGGCGGCGGAGATGCCCTCCAGCAGTTCGGGGTTGGCGTTGGTGAACCGTTCGAGGGCGTTCGCGTCGGCCTTGAGTCGCAGGATCATGATGACGGGCAACGTGACCTCCAGAATCTCCTGAGAAGTCCACCCTATGTACTTGTAGTGTCCTATCTGGTGCGATTCACCACTACGAGTGACGCCTCAGGAACCCTTGACCCGTACGCCCTCGGCGAAGCGGACGATGTCGTCGCGGGTGAGCGGAATCCGCTCGGCGTCCCAGTCCAGCTCCAGCACCCGGCCCGCGGGAAGTTCGATCCTGAGCAGTCCGGCGCCCGCGAAGTAGGCCGCCCGACGGCCGCCGATCGCCAGCGTCTCGTCCGCCTCCGCGGGATCGAACGGCCCCTCGGTCGTGACCAGGCAGAGCCCATGCGGCGACCGCTTGAAGAACTCCGGGTCGTCGGTGCCCGGCACCGGCTCATCCCGCGGCGCGAGGCAGACATTCCCGGGGCTCTGGTGCTGGAGCGTCAGGCCGGGCGGCACCTCGGCGAAGGTGTACGGCGCGGCCTCGCCCGCGACCCGGCCCGGGCGCAGCCCGGCGGCGAAGCGCAGCACCTGCGCCTCGGTGCGCGGCCCGAAGCTGACCACCTGCGCCCACTGCCCGTCGGCGAGGCGCCACCGGACACCGACGTACGGCTGGCCGCCCGGCGTCCCCGCGTCGGAGTCCCCGGCGGTGCGCACGGTGGCCCGCCGCCCGCCGACCGAGCCCGGGTGGTCCTCCTCGCCCTCCGACTCCCAGGTGCCCGGCACCGGGCCGACCTCGGCGGAGAGCACCGAACCCGGCCACTCGTACTGCAGCACCGTGTTGGTGCCCATCAGGATGACCTCGGGACGGCCCGCCCCGTCCGGCAGCCAGCTCGGTGCCAGGGGAAAGGCGGGCTGCTCCCAGCCGGGGACGTCCCACGCCACCGGGCTGGCAGAGGGCGAGGCGGCGGGCGGGCGCGGCGGCCGCTCGGACCCGCCGGCCAGCGCCACCGGCACGGCCACCACCGCGGCCAGGGCCAGCGCGGCCGACCCGCCGGCGATCACGGCCCGGCGCCGGCGGTCGCGGGCCACCCCGGCGTTGACCAGCCCGAGCAGATCCGGCCGGGACGCCGGTTCCGCCGCCCGGTCCCGCAGGACGGTACGCAGGTCGTCTTCGAGGCTCACAGCGATGCTCCCGGCTTCAGGGTTGACGGGGTCAGGTCGGCGCGCAACCGGGCCAGGCCGCGGGCGGCGTGCACCCGGACGGTGCTCGGCGAGGACCGCAGGATCTCGGCGATCTGCCGGTCGTCGAGATCCTCGTAGTAGCGCAGCACCAGGACGGCGCGCTGCGTCCGGGTGAGCCCGGCGAGCAGGCCCCACATGTCCTCGCGAGCGGCGTGCTGGTCGGCGAAGTCGCCGAGGACCGCGGCGTGGGCCGGCTCCGCGCTGGGCCGCTCGCCGCTGGAACGGCGGCGCAGCCAGGAGATGTGCGACCGGACCAGGGCGGTACGCAGGTAACCGTCCGGCTGCTCCGCCTCGATGCTCGCCCAGCGCCGGTGCGCCTTGACCAGCACCTCCTGCACCAGGTCCTCGCCGAGGTGCCGGTCGCCGCAGAGCAGGTGGGCGAAGCGGCACAGCGCCTCGCCTCGCACCCTGACGTACTGCTCGAATCCGCTGTGCACGCGTCCCCCGCCCCACCGCGCCGAAAGTCCTCTCCATCAAAGACGCCCCACGCACCCCCATCCGCTTACCGCAAGGGGGAGGAGGTTGACCGCCGGGCCCAGAATCGAGGCCATGCAGCCCTTCGAACCCTTCACCGGTGTCCTGGTGCTCCCCGACCGGACGGTGTTCGGCAGCACGTCGCCGGTCACCCTCGAGGGCGGCGACCCGGTCGCGACGATCCGCTGGCACAAATGGACGGCGCGGGCACGCTTCGAGCTCCTCGACGCCGCCGGATCGACGTTGCTGGCCTCGGGATCCCGGGTGGGCTTCTGGGGCCGCACGTACCAGGTGCTCGGCCCGCGGCAGGAACCGGTCCTGGACCTGAGGATCAGCGGGTGGGGCCTGTCCGGGCGCTCCGTGATCACGCTGCCCGGCGGCCGCGTCCTGCACGCCAAGGGCAACTGGACGGCGCGGAGGTTCGCGGTCGCCGACGAGGCCGGCGCGCCGGTCGCCCGGCTGGTCACCACCGGCTCGAGCTTCAGCCTGCGGCCCGACAGCTTCGCCCTGGAGCTGACCGCCCCGGTGCTGTCGATCGTCCAGGGCGCCGGGCTCGCGCAGTGCCTGCGCGCCGCCGCCGAGGCGGAGCGGGACTCCGCCGCGGTAGCCGGCTGAACCACACCGCACCGCACCGCTGATCGTCGATCCACATCGGGCTATGATCCGGGACACCGTGGGGGCAGGCGGTGAGCGGAGGTGCCACGGTGAGTGAGAGCCGGGGATGGTTCGAGCCGTCGCCGCGCGCCGATCCGGTCGTCCCCGCGCCGGAGCCCGCGCGGCCGCCGACGGTGGCGGCGCGCGCGGTGATCGTCTACCAGGACCGGCCGCGTCGGCCCTGGCGGCTCTGGGTGTTCACCCTCGCGCTCGTCGCCCTGACCGTCGGTGTCGTCCTCGGGCAGACGGTCGCGTACGAGCCGGTGTACCGGCCCGCGGCCGGCGCCGAGGCGGTGCCCGCCGGGTCCACGTCGCCCGCCCAGCCGTGGCCGGACGCCGCGCACCGGGTGACCGCGCCGCTCGGCTCGGTGCGCACCCGGCTCCTCGAGATCGCCGGCGCGACGGCCGTGCTGCGCGTGCGCAGCGAGGACCTCGGGGAGACGCTGCTCGACATCGCGACGACGGACCGCGGCGCGCTGCCGGTGCTGACCGACGGCGCGCGGGGTTCCCGCCTCGAACTGATCCGGACCGGCGAGGCCGGCACGGCCGGCGCCGAGATCCGGCTCAACGCGAAGGTGGCGTGGACCCTGCGGCTCACCGGCGGCGCGACGGAGCGGAACATCGACATGCGGGCCGGCGGCCTGCGCGGCATTGCGGTCGACGGCGGCACCGCGCACGTCGTGCTGCAACTGGGGAAGCCGAAGGGCACGGTGCCGCTCACGATGACCGGCCCGGTCGGTGAGTTGGTCGTCCACGCCGGCGCCGGAGCGCCGGTCCGGTTCCGCCTGGGCGGCGGCGCCGGCACCGCCGTCGTCGACGGGAACACCCACCGCGGGGTCGAGGCCGGCGCCGAGTTCGCCCCCGATGGCTGGCAGGCCGCCCGGAACCGTTACGACGTGGTCACCTCCGGCGTGGTCACCTCGGTCGTCGCCGCTAGCCGTTCGGGTGGATGACGACCTTCAGCCCGGTGCGCGCCGCGGCGGTGGTCATCGCGGCGCCGGCCTCGTCGAGTGCGAAGACGTCCGTGACGAGCGGCGCCAGGTCGACCAGCTTGCGCGCGGCCAGGTCGATGGCGCGGGGGTAGACCTCGCCCATCCGGCGCACCAGCACCAGGGTCAGGCCCTTGCGGCGGGCCAGCGCCGCGCTGAACGTGGTGCTGTCGCCGTCCGGGATGCCGACCAGCACCACCCGGGCGCCGGGCCGGGCCAGCCGCAGCGCCGTGTCCACCGCGCCGTCGGTGCCGGAGACCTCGAAGACCACGTCCGCGACGCCCTCGGCGCCGGCCGGCTCCGCGCCGAAACCCGCAGCGGCCGCCATCCGGTGCGGCAGCGGCTCGGCGGCGAGCACCCGGGTGGCGCCGTGCCCGCGGGCCAGCTGGACCAGCAGCAGACCGATCGGGCCGCAGCCGACCACCGCCACCGTCGCGGCCATCCGCAGGTGTGCCAGGTCGAGCGCGTGCAGCGCGACGCCGAGCGGCTCCAGCAGGGCGCCGTCGTCGGCGGAGAGCCCGTCGGGCAGCGGGTACAGGCGGTCGGCCGGCCAGGTCAGGAACTGCCGCAGGCCGCCGTCGCGGGCGCCGTGGCCGGCGAAGACGATGTCCGGGCAGAGGTTGCCGTGCCCCGCGCGGCAGGGCGGGCAGGCGCCGCACGGCAGGGCCGGGTCGATCGCGACCGCGACGCCGTCGTCCGGTCCGCCGCGGATCACGCCCGCCATCTCGTGGCCGAGCACGAGCGGGCGGGCCAGCACGGCGTCGCCGATCCCGCCCTCGGTGAACCAGTGCAGGTCGGAGCCGCACACCCCGACCGAGGTCACCTCCACCAGCCGCTCGCCGTCGCCGGCCGGCCGTGGCCGCCGTTCGGTGTGCAGCCGGACGTCCCCGGCGCCGTGCAGTCGGGCCACTCGCATGCTCAGCTCGGTCACCTTTGGACGCTAACACCGGCGCCCGGATCGCGGGCCGCCGATGGATCAGTCATGATCAGCGGCATGGACCGACCCGAGGCGCACCGACCATGACCGCCGCCGACCTGCGGGCGATGCTCGTCGCCGGCCGCGTCACGCACGCGCCGGGCGTCTACGACCCGGCCAGCGCCGCGCTCGCGGTCCGGGCCGGGCACCGGGCCGTGCACCTGTCCGGCCCGGCGGTCGCGGCCACCATGCTCGGCGCGCCGGACCTCGGCTTCGCGCCGGCCACCCAGATCGCCGACCGGGCCGCGATCCTGGTGCCGGAGCTCGGCGGCGTGCCGCTGCTGGCCGACGCGGACGTCGGCTACGACGACCCGGATCACGCGGTGTGGACCGCGCTCGCCTACCAGCGGGCCGGCATCAGCGGGCTCTGCCTCACCGACGGCGAGGACGCCGGCCTCTCGGCGGTCCGGATCGCCGCGCTGGCCGAGCGGGTGCCCGGGGTCGTGCTGATCGCGCGGGTCCGGGCCGGCACCCTCGACGAGACCTTCGAGCGCTGCCGGGCGTACGCGGTCGCCGGCGCGGACGCGGTTCTCCCCGTCGGCGTCCCCGAGGCGGACGTCGGCAGGCTGCGAGTCGTGCTGCCCGGCGTACCCATGGTCGTCTGCCGGTCCGAGGATCAGGCCGGGGCCGGCGACGGCCGCCTGACCGACGCCGAGCTGGCCGGGTTCGGGCTCTGCCTGGTGCTGCATCCGCTCGCCGCCGTGCTCGCCGCGCTGCGGGCCGCGTCGCTCGCCTACCGCGCGATCGCCGAGGAGGGCGACGCGGCGCGGGTCGACCGGCTGCCGCCGGCGGTCCTCGCCACGCTGTCCGACCGGCCGACCGTGGAGCCGACCGACAGGATTGACACCTGACCGGGTGATCCGCCCGTGCGAGATCGAAGATCACCTGTTCGGCCGGTATCCGCACGCCGGAAATTCTGTTTAAGTCAGGGGTTATTTATGACTTGACAATGGTAAAGCGTGCCCGAGAAAAGGTAGTCATGCGGAAACTGACGCGGATACACCGCAACCCCATTCTTCGTGCGGTGTTCTGCGGCGCGGTCGTGCTGATGTCGGCGACGACCCTTACCCGGGCGGACGCGACCGTCACCGCGACCGCGGCGGCCACCGTTCAGCCGGGAAAATTCTCGGGGCCCGCGTTCGACGCCTGTACGGCACCGTCCAGCAAGAGCATGGCGGCGTGGAAGGCATCGCCGTACAAGGCGGTCGGCATCTATTTCGGCGGCAACAACCGGGGCTGCACCCAGGCCAATCTCACCGCCGAATGGGTACGTACCCAGGTCAAGGCCGGCTGGCACCTGATCCCGCTCTACGTCGGCCCGCAGGCGTCCTGCACCCTCGCCACCAAGAAGAAGAACCTGATCGACAACGCGAAGGCCGCCGCGCAGGGTGCCGCCGCCGCGCAGGACGCCGCCGTGCAGGCGCGCGCGCTCGGCCTGGCCGCGCAGAGCGTGTTGATCTACGACATGGAGGCGTACCGGAACGGCGACGCCGCCTGCCGCTCCGGCGTCCTGAAGTTCATCAGCGCCTGGACCGCCCGCCTGCACGACCTCGGCTACCTCTCCGGCTTCTACAGCAGCATGGACTCCGGCGTCGCCGATCAGGTCGCCAACTACGCGGTGGCCGGCTACGTGCGCCCCGACTACCTCGACTTCGCCCGCTGGGACAAGATCGCCACCGTCACCGACCCGGCCATCCCGCCCGGCCACTGGTCGCCGCACCGCCGGATGAAGCAGTACCACGGCGACCACAAGGAGACCTGGGGCGGCGTCACCATCAACATCGACAGCAACCTGGTCGACTTCGCGCCGCTGCCCGTCGCGAAGCTGTCCGACTACAACCGCAACGGCTGGTCGGACGTGCTGGCCCGGACGTCGAGCACCGGCAACCTCTTCCTCTATCCGGGCAACGGCACCTACACCGACGAGAAGGCCCGGCGGAAGATCAGCGGCGGCTGGAAGTCCATGAACGCGCTGGTCCGGATCGGCGACCTGAACCGCGACGGGTACCCCGACGTGGTCGCGCGGGTGGCCTCGAACGGCTACCTGTACTTCTACCCGGGCAAGAGCGACGGCAGGCTCGGCTCGCGCAAGCTGCTCTCGAAGAGCTTCAAGAAGATGCGCGAGATCACCGCGATCGGCGACCTGAACAAGGACGGGTACCCCGACCTGGTCGCGGCGCAGACCAGCAACCACAACCTCTACCTCTACCCGGGCGCGAAGGGCACCAAGCTGGGCGCCCGCAAGGTGATCTACGCGGGTGGCTGGCACACGATGGGCGAGCTGGCCGGCGTCGGTGACTTCAACCGCGACGGCCACGTCGACCTGGTCGCCCGCCAGACCGCGACCGGCACGCTGTTCCTGTACCCCGGCCGCAAGGGCGCGCTCGGCGCCAGGAAGCAGCTCGCCACGGGCTGGAAGGGCATGCGCGACCTGATCGGCGCCGGCGACTTCGACCGGGACGGCTACACCGACCTGGCCGCGGTCCTCAAGTCGAACGGCAGCCTGATGCTCTACCGCGGCACCGGCACCGGGCTCAACCCGGGCCTGCGCCTGGCGACCGGCTACGGCGGTCGCTCGCCGCTGCTCTGAGCCGGGGCGAGGAAACCCGTCAGCAGGCGGGCCCACTCCACGGGCCGCTCGAGATGCGCGTCGTGTCCGGCGTCCGCGATGACGGCGTGCGCGACGCCCGGCCGCAGCTCCCGCATGCGGGTCACCTCGGCCGCGGGGGTGGTGCCGTTCCCGCCGTACGCCAGCAGGGTCGGCGCCCGCACGTCGCGCCACTCCGTCCAGCGGGCCCGCTCCGCGACCGGCTCGATGGCGGCCCGCATCACC
This sequence comes from Actinoplanes sp. NPDC049668, assembly GCF_044465445.1. NCBI lineage: Bacteria > Bacillati > Actinomycetota > Actinomycetes > Micromonosporales > Micromonosporaceae > Actinoplanes > Actinoplanes sp. NPDC049668. The sequence goes on from NZ_JBITLR010000004.1 coordinate 814,764, forward strand.
TCGGGCTCGAACCGCGGCCACAGCCCGTCGGCGCGCCGCTCCAGGTCGCCGGCCCAGGCCCGGGCGATCGGGGTCGAGCCGAGGAATTCGGCCGCGGCCCGCTCGTCGGCGAACGGCACCGGCCAGGAGGCGAACCAGTCGCCCAGCCGGGCCGGATAGTCGTCGTCATCGGCGCGACCGCCGACACCCGCCTCCAGCATCACCAACCGGCTCACCAGGCCGGGATGCCGGGCGGCGGTCAGCATCGCGGTGTGCCCGCCCATCGACTGGCCGACCAGCGTCACCGGCCCGCCGCCCGCGAGCCGGTCGACGACGGCGGCCACGTCGTCGACGTACGCCGAGCGGGAGAGGTCCCGCGGCCGGCGGGTGGAGTGGCCGTGGCCGCGCTGGTCGATCGCGATGACGCGCCGGTCCGGCAGCAGGCTCTCGGCCGTCGGCCACATCTCCCGGGCGCTCCCGGCCAGGCCGTGCAGCAGGACCACCACGTCGCGGCCCGATCCGGCGTCCAGGCAGGACACCCGGACGCCGTCGCGGTGGATCTCCACTCTGTTCATCCCGGCCATTGAACTCCGGCGGCGCCGGCATGATCAACGGATAATCCCGCCCGCGCGGGTGGCCGGGAGGCCGCGGACCTCGGCGAGCACGTCGGCCCACGGGAACGAGCCGCCCGGAGCGGTCCGGGAGCGGTCCGGCCGGGTCTGCTCGGTGAGCACCACGCAGACGCCCTCGTCGCGCAGGCAGGCGATGCTGCGGGCGTAGGCGCCGTGGCCGGCCAGGGCGCGGTTCACCCACGGGGCGACGATGATCGGCTTGTGGTCGCCGATGGCCTCGCAGACCACGCCGACGGCTAGGGTGTCGCAGATGCCGTTGGCCAGCTTGTTGACCGTGTTGAAGCTGGCCGGCGCGACCACGCAGGCGTCGGCGCGGGGCAGGACGTCCGGGTCGGCGGGGTTCTTGTACGCCGACCGGACCGGGTGGCCGGTGAGGTCGGCCAGGTGCGGCAGGTCGACGAACCGGGCGCCCATCGGGGTGGTGATCACGCACACCCGCCAGCCGTCGTTGATGGTGTCGGCGATGAAGTCGTAGCTGCTGGCGGCGTTGCTCACGCCGCAGATGACGGCGTAGAGCACGGGGGATGCCGGGATCAAGTCGGGCCTCCTGGGCGCGCGCGGGGGAGTGGTGGCCGGTGAAAACAGCGCGTGGGCCCGGTGGTCCGAGCCCACGCGCCCTGGGCGCCTTGTCGGAGACGCTCAGCCGGCGATGTCGAACTCGCCGTCCTTGGCGCCGCCGACGAACGCGGCCCACTCGGCGGTCGTGAAGATCAGCGCCGGCCCGTTCGGGTCCTTGCTGTCCCGGACGGCCGCGCCGTCCTCGAGCAGCGCGACCTCGACGCAGTTGTTGCCGCCGTTGCCGTTGCTGCGGCTGCTCTTCATCCACTGTGCGGCGTTCAGCTCGGGAGGATTCATGATCGGCTCTCCATTCGATGTGCGGGATCAACGGCGGCTCTCGCTCGCCCGGTCGGCCCGGCACGACGATCGTCGATGCCGTGCTGCCACCCAGCCTGTGACCGGGCGGCTGCGCAGGGTTGCCTGCGTGGCAACGTCGTCGCCGGAGCTCAGGAGGGGCCGAGGACCCCGCACCGTTCGGCGAGGCCGCGCAGGTCGGCACCGCCCGCCCGGCGATGGCTCTTGTCCAGCAGCTCGCTGACGCAGCGCGACACGACCGGGCTGAGCCGGACCCGCAGCGGCGCGGCGCGCTCGGCGCGGCGGAACGCCTCGATCGCCTCCGGGCGGCGGTCCAGCCGCTCGAAGGCCCGGCCGACGTCGACCCAGAGGTAGGACATGCGCTCCCGGTTGGGCACGGGCCGCCGGCAGAGCGGGTACGCCGCGTCGACGGCGATCGCGGGGTCGCCGGCCTCGACCTCGATCGCCACCCGGTGCATGATCACGTTCCAGGTGGCGAACGAGGTGTGCCGCGCGATCAGGGACGGCCCGTCGAGCAGCTCGGCGAGCCGGCCCGCCTCCGCGACCAGTTCCCGGGCGCCGTCGATGTCGCCGAGTTTGGCGCTGGTCGAGGCGGCCACCAGCAGGCAGGAGCCGCGCGCGGCCAGGCCTTCGGAGTCCGCGACCGGCGTCGCCTGCGCCATGGCCTGCGCCGCCGCCCGGGCCCGCCGCAGCGCGCCGGCACCCACCAGCGCATGCGCCTGCGCGTACGCGGCGAAGCCGAGCGTCGCCGGGTCGACGGTGTGTTCCGCGGCCGCCCGCATCCGCTCGGCGGCCATCCACGCCAGGTCGTACTCGCCGAGGTTGCGCATCATGAACATCGCGGCGTACGCGGCGATGACGACCCGCTCGTACGCCGCGGGCGTGCCGAGCATCATCGCGCTCTGCTGTGCCCAGCGCAGCAGGTCCGGCACCACCCGCGCCTGGCCGACCGGGTCGCTGGAGTTCATCAGCAGGTCGAGGCCGTCGACGCCGGACGCGATCTCCGCCTCGGAGCGGGTCGGCCCGCTCGGGTCGAGCAGCGCCAGCCGGGTCTCCATCACCCCCGGCCGGATGTCCTCGAGCGCCCGGCCCCGCGCGGCGTACGGCTGATCGGTCAGGTCCGGCACCGGCACCTGCAACGCCGAGGAGATCCGGTTCAGCAGGGCCCGGGAGTTCAGCGAGCGCTCACCGCGCTCCAGCCGGGAGAGGTAGGGCTTGCTGATGCCGGCCAGCCCGGCCGCCTGATCGAGGCTCAGCCCACGCGAGCGCCGGTAACGCCGGATCCGCTGGCCGATGCGCACGTCGTCGCTCATCAGCGCCCCCCTCGTGACAGCCGCTAAGCGCAGTGACCTCGGTGAGGAACCTGATCAGATTCTGCGCGGGCGCACGGTGGCGACGCACCTTTGTCTGCCGGTCAGGCCGGCGACATGGCCGGCTCGTCGTGCTGCTCCTGGTCGGCCGCCTGTTCGTCCTGGTGACGGCCCTGTGCGTAGGTGGCCAGCGCGGCGACGGCCCACAGTACGTCGCAGCACGTCGTCACCGCGACGAAGGCGACCGGCCGGATCAGGGTGACGAGCCCGGGCAGGACGACCATCGCCAGCGTGGCGACGGTCAGCCCGGCCGCCGCCGCCGGGGACAGCAGCCGCCAGGCCCGGCGCAGCCCCTGACCGGGTTCCGCAAGCACTACGCAGCCGGCCAGGCCGGCCACGGTGAGCACCAGGGTCGAGAGCAGGTCCGTCGCGACGTCTATCGCCAGTTCGGTGGCCCTGTCGTGCACGACGCCGGAGAACGACAGCAACATCGACGGCGTCATCATGACGATGAAGCAGGCGGCCAGCCACAGCCAGAGTGCCCCCAGCCGGGCGGCGATCGACCGCCACACCACGGCGCCGGGCCGGGTGCCCGCGGCCGCTCGGGCCGACTCGAAGCCGACCGTGCCGGCCAGGCAGATCATCAGCGGAATCGGGGCGAGGACGATGTAGGCGAGGGCCCAAAGCGGAAGGATGATCACGCCGAAGCCGCCGACCAGGGTCGTGAGCACGTCCCAGGACCGCACGATGAGGTAGTACGTCGACAGCCCGGCGAGCAACGCGACGAGGGCGAGCGGCGCGGCCGATCCCGCCAGGATCGCGGCGACCTGCCGGATCCACCCGCCCAGCCCCGGACCGGCCGCCGGGACCGGCAGATCGTCGGCACCCGGCTCCAACTCGTCCGCCGCGTCGTCCGCCTCCGGCAGGTCCTCGTCGGCCCGGTCCGCCTTCGGCGCGGTCTCGACTTCGTCCGCCGCGGCCTCGGGCTGGGCCTCGTCCGGCTCCGGCACAGTCTCGGCCTCGTCCGCCGGCGCCTCGGACTGGGGTTCGTCTGCCGCGGCCTCGGGCTCGGATTCGGGCGCCGCAGCCTCGGGCTCGGGTTCGGCCGGATCCGGTGTGGCCTCGTCGGGGTCGGCCGTGCCGGGATCGGCGGCCTCCGGCGGCGCCGTCTCCGTCTGTTCCGGTTCGGGGGAGGCCGGCGCGGGCACCGACGTCTCGGCGTCGCTTGATTCGGAGGCGGCGGTGTCCTCGGTGCCAGTCATAGCGGACACCCTGCACTATCAGTGGATCATGCGCTACCCCGTCGGTGGCAGGTCGCGGGTCAGCACCTTCCCGGTCGCGTTGCGCGGCAGCCGCGGAAGAAAGACCACATCCCGGGGTACGCAGAACCGCGCCCGGTGACCACGCACGTGATCGCGGACCTCGTCCGCGGTGAGCGCCCCACCGGGGTGAAGCACCAGGTACGCCGCCAGCCGGCTGCCGTACTCGGCGTCGTCGACCCCGACCACGGCCACCTCGCGGACCTGCGGCAGGTCGGCGAGCAGGTTCTCGACCTCGGACGGGAAGACGTTCTCCCCGCCGGACACGATCATGTCGTCCTCGCGGCCGTCGACGAAGACCCGCCCCGCCGCGTCCAGGTGCCCGAGGTCGCCGGTGGCCAGCAGGCCGTCGCGGACCTCCCGGGACCGGCCGTTGGTGTAGCCCTCGAAGAGCATCTCGTTGCCGACGAACAGCCGGCCGACCGCCCCGGGCGGCACCGGGGCGCCGGCCGCGTCGAGCACCGCGACCCGGGTGCCGTGCGGCGGCCGGCCCGCCGTGTTCGGCGCGGCCCGCAGGTCGGCCGGGGTGGCGATCGACGCCCAGGAGACCTCGGTCGAGCCGTACACGTTGTAGAGGACGTCGCCGTACCGGTCCATGAACCGGGTGGCCAGGCCGCCGGGCAGGGCGGAACCGCTGACCGCGACCACCCGCAGCGGCGGCCGGCCGCCGGCCGGAGCGGCCTCCATGAGCTGCTGGAGCATGACCGGGACGGCGACCAGGGCGGTGCACTCGTGGCGCACCATCGCGGCGAGCGCGTCGGCCGGGTCGAACCGGCGGCGCAGCACGACGGTGGCGCGCAGCGCCAGGGCGATCTGCAGTCCGGCGTAGCCCCAGGTGTGGAAGAGCGGCGCGGCGATCAGCACCCGCTCGCCGGCGCGCAGCGGGATCCGGTCGATCATCGAGCAGAGCGGGCCGAACCCGCCGGGCGTGCGCCGCATCGCGCCCTTGGGCACGCCGGTGGTGCCGGAGGTCAGCACGATCGTGCGCCCCTCGCGCTCGGGCGGGCCGAGCAGGCCGGGCGGCGCCTGGTCGATCAGCCTGCCGCGCTCGGCCTCGCCGATGCCGTCGACGCCCTCGGGCGGCGCGAACTCGTCGTCGTGGATCAGCGTCCGGAGTCGCTGGTCACGGGCGACGGCGACGAGCTGGGGCCCGGAGAGCCCGGTGTTGATCAGCACCGGGTCGGCGCCGAGCGAGGTGACCGCGACCAGGGTCTCGATCATGCCGACGGAGTTGCGGCAGAGCAGCCCGACCCGGTCGCCGGGCCGGACCCCGGCCGTGTCGCGCAGGGCGCGGGCCAGCCGCTCGGCCCGGTCCAGCAGCTCGCGGTAGGTCAGGCCACCGCGTTCGTCGGCGACGGCGAGCCGGCCGGGGTCGCGGGCGGCGGCCTGCCGCAGCTCGCCGGCGAGGCCGAAGCCCCACCGGCGCAGCACGGAGAACTGTCGCACGACGTCGGCCGGCGGGGCGGGTCGCAGCAGCCCGCGCCTGGCCAGCGTCGAGACGAGGAACGGTACGGCCACAGTGCACCCCCACCAACGGCTCAGCGGATCGGCATACCGGAGATCGCCCGGGAGATGACCAGCCGCTGGATCTCGGACGTGCCCTCGAAGATGGTGTAGATCTTGGCGTCCCGGTACATCCGCTCGACCGGGTGTTCGCGCAGGTAGCCCGCGCCGCCGAGGATCTGCACCGCCTTCTCCGTGGTCGCGACGGCCACCTCGCCGGCCTTCAGCTTCGACATCGAGCCTTCGCCCGCGGTGAACGGCCGGTCGTTGCGGCCCATCCAGGCGGCCCGCCAGACCAGCAGCCGGGCGGCGTCGATCTCGGTACGCATGTCGGCGAGGGCGAACGCGACCGCCTGGTTCTCGATGATCGGCCGGCCGAACTGCACCCGGGTCCTGGCGTACTCGAGGGCGTACTCGTAGGCGGCCCGGGCGATGCCGATCGCCTGCGCGCCGACCGCCGGGCGGGACAGCTCGAACGTGCGCATGGCGGCCTGCTTGCTCGCCCGCTGCCCCGACCGGGCCCGGGCCAGCCGCTCGTCGAGCGCCTCCTTGCCGCCGAGCAGGCAGCTGCCGGGCACCCGTACGCGGTCGAGGAAGACGTCGGCGGTGTGCGAGGCCCGCAGGCCGAGCTTCTTGAGCTTGCGGGTCGCGGCGAGGCCGGTCGTGCCGGGCGGGACGACGAAGGCGGCCTGCCCGCGCGAGCCGAGCTCCGGGTCGACCGAGGCGGTGACCACGTGGACGTTTGCGATGCCGCCGTTGGTGGCGAACGCCTTCTGCCCGTCCAGGACCCACTCGTCCTTGGCCTCGTCGTAGACGGCCCGGGTGCGGATCGCGCCGACGTCGGAGCCGGCCTCCGGCTCGGTGCTGCAGAACGCGCCGAGCTTGGGATCGGCGGCGTCGCCGAAGCACTGCGGCACCCACTCGACGAGCTGGTCCGGCGTGCCGGAGCCGTAGATCGCGGCGACCGCCAGCGCGGTGCCGGAGATCGCCATGGCGATCCCGCCGTCGCCCCAGAACAGCTCCTCGTTGGCCAGCGGCAGCGAGAGGCCGGTCGGGTCGGACCAGGTGTTGGCCAGGAACTCGAACCCGTAGAGCCCGATCTTCGCCGCCTCCTGGATCACCGGCCAGGGCGTCTCCTCGCGTTCGTCCCACTCCGCGGCGGCCGGGCGGACGACTCCCTCGGCGAAGCCGTGCACCCACTCGCGCAGGTCGCGCTGCTCCTCGTTCAGGTCGAGCCAGAACTCCATGGCGGACCTCGCCTCCCGGCAATTCGTAGAGTTATTACTCGCCGGTAACGCTACGGTCACGCAGGTTGCCCCGCAAGAGGGACGGTCGAGCCGGTCAGGTGTACCCGGTCGGCGCCGGCCGAGCGCAGGTCGAACCGCCAGCCCTCGCCGTCCGGCGTCGCGGCGAAGGCCGCCGTCGCCGGCAGCAGGATGGGGGCCTTGAACGCGACGTCCACGGTGTACGCCGCCGGAAGCCGGCCCTCGAGTGCCGCGAGGCAGCGCGCCTTGCTCCACATGCCGTGCGCGATCGGGCGCGGGAAGCCGAACAGCCGCGCGCCCAGCCGCGAGGTGTGTATCGGGTTGTGGTCGCCGGAGGCGGCCGCGTAGTCGCCGCCCACCCGCGCCGGGACGGTCCAGCGCGCGGACGGCGCCGGCCCGGCCGGCCGCTCGCCGGGCTCGCGGCGCTCGGACGTGCCCTCCCGGCGCAGGTACGTGGACACGCCGCGCCAGGCCTCGTCGCCGTCGACGACGGCGGTGGCGACGATGTCGAACTGCCGTCCGCGATGGTGCGGCCGCAGGTCCGCCGCGCGCACCGAGAGCTCGAGCGTTGCGCCGGCGTCGATCGGGCGGCGCACGGTGATGCGGTTGCCGACATGCACCAGCCCGACCACCGGGAACGGGAAGTCCGGCGCCGACATCAGGCGCAGCGCGAGCGGGAAGGCGAGCACGTGCGGGTAGGTGGCCGGCAACGTGTCGGTGAGCCGGAAGCCGCACGCCCGGTCGTACCGGGCGAGGTGCTCGCGGTCCACCGTCACCGCCCGCGCGGCCGGCTCCCGCTCGGGCAGCGTCGCGGGGCGGCGCCGCGGCAGCAGCCCGAGGGCGGCCCGGGCGGTGGTCACGGCCGCCACGACCTCACGCGCCCAGCAGGCTCTGGCCGCAGACCCGGACCACGTTGCCGGTGACCGTGCCCGAGCCGGGGGAGGCGAACCAGGCGATCGTCTCCGCCACGTCGACCGGCAGGCCGCCCTGCGCCATGCTGTTCATCCGGCGGCCGGCCTCGCGCAGCAGGACCGGGACCTTGGCGGTCATCGCGGTCTCGATGAACCCCGGCGCGACCGCGTTGACGGTGATGCCGCGGCCGGCCAGCACGGGGGCGGTCGACTCGACCAGGCCGATCACGCCGGCCTTGGAGGTGGCGTAGTTGGTCTGCCCCCGGTTGCCCGCGATGCCGGCGATCGAGGCCACCCCGACGATCCGGCCGCCCGCGCCGATCAGCTCGCGCTCCAGCAGCACGTCGTTGATCCGCTCCTGGCTGGACAGGTTGACGTCGAGCACCGAGTCCCACCGCTCGGCGTCCATCCGGGCCAGGGTCCGGTCGCGGGTGATGCCCGCGTTGTGCACGAGCACGTCGACGCCGCCGCCGAGATGGGCGGCCAGCCGCTCGGCGGCGTCCGGGGCGGTCAGGTCGAGCTGCAGGGCCCGGCCGCGCACGTCGTTGGCGACGCCGGCCAGCGCGTCGCCGGCGGCCGGGACGTCCAGGGCGATCACGTCGGCGCCGTCGCGGGCGAGCACCCGGGCGATGGCCGCCCCGATGCCCCGCGCCGCGCCGGTGACCAGCGCGGTCCGGCCGTCCAGCGGGCGCTCCCAGTCGGCGGGCGCGGTCACGGTGCCGGCTCCGACCCGGATCACCTGGCCCGAGACGTACGCCGAGCGGCCGCTGAGCAGGAAGCGCAGAGTGGACTCGATCGCCGCCTCGCCGCCCGGCGCCACCAGCACCTGCTGCGCGGTGATGCCGCGGCCGAACTCCTTGCCGATGCTGCGGACCAGCCCTTCAATGGCGCGCTGCGCGGTCGCCTCCCGCGGCGATCCACAGTCCTCGGGCGGGGTGCCCAGCACCACGACCCGGCCGGACGCGAGCAGCGAGCGGGCCCGCGGGTGGAAGAAGTCGTAGAGGGCGCGCAGGCCGGCCGACTCGGTGACGCCGGTGGCGTCGAAGACCAGCGCGCCGTAGCGGGTGCCCTCGGTGGCGGACTCGGTGACGTCGAGCAGCTTGCGCACCGGGTCGGCGAGCCGGCCGCCGGGCGCCGCGCCGAGCAGCACCGGCCCCTGGGTCAGCGGTGCGCCGGGTTCGTGGCGCCGCAGGCGGGGCGGGTCGGGCAGCCCGAGCCGCCGCACCACGGTCCGGCCGAGATCAGAGTTCGCGAAGCTCGCATACCTGTCGCGCACGGGCGTAGCCTACCCGTGGGTAGGTCATCCGCAACGCAACTGGAGGAAGTCGTGCAGTCCGTGCGCCGCGTCGCCGTCGTGGGCGGAAACCGCATCCCGTTCGCCCGGTCCGGCGGCCCGTACGCGCAGGCCTCCAACCAGGACATGCTCACGGCCGCCCTGGACGGGCTGGTCGCCCGGTTCGGGCTGGCCGGGCAGCGGCTCGGCGAGGTGGTCGCCGGCGCGGTGCTCAAGCACTCCCGCGACTTCAACCTCACCCGCGAGGTGGTGCTCGGCTCGCGGCTGGACCCGCGCACCCCCGCGTACGACATCCAGCAGGCCTGCGGCACCGGGCTCGAGGCCGCCATCCTGGTCGCCAACAAGATCGCGCTGGGCCAGATCGAGGCGGGCATCGCCGGCGGGGTCGACACCACCTCCGACGCGCCGCTGCAGCTCAACGAGGACATGCGGCGGGCGCTGCTCGAGCTCAACCGGGCGCGCACGCTCGGCGCCCGGCTCCGGGCCGCCGCCCGGCTGCGTCCGCAGCAGGCGTTCCGGCCGGAGATCCCGCGCAACGCCGAGCCGCGTACGGGGCTGTCGATGGGTGAGCACGCCGCCGTCACCGCCGTGCGGTGGAACGTCGACCGCGAGTCGCAGGACGCGCTGGCGCTCGCGTCGCATCTGCGCCTCGCGGCCGCGTACCAGAGAGGTTTCTTCGACGACCTGGTCACGCCCTACCTGGGGGTGACCCGCGACCAGAACCTGCGGGCCGACACCAGCCTGGAGCGGCTCGGGCGGCTCAAGCCGGTCTTCGGCACCCGCGGACCGGACGCCGGCCGGGCCACCATGACCGCGGGGAACTCGTCGCCGCTGACCGACGGCGCGTCCACGGTGCTGCTGTCGTCGGAGGAGTGGGCGCGGGAGCGTTCCCTGCCGGTGCTGGCCTACCTCGCCGACTGCGAGACCGCGGCCGTCGACTTCGTGCACGGCGACGAGGGGCTGCTCATGGCGCCCGCGTACGCGGTGCCGCGGATGCTCGCCCGCAACGGCCTCACCCTGCAGGACTTCGACTTCTACGAGATCCACGAGGCGTTCGCCTCGCAGGTGCTCGCCACCCTGGCCGCCTGGGAGTCGCCGGAGTTCGCCAAGGAGCGCCTCGGCCTGGACGCCCCGCTCGGCCCGATCGACCGGGACCGGCTCAACGTCAACGGCTCGTCGCTGGCGGCCGGCCACCCGTTCGCCGCGACCGGCGGCCGGATTGTGGCGAACCTGGCCGGGCTGCTCGCCGAGAAGGGCTCCGGCCGCGGCCTGATCTCCATCTGCGCCGCCGGCGGCCTGGGCGTGGTGGCGATCCTGGAGCGCTGAGGGTTCATCGCGAATCTGCGGGACTCCATGGCGGATTTCGACGGGATCTGAGCTTCCGCTGGGACTTATGAGGGCCGCGCGCGGACGATCGTGCGGTCCCACGATCTCAGGAGAACGCTGTGCGTAAATGGTGGCCGCTGATCGCGATCAGTCTCGGTACCTTCATGCTGCTCATCGACGTCACCATCGTGAACGTCGCGCTACCCCAGATGGCGATCGATCTCGACACGTCGTTCGACTCGCTGCAGTGGGTCGTCGACGGGTACGCGCTGTCGCTGGGTGTCCTGCTGCTGGGCGCCGGCGCGCTCGGCGACCGCGTCGGGCACCGCCGGCTCTACCTGGCCGGGCTCGGCGTCTTCGCGCTCGCCTCGCTCGCCTGCGGGCTGGCGACCGACGACCTCGCGCTGATCGGGGCCCGGGTGCTGCAGGGCGTCGGCGCGGCGGCCATGTTCACCACCACGTTCGCCCTGCTCAACAGCGCATACCAGGGCCGCGACCGGGGCGTGGCCTACGGCGTCTGGGGCGGCATCTCCGGCGCCGCCGCGGCGATCGGGCCGATCCTCGGCGGGCTGCTCACGCAGTCGCTGAGCTGGCGCTGGATCTTCCTGGTCAACCTGCCCGTCTGCCTCGCCACGGTCGCGCTGACCTGCCTGGTGCTCGCCGCCGACGGGGCGTCCCGCCGCGGCCGCTTCGATCTCGCCGGGACGCTCGCCTTCACCGTCGCCGCCGGGGCGCTGACCCTGGCGGTCATCCGGGCGAACACCGCCGGCTGGGCCGCGGCGCAGACCTGGGGCCTGCTGATCACCAGCGCCCTCGCCGCGGCGGTCTTCGTCGCGATCGAGCGGCGCAGCCCGCACGCCATGCTGGACCTGGCGCTGCTGCGCAACCGCTCGTTCGTCGGCTACCTGCTCGCCGCGCTGCTGGTCAACTTCGGCGCGTTCGCGGCGTTCACCTACACCTCGATCTGGCTGCAGTCGATCATCGGGCTCTCCCCGTTGCAGGCGGGCCTGACCGGCCTGCCGATGTCGATCGCCGCGGTGCTGGTCTCCGGCGTCGTCGGGGCCCGGCTGCACGGCCGGTCGCCGCGCCTGCTCATCGGCGGCGGCATGCTGCTGATCGGCGCCGGCGGTGCGCTCTGCGCGCTGCTGCTGGGCGCCGGGTCGAGCTGGCCGGCGCTGCTGCCCGGGTACGCGGTCATCGGTGTCGGTGTCGGCCTGGTCATGCCGACGTTGGCCGAGTCGGCGATGGCCGCGGTCCCGGCCCGGCGCGGCGGGATGGCGGCGGGCGTGGTCAACACGGCCCGGCAGCTCGGCTTCGCGATCGGCATCGCGGTGCTGGGCACGGTCTTCGCCTCCCGGGCCGAGGGCTACCTCGGCGAAGCGGGTGCGCCGGATCCGGAACGGTCGGCGCACGGGCTCGCGGCGGGTCAGGCGGGCCGGATCCTGGCGGCGCTGCCGGAGGGGCTGCGCGAGACGGTCGACCGCGCGCTGCACGGCGCGGCGGCGGCAGGGCTGGACGCGAGCTTCCTGGTCGCCGCCGGGGTCGCGCTGCTCGGCGGGATCGCCGTGCTGGTGCTGGTGCGACCAGGCGCGCCGGCCGCGTCAGACGACCGGCCCGCGGAGCACGCCGCCGTCCACCAGTGACATCGCGTGCTTGACCCGGGTGAAGATGGGCACCGTCTCGCAGGTGCGCACCTCGGGGATCGCGGCGACGTCGGTGGTCAGGTAGCGGTAGAGCTCCCCGGCGTCGCGGCACAACGCCGTCGCCGTGATGTTCGTGGCGCCGGTGATCGCCGCCGCCCACGCCAGCTGCCGGTGGTCGGCGAGCCGGGCACCGACCGCGGCCAGGTCGGCGGGGGCGACGGTGAACCACAGGTTGGCCACCGCCCGGAACCCGATCAGCGACACCGCCGCGTCGATGTCGAAGCGGACCGCGCGGCTGCCGGTCAGCGCCGCCAACCGCAGGGCGACCCTGCGCTGGGTCCAGCCGGTCGCGGCGGCGAGCTGCGCGTAGCCGGCCCGGCCGTCGTGCGCGATCGCGGTCAGCAGCGCGCCGTCGCCGGGCTCCACGCACGCGCCGGAGTCCGGGTCGCCCTGCTCGGCGCCGTCCAGCAGCCGTTCCCGCTGCGCGGCGTCGAGCTGGTCGTCGGCGGCGATCCAGTTCGCCTCGCCGCGCCCGGCGAACTGGTGCAGCACCTGGTGTGCGCTCAGGGACAGCACATTCGCGGCCCGGGGGAGCTGGTGCAGCAGGCCGTCCCGTAGGCCGCGGCGGTCCTCGGTGATCCACGCGGCGCAGGTGAGCTCGGCGCCGCCGGCGTCGATCGTGACCCAGGCGGTGTCCGTGCGCCGGGCGAGGGCCTCGGCGATGGCCGTCGCGGCGCCGGGGCGGCAGGAGATCCGCAGCGCCCAGGACGTCGTGCCCGGCATCCGGGCCGGGTCGGCCTGGCCGAAGACCCGGACCAGGCCCCGGGTGCGCATGCGCTGGTAGCGGCGGGCGGCGGTCTGCTCGGAGACGCCCAGTGCGGCTGCCAGCCGCGCGAACGGAACCCGGGGAGCGATCCGCAGGCTGTGGAGGATCTGGCGGTCCAGCCGGTCGATGGCGGCGGATTCTTCGCCCTTTCCCGTGATCATGGTAGGAACCCTACGCCGAGCGGGTACGCATCGACGGTCATTGACATCGATTCCGGAATGATGTGTCATTCATCAATGGCTCGAACCGCGGAACCCGGGCGCCGGGACGCCATCCTGGACGCCGCGCACGCCGTCTTCGCCCGCAAGGGCTACGCCGCCGCGGGCATCGCCGACCTCGCCGGCGAGCTGGGCATCGGGCACGGCACGGTCTACCGCTACTTCGAGAACAAGCGCGACGTCGCCTCGGCCGTCCTCGACCGGGCGCTGGGCCGCATCGCCGAGGTGGTCGCCGCGGACCCGCCGGACGCCACCGCCGGCCTGGAGGAGTACCGGGCACAGGTCTGGCGCATCGGGCGCCGGCTCTACGCGCTGTTCGCCGCCGACCCGGCCCTGGGCCGGCTGGTCTTCTTCGACCTGGCGACCGTCGACGAACGGCTGCGCGAGCAACACCGGGAGGCGCTCGACCGCTTCGCCGACTACACCGCCGCCTACCTGCGCAACGGGCAGGAGCGCGGCTTCCTCCGCGCCGATCTCGACACCGACGTCACCGCCCGGGTGCTCAACGGCATGGTCTTCGAGGGCGCCGCACAGGTGGCCCGGGACCCCGCCGCGGTGGCGCTGCGCGACGCCTGGATCCGGGCCGTCGTGACGCTGATGTTCGACGGGCTCGCCCGGCCCGGCCCGCCGTCCTGAGAGGAACCGGTCATGGTCCAGGTCGACGTCTTCTGGTCGTACGCCATCGGCGCGGGCTGCGGCGCCGCCGCCGCGGCCGCCGGCCTGCGCGAGCCCGCCCGCGAGGCGCTGGAGGACCGGCGGCTCACCACGACCGTGCTCTTCCTCGCCTGCGTGTTCGCGCCGAGCGGGATCTGGCTGCTCTGGCGGTTCCCCGGCTGGGAGACGATGCACGCGGCGGGCGCGCACGCGGACCTGCCCGGCTGGCTGGTCGCCGCGTTCGCGGTCACCAACATCAGCCAGGGCGTGATCGGCTATCTCGTCGCGCGGGCGCTGTGGCGGCGCGGCCACCACTACCTGTCCTGGCTGCAGATGCCGCTCGGCTACCTCGCGATGTTCTTCGTCCTCGCGTACGGCTGGGACGGCACCGGGTACCGCAGGTTCTTCGCGCCGACCACCGCCGACTGGCGCTCCGGCGGATTCGACCCGGCCGCCTTCCTCGCCAGCGACGTAGCGCTCACCCTGTACGCCATGGGCGCCGTCCTGGTGCCCCTGCTGCTGTGGATGACGGCGAGCTGGTGGTCGCGGGGCCTGCGGCACCCGGACGCGCCGGGGCCGGCCCGGCTCGCCGGGCTGGTGCTCCTCGCGATCTTCGGCCTCGGGCTGGGCACGGCGGTCGGCGCCGCGGCGCTGCTCACGCTGCTGGGCCCGGCCGCCGGGGCCGTCGCGGTGGCGGCGCTGGTGGCGGCCGCGGTGCACCCTCGGGGCGCGGGCGGCCTGCTGGCCCGCCCGTTCCTCGCCGGGGCCTGACTATGCTCGCGCTGGGTCTACCCGAAAGGAAGTTCACTTGGACGGCACCGCGGACCTCTTCGACAAGTACGGCGAGCAGCTCGAGTCCTGCGACACCCAGCTGCGCCAGTTCGGCGGCGAGGCCGCGTTCCACGGCCCGGCCGTGACGGTCTCCTGCTTCCAGGACAACGCGCTGCTCAAGTCGGTGCTGACCGAGCCCGGTGCGGGCCGGGTCCTGGTGGTCGACGGCGCCGGCTCCCTGCACACCGCCCTGATGGGCGACGTCATCGCCGGCCTGGCCGTGACGAACGGCTGGGCCGGCGTGATCATCCACGGCGCGGTCCGCGACGTCGCCGCGCTGCGTGCGCTGCCGATCGGGATCAAGGCGCTCGGCTCCAACCCGCGCAAGAGCACCAAGACCGGCGCCGGCGAGCGGGACGTCGTGATCGAGTTCGGCGGCTGCCGCTTCACCCCCGGCGCGCAGGTCTTCAGCGACGACGACGGGATCGTCGTGCTCGCCGAGGGGTGAGCCGGTCCCGCCCCGGTCACCGGCCGGTCAGCTCCCGCTTGAGGATCTTGCCGGTGGCGGTCATCGGTAGCGACTCGACGAACTCGACCAGGCGCGGGTACTTGTAGGCGGCCATGTTCTCCCGGCACCACGCGACCAGCTCCTCCTCGGTGACCTCCCCGCCGCGGATGACGAACGCCTTGACCTCCTCGCCGAGGCTGTCGTGCGGCACGCCGACGACCGCCGCCAGGGACACGGCCGGGTGGGTCAGCAGCACCTCCTCGATCTCGCGGGGGTACACGTTGAAGCCGCCCCGGATGACCATGTCCTTGGCCCGGTCGACGATGTAGTAGAAGCCGTCGGCGTCGCGGCGCGCGAGGTCGCCGGTGCGGAACCAGCCGTCGCGCATCACCTCGGCGGTCGCCTCCGGGCGGTTGTAGTAGCCCTTCATGATGTTGTGCCCGTGGATGGCGATCTCGCCGACCTCGTCGGCGCCATCGATCGTCTTCCACTCGGGGTCGATCAGCTTCACCCGTACGCCCCAGATCGGCACGCCGATCGAGCCGGGCCGCGGGTCCCGCTCCGGGTCGCTGAAGGTGGCGACCGGCGAGGTCTCCGACAGGCCGTACCCCTCGAGGATCTGTACGCCGAACCGGTCCTTGACCTGCTTGATGATCTCCACCGGGAGGGAGGCGCCGCCGGAGACCGCCACCCGCAGGTTGCGGGCGATCTCCTCGACGTCGACGCTCTCGTCCAGGGCGCCGAGCAGTCCCCAGTACATCGTCGGCACGCCGGCGAAGAAGGTGATCTTCTCCCGCTGCAGCAGCCGGACCGCCTCGTCCGCCTGGAACCGCGGCAGCAGCACCAGCGTCGAGCCGACCGCGAAGCCGGCGTTCATCTGCACCGTCGAGCCGAACGAGTGGAACAGCGGCAGCGTGATCAGGTGCCGCTCGTGTTCGGTGGCGAGGCCGCCGAACAGCCGGTTGCAGGTGAGCGCGTTGAACACCAGATTGGCGTGCGACAGCTCGGCGCCCTTGGGCTGCCCGGTCGTGCCGCTGGTGTAGAGGATCACCGCGGTGTCGGTCTCGCCGGTGTCCACCGTCTCGATGGCGCCGTCGCCGCCGGCGAGCGCCTGGCCGAGCGTCTGCGCGCCCTCGATCGGCGAGGCGGCGGCCGGGTCGGCCGTGATGAGGAAGAACTCCTCGCACCCGTCGGTCTGCTCGAAGCCGGCGAAGCCCTCGGCGCCCATCGGCAGCTCGGCGGTCCCCTCGAAGCAGAGGTACGCCCGGGCCGCGGAGTCGGCCAGGTGGTAGGCGATCTCGCGGCCCTTGAGCAGCACGTTGAGCGGCACGACGACCGCGCCGGCCTTGAGGATGCCGTAGTAGGCGATCGGGAAGTACGGCAGGTTCGGGCAGGACAGCGCGACCCGGTCGCCCGGCCGGATGCCGCGCGCCGCCAGCAGCCCGGCGACCCGGCCGGCGGCCGCGTCGAGCGCGGCGTACGAGAGCCGGGTGTCGCCGAGCACGACCGCGTCGCGGTCCGGGTGCCGGCGGGCGCTGTCCTCCAGCAGGGTGGCCAGGTTCAGGGTCATCGGGGTGCCTCCGGGAGATCGAGTTCCTTGATGAGCGGTTCGGCGCCGGGCCAGTCGCCGTAGCCGGACGCGGGGTTGAGGTGGCCGACGGCGCCGAGCTCGCGGTACTCGCCGCCCCAGGCGTCGGCGAGGGACCGGACCAGCGCCGGGTCGCCGAGCGGATCGTCGGCGCTGGCGGCGACGATGCTGCGGAACGGCAGCGGCCGGCGCGGTATCGGCAGCCAGCCGAGGGCGGCCAGGTCGGACAGGGACGGATACTCCGCGGGCAGCGGCGCCGCCAGGTCCGGCGGGGTGGCGAGCAGGGCGCCCCGCACCCGCCCGGCCGCGCCGGCGTGCCGGGCGGCCCAGTGGACGGTCGTGATCACGCCGGCGCTGTGCGCGACGAGCACCACGGGCCCGGCGGTCGCCTCGATCGTCTGCTGCAGCGCCGCTACCCGCTCGTCCAGGCTCGGGTTCTCCCGGCCGAGCGGCGGGACGGCCCGCACGTTCGCCAGCGCGGCGGCGAGCCGGGTCTGCCAGTGATCCGGCACCTGCCCCCGCAGCCCGGGCACAGTGACGATCACTGTGCCCGGGCCTGGGGTCACGCTGTGCCCCCGTCCGCGGCGCCGGTCGTCTCGGCGGGCTCGAGCCGCCGGATGCTGGCGGGGTAGGCGCGCCGCCCCAGGAACAGCAGGACGACGGCGGCCACGGCGGCCAGCGGGACGTACCTCATGGCGGTTTCGAGGCCGAGCCGGTCGGCGAGCACGCCCGTGATGATCGGGCCGGCGGCCAGGCCGAGCACGTTGTTGAAGAGGGTGAGCGTGCCGAACGCGGTGGCCCGGATGGACTCGTGCGTCAGCCGGGCCACCATGGCGCCGGTGGGTCCGGTCGTGCCGGCGGCGAAGAAGCAGCCGACCGCGAGCAGCAGCATCTGCGCGCCGCCCGGCTCGACCGCGAAGGCGGCGCCGAGGAAGACCAGCGTCACGGCGGCGAAGACGATGGCGGTGGTCCACTTGCTGATCGGCCGGGTCCGCCCGACCCGGTCCGTGATCATGCCGCAGACGATCATGCCGGCGCCCATGATCAGAATGAACAGCGCGGCGACCTTGGCGGCCTTGTCCGGCGCCATGTCGTGCGCCCGGTTGAAGTAGCTGGGCAGCCAGGCGAAGAGCGAGCCGGCGATGAACAGCTGCAGGCCGCCGCCGGCGTACGCGAAGATCACCGCGGGGGTGGAGAAGAGCGTGGACAGCTTGGCGCGCTCGCGACCGGCGGCCAGCGCCGGCCCGGTGCCGGGGGCGTCGTCGACCCGGTGCGCGGCCAGCCTGCGCTCGTTGATCAGTACCCAGTAGAGGCTGGCGAGCACCAGGCCGAAGATGCCCATCACCGCGAACGCCCAGCGCCAG
Source organism: Actinoplanes sp. NPDC049668 (assembly GCF_044465445.1). Taxonomy (NCBI): domain Bacteria; kingdom Bacillati; phylum Actinomycetota; class Actinomycetes; order Micromonosporales; family Micromonosporaceae; genus Actinoplanes; species Actinoplanes sp. NPDC049668. Next base: position 832,748 of record NZ_JBITLR010000004.1, read on the forward strand.
CCGAACTGGACGGCGAGCACGCCGCCGAGCGCGACGCCCAGCACCGAGCCGAACGAGCCGGCCGCCATGAACGCGCCGGTGAGCGAGGCACGCCGGCGCGCGGAGAAGACCGCGAGCACGACCGCGAGGCCGACGCTGCCGTACGCGGCCTCGCCGACGCCGATCATGAGGCGGGCCGCGAGCAGGTGCCCGTAGCCGGCGGCGAGCGCGCAGCCCACCGTGGCGAGGCTCCACACGACCGCCATGACGACGATCGCGCGTACCCGCCCCCAGCGGTCGCCGACCAGCGACAGCGGCACCGCCAGGATGCCGACGGTCAGGGCGACGATGCTGGTGAGGCTGCCCAGCTGGGTGTCGGTGAGACCCCACTCGTCCTTCAGGAACGGGAAGACCGCCGACAGGACCTGCCGGGACATGTAGTCCGACAGCAGCAAACCGAAGGTGAGCGTGAATACGACCCACGGAAAGGCCCGGGAGACCCGGGCGAGGGGTGCGGCGGGTGCCGCGACTGCCGGTCTGACCTGCATGGCCATGATCGCTCCAAGAATGAGCCGGGGGTTAGGTAATAGGTGAGACCAGATCGGGTGTGAGCGTGGGGCGCGGCGTGCCGCACCCCACGCGGGCGGTCGGGGGACTCGTGCTCGGTTCGTGCTCAGGAGTGGAAGGTGAAGCCCAGCTGGCCGGGCTTGCGGTTCGGCGCGAAGCCGAGCCGGGCGAGGGCCTCGTCGGCGCTGTCCCAGTACTCGCCGATCTTGTAGATGTCGCGGGCTTCCTTGCCGTCCGCGACCTTGCGGCCGAGCTCGCCGGCGATGCGGACGAGCTTCTCCACCTGCTGGACGGTGGTCATCTTCTCGCCCAGCAGGCCCCAGAGGGTGTCCTCGTTGCCGCAGCGGGTGTGCAGGCCCATGGCGATGCCCATGGTGTTGATCGGCAGGACCGCCCGCATGATCGATTCCAGGGTCAGCGACGCGCCGTCCGGCACCCGGCGGATGAACTCCATCATGTTGTACGGGTTGGGCCCGTCGAACCCGCCGCCGATGGCGACCCAGCTGATGTTGAGCGGCCCGGTGTAGAAGCCGCGCCGGACCAGTCGTTCCACGGTCTCCAGCTGGGCGACGTTGGCGAGCTGGAAGTGCGGCTGGATCCCCGCGGCCCGCAGCCGGCGCAGGTGCTCCTCGACCCAGGCGGGCTCGGCGGGCACCACCATGTTCCGGAACGCCTCCCAGAGGGCGGGCCGTTCGAAGGAGGTGCCGGCGATGTCGTCGGCGGTCATCAGCTCGACGATGTTCATCTGGTTGGTGTTGATGGCGATGGTGACCTGGTCGGGCGCCGGGTCCAGGGTGGTGAGCAGGTGGCGGGCCTCGTCCTCGAGCCACTTGGCCTCCTCGCCCTCGTTCTCGGGCGTGAAGGAGATGGAGCCGCCGATCTGCAGGATCATGTCGGGGACGGCCTCGCGGACCCGGCCGAGGAGTTCGTTGAACATCGACATCCGCTTGGAGCCCTTGCCGTTCAGCTCGCGGACGTGGATGTGCAGCACGGTGGCGCCGGCGTTGTAGCAGTCGACCGCGGCCTGGACCTGCTGGTCCATGGTGACCGGGATGTCCTCGGGGAAGTCGCCGGGTTCCCACTCCGGCCCGTACGGCGCGGCGGTGATGACCAGCTTCTCCTGGGTCTCGGGCCACAGCGAGTCGTCGAGGAAGTGCATGGGGGTCTCCTAACCGGGGGCAGGGGGTTCAGAAGGTCTTGTCGCCGATGACCCCGGCGCGCTCCATCTTGCGGACGGCGGGCCAGTAGTCCTGCACGGCGTAGTGCTGGGTGTTGCGGTTGTCCCAGATGGCGAAGCTGTTCGGGGTCCAGCGCCAGCGGACCTGGTACTCGGGGACGGCGGCCTGGCGGATGAGGTAGTTGAGGAGCTCGCTGCCGCCGGGGGCGTAGTCGAACCCGAACCGGATCCGTTCCGGGGTGTGGTAGTTGGTGAAGTGGGTGGTGAAGGCGTTGACGAACAGCACCTTCTCCCCGGTCTCCGGGTGGGTGCGCACCACCGGGTGCTCGGCGTCGGGGAAGCGTTCGTGCAGGGCCAGGCGCTGCTCGATGGGCATGTTCGCGCCGAAGCTCGCCTCGATGCTGTGCCGGGCCCGCAGGCCCTCGATGCGGGCCTTGACGTCCTCCGGGAGCCGCCGGTAGGCCTCGGCCATGTCGACCCAGATGGTGTCGCCGCCGACCGCGGGTCCCTCGACCATCCGCAGCACGCAGCCCATCGGCGGCGCCTCGCGCCAGGTCGCGTCGCAGTGGTAGGCGTTCTCGTAGTGCTCCGCCGGGCTGTCCAGGTCCTTGTAGATGCGGACCAGGCCGGGGTGCTCGGGGTCGCTGCCCGCCACCGGGTGGTCCTCCAGCCGGCCGAACCGTTCGGCCAGCGCCACGTGTTCGGCCCGGGTGATGTCCTGATCCCGGACGAACAGCACCTTGTGGCGCAGCAGCAGGGTTTTGAGCTCGGCGAACAGGTCGTCGTCGCGGGCGACCTCGGCCAGCTTCACATCGTGCAGTTCGGCGCCGATGTGCACCGTGAGCGGGCGCGCTTCGATGGCGTCGGTCATGGGTGGTCTCCCAACGTGGTGTCAGAGGCTGAAGACGGAGGAGCCGATGCTGCGGCCGGCCTCGAGGTCCCGGTGCGCCTGGACGGCGTCGTCCAGCGCGTACCGTTGATTGATCTGGATCTTGATTCGGCCGGTCGAGACGTGGTCGAAGAGCTCGCCCGCCAGGGCGGCGCGCTCGGAGTCGTCGGCGATGTAGTCGGCCAGCGCCGGCCGGGTGACGAACAGCGAGCCCTTGATCGCGAGCTGCATCGCGTCGATCGGCGGGACGGCGCCGGACGCGGTGCCGAAGCAGACCAGCAGGCCGCGGCGGCGCAGCGAGTTCAGCGACTGCTGGAACGTCGTCGCGCCGATGCTGTCGTAGACCACCGGCACCCCCTGGCCGCCGGTCAGCTCGCGCACCCGGGTGGCGACGTCCTCGCGGGTGTAGACGACCGTGTGCGCGCAGCCGTGCGCGCGGGCCACCGCCGCCTTCTCGTCGGTGGAGACGGTGCCGATCACGTCGACGCCCAGCAGCCGCGCCCACTGCGTGAAGATCAGGCCGACGCCGCCGGCCGCGGCGTGCAGCAGCACGGTGTCGCCCGGCGCGAGCGGCGCGATCCGCCGCAGCAGGTACGCGCAGGTGAGACCGCGCATGGTCATGGCCGCGGCGGTCTCGAACGAGATCTCGTCCGGCAGCTTGATCAGCGGCGCCGCGGACATCACCCGCTCCGTGCTGTAGGCGCCGAGCCGACTGCCGGTGTAGGTGACCCGGTCGCCCTCCCGGAAGCCGGTGACCCCGGTGCCGACCGCCTCGATGACACCGGCCGCCTCGACGCCCATCCCGGCGGGCAGCGCGGCGGGGTAGAGGCCGCTGCGGAAGTACGTGTCGGCGAAGTTCAGCCCGACGGCGTGGTGCCGTACCCGCACCTCGCCGGCGCCGGGTTCGCCCACCTCGACCGGCTCCCACCGCATGACCTCCGGCCCGCCGGGCCGCTCGAAGCGGATGGCCATCGCCACGTGTTACCTCCAGGGGTCCGGTGCCGTGATGAAGGCAACAGTAGGCGTGATGCCTGCCACATGCTTTACTCGTTGGGACATATTCCTTATCTCTAGGGGACATTGGGTGGGCGATTCGAAGCCTTCTATCCGGTACGCGACCCTCAGCGGCTACCTCCAGCTCGCCCAGTCGTTCGACCTCGACCCGGCCACCCTCATGCGCGCCGTCGACCTCGACCCGGCCGACCTGGCCACGCCGGACAAGTGGGTGCCGGCGGTCCGCGCCGTGCGGCTGCTGGAGCTGTCCGCCCGCGCGTCCGGCCACGCCGACTTCGGGCTCAAGCTCGCCGAGTTCCGCCGGCTGTCGACGCTGGGCCCGCTGAGCCTCGCCCTGCGCGGCGAGAACACCCTGCGCGACGCGCTGGGCCTGCTGATGCGCTACGAGCACACCTACAACGAGGCGATCCGGATCCGGCTCGTGGAGACCGAGGGCCTCGCCTCCATCCGGCTCTGGTTCGAGCTGGGCGAGCCGGCCCCCTCGACCCAGGCCGAGGAGCTCGCGGTCGGCGCGCTGCACGGCATCGTCCGCGAGGTCCTCGGCGCGCGCTGGCAGCCCCTGTCGGCCTGCTTCTCGCACGCCGCCCCGGCGGACGTCGAGACGCACACCGCGCTGTTCGGCGGCCGCGTGCACTTCGGCCACGACTTCACCGGCCTGGTCCTGTACGCCAAGGACCTCGACGCGCCGAACATGCTCGCCGACACCGGCCCCGGGCGCCGCCTCGACGAGATGCTCACGTCGCTGGCCGCACCCCGCGGCCGCACCACCTCGGACCGGGTCCGCGACCTCGTGGAGATGCTGCTGCCGACCGGCCGCTGCGCCGTCGACCAGGTCGCCCGCACCGTCGGCATGGACCGGCGGACCCTGCACCGGCACCTCGCCGCCGAGGGGGAGACCTTCACCTCGATCGTCGACGTGGTCCGGGCCGGCCTGGCCGAGCGGTACCTGTCCCACGAGCGCTACCGGCTGACCGAGATTTCCGACCTGCTGGGCTTCGCCGCGCCCAGCGCCTTCTCCCGCTGGTTCCGCAACCACTTCGGCGACAGCCCCAGCCAGTGGCGCGCCCGCCGCGCCGACCTGCCCGCCGCGTGACCCGCGCGGCGGGTTCAGTCGCGGCGGGTCATCACGCGCAGCGTGACGGTCAGGCAGGCCGCGCACCACGCCGCCAGTACCAGGAAAGGGCGCGTCGCGATGCCGTCCGGCGGTGGGGTGAGGGTGTCCCGGACCGCCTCGGCCATGTACTGGAACGGCAGGACCTGGTGTATCGCCTGCAGCCACCCGGGTAGCCGGTCGGGCGGGAAGTTGATCGGCGAGAACATCAGCGCGATGAAGACGATCAATTGGGTGACCAGGTTGGTCACGGCCGGCGTGGTGGCGTACGCGATCGCGAAGCCGATGGTGGTCGCGGTCAGCGCGACCAGCAGCATGGCCGGACCGGCCACCCAGCTCGGGTCCAGGGTGAAGTCGAAGCGCAGGGCCGCGACCAGCAGTCCCAGGATCAGCCCCGGCGCGCCGACGACCAGCCAGACGGTGACGTCCGCGCCGAGTACCGCGGTGCGCGGCACCGGAAGGGTCTGGTTGTAGGCGAAGGTCCCCTCGGTCTTCGCGGTCGCGACGAGCTGCGGCGCCATGACCATGCCGATCGTGATGAGGCCCAGGGTCGGCGCACCGGTGGACAGGTAGCGGGCGGTGGCCGGGTCGACCTGGGGCAGCAGGAACGCGAAGCCGATGACGATCCCGACGGACAGGAAGATCTGGATGACCAGGACCAGCGGCAGCAGGAAGCGCAGCCGGATCGCCGACCAGCGCAGCAACAGCAGATAACTACGGAACCAGTGTCGCATCGCGGTCGACCTCCGGGTTGTCGGCGAGGGCGAGGTAGACGTCCTCGAGGCTGACGGGGTTGAGGGAGTAGCGGGCGGTGAGCGAACGCGCCCAGGCGACCGCGAGGTGCGCGTCCGGTCCGGCGACGCCGACGATGAGGCGGTCGCCCTCGCGGTCGGCGCGTAGCGCCCAGGCCGGCAGCGGGGGATCGGCGGGCAGGGTCAGCTCGAGGCTCATCTCGTGGCCGGCGGCCAGCGTCGCCGGCGTGCCGGCGGCGGTGACCCGGCCGTGGCCAAGGACCACGACGCGGTCGATGGCGCGCTCGGCCTCGGCGATGTTGTGGGTGACCAGGACGACCGCGCGGCCGTCGGCGGCCAGCGCGCGCACCTGCTCCCAGAGCAGCCGCCGGCGCACCGGGTCGACGTCGTTGGTCGGCTCGTCGAGCATGACCAGGCCGCCGGGCTCGACGATCGCCATGCAGAACGCGGTGAGGCGGCGCACGCCGCCGGACAGCCGCTCGCCGGGCCGGTCGGCCCACTCCTCGATGTCCAGCGCGGCCAGCAGCTCGGCCGTGCGCCGGCGGACCGCCAGGCGGCCGCCGCCGCGGATCCGGCCGGCGATCTCGATCGCCTGCCGGGTGGTGACGCCGGTGAGCGGCGCCTGCGCCTGCGGCTGGAACGAGCAGACCGAGCGCGCCCAGGCGGGCTCCGCGACCGGGTCGCGGCCGAGCAGGGTGATCCGGCCGGCGGTCGGCCGTACCAGGCCGACGATCTGCCCGAGCAGGGTGCTCTTGCCGGCGCCGTTGTGGCCGAGCAGGCCGATCACCTCCCCGGCGGCCGCGTCGAGGGTGATGCCGTCGTTGGCCCGGACGCCACGGCGATAGACCTTGGTCAGGTTGTCGATGCGCAGCATGGTCGCCTCACATACCGATCGGTATTTGGATACCACTGAGTATCTGGATACCGGATCGAATGTCAACCGGGTAGATTCGGCGCCATGACGGAGCGACTCACCCGGGCGCAGCAGCAGGCGGTCACCCGCACGCGCCTGCTGGACGCCGCGGAGACCCTCTTCGGCGACCGGGGGATCCACCAGACGTCGCTGGACGGGATCGCCGCGGCCGCGGGCCTGACCAAGGGCGCGGTCTACGCGAACTTCGCCGGCAAGGCGGACCTCATCGCGGCGATCCTGGAACGTAAGCTCGGCGCCGACGAGCCTGATCCGCCGAGCCCGTCGCTGGCGGCCTGGGCCGGCCGCCTCGGCGACAGCTACGAGTCCGCCGTCGACCGTCCCGAGATCCGGCGCTTCGCGATGGCGTTCGTCGAGCTCTGGCTGTACGGCATGCGTGACGAGTCCGCACGGGAGCCGCTGACCCGGTGGCTGCAGAGCGTGCGGGACGCGAACGCGAGGGAGGCGGCCGAGCTCGCCGACGACCTCCCGATCCCGGCGGATCAGCTCGCCGCGCTGCTGCTCGCCCTCGACATCGGCGTCGGCCTGCAGCGGTGGCTGGACCCCGAGGCGGTGCCGGCCGAGGTGTACACCGCCGGCCTCAAGGCGATCCTGGGGCGTGGCCCGGCCTGACCGCCGTCCGGAGGCTGTGCACGATCGCGGCCTCCGCCGCCGTCCAGGTCTCGGTGTGCCGCACCCAGCCGGGCGGCGGCGCGGGCTGCGGCCCGAAGAGGTACCGGTGCGCGACGACGCCGCGCAGCGCCCGGTGCACGTCCAGCTTGTCGTCGACGAAGTGGGTGATCCCCAGCTCCGCGCAGTGCACGGCCTTGTCGGGCCGCGCGCGGCAGAACCGGACGTCGTCGCGGGCGATGCCGGTACGGGCCCAGAAGTCGTGGTGGTCGAGCCACTGCCGGGAGCGGCGCTGCACCCGCTCGCCGCACTTGGAGACCAGCCACACCCGCTCGAAGCGCGGCACGAGCCGCGACAGCGCGTCGAACGCGCCGGGCACGGCCGGCGTCGCCAGCATCCGGGCGGTGTCGCCGCCGAAGAACTGCGTATCGCTGCCGCCGGGCACGACGCCCCCGCCGATGATGACCCGGCCGATGTCGACTCCGAGCCGTACGTCCTGTGTGAACATGTCGATCAGTCTGGTGACTGCGGAGCTACAGCAGAACTATCGATGTCAGCCCGGCTATAGTCTCAGGCTATGAATGAGCGCGCGGTGTCCGCCGACGCGCTGGCGTCGTTCGCCGTCTTCGCCGAGCACCTGAACTTCACGCACGCCGCCGCGGAGCTGCACATCTCCCAGCCCGCCCTGCATGTGAAGATCCGCAAGCTGGCGCAGGCCCTCGGCCGGCCGCTCTATCACCGCAGCGGCCGACGGCTGGTGCTCACCGCGGACGGCGCGGCGGTCGCCCGGTTCGCCCGCGCGCACGACGAGCGGCTCGCGCACTTCCTGGCCGAGTTCGCCGGGCTCGCGCCCAGCCGGCCGGTGGTGCTCGCCGCGGGCCAGGGCGCCTATCTCTACCTGCTCGGCGATGCGATCCGGGCGGTGCTCGCCGAGGGGCCCACCCGGCTCCGCCTGATCAACTGCGACCACCGGCAGATGCTCGCGAGCGTCCGTACCGGACAGGCGCATCTCGGTGTCGGGGTGCTCGCCGCGCCGCCCGAGGACCTGAGCGCCGTCGAGCTGGCGTCGTTCCCGCAGACGCTCCTCGTGCCGGACGGCCACCGGCTGGCCCGGCGCCGGTCGGTGGCGCTGCGCGACCTGGCCGGCGCGAGCCTGGTCCTGCCGCCCCGGCCGCGACCGCACCGGACGCTGCTGGAGCGGGCCCTCGGCGCCGCCGGGGTGGACTGGACGGTCGCCGTCGAGGCCGAGGGGTGGCCGCTGATCACGCACTTCGTCGCCCTCGGCGTCGGCGTCGCGGTCGTCAACGGCTGCGTGCCGGCGCCGCCCGGGCTGGTCGCGCTGCCGGTCACCGACCTGCCGCCGGTCACCTACCACGCGGTGCACCAGCCGGCGGCCCTGTCGGACCCCAGGGTCGCCGGCCTGCTGGACCGTCTGCGGACACCCACGCGCTGACCTGCGTCGACAGTGGACGGTGCTGGAAAATGTCGGACCCGGCCGCTACGGTCCCCGCAGTCACGTGCCGAGGGGCGCGCCGCAGAACATGGGAGAAAGGTGGCTCCGATGCCAGCCGACACGACGTACCTCGAGCTCTCCGAGGACGCCGGGAGTGCGCACAAGTTCTACGAGGTTGCCGTCGACGGTACGGAGCTGACCGTCCGCTTCGGGCGGATCGGCGAGCGCGGCCAGGTCAAACAGTCGTCGTTCACCAGCGCCGACAAGGCCAAGGCCGAGGCGTCGAAGAAGATCGGCGAGAAGATCCGCAAGGGGTACGCGCCGGCCGTGCCGGGCGGCCGGGCGAGGCGTGCGGTCTCCCGGCGGCAGATCGTCAGCACCCGCTCGACGGCCACCCGGGCACCGGTCCTGTGGCGCTACGCCTCGGGCAGCCCCGCGTTCGGCGTCTTCGTCGACGACGACGTGTGCATGGTCGGCAACGAGAGCGGCCTGATCACCACGCTCAGCCACGACGCCGAGGTGGTGCGGCAGTTCAGGCTGCCCGAGGGCGTCAAGTGCATCGTCGCCGACGACGGCTGGATCTACGCCGGCTGCGACGACGGCAACGTCTACGACCTGTCCGGCAAGGTGCCGCGGATGGCATACCGGATCGCGCCCGAGATCGACATCTACTGGCTCGACATCCACGACGGCGTCCTCGGCGTCTCGGACGCCGACGGCGGGATCTCCGCGATCGACCACGAGGACGAGTTCCTGTGGCAGCGGCCCGGGCGTGGCAACTCGGCCTGGATGGTCCGCTGTGACGCCGACGCCGTGCACCACGGCCACTCCCGCGGCGTGACGAGCTACGACTGGCGCACCGGCCGCGAGCTGTGGCACACCGGCACCGGCTCGGTCCTGTTCGGCTGGCAGGAGCGGGACACGCTCTACGCCGGCACGGCGACCCGGCAGATCGTCGAGCTTGGCAAGGACGGGTCGCACCGGCAGACCTATCGCTGCGACGCGCCGGTCTACTCCTGCGCCACCGCGGAGAACGGCCGCTACGTCTTCGCGGGCGACAGCGCGTCGTCCATCTACTGCTTCGACGCCGACGGCACTCGGCTGTGGAAGCTCGGCACCGGCTGCGGCTCGGCCTACTCGATGCAGTACCGCAACGAGCGGCTCTACATCGTCACCACGGACGGCTCGCTGGCCTGCATCGACGCCACCGAGAGCGCGATCCGCTCCGCGGTGGGCGGCACCGTCCCGCAGGCGATCGACGTGAAGGCGCCCCCGCGCATGCCGGCGGTGGCGCCGTCCAGCACGGTCGAGATCGTCCACGACGTCGCGGACGGCGTGCTGGTCGAGTGCGTCGAGGACCACGGCCGGCTGCGCGTGCGGGTGGTCTCCTCCGGCTACCACCAGGACTGGCAGGTCCAGTTCCCGAAGGGCATCCGCGAGCGCGGCAGCCGCTACGTGGTGACCGGCGTCCGTCCGGCGTCCCGCGGCGGCTTCTACCGGGCCTACGGCGAGATCCGCCGGCTCCTCTAGGCGCGTCAGCGTCCCGCCCTTTGACGGGGGCGGGACGCTGGACCGGCGGTCAGGCCGGCGTGGTCTATCGAATCTCTTCGTATAGCTCGAAAGTCACCCTGGCGTTTTCATCGAGATCCTCGTCGAAGTCGCAGACGATCCCGTCAGGGGTGTCGCAGGAGAACTTGGGGTCGCCGAACGCCGGGCTCCGCCAGTAGAGCTCGACCGAACCGAATTCCGTGTCATAGCTGACGTTGGCCGAAGTGCCGCCGCCGACCTCGTCCGACTCCGTGCCGAACCTGGCGATCTTCTTCCTCTTGACGGAGTTCGGCGGGAATTGAATCCAGACGCCCTCCGAGACGGAGGCATCGTCCAGGGTGAGCTGCAACGAGGTCTTGTTCTTGAGCGTGACCCACACGCTGCGCTCGGCCTCGTCGGCGGCGGCGGTGTGGGCTACGACAGGGGTGGCCGGGGTGGCGTTGGCGATGCCCGGCAGCACTGCGACCATGGCGGCCGCAGCCATTACGACGGCGCTCGTGGTACGCATCATCGAGGTGCGAGAACGAGACAGGTTCATGCGGTCTTTCCTCCTGATGGTTGGCTTCGGCCCTTGCTCATTCATCGGGACCGGGGCCGGTTCCGAGAGAGCCGTTGCCAAGTATTACGGATATCGCTCACCTTCTCCTATAAACTGATAGATATTGATTTAGTGTGCGATTTGCATCATTCTCTTATGTCCTACCTTTCGGTGTCCGATGTAGATATCCGGTGGCGAGGTCAGCCGTCGCCGAGCAGGTCCCAGCGGTTGCCGGCGATGTCGAGGAAGACCGCGACCCGGCCGTAAGGCTCGGTGCGCGGCTCGCGAAGGAACGTGACGCCGGCCGCGGTCATCCGCCGGTACGCCGCGTCGAAGTCGTCGACGTGGAGGAAGAAGCCGACCCGGCCGGCCGCCTGGTCGCCGACGGCGGCGCGTTGCCGGTCGCCGTCCGCGCGGGCCAGCAGGATCCCGGTCTGCGCGCCGGGCGGGCGCACCACGACCCAGCGCTTGGGCCGCCCGTCATTGGTCAGCGACGGCGAGTCCTCCACCAGGTCGAAGCGCAGCACCTCGGTGAAGAACTCGATCGCGGGGTCGTACTCGTCGACGATGAGGGCGACCAGGTCCATCCGCACGGGTCAGAGTAGCCCGAGGCCGAGCCAGGCGGCGGCGCCGGCGGCCGCGAGCAGGACGATGTTGAGCCCGATCAGCCGGGCCTCGCCGCGGGACAGGTGTACCGCGATGCCGCCGACCTGGATCAGCGCGAGACCGATCGCGGCGGCGACGGCGAGCCAGGGCGCGATCCCGGTCAGCGGCGGCAGGATCAGGCCGGCCGCGCCGAGGAGCTCCAGCGTTCCGATGGTCCGTACCAGGGGCATGGGCACGCTGTCGACCCAGCCCATCATGGGCCGCAGGCGCTCCCGGCTCTGCGCGACCTTGATGCCGCCGGCGTACAGGTAGAACGCCGCCAGCAGCGCCGCGGTGATCCAGTAGGCGATCTCCATGGGGGTTCCCTCGATGCCGTAGAAACAAGAGCGACCACATGATGCGCGACCGCGGGACGGCTTACAAAAGGCACACGCGTGTGCCTGAGACACAGGGGGTTGTCATGTCGCAGTACGAGCACACCTGCCTGATCCGGGGAGACGGCGGCCGGACGATCCGGGCGATCCTCGACCGGATCTGCAACAAGTGGGCGCTGCTGATCGTGACGACCCTCGATCAGGGGACGCTGCGCTTCACCGACCTGCGGCGGCAGCTACCGGGGATCTCGCAGCGGATGCTGACGCTGACCCTGCGCAACCTCGAGCGCGACGGCCTGGTGGCCCGGACCGTCCACGCGGAGGTGCCGCCCCGCGTCGAGTACGCGCTGACGCCCACCGGCAAGAGCCTGATCCCGCCCGCGCTGGCCCTCGCCGGTTGGGCCATCGAGAACATCCCACACATCGAGGCCAGCCGGGCGGCGTATCGGCCGCGATAGGAAGGGGCCGCGGTAGGGAAGGGGCCGCGGTAAGGAACGGGCAGCGGTAGGGGAGGGTGCTCAGGCGACGGCGGCTGGGGCTGGGGTGCCGCGGCGGCGGTGACGGGCGGCGGGTACGACCATCGGGGTTCCGGTCTCGGGGTCGGCGATCACGCGGCACGGCATGGCGAACACGTCCTCGACGAGCTCGGCCGTCATGACGTCCGCGGGTGCGCCCTGCGCGACCACCTTCCCGGCGCGCATGACGATGAGCTCGGTCGCGTACCGGCAGGCGTGGTTGAGGTCGTGCAGCACCGCGATGACGGTGCGGCCCTGCTCGTGCAGCTCGGCGCAGAGGTCGAGGACCTCGAACTGGTGTGACAGGTCGAGGAAGGTGGTCGGCTCGTCGAGCAGCAGGATGGGCGTCTGCTGGGCCAGGGCCATGGCCAGCCACACCCGCTGGCGCTGGCCGCCGGAGAGCTCGTCGACGAAGCGGTCGGCCAGGTCGGCGACCTCGGTCATCCGCATCGCCTCGGCCACCGCCTCCTCGTCCTGCCGCGACCACTGGCGCATCAGCCGCTGGTGCGCGAACCGTCCGCGGGCGACCAGCTCCTCCACGACGATGCCGCCGGGCACGACCGGGGACTGCGGGAGCATGCCGAGCTGCCTGGCGATGTGCTTCGCCGGGTAGGAGGCGATCGCGTTGCCGTCGAGGTGCACCACGCCGGCCTGCGGCTTCAGCACCCGGGCCAGGGCGCGCAGCAGGGTCGACTTGCCGCAGGCGTTGGGGCCGACGATGACGGTGAAGGAGCCGTCGGCGATCCGCACGTCGAGGTTCTCGGCGACCACCCGGCGGTCGTAGGCGAGGGTGAGGTCGGTGGCCCTGAGCCGGGCGTCGTCGGTCATGGGTGGGGGTTCCTCATCATCGGGTGCGGCGTTCGCGGAACAGCAGCCAGGTCAGGTAGGCGCCGCCGAGGGCGGCGGTGATGACGCCCACCGGGATGTCGTGGCCCGGCAGCGCGTGCTGCGCGGCCCAGTCGCCCGCGGTGAGCAGCGCGGCGCCCATCGCGGCGCTCGGCAGGATCCCGGCGTGCGGCGAGCGGGCCAGCCGCGCGGCGAGCGGCGGCGCGGCGAGCGCGACGAAGGCGATCGGGCCGGCCGCCGCGGTCGCGCCGGCCGTCAGGCCGACGGCGGCGAAGGCGAGCACGGTCCGGCTGCGCCCGACGGGTACGCCGTGCAGGACGGCGATGTCGTCGCCGAGCGCGAGCATGCCCAGGTGGCGCCCGTAGTGCAGCACGACGGGCAGCAGCACGACGACGGCGGCGGCGACCAGGACGACCTCGGTCCAGCCGCGGCCGTTGACGCTGCCGAGGAGCCAGACCTGCGCGGCGAGCGCCTCGTCCAGCCGGCCGCGGTAGATCAGGAAGGAGTTCGCGGCCTCCAGCAGCGCGGAGACGCCGATGCCCATGAGCACGAGCCGGAACGGCTGCATGCCCCGGCGGAACGCCAGCAGGTAGATCGCCACCGCGCAGAGCAGGCAGCCGACGATCGCGCCCGCGGCGACCTGGATGCCGCCGCCGTCGAGGATCAGCATGACCACCAGCGCGCCGGTCGCCGCGCCGACGGTGAGGCCGACGAAGTCGGGGCTGCCGAGCGGGTTGCGGGTGAGGCCCTGGAAGACCGAGCCGCTCACGGCCAGTGCCGCGCCGACCAGCAGCGTGATCAGCACCCGGGGCAGCCGCAGCTCGTAGACGATGAAGTCGGTGCCCGCGTCGCCGCGCCCGGCGAGGCTGCGGAGCACGTCCGCGACGGGTATGTCGAAGTCGCCGCTGGTCAGGTTGACCAGCGCGACGGCGAGCGCGACCAGCGCCAGCGCGGCGCCGGCGACCAGGGCGCGCACGTGCAGGCGGACGGAGAGGCCGCCGCCGCGGAGCACGATCTTCGGGCCGTGCGCGCTCACAGGGCACTCAGCCGGCGTCGGCGGCACAGCGCGATGAACAGCGGCGCGCCGAGGAAGGCGGTGACCACCCCGACCGGCAGTTCGGCGGGGGCGACCGCGACCCGGCCGAGCACGTCCGAGCCGAGCAGCAGGGCGGGCCCGATGACCAGCGAGTAGGCCAGGATCCAGCGGTGGTCGGAGCCGGCGATCATCCGGGCCGCGTAGGGGACGGCGAGGCCGAGGAAGAAGACCGGCCCGCAGGCCGCGGTGGCGGCGCCGCACAGCACGGTGACCGTGACGATGCCGAGCGCCCGGATCCGGCCCGGGTGCGCGCCGAGCGAGGTCGCCGACTCGTCTCCCATGCCGAGGGCGTTCAGCTGCCGGCCCAGCACGAGCGCCAGCACGATGCCGGCCAGCAGGAACGGCATCACCTGCAAGATGGTGGCGGTCTCGCGGTCGGAGAGGGAGCCGACGTCCCAGTGCCGGTAGCGGTCGAACGCCTCGCGGCGGGTGACCAGGACGGCCCAGACGATCGCGCCGAGCACCGAGCTGAGCGAGACACCGGCCAGGATCTGGCGCTCGGGCGTGTGCGCGCCGGCGGAGCCGCCGAGCGCGAAGACCGCGGCCGCGGCGAGCGCCGCGCCGGCGAACGCGAACCAGACGTAGCCGGTGGCGTTCGCCACGCCGAGGAACGCGACGGCCAGCACGACGCCGGTCGAGGCGCCGAGGCTGACCCCGAGCAGGCCGGGCTCGGCCAGGGGGTTGCGGGTGAGCGCCTGCATGACGGCACCGGCCAGGCCGAGGGCGGCGCCGACTCCGACGCCGAGCAGGGTGCGCGGCAGGCGCAGCTGGTGGACGATCACCGATTCGGCCGAGCCGTCGGGGTGCCAGAGCACCTGCCAGACGGTGCCGAGGCCGACGTTACGGCTGCCGATCGCGATGCTCAGCGCCACCGCCGCGACCAGGACGGCGATGCCGGCGGCCAGGCCGGTCCAGCGGCGCGCGGATCGCGAGGACGTCCGTCGTGGCCCGCCCGGCGGGCCCGTCCGCTGTTCCGGGCGTACGCCGGTGGTGCCCTGTGTCAACGGTCTCCCCGCTCGTGAAGTTAGGTCAGGCTAACCTACACTCTCGTCCGAGGTCGCCGACCCGGGGCCTCGTGACGAAGGGATCAGCCGTGCGGCTATTCACGATCCGGCGGACCGCCACGGTGGCGGCGGCCGGACTCATGCTTCTTGTCGGCGCCTGCGGACCGAACTCGGAGCCGCAGGAGAGCGGCGGCGCCAGCGCGGCGGCCGCGGCCACCGGCTTCCCGGTCGCCCTGCCGCACAAGTACGGCACCACGACGGTCAGCGCGGAGCCGAAGCGGATCGTGACCGTCGGCCTGGTCGAGCAGGACGCCCTGCTCGCGCTCGGCGTCGTGCCGACCGCGACCACCGAGTGGTTCGGCACCAAGCCCGGCGCGGTGTGGCCCTGGGCGCAGGCCGCGCTCGGCGGCGCGCCGGCACCGCAGGTGCTCACGAACACCGACGGCATCCAGTTCGAGAAGGTTGCGGCCCTGCGGCCGGACCTGATCCTGGCCGTCTACTCCGGACTGACCACTGAGGACTACGCGACGCTGTCGAAGATCGCGCCCACCGTCGCGCAGCCGAAGGACACCGTCGACTACGGCGTCAGCTGGCAGGACCTCACCCGTACGGTCGGCTCGGCCGTCGGCCGCAAGGCGCAGGCCGACAAGGTCGTCGCGGACGTCGAGGCCCGCTTCGCGGCGGTCCGCAAGGAGCACCCGGAGTTCGCGGGCGCGACCGGCCTGATGGCCACCACCTGGGAGGGCTACTACGTCTACGGCCCGCAGGACTCGCGCGGCCGGCTCCTCACCGACCTGGGCTTCAAGCTGCCCGAGGGCCTCGCCGAGGTGACCGGCAAGGAGTTCGGGGCGAACCTGAGCAAGGAGCGCACGGACCTGCTCGACACCGGCGCGCTGGTCTGGCTGGTCGACAAGTACGCGCCGGACAAGGCGAAGGTGCAGGCCGACCCGCTCTACGCCAAGCTCAAGGTCAAGACCGAGGGCCGCGACGTCTACCTGGAGAACGAGGAGCTGGTCGGCGCGGCCACCTCGTTCGTCACGGTGCTGAGCCTGCCGCTGCTGCTCGACAAGCTCGTGCCGCAGCTCGCCGCCGCGGTGGACGGCAACCCGGCGACCGTCGTGGAGCGGGCCGCCGCCGGCTGACCGAGCACGACGCGCGGTGGGGGGCCGGGCGGGGGCCCGCGGCCCCCCCCGGGTTTTTTTCGGGGGTTACCCGCGCGCCCGGGTTTTACGGGCCCCCAAACCAAACACAAGGGCGTAGCGGGGGGAGCCA
>NZ_JBITLR010000005.1:0-50745 GCF_044465445.1 Actinoplanes sp. NPDC049668
GAACCGGTGCCGGCCGGTTGCGAACGGCCCGAACGGTGTGACTTGAGGATTTCGGCGCTGGGAAACCTCGCCAGACGGGTAATACCGGACACAAAACTGCGGCGGGCCGCACGGCACCGCGAAACGGGTGGGAGATAAGTTGTGTCTGGCGCAGCTTGGACCAGGAGGGGACCCGATGACGGGGGAGCGGACCCGGGGCACGGGAAGACCGACGCTGGACCAGGTCGCGGTCCGGGCCGGAGTCGGGCGCGGAACGGTCTCCCGGGTCGTGAACGGCTCGGACCAGGTGAGCCCCGCCGCCCGCGCGGCGGTCAAGGACGCGATCGCCGAGCTGGGCTACGTGCCGAACCGGGCCGCGCGCACGCTCGTGACGCAGCGGACCGATTCGATCGCCCTGGTCATCTTCGAGTCGGGTGAGCGGTTCTTCGCCGAGCCGTTCTTCGGCCGGATCGTGCAGTCGATCTCGTCGGGCCTGGTCGACCGGGGCCTGCAGATGGTCCTGATGATCTCGCAGTCGCGCCAGGAGCGTGAGCGCCTCGAGGGCTACCTGACCCGCCAGCACGTCGACGGCGCGCTCCTGCTCTCCCTGCACGGCGCCGACACCCTGCTGTCCACGCTCGAGCAGCGCGGCGTCGCGACCGTGCGGGCCGGGCGCCCGACCCAGGCCGAGCCCGGCTGTTTCGTCGACGCCGACAACCGCGGCGGCGCGCGGGAGGCGGTGGAGTACCTGACCCGGCTGGGACGCCGGCGCATCGCGACCATCACCGGCCCGCTGGACATGGCGGCCGGCATCGCACGCCTCGACGGCTATCGCGACGTGGTCGGCGAGGGCATCGTCGCGAACGGCGACTTCAGCGAGGAGAGCGGCGCCGCGGCCATGCGGTGGCTGCTCGACCGGCACCCCGACGTCGACGCCGTCTTCGCCGCCGCGGACATGATGGCGGCCGGCGCACTGCGGGTGATGCGGGAGCGCGGGCTGGCCGCGCCGCGCGACATCGCGGTCATCGGCTTCGACGACTCGGTCATCGCCCGGCACACCGACCCGCCGTTGAGCAGCGTCCACCAGCCCATCGAGGAGATGGGCCAGGAGATGGTCCGGCTGCTGCTCGCCAAGATCGACGGCGAGGAGGCCGAGGAGGGCGGGCTCGTGCTGAGCACCCGCCTGGTCCTGCGCGGCTCAGCCTGAGCCGCGCTCGGCCGCCCGTTCGAGGTCGGCGAGCCGCGAACGCAGCACGTCGGCCCGGGCGTCGTCGACGCTGCCCTCCTCGACGCGTTCGAGCACCTTGCGCTGCAGCTCCTTCGCGCGCTGGAGCACGTCCGCGGCCTTGGCCCGGCCCAGCGGCCCGAGCAGATTGATCAGGTCCTGCGCGACGTCGGGCCGGATCTCGCCCAGCTCCCGGCCCGCCACGACGGCCGCCCGGACCCGGTCGATCGCGTCGTTGACGCGCAGCGGCGCTACGGGGGCGGCGGTCGTGCGGCGCGGCGCCGCGGCGGTGCCCGGCGCAGAGAGGGTGCCCGGCCTCGTGGGTGCCGGGCTCGGCGGCGCGGCGGTCGGCGCGGCGGTCGCCGGGGGTTCGCCGGTGGCGTCCTGGGTCTGGCGCGACGAGCCCAGCGCGGCGAAGAGGGCGATGATCGACACGACCAGCGCGGTCAGCCCGGAGAACAGGGCCAGGCGCCGGCGAGCCGGTCGGCGCCGGGTGGCGGGCGGCGGCGGCGTGAGGCCGGCCAGACCGTGGCCGACGTGCGCGGCGGTCGGCCGCTGGTCCGGCTCCTCCAGCAGGCACGACTCGACCAGGTCCCGGAACGCCACGGGCAGGCCGGCCGGCAGCGCGCGCGGCGGGGCCGTGCGGGCCGCGTCGAGCTCCTCCCAGGTGTCCACGGGGTACGGCGGCTCGCCCGTGACCATCTCGTAGAGCAGCACGCCCAGGCCGTACACGTCGGTGGCCGGTTCCGCGGGCTTGCCGTCGAGCCGCTCCGGGGCCACGTACGCGGGGGTGCCGAACGTCGCGCCGGTCTCGTCGTCGTCGGGCTCGCCGGTCGCCGCGCTGATCCCGAAGTCGAGGATCTTGACGCCGGTCGGCGTCAGCATGACGTTGCCCGGCTTGATGTCGCGGTGCACCACGCCGCTGGAGTGCGCCGCGCTCAGCGCGTCGGCGACCGCCGCGCCGACCCCGGCCGCCTCCCGCCAGGTCAGCGGGGAACGGGCCAGCCGCGCCGCGAGCGACTCGCCGGCCAGCAGCTCCATCACGACGAACGGGGCCATGTAACCCTCGGGCCGCATCGCGGCGTTGTAGTCGTGCACGGCGGCGATGTTGGGGTGCGACAACCGGGCCGCCATCCTCGCCTCTTTCCAGGCCAGGTGCAGCAGGTCGGCGCTCGCCGGGTCGAGCCCGGCGGGCAGTTTGAGCGCGACCGGGCGGTCCAGCAACTCGTCGTCGGCGTGCCAGATCTGCGCCATCCCGCCGGTCTCCAGGCGTGACACCAGCCGGTAGCGGGAGGCCATGAGGGTGCCTGCCGAGGGCCAGTCAACGTTCATCTCGGAACACTCGCCCAGCCGGACCGAGGTGTCAACCGGGGCCGCCGCCGGCGCGCTCAGCGGGCGTTCGGCGGCGCCCAGCTGTCCGGCACGTGTCCGATGCGGACGCGCTGCGGGTGGTCGCCGACCGCCACCGTCGCCACCCGGCGGCCGGTCGCGAAGCTGATCGCGGAGACCTGGTCCGCGCCGGACTCCGAGATCACGCAGTCGCGGCCGTCGCCGCTCACCGTCGCCCAGTACGGCTTGGCCGCCGGTACGAGCTCACCCTCCTGCAGCGTCGCACGGTCGACCACAGTCGCGTAGTCGTCCATGGTCCCGGCCACGCAGAGCCGGCCGCCGTCGGGACTCAACGCCAGGCCGTGGTGCCGGGAGTCGTTGACGAAGGTGGTGCGGTCGTCGCTGGTGGCCGGGTTCTTCGGCAGCGTCTTCACCCGGGTGATCCGGTCGGTGGCGATGTCGTACTCGACCAGGCCGTTGAAGAACGACACCTGGAAGTACAGCTTGGAGCCGTCGGCGCTGAACACCGTCGGCCGCATCGCGTTCGACAGGTCGCGGCGGCCGAACGCGTCGAGCCGGGCGCGCATGTCGATCGTGCGTACCGTCGCGAAGGTCGTGGTGTCCGCGACCGTGATCCGCCGGTTGCCCTTGGTCCAGTCCCAGATCGGGTCGTCCAGGTCGGTGTTCACCTCGCCGATGGACATGTTCCAGAGGTAGCGGCCGTCGGCGGAGTAGATGTTCTCGTGCGGCTTGTCGCCGGTGGCGAACGAGCCGAGCTGCCGGCCGGTGGCGATGTCGAGGACGTGCACGGTGTTCGAGGTGGACGCCGACACCGCGACCTTCGTCCCGTCCGGGCTGACCGCCATGTGGTCGGCGCGGTAGCCGGAGACCGCGAAGCGCCACCGGATCGCCCCGGTGCGCAGGTCGATGGAGACCACGTCGGCGAAGCTCGGCCGCGAGGCGACCAGTGCGCCGCCGTCCGGTGTGGTGTACATGTCGTCGACCAGCTGGTCGTGTCCCTCGCCCGGGCCCGAGCGGATGCCGAGGAAGAACGCGAGCCGGACCGGGTTCAGGTAGATCTCCCAGAGCCGGGCGTCCTTGTCCGGGATCACGTTGATCCGGCCGAGCTTGCCGTAGCCGCCGCTGGACCCGATGACGTCGACGGTGCCTTCCCAGTTGTTGCCGACGAACATCACCTCCCGCAGCGGCGGCGGCGCGGCGGAGGCCGGCAGCGGCGCCGCGGTGAGGACGGCGACGAGGGCGATGAGCGCGGACGATCTGAGTGCCATGGGATTCTCCCGAACGCCGGCGATGTTACCTTGCGGTAACGAATAGGTAATAATGAATCGGCGCCCATCGATAGGCGCCGGTCGCCAACATTCGGGCCGGCCGTTGTGCGGCGCGGACAACCGGCCGGCTTCCCGGGAGAGCGACGATGGCGCTGACGACGCGGGGCGACGTGTTCCTCAAGGTGCTGTGGGACATGGCGGCCGACGAGCGGATCGTCGACGACCTGGTCGCGGCGGCCCGGGCGCAGGCGCCGGAGGTGGCCCGGCTGCCGCCGGCGGAGACCCGGCGCCACGTCGCGATCCTGTTCGCCGCCGGGCTGGCCTCGTTCGAGCAGTCCGGCGATCCGAGCGAGCGCGACTTCGCCGACGCCGCCCGGCTCGGCGCCGACCGGGCCGCCCAGGGCATCTCGATCGGCGGGCTGCTCGGCGCCGTGCAGGCGGGGCGGACCCGGGCGCTGGAGATCGCCGTGCAGCGGGCCCGGGCCGCGGACATCCCCGACGGCCTGCTGCTCGAGGTGCTGCTGGACATGGACCGCTACCTGGGCGCCCTCGAGCGCCACGTGATCGCCGGCTACCGCGCGGCGGAGCGGGACCTGGCCGGCGACCGGGCGGAGGCCGGCGACCGGGTGCTGCGCGGGCTGCTGCTCGGCGAGGAGCCCGGACCGTCGCCGGCAGAGCTCGCCCGGCTGGGCCTGCGCCCGGACGGCCGCTACCACTGCCTGGTCGCCGAGGTCGGCGACCCCGCGCGGCTGCGCCCGGCGGGCCGCCGGCTGGCGGCCGAGGGCGGGGTCTGCGGCACGGTCGGCGGCAGGCTCGCCGCGCTCACGCACCGGCTGCCGGCGGGGTGCGAGACCGACGTGCTGGTGGTCGCGGCTCCCGCCGGTCCGCTCGGCGAGCTCCCGTCGCTGTACCGCCTCTGCCTGGCCGCCCTGCCGCTCGCGGCCCGTTCCCCGCGCCGGGGCCTGCACCTGCTCGTCGACCACGCCGTCGACCTCGCCCTGACGGCGCAGCCGCTGCTGGCCGGCCTGACCAGCGCGGCGTTCCTCGGCGAGCTGCGGGCCGCCGACGACTTCCACCGGGAGCTGGCGTCGACAGCGCTTGCCTATCTGGACCACGGTCAGCGCCTGGATCACACCGCCACCGCCCTGCACGTGCATCCGAACACGGTCCGCTACCGGCTGCGCCGCCTGACCGAGCTGACCGGCGTGCCCATCGGCGCGGGCGAGCCGGGGGACGGCCGTACCGTGCTGGAGCTGCTGCAACTGTGGTGGGCGCTGCGAACCTGGCTGGAATCGCCGGCCGCCGGTGCGAAGATATCCGCGGACTTCAATGCTTGACGATGCATTGTGACCGGGGTTAGCGTGCCTCCCATCCAGAACAATTGCCTTTTCTGGATCATTCGCTGGGGGGACCAATGCTCGCTTCCCATCAGACCGAGACCGTTGGCCGCACCCGCTGGGGCCGGTTCGGGATCCTGTTCGGACTCAGCGCCGCGGCGGTGCTGGGCCTGCTGACCCTGATGTCCAACGGCGCGATCGCGGCCTCGTTCTCCGTGTCCGGACAGCAGTTCAAGGTCAGCGCGGACCGGCTCGAGGCGACCGGCTTCGTGCAGTACGGCACTGTCGACGCCCGCACCGAGCCCGGCAGCGACCCGTCGTCACAGCAGCCGGAGCCGGTCGCGGTCTCGGCCATGCGGACCGCGAAGCTGACCAACCTCTGCCAGTCGGTCGTCACCGATCTCGGCGACTTCGGCCAGGTGACCCTGAAGATCAAGGCCGGCACCGGGCGGGACCCGGTGACCGCCACGAACATGGTGGTCGACATGTCGGCCCTCGACGGTAACGCCAGTTTCCGCGGCATGGAGATCGGCCGCGACGCGGCCACCCTGGACAAGGGGCCGGTCAACGACCCGGCCGAGATCGCCCAGCGCCGCCAGGGCTTCTTCAGCCAGCAGGCCGACACGGTCGTCATCACCGACCTCAAGCAGGTGGCTTGGGCGACGACCGCCGGCGAATTCAACCTCACCGGCCTGTCCCTGCGGCTGCGCTGGGGCAAGGACGAGTGCTTCTGAGCCCGTACCTCCACCACGATCCAAGGAGATCGAGATGGTCCCTCCCCGTTCCCGTACCGTGCGCCGGTCGGCGCTGGTCGCCGTCGCCGTCCTGGCCGGCGCCGGCCTGACGACGCTGCAGGCCGGCCCCGCGCAGGCCGCCGCCGCCACCACGGTCGGCCCGGCCGGGCACAGCTACAACGCCTCGCTGGTGGCCGGCAGCACCGCGACCTTCAAGGTGAGCACCACCACCGTGACGTGCAACCAGTCGGTCAACACCGGCGCGGTGCCCGCCGAGCCCGCCAACTCCAGCACCGACGGCCCGGTCGTCTCCGACCTGACCCCGCCGACCTTCGCCAACAACGGCGGCGCCTGCCCGACCAACGTCCTGTTCACCACCGCCCGCACGGTCTCCAACTCGACGAACGGCGCCTGGACCATCGCGCTGCAGTACGACCCGGCGGGCTCCACCGGCACCATGACCATCCCGAAGGCCGGCGTGGTCACCACCATCTCCGGCCTCGCGTCCTGCGTGGTCACCGTGGCACCGGACGGGCCCGCGTCGATCACCGGGCCGTGGGTCCCGGGCACCGCGACCGCCTCGCCGGTGCTCGACTTCTCGGCCGGCGTCGCGCTGCCGATCCGGGTCACCGGCGGGCTGACCTGCCCGACCGGCGCGACCTCGGCGACGTTCAGCGCCCGCTACGCGGTCACCGACACCACGGACGCGACGCAGCAGATCACCGTCTCGGCGGCCGTAGTCCCCGAGCCGACCCCGACCACCGAGCCGACCCCGACCGAGGAGCCGTCCCCGACGGCCGAGCCGACCCCGACCGAGGAGCCGACTCCCACCGAGGAGCCGACCCCGACCGAGGAGCCGACTCCCACCGAGGAGCCCACCCCGACGGCCGAGCCCACCCCGACCGAATAGATCTGTGCGGGTCCGCCCTGCCGACCGGCGGGGCGGACCCTACTGCCCGTCCGCCGCGCGGGCGGCGGCCGCCGGGCCCAGGAACGGGACGACGACCAGGTAGGTCAGGGCCGGCAGCTGCTCGGGCAGCTCCGTCGCCCGGCCCGTCGACACGAATTCGTAGATGACGCCGTACACGCCCGCGATGACGGCGTCGATCACCCCCGGCGGCAGCGGCGCCGCGCCGGCCCGCTGCGGCGCCTCGGTGAAGAACACCTTGTAGGC
The DNA here is from genome assembly GCF_044465445.1 of Actinoplanes sp. NPDC049668. NCBI lineage: Bacteria > Bacillati > Actinomycetota > Actinomycetes > Micromonosporales > Micromonosporaceae > Actinoplanes > Actinoplanes sp. NPDC049668. The sequence continues at coordinate 7,068 of NZ_JBITLR010000005.1, forward strand.
GTCCAGCAGCCGCCGGCGGCAGGCCCGGGCCCGCGGGCCCGCGGCGAGCACCTCGACCACCGCGAGGGAGGCGAAGGCCGGCTCCGCGGCGAGGATCCGCACCAGGGTGCCCAGCCCGTGGTGCATCCGCTGCGGCCAGCGGGCCGGCCGGGCGTACGCCTCCGCGACGGCGCGCTGCAGCAGCGAGACGCCCAGGTCGAAGGCGGCCAGGAAGCACGCCTCCTTGTCCACGAAATGCTCGTAGAACGCGCGGGTGGACACTCCGGCGGCCGCGCAGACGTCGCCGAGCGACGCATTCGCGTATCCGCGCTCGGCGACGGTGCGGGCCATCGCGTCGATGAGCCGGTCGCGCTGTGTCCGGCTGACGAACTCGCGCGGCAGATCGTGGCGTCCCCGGGGCAGCAGCCGGTCCGGATCGGTGGCCGACCGGGATCCCGGAATGCGCTGGTCGAAACGAGTCGTCTCGGACACCGTTCTCCCTCCACTGTCGCCGCTGCCGATCAGCCTAGAGCAAACCCGACGGTCGAAACGCGAATGGCGATCCGCCCGATATCACCGAATACAATGGGTTCTAGGGATAACGTGCGATGCGACCGATTCCCGGCTGAAAGGTACCGTCATGTCAGTTCGCCGCCGTTTCCTGTCCACCGCGGTGACCGTTCTGCTCGCCGCCGGCCTGTTGACGCCGGGCGCCGCCGCGCAGGCCGGGCCGCCGCCGGGACCGACCGACGCCATCAAAGGCTTCCTGCTGGTCAACCTGGGCAGCCGGAACTGCCTGCGGGTGATCGCCGGCCGGGCCGTGCAGGGCCCGTGCCGGCCGGACACGTCCGCGCTGTGGCGGATGCGGCTCGCCACCATGGACGGGCTCTTCCAGATCCAGAATGTGCGCAGCGGCGGCTGCCTGACCGCCGCCCGCGGACCGGCGGTCGTCCAGTTCCGCTGCGACGACGCGCCGCAGCGCCGCTGGCGCCTGCTCGACGGCGCCGGGGACACGTTCCTCATGCGCAGCGTCGCCACCGGCCGCTGCGTGACGGCCGCCGGCGCCGGCGCCGTGGCGCAGGGCACCTGCGCCGACATCCCCTCGCGGCGCTGGCACGGGCAGGCGCAGGGCGGCAACCAGCCGTAGGGGCACCCCGGCGAATGGGCGGAGGGAATCCTCCGCCCATTTCGCGCGGGCGAGCCTACCGTCGCCATCTCCGTTATGCGGATTTTCCCTGGTATAGACGGCTAGCAGACTGAATAACTCTATCGGCCCCGTTCGGAGCTAGTTTATGGGCGTCCGCCAATCGGACGTCCATCACGAGAACGGGGAGAGAGATGTTCGGGAACCGGCGCCTCCTGGCGCTTTCGGCAATCGCGGCCGTCACCGTCGCGACCGGCCTGCAGAGCCTTCCGGCGGCCGCGGCGCCGCCGCCCGGCGGCGGATTCGGCGGCGTGGCGGGGGATTTCAACGGTGACGGTCGCGACGACATAGTCACGTTCACCCGCGGTGCGTCCGCCGACGTGTACGTCGCGTTGTCGAACGGTTCGTCCTTCCGCGGCACCGGCGTGAAATGGCACGACTATTTCGCGGCCGGCACGGAAACGCCATTGGTCGGAGATTTCAACGGCGACGGAAAGGACGACATCGCGACATTCACCCGCGGCGCGGCGGCCGACGTCTATGTCGCGTTGTCGACAGGCTCGTCGTTCCGGGGCACCGGCGTGAAATGGCATGACTTCTTCGCGGTCGGCTCGGAGACCCCGGCCGTCGGCGACTTCAACGGCGACGGCCGGGACGACATCGTGACGTTCACCCGCGGCGCGGCCGCGGACGTCTACGTGGCGCTGTCCACCGGCACCCGCTTCTCCGGTACGGGCTGGAAGTGGCACGACTTCTTCGCCGTCGGCTCGGAGATCCCGGCGGTGGGCGACTTCACCGGCGACGGCAAGGACGACATCGTGACCTTCACCCGTGGCGCGGCGGCCGACGTCTACGTGGCCCGGTCGACCGGTTCCGGCTTCGTCGGTACGGGTTGGAAGTGGCACGACTTCTTCGCGGTCGGCTCGGAGCTGCCGTCCGTCGGCGACTTCAACCGTGACGGCAAGGACGACATCGTGACGTTCACCCGCGGCGCGGCCGCCGACGCCTACGTGGCGCTGTCCACCGGCACCCGCTTCTCCGGTACGGGCTGGAAGTGGCACGACTTCTTCGCCGTCGGCTCCGAGATCCCGGGCACCGGCGACTTCACCGGCGACGGGCGGGACGACATCGTGACGTTCACCCGCGGCGCGGCCGCCGACGTCTACGTGGCCCGGTCCACCGGCTCCGCCTTCCTGGGCACGGGCTGGAAATGGCACGACTTCTTCGCCGTCGGCTCGGAGATCCCGCAGCCCGGCGTCCTCTGGTGACCGCACGCGGCGCCTGACACCCGGCCGAGTCCCCACCCGCGGGGGCTCGGCCACCCGCGTATCCATTGACGAACATAACTGCCAGCCCTATGGTCCGAGGTAAGCGCTTACCTCGGGAGGTCCCATGCAACGCCGCACCCTCATCCGGCTCGCCGCGACCTCCGGCGCCGCGCTCGCCGCCGGCCTCGCACACCCGGGCGCCGCCGGGGCGCGCGAGCGGGCCAGGCTGGTCGTCGCCGCCGACGGCAGCGGCGACGTCGCGACCATCCAGGCGGCGGTGGACGCCGTGCCGCTCGGCAACGCCGCCCGCTTCACCATCGACGTCGAGCCCGGCGTCTACGCCGGCCAGGTCATCGTCCCGGCGGACCGGCCGCACATCCTGCTGCGCGGCCGCGGCGCACACCCCGGCCAGGTCGTCATCACCGACGACCGCGCCAGCGGCACGCCCCGCCCCGACGGCGGCACCTGGGGCACCTCCGGCAGCGCCTCGGTCACCGTCGACGGCGCGGACTTCACCGCCGCCAACCTGACGATCGCCAACTCGTTCGACGAGGCCGCGCACCCGGAGATCACCGCGCGGCAGGCCGTGGCGCTGCTCAGCCGCGCCGACCGGCTCGCCTTCGACAACGTCCGTTTCCTCGGCAACCAGGACACCCTCTACCTCAACAGCCCCGCCGCCGACGTGCCGTCGCGGATCTACCTGCGCCGCTGCTACGTCGAGGGCGACGTCGACTTCATCTTCGGCCGCGGCACGGCCGTCCTCGACCGCTGCCGGATCCACTCCCTCACCCGCGGCTCGGCGACCAACAACGGCTACGTCACCGCGCCGAGCACGAGCGTGGCCAACCCGTACGGCCTGCTCTTCACGGGCTGCGGGTTCACCTCCGACGCGCCCGCCGCCAGCGTCCACCTCGGCCGGCCCTGGCACCCGAGCCAGGACCCGAACGCCATCGGCCAGACGGTGATCCGCGACTCGGTGCTCGGCGCGCACATCGGCCCGGCGCCCTGGACCGACTTCGGCACCTGGTCCTGGCGCGACGCCCGCTTCGCGGAGTACCACAACCGCGGCCCCGGCGCGCTGGTGACGCCGGACCGCCCGCAACTGACCGACGCGGAGGCCGAAGGCTACCGCCCTGCGGCGTACCTGGCCGGAACCGACGGCTGGTCCCCGCAGTGCTGACGCTCAGGCCGGCCCGATGATGCGGGCGACGTCCTCGTCGCTCAACGACCCGCGGGCCGCCAGTTGGAGCGCGAGCGCCCGCGCCCGCTCGGGACCCTGGTCCCGCCGGACCGCCAGCACGGATTGGATCGTGCGGTCGCGCACCCAGCCCTCGGGATCGGCGTCGAACCGCTCGCCGTGCACGAGCCACTGCTCGAACATGGTGCGTGCCGCGGAGACGTCACCCATGGTGAGGCTGTAGAGCTGCTGAACGCCCATCGTGGTGATCGGATCGTCGATGGCCTCTGACGTCTCCTCGACCCACGTCCGGACGCGTTCGTGGGTCGCCTCCCGCCCGCACCGGTCGTCGAGCAGATCGAGCCACCACGCCTCGACCTCTTCGCGGGCGGGCGGTATCACCGGCCGGTACGCCGATCCGTCCTGCGGATCCCAGATGGTCAGCCCGTACTCGGCCGCCAGCTCCTTGATCAGAGCCAGGGCCGGGTCGCTGCTTGGCCCCGAGCAGAGCGTCACGAACACGTGGTCGATACCGGTATCCAGCGGCATGTCCATCCACGGGTCCTCGTCCGGATCAATGAGGGGCGGCTGGTCAGGGAACCGCGACCGCAACCGCTCGTAGAACCCGACGACCCGCTCGTCCAGCTCTCCGTCGACATGCCGGCGACCAGCACAACGATCGACCATCGCCGCGACTTCGGCCACGTCGGTCCAGTCGTCCATGGCCAATATCCCGAGGCTGTAACCCGCCATGATCGTCTCCCCGAGCCGGCGTCTCCAAGATCAATCGCGGCATCGAACCACACCCTGTGCAGGCTTGTAAACCGACCGTGCTCGCCTAGGTCCGGCCGGCGGGACCGGCCGGACCGCTCGCGATCGTCAGAGGCCGATGCCGGCCTGCGGTCCGGCGTTCGTGCGAAGCAGTGCGGGTACGTCCGCCGCCGGGTCGAGGGTGTACGAGTAGAAGCTGCTCGGCGTGAAGGCGGACCCGAGGGTCGTCTGTTTGCCGGTGCAGTTGACCAGGATGCTGCCGGACTGCCTGAGCTGCGCCGTGGAGTCCGGGTAGTACGGGTCCTTCACGTTTTCGAAGTAGCTGTTCTCCAGCGTCATCTTCGTGTAGCCGCGTGCGTAGTTGCCGTACGACGCGACGTTCTGCAGGTAGTTGTTGTAGAGGTGCGCGTACGCGACGTTGTCGGTGCTCGGGTTGCGCTGGTTGGTGTCCCGGATCCAGTTGTGGTGGATCGTCATCCGGGCGGTCACGTTGTCGGTCCAGCCGATGCCGAAGGACTTGTTGTTCTCGGCGAGCACGTTCCACGACACGGTGAGGTACGTGGTGTCCTTGCGGCTGTCGATCAGCCCGTCGTTCATCCGCTCGATGGTGTTGTGGTCGATCCACACGTGGTCGGCGGTGTCCAGCTGGATGCCGTCGTAGTCGTAGACCTTGTCGTCGGGGTCGTCGTCGGCCATCCGGGTGTCGCGGATGGTCAGGTTCCGGATGATCACGTTGGTGACGCCGGTCCCGAGGAAGAAGCCGCCGCCGACGATCTGGCCCGAGGTGCCGACGCCGACGATCGTCTTGTTGGAGGTCACCGGGATCTCGGTGCCCTTCGGCGAGATGCTGATCGCCGACGCCACCCGGATGACGTAGGAGCCGGACGTGGCCGCGTACCGTGCCAGGTCGGCCTGGGTGGTGACGGTGACCGTGGTGCCGCCCGCGCCGCCGGTGGTGCCGCCGCCGGTGGAGGCGAAGCCGTCCGGCGTCGACGGCCAGGACCGCCCGGTCGCGACGAACGCCCACTGCTTGTTGGTGTTCGCGGAGCAGGTTTCCTGAATGATCGCGTTGCCTGAGGTGGTCGAGGCGTCCTTGTCCGAGATGCACAGCCCGCTGTTGACGTTGACGATCTGATACGTGCCCGAGCCGCTCGCGGTCAGCGACCACTGCTGGTTCGCCTGACTACCCACGCAGGTGTACTGCTGCAGTTGCACGCCGGAGGCCGTGGACCAGCCGGGCACGTCCACGCACTTACCGCTGTTGACGTTGCGCAGCAGGTAGTTCGAGCCGTTGGCGACCAGCGTGAACTGCTGCCACGCCGAGTTCGCCGTGCAGCCCCACTGCTGCAACAGAGCGCCGTTGGCTGTGGACGCGCTCGGCACATCCAGACACATTCCCGACTTCGTCACCTTCAGCTGATAGGCGACCCCGGCGGCCGGCGCCGCCTGCGCGGGGTGGCCGACCAGCACCGTTGCCGCGACGATCAACAGCGCCGCGAGCGAAAGTAGCCTTCGCATGTTCACACCGTCCTCTCAGCCGACCGGATTCCAGCCGTCGGTTCCGGCCAGATACTTCTGCGGGGTGTAGTTGACGGCCGTCGCGTCGCTCATCTGCGGCCGGTTGCCGTTGGTCGTCGCGCCCGAACCGGTGTTGCGGTACTCGAAGAAGCGGGCGTTCCGCCACGAGTTCGACGACATGTCGGTCCACGGCTGTGCGGTGGCGATGGTGCCGCTCAGGCTCGACTCCCGGTACAGCACCTGGGCGTTCGGGCCCCACGGCCGGCCGAGCTGGGTGGTGTTGCCGGTCGCGCCGGTGATGGTGCACCGGTAGAAGAGGAAGCCGTACGCGTTCGCGGCGTCGGTCCTCGCGGCCGTGATCGGTCCGCCGGTGCTGCGCTTCTCGTAGATCGAGGTGGCGTTGAAGACCGCGGTGCCGCCGCCGAAGATGAAGTCGACAGTGCCCTCGACGTACGAGTTCCTGACGTACGCGCGGTAGTTGTTGATCAGCAGGGTGTCCTGGGCGCCGAGGAACCGGACGTTGTCGAACACCGACCGGTCGCCGTTGAGGTTGGCGGCGACCGCCTGGCTGCCCTCGCCGTAGTCGTTCGAGATGGTCAGGTTGGACGCGGCGAAGTCCGCGCCGTTGACGAAGAAGGTGGCGCTGCCGGAGGTGCCGTACCCGCCGGCGGAGCTGTGGTTGTTGACGATCACCGTCTGGCTCGCCGCGGAGCCGAGGCCCTGCAGCGTGACGTACGGCTTGTTGGACGGGACCGTGACGATCTCCCGGTAGGTGCCGGCCTTGATGGTGATGACCCGCCGGGTGGTGTTGTTCGCCGGGACCGCGTCGATCGCCGCCTGCACGGTCGTGTACTGGCCGCTGCCGTCGGCCGCCACGGTGGCGGCCGCCGCCGCGCCGACGAACGCCCACTGCTTGTTGGTGTTCGCGGAGCACGTCTCTTGAATGATCGCGTTGCCTGAGGTGGTCGAGGCGTCCTTGTCCGAGATGCACAGCCCGCTGTTGACGTTGACGATCTGATACGTGCCCGACCCGCTCGCGGTCAGCGACCACTGCTGGTTCGCCTGACTACCGACGCAGGTGTACTGCTGCAGTTGCACGCCGGAGGCCGTGGACCAGCCGGGCACGTCCACGCACTTGCCGCTGTTGACGTTGCGCAGCAGGTAGTTCGAGCCGTTGGCGACCAGCGTGAACTGCTGCCACGCCGAGTTCGCCGTGCAGCCCCACTGCTGCAGCAGCGCGCCGTTGCCCGTGGAGGCGCCCGGCACGTCCAGGCACATCCCGGACTTGGTCACCTTCAGCTGATAGGCGACCCCGGCGGCCGGCGCCGCCTGCGCCGGGGACGTCGTCACGCCGACCAGGGCGGCCGCGGCGGCGAGGACGAGCGCCGCCGGCGGAAGCCACCAACGTGTCTGTCTCATGGTTCGGTGCCTCTCTCGAATGGGCCGCCGGTGGGGGACGGCGCGGGCGAACGCGAACGCGGGCAGACGAAGCGGGGGGATGGCCGATCAGGCGCCGAAGCCGACGACGCTCACGCGGGTGCCGGCGGTGTCGAAGACCAGGTACAGGTCGTGGCGGCCGGTGGCGGCGGTCAGCGGGGCGGTCACCTCGGCCCAGTCGTGCCGGCCGGCGACCGCCGGCACGTCGAGCACCGCGGCGACCGGGCCGGTGAGCGGCTCGTCCAGCCGTACCTCGATCCGGGCGCCGGCGGCGGGCGCCGCGGCCGAGGCGGTGATCCGGGCCGGGCCCGCGGGAAGGTCGACCCCGTCGAGGGCGAGCCAGGCGCCGTCGCGGACGGCCATCACCGCGTCGCCGCGCTCGGGGCCCTCGTCGGTCAGGGCCGTGCCGTACTCGGCGTCCCGGCTCGCCGCCCGCAGGCGGGCCGCCGGGCGGTCCGGGACCGTCTCGCCCCGTACGGTCAGGGTGCCGGTCGCGGTGATGTCGGTGCAGGAGTGGCCCACCATGACGGTGTGCCGGGCGGACTCGACCAGCGGCCGGTCCTGCACCACGTCGAAGAACGCCAGGTCGGCGGTGTCCAGGGTGAGCGTGACAGTGGCCTGCTCGCCGGGTGCGAGCCGGACCCGCCGGAAGCCCCGCAACCGGCGCAGCGGCTGCTTGACCCGCGACCGGCGCTGGCGGGTGTAGAACTGCACCACTTCGGTGCCCGGCCGGTCGCCGACGTTGACGACGTCCACGCTGATCTCCACCGGGTCGCCGGCCCGCACGGAGACGGCGTCCAGCCGCAGGTTCCGGTGCTCGAAGCGGGTGTAGCCGAGGCCGTGCCCGAACGGGTACAGCGGGCTGCCGCGGAAGTAGAGGTAGGTCGCGTCGCTGCCGATGATGTCGTAGTCGAGCAGGTCCGGCAGCTCGTCGGCGCCGCGGTACCAGGTCTGCGGCAGGCGCCCGGTCGGCTCGACCGGCGCGCCGTCGGCGTCCCGGCCGAGCAGCACGTCGGCGACGGCGGCGCCGGACTCCTGCCCGCCGTGCGCCGACCACAGCACGGCCGGCAGGTGCTCCTGCGCCCAGCCGATCGCGTACGGGTAGCTGCTGGTCAGGACCAGCACGGTGCTCGGGTTGGCCGTCCGGACGGCCCGCAGCAGCGCGTCCTGCCCCGGCGGCAGGGCCAGATCGTCGCGGTCCTGCGTCTCGCGCCCCGCCACCATCGGGTGGTTGCCGAGGACGACCACCGCGACGTCGGCGTCGCGGGCCAGCGCCGCGGCCGCCTCGAGCCCGTCCTCGACGAGCTCGACCTCGAACTCGGTGGCCGATTCGGCGGCCGCGTCGGCGCGCAGGACGCCGTCCGCGCCGGCCGCGACGTAGGTGTCGCCGGCCAGGTGCCGCAGCGCGATCCGGCCGCCGCGCCGGACCGGCTCGAACGTCTCGCGCACGACCCATTCGCCGGGCTCGGCCCGGTCGTTGACCAGCACCCCGTCCTCGCCCGCGCGGACGTAGCGCCGGTTGACGGCGGCGCGCAGCGTCACCGTGCCACCGCCCCAGTCGAGCACGTCGAAGAGGTCGTCCCCGGCGGGGGCGATCCGCAGCGCCGCGCCGTCGGGGCCGGCGACCACCACGCCCCGCGCCGTGCGCAGCCGGACCCGGTCGGCGCCCTCGAGGCCGCGCACGGCGTGCTCGCCGAGCCGCCCGGCGAGCCCGGCGCGCACCGTGACCGCGTACGGCAGGCTCCCGCTGTACCAGTCCGCCGCGAGGGTGTCGCCGAGCGGCCCGATCACGGCGACCGTCCGCGGCGCGCGCAGCGGCAGCAGGCCGTCGCCGTTCTTGAGCAGCACGATCGCGGCCCGCGCCGCCTCCCGGGCGAGCCGCTGGTGCTCGGGGCAGTTGACGACGTCGGCGGTCGTGGCCGCGTACGGGATGAGCTCCGCCGGGTCGAACTCGCCCAGCCGCAGCCGGATCGCCAGGATGTGCCGCACCGCGGTGTCCACGTCGGACTCGGTGAGCAGCCCGCGGTCGAGCGCCTCGCGCAGCAGGCCGGCGGTGGTGTGCGGATCCTCGGTGAAGCAGTCCACCCCGGCCCGCAGCGCGGCGGCGAAGCCGGAGGCGTGGTCGGGCAGGTAGCGCTGGTCGCCGGCGAGGTTGGTGCAGGCGCCCGCGTCGCCGACCACCAGCACGTCGTCGTCGGTCCAGGTGCGCAGCTCGGCGGCGAGCAGCGGGCTCAGGTGCGCGGGCCGGCCGTTGACCAGGTTGTAGGACGCCATGACCGCGACGGCGGCGCCGGCGGCGATCGGCGCGCGGAACGCGGGCAGCTCGTACTCGTGCAGCACCCGCGGCGGCAGGTCGCTGGAGGTCAGGTGCCGGTCGGTCTCGTTGTTGTAGCCGAGGAAGTGCTTGAGCGTCGGCGCGGTGCGCAGGTAGCGCGGGTCGTCGCCGCGCAGGCCCGCCGCGTACGCGGTGCCGAGCACCCCGGTGAGCCACGGGTCCTCGGCGTAGCCCTCCTCGTTGCGCCCCCAGCGCGGGTCGCGCAGCGGGTTGACCACCGGCGCCCAGACGTTGAGCCCGGTGCGGACGGGGTCCTTGTGGTGCAGCCCGCGCACCTCGTCGCCGACCGCCGCGCCGACCCGGCGAACGAGGTCGGGATCCCAGGTGCTGCCGAGGCCGACGGACTGCGGGAAGACGGTGGCCTCGCCGAGCCAGGCGACGCCGTGCAGCGCCTCGGTGCCGGTGCGGAACGGCCCGACGCCGAGGCGGGGGACCGCGGCCTGGTGCTGGTGCAGCAGGTCGACCTTCTCGGCGAGGGTCAGCCGGGCGAGCAGGTCGGCCACCCGGGCCGGCAGCGGCGCGCCGGGGTCCTCGAAGGTGCGACGGGCGGTGTCGTCCATGGCGGGTGCTCTCCCGAGGAGGCTGTCGAAGCGCTTCGATGAAGATGTCGAAAAGGCTCCGCCGACGTGCGATTTCACACGTGTTACGGCGGAGCCCTTCGAGGTTGACACCCGGCATCGACGCCGGTCAAGAGAAACAATTAGATTCCTCGATGCCTCACCCGGGTGGCGCGGGCAGGTGGCCGGCCTCCAGGCGGTCGAGGGCGAGCATGGCGCCGCCGGTGGCCGCGGCGTCCGCGTGCAGCGTGGAGACCGTGACCCGGAAGCCGAGGTCGCCCGGCGCGGCCGTGCGGGACTTCACCTCCGCCTCCACCGCGGGCAGCAGCCAGGGCGCCAGCGTCGCGAACGTGCCGCCGAGCACGACCGCGAGGGGGTCCAGCAGCTCGGCGAGGATCGAGACGCCGCGGCCGAGCAGCCGGCCGGTGTCGGCGAGGACCTCGGTGACCCGCGCGTCGCCCGCGCGAGCGAGGGCGGTGATCCGTTCCAGCTCGGGCGCGTAGTCGGTGACCGGGCCGTCCGCCTCGGTGTCCGGCAGCGCCCGGCGCACCAGGGCGGGCAGCCCCGCGACCGCCTCCAGGCAGCCGCGCCGCCCGCACCGGCAGACCGGGCCGTCGCAGTCGACCCGCAGGTGACCCACCTGGCCGGCGAAGCCGCGCCCGCCGCGCAGCAGCCGCCCGTCGGTGATGATCCCGGCGTCCACCCCGGCGCCGCCGACGAGGGTGATCAGGTCGGGCGTGTCGGCCTCGGCGCCGGTGCGGTACTCGGCGAGTGCGGCCAGGTTGGCGGCGTTGTCGACGACCACCTCGAAGTCCGGGCGGCGCAGGCCGCGCTCGAGGGCGGCGCGCAGGTCGAGATCCGGCAGCCCGAGATGGGCGGGGAAATGGACGCCGCCGTCGGCGCCGACCTGGCCCGGCACGGCGACGGTCAGCCCGAGCACCCGGCGCTGCTGGCCGGTCATCTTCGCGACCACCCGGCCGGCCAGCGCCGCGATCGCGGCCTCGGCCCTGCCGGGCACGCCGTCCAGCCCCGGGTACGCCCGCCGCCAGGTCAGCAGCCGCTCCCCGGTCAGGTCGACCGCCACCGCGGCGAGATGGTCGGCGGCGACCTCGATGCCCACCGCCGCGTACGGGCGGCTCTGCAGGGTCAGCATCGCGGCGGGGCGGCCGATCCGGTTCTCGGCCAGGCCGGTGTCGCGCAGCAGCTGCCGCTCCAGCAGGTCGGCGACCAGGCTGGAGACGGTGGCCTTGTTGAGCCCCGTCGAGGCGGCGATGTCCGCCCTTGAACAGGGCGCGTTGGTGCGTACGTACCTGAGTACCACCGCCAGATTCGTCATTCTCACGTCGGACAAGTCCGCCGGCTGCGTCATGCCGTGCGTACCGATCACGTCAGTCCTGCCTCCCGCCGCCAACGTCCCCGGGCTGGCCCGTCCATCATGCCGTACCCCGTCGCGCGGGCACGGTCATCTCTTGTGGGCCCCACCACCGTCGGCTAGTTTGTTTGGCTATAAGCCAAACAAACTCTAGCGGGAAGCTGTCGCTCCCGTCGACCGTTTATGAGGAGCACGCCGTGACCGATCGCCGGACCTTCCTGAGCCTGGTCGGCCTGAGTGCCGCGGCCGTCGCCGCCGGGGGCTCGCTCGCCGGCTGCGGCGACAAGGCCACCCGGGGCGGCGCGACGCAGGAGCTCGACAAGCTGGCCGGGGTGCTGCCCGAGCAGCGGGCGCTCACCGTCGCCGTGCCCAAGCCGGACATCGTCGGCACCCGGCCGGTCGCCGACGGCTACACCAAGTTCCCGGCCCAGCTGGTCGACGCGATCGCCGAGAAGCCCGGCGCCGGCGGCGCGGCCATCCGGGCGATGACCCCGGTCTGGGGACCCGCGCCGCCCGCCGGCGCGAGCAACGCCTACCTGACCGCGATCAACGCCGAGCTGGGCACCCCGGTCGACTTCAGCGTCCAGGACGGCATCACCTACGCCGAGAAGCTCGGCGCGATCCTGGCCGCCCGCGACGTGCCGGACCTGCTCTGCGTGCCGCACTGGGAGGTGTCCAAGCTGGCCCGCTTCGGCGACGCGGTGAAGGCGAACTTCGAGGACCTCACGCCGTACCTGGCCGGCGCCGCGGTGGCGGCCTATCCGATGCTCGGCACGTTCCCGACCGGGGCGTGGCGCAACGCCTGCTGGAACGAGCGGCTGATGTCGGTGCCGAACCCGACCGACGGCCCGTTCCCGTGGGCGCTCTTCTACCGCAAGGACCTGGCCACCAAGGCCGGGGTGGCCGCGCCGACGACCATCGACGAGCTGTACAACGTCGGCAAGCAGGCGACCAACGCGGACAAGGGCGTCTGGGCCTTCTCCGACATCTTCGCGATGGTGCAGATGTTCCACAAGGTGCCGGGCACCAAGGACGGCTGGCGCCTGCGGGCCGACGGCACCCCCGAGTTCAAGTACGAGACGGCGGAGTTCAAGGCCGCCGCCGAGTTCATGCGGCGGCTGTACGAGGCCAAGATGGTCCACCCGGACATCGTGGCCAGCAAGGGCGCCGACGCGCAGCAGCTGCTGAAGAGCGGCAAGATCATGTTTCACCAGGACGGCATCGGCATGTGGCAGGTCATGCAGGCCGAGCAGCAGAAGATCACGCCCGGCTTCGAGGTGCAGCCGGTCCCGCTCTTCTCCGCCACCGGCGGCAGCCCGCTCGCCTGGGGCGACGACGACCCCATCTCCTACACGTTCATCAAGAAGGGGCTCGGCAAGGCGCGGGTCGAGGAGATCCTGCGCGTGATCAACTGGTGCTCCGCGCCGTTCGGCACCACCGAGTTCGACCTGCGCGAGTACGGCGTCGAGGGCAAGCACCAGACCCGCGGCGCCGACGGCCCGGTGAAGACCGAACTGGGCTTCAAGGAGATCCAGAACCAGTACTTCTTCATCAGCGGGCGCAGCCCGGTCGTGCAGCCGTACCCGCAGACGCCGCAGTACGTGCCGCAGCTGCTGGCGTACTCGAACGAGACCGTGAAGAACCTGGAGAAGGACCCGTGGCAGGGCCTGAAGTTCGAGATGCCGGCCAAGTACAAGGCCGGCATGCAGCCGACCGAAGACAAGATGACCGACATCGTCCGGGGCCGGCGCCCGATCTCCGACATCGACGTCGTGGTCAAGGAGTGGCGTGCGGCGGGCGGTGACGAGGCTCGACAACTGATGGGTTCGGCGCTGGCCGACAGCGGTAGATGAGCAACGACCAAGCCACCCGCGTCGAGCCGGCGGTCGAACCACTGCCGCCGGCGACTCCGCCGCCCCCGGCCCGGCGGCGTTCGCCGCTGCGGGCCCGGTTGCGGCGCGACTGGCCGCTGCTGGTCATGGTCGCGCCGGCGGCCCTGCTGCTGGCGGTCTTCCACTACCTGCCGGCGCTGGGCAACGTCGTCGCGTTCCAGGACTACAACCCCTACCTCGGCGACGGCGCCCTGCAGGCGCTGGCCGCCAGCCCGTTCGTCGGCCTGGACAACTTCCGGGACCTCTTCGCCGACCCGGCGTTCTGGGACGCCTTCTGGAACACCCTGGCCATCACCGCGTTCCAGCTGGTCTTCTTCTTCCCGCTGCCGATCGCGCTGGCCATCCTGCTGCACAGCATCCTGTCCGGGCGGCTGCGCGGCTTCGTGCAGACCGTCGTCTACCTGCCGCACTTCTTCAGCTGGGTGCTGGTCGTGACGTTCTTCGTGCAGATGCTGGGCGGCGCCGGGCTGCTGGCACAGGAGCTGCGCGACGCCGGGATCACGCCGCCGGAGATCATGTCCAACCCGGACACCTTCATCGTCCTGGTCACCGCGGAGGCGGTCTGGAAGGACCTCGGCTGGGGCACGATCGTCTTCCTCGCCGCGCTGGCCGCGATCGACACCAACCTGTACGAGGCGTCGGCCGTCGACGGCGCCTCCCGCTGGCGCCGGCTGTGGCACATCACCCTGCCCGGGCTGCGGCCGGTCATCGTCCTGCTGCTGATCCTGCGGCTCGGCGACGCGCTGTCGGTCGGCTTCGAGCAGTTCCTGCTGCAGCGCGACGCGGTCGGCCGGCAGGCCGCCGAGGTGCTCGACACGTTCGTCTACCACCACGCCATCGCCACCGGCGACTACGGCTTCGGCGCGGCCGCCGGCCTCTTCAAGGCGCTGGTCGGCCTGGTGCTGATCCTCGCCGCCAACAGGTTCGCCCACGCCCTGGGCGAGCGGGGGGTGTACTCACGCTCATGACCACCACGACGACGCGCCGCCGCCATCCGTCGCGGCCGGCCTGGGAGGAGGAGCCCGGCGCCGCGACGCAGGCCGCCCGCGGCACGGTGCTCACCCTGGTCGTGCTCGCCGTGCTGGTGCCGCTCTGGGTGGTGCTGGTGACCAGCGTTTCGTCGCGGGAGGCCATCAACGCGGCCGGCGGCCTGGTCGTCGTGCCGCGGGACCTGGACTTCTCCGCGTACCAGATCGTCTTCTCCGGCGGCCAGATCAGCAAGGCGCTGCTGGTCAGCACGGTGGTCACGGTCGTCGGCACGGCGCTGAGCCTGTTCGTGACCGTGCTGGCGGCGTACGGGCTGTCCCGGCCCGGCTCGCTGATGCACCGGGGCCTGCTCTTCTACTTCCTGCTGACGTTCCTGATCTATCCCGGCCTGGTGCCGCACTACCTGGTGGTCACCGGGGTCGGCCTCAAGGACAGCCTGTGGGCGCTGATCCTGCCGACCGCGGTGAGCGTGTTCAACCTGGTGGTGGTGCGCGCGTTCTTCCAGAACATCCCGGCCGAGCTGCTGGACAGCGCCCGGGTCGACGGCGCGGGGGAGTTCCGGATCCTGTGGCGGATCGTGCTGCCGCTGTCCAAGGCGGTGATCGCGGTGGTCGGCCTCTTCTACGCGGTCGGCTACTGGAACACCTGGTTCAACGCGCTGCTCTACATCGACGACAACGAGAAGTTCCCGATCCAGCGGGTCCTGCAGAGCTACATCCTGGCGGGGCAGGCGCCGCAGCAATCGGGCGCGGCGTCCGCGTCGCTGCCGCCGACCCTGGCGATCAAGATGGCCGTGGTGGTGGTGACCGTGGCGCCGATCGCGCTGGTCTACCCCTTCGTCCAGCGCCACTTCACCCGCGGCGTCATCGTCGGCGCGGTCAAGGGCTGACCGCCGGCACGCGGTGCGGCCGCCCGGCCGTCAGTGCGACCTCGCGCGACGGCGCGCCGTCGATCAGCATGCCGGGCGGCGCGCCCACGGTCAGCCGCACGTCGTGCCGGGCCGTCAGCACCGCCTCCGCCCGGCCCGGCGCCCAGCGCAGCTCGTCGATCCGCACCGCGTCGCGGGCGGCCAGGCCCGTCACCCGTCCGGTGGGCCACTGCACGGGCAGCGCCGGCAGCAGGTCCAGCCGGCCGTGCGCCGAGCGCAGCAGCATCGCCGCGACGACCGCCGGCAGGCCGCCCGCGATGTCCACGTTGAAGATCGCGTCGCGGTTGTGCGTCGGGACCAGGCTCGCCCGCCAGTAGCGGCCCGCCATCCGCTCCACCGTCGCGTACGCCTCCTCGGCCATGCCGAGCGCGGCCGCCGCCAGCCCGAGCTGGGCCAGCCCGTACGCCATCTCGTCCGCCTCCGCGCCCAGCCACCACGCCAGCCGGCCGCGTACGGTCGCCATCGCCGCCGCGCGCAGGCCGGGGTCGCCGGTGATGAGCGGGTCCGGCTCGTACCACAGCGGCCAGAGGTGTGAGGCGTGCCGGTGCGCCGGCTGGTCGTCCAGGCCGGGGTGGCACCACTCGGCGAGCCGGCCCGCCGCGACGCGGTAGCCGGGCAGCGCGCCGAGCAGCGCACGCCAGCGCGGGACGTCCGGGTCCGCCAGGTCCAGCTCGGCCGCGACCCGCAGCAGGTTCGTCAGCAGGTCGCGGACCACCGCCACGTCCATCGTCGCGTCGACGCACGCCTGCGAGCCGGTATTGGCCGGCGCGTTCTCCGGCGAGTACGACGGGCTGAACGTCGCGACGCCGTCGCGGATCTCGGCGAAGTCGAGGTAGAACTCCGCGGACTCGCGCAGGAACGGCAAGGCCCGGTCCCGCAGGAAGGCGCGGTCGCCGGTGTAGCGCCAGTAGTCGAAGTAGAGCCGGCTCATCCAGGCCGCGCCGGCGGTCCAGAACGTCTGGCACCACCGCGGGCCGAAGTGGTTCTGCCGGCCGTGCGTCGACAGGTGCAGCGGGGTGAGCAGGCCCCGGGCGCCGTACAGCCGGCGGGCGTTGTGGCGCAGGTCGTCGCGCACGGACTCGAGCAGGTCGAAGACCGGCAGCAGCAGCTCCGGCGTGCCGGTCGGCAGCAGCGCGGCGACCGCGGCCGGCAGGTTGCCGTCCAGGGTGTAGCCGCTGGACCAGGGCGGCGTCCAGGTGCCGCTCCACACGCCCTGCAGGGTCGGCGGCAGGTCGCCGGTGCTGCTGATGATCGCGTACCGGCCGGCGTCGAACAGCCGCTCGACCAGCGCCGGCCCGACCGGCGCGGCCAGCAGCTCCGCGGTCGGCGCCGCCCGCGCGGCGCGGCCGGCACCGAGATCCACCCGCACCCGGCCCATCAGCTCGCCGTGCAGGTCCCGGTGCGCGGCGAGCAGGGCCTCGAAATCCTCATCCGGTACGGCGGGATCGGCGTTGCCGGGCAGCAGCGTGCGGATCGCGAGCACCGCGTCGGAGCGCACCTCGCACCCGTCGACGTCGCCGGAGAGCACCCGGCAGCGCACGCGGTAACCCGGCGCCGCGCCGAAGTCCACGCTCAGCGTCGGTCCGGTCGCGACGCGGCCGGTCACCGGGATCGGCGGCGCGCCCTCGATCAGGGACAGGTCCAGGGTGCCGCGGAAGCCGCCCGGCGCCGACAGCGCGACCACGATCGCGTCCGACGCCCGCGAGGCGAACACCCGCAGCCGGCCGTCCGCCCAGCGGTGCTCGACCAGCCCGGTGTCCAGGTCGACGCGCCAGGAGCCGTCGCCCGGCCGGCGCGGGCGCACGGTCAGCGTCGCGGCGCCGACCAGGGGATCGATCCAGACCGTCTCCGCGTACGCGGGCTCGGCCGCCGCCGCGTGCCCGCAGACCGCCTCGGCCGCCGCGGCGTAGCGGCCCGCCGCGAGCAGCTCGCGCAGGCGGGGAAGGATCGCGGCGGTGTCCGGCGCGTCCAGGCGCGGACCCGCCGGCAGGAACAGGCGCTCGTGCGAGACGGTCAGCCGCAGCGCCTCCCGGCCGCCCCAGCAGAGCGCGCCCTGCCGGCCGTTGCCGGTCACCAGCGCGTGCTCCCAATTGACAGCCTTCCGCACCGGCCCTAGTTTGGCGGGATTCCCAACTAACTACAAGGGAGCGGGATGCCGCGGCTGCTGTACGGCGGTGACTACAACCCGGAGCAGTGGCCGGAACGGGTACGGGCGGAGGACGTCGAGCTGATGCGGCGGGCCCGGGTGAACCTGGCCACCGTCGGGGTGTTCGCCTGGTCCGAACTGGAACCCGCGCCCGGCCGGTACGAGTTCGGCTGGCTCGACGACACGCTCGACCGCCTGGCCGCGGGCGGCGTCTCGGTCGCCCTGGCCACCCCGACCGCGTCGCCGCCGCCGTGGTTCGGGCTCGCGCACCCCGAGGCGATGCCGGTCACCGCCGACGGCGTGCGCCTGAGCCACGGCAGCCGCGACACCTACTGCGCCAGCGCGCCGGCGTACCGCGCGGCCGCGCTGCGGATCGCGACCGCGCTCGCCGGGCGTTACCGCGGGCACCCCGCCCTCGCGATGTGGCACGTGCACAACGAGTACAGCTCCGCCTGCCACTGCGACCTGGCCGCCGAGGCGTTCCGCGGCTGGCTGCGGGCGCGCTACGGCGACCTCGGCCGGCTCAACGACGCGTGGACGACCGCGTTCTGGAGCCAGCGGTACGGCGACTGGTCGCAGATCCTGCCGCCCCGGGCGACCCGGTACCTGCCGAACCCCGCGCAGGTGCTGGACTTCCGGCGGTTCACCTCCGACGAGTTGCTCGCGGCGTACACCGAGCAGCGCGACGTCCTGCGGGCCGCGACGCCCGGCGTGCCGGTCACCACGAACTTCGTGCTCGGCGGCTGGGTGCCGGTCGACCACGCCCGCTGGGCCCGCGAGGTCGACCTGGTCGCCATCGACCACTACCCGGGCGACCCGGGCGCCGGCGCGGAGCAGGAGGCGGCGTTCGCCGCGGACCTGGCCCGGGGCTGGGCCCGGCACAGCCCCGGGCGCCCGGACTGGCTGCTGATGGAGACGGCGCCGAACCTGATCTACGCCGCCGACCGGATGCACACCAAGGAGCCGGGCCGGATGTCGCGGCAGGCCCTCGCGGCGGTCGCCCGGGGCTCGCGGGGCGCGCTGTTCTTCCAGTGGCGGGCGCCGAGCGGCGGCGCCGAGCTGTTCCACTCGGCGCTGGTGCCGCACGCCGGGCCGGACAGCCGGGTCTTCCGCGAGGCGGTCGAGCTGGGCGGGCGGCTCGAGCGGATCGCCGATGCGGCGCGGGGTGCCGTGCGCGCACGGGCGGCGGTCGCCTACGACGAGCCGTCGGCGTGGGCGTTGCAGGCGCCCGGGCTGCCGTCGCGGCGCCTCGACCACCTGGCCGAGGCGCGGCACGCGCACGGCGCGCTGTGGCGGCGGGGCATCGTCGCGGACGTGATCGGCACGCTCGGCGAGCTTTCCGCGTACGCGATGATCGTGCTGCCCGGGCACTACCTGATGTCCGACGCGCAGGCCGGGGAGCTGCGGTCCTGGGTGGCCGCGGGCGGCCACCTCGTCGCGACGTTCCTCAGCGGCGTCGCCGACGAGTACGGCCGGGTCCGCACCGGCGGCTACCCCGGCGCGCTGCGGGACCTGCTCGGCGTACGGGTGGAGGAGTTCCATCCGCTCGGCCCGGACGATCCGGGCTCTGGTGAGTTGTGGAGCGAGACCGTGCATCTCGCCGGGGCGAGCGCCGTCGTCCACTATGTCGGCGGCGTCCTCGACGGTCGGCCGGCGGTCACCCGGAACGCCGTCGGCGACGGGGTGGCCTGGTACGTCTCGACCCGGCTCCCCGCGGATCGCTACGGCTCGCTGCTCGGTGCCGTCGCGGCCGAGGCCGGAGTGGCCGCGGAGTGCGAGGGCTTGCCGCCGGGTGTCGAGGCGGTCCGGCGTCGCGCCGGCGACCGGTCCTGGCTGTTCCTGCTGAACCACACGGGGGAGGACCACGAGGTGCCCGCCGCCGGGGTGGAACTGCTGAGCGGGGAGCCCGTGGAGGGCGTCGTCCGGATCGCGGCCGGGGGCGCCGCGGTCATCCAGGATTGACCGCGGCGCCGGCCGTCAACCGGTGACCGAGAACGAGTTGGTGACGAAGTCCCGGCCGCCGGACGCAGAGGTGATCTCGTAGCCCAGCTGGACGTTGCCGATGGTCACGTCGCCGAACCAGCCGCGCGCCCGGATCCACTGCGCGATCGCCCGGATGTCGACGGTGCCGGAGCTGGTGTTGCTGGTCCGCACGAACGAGTAGACCTGGTTGGCGCCGTTCGAGCCGCGGTAGATCGCCCAGGTGTGCCCGCCGACCGAGGTGGTCGTCTGCAGGCTGCCCAGCGGGCCGACCGCGCCGTACTTGTTCATCCACAGCATGATCTCGTGCGCGTTGTCGGAGGACCAGATGTCGTACGCGGTGGTGAAGGCGACGCCGCTGGTCGGCACGGTGACGTTGAAGCTGCTCGTGGTGGTGCCGAGCGCGCTGACCCGCTTACCGAGGTAGCGGGTCGCGTTGGGGTACGACTTGATGCCGCCGGTGTTCGGGTGGTTCGCCCACACGCCCCAGTTCGAGGCGGAGTTGGCCCAGATGGTCTGCGGGCCGTAGCCCGAGCCCCAGACGTTGTTGTAGAGCGTGTAGCCGTTGCTGGACCAGGTGCCCCACCGGTCGCTCGACCACCAGACCGCCGCCTGGGCGGGCGCCGCGACCAGGGTCAGGGCGGCGGCGACCAGCACGGCCGCGATCACGCGTCTCATGAGCCCTCCTTAGTTTGGTCTCACAACTAAGTCGAATGATACACGTCGATATCCAAACAGGAAGCTGTGAGCGCTCCCAGTGCTCTTACCATGTCTTTACTCGCATCGGCTGGCGGTCTACTGTGAGCGCTCCCAGTGTTGAACAGAAGGCGGTGGCGCATGTTCCCCCTCCAACGCAAGCGGACCGGAGCCCTCCTCGCAGTCGTCCTGTCCGCCGCCGCCCTCGCGGTGCCGGCGCCGGCGCGGGCCAGCACGCTCTCCATGCGCGGCGCCGACGTCTCCACGCTGCAGCGGGCCGTCGACCTGGGCGCGAAGTACTACACGGCCGCGGGCGCCGTCGCCGACCCGCTCGACATCCTCAAGTCCGCCGGCGTCAACTACGTCCGGCTCCGGGTGTGGAACAACCCGCGCAGCGGCTACAACAACGCCGCCAAGGTGCTCGCGTACGCGCGGACCGTCAAGGCCAAGGGCTTCAAGCTCCTGATCGACTTCCACTACTCCGACACCTGGGCCGACCCGGGCAAGCAGTACAAGCCGGCGGCGTGGTCGAGCCACGGCATCTCCGCGCTCACCACGGACGTCTACGACTACACGTACGGCGTCTGCAACAGCCTCAAGGCGCAGGGCACCACCCCGGACAGCGTCCAGATCGGCAACGAGATCAACGTCGGCATGCTGTGGAACGACGGCAAGGTGGTCAACAACGACTTCACCAACCTGAGCCTGCTGCTCAAGGCCGGCTACAACGCCACCAAGGCCTGCAACTCCTCGACCCAGGTCGTCATTCACACCGCCAACTCCGACAGCGACGCGCACGCCCGCTGGTTCTACGACGGGATCAGGGCCAAGGGCGTCGTCTGGGACGTCACCGCGCTGTCGTACTACTGCAACTGGCACGGCACGATGGCCAACATGACCTCGGTGATCGCCGACATGATCTCCCGCTACGGCAAGCCGACGATCCTGGCCGAGACCGCCGCGCCGTTCACCCTGAGCAACGCGGACGGCACCGGCAACAGCATCAACACGGCCTGCTCCGGGTACGCGGCGACCTGGAACGGCCAGGGCGCGGCGTTCACCGCGGTGCAGAACGCCGCCAAGGCGGGCGGCGCGATCGGCGTCTTCTACTGGGAGCCGACCTGGACCGCGGTGCCCGGCAACGGCTGGGACCCGGCGAACATCGCCTCCTCCGGCGACGGCTGGGACAACATGGCCGTCTTCAACTGGACCAACGTCTTCAACGGCGCGGTGAAGTGGATCAGCTGAAGCCCACACGCGTGGTGCGAACCTGACGTCCGATCGGCTGTTATCAACTGCCAGGTGACAACAGCCGAACCAGGTGCGATACGGGCAGCGGTCGCCGAGACGATCACGAACAACGCGACGCGGCTCCGCAACATCTCCGCCCCGGCGCTCATCGGGTTGCTCTCGGCCTCCGCGCTGACACCGGTCATCGCGGCGGCGGCCGGCACCGGCGCCGTGATCACCGCCGGCGCCGCGGCACTCGGCTCGGTCGGTGCGAACGTCCTCACCGGCGTGGTGACCGACGCCGTCGCCCGCCTGCGCCCGGACGACGACCCGGCGCAGGTGCGGCACGCCGTCGCCGAGCGGATCGAGGCCGCCTTCGCCTCCGCCGACCCCGCGGACCGGGACCTGCGCGGCGAGGTCATGGCGCTCTTCCAGGCGGTCGACATCGCCGGCACCGCGTTGCGGACCGCGGCCACCCTCGACGGCCCCGACCTGCTGCCGGGCCTGGTCGGCGCGTTCTCCGAACTCACCGCCCTGTTCGGGGAGTTCGCGTTCGTGCTGGTCAACTCCCGCCTCGGCATGGAGGCCGTACACCAGGACCTGCGCCGCGAGATCGCACGGCAGAGCGCCGACCGGGAACGCGCCCGCGAGGCCGACGCCAACCTCGTCCGCGTCCTCGACGCGCTGCGCGAGCTGCGGACCCGCCGGCCGCCCGCCGCCGGCCCCGCCGACCGGCAGCCGCGCTGGCCCGGCTGTCCCTACCTCGGGCTGTTCCCCTTCCAGGAACGCGACGCCGCGATCTTCTACGGCCGCCGCGAGCTGACCCTCTCCCTGCTGCGGCGCCTGGCCGACCAGCCGACCGGCGGCGGCATCCTGCTGGTGCTCGGGGCGTCCGGGGCGGGCAAGTCGTCGCTGCTGCGGGCCGGCCTGCTGGCCGCCCTCGCCGACGACCGTCCGGTACCCGGCTGCCGGACCTGGCCGCGCCGGGTCATCACCCCCACCGCCGACCCGGTGGGGCAGCTCGCGACCCACCTGGCCGACCTCGCCGGCGCCGACGTGGTCGGCGTCCACCGGTCCCTGTCCGAACATCCCGAACAGGCACACCTGCTGTCCGGCCAGGCGGTGGCCAGGCGGCCCGAGCACCGGCTCGTCCTGGTCGTCGACCAGCTGGAGGAGCTGTTCACCCTCGTCGACGACGCGCACCAGCGCGCCGTGTTCCTGACGGCCCTGCACGCCATGGCCGCCCACCGGCCGCCCAACGCCCTGGTGGTGGCGAGCATCCGCAGCGACTTCCTCGACCATGCCACCTCCTTCGCGCCGCTCAAGCAGGCGCTGGAGGCCGGGCCGTTCGCCGTCGGCGCCGTCACCGAGTCCGAACTGGCCGAGGCGATCACCGGCCCGGCGGCGGAGGCCGGCGTCGCCGTGCCGGACGACCTCACCGGGAAGATCCTCGACGACCTGCGCGACCGCGACCTGCCCATCGGCTTCGACAGCGGCGCGCTGCCGCTGCTGTCCCAGGTCATGTACGTCATGTGGCACGCCGACCCCGAACACCGCCTCACCGCGGCCGGCTACCACCGCACCGGCGGCATCGCGGGAATCGTGAACACCAGCGCCGAACGCGCCTTCGACGCGCTCACCGACGATCAGCGCCGGCTCACCGTCAAGGTCTTCGCACACCTCATCGTCACGACCACCGGCCGGCCCACCCGCCGCCCCGCCACCCGCGCGGCCCTGCGCGCCGCGGCCGCCTGCGACGACACCGACCTCGACGCGATCCTCGACGCGTTCACCGAACAGCGGCTGATCATCCGCACCGGCGACGACATCGTCGCCGTCGCCCACGAGGAGTTGCTGCGCTCCTGGACCAGGCTGCACGACTGGCTCCGCCCGAGCATCGCGGACCAGGCCCTGCACCGGGCGCTCATCGACGACGCCCAGGCCTGGAACGACCACGACCGGGACCCCTCCTACCTGTACCGGGGCAGCCAGCTGTTCGCCGTCCGGCACGCCACCCGGCGCTGGGCGGCCGACCCCGCGAAGCGCCTGAGCGTGGACCGCACCACCGCCGACTTCCTCACCGCCGGCCGCCGCCGCGACCGCCGCCGTCGGCGGGTCTACCGAACGGTCGCCGCGGTCATGGCGGTGCTGCTGCTCGCCACCGGTTGCGCGGCGGTCGTCGCCGTCGACAACGCCGCCCGGGCGGACCGGCAACATGCCGCGGCGCTGTCCCGCCAGCTCGCCGCGCAGAGCCGCGCCATCAGGTCGCGGGACCAGATCACCTCCGCCGACCGCGCCACCGCCGAACGCCTGGCGGCGGCCGCCCTGCACGTGGCGCACACCGACGAGGCCGCCGCGGCGGCGGGCCAACTGCTCGCGGACGGTCGCAACACCCTCCTGCACACCGAACTGGTGAGGTCGATGGCGTTCGCCCCGGACGGGCGGCTCCTCGCGACCGCCGACGGCCGGCTGGTCCGACTGTGGGATCCGCACACCGGCCGGCTCGCCGGCACCGTGTCGACCGGCCACGCCAAGAAGGTGCACGCGGTGGCGTTCAGCCCGGACGGCCGGCTCCTCGCCACCGCCGGCGACGACGGTACGGTGCGGCTGTGGGACCCGCGAACCCGCGAACCCGTCGGCGCGCCGCTCACCGGGCACAGCGGCTGGGTGGAGGCGCTGGCATTTCGCCCGGACGGGCGGCTCCTGGCCAGCGCGGGCAGCGACGGTACGGTGCGGCTGTGGGACCCGCGAACCCGGGTACCCGTCGGCGCGCCGGCCACCGGGCACACCGCCGTGGTGCGCGGCGTGGCGTTCAGCCCGGACGGGCGCCTGCTGGTCACCGCCGGCGACGACGGGACGGTTCTCCGCAGGGACCCGACCACCGGCAGGCCCCTCGGCACGGTGGGCACCCCGCGCGGCCACGGCGACTCGGTGAAGGAGGTCGCGTTCAGCCCGGACGGGCGGCTCCTGGCCACCGCCGACGGCGACCGGACGGTGCGGCTGTGGGACCCGCGCACCGGCCGGGAGGTCGGCGCCCCGCTGGCCGGAAACCACCGCTCGGTCGCGGCGCTGGCGTTCAGCCCGGGCGGGGGACTCCTGGCCGCCGTCGGCGGCGACCACACGGTACGGCTGTGGCACGTGCCGACGCGGCCACTGTGCTCCGGGAGCTGCACCCCGGCCGAGGCGCCCGACACAATCGCACCGATCGGCGCCGGCCGGGGGTCGGCGGTGCTGTTCAGCCCGGACGGCCGGTATCTGGCCACCGCCGGCGACGACGGGACGGTGCGGTTGTGGAACCCGTCCAGCGGCAGACCCTCGGGCCCGCTGCTGAACAACGCCGCGCTGTGGACGATGGCGTTCAGCCCGGACGGCCGGCTGCTGGCCGTGGCGGGCGTGCGCGGGCAGTTCCGGCTGTGGGATCCGGCCACCGGAAGCCTCGTCGGGACTCCGCTCACCTACTACGACGGTCAGATGTCCACTGTGGCGTTCAGCCCGGACGGCCGGCTGCTGGCCACCATCGCCCACGACGGTGCGGTGCGGTTGTGGGACCCGTACAGCAGCAGACCCGCGGGCCGATTGCTGACCGGCACCAAGTCGACGGCGACGGCGTTCAGCCCGGACAGCCGGCTCGTCGCCACCGCGGACACCGGTGGGCGGATCCGGCTGTGGGATCCGGCCACGGGACGACTCGTCGGTACGCCGCTCACCGGGCACGCCCGCCCGGCGTCCGCGATGGCGTTCAGCCCCGACGGCCGAACCCTGGCGACCGCCGGCGTGGACAGGACGGTGCGGCGCTGGGACACCCGGACCGGCGAGCCGGTCGGCGCCCCGATCGCCGGGCTCACCGGCGAGGCGCAGGCGCTGAGGTTCGGTCCCGAGGGGCGGCTCCTGGCCGCGGTCGGCTACGACGGGGCGGTGCGGCTCTGGGGCCTCGGCACCGGCAGACCCGTCGGCGTCACACTCGCCGGGCTCACCGAGGAGGTGCGGGAGGTGGCGTTCAGCCCGGACGGGCGGCTCCTGGCCACCGCCGGCGCGCGCGGGACCGTGCGGCTCTGGAACACCCGCACCGGCGAACCGGTCGGCGTTCCGATGATCGGGAGCGGCTACTCCGTATCGGAGGTGGTGTTCAGTCCGGATGGGCGGCGCTTGGCCACCGCCGCCGCCGACGGGACCGTGTGGATCTGGGACCCCGGGACCTACCTCGATCCGAAAGCAAGCCTGTGCGCCCACGCCGGGGCCATCAGCGCCGACGAATGGCGCGCCTACGCCCCCGGCGAGCCGTTCGTCGAGGTCTGCTCCTGAACGGTGTCGCCGGTGGGCCCCGTCGTGAAGAAGCGGACGACGTCCTCGGCCGCGGTGGGGGACAGCATCATCGCCTGAACCCGTGCGGACATCTCGGCGATCGGGTGGATCCTGGCGAACATCGCCTCCTCGTACGCCCGGATCGCCGAGTCGGGGTCGGCGGCGAGTTCGGCGGCGAGTTCGGCGGCGTCGAGCATCGCCTGGTTGGCGCCCTCGCCGACCGGCGGCATCAGGTGTGCGGCGTCGCCGATGAGGGTGACACCCGGCCGGTGGGCCCAGCGTGCGCCGGACGGCATCGCCTCGATCCTGCGCGGGATCGGCGGGCCGTCGCCGGCCTCGATGAGCGCGGTGAGGCGCGGCTCCCAGCCGTCGAAGACCTCCAGCAGGGCGCGCTTGCTGCGGAAGGTGTCCAGGTGGCGATCGTCGGCGGGCAGGGAGATCCCGACCCGGATGCCGCCGTCGCCGAGGCGCTGCGCCGCGAGGATCCGGTTCGCGCCGATGCACCAGAGGTTTCCGGGGCCGACCAGCTCGGCGAGCTCCGGGTGGCGCCGATCGACCTCGCCGATGCTGAGCTCGGCCAGGGTGGCGACGGGGGACAGCGGCGCGTCGGTCAGCAGCGGCCGGACGACCGAGCGTGCGCCGTCCGCGCCGATGAGGACGTCGCAGTCGGCGCTCCGTCCGCCGTCGAACCTCAGCGTGAAGCCTCCGCCGGGCCGCGGCTGCGCCACGACGAGCCGGTGCCGCCAGGCCACCGCGTCGCCGGGTAGCGAATCGAGCAGCAGGTCACGCAGTGCGCGGCGGTCGATCTCGGGGCGTCCGGAGAACGAGCCCGGCCGTGGCACGTGGTGCACGAGGGTGCGCCCCTCCGGGTCGAGGATGCGATGTTCCTCGCCCTCCGGCCGCGCCTGGGACCGGAACCGGTCGGCGAGGCCCGCCTCGGCCAGGGCCCGTTGCCCGGAATCCGGGTGCAGGTCGAGCATGCCGCCCTGTGACCGCGCGGACCGGCTCGCCTCGCGTTCGTACACCACCGCGCCGATGCCGTGCCGGTGCAGGATCCGGGCCAGCGTCAGGCCGCCGAGCCCGCCTCCGGCGATCGCAATTCGCATCGTCATCTCCGTTACCGTACGCTGTACCTCATGGATACACCGTACGGTAGCGCGCCGCTGCCCGTCTGGGAACGGCCCGAGCCGGCGCCGCGGGCGGCGCCGGTGCCGCTGAGCCGCACCCGGATCGCCGCCACGGCGATCCGGATCGCCGACGCGGACGGCCTCGACGGGTTGTCGGTGCGCAAGATCGCCAAGGAACTCGGCGTCGGTCCGATGCGGCTCTACGACTACGTGATCAACAGATCTGAACTGCTCGATCTGATGGTCGACGCCGTGTACGCCCGGATCGCCGAGGGCGGCGAGCACTCCGAGTGGCGCGCCACGGTGCTGGCCATCGTGCACCGGACCCGCGACGCCGCCCTGGACCACGAGTGGTTCGCCGACCTGCTCGGCGCGCGGCCGCACCTGGGCCCCCACGCGCTCGCCGTCGGCGAATCGACCGCGGCGGCGCTCGGCCAGGCGCCCGGCGTGCGCGACATCGACGATCTACAGCGGGCCCTGGGCGCCCTCAACGCGTTCATCGTCGGAGCGCTCCGCCGGGAGATCACCGAGCGGCGCACCGCCCGCTCGACCGGCACCGACGTGCCGGCCTGGCAGGCCGCCCTCGGGCCCTACCTGACCCGCATGCTCGAAACGGGCCGATACCCCACCATCGCCCGGCTCGTCACCGACGGCGCCCACCTCGACGCCGCGGAGACGTTCCACCACAACCTGACCACGATGCTGGACGGCATCACCGGCGCGTGAGGTCCACGCACCCGGTGAGTCGTTTCGCCGAGGCCTGCTCCTGAGCGGCAGAATGCGGACGTGGCGGAGATCCGATCGTTCCGGCCCGGCGACGGCCCGGTGGTCAGTGACGTCATCGGACACTGCCTGCGCGAGGTCAACAGCCGCGACTACCCGTCGCACATCATCACGCTGATGTGCGAGCACTTCACCGCCGCCCGGATCGAGCAGCTCGCCGGGGAGCGGCAGATGTTCGTCGCCGTGGAGAACGGGACCGTCGTGGGCACGGTCTCCCGTGACGACAACAAGGTCTTCACGATGTTCGTCCGGCCGGGTTCGATCGGCCGAGGGGTAGGGCGGCAGCTCATGCACCACATCGAGGCGCTCGCGGCGGCCGAGGGACACGACCACATGGAAACCGGCGCCAGCATCACCGCGCACGGCTTCTACCAGCGGCTCGGATACGTCGATGTGCGCACCAGCGAGACGGAGTTCGGCCTGAACCACATCCTCCGAAAGCCTCTGCCAGGCGCGCGACCGTAGCTCAGCGCATCAGGTGAGGGTGCGGCCCGCGTCCGCTTCGGTGACTCCGGTCGAGGCCCGGCAACCGCCGGCCTTCGGTGTTGAATGGCGGGCATGGAGTGGATCCTGCCGTTCGCCGTGGTGCTGCCGATGCTGGTGCTCCTGATCGCCTTCACCGGCCGCCGCCGCACCCCCGATGATCAGACTCGCAGGCTGGCGGCGGTCGAGCGCAAGCTCGACCTGATCATGGCCCACCTGGAGATCCAGGAACCCGAGCCCGACATTCCCGGGCCGGTCCTGCGTGAACTCCTCGCCGGCCGCAAGATCCAGGCCATCAAGGAATACCGCGAGGCGACCGGCACCGGTCTGAAGGAGGCCAAGGACGCCGTCGAACTCTTCGCCAGACAGCACGGCCTGGCCTGACAACGTCGCGACCTGAATCAGGTCGAGAACCTTCGGCGGTCGGCTCGCGCAGCAACGCCCGGTCGTCTGCCAGGGGTATCCCCGGCAGTCGTACCGCTGCGGTAGTGGTTCCAGCTCTCGGCGGCGTCGGCGAGAGGGCCGAGATCGGTGGCGGATGGTCGTTGCCGTTTGCCGGTGCCGGCTCAGCGCGGCGATAGCAGCGGCGAAGGCGTCGTCGGTATGCGCCAGCGTCTGACCATCGACCGCCTCGGGTGCGACCCGGTCTGCCCATCGAACGGTAGCGGCCTGCACTTTCGGTACAGGACATGGCGTCAGCGCCACCGCCATTGTGTTGAGGGTGGCGGCCACCGTAGGTAGATCCGGCGAGCCCGGCCTCAAGTCCGGATGCCGGCCCTCGACATACTCGAAGCCCAGCAGCAGCCAACCATCGACCTCTACCTGCCAGCGCAGCCGCGGCATCCGAGCCGGCAGGTACGGATTGATCCGGGCCTCGTTGCGATGCATCCAGCCCACCGGGTTACCGGCGACCACGCCTTTGCAGAAGAACCGGCTGCCGCGGCCGTCCAACACCGCCGCGAAGTCGGAGATCGACCCCGTTTCGACCGGCGTAACCCGCAGGATCGGGCCGGTGTGCCTCTGAACTTCGGCGCGGACAGCAGGCGGCAGTTCGTGCCATTGGCGGCGGGGCAAGGTGGCGGACTCCTGACGTTCGCGGCATTTCGGAGCTGGCGAACAGCTGCCACCGGCTCCCGGCGTCGGGGGAGCTGCGCTGGCTCCGATCCTCTGTTGCTACTTCAAGATCAGCGGTGAGCGACGCCTTTCACGCTATGCCACCAGGCGAAGGGCGCTGCCGACGCGGATCGCGGCGTGAGCGGACGCCGGGCGACGCTGGCTATGATCCGCGCTGTGCGACTCCCAGACGTCATCCCGATCAAGTACGAGCCCGATTACCGTACGGACCGCATCGGACGGCATGCGGGTGGACAGTTCTTCGCTGACATCACCGGCGCCTACCCGGAAGGCGTCAGTCCAGGTCACGACTGGCGGAACCAGCAACGGATCTACGCGGTGCTCCATCTCTTCGACGGAAGCGGGCACCACACCGGCTCGAACCTCCGGTTCACCGGCTTCAGGGGCGACAGCCCCGCAGCCGTCGAGGCCGCCGAGCAGGTCCTGTCGGACTGGCTGGCCGGCCTCGAGGCGGTCACGAACTGCAATATCGCCATCCGACCCTTCCGGGTCGACTTCGACAACGTCGTCTTCGGCCTCATCGATGAGACCACCGACGACCCAGACGAGGGCCACGGCGGGCCATGGGCCGAGCTCTACCCACAGGGACTTGGGTTCCACGAGCCATGGAACGGCGAATACGACACCTAGATCGTTGACCGGTAATTCTGGGCAGGTCATCAATGGTCGTAGGCGATCGAGGAGCGTTTGACGGGTGCCTCGATGGTCCAGTTGTGCCAGATCGCGGCGTTGAGGGCGAGCAGGCGTTGCCGGACACGGGTCCATAGGCCGGCCGGTACCCGCCCGCCGTGTTGTTCCAGGCCGAGTTGGTTCTTTAACGTCCAGATGATCGCTTCGATGCGTTGGCGTAGCCAGTTCGGGAAGGGTCTGGGAGTGACCACGGGTGGCGCCCGGGGCGGGCTGGTTGGCGGGCTGGCGGGTCAGGGTCTGGCGGGTCGCTTCGCGTTCGCTGAACAGTTTGGGGTTGGCCAGGCCGAACCCGGTGACGGTGCCGTCGGCGATGGTGATCAGCAACAGTTTGACCCCCCGGTACCAGCGGCTGTGCGCCGACTCGTAGCCGTAGCCGGCCCAGCCGAACAGATCCGAGCGTTGGCTGGTGGTGCGTGACTGCCCGCAGGGGATCGGGGTGGCGTCCATCAGGCGTAGCGGTTCAGCGGATGCATCGGTGTGTTCGACCAGCCACCGCAGCGCGGCCTCCATCAGCGTGGCGGCCTACTTGACTGGACACCCTTCATCCGTCTGTCACGCAACCACCGCGACGTGTCACACCGACCACCTCAACACCACCGGCGAATTCTTCGTTTGGCCTATCAACCTCCCGGAGCATCACGCATACTCCTGTTCCAGGATGGCCAGGTCGCGGTCGGCGAACTGCACGTGCTTCCACTCGTCGCTGAAGATGACTTGCAGGCACTTGACCGCCGTCCGTTCGGCGGGCGGCGGGCAGCCGATCGCGTTGTTCGGCCCCCGCACGCGGTCCAGCTCCTCCTGCGTGACCTCGGCCAGATATGCGCGCAGATCGGCGATCCGCTCGGCGCGCACGGCGAGGATTTCGCCGAGGGTGGGCGCGGCCGACTCGTCGATGCCCAACTCGGCGCCATTGGTGGTAAACGATGCGGGCACACCGATCGGATGAAACGGGTTCGGGCGAAGGGCCGCCGCGTGGCCATACCACGCGTCCACGACGAAGATCGTGTGGCGCAGGGTTTGGGCAAGCGACCACTCGTCGTTCACCGATCTGTGGACGGCTTCCTCTGGCAGCACGCTTGCGCGTCGGAGCGTCGCTTGCCAAAGCTCCTCGATCACATCCACCGCGTCGCGCATCGTCTCGGGTGTGGTTGGCCGCATTCGCAGCCGTTCGGGGTGCAGGCGATCCAGCTCGGCCTCGATCAATGGCATGACCTCCACGCCGTTGACGCGCAGGCCGTCGATCGCCCCGTCGATGTCTGCGTCCAACAGCAGCACGCCACGCATCCGGGCGCCGCTGAGATCCACCTCGCGGAAGGTTGCGCTGGCCATTGACAGGTCGATGAACTCCGCACCCTCGTAGTCGGGCTGCTGCACGAATCGCGTCATCGGCACATCGTAGGGGCCTGGTACGACAAGACCACCAAATCAAGATCCCAGCATTGGGCTGCCCGGAGTTTTCTGGACAGGGGTTCCATTTGGGACCATTGACCGGGAGCGGAGGAGATAGTCGTTGCACGAGTGAAGAGGAGAAATACCGGTCAACGATCTAGGACGCTGGGATGGCTCCGCCGCCGACATTTCGAGTCCATTGAGA
The DNA here is from genome assembly GCF_044465445.1 of Actinoplanes sp. NPDC049668. Taxonomy (NCBI): domain Bacteria; kingdom Bacillati; phylum Actinomycetota; class Actinomycetes; order Micromonosporales; family Micromonosporaceae; genus Actinoplanes; species Actinoplanes sp. NPDC049668. The sequence continues at coordinate 38,598 of NZ_JBITLR010000005.1, forward strand.
AGGTTGAGACTCAAGCGGATTGACGCCTCCCGGCGAGGAACGTGGTCCAACCGCATACCATGCCGGCCATGGGGATGTACGCGTCGGTCCGGGGGTGGCTCGAGATCGACTTCAAGCAGCGCGGCATCGCCGAGCGGATCATCGAGCAGCACCGGCATGACCTCTACTCGGGTGGGTGGGCCTTTCCGTCGGTGCCGTTCAACTGGTCGCTGTACCTGTTCTACGGCGGGGACATCCGGCAGAGCGAAGTCCCCTGGATTCGCGATCAGGTCGAACAGCTCGCCAGAATGCCACCGGTCGACGAGGACGACGACTGGCCCACAGGGTTGTTCGTGGTCACCGCGGAGGAACACGAGGGTGCCCAGCTGTGGCAGATCCGTGAGTCCGCCGTCACCGAGCTACCGGCACCGGACCTGTCCTGGCTCAACAGATGAACGACGATCAGGTGACGGAGCAGGTCGTGTCGCCGAGGGTGAAGGTGGACGGCGCGGCGTTGGCGCCGGTCCAGGAGCCGAGGAAGCCGAACGAGGCAGTGCCCCCGGCCGCGATCGCGCCGTTCCACGCCGCATTGGTCACCGTCACGTCGGCGCCGGTCTGCCGGGCCGTGCCGTTCCAGGCCTGGGTGATCCGCTGTCCGGAGGGGAACGACCAGGACAGCGACCACCCGGTCAGCGCCGCGCCGCCGGTGTTGGTGAGCCGTACCTCGCCCTGGAAGCCGCCCGGCCAGCTGCCGGTGACCCGGTAGGAGACCGAGCAGCCCGGCGAGGCGGGCGGCGGCGTGATCCGCGACGGGTCCACCACGCCCCAGTACGCCGGCTTGGCCTGCAGTCTCGTGTCGAACAGCAGTGGGGCGTCCTTGCGGGTGACCGGGAACGTGTCGAGCCAGGTGTTGTCGTCGGCGAGGCCCCACAGGGTCACCGACGTGATCGCGGAGGCGTAGCGGCGGAACAGCGCGAGCATGTCGCGGTAGACGTACGCCTGGGCGAGCAGCCGGTCGGCCGGCGGGGTCGGGAAGGACTCCGAGTCGTCGCGGTAGATGCTGACGTCCATCTCGGTGATCTGCTGGGTGACGCCGAGCGGGACGAACTTCTGCAGCATCGCCTCCGTCTCGGCGACGGTCGGCCAGCCGATGTTGATGTGCACCTGGTGGCCGACGCCGTCGATCGGGATGCCCTCGGCGCGGAGCTTGGCGACCAGGTTGTACAGGGCGTCCCGCTTGGCCGGCACGTTGGTGTTGTAGTCGTTGATGATCAGCTTGGCGTGCGGCGCCACCTCGCGGGCCACGGTGAACGCGGTCCGGATGTAGTCCAGCCCGGTGATCGCGTACCAGGTGCTTCGCCGCATCCCGTCCGGCTGGCTCTCGTCGATCGCCTCGTTGACCACGTCCCACGTCGCGATGTCCGTGCCGTAGTGCGCGGCGACGTTGCGGATGTGGTTCTCCAGGCGGGCCAGCAGCAGGGCCCGGTTCTCGGCGGTCGCGGTCATCGGAGCGCCCGCCGCGTCGGTGAAGACCCAGGCCGGCGTCTGGTTGTGCCAGACCAGGGTGTGGCCGCGCACGGCCAGCTCATTCTCCTTCGCGTACGCGATGAGCGGATCGGCCTGCGCGTAGCTGAACGAGTTCTCGGCCGGCTCGGTGGCGTCCCACTTGAGCGCGTTGCCGGGGGTGACCGAGGTGAAGTGCCGGGCCAGCAGTTCGCCGTGCACGCCGAGGGTCTCCGCGGCGGTGATCGCCGCGCCGACCGGGAACTCGGTGACCACGTCGCGGATGCGCGGGATGTCGGTCTGGATCGGGAGCGCGGGCACGTACGAGACGGTGACGTCGTCGACGAAGAACGACCCGGTGGTGTTCGCGGTCTCCACGTAGACGCGCAGGAAGTCGACGTCGGCGGCGAGCGTGTACCGGCCGCTGAGGGCGACCCAGGCGCCGGAGCTCACGGCGGTGTTCCCGGCGACCTGGTCGTAGCTCGCGGTTCCCGCCGTGCGGCGCTCCACGCTCAGCCGCGCGCTGTCCGCGTCGGCGCCGTCGGCGAGGCGCACCCAGGCGGTGACCGTGTATTGGGTGCCCTTCTCGAACACGTCCAGCACGTCGAGCGAGGGCCCCTGCCAGCCGCCCGTGCGGCCGGTGACGGCCAGGCTGCCCGTGCCGCCGTGCGCGGCGGCGGTGCTCGCGGCGACCGTCTCGCCGCCGCGGGCCGCCCAGCCCTGCGTGGTGCCGTCCTCGAAGTCGCTGGTGACCACGGTGACGGGCACCGGGTCCGCGGCGTGGGCCGGCGCGACGCCGGTGAACAGCGCCGCCGCGGTCAACAGGGCGCAGGCGGCCGGAAGGGGCAGGAGCATGACTGGTCCTCACGCGAGAAAGTGACGACCATCGTTACATGGGAGCGCTCCCAGGACAATGGAGCCGACCTCAGAACAGCGAGAGCTGGCCCGGCGTGGGCTCACGCGCGCTGGTCAGCCCGCGCCGGAAGACCCACGGCCGCAGCTCGGGGGTCAGGTCCTCGGTGCCGGCCGGCACCGGCTCGCCGGTCAGGGCCCACAGCGACGGGCCGAGGTGGATGCCCCGGCCGGAGAGCGCCCACCGGATCACCGAGCGGCGCAGCGGCAGCCGGGCCGCTGCCAGGTCGGGCATCGGCAGGTCGGCCCGCATCCGCATGAGCCGCCGGTTGCGCTCGACGATCTCCCGGGTGGCCGGCGCGGCGAGCTGCTCGGCGGCCTGTGCGCCGACCGCCTCGCGCACCGACGACGCCTCGCCGTTGTCGAGCGCCGCCCACGCCGCGTCCACCGTGCCGAACGCCGCCAGCAGCCGGGCCGCCCGGGCGGAGCCGAACCGACGGACGCCGGGCAGGTTGTCCGACGGGTCGCCGCGCAGGGCCGCGTAGTCCCGGTACTGCCAGGACTGGACGCCGCAGAGCGCGACCAGGCCCTCCTGGTCGACCAGGACCGCCTCGTCGAAGCCGCCGTTGCGCACCCGCAGCACCGACGTGGTGTCGTCGATCAGGGCGAAGGCGTCGCGGTCGCTGGTCATCAGGACCGAGCGCCAGCCGCGGCCGCGGGCCAGCTCGGCCGAGCTGGCGAGCACGTCGTCCGCCTCGTACGACGGCGGGACGACCGTGCAGATGCCGGCCGCGCGCAGCAGCTCCGGCGCGCCGGCGATCTGCTCGGCGAGGTCCGCCGACTTCGCCGGCCGCTGCGCCTTGTACGCCGGGTAGTCGGTGCGCCGCGCGGAGTCCTCGGGGCAGTCGAAGCCGACCATGACGGCGGACGGCCGCAGGTGCGCGGCGGCCCGGGCGATGTAGCCGATCAGGCCGCGCAGCGCCCACACCGGCCGGCCGGCGCGGTCGAGCAGCCCGTCCATGGCCGCGGCGTGGTACGCGCGGTGAACGAGGCTGTTGCCGTCCAGAACGAGCAGCAGCGGTGCGGGGGGTGCCACCGGCACAGCTTAGGCCGCCGCGCCCCGCAGCTCGCCGAGCGCCGCCGCGAACACCTCGTGGTGCCGGGCGACGTCGTCGAGGGTGGTGTCCGGGCACATCAGCGCCATGTTGTGGAACGGGGTCAGCAGCACGCCCCGGTTCAGCAGGTAGGTGTGCAGGAAGTCCTCGAGCTCCGGGTCGGCGCGGGCGGCGGACTCGGTGCCGGTCCGCGGCGCGGGAGCGGCGAAGCGGTACTCGACCCGGGCGCCGAGCCGGCTGACCGACCACGGCAGCGCGTGCGCGTCGATGATCTTGGTGGCGCCGTCGGCGAACGCGGTGGCCACCTCGATCATCGTGGCGAACGCGGCGTCGGTGAGCACCTCCTCCAGGGTGGCCCGGGCGGCGGCCATCGACACCGGGTTGCCGGCCAGGGTGCCGCCGACGCCGCCCATGTCGATCAGGTCGAGGTCGGCGCGGCCGAGCAGCGCGGCGGCCAGCTCGGCCGACAGCCCGTACGCGCCGATGGGTATCCCGCCGCCGATGGCCTTGCCGATCGTGACGACGTCCGGCGTCAGGTCCCAGGCGGCGGTCGCGCCGCCGGGCCCGGCCGAGAACGTGTGCGTCTCGTCGTTGATCAGGTACGTGCCGTGTTCGAGGGTCAGGGCCCGCACTCCGGCGAGGTAGCCGGGCTCGGGCAGCACGATGCCGATGTTGGTCAGCGCCGGCTCCATCAGCACGGCCGCGACGTCGCCGTGCGCCAGCTCGCGGGCCAGCCCGTCGAGGTCGTTGAATTCGGCGACCCGGCTGGTCACTGTCACGTCGCAGGGCGCGCCGACGTTGCCGTCGCGGCTGCGCGGGTACCCGTCGGCGCCGGTCACGATCAGCGACTCGTCGACGGAGCCGTGGTAGCAGTAGCTGTTGACCAGGACGCGCGGCCGGCCGGTGACGGCGCGCAGCAGCCGGATCGCCCAGCGGTTGGCGTCGGTCGCGGTCAGCGCGAAGCTCCACTGCGGCACGCCGAACCGCCGGGTCAGCTCGGCACCGACCGCCGCCGCGTCGGCGGTCGGCAGCATGGTGCTGGCCCCGCCCAGCTCGCCGAGGCGCCGGGTGACGGCCGCGACCACGGGCGCGGGGGAGTGCCCGGCCATCGCCGCGGTGTCGCCGAGGCAGAAGTCGACGTACTCGTGGCCGTCGAGGTCGGTCAGCCGGGCGCCGCGCGCGGTGTCGGCGTAGACCGGGTAGCCGGCGGCGCTCTTGTTCATCCAGGTCATCGGCACCCGGCCGAAGAGGTTGCCCGCCCTCGCGTACTCGGCGGCGGAGCGGGGGTTGCGCCGCGCGAAGGTGGCCCGCTCGCGGTCCGTCAGGGCGCGGAGGCGGTCGCGGTCGATGACGTCGTCGGCTCCGGAACCCGTCGGCATGGCGCGACGCTACCAACGAACCGGCGTCTCGGCTCCCGTCCGGACGACCGATTCCGCCGGCCTCCGGAAAAGTCCTCAGCATCGGGCGGCGCCTGCCGATCGACATGGCGCTGATCAGTGCGGAACTCAGGAAGGGAGCCGCGGAGTGGACCTCGCCATCGACGCGGCTTACGCCGTGGTCAGCGAGCTGTTCGGGCCCGGAGCGACGGTGCCGTGGTGGGCCTGGGCGATGACGCTGCTGATGATCTTCGGCAAGCTGCTCGCGCCGGTCTTCCAGGCCGAAGCCCCGTCCGGCCCGGCCGCCGTCCCGGCCGCCGCGCCGCCGCCGGTCAACCTCGCGGCGATCAGCCCGCCGCCGGCCCGGCCGCCGGTCATGGAGTTCAAGGCCGGCTACTTCCCGGCCAGCCACTTCCAGTCCGACAGCGGCAGGTAGACCCCGGCACGACCTCCCCGCGCGGCGGGCTCCGCCGCACACGGGGGTGGCGGAGCCCTGCCGGACGGTCGGCTCAGGCGACGGTGGCCAGTGCCCGCCCGGCGAGGCCGAGTCCGACCAGGAGGATGAGCGCCGCGGTCGCCGAGGGCGCGACGGAGCGCCACCGGTCGAACAGCCGCAGGCGGCCCTCGAGGCGGTCGCGCAGCCGGATCAGGAGCAGGCCCGCCGCGGTCAGGGTGGCGGCCATCCCGAGGCCGTAGGCGATGACCAGCAGGACGCCGAACACGGTACGCCCGAGCGCCGCCGCGCCCAGCAGCACGATCAGCGCGGACGGGCTCGGCACCAGCCCGCCGGCGATGCCCAGCCCGGCGATGCCCCACTTACCCGGCCCGTGATCGTGCGAGTGCGAGTGTCCGTGACCGTGTGAATGGCTGTGCCCGTGACCGTGTGAGTGCCCGTGGCTGTGGTCGTGTCCGTGCGAGTGCCCGTGGTCGTGGCCGGACGGGCGGTACCGGCGGCGGATCGCCGACGTCAGGGCGCCCACGCCGATCACCGTGACCAGCGCGCCGCTGGCGAAGCCGAGCCAGCCCAGCACCGCCTCCCCGGCGATGCCCGCGACCGTGGTGAGCAGCAGCCCGAGCAGCAGCACCCCGCCGGTGTGGGTCAGCGTCACGGTCGCGCCGACCGCCACCGCGTCGCGCGTGCGGCCCCGGCTGCCCGCCAGGTAGGCGGCCATCACCGTCTTGCCGTGCCCGGGCAGCGCCGCGTGGCCCGCGCCCAGCACGAGCGCCAACAGCACCGCCAGCAGCCCGACCAGCGGGGTGAGCCGCCGCCCGCCGACCGCGTCCTCCAGCCATCGCTCGGCGCCCGCGAGAGGCCCGGTCAGGCCGGCCGGCCGGACGCCGGACGCCGCCCGCGGCGCGTCGGCCGCCGGCGCGGAGCCCGCGCCGGGCGCGGCCGTGAACGTGGCCGACCGCACGTCCGACGGCGACGCGAGCAGGTCCGCCGGGTACGCCCGCAGCTCGTCGCTCACGCTCGCCGTCGGCAGCGACGAGCCGGTCAGCGCGATGCCGGACCCGGCGGCGGCGAGCTCGCGCCAGCCGATCCGGTCGTCGCGGAAGGAGTTGACCACGGTCACCTCGGCGGACCGCCCGAGCGCCGCCGGCGCGGAGAGCCGGCAGTCCAGCCGGCTGGTCCGCAGCCCGCCCGCGCCCTCGGCGTAGACCAGCGAGGAGCCCGCGACACTCCACCGCACGGCGGCGCCGCCGGCCGTCACGGCCAGCGCGGCCGCCGCCTCGTCGCACGACGCCGGCGCGTCCTGCAGGGTCGGCAGCTCGGCGAGGTCGGCCACGACCACGGCGTCGATCCGGTCGGGGTACAGGGTCAGCCCCGCGTAGCGGTTGACCGAGAAGTTGCCCAGCGGGTGCGCGCTCGCCGCGGCGGCCGGCCATGCGGCGAACCCGAGGATCGCGAGCACGAGGATCATCAGCGTACGCCTCACGGCCGGGCCTCCAATGCGGACAGCGCGCGGGCGGCCGTCGGGCCGTCGGCGGGGGAGAAGTAGGGGTTGAGCTCGCGGACCCGCAGCAGCTGCGCCCGGGCGCCCGCGCTGTCGCCGGCGCTGAGCGACAGCACGGCGAGGTGGTACGCGTACGCGGCGTTGCGCGGGCCCAGCGCGACGGCGCGGCGGGCGTACGGCAGGGCCTCGGCGTCGCGGCCGGCGGCGTGCAGCGCGCGGCCCAGCACGTCGGCGACCTCGGCGAACGGCCGGCGCCGCCACTCGGCCCGGGCGGCCGTGACCGCGGCGCTCGCGTCGCCTTCGGCGAGCGCGAGCAGCGCGGCGGTCAGGTCGTCGCGGCCGCCGTTGGCCACGAAGATCCGGTGCGCGGCGTCGGCGAGGGTCAGCTGCCGGTCGGCCTCGGCGGTACGCCCGGCGAGGCGCAGCAGCTCGGCGTACTCCATCAGGGTGTCCGGCGTCGGCGTGCGGGCCGCGACGGCCGCGGCGTCGGCGAGGGCCGCGGCCGGGAAGCCTGAGGCGGCGGCGACGCGGGCCCGGCCGCGCAGCAGCGGCTGGTAGCCGGGGTCCGCGGCGAGGCCGGCGGCGTACTCGGCCCTCGCGCCCGGCAGGTCGCCGGCGAAGAGGGCCAGGTCGCCGAGCTGGGCGCGGCAGAACGCGATGTCGGCGGGGTCGACGGCCGCGTCCAGGGCCCGTCGCATCAGGTCGCGCGCCTCGGTGAGCCGACCGCGCTGCTCCAGGTCGTACGAGGCGCGGGCGTAGGCGGCCAGGCCGGGCCGCAGGTCGAGCATGCGCTGCACCGCGGCCGTCGCCGCGGCCGCGTCGCCGAGCTGGGTGTGCGCGTCGGCGAGTACGCCGTACGCGGAGGAGTCGTAGGGGTTGTCGCGCAGCGCGTCGGTGGCGAACCGGCGCGCGGCGGCGAAGTCGTGGCGGGCGTTGGCGAGGGCGCCGAGGCCGGCCAGGGCCGCCGGGTTGTCCTTGCCGCGCACCGCGAGCGAGCGGCGTAGCGCGCCCTCGGCCTTCGGGTACAGGCCGGGGTCCGCGGTGATCCGGGCCTGCTCGACGTAGGCGAGTCCGAGCGCGGCCCACGTCTGGTGGTCGCGGGGCAGCTCGCGGAGCCGGTCCTGTGCGCGGGTGATGCTGTCGGCGAGACGGTCGGTGCGCACCCGGGCGGGCGCGGCGGCCGGTGCCGGGGCGGGCTGCTCCCGCAGGCCGAAGACGGCGCCGGTGGCGAGCAGGGCGAGCGCGGAGACGGACACCACCAGGACCGTCCGAACTGGATGACGCATGGGAGCTTCCCTTCCGTACGGGCGCGCCCGGTGGGCGCGCCCGTAGCCGGTATCGGTCAGAAGGCGACGGTGTCGTCGCCGCGCGACGGAACTGTCCGGCGGCGCCACATCCACGAGGCGCCGAGCAGTGCCAGCACGGCGCCTCCGCCGATCACGGACGCCAGGACCACCGCGGAGAGTCCCCGGTCGTCCGAGGCCTGCGCCGAGGCGGGGCTCAGCGCCGGCGCCGGCTTCTCGATCGCCGGGCCGCTGGCGGACAGCTGCGCCGGTGCGGCGGCGGCGGTGTTGCCGGCCCGGGCGTTGACGGCGCCCTGGTTCGGCAGCGCGACGTACGGGAAGACGCCGCCGAACATGTTGTCGTTGCTGTCGACCTTGTCGCCCGCGGCGAGCGCGTCGACCAGCTTGCCGGTCTGCGCGGCGCCCTCGACGGCCTGCACGGCGATGTCGAGCGCGTCGTCGGCCAGGCGCCGCCCGTTCGGGAAGCCCTGCAGGTCGCCGGCGAGCACGCCGAGCCGGTTCGGCTGGGCCGTGACCGGGACGCTCAGGTTGAGCCGCAGCATCTCCGACGGGCGGAACCGCTTCGGGTCGACGTCCTTGTTGTTGAGCTGCGAGTTGAGGTCGGCCTTGATCGGGCCGCCGGCCTTGGTGGTGATGCCGGTCAGGAAGATCTCGACCAGGTCGTTGCGCGGGGTGGCCGGCGCGGGCACGCCGTAGAGGCCCTCGATCAGCTTCGGCAGCTCGGGGTCGGTGACCCGCTTGACGACGGCCGGGATGCCGGCGTCCTTGTCGGGCGAGATCGAGTTGAAGGCGTCCTTCAGGTTCGCCGGCACGACCACCTCGTTGACCAGCGGGTTGCCCAGGCGCGAGACCTGCACCCGGTCGTCGGTCAGCTTCGGGTTGCTCTGCCCGGTCACCTGTACCCGGTTGCGGTCGGTGGTGGTCCAGACGCCGATCACCGGGTTGCGCTTGGCGTCGCCGCCCAGCGCCACGTCCTTGAACGGCACCTGCAGCGCCAGGGTGTTGACGTTGTAGCCGGCGAGCGTGTCGTTGCCGGTCTCGCTCAGGTCACCGCCGTACAGCAGGTCGAAGACCTCCAGGTCGAGGAAGAACGGGTCGTCGGCCTGGCCGGCGAACAGCTTCCAGCCGCCCTGCAGCTGGATGGTGGCCTCGTCGCGCAGCTTCTGGTAGTCCGGCATCGACGCGGCGCCGATCCGGGACGGCGCGACGGGAGCGTCCTTGATCCGGGTCTTGAACGGCGCGCCGCCGAACGACGACTCCAGCGTGTAGGTCTGCTTGAACAGCAGGTTCTTGTCGTTGAACGAGGTGACCGGGCCGTTGTTGTACAGGAAGGTGTTGCCGCCGCGCTTGTCGACGTTCTTGAACGTCCAGCGGAACACCGCGTCGGCCTTGGCGTCGCCGTCGCTGTCCACGTTGATGTTGTAGGCGGCGTCGGTGGCGAACGGGTAGAAGTTCGGGCCCCCGTCCGGTTCCTCGAACGGGATCCAGTTGGCGATCAGGTTGACGTAGCCGGGGCGTTCGGGGCTGACGAAGGCGTACAGGTCGGTGTTGTCGGCGGCCGGGTCGCTGGCGATCAGCGGGGCCTCGCGGTGGCTGGACGCCACCGACGCCGCGGGGCCGAGGCCGGCGAGGGAGCCGACGAGGACGGTGCCGGCCGCGGCGATTGCCGCCGCGACTCTGCGCCGCTTGTGCAGGGGTTGCGTGGTCATCTCTGTCCTCCCGATGGGGTGCCGTGCGAGAGGGCTTCGGACCACCGGCGGTGGCGGCTGGGTGTGGGTCGGGTTCCCGTCAGTGACCCATCCGCGGCGCCGGCGGCTCCGAACGGGAGAGAATGGGCCGATGAGCACCGCGGACCTGTTCTCGGCCCGGGCCGGGCACTGGACCGGCGACGGCACCGGGGTGACGGTGATCCTGCCGCCGGCCGGCACGGTCGGGTCCGGGGAGGTGCGCGGCGGCGCGCCGGCGACCCGCGAGTTCGCCCTGCTCGACCCGGTCCGGCTGGTCGACCGCGTCGACGCCGTGGTCCTGTCGGGCGGCTCGGCGTTCGGGCTCGCCGCGGCCGACGGCGTGATGGCCCTGCTGCGCGAGCGCGGCGCGGGCTTTCCGACCCCGGCCGGGCCGGTGCCGATCGTGGTCGGCATGTCGATCTTCGACGGGTCGGTGCGTACCGGCCCGCCCGGCGCGCAGGGCGGGCGCGCGGCGGCGCTCGCGGCGCTGTCCGGCGGGGACCTCGCGGTCGGCCGGGTCGGCGCGGGCGCCGGCGCGTCGACGGGCAAGTGGCGCGGCCGTACGGACCCGGGCGGCCTGGGCCGGGCGCAGCGCGACGCGGGCGGGGTACGGGTCGCGGCGCTCGTCGTGGTCAACGCCTGGGGCGACGTGCTGGGCCGCGACGGCGAGCCGCTCTTCGGCGCCGCCGACGGCGCCGCGGGCCCGGCGGCCGCGTTCGGCATGGAGAACACCACCGTCGCCGTGGTGCTGACCGACGCGCGGCTGTCCAAGTCCGACTGCTTCCTGCTCGCGCAGAGCGGACACGCGGGCTTCGCGCGGGCCCTGCATCCGGCGCATTCGCGCTACGACGGTGACGCGGTGGTCGCGCTGGCCACCGGCGAGGCCGGCGCGGAGGCGAACCTGGACCTGCTGCGGGCGGTCGCCGCCGAGGTGGTCGCGGACGCCATCCGGGCCGCCGTCGCCTGATCGCGGGCTCCGGAAGTTTCGGTAATTCGGCCCGCCGACACCGCGATTGCGATCATCGATGGTCGAACTGCACTGGTCGTGAGCGCCTCCGTACGTACCGGAAAACTTCCGGAAATTTGTTGTTGACTGTGCTGTCATCACTTCTCAACAATGAAGGGAACGACGGACGTCGATTGTTTCCAGGAGGGTGACCACATGATCGGAAAACCTGGCGGACGGCGGCGAGCCGGTCTGTTGAGCGCCGCCCTGGCCGGCGTCCTCGCCGCGGCCGGCGTGCTGGCCGTGACCTCCTCGGCCGACGCGGCGGCCGACTGCGCCAACGGCTACGTGGGGCTCACCTACGACGACGGGCCCAACCCGTCGAACACCAACAACCTGCTCAACGCGCTGCGTTCGGCGGGCGTGCGGGCCACCATGTTCAACACGGGCCAGAACGCCGCCGCCAACCCCGGCCTGGTCGCCGCCGAGCGCAGCGCCGGCATGTGGATCGCCAACCACAGCTACACCCACCCGCACATGCTCACCCTGAGCCAGGCGCAGATGTCCTCCGAGCTGTCCCGGACCCAGACCGCCATCCAGAACGCCGGCGGCGGCACCCCCAGGCTGTTCCGCCCGCCGTACGGCGAGACCAACGCGACGCTGCAGTCGGCGGCCTCCGCCCTCGGCCTGCGGACGCTGACCTGGGACGTCGACTCGCAGGACTGGAACGGCGCCAGCACCGCGCAGATCGTGCAGGCCGCCTCGACCCTCACCAACGGGCAGACCATCCTCATGCACGACCAGTACGCGACCACCGTCGCCGCGATCCCGCAGATCGCCGCCGGCCTGCGCAACCGCGGCCTCTGCGCCGGCATGATCTCGCCGACCACGGGCCGGGCCGTCGCGCCCGACGGCACCACGCCGACGACACCCCCGACCACCGGCCCGACCACCCCGCCGCCCGGCGGCACCTGCACGACGACCTACACCGAGGGCCAGAAGTGGAGCGACCGCTTCAACGGCCAGGTCGCGGTCTCCGGCACGAACAACTGGGTCGTGACGGTCACCCTGCAGTCACCCCAGAAGATCATCGCAACCTGGAACGCGTCGGTCAGCTGGAGCAGCGCCACCGTGATGACCGCGCGGCCCAACGGCAGCGGGAACACCTTCGGCTTCACCGTCCAGCACGGCGGCAACTGGGCCTGGCCGTCCTTGTCCTGCCGCGTCGGGTAGCCCAGCCCGGCGGGTCACCGGTCGCGGGGCGCGGCGGGCACCCCCCCCCCCCCCCCCCCCGGCCGCCGGCGGCGGCCGCCGCGGAGACCCCGACGCCGGCGCTGGAGGGGTGTTCGACCCTGCACTAGCCGCAATCCGCGGCCGGTGCGCCGCACGGG
>NZ_JBITLR010000005.1:50755-767402 GCF_044465445.1 Actinoplanes sp. NPDC049668
CCGGCCGCCCCCCCCCCCCGCCCCCCGCCCCGCCGCGGCGGCGGGGGGGGGGGCCCCCCCCCGGGGGGGGCCGGGGGGGGGGGGGGGGGGCCCCCCCCCCCCCCCCCCACGCCGCCTGCCTCAGGCGGCGGCCGCCGCGTAGACCCGGACGCCGTCGATGTAGGTGAGATCGACAGTGCACTCGCCGATCTCCTCGGCCGGTGCGCCGAACGGGTCGCGGTCGAGCACCACGAGATCGGCGCGGTAGCCGGGCCGCAGGTGCCCGGCGTCGTCGAGATGGTTCACGTGCGCCGAGCCTGCGGTGTACGCGGCCAGCGCCGTACCGAGGGCGAGCCGCTGACCGGGCAGGAACGGCGGCAGGTCGCCGCCGACGTGCGCCCGGTTGACCGCGACGTGGATGCCGAGCAGCGGGTCGGGGCTGCTGACCGGCCAGTCGCTGCCGGCCGCCAGGCTCGCGCCGGCCCGCTCGAGGTCGCCGAACGGGTACTGCCACCCGGCCGGGCCGGGCTCGAGGAACGGAAGGGTCAGCTCGTCCATCTGCGGCTCGTGCGCGGCCCAGAGCGGCTGGATGTTCGCGGTCGCGCGCAGGGCCCGGAAGCGCGGCACGTCGTCGGGGTGCACGACCTGCAGGTGCGCGAGGTGCGGCCGGGTGTCGCGGAACCCGTTGGCGGCGCGGGCGGCCGCGACGGCGTCGAGCGCGTCGCGCACGGCCCGGTCGCCGAGCGCGTGGAAGTGCGCCTGGAAGCCCAGCGCGTCCAGCGCGGTGACGTACTCCGGCAGCGCCGCCGGGTCGATGAAGGAGAGCCCGCGGTTCGTCGTCGGGTGGCCGTGCGCGTCCCGGTAGGGCACGGTCATCGCGGCGGTGAAGTTCTCCGCGACGCCGTCGAGCATGAACTTGACCGTCCCGCTGCGCAGCCGGCCGACGGTGAACCGCTCCCGCTTCTCCTCCAGCTCCGGTATCTGCTCGGCGCCGCGGTCCCGGTCCCACCACAGCGCCCCGGCGACCGCGGAGATCAGCGACCCCTCGCCCGCCGCGGCGAAGTAGGCGTCGGAGATGTCGGGGTAGCCGTTGGAGGCGCACAGCATCGCGTCCTGCCAGGCGGTGATGCCCAGCGAGTGCAGCAGCCGCTGGGCGCGCAGCAGCCCGGCGAGCCGGTCCGCCCGCGTCACCTCCGGGATCAGGCCGGCGACCAGGGACATCGCGCCCTCCTGCAGCCCGCCGCTCGGCGCACCGCCCGGCTCGCGGTCGATCCGCCCGTCCGCCGGGTCCGGGGTGTCCGCGTCGATGCCGGCCAGCTCCAGCGCGCGGCTGTTGACCCAGGCGCCGTGGTGGTCGCGGTTGGTCAGGAAGACCGGCCGGTCCGCGACGACCCGGTCCAGCAGGGCCCGCGACGGCGTGCCGCCGGGGAAGCTCTCCATCGACCAGCCGCTGCCGGAGATCCAGGGCACGTCGGGGTTCGCCGTCGCGTACGCGGCGATCCGGTCGAGGTACTCCTGCACGCCGGTGGTGCCGGTGAGGTCGCACTGACCCAGCTCGATGCCGCCCGCCACCGCGTGGCAGTGCGCGTCCTGGAAGCCGGGCAGCAGCAGCCGCCCGCGCAGGTCGACGACCTCGGTCTCGGGGCCGGCGAGCTCGGACAGCTCGTCGCCGCCGACGGCCAGGATGCGCCCCTCGCGCACGGCGAGCGCGGTGGCGCGCCCGGTGGTCTCGCCGGTCAGTACGGGGCCGCCGGTGAACAGCAGGTCAGCGATGGCGTTCGGCATGGCCGACAGCGTAGACCCGGCAGGCCGGCCGCGGGGTCCTAAATGGACCGCAGGTCGAGCGAGTGCCAGACGACGCTCTCGAGGTTCCCGGTCGTCCACCAGAGCACGCCGTCGCGGTACGACACCGAGCCGGCGTCCGGGCTGATCTCGACGGTCTGCCGGGTGGCCAGCTCGTAGACGACCAGCTGGTTGTTGCCGGTGAGCTCCGAGTTCGGGCCGAGCTGGGCGAGGACCTCGAAACGGTCGAGCGGCGCGACGTCGGTGATCACGGTCGACGCCGAGTCGCCCGCGATGCGCGCGCGGCCGCTGCCGTCGGGGTGCATCAGCTCGATCCGGTTGGTGCCGTCCTCGGCCAGGGCCGCCACCCGGCACCAGGCCGGGCCGCAGGCCGTCGTCGCCCGCCGGCCGGCCCGCGCGACCGCGATCTCGCGCCCGGTGGTCAGGTCGCGCAGCCGGGTCGCGCCGGCCGCCTGGTTGACGCCGTCGACCAGCCACGGGAACGCCGACAGCTTCCACGTGCCCGCCTGCGGCCGGCTCTGCACCGGCCCGCCGGTCAGGGCGACCGAGCGGACCTCGGTGGTGTCCGCGGCCCCGGCGGCGGCCCAGTAGACCCGGCCGCCGTCGACGACCAGGTCGTATTGCGACTGGTAGAACGTGGCGCGGCCGATGTCACCGCAGAGCAGCCGGGCGGGGCCGCTCCGCCGCAGGCCGGCCGCCCACAGCGCCGGCTGGGCGCCGGCCCGGCCCTCGACCCAGACGAGGTCGTCGCCGGCGACGGCGAAGGTCTGGAACGAGGGGTGACCCTGGCGGGGCAGGCGCCGCAGCTCGCGTACGGTGTCGTCGGCGCCGCGCAGGACGAGCCGCAGGAACCGGCCGTCCGGTGTCTCGGCGGTGCCGACCGAGGTGCGGGCGTCGAGGAAGATCCCGGGCCGGTACTCGGTGCCGTCGGCCAGCGTCGGCTGGACGGTGCCGCGCTGGGCCTGCGGCCACGCGGCGGCCGCGGACACCAGGGCCGCCGGCGGCGTGCCCGACCCCGCGGCCGGCACGGCCAGCAGGAGGCCGCCCGCGGCCAGCGCCGCGAGAAGCCCCAGCGAGGGCCGGCGCGAGGTGCTCATCGCGCGATGATAGCCATGGTCGCCCGGCGGTACGATGTGCCGATGACCACCCCGGAGCGCCGTTCGACGTTCATGCAGCGCCTGAGCCGCCGGTTCGGCTTCCTCGGCGGGGTGGCCGGTGCCGTCTCGCACGCCGAGATGGGCCCCTACCGCGGCGCGCCGCGCGACCCCGAGCTGCGGGTCGGCGACGAGAAGTCCTACTCGACGCTGCTGCCCACCTCGCGCCAGGAGACCGTCGCCGCCGCTGCCGTCGACGACGAGCAGTGGCTGCGCTCGCCGATGCCGGCGATCGCCAAGGCGCGTGAGCGGGCCCGCCGGACCGTGATCTGAGGCCCGCGCCGCCCGGCGCTCAGCCGACGGCGGTGAGGTGGGCGACGACCATGTCGCCGAGCATCGTGCGGTAGTGCTCGCGCCGGCCCGGGTCGAGCAGGTCGCGGCCGAAGATCGTGCCGAACGTGTACTGGTTGGCGACCCGGAAGAAGCAGAACGCGCTGATCGTCATGTGCACGTCCACGGCGTCCACGTCGGTGCGGAAGACGCCCTGCTCCTGGCCGCGGCGCAACAGGTCGGTCAGCAGCCGTACGGCCGGGGTGTTGAGGTCGATCAGGTCGGGCAGCCGCGCGATGTGCTCGCCGCGGTGGATGTTCTCGATGCTGACCAGGCGGATGAAGTCCGGGTTCGCCTCGTGGTGGTCGAAGGTCACCTCGGCCAGTCGCCGGATCGCCGCGGCCGGCTCCAGGTGGTCGACGTTGACCTCCTGCTCCGCGGCCCGGATCCGGGCGTACGCCTGCTCGAGGGCCTCGACGTAGAGCTGCCGCTTGCCGCCGAAGTAGTAGTAGATCATCCGCTTGGTGGTGCGGGTGCGGTCCGCGATCTCGTCCACCCGGGCGCCGTCGTAGCCGCGATCGGCGAACTCCGCGGTGGCGACGGCCAGGATCTCCGCGCGGGTGCGTTCGGCGTCGCGGCGGCGTTCCGGGTTGTCGGACGGTGCGCGTGTCGCTTCCATCTGGCTCCTTCGCGGTGCGTTTCGAGCGCTCGGCAAGGTTCGCACACGGCCCTTGACATCGATCGGTCGAGGGCCGATAACTAACGTACCGGTTCGTACATTAGTGGTGGAGGTCACGCGGTGGACGGTGCGGACGGCCACTTCATCGTCGGGCTGATCGGCGCCGGCATCGGCACCTCGCTGAGCCCGTCGCTGCACGAGCGGGAGGCCGACGACCAGGGGCTGCGCTACATCTACCAGCTGATCGACATCGCCGCGCTGGGCCTGGCGGCCGGCGACGTCGGCGAGCTGGTGCGCACCGCCCGGCAGCTCGGCTTCCGCGGCCTGAACGTCACCCACCCGTGCAAGCAGGAGGTCCTCGGGCACCTCGACGAGCTCTCGCCCGAGGCGGCGGAGCTCGGCGCGGTCAACACCGTCGTCTTCGCCGGCGGCCGCTCGATCGGGCACAACACCGACCGGCACGGGTTCGCCGAGAGCTTCCGGCGCGGGCTGCCGGGCGCGGCGACCGGCCGGGTGGTCCTGATCGGCGCGGGCGGCGCGGGCGCCGCCGTCGCTCACGCGATGGCCGGGCTCGGCGCCGGCCACCTCACCGTCATCGACGCCGACCCGGACCGCGCGCGCCGGCTGGCCGGGTCGCTGCGCGCGGCCGGCACCCCCGCCGACGGCGCCGGCGTCGAGCGGGTCGCCGAGCGGCTGGCCGGCGCCGACGGCCTGATCAACGCGACCCCGGTCGGCATGGAGGACCACCTCGGCCTGCCCGTGCCGGCCGAGCTGCTCCGAGCACGGTGCTGGGTCGCCGACGTCATCTACCGGCCGCTGGAGACCGGCCTGCTGCGCGCGGCGCGGGCGGCCGGCTGCCGCACGCTCGACGGCGGCGGCATGGTCGTCCATCAGGCCGCCGAGGCGTTCCGGCTGTTCACCGGCCGGGCGCCGGAGGTCGGCCGGATGCTGCGGCACTTCGCGGAGCTGACCGCGCCCCCGGCGCTGACCGACGGGGGCGCCCGTGCCTAGGCATCGCTCAGCCCGCGCCCGGCCCGAGGTGGGCGGGCAGGATCGACGGCGGGATGGGTCCCTTGATCCGGCGGCCCTGCTGGGTCTCCTCCCAGGCGTGCGCGAGGATGCCGACGCTGCGGCTGAGCACGAACAGGCCCCGGGCCAGCGGCGCCGGGAAGCCGAGCTCGGCGTAGATGACCGCGGTGGCGCCGTCGATGTTCATCGGCACGTGCCGGCCGGCCCGCGCGTTGAGCACCTCCTCGATCGCGCGGGCGGCGGCGAGGTGCCGGCCGGCGACGACGCCGTCGCGTACCGCGTCGTCCACGAGCGCCAGCAGCGGCGCCCGGCGCGGATCGACCGGGTGGAAGCGGTGGCCGAAGCCGGGCAGATACGGCGAGCGGGCCCGCCACCGGGCGACGGTCGCGGCGGCGTCGCCGGTGTCGCAGACTTCGTCGAGCAGCTCGACGCACTGCTCGCCCGCGCCGCCGTGCACGTCGCCCAGCACGTTGACCCCGGTGGCGACGGCGCTGTTCAGCCCGATCCCGCAGGTGGCAGCCATCCGGGCGATCGCGATCGAGGGGGCCTGCGGCCCGTGGTCGACCCCGGCGACCAGGGCGGCCTCCAGCAGGGCGGACTCGCGGGGTGCCGGAGCGTCGCCGCGCAGCATCAGCCAGATCATGTCGGTCAGCCCGGTCGTGCCGATGAGCTCCTGCACCGGGCGGCCGCGCAGCTCGATGACGCCGGGCTCGATCCGGCTGACCGCCGTCGCCCACCAGCCGGCGACCTCGTCGCGGGTGGCGTCGGCGCTCATCGCGGCGCTCCGGCCGCCGCGCCCCACCGGGCCAGCAGGCCGGGCAGCTCGGCGTTGTGCTCACCCAGCGCGGGCGGCGGCGCGGGCGGGCCGAACTGCTCCCCGTCGAACTGCACGCCGTTGCCGGTCACCCGCAGGGCGCCGGTGGCGGCGGCGCCGTCGGGGAAGGGCAGCTCGCTGATGAATCCGCGGCCGGCTTCCCGCGCGGACTCGATCGCCTGCGGCACGGTGAGAATCCGGGCGGCGGGCACGCCCGCCGCGGCGAGGATCCGTTCCCAGTCGGCGGCCGGGCGGGCGGCCAGCGCGGCGTTGATCTCGCGGTTCAGCGCGTCGCGATGCTCCTTGCGCGACTCGCGGCCGGCGAACCGCGGGTCGGCGCACAGGGCCGGCCGCCCGATCAGGGTACACAGCGTCTCGAACTGCTCCTGGCGGTTCGCGGCGATGTTGAGCGGACCGTCGGCGGCGTCGAAGGTTCCCGACGGCGCGGCGGTGGCGTTTTGATCACCGGTCGGCTCCGGCGCGATGCCGCTCACCAGATAGTTGGAGACCGCCCAGCCCATCGCGGAGACGGACGCCTCCAGCATGGACACGTCGAGGAAGCGGCCACGCCCGTCGCGCGCCCGCCCGGCGAGCGCGGCGCAGATGGCCAGCGCCGCGGTCAGGCCGCCGACGGTGTCGCAGATCGGGAAGCCGACGCGCAGCGGTGCCGACTCGGGTGTGCCGGTGATGCTCATCATCCCGGACAGCCCCTGGATGATCTGGTCGTAGGCGGGCGCCTGGCTCATCGGGCCCCGCTGGCCGAAGCCGGTGATCGCGCAGTAGATCAGCCCCGGGTTCAGCTCCCGCAGCCGGTCGGCGTCGTAGCCGAGCCGGCCGAGCACGCCGGCGCGGAAGTTCTCCAGCAGCACGTCGGCGCCGCGGACCAGCCCGGCGAAGGCCTCCCGGCCGGCGTCGTCCTTGAGGTCCAGCTCGATCGACTTCTTCCCGGCGTTCTGCGCCAGGAAGGAGGCGCCCAGCCCGGCGGCGTTCAGTGCCGGGTCGGGGCCGAGGCGCCGGGCCAGGTCGCCCTGGCCGGGCAGCTCCACCTTGACGACCTCCGCGCCGAGCAGCATCAGGTGATAGCTGCAGTACGGCCCGGCGAGCACATTGGTCAGGTCGAGCACCCGGACACCGGACAGTGGTCGCTCGTGCATGGGCATGGTTCCTTCCGCGAGATGCGGCGATCAGAACGACGAGCCGAGCGGGTGGTCGAAGCCGCGCTCGGCCATCCGCTGGGCCACCTCCTTCAGGTCGCGCGCGAAGGTGTCGATCCGTTCGTCGGTGAAGCGCAGGGTCGGCCCGCTCAGGCTCAGCGCCGCCACGACCGTGCCGGAACGGCCGAGGATCGGCACCGCGACCGCGGTCAGGCCCTCCTCGCGCTCGCCGTGGCTGACCGCGTGACCGCGCAGCGCGGCCTCGTCGATCCACTCCTGCAGGCGGCGGACGTGGCCCTCGCCGTACGGGGAGGAGCGCGCGACCCGGGCGAGCTGCCCCGGGCCGGCGTTGCGCAGCAGCACCTTGGCGGACGCGCCGGCCCAGAGCGGCAGCTCGTCGCCGATGTGCACGACGTGCCGCAGCGGCTGCGGGCTCTCCTGCTGCGCGATGCAGACCCGGACGATGTCGCGCGCGACGTAGACGTTGACCGTCTCCCGGTCGCGGGCGGCGAGGTCGCGCATCATCCGCTTGGTCTCGGGCGGCAGCTCCCAGCTGCTGCGCGCCAGGTGCGCCCAGCGCCAGAGCCCGGGCCCGGCCATGTAGCCGGTGCTGGTCGCCCAGAGCAGGCCGATCTGCTCCAGGGTCTGGATGAGACGGATCACCGTCGTCTTGGCGAGTCCGGTGGCCGCGACGGCGTCCCGGATGGTGATCAGCGGCCGTTCCTCGGTGAGCAGCGACAGGATGTCCAGCGCGCGTTGCACGCTGCGGACGCCGTGTGTCTCCGGCCCCGTCTCGCTCGGCCGGGTCTCGGTGGGCTGCACGGTTCCTCACTTCCTGGCGCCCGACGCGGCGCCGACACGATTCACGGGCAGCCCGATTCTGCCGCCCGGCCAACCCGTTCATCGGGCGGTAACTTTTCCGACCCGCCCTATTGCCAGGAAGCAGCGGTCGCCCGTACGTTACACCTAGTCCGCACAGTGGTCCAATAGACCGCCTGATGGTCCATCCAAAAGATCGCCCGGAGGAGGTGAAAGCCGATGCTCGACACGCTACTCAAGACGGCGGTGCCCGATGCCCCTGCCCTGCTCGAAGGCGCTTGGAGCACCGAGGGGGGCACTGCGGAGCGGATCGGTCCGTACACCCGGACGGTCGTCAGCAGGGCGCGGACCGCGAGCATCTCGGAGGTCCATACAGCGGTTCGATACGCCCATGAAATGGCGAAGAGCGTCGGAAGGACCGCACCTGCCACGCGGGCCGGAATCCTGGAGAACGCGGCCCGGCTGGCCGCGGCGCGTCGCGGGGACTTCGCCGCTCTGATCGCCCTCGAGCTGGGCAAGCCGGTGCGGGACGGGCTCGGCGAGCTCGACCGGGTGGCCGACACGTTCGCCGTCTGCGCCGCCGAGGCCCGCCGGATCGGCGGCGACATGCTCCCGGTCGCCGGCTGGGCGCGCGGCGTCGGCAACACCGCCGTCACCTACCGCGCCCCGGTCGGGGTCGCGCTGGCCATCACCCCGTTCAACGCGCCGGCCAACCTGCTCGCGCACAAGCTGGGCGCCGCGTTCGCCGCCGGCAACACCACGATCGTCAAGGCGCCGCCGCAGGCGCCCGCGGTCACCGCGGCCCTGGTCGCGCTGCTGCTCGAGGCGGGCGCCCCGGTCGAGGCGGTGCAGCTGCTGCACGGCGGGGGAGACGTCGGTGCGGCGCTCTGCGCGGCGCCGGAGATCGGCGTCATCAGCTTCACCGGCAGCGCCGAGACCGGTGCCGCCGTCGCCCGGGCGGCCGGCGCCAAGCGCCTCGTCCTCGAGCTGGGCGGCAACGCCGCCACCATCGTCTGCCAGGACGCGGACATCGCGGCGGCCGCCCGGGTCTGCGCCCGCACCGGATACACCAACTCCGGGCAGAGCTGCATCTCCGTGCAGCGGGTGTACGTGCACCGCGCGCGCTACGACGAGTTCCTCGCGGCGTTCACCGCCGAGGTGGCCGAGCTGCGGGTCGGCGACCCGCTGGACCCGGACACCGACGTCGGCACGATGGTGGACGAGCAGGCCGCCGAGCGCGTCGTCGGCTGGGCCGCCGCTGCCGCCGCCGGCGGCGCGGTCATCACCCACGGCGGCACCCGCGACGGCGCGACGGTCACGCCGACCGTGGTCGCCGGCCCGCGCGCGGACGACGACGTGGTCACCCGGGAGGTCTTCGGCGCGCTGGTCTCGGTGCTGCCGTACGACTCCTTCGACGCCGTGCTCGCGGCCTGCAACACCAGCCGGTACGGCCTGCAGGCCGGCCTGTTCACCCGCGACATCGGCCGGATACTCACCGCCTGGCGCGAGCTCGAGGTCGGCGGCCTGGTCGTCAACGGCTCGTCCAACTTCCGGCTCGACCACGTGCCGTTCGGCGGCGTCAAGGACTCCGGCTTCGGCCGCGAGTCGCCGCGGCACATGGTCGACGAATTCACCGTGGTCAAGACCCTGCTGCTGCGCGGGATGTCCGTCTGGGGAGACACATGAGCGAGGGCACCGCCGCCGACGCGCTGGTACGGCAACTCGAGTCGTACGGCGTCGAGTACGTCTTCGGCACCTGCGGGCACACCAACATCGCCCTGCTGGACGCCATCGGCCGCAGCGGCATCGAGTTCGTCATCGCCCGCCACGAGCAGACCGCCGCGCACGCCGCGGACGGGTACGCCCGCGCCACCGGCCGTCCCGGCGTGCTGTTGACGCACGTCGGCCCCGGCATGCTGAACGCGGTGACCGGCGTGGCGACGGCCGCGCTGGACTCGGTGCCGCTGGTCGCCATCGCGGGCGACATCCCGTCCTACATGCACGGCCGGCACCCGCATCAGGAGATCAACCTGCACGCGGACGCGGACCAGACGGCCGTCTACCGCCCGTTCGTCAAGCGCGCCTGGCACGTGCGGCGGGTCGAGGACCTGCCCCGGTTCACCGAGCGCGCGTTCTGGACCGCCACCTCGGGCAGGCCGGGCGCGGTCCTGCTCAACGTGCCGATGGACCTGTTCTCCCGTCCGCTGCCCGCCGACAGCGCGCAGGCGTACCCGCTCGTCGGCCACGCCACCCGGCCCGCGCTGACGGAGGCCGACGCGGACCGGATCGCCGCGCTGCTGGCCGGCGCCGAGCGCCCGCTCATCTACCTCGGCGGCGGCCTGGGCGGCGACGCGGGCCGGCGGGCGCTGCGGGAGCTGGCCGAGCACCTCGACATCCCGGTCGCGCACTCGCTGATGGCCAAGGGCGCGCTGCCCGACGAGCACCCCCTGGTCCTGGGCATGACGGGCTTCTGGGGACTGGAGGTCACCAACGACTACGCCCGCGAGGCCGACGTGGTGCTGGCCATCGCGACCCGGTTCGCCGAGACCGACGCGAGCTCGTGGAACCCGGCGTACACGTGGAACTTCCCGCCCTCACGCCTGATCCAGATCGACATCGACCCGGCCGAGATCGGCCGCAACTACCCGGTCGAGATCGGCGTGGTGGCCGACGCCGCGCTCGCCGTACCCGCCATCGCCGACGCCGTCCGCCGCAGGCACCCGGACCGGGTCTCCCGGCCCGACCTGCGCGAGCGGATTCACAAGGCCCGCGCGGAGCTGTTCGCGGCAAGTGCGGAGCGCGGCCGCAGTGACGCGTTCCCGCTGCGCCCCGAGCGGATCCTCGCCGACGTGCGCGCCGCGCTGCCGGCCGACGCGGTGCTGGTCACCGACGTCGGCTGGAACAAGAACGGCGTCGCGCAGTGCTACCCGCTGCCCGCACCGGGCCGGTTCATCACGCCCGGCGGCGCGTCCACCATGGGCTTCGGCCCGGCCGCCGCGCTGGGCGTGCAGCTCGCCCAGCCCGACCGGGTCGTGGTCGCGCTCGTCGGCGACGGCGGGATGAGCGCACAGTTGCCGGCCGTGCCGATGGCGGTCGAGCGCGGCCTTCCGGTGATCTTCCTGGTGATGAACAACCGGGCCCACGGCACCATCTCCGACCTGCAGTCGACCTACTTCGGCCGCAGCTACGGCTGCGACTTCGTCGACCCGGACGGGCGGCCGTACAGCCCGGACTTCGCCGCGTACGGCCGGGCCTGCGGCGCGGACGGCCACCTCATCGCGGAGCCGGGCGAGCTCGGCGCCGCGCTGCGCACCGCGGTCCAGCGCCGCCGGCCGGCGGTGCTGGACGTACCGATGGTCAATGAGCCGGTGCCGACCCCCGGGCACTGGAACATCAAGGACATCTATCAAGGGGTCTTCGAAAGATAGAGGTGAGACGCACATGTCCCGACTCCGCATCGCCGTCGCCACCCTGGCCCTCGTCTTGGCTGCGGGCTGCAGCGCTCCCGGCGGTGACCAGGACTCCTCCGGAGACGATTCCGGACCTATCAAGATCGCCGTTGTCGACGCGCAGAGCGGCCAGCTGAGCTCGCTCGGCGCCTGGGAGCTCAAGGGCGCCCGGCTCGCCGTCGACGAATGGAACAAGGCCGGCGGCATCAACGGCCGCCAGATCGAGCTGGGCGTCTTCGACGATCAGGCCGACCCCACCGTCGGCACCAACCTGGCCCGGAAGATCGCCAGCGAGAACTACATCGCGATGATCGGCACGGCGGAGAGCGCGGTCACCATCGCGATGGCGCCCATCCTCAAGCAGGAGGGCATCCCGAACATCACCTCCGGCCAGTCGCCCGGCCTGGTCGCCGTCAAGAGCGAGTTCCTGTTCCTGAACGGCCCGACCAGCACCACGTACGACGAGACGCTCGCCAAGCACATCGTCGACACCCAGGGGATCAAGAGCATCGCCCTGATCACCAACAACGGCTCGTACGGCAAGGGCGAGCACGACGCGTTCACCAAGGCCCTCGCCACCCGCGGCGTCACCCCGGTCGCGGACCAGGTGGTCACCACGGACCAGAAGGACTTCAGCGCCGCGCTGACCACCATCCGGCAGAAGAACCCGAAGGTCATCTTCCTGGGCGCCGAGGAGGTGCAGTCCGGCCTGATCGTCAAGCAGGCCCGCGACCTGGGCATCACCGCACCGTTCGCCGGCGCCGCGCCGCAGGGCACCCCGGTCTTCCTGGACACCGCCGGCGCCGCCAACGCCGAGGGCACGATCGTCAGCTCGCCGTACCTGAGCAACGACATCAACGACGCCTCCCGCAAGTTCGCCGCCGCGTACAAGGCGGCCTACAACGAGGAGGCCGAGATGCACGGTGCGAAGGCGTACGACGGCGCCCAGATCATGCTCACCGCGATGAAGACCAGCAACGTCGCCTCCGGCAAGGAGCTCGCCGACGCCATCCGGGGCACCCAGTACGAGGGCCTGCTCGGCAGCTTCAAGTTCGACCAGACCGGCGTCGGCATCTTCGCCACCTCGATCGGCACCATCACCGGCGGAAAACTGGTCGCCGCCGCAGGCTGACCGGCCACGTCTCCCGGCGGCCGGCTCCCCGGCCGCCGGGCTCGCGTCCCTACAGGAGAGCCATGCAGGTCTTTCTACAGACGTTCATCGGCGGGCTGAGCCTCGGCGCCATCTACGCACTGGTGGCGCTGGGCTTCTCGCTCGTCTACCGCACCATGGGCCTGGTCAACTTCGCGCACGGCAACGTCGTCACCGTCGGCGCGTACCTCGCCTCGACCTTCTACCTGTCGACCCAGCTGCCGTTCGTGCTGGCGATGGCCGTGGCGATCCTGCTGACCGGCGCCATCGGGCTGGTGATCGAGCGGGTGCTGCGCCCGCTGGAGAACAAGGACTTCGACCTGATGCTGATCGGCACCATCGGCTTCGGCATCGTGCTCGAGGCGCTGATCATCATGATCTGGGGCGCGACCGGCCGCGCGGTGCCCTCGCCGGTGCCGGGCGCGCCGCTGGACGTCTTCGGCGTCCGGATCCGCACGTACGACCTGGTGGTGCTCGCGATCGCCGCGACCGCGACGGTCCTGCTGGTCTTCTTCCTGTCCCGCACCAAGCGCGGCGCGGCGATGCAGGCCGTCGCCATGGACCACGAGGCGGCCACCGCGGTCGGCATCCACGTGGGCCGCAGCAACGCGACCGCGTTCATGATCGGCGCCGGGCTGGCCGCGCTGGCCGGCGGCCTGGTCGGGCCGCTGCTCTACGTCAGCCCGGCGATGGGCGGCGCCCTGGGCATCAAGGGCTTCGCCGCCGCGATCCTCGGCGGCTTCGGCAGCATCCCGGGCGCCGTCATCGGCGGGCTCGCCATCGGCGTCCTCGACGGCTTCACCGCCGGGCACTTCCAGGGCTACTCGGAGCTGGTCACCTTCCTGGTCTTCACGGTGATCATCATGATCCGGCCGACCGGTATCTTCGGCGAGCGGACGGTGAACCGGGCATGAGATACCGGATCGCGGCGTTCGCGGCGCTCGCCGTCGCGGCCTGGCTGCTGCCGTACGGGCTGGACTCGTACGCCATCCACGTCGTCAACGTGATCATCCTCTTCGCGCTGCTCGCCGTCGGGCTCGGCCTGGCCATGGGCGTCGGTGGGCAGGTCAACCTCGCGCAGGTGGCGTTCTTCGGCGTCGGCGCGTACGTGACGGCCATCCTCACCACCGAGGCCGGCCTCGGATTCTGGGTGGCGGCGTTGCTGGCCGTCGCGGCGACCGCCGCGATCGGGCTGCTCGTCGGCACGCCCGCCCTGCGGATCCAGTCGCACTACCTGGGCATCGTCACGCTCGGGCTGGCCCTGGCGTTCACCAACTGGGTGACCAACGCGCAGGTGGCCGGCGGCGCGGAGGGCATCTCCAACATCCCGGTGCCGACCCTGCCCGGCGTCGACCTGTCCAACGAGTACCTCTTCTACTACCTGGAGCTGATCGTCCTGGCGGGCGGCCTGCTCTTCGGGGAGTTCGTGGTCCGCACCGGGCTGGGCCGGCGGATGCGGGCGATGCGCGACGACGCCCTGGCCGCCGGCGCGCTCGGCGCCGAGGTGCCGATGCTGCGGATGACCGCGTTCCTGCTCGCCAGCGTCTACGGCGGCGTCGCGGGCGTGCTCTACGCCGGCCTGATCCGCTACGTCGCGCCCGAGTCGTTCGGCATCGCCAACATGTTCCTGCTGCTCGCGATGGTCATCATCGGCGGCCGGCAGAGCCTGATCGGCTGCGTGGTCGGCGCGGTCACGCTCTCGGTCGTCCGCGAGCTGCTGGTCGACCATCCGACCTACGCGCAGGTCGCGTACGGCTCGGTCGTGGTGCTCACCGTGGTCTTCGCGCCGACCGGCCTGGCCGGGCTGCCCCGGCGGATCCGGGCCGCCGTCGGCCGGCGCGGCGCCGTCGCGGGCCGGCTCGGACCGTTCCAGCCGTACGAGCGCGGCGACGCGCCGCCCGCGGACGCACCGGCCGTGTTGCGCGTCGACGACGTGCACATGAGCTTCCGTGGCCTCAAGGCGCTCGACGGCGTCTCGCTGACCGTGCGTCAGGGCGAGATCCGCGGCATCGTCGGCCCCAACGGCTCCGGCAAGACCACGCTGTTCAACGTGATCAGCGGGCTGTACCGGCCGACCGGCGGCCGGGTCGAGTTCGACGGGCGCGACGTGACCGGGCTGGCGCCGTACCGGCTGGCCCGGGCCGGCATCTCCCGCACCTTCCAGAATCTGCGCCTCTTCGGCGACCTCACCGTCCGGGAGAACGTCCTGGTCGCGCTGGACCCCAGCCGCACCGTCGACGGCTGGCGATACCTGCTGCGCCCGCTGAGCGTGCTGCGCGGCGACCGCCGGCTGCGGGCCCGGGCCGACGAGGTGCTCGACCGGTACGGCCTGACCGCCTTCGCCGCGCAGCCGCCGCGCTCGCTGCCGTACGGCACCCAGCGGCGGGTCGAGATCGCCCGGGCCGTCGCCGCCCGGCCGCGGCTGCTGCTGCTCGACGAGCCCGCCGCCGGCCTCAACGGCGACGAGGTGCGCCAGCTCGGCGAGATGGTCCGCTCGATCCGCGACAGCGGCGTCACCGTGGTCGTCATCGAGCACAACATGGGCCTGGTGATGTCGCTCTGCGAGCACATCACGGTCCTGGCCAGCGGCGTCGTCATCGCCGAGGGCAGCCCGGCGGAGGTCGCCGCGGCGCCCGCCGTCATCGAGGCCTACCTCGGCGACTCCATGTCCACCGACGACGTCGAGCTCCCCACGGAGGTGAACCGGTGAGCACCGCCACCACGACCGGCACTGCGGCCCTGACCGTCAGCGGCCTGACCGTGCACTACGGCGGCGTCTGCGCGGTCCGCGACGTCAGCTTCGAGGTGCCGGCCGGGCAGGCGGTCGGCGTCATCGGGGCTAACGGCGCCGGCAAGACGTCGACGCTCAAGGCGATCCTGGGGCTGGTCCCGCGTACCGTCACGGCGCTGCGGCTCGGCGACGTCGACCTGAGCCGGGTCGCGGCCCGCGACATGGTCCGGCACGGCATCGGGTACGTGCCCGAGGGGCGGCACGTCTTTCCCGGGCTGACGGTCGAGAAGAACCTGCTGCTCGGCGCGTACGCCCGGCGCTGGGACGCGGAGGTCCGTGCCGGGCTGGACGAGGTCTACGAGCTGTTCGGGGTCCTCGCCCAGATGCGCGGCCGGCTCGCCGGCGCGCTCTCCGGCGGCCAGCAGCAGATGCTGTCGATCGGCCGGGCGCTGATGTCGCGCCCCCGGCTGCTGCTGCTGGACGAGCCGTCGATGGGGCTGTCCCCGAAGCTGGTCGAGGACATCCTCGCGGTGCTGCAGCGCCTGGGCCGCGAGGGGCTGAGCATGCTGCTGGTGGAGCAGAACGCGAAGCTCACGTTCGAGGCCACCGCCACCTGCCTGGTCGTGGAGAACGGGGAGGTGGCGATGACCGGCACGTCGGAGAAGCTGCGCCACGACCCGCAGGTGCGGCGCATCTACCTCGGTCTCTGAGCTCGATCAGCGGCAGAACGGCGTCCGGCCCATGGCGGACTCGATGCCGCCGAGGAGCAGGGCGCGGAAGTGCGCGGCGCCGGGCACCGCCTCGAACAGCCCGGCGTCGTGGCCCAGCGTGGTCAGCCAGGCCCGGCCGCCGTCGTAGTACTGGCACCAGGCGACGGGGTGGTTCGCGCCGTGCCCGGGGTGCCCGGAACCGCCGGCGACGCCTTCGGCCAGCGTCGACTCGTCCACAGTGGCCAACACGCGTACCCGCGACGGGAACGGCACCAGGTTGTACCACTCGTCCCGGAACTCCCAGCGGCGCGGCAGCGAGGTGTCCCGGCGGTCGGCGGTGCGCACCGTGCCGATCTGCACCGGACCGTGGTCGTAGTAGTTGGCGCCGCCGAGCAGCCCCTCGTACCAGGGCCAGTTGTATTCGGTGCCGAACGCGTTGTGCACGCCGACGAACCCGCCGCCGCCGCGGATGTACTGCCGCAGCGAGGTCTGCGCGGCGTCGTCCAGGGTGTCCCGGGAGGTGCTGAAGAAGACGACCGCGTTGTAGCGGAACAGGTTGCCGGGCGACGCGAGCCGGGTGACGTCCTCGGTCCAGTCCACCCCGAACCCGTTGGCCCGCCCGAGCTCGACCACGCCGTTCTGCACGATGTTGGCCGCGGTCAGCGGCGGGTTCAGCCCTGGCGCGAGGGCTGGACCGAGGTTGGCGTGCCGGGGCCCGGCCGTACGCGTGTAGAGCAGCACCCGGTAGCCGGCGGCCGGGTCGAAGTTGCCCCAGTCGTGGTAGCAGCGGGGATCGGTGCCGCGGCAGACGCCGTAGTCGGGGTCGCCGAGCTCCTGCGCGCCGGCCGGCGGGCGCCCGGCCGCCGGTGCGCGGGCGCTTCCGAGCAGGAACGCGGCGACGAGGGCGAGCAGGACGGCGAGCGGGCGGGCTCTCATCTGGGCTCCGTTCGGGAACGGTCCGCTAGATGGACCATACGGACCACGTTAGCTTTGGCTCACCGTAGTTCCTTCCTGGTTGTTCCGTCCAGCGGTATCGATGTACTACGGCACGGTCAGGCTCGCCAGGATCCGCTGCTGGACGGCGACCCCGTCCACCCAGTCCCGCTCCGGGGTGGTCCAGTCGGCGAGGTAGGAGAGCAGGACCCGCCGGGTGTGCAGGCGCGGCCCCTCGGGCGGCTGCCAGGTGTACTCCCAGTCGGCCCCGCCGCCCCGGAACGTCAGGTTGCCCATGCTGATCCGGGCGTACCCCGGCAGCGACCCGGTGTCGAGCGCGGTCCGCTCGGCCGCCCGCCAGTAGCCCAGCGGATCCGAGGTCGCCGGCGCGCCGGTGTCGACGGTGAACACGCGCCCGCCGCCCGCGTCCCGGAACTCCACCGCGCTCCCGGAGGCGGACCGCCGCCACCCGGCGGGCAGCTCGAGCCGGAACCCGCCGGGATCGCGATGATCGACCCAGCCGTCTGCCGCGGCAGGCCCGGTCACCACGTCGGCGGCCGGCGTCATGGCGCCCGGCCGGTCGTCGCCGGCGGCCGCCACCCCGACACCGGCGGCGCCGAGCAGCAACACCATCACGGTCGCGATCAGCACCTGCGCCCGCCGCATGCCGCGCCACGACCCGGGCCGGCTCGGCGCCGGCACGGCGGTCGGCGGCCGAACCGCGGCGGGCTGGAACCGGACGACCTGCTCCTTTGCCTGCTGCCGCGGCACCCGGGCCACCCCGACCGCCCGGCCCGGCGCCGCCGCGGCGGTCGCCTCCAGCATCGCGTACGCGTCGTCCGAGCTCAGCCGCCGCTCCGGCTCACGGACCAGCAGCCCGCCGATCGCCGCATGCAGCGGCCCCGGGTGCGTCGACGGGTCGGGGTCCTCGGTCAGCGCCGCGGCGAGGGTCGCCGTCAGCGTGGGCCGCACGAACGGCGGCCGGCCCTCGACGGTCGCGTACAGGGTCGCGCCGAGCGACCACAGGTCACCGGACGCGCCGGAGGAGTCCCGGCGAATCCGCTCCGGCGCCACGAAGTTCGGCGAGCCGACCAGCAGGCCGGTGCTCTTCTCCCCGGCCACGACGTCACCGGCGTCCCAGATCGCCGCCAGCCCGAAGTCGGTGAGCACCACCCGCCCGTCGGCGCCGATGAGCACGTTGTGCGGCTTGACGTCGCGGTGCAGCACCCCGGCGGCGTGCGCGGTCCGCAGCGCGGAGAGCACGGAGACCCCGATCCGGGCGGCGTCGCGGTGCTCCATCGGCCCGTCCTCGCGCACGGCCTCGTGCAGCGACCGCCCGGCGACGTACTCCATGACGATCCACGACCGCCCGGGCGTGCTCACCACGTCGTAGATGCGGACCACGTTCGGATGGTCGAGCCGGGCGGCGGCCCGCGCCTCCCGTACGGTCCGGTCCTGCTCACCCGGGCTCGTGATCTCCTTGACGGCGACGTCCCGATCCAGCAGGTCATCGTGCGCGCGCCAGACCCGGCCCATGCCACCCGAGCCGATGAGCGCGATCAGCCGGTACCGCTCGGCGATCTCCACCTGTCATCACCACACCTGTCCGCCACGAACAACGACACAGTTGATTCGCCGCCGACCGCCCGCCGGGTTGGTGGAATCGCCCAACCACGAAATCTCAGCCACCCGCCCCTCCGGCCGATGGACAAACCATGCGCCTCCGCCCGGCCGCCCCCACCACCCCCGAGCCGGCCGCCGGCCCGGTCGATGGCCCGGCTGTGCGCCTTGGCCCGGCCGCCTCCGCCGCCCCTGAGCCGGCTGCCGGTCCGGCCGCTGGCCCGGCTGTGCGTCTTCGCCCGGCCGCTCCCGCCGTCTCTGAGCCGGCTGCCGGCCCAGCCGATGGGCTGGCTATGTGCCTTCGTCCGGCCGCTTCCGCTGTCTCTGTGCCGGCTGCCGGTCTGGTTGTTGGCTCGGCTGCTTCCGCTGCCTCTGTGCCGGCTGCCGGCCCAGCCGATGGGCTGGCTGTGTGCCTTCGTCCGGCTGCGTTCGTGGCTGCTGGTCCACTCGAGGTCCCGGCCGCGCGTCGTCGTCCGGCAGCCTTCGCCACCGCTCAGTCGGCCGTCGGTTCTACCGTGCGCCTTCGCCTGGCTGCCTTTGCTGGTGCTCGGTCGGCGGTTGGCCCGACCGTGCTTCGTCGACTGGCCGCCCTCGCCGCTGCCGTGACTGTCGCGGGTGGACTTGCCGCCGTTCCGGCGACGCCCGCGGCCGCCGCCTCCGCGCCGTGCCTGCCCGGCCCCGGCGGCCCGGCCTGCCAGACCTGGACCGGCCGGGTGATCGCGGTCAACGACGGCGACACCCTCTCGATCGACATCGCCGGCGACGGCACGAGCACCCCCCGCTCGATCCGCCTCATCAACGTGCAGGCGATGGAGCAGACCGTCTACTCGTCGATACCGAGCCGCCGCCGGGGCGAATGCCACAGCCTGGCCGCCACCGCCCGCGTGGAGCAGCTGGTCCGGGCCGGCGGCGGCGTCGTGCGCCTCACCGCCCAGCACGCCTCAAGCAGCAGCAGGTCACGCGCCCTGCGCAGCGTCTCAGTGAAGATCAACGGAGCCTGGCGCGACATCGGCCTCGACCTGCTGGGCCGCGGCCTGGCACTGTGGCAGCCGTTCGCCGCCGAGTGGGCCTGGAACGCCCAGTACCGCGTCGCCGAGGCCCGCGCCGCCCGCGCCGCCGCGGGCCTGTTCGACACCGACTCCTGCGGCACCGGCCCCGCACAGAGCGCCCCGATCGAGGTCGTCGTCAACTACGACGCCCCAGGCCGCGACGACGACAACGTCAACGGCGAATGGGTCAGCGTCACCAACCACCGCGACACACCCTTGGCCATCGGCAACTGGTGGGTCCGCGACTCCGGCCTGCGCTGCTACACATTCCCGCCCGGCACGACCGTGCCCGCACAAGGCACGGTCCAACTCCACGTCGGCAAGGGCAATTCCACACCCACCCGCAAATACTGGGGCCTGACCACCCCGATCTTCGACAACCCCACCTTCGACCAACAGGCACACGGCGACGGCGCATACCTCTTCGACCCACAGGGCGACCTCCGCGCCTGGATGCTGTACCCCTGCGTCCTGAACTGCACCACCCCGGCATAAGCACCTGGGCCGCCCGGCATGAGGCCGGCGATGCCCGAGCCGACCAGCACGCGGTGGCCGACGTCGGGTCCGCCGATCTCCACCGGGCGCTGTCGCACGAGCCATGAACAGGAAGCCCTGCACGCACACCTGGCCAGCCGGTCCCGCTTCCGTGCCGGTCCCGCTTCCGTGCCGGTCCTGCTTCCGTGCCGGTCCTGCTTCCGTGCCGGTCCTGCTTCCGTGCCGGTCCTGCTTCCGTGCCGGTCCTGCTTCCGTGCCGGTCCCGCTTCCGCGTCGAAGCCATGAGCGACAACCCCAATCTCCTCGTCGCCTACATCGCCTTCATAGCGCGAGTGTCACGCACGGTTTTGGCCAACGAGAATGCATCCACCGGGCCGCTGGAAATGTCTATCTGGGTTTACTCAGGCGATGGCTACTCACTTGCCAACGGATCTGGGCGAGGTCCGGTCGCGAAATCACTGAGCGGGTGGGGATCTCTCATCTTCCGTTTTCCTGTACCGATCAATTTCGAAACAGCGTCTTGGTGTCGCCCGAATTTCGAATTGGCTCTCGACCTGATTCGATGATCTTGTCCCAGGTCGGATCGGTGTGGCCGGCGTCGGGCTTGCGGCGAGGTTTCGGCGAGGCGATGGCGCCCCGGCGTCTTGCCCAGGCTTGGTCGCCTGGTCGCGGGCCGAGCTGCAATTGCCGACCCGGCGTCGCCTGTCTGGCAGGCGAGCGAGTCGTGGCCGGTGTAAGTCAGCGAGTCCCACTCGGCGGCCGGTCTCGCCTGGCTGGCCCGTCTTGGTCGGCCCCGCTTGGCTGGTGGCTCGTGTGGGTGGGTGTGGTGGCGCGGGTTTCGCCTGGCTGGTGGTTCTTGTGGGTGGGCGCGGAGGGGCGGGTTTCGCCTGGCTGGTGGTTCTTGTGGGTGGGCGCGGAGGGGCGGGTTTCGGCTGGCCGTTGGTTCTCGTGGGTGGGCGGGGAGCGGCGGAGTTCGCCTGGCTGGTGGTTCGTGTAGGTGGGTGCGTCTGCGTGGTCCTGGCTGGAGGTCCGACCGGGTCGCCAACCTTCCGGGCGGGAGGTCGCGATGCGCGGTGGTTGGTCGAAGCGGTCGGGCTCGGTGTCGGTTGCCGGGCTGGGTTGACGTGGGTGGATCCGGCCGGGCGGGTCGGCTGTGGGCTCACGAGGCTTCGCTCGGCCGGGCCTGCCGTGTGGTGCTCACCGCCTTGGCCGCGCAGCTGGCGCAGACGACGGGCATGGCGTTGTGTAAGGCCCCATGCGCGATGCCGCTCGTGCTCGCGGCGGAACTCGTCACGCTCCGGGGAATAGTTGCGGGATTTGGTGCGGTCACGCATGGCAGCCAACTCGCTGCTGGCGAAGAATTGAAGCTGCCGCTGCCGCATGAATTCATTATCCCGGGCCGGCCGACAGTTGTCTCCTCCGATCGGCTTTTGATCATGCCAACCTATCGAGAATGAGCGCTGGCTATTTCGGCCTTGCCGGCCGCCGGTCTCGTCCGGTAGTCGCAGAGCATTCCCGGCCGCAGCAACGGCTCGGATATGCCTGGACCGAGGCAGGCGAGATCATCGAGCCATTTCATCCCGCGAGACAGTCGGCTCCGACGTGGAGAAGCACGAGGACGGCCTGCACCATCGGAATGGCGCGGGCGTTGCGGCACCCTCCGAGCCGGTTGCCACCACCTCGGCCCTGCCCGCTGCGGCGCGCGACCATCCCAAGATCGTTCTGGTGGTCTGCTGGCTGGTGCGGGGTGAGCCCGCGGTCAGACGACGGAGAAGTCTTCCGGTAGCCGGGCGCGGCCGGTCAGGGCTCGCAGGACCGGGGCGGAGTCTCCGACGGCGGCCGCGATCTGTGCGGCCTGCGTCACGGACTCGGCGAGAGCTTCCGGCGCGACCTCGAACTTCAGGTCGGCGGCCACGGCGATGTCGGTGCCGTGCACGACGAGTTCGAACGTCCGGGTGGGCAGCCAGTCGCGGACCCGCATGGTGCCGGCCGGGGTGATGATCACGTCGTCGTCGCGGACGGCGGCCAGTGCCGTGGTGGCCAGGCCGGTCAGTTCGCTCACCCGGCCGGCGGCCTCGTCGCCGAGCCAGGCGCCGGCCTCGCGAGCGTCCTCGGTGGAGGCCGCGACGGCGGCGGCGCGCAGTTCGGGCGGGGCCGAGCGGGCGAACGCCCAGTATCCCTGCGGCGAGTCGACTGTCACGGCGTCGCCGGTGGTGGCGAGCACGTCCGGCACCTGGCGCAGCGCGGAGCTGACCGTGTGACCGACCAGTTCCCGTAGGGACCAGTCACCCAGCCCGGGGGAGTCCCAACGGTCGGCCGGCAGTCGGGAGACGAGGTCGGCGAAGGAGACGGCGGCTGCGCGGTACGTCCGGCGAAAGTCCATGCCTACAAATCTTGCACAGCCCATCAGCTCATCAGCCTAGGACGCTTTAGCGGTGGTGACGCCCGGCACTCACGCGTAGCTGGTGCCGCGATCCCATGCCGGGCCGCGAGCGCCGAAGTGTGGGCCAGCCCCGAGACCCTTCGCCGGGCGCCGCGCGAGCGCCGAAGTGCGGCTGCAGGCTCGCGATCCGTTGCCGGGCGGAGGGCCGACCGGGCGCCGGGGTGTGGATGTGGGCTCGCGGCCCGTTGCCGGGCCCGGGGGCTGGCCGGGCGCCGGGGTGTGGATGTGGACCCGCGGCCCGTTGGCAGGCCCGGTGGCCGCCCGTGCTCTGGAGTGCAGATGTGGACCCGCGGCCCCTTGCCGGGCGGAGGGCCGGTCGGGTCCCGGGGCGTGGATGTGGACCCGCGATTCGCTGGCGGGCCCGAGGGCTGGCCGTGCTTTGGGGCGTGGGTGTGGGCCCTGCGGCCCCTTGCCGGGCGGAGGGCCGGTCGGGTCCCGGGGCGTGGATCTGGACCCGCGATTCGCTGGCGGGCCGGGGGCCGGTCGGACTCTAGGGGCAGATGTGGAGCCGTGGCCCCTTGCCGGGCGGAGGGTCGGCCGGGTTCCGGGGTGTGGATGTGCGCCCGCGGCTCATTCTCGGGCGGAGGGCCGGTCGGGTTCCGGGGTGTGGACGAGGACCGGTCGGGCTCTGGGGTGCAGATGTGGACCCGCGATCCGTTGGCGACCCGGGGGCCGGCCGAATCCCGGGGTTGTGGCTGTGGGCCCGCGGCCCGTTGTCCGGGCGGAGAGTCGGCCTGGCGTCGAGGTGTGGCTGTGGGCCCGCGGCCCATTCCCGGGCGGAGAGTCGGCCGGGTACCAGGGTGTGGACGAGGATCCGTGGCCCGTTGGCGGGCCGAGGGCTGGCCGGGCGCTGGGGTGTGGATGTGGGCCCGGGATCCGTGGCGGGCCGAGTGCCGGGGTGTGGATACGCGCCCGCGGCCCCTTGCCAGGCGGAGAGTCGGCCTGGCGCCGGCGTGCGGATGCGCGCCCGTGTGCCGTCGGCGGCCGGAGGTCGGGTGGGTACCGGGGTGTGGTTGTAGGCAGTCGCCCGTTGGCGGCCCGGGAGTCGCGGGTCGGGTGTGGGGCCGCGAACTTCTGGCCGGGTTAGGCGGGTAGGCCGAAGACGTGGCTCAGGCCGGTTACCTGGACGGCCTTGCGTACCTGTCGGGACGGGTTGGCCAGGGTGAATGTCACGCCCTGGCTTGCCGCGGAGTTGCGGGCGCTGACCAGCGCGCCGAGGGCGTACGAGTCGATGAAGGTGACTGCGGCGACGTCGACGTTCAGGTAGCGGCAGCCGTCGGTGGCCGCGGCGGCGGCCAGGCTGTCGCGGACGGCGTCGGCGTGGTCGAGGTCGAGTTCGCCGCCGAGTGCGGCGACCACCAGGCCGTCGGCGTCCACGCGTTCGTATGTGACCAGGGCGTCGTTCGGCATCCACCAGACGATAGCCGGACTGCGCGAGATGTCGATTCGTGGGCCACTCGATCGTGTAGGCGGTGAAGGGGAGGGTCTCATGGGCGAAGTTGTTGTCGTGGAGAGTTTGACGCTCGACGGGGTCATGCAGGCGCCCGGCGGCGCCGACGAGGATCGGCGGGGTGGCTTTCCGCATGGCGGGTGGGCGCGCCCGTACGCGGACGATGTCGCGCCCGAGGGGATGGGTGCGGACGGCGCGATGTTGTTCGGGCGGCGTACCTATGAGCAGTTTCATGGGTTCTGGTCGGCGCAGACCGATGGGAATCCGTATACCGAGGTGCTCAACCGCAAGCACAAGTATGTCGCCTCGCGCGGGGCGCTGCCCTGGGTGAACTCGTCGCGGCTCGAGGGGGACGTCGCCGCGGCGGTCGCGGCGCTCAAGCGGGAGGTCGTGGGTGATCTCGTGGTGCTGGGGAGCGGGGAGCTGGTGCGCTCGCTCGACGCGGCCGGGCTCGTCGACGTCTACCGGCTGTCGATTCATCCGCTGGTCCTCGGGACGGGTGCGCGGCTGTTCGCCGACGGCGCGTTCCGGAGGCTGCGGTTGACCGGGTCCGTGACCACCACGACGACCGGGGTGGTGATCGCGGCGTACCGGCCGGCCTGAGGGGGTGCATGCGTCATCGATCGGTCGGGCGGTTGCGCATCGTCCGGGGAAGCTGCACGGTTGTATGCACGTGCAGGCGGGCGACCCGAAGCGGTTGCCGAGGGAGGACGGATGGACCAGGCCATCGGCCCGACGGCGCTGCGGATCAGGCTGGGCGCCCGGTTGCGGCGGCTGCGTCAGGCGCGGGGGATCGGGCGGGACACCGCCGGGTGGGAGATCCGCGGGTCCGGCTCGAAGATCAGCAGGATGGAGCTCGGGCGGGTTCCGCTCAAGGAACGGGACATCGAGGACCTGCTCACCCTGTACGGGGTGGACGACGACGAGCGCGCCGCGCTGATGACGCTGACCCGGCGGGCCAACGCGGCGCCATGGTGGCAGCAGTTCGGCGAGGTGGTGCCGCCGTGGTACCTGTCCTATCTGGGGCTGGAGGAGGCGGCGACGGTGATCCGGGCGTACGAGACGCAGGTGGTGCCCGCGCTGCTGCAGACCGAGGGGTACGCCCGGGCGCTCATCGCCCGGTCCTGCGCCGGTGCCGCGCCGTCCGAGGTCGGGCGGCGGGTCGAGGTGCGCCGCGGCCGCGGGCAGGTGTTCGAGCGGCCGGACCCGCCGCAGTTCTGGGCGGTGCTGGATGAGGCGGTGCTGCGCCGGCCGGTCGGCGGGTGCGAGGTCATGCGGGAGCAGGTCGAGGCGCTGATCGAGGCGGCCGCCCGGCCCAACATCAGGTTGCAGATCGCGCCGTTCCGCGCCGGTACGCCGTCCGGGCCCGGGTTCCCCTTCACCATCCTGCGCTTCTCCGAGCCGGAGCTGCCCGACGTGGTCTACGTCGAGCAGCTGACCGGCGCGATCTATCTCGACAAGCCCGGCGACGTCGACCAGTATGCGCTCGCCATGGAGCGCGCGTGTCTCGAGGCCGAGCCGCCCGGGCGCACCCCGGAGATCCTCGGCGAGGTCCTGGCGGACGCGGTGAGCCGGAGCGGGTGAGCGCATCGGCCGAACGGCCGTCGCGGGCCTGCCGGATCTACCACTTTCCCTCCTTCGTGCATCTGCACGTGCATCTGACCTTGCGTATGCTGTGCGCATACGGTCATGCTTGAGCACGTGCAGCAGTCGCCTGAAAGCTCCCTGTGGGACAAGGCCCGGCCCGGCGGCCGAGGAGTGACTATGGACAGCAACCGCGGCCAGACCCGGCGGGTGAGCCGGTTCGCCGAGTCGGATTACTGCTATGGCACGGGAACGCTGACGATCAAGGTCGAGCGCGTGGACTGGTCCCGTCCGGTGCTGTACGACGGCGAGAACTGGTACGAGGTCGAGGGCGTGGAGATCGCCATGGACGGCCGGGAGCTCGGCCGCCGCCAGGCCCTGGTCCGGGGCCGCCGGCTGAACGGCCCGCCCGGAAGCCGGGCGTAGGACCCCGGAACGGGCCCGGTCAGTCGTCCGCGCCGGCGCCCGCGTTGACCGACGATGAGGTCACCGCGCCGCTGGTCAGGCCCCAGCGTTCCAGCAGGTCGGCGTAGCGGCCCGAGCGGATGAGCTGGTCCAGGGCGTCACGCAGGGCGTCGCGCAGCGCCGGGTTGTTCTTGGCCACCGCGATGCCGAACAGGCCGGGCTCGTACTGCACCGTCGAGGCCAGCTGGTACTGCGAGCGCGTGCGCGGGTCGGTCGCCAGGTGCGCGGCCGGCGGGTAGTCGTTCAGGATGGCGATCGCGCGCCCCGTGCGTACCTGAAGGAGCGCGTCCGCGTTGGTCTTGAAGGTCTGGATGCTGATCGGGCGGGAGCCGCACGCGGGCTGGGTGCGGCGCAGCAGGTCCACCTGCACCGTGCCCTGCTCGGCGGCGACCACCTGGCCGCACAGGTCCTTGAGGTCGGTGATGCCCTCCGGGTTGCCGCGCTGCACGACCAGCGCGAGCCCGGCGGAGAAGTAGTCGACGAAGTCGATCTTCTTCTGGCGCTCGGGGGTATCGGTCATCGAGGAGAGCACGCCGTCGTAGGTGCCCTTGTTCGTCTCGGCGATCATGGTGCCGAAGTCGGCCGGCACCAGCTCCACCCGGATGCCGGCCACCGCGCCGAGCGCGGCGGCGAGGTCGGGCTCGAAGCCGATGATGGTGCGGCCGTCGGCGCCGAAGGACTCCATCGGCGCGTAGCTCGGGTCCGTCGCGAGGCGGATGGCGCCGCGCCGCTGTACGGCGTCGGGCAGCCGGTCGTGGATCTCCTGGGAGAACTCGGCGGTGGCGCTGGCGGTGCCGGTCTCGTCGTCGGCGGTGATGCTGCCGCATCCGGTGGCCGACAGGGTGAGCACGACGCCCGCTACGACGAGGCGCAGGCGGCGGGTGGTGAGGTGCTTCATGCGCGGGTACCTCCGGTGCTCAGGTGGACAGGGGGTTCGGGCCGGGCGTGGCGCCCGGTGCCGCGGGGGTTGAGGAACAGGTCCAGCAGGTGCGGCCAGACCTCCGGCCGCGAGTACAGGTAGCCCTGCGCGGCGTCGCAGCCGGACGCGGCGAGCCAGGCGCTGACCTGTTCGGTCTCCACGCCCTCGGCGGTGACCCGGCAGCCGAGGCCGTGCGCCAGCTCGATCACGGAGCGGACGATCGCCTGGTTCTGCGGGTCCCGGTCCAGGTCGGCGACGAAGAGCCGGTCGATCTTCACTTCCGACACCGGTACGGAGCGCAGCTGCGCGATGCTGGTGTAGCCGATGCCGAAGTCGTCGACCGCGACGCCGATGCCGAGCCCGGCCAGCTCGACGACGGCCCGCGCCACGGTCTGCGCGTCGCCGGCCAGCGCGGTCTCGGTGACCTCCAGCAGCAGCCGCTCCGGCGGCGTGCCGTGCTCGGCGAGCAGGCCGGCGACGAAACCCGCGAAGCCGGGCGTCTCGAGGTTGCGCGCGGAGACGTTGACGGCGACCGGCCACGACTGGCCGAGCGACGTCCAGCCCGCCTGGTCGGTGAGTGCCCGGCGCAGCACCCAGCCGGTGAGCGGCTCGATCACTCCCGACTGCTCCGCCGCCGGCAGGAACTCCGCGGGCGGGAGCAGGCCGCGCTGCGGGTGCTGCCAGCGGACCAGCGCCTCCAGCCCGTCGATCTCGTCGTCGCGGAGGCGGACCTTGGGCTGGTAGTGCAGCACCAGCTCGTCGCGCTCGATCGCGCGGCGCAGCTCGGCCTGCACGGTCAGCCAGTGCGTCGGGTTGGCGGCGCCGTCCCCGGCGTAGAGCACGATGTCGGCGGTGCCGCGCTTGCCCTGGTACATCGCGGCGTCCGCGTGCTGCAGCAGCTCCTCGATCTGGTCGCCGTGCCGTGGGTAGAGCGCGATGCCGAAGCTGGCCTCGATGCTCAGCGGCACGCCGGACAGGACTGTCTCGCGGACCAGCTCGGCGCGGGCGGCCTCGATCAGGCCGAGCACGGCCTGCTGGTCCAGCCCGGGGATGATCAGGCCGAACTCGTCGCCGCCGAGGCGGGCCACGGTGTCGCCGGGGCGCAGCGCCTGCGTGAGCCGGGATCCGACCAGCGTCAGCAGCTCGTCGCCGGCGTGGTGGCCCAGGGTGTCGTTGACCTCCTTGAAGCGGTTCAGGTCGACGAGGACGATCGCGCCCTCGGCGCCCTCGATCGCGCTCTTGGCCCGCGCCCGGAAGGCGGCCCGGTTGGGCAGGCCGGTGAGGCCGTCGTGCAGCGCCTCGTGCTCCTGGTGCGCGGCGTGGCGGCGCAGCGCGCGGGTGGTCGACCAGGCGATCAGCGCGAGCATCAGGTAGAGGGCGCCCAGGCCGATGCCGAGCCGCCAGTACGTCGCGGTCATCTGCCGGCGCAGCTTGGCGTCGATGGCGTCGTACGGCAGGTAGAGCTCGAGGACGCCGATCGCCTGGCCGGACGCGCCCGCGATCACCGGCTGGAGCACCCGGATGATCCGGCCGACGCTGCGGTCACCGTCCGCGACGACGGCCACGTCGGTGTCGCCGGCCACGGCCGCCCGGAAGGCGGGGTTGGAGACGAGGATGCCGCCGGCCGTCGAGCCGTCGTCGGAGAACACCACCTGGCCGGTGAAGCTGCGGACCCGTAGCCGGACGACCGAGCCGTGGAAGATCGCGAGGTCGGTCGCGCCCTGCAGGCGTTCGCGCTGGGTCGTGGTCAGGCCGGCGGAGAGCTCGGCG
The DNA here is from genome assembly GCF_044465445.1 of Actinoplanes sp. NPDC049668. Taxonomy (NCBI): domain Bacteria; kingdom Bacillati; phylum Actinomycetota; class Actinomycetes; order Micromonosporales; family Micromonosporaceae; genus Actinoplanes; species Actinoplanes sp. NPDC049668. The sequence continues at coordinate 79,225 of NZ_JBITLR010000005.1, forward strand.
CCGTCCAGGGCGGGCGCCACGGCCATCTCCTCGATGACCGCGGCCTGTGCGCGGCCCTGGTCCCGGCCCTGGCGCTCGGCGTCCTCGCGGTAGCTGCGCACCAGCGTGACGCCGAGCAGCACGACCAGCACGAGGCTCGCGGCGGCGTAGGCCAGCAGCAGGCGTGACCCGGTCGCGCCGCGCCTGCCCGTGCTTCGCCACCACATGCCCCTCTATCGACGGGTCGGCCGCGTTCTGAAGTAGTGCCTCGCCGCCGAAAAATGGGGCAATCAACCGGATTCCACTCGATAGGTCATCGCGGTGCGACGGCCCGGAAGTTCCCGTGCGGGCACGGGCGGAATTCTTGACACCATCGTGGAACGAATTGAGCAAAACGGGCAAACGGGACGAAAGCCGCCGCTAACGTGACTTCTGCAAGTGTCCGCAAAGGAAAGGTATGTCATGAAGCTCGTTCGAGGCGCACTGGTCATGTTCGGTATGGCTGCCGCGACCCTGGCCATCTCGGCCGGACCGGCTAACGCGGCCGGGACCTGCGGCTACGGCGGTTGCTACGGCTACGGCTACGGCGGCTACTACGGCAGCTACTACGGCTACCCGTACGGCTACGGCTACGGCTACGGCGGCGTCAACGTTCCCGTGAACATCTGCGGCAACAGCGTCTCGGTGCTCGGCGTCAGCGCGACCCAGGCCTCCTGCCGCTGACCCGGAACCCCCGTACCTGAAGCAGCAAGACCTGCGGTGGCAGGTGCCTCGTCGCCCGCGACGGCACCTGCCACCGAGTTTTTTCAGCCGCGCCCGACCCGCAGCGTGCCGACGCCGGCCACCGCGTCCAGGTCGATGCGGTCCGTGCTCTTCTCCCAGCCGGGGGAGAGGAACGAGGCACCCCGGGCGACCCCGTCATCGGTACGGCCGTCGAGCCGCACCTGGCCCGCGCCCTGCCGGGTGCGCACCCGCACCGGCACCGTTCCTCCGGTGTGGACCTCGAAGCGGTTGACCCCGCCCGACATCCGGACCGGCAGCGTGCCGTCCGGCTCCGGCAGCGTGAGGTCGATCCGGGTGGCGCCGCCGGCGAAGTCGACACCGTCCACTTCGGCCCCGCTCAGGTCGAAGACCCCCCGGTTGATCCCGCCGGTGATGCGCAGGCTCCACCGCACGTCCGCGCTGAGCACGACCGTGACCGCGGCGTCGCCGCGCTCGCCGTTCTCGTCCAGGAACAGCCGGACGCCGTCCTCGCCGACCGCGGCCCGCGGCACGACGCCGCTGTCGTCCGGGGTCGTGATCCGGTAGAGGTCCCCGTCCAGCGCCGCGGTGCTCAGGTCGATCGTCGCGGTGTCGCTGACCAGCTCGAACCGCGCCTGCGTTCGTCCGCCTGCCGGCGCGGTGAGCGTGCCCGCGTCGGCCGTGGCGGACGGCGTCGGCGCCGCGGCGGTGGCGGCGGCGGTCGCGGTGGCGGTGGCGCCCGCGGTGTTGCGGGTCAGCTTCGCCGCGACGACGCCGGCGCCGGCGAGCAGCAGTACGGCCAGCGTGGCACCCACCCCGGCGCGGAGCCGTTTCGGCCGGGCGGCCGGCGGCGCGGCCGGCGCGGGGTGCGCCTCGCGCTCGCGGCGCCCGGAGCGCAGCAGGGCGTCCACCGACGCGGCGGTCGGCTCGTCGCTGTAGTGGTCGGCCGCCGGGCCGATCCGGTGCGGCGCGTCGGGCCAGTAGTCCGAGATCGAGGGAAGGTTGGGCGGTATGCGTGCTTCGGGGTCGGTGTGGGCTGGGTTTTCCACGGCACGTGCTCCCTACAGGGCAAGCGCCACCGCCCGTGGGATCGCTACGGGCATCAGCGCGTGGTGAGTCCCTCGTCACTACGGATGAGGAGGCCGATCGGATCGATCACCTAGGGTGCTGATCGGATTGCCCCTTGCCATCGGAGCGTTCTGCCCCGAATATTGCCTCTGCTCCCCCGAACGGCTACTCAGGGAACGGAACCGGATGTCCCCAGAGGATGGAAATCGGCCCGACCTCCGGGTCGGCGGATGGATTCCCCCGATCCAGTACTTCGCCCCCACCGAACCGCGGCGGTCGTCCGCCGTCGCCGAGATCCCGGCGGCCCTGGTCGCCGCCCCGCCCGGCCGGCGCCGCCGGCTGCCGCCGCAGGCCCGGGCGCGGACCGTGCTCGCCGGCGCCGCGGTGCTCAGCGCCCTGGCCGCCGCCGGGCTGGCCCTGACGCAGGGCGAGCCGGAGAGCCGGGGCGCGCCCTCCTTCATCCTGCCGGCCGGGCCGGTCGTGCCCGCCCTGCCGCTGCCGTCCACGTCGGGCCCGGCGCCGTCGGCGAGCCGCGCCGCGGGGATCGCGACCAGCGACCTGAGCCGGCCGGTGGTGCCGCCGGGCGGGCCGGCCACCGAGCCGGCCCGGCACCGGCCGTCCGCGTCGCCGTCGCGGGCCGCGCTGCCGGTGGCCGGCGCGGAGATCGGTCTTCAGCCGGCCGGCGAGTCCGGCCGCCGGGTGCGGCACCGCGACTTCCGGGCCCGCATCGACGCCATCGGGCCGAACAGCTCCGCGCTGGACCGGGCCGACTCGCGCTTCACGGTCCGCGCCGGGCGCGCGAACGGGTCCTGCGTCTCGTTCGAGTCGGCCAACTACCCGGGCTACTTCCTGCGGCACCGCAACTACGCGCTGCGCCTCGACCGGGTGGACGGCTCGGCGTTGTTCAACGCCGACTCGACGTTCTGCGCGGTGCCCGTCGCCGGCGGATTCGTGCTCCGCTCGCACAATTATCCCGATCGCTTCCTCACTGAGAGCGATTCGGTGCTGCTACTGACCCGGACGTCCGCCGCTGCCGCGAAGGCGTTCGTCACCCGCAGTCCCCTCGGAGGCCTGTCGTAGGACCGGGCCGGCGGGGCGGGCGGGGCCTCAGGCCGACGCCCGCCAGACGATAGGGGTGGGTAGCAGCACGTTGGCCGGCGCCGGCCCCTCGTCGCGGAGCTGCCGCAGCACCAGCTCCGCCGCGTTGCGGCCGATCTCGCGGGCCGGCTGGTGCACCGTGGACAGCGGCGGCTGGGTGCGGGTGGCCCAGGAGCTGTCGTCGAAGCCGACGATGCCGACGTCCGACGGCACGCCGCGGCCGGCGTCGCGCAGCACCTCCATCGCGCCGGCGGCGACCGCGTCCGACGCGGCGAACACCCCGTCGATGCCGGGCTCGCGTTCGAGCAGTTCCCGCATGCCCTTGACCCCGGACGCGTAGTCGTAGAGCGGCACCTCGGCGACCAGCCGGGGGTCGAACCGCGCGCCGAGCGCCGCGCGGAAGCCGGTGAGGCGGTCGGCGCCGGAGTCGCGGTCCAGGGCCGCGGCGATCATGCCGACGTGGCGGCGGCCGGTGGCGGCCAGCCGTTCGGTGATCGCCTGGGCCGAGCCGGCGTTGTCGATGCCGACGAACGGGATGCTGTGGTGCAGGTCCGGCGGGTGCCCGACGAACGTCGCCGGCAGCTTCAGCTGGGCGATCACCCGGGTGATCGGGTCGTGGGTACGCGCGGACACGATGATCGCGCCGTCGACGAAGCCGCCGCTGAGGTACCGGGTCACCCGCTCGGTGTCGCGGGCGGAGTCGACCACCAGGCTGACCATCTGATGGTCCGCGACCGAGAGCACCTCGTTGGCGCCCAGCATGATGGCGCCGATGTTCGGGTCCTCGAGCAGCAGCGAGTGCGGCTCCAGGGCGAGGAAGCCGACCGCCTGCGAGCGGCGCATCACCAGGTTGCGGGCCGCGGTGTTGGGCACGTAGCCGACCTCGGCGATGGCCGCCTCGATGGCCGCGCGGGCCTCCGCGGAGACGTATCCGCCGTTGAGCACGCGGCTGACCGTGCCGCGGGAGATGCCGGACGCCGCGGCGACGTCGTGCACGGTCGCGCGTCGGCGCTTGTTGGGCGGGGCCACGTCAGAACTGTAACGCCGGGCTCTTGACCGGCCCCGCGGACCCGTGCCACGGTGTGCACGTTCACACACCCCCGCTTTCACTTCGTTGTCGCCCGGCAGACATGTGCACGTACCCACAGCTGCCGCGGTGACGGGAAGGGACGCCGATGCGAGGACTGCCCGGCATCAGCCTCGGCTGTGACTACAACTTCGAGCAGTGGCCGCCCGAGGTCTGGGCCCAGGACGTGGCGCTGATGCGCGAGGCCGGCGTCGACCTCGTCGCCGTCAACATCTTCGGCTGGTCGAGCATCGAGCCCCGGCCCGGCGAGTACGACTTCGCCGCCCTCGACCGCGTCATCGACCTGCTGCACGCGGGCGGCATCCGGGTCAACCTCGGCACCGGCACCTCCTCGCCGCCGCCCTGGCTGACCACCCGGCATCCCGAGGTCCTCCCGGTGGTCGCCGACGGCACCACCCGGGCGCCGGGCGGCCGCCAGGCCTGGTGCCCCAGCTCGCCGGTCTTCCGCGAGCACGCCCTCGCCCTGGTCGAACGGGTCGCGCGCCGCTACGGCGGCCACCCCGCCGTCGTGCTCTGGCATGTCTCCAACGAGCTCGGCTGCCACAACGCGCTCTGCTACGACGAGGCCAGCGCCGCGGCCTTCCGCCGCTGGCTGGAGCGGCGCTACGGCGGCCTTCCCGCGCTGAACGAGGCCTGGGGCACCGCGTTCTGGAGCCAGCGCTACGACGACTGGTCCGAGATCGGCCCGCCGCGGCTGGCCCTGTCGGCGCGCAACCCCGCACAGCTGCTCGACTTCCAGCGGTTCAGCTCCGACGAGCTGCTCGACCACTACCGGGCCGAGGCGGCCGTGCTGCGCCGGCACACCAGCGCGCCGGTCACCACCAACTTCATGGTCACCGCGCACATCCGCAACCTGGACTACTGGAGCTGGGCGCCCGAGATGGACGTCGTCGCCAACGACCACTACCTGGACCACCGGCTCGGCGATCCCACCGCGGAGCTGTCCTTCGCCGCCGACCTCACCCGCGGCCTCGCCGGCGGCGCGCCCTGGATGCTCATGGAGCAGTCCGCCGGCGCGGTCAACTGGCAGCCGCACAACCTGGCGAAGCTGCCCGGGCAGCTGCTGCGCAACTCGCTGACCCACGTGGCCCGGGGCGCCGACTCGCTCTGCTTCTTCCAGTGGCGCGCCTCGGCGCGGGGCGCGGAGAAGTTCCACTCCGCGCTGGTGCCGCACGCCGGCACCGACACCCGCGTCTGGCGCGAGGTCCTCGAGCTGTCCGCCACCCTCGCCGCGCTCGCCGAGGTGGCCGACACGACCGTGCGGGCCGACGTCGCGCTGCTGTTCTGCTGGGAGTCCTGGTGGTCGGCGGACACCGAGGCCCGCCCGTCGCAGGACGTGCGCTACCTGGAGCAGGTGCACGCGGCCTACGGCGCCGTCCGCGAGCTCGGCGCGACCGTTGACGTCGTCGCGCCCGGCGCCGACCTGAGCCGCTACCGGCTGGTCGTCGTGCCCTGCCTGCACCTGGTCACCGACGCCGACGCGGCCGGAATCGACGCCTACGTGGCCGGCGGCGGCCACGCGGTCGTCACGTTCTACAGCGGGATCGTCGACGGCACCGACCGGGTCCGGCTGGGCGGCTACCCGGGCGCGTTCCGCGAGCTGCTCGGCGTGGTAGCCGAGGAGTTCCACCCGCTGCCGCACGGCGGCCGGGTGCGGCTCTGCGGCGGCGGGAGCGCCACGCTCTGGACCGAGCTGCTGCGGACCACGACCGCCAAGACCGTCGACGCGTACGCGGACGGCCCGCTGCCCGGCGTGCCGGCGATCACCCGCAACACGTACGGCGACGGCACCGCCTGGTACGTCGCCACCGCGCTGGACCAGCCGGGCCTGCGGGAGCTGATGGACACCGCGCTGCGCGAGGCCGGGGTGCGGCCGGTCGGCCCGCGCAACGACGGCTCGGTCGAGGTGGTGCGCCGCACCGGCGACGGCCGCGCCTACGTCTTCGTCGTCAACCACGGCACGCACCCCGTCGAGTACGCGGTCACCGGCCGGGAGCTGATCACCGGCACGGCCGTGGACGGGCTGCTGCGGGTGCCCGCCGGCGCCGTACGCGTGGTGAGAGAGGAGCCCAGCCCATGAACCGGCACGGCCGGGCCGTGGCCTTCTTCGTGCTGCCGTTCGGGGTGCTGTTCACCCTCTTCTACCTGGTGCCGATCGGCTACGCCGTCGTGCAGTCGCTGTACACCGTCGAGCGCACCGGCACGTTCGGTCCGGCCCGCGAGGTCTTCGGCGGCCTGGTGCAGTACCGGCGGGTCTTCTCCGACGCCCCGTTCTGGGAGTCGGTCCTGCGGGTGCTGGCCTTCGGCGTCGTGCAGGTGCCGGTGATGCTGGGCCTGGCCCTGCTGCTGGCGCTGCTGCTCGACTCCGGCCTGGTCCGGGGCCGGCGCTTCTTCCGGCTGGCGTTCTTCGTCCCGTACGCGGTGCCGGGCGTGATCGCCGCGATCATGTGGGGCTTCCTCTACTCGCCGAACCTGTCCCCGTTCACCGCACTCACCGCCAACCTCGACCTGCTCTCCGCGGACCTGGTGCTCTGGGCCATGGCGAACGTCGTGACCTGGGTGTACGTCGGCTACAACATGCTGATCATCTACTCGGCGCTGCTGGCGATCCCCGCCGAGGTGCACGAGGCGGCCCGGCTCGACGGCGCCGGGCCGGTACGGACCGCGTGGTCGATCAAGATCCCGCTGGTCATGCCGGCGATCGTGCTGACCACGGTCTTCTCCATCATCGGCACCCTGCAGATGCTCGCCGAGCCGCAGGTGTTCCGCAGCTTCAGCTCGGCGGTCTCCAGCACCTACACGCCGAACCTGACCGTCTACTCCACCTCGTCGGTGCCGAACTTCCACCTGGCGGCCGCGTTCTCGGTCGTGCTCGCGCTCGCCACGTTCGCCCTGTCGTTCACCTTCCTCAAGGTCGCCCAGCGCCGGGGCGAGCGGTGAGCGGGGTGCGGCGCGAGAGCGTCCTGTCGCGCACCGCCGCGATGCTGGTCATGGGCGTCTGCACGGTCTACTTCCTGGTGCCGGTCTGGTGGCTGTTCGTCGGCTCCTCCAAGAGCCGCGAGCAGTTCACCGGCACCAGGCCGCTGTGGTTCGCCGACTTCGACCTCGGCGACAACGTCCGGGAGCTGCTCGCGTACCGCGACGGCGTGTTCCTGCGCTGGATGGTCAACAGCCTGGCCTACACCGGCGGGTCGGCGCTGCTGGGCACCCTGCTCGCGGCCATGTGCGGCTACGCGCTGGCGAAGTACCGGTTCCCCGGCCGCGAGACGTTGTTCAACGTGGTGCTGGGCGGGGTGCTCGTGCCGGCAACGGCGCTGGCCCTGCCGCTGTTCCTGCTCTTCAGCAGGGCGGAGGCGACGAACACGTTCTGGTCGGTGTTCCTGCCCAGCCTGGTCAACCCGTTCGGCGTTTACCTGGCCCGGATCTACGCGGCCGCGAGCGTGCCGGACGAGCTGCTCGAGGCCGCCCGGATCGACGGGTCGGGCGAGGTGCGCAGCTTCTTCACGGTGTCGGTACGGCTGATGTTCCCGGCGCTGGTGACCATCTTCCTCTTCCACTTCGTCGCCGTCTGGAACAACTTCCTGCTCCCGCTGATCATGCTCGGCGACGAGCGGCTGTTCCCGGTCACGCTCGGCCTCTACTCGTGGAACACCCAGGTCAACCAGCTGCCGGAGCTCCGCGGCCTGGTGATCGTCGGTGCCCTGCTCTCGATCGCCCCGCTGGTGGTCGCCTTCCTGTTCCTGCAACGGTTCTGGCGCAGCGGTCTCGGCGCCGGGGCAGTCAAGTGAAACCTCCCCCGTCCGTACAGAAGAAGGAAGTGCCATGCACATGTCCCTTCGCCCGGCCGGCGCCCTGCTGGCCACCGCACTCCTGCTCGCCGCCTGCTCCTCGGGAGGCGACGACGACGCGTCGAACACCGCCGGCGCCGCGTCGTGCGCGCCGTCGTCCGGGCCGGTGACCCTCACCTACACCTCGTGGATCCCCGGCATCGAGGAGGTCGCCGCCGCCTGGAACGCCAAGAACCCGAACATCCAGGTCAAGGTCCAGACCGGGCCGAACGGCAACGGCGGCACGTACCAGAACTTCTTCAACCAGATCAAGGCCGGCAACACCCCCGACCTCGGCCAGATCGAGTACGACGCGCTGCCCGGCTTCCGGGTGCAGGACGGCCTGACCGACCTCGGCGGCTGCGACATCGTGGCCAAGGCCAAGGACCAGTTCGTCGACTGGACCTGGAACCAGGTCAGCTTCGGCGAGCAGGGCCACGCGTACGGCGTGCCGCAGGACGCCGGCCCGATGGCGCTCTTCTACCGCGCCGACCTCTTCGAGCAGCACGGCATCGCGATTCCGAAGACCTGGGACGAGTACGCCGCGGCCGCCGAGAAGGTCAAGGCCGCCGGCGGCTACATCACCAACTTCTCGCAGAGCGACGTCAACCAGTTCGCCGGCCTCGCCTGGCAGGCGGGCGGCCGCTGGTTCGCCAACGACGGCAAGCAGTGGACCGTCACCCTGACCGACGACAAGACGAAGCAGGTCGCCGACTACTGGCAGGGCCTGATCGACCGCAAGCTGGTCTCCGCGGTGCCGCCGTGGACCTCGGAGTGGGACAACGCCTACAACTCCGGCTCGGCCTGGACCTGGGTGTCCGCGGTCTGGGGCGCCAACTCCATCGCCACCGGCGCGCCGAAGACGGCCGGCAAGTGGCGGGTCGCGCCGATGCCGCAGTGGGGCGCGGGCGAGTCGGTCGCCGGCAACTGGGGCGGCTCGTCGACCGCGGTGTTCAAGGGCTCGAAGCACGTCTACGAGGCCGCGCAGTTCGCCCTCTGGCTGAACACCTCCGAGGAGGCGCTGAGCCTGCTCAACGCCAAGGCCAACCTGTACCCGGCGACGAAGGCCGGCGCGAGCCTGCCCGCGCTGTCCAAGGGCGTGGCGTTCTACGGCGACCAGAAGATCTACGAGGTCTTCGCGCAGGCCTCCGGCCAGGTGTCGCCGGACTTCACCTGGGGACCGACGATGACGTCCACCTACGCCGACGTCTCGGACGGCTTCAAGGCCGCCGTCTCCGGCAAGGGCACGCTGACCGAGGCGCTCACGGCGGCACAGGCGTCGACGATCCAGACGCTCAAGTCGCAGGCGATCCCCGTCAAGGAGTGACGGCCGGCGGGCCGCGGGCGGCCTCGTGCCGGCCGCCCGCGCTGCCCGACTCGATCCGTTTCGCCGGACTCGACACGGATGTCCGCCAAACCGTCCGTCCACTCAGGATCGGGTCGGCGCCGTGACCGATTCGTCCGTGGCGACCGGTGTGTGCGGGCGAGTTGCGCGGAAAAGGGACCGCCCCGTCGATATCCGCGCCTTCCAGGCCTAGCGGCGGCAGGTCTTCTTGTCGATGATGTCTACGTGACTGGCCGGCATCGTCGACGAATGCGATTTCGCGCAGCAACCGCTGCCCTCACGACGGTCGCCGTCGTGACGGTGGTGGCCGGAGTGCGCCTGGGAATCGGTGGGCTGAACGGCGCCGAGTGCTCCGGCGAGGTGCGCCTCGCCGTCGCCGCGGCGCCGGACCTCGCACCGGCCGTGCAGGCCGAGGCCGCGGCCTGGACCGGGGAGAAGGCTCAGGTCGACGGCGCCTGCGTGCGGGTCGACGTCAAGGCCGTCGACCCGGCGGACGTGGCCGCCGCGCTGATCGCCAAGCAGCGGGTCTCCGCGACCGCGGCGGCCCGCGCCGGTGCCGCCGTGCCGGACGTGTGGATCTCCGACTCCGGCACCTGGCTGCAGCGGCTGCGCTCGGCGGCGCCCTCCTTCGCCTTCACCGAGGAGGGATCGATCGCGCTCAGCCCGGTGGTCCTGGCGATGCCGCAGCCGACCGCGGAGAAGCTCGGCTGGCCCCGCAAGAAGCCGGGCTACGGCGACCTGCTCAACCTGATCACCACCAGCACCACCACCCGGGCCGGCACGGTCGACCCGGCCCGCGACGCCGCCGCGCTGTCCGGGCTGCTCGCGCTCGGCGCCGCCGCGAACGCCGCCGACCAGCGCCGGCCCGGCACCACCAACGGCCTGCTGCGGGCCCTGGCGACCGACACCTCGGTGCTGCGCGACGACCTGATGGCCCAGTTGCCCCAGGCGGACGACGCCGCGTCGCTGGCCGCCGGGCTCAGCCTCGCCGCGATGTCGGAGAGCGACGTCATCCGGTTCAACGACGCGCGGCCGCAGGTCCCGCTCGCGGCGTTCTACCTCGAGCCGTCGCCGGTCCCGCTGGACCACCCGTTCGCGGTGCTGCCCGAGCTGTCGGCGGATCAGGCCGAGGCCGCGCGCCAGTTCTACGACCGGCTCAGCGCCGACGAGGGCTTCCGCGGCCGGCTCGCACAGGCCGGCTTCCGCGCGCCGGACGGCAGCTCGCCGCCCGGATTCGAGGGCCCCGAGGGTGCGCCGCGCCGGATCGAGACGGGCGTGGCCGGGGACAGCGGCACGGCGGCGGCCTCGCCGGCCGACGAGGCGACCATCGACCGCGCGCTGGCCGGCTGGTCCGCCGTGGTGGCGCCGGCCCGGATCCTCGCGATCGTCGACGCCTCCGAGAGCATGAGCACCCCGGTGCCGGAGGCCCGCGGCGCCACCCGAATGAAGCTCACCCTCGCCGCCGCCCGCGGCGGGCTCGGGCTGTTCAGCGACGACTGGTCGGTCGGCCTCTGGGCCACCGCCGGTGGCCCGGGCGGCGGCCGCAGCGAGCTGGTGGGCATCCGCTCGCTGACCACCAACCGCGCCTCGGTGGCGAACGCGCTCGGCGGCATCCAGCCGGCGAACGGCGAGGCCGGCCTGTACCGCAGCATCCTCGAGGGATACCGCAAGGTGCAGAACGGCTGGCAGGCGGGCCGGGTCAACTCCGTGCTCGTGCTCACCGACGGCGTCGGTGTCGGCGTCGGCGACATCGCCCTGCGCGACCTGCTCGCCGAGCTGGAGGACGCCAAGGCCGCCGACCGGCCGGTGCAGGTCATCGTGCTCGGCGTCGGCAACTCGGTCGACCGGGCTCCGCTGGAGCAGATCACCAAGGTCACCGGCGGCGGCGTCTTCGTCGCCGAGGACCCGGCCCAGATCGGCGCCGTCTTCCTCGACGCGCTCTCGCTGCGGACCACCACGCCCCGCTGACCGTCCCCGCTTGACGCATCGACTCTGATCGATTAGACCGGTGGTGGCATCCGGTCGAGTCTGTGGGGGTACGAAAATGGTCATGGTTCGGGGAGTTCTCGCCGCGGTGCTGGTCGCCGGGGTGCTCGGCGTCGCCTCGCCCGCCGCCGCCGACGCCATCGGCGGCGATCCGACCGCGCCGACCGACGGCCCGTGCGCCTACACGCCGACGCCGGACGACCCGGCCGCCCGGCCGGTGCCGCTGCCGCGCGATCCCCGGCGTACGCCCAGCCGTGGCCACGTGCCGGTGCTGCTGCGCACCAACCTCGGGCCGATCCCGCTGGTCCTAGACCGCGCCGCCGCGCCCTGCACCGTGCAGAGCTTCGTGCACCTGGTCCGGCACCGGTTCTACGACCGCACCATCTGCCACCGGCTCACGGCGTACCCCACGCTGCTGGTCCTGCAGTGCGGAGACCCCTCCGGCACCGGTTCGGGCGGGCCGGGCTACCGCTACCGCGACGAGTTGCCGACGGACCTCCCGCCGGCGCCGACGGACCCGACCGGCGCCCGGCGCGTCTACGCGCGCGGCGTGCTGGCCATGGCCAACGCCGGGCCGGACACCAACGGCAGCCAGTTCTTCCTGGTGTACGGCAACTCCGCGCTGCGCCCGAACTACTCCATCTTCGGCGGCGTGACGCCCGCCGGGCTGCGCACCCTGGACCGGGTCGCCGCCGGGGGAGTGACGCCGACCGAGGACGACCCGGCACCGCTGGACGGGCCGCCCGCCCTGCGCACCGAGATCCACAAGGCACACGTCTGGTTCTGATCACGGCGACGGTCCGCCGGGACCCGGCGGCTCTGCGATACCGTCTTGCGGGCGGACCGTCGCGTTTCCCGGGCCGGAAACGACCCGCGCGGCGGCCGGCGATCAGGGAGACACCGATGTCCGAGTCCACCGCAGGTTCCGACGCCACCGCGGGCGAGCAGCCCGAGGCCGAGCAGGGTGAGGAGACTTTCGCGAACCGCGCGGCCCGCCGGGCCAAGGGCAAGAAGAGCGGTTCCGGCCTTGGCGTGTCCGGCAAGAGCCAGAATCCGGTCGGCCGGGGCTCGGTGCAGAGCCCCCGGCAGTACGGCACCCGGCGCAGCGGCTGAGGCCTAGCGGCAGAGGCTCAGCGCACGGCGGCGACCGTCGCGTCGGTGCCGCCGCGCCAGAGCAGCCCGGTCTCGGTGAAGCCGGCGGCGCGCAGCGCGTCGAGGTGCCAGGCCGCCGGCGGCGTCCACTCCGCGGCGCCGTGGTCGGCCGGGTAGATCTTCTGCCGCTCGGCGTGCAGCGGCGCGAGGCGCGGGTCCGCCGCCACCCGGCTCCACCAGTCGCGCCAGGACAGCGCGGCACCCGTCGCGTAGCGGGTCTCGCGGCGGGTGTCCGCGGTGGCGATCAGGCGCTTGGTCAGGCCGGGCAGCCCCTCGTCGGGCATGTGGTCGGCGTTGGCGAAGAGGCCGCCGGGCCGCAGCACCTCCCGGATCTCCGCGTAGAGCTTGGTGAGGCGCTCGGGCGCCAGCCAGTGCAGTGCGGTCGCGGTGAGCACCGCGTCGTAGCTGCGGTGCGGTAGCGCCGCCGCCCAGGCCGGGTCGCCGAGGTCGGCCGACACGATCTCCGCGCGGCCGTCCAGCGCCGCGGCGGCCAGGGCGAGCAGCACCGGGTCCTGGTCGACGACGGTGACCTCCGCGCCGGGGAACACCTCGAGCGTGCGCAGGGCGATCGTGCCCGTGCCGCCGGCCAGGTCGAGGACCCGGGGCGGGTGCTCGACCTGGCCGGCGCGCAACGCATCCAGCATCGTCGCGAAGCGGTGTTCCCGATCCGGCAGATAGGCCTCCTGCTGCCGGTCCCAGCTCTCCTGCCACGCGTCCGCCACGTCGGCGAGGTAATGAGTCATGCCCATCACGGTACTTACATGTCCGGACCTGGTCCAGAGTTACGGCGTGATCCGCCACTCCTGGCAGGTGTTGCCCAGCGCGGCCCACTGCCGGACCGCGGTCCCGTTGGCGGTGCCGCAGTTCGTCACGTCCAGGACCTTGCCGTTGGCCCGGTTCGCGATCAGGTAGCGGCCGTTGACCGGCGTCACGCTCCACTGCTGGCAGGCGTTGCCGAGCGGCGCCCACAGGTTGAGCGCGGTGCCGTCCCCGGCGCCGCAGTTGACCGAGTCGAGCACGGTGCCGCTGTTGGCGTTGGTGATCGTGTAGTAGCCGCTGCCGGCCCGGGCGAACGTCCACTGCTGGCAGGCGTTGCCGAGCGACGCCCACTGGTCGATGGCCGTGCCGTTGGCCGTGCCGCAGTTCACCGCGTCCAGCACCGCGCCACTGTTCTGGTTGATCAGGCGGTAGCGGGTGCCGACGACCGGGAACGTGACGCTGCCGCCCGGATCGCCGGCCGGCGCGGTCAGCGTGCTGCCCAGCGACGCCGGGGTGCCGAGGTTCGGCGTGCCGTCCGAGTTCCAGGTGATCTTCTGGATCCGGGTGGTCCGGGTGCCGCCGCAGCCCTGCCCGGTGGTCTCGTTGGCGTGGTAGGTCAGCCACGTCTCCGAGCCGTCCGGCGAGGTGAAGAAGCCCTGGCCGCCGGGGCCGTACACGCCGTTGCCGTCGGCGCGCTGGAAGATCGGCGTGCTCCGCTTGGTCCACGACGCCGCGCTCAGCGGGTTGGTACCGGTCAGCGTCAGCATGCCCAGCTTGTAGTCCGGCGTGTTGCAGGAGCTCGTCGAGTAGGTGAGGAACGTCCGGCCGCCGCGCTGCAGGACGTACGGCGCCTCCTGGGTGTTGCCGCCGGACGTCTCCCACGAGTACGACGGCGAGGAGATCCTGGTGCCGTACGCGCTCACCGTCCACGGGTTGCTCATCGGGGCGATGAACAGGCTCTGCAGGTTGCCGACCCAGGACGAGTACAGGTAGTAGTTCGCGCCGTTGATGGTCGCGACGCTGCCGTCGATGGCCCAGCCGTTGTTCGCCTGCACCTGCAGCTGGGCGGCGAAGTGGTAGGGGCCCATCGGGTCGGTGCCGCTGCTCTCCAGCACGTACGAGCGCTGCCCGTCGCAGCACGCCGGCGGGCCGGCCGAGTAGTAGTAGTACCAGCGCTTGCCGTTCGGGCCGTCGAGCAGGTGCAGCGACGGCGCCCACATGTTGCAGCAGTTGGTGGAGCCGGATCCGGTGTAGACCACGGTCTCGCTCGCGCCGGCGAGGGCGGCGACCGACGCCGCCTTCTTGATCACGAGCTGGGAGTTCCAGGTGGTCGCGGCCAGGTAGTAGTTGCCGTTGTAGTACCCCATCCAGGGGTCGGCGCCGTACGGCGCCGCGGCGACGGGATTGGTGAACGTGGTGGCGGCCGCCGCGCGGCCCTGCGCCGGGGGTGCCACGATCGCGAGGACGCTCAGCAGCAGCGCCACCGCGGCCAGGTGTAAGGGTTGTCGTTTCATGGCCGAAATTGTGAACGTTCACACTTACGTGGGTCAATATCTTCACATCATCTGCCCGAAACAACGGCGAAACCTTGACGTAGAACTTGTTACCGCTAACACTGCGCACGACATCGACCGATGTCGCTAGATTTGTCAGGAGGTTCCCAATGTCAGGAGTCTGGACCGGCCGCAGGCGCCGACGAGGCCTGTTGGTGGGGGTCGCCAGCTCGGCCCTGCTCGCGGTGGCCGTCTTCGCCTCGATCTCCGCCGAGGCGGCCACGCCGATCGTCGCCCTGGCGACCCCGACCGTCCCGCCCGCGGCGTACCCGAACCCGGGGGTGATCACGGGCGACACCGGCGCGCACGATCCGTCCATCGTGAAGACCCCGGCCGGGGGATACCTGGCCGCCTACACCGGCGACAACCTGCTGCTGAAGACCTCCTCGGACCGCAGGGCGTTCCGCAACGCCGGCGCGGTGTTCCCGGGCGGCGCGAGCTGGACGACGCCGTACACCGGCGGCAGCCGCAACCTGTGGGCGCCCGACATCTCCTATCGCAACGGCCGCTACTACCTGTACTACTCGGCGTCCACGTTCGGGTCGAACCGCTCGGCGATCTTCCTGGCCACCAGCGCCACCGGGGCGTCCGGCTCGTGGACCAACCAGGGCCTGGTGATCGAGACCGGCACCTCGGACAACTACAACGCGATCGACCCGAACCTGATCGTCGACGGCCAGGGCCGGTGGTTCCTGAGCTTCGGCTCGTTCTGGTCCGGGATCAAGCTCATCGCGCTCAACCCGTCCACCGGCAAGCGCTCCGACAGCACGGTACGGGCCATCGCCGGGCGCAACGGCGGGGCGATCGAGGCGCCGTACATCTTCCGGCACGGCTCGTACTACTACCTCTGGGTCTCCTTCGACTACTGCTGCCGGGGTGCGTCCAGCACCTACCGGGTCATGGTGGGCCGGTCGACCAGCGTCACCGGGCCCTATGTGGACCGCAACGGCACCGCGATGACCGCGGGCGGCGGCACCCAGCTGCTCGCCTCGCACGGCGCCGTGCACGGGCCCGGCCATCAGGCCGTCTTCGCCGACACCGACAGCGAGGTGCTGGTCTACCACTACTACGCCAACAGCGGCGCGGCGTACCTCGGCATCAACCTGATCGGCTACGACTCGGCGGGCTGGCCGTTCGTCTACTGACGGACATCAATGCAAATAACCTGCAAACACATTTGTCTTCACATTGACATCCGTCTGTGTTGTTCTGTAACAGGAAAGCGCTTGCTTCGGGCAAAGCGGGCGTGGGAGCCAGTAACACCTGCAGGAGCGCGGCGCCGCCGGCACATGGCCGGCGGGCCGCCGGTGCCGGTCCGGGCGGCACCCGACCATCCTCCGCGCCGCGATCCATCGCGCGGCGACCACAGAATTCCAAGGAGAAGACCATGCGCAACAAGTTGCGCCACATCGTGCTGGGCGCCTCCGCGGGCGCGACCGCCCTCGCCCTCGCCGGTGCCGGCCTCGTCGCGACCAACTCGGCCTCCGCGGCCGAGGCCGGCGCCGCCGCGGTGCCGGTACCGCTCGCGGCGCCGGTCGACCAGCTGTCCGGCTGGGCCACCCAGAACGGCGGCACGACCGGCGGCGGCGGAGCCGCGACGACCACGGTGACCAGTGCCTCGGCGCTGACCTCGGCGGTCGGCTCCAGCTCGGCGGCGGTCATCCGGGTCTCCGGCACGATCAACTGCTCCGGGATGCTGCGGGTGCGGTCCAACAAGACCATCATCGGCAACTCCGGTGCCGCGATCGTCGGCTGCGGGCTGAACATCAACGGCGACCGCAACGTGATCATCCGCAACCTCAACTTCCGGAACTGGAACGACGACGCGATCAACGTGCAGACGTCGGCCACCAACATCTGGATCGACCACAACAGCTTCAGCAACGGCTACGACGGCGCGGTGGACATCAAGCGCGGCTCCGACTTCGTGACCGTGTCGTGGAACCGGGTCTTCAGCCACGACAAGTCGATGCTGCTGGGTCACAGCGACGACAACGCCAGCCAGGACACCGGGCACCTGCGGGTGACCTACCACCACAACTGGTTCGACGCGTCGACGCAGCGCCACCCGCGGGTCCGCTTCGGCAACCCGGTGCACGTCTACAACAACTACTACAACCGGAACTCCGGCTACGGCGTCGCCTCCACCGAGGGTGCCGGCGTGCTGGTCGAGAACAACTCCTTCGAGAGCGTCTCCGACCCGTTCCACCTGGGCGAGGGCGACTCCGGGCCGGGCACGCTCGTGGCCCGCGGCAACCTGCTGGTCGGCTCCGGCTCCGGCCAGACCGGCGGCAGCGTCAAGAGCATCCCGTACTCCTACCCGCTGGACGCCGCGAGCAGCGTCAAGTCGATCGTGACGGCCAGCGCGGGCGCGGGCCGGATCTCGCTCTGACCCGATCGTCGGTCCGCTTCCCCGTCCCGCGGCAGCGGGGCGGGGAACCGCGCCGTCCGGTGAGACGGCGGGAGGGAGTGGAAACGGCGCCTCTCGGGCGCCCACATCAGAGGTGAAGGCCGGCCGCGATCAGTGCACAATACTGATTCGCGGATCGGTTCATGCGTATTTCCATAAAAGCTATTCTTCAGTACGGCGCGAGGGCCACCACAACCGCAACACCGTCGACCACCCGCACACCATCCATGGCGGTGGCGCGAACGTTTCGACAATTGCGGGAGCGGCGCTGCGGTCGTCCTCGGTGACCTGGAAGCACGAAGGCCTGCGGCGTCGCCGCAGGCCTTCGTCGTACCCATGGTCGGTTCGTGGTCGGGGGACCGGGCAAGGGGAAACGGGGGACGAGGAGGGCGCCTCATCCCCCGCCCAAACCCTTTCGGACGGATCATCTGTGTCGGGAGCCGGGCCACGGGAATTGACTGTCGGGTCACCTCCAGATCGTCGGGGCAGTTTTATGGGAGCGCTCCCATAATGACTGTAACTGCCCCGGCGATCCGGTGGAAGAGGTTTGCGAAATTGCTCAGACGGTCGCGGTACAGGTGGCCGTCGGCGTGGTGCTCGTGCCGGAGCCGATGAATCCGAAACTCGTTGTCGCGCCGGCCGCCAGTGTGCCGTTGTAACTCACATTGGTGGCCGTCACCGTGTTGCCGCTGGCGGTGACCGTGGCGCTCCAGCCCTGCTGCACCGTCTGGCTGCCGGGGTAGGTCAGCCGCACGGTCCAGCCCTTGATCGCGGCCGAGCCGGCCTGCACCGTCACGTTGCCCTGGAACCCGCCCTGCCACGAGGTGGCGGAGTACGTCGCCGAGCAGGCACCCGTCGCCGGCGGCGTGGTCGGCGTGGTCGTGGGCGGCGTGGTGGGCGGGGTGGTCGGCGGGGTGGTGGGCGGCGTGGGCGGCGTGGTCGTCGGCGGCGTCGTGGGCGTGGTCGTGCCGCCGAAGTTGATGTCGCTGCACCAGTAGTACGACTGGTCCAGGTGGCTGGCCTGCCAGATCGTGTAGACCATGGCCCGGCCGGAGCGCCCGGACAGTGCCACCGGCAGGTCGAGCTGCACGCCGCCGCTGACCGTGGTCCACTGCGCGGCGGGCGTGTTGCCGATCTGGCTGACCAGCTGCAGGTCGGACCACTTCAGCGCCGTGTTCACCGGGTTGAAGCCCGCCCGGGTCACGTACACCCGGATGTAGTCGGCGCCGTGCAGCGCCTGGTCGAACACGCGCACGTTGAAGCTGTTGCCGACCGAGGTCGCCTGCCAGTCGCCGACGGTGTCCATGGCGTTGTAGCGCCCGCTCTGCGTGCGGCCGGCGCTGCACAGCTGACCGTCGGGAATGGCGCCCTGGTGGTTACCGGCGACGCCCTCCCGGAACAGG
Source organism: Actinoplanes sp. NPDC049668 (assembly GCF_044465445.1). Lineage (NCBI taxonomy): Bacteria > Bacillati > Actinomycetota > Actinomycetes > Micromonosporales > Micromonosporaceae > Actinoplanes > Actinoplanes sp. NPDC049668. The sequence goes on from NZ_JBITLR010000005.1 coordinate 97,633, forward strand.
CCGTTCCAGTTCCACATGGCGTTGGGGTCGGCCTGCCAGGCCTGCCAGCACATCGGGTCCAGGGTCGCCATGGTGGGATCCTGGAACTTGCTGCCCCAGCGTTGCCAGCAGCCGTAGTTGCGCGACGCCGGCCCGATGACGTTGCCGTGCGCGGCGGCGGGCCCGGCCGGAAGCGCCACGATCGCCAAGGCGGCGATCACGGCTCCGACGAGCCCGCTCACGAGTATGCGGATTCGTAGCGAGGTTGACATGGGGGATCAGCACTCCGTGGGATTCAAGGCCCTCGAGGAAAAGGGCATGGGGCGAGAGGGGTACGGCGGAAGCTGCCCATGGCCTCCGCCCGCCGCGTGGCCCGACGGGTGCGCGCTCAGCCTCGTCGAGCGATCGGCCCATGTCAATGCCCGTTCCGGCAGGCCCGGACCGTGCCGGCGCCTCGCCAAAGAAAGCTTCCGGATCATGGCAACCATTCGCGGCGTTCTGACCACTACGTGACGGGCGGGGTGACCGTCCGCGTCTGGCGAATGGATGTGTCATGACCCCACCGCGCGCTCCGCACGCCGGAGGCCCGGCCCGGCGGCGAACCCGGGACAGCCCCGCCGGCGGGCGGCGGCCCGACGCCGGCCGGGTGCGACCGTGCGTGCCGCGCCCGGCGGGCGTGCCCGGCGCGGTCGGCGTGGAACTGGTGACCGGCCTGGCCGGGCCCGCCGAGCGGCTCTGCCCGCAGTACACGCCCGAGCAGGCCGCGGAGCTGGCGCGCGCGGCCGCCGCCGACACCGCCCGGGCCGTACGGGCCCGGCCCGGTCCGGCCCGGGTGGCCGTGCCGCTGGAGTGGGCCCTCGCCGGCATCCGCCGCCGGCCCGGGCCGGCCCTGCTCGTCGCGACCGAGGTCCCGCAGCTCTCCCCGGACCTGCTGACCGACGCGATCGGCCTGCTGGACGACTTCGACGCGGTGCTCGGTCCCACCACCGGGGACGGCTGGTGGGCGTTCGGCCTGCGCGAGCCGGCGCGCGCGGCGCTCGGTCCGTCGACCGGGCTCGGCGCGCTGACGGTCGCCGCGCTGCGGCTCGGCCTGCGGGTGGCGATGCTGCCGACGCTGCACGGGCTCTGCACCGGCGCCGACGTGCGCCCGGTCGCCGCGCGCTGCCCGGCCGGCAGCCTGTTCGCCGCCGTCGCGACGCGGCTGGCACTGACGACGCAGGGCTGAAACGCCCGTGGAAGATCGGGTACGTTGCTGGGCATGAGCGTGCGTTTCGGAGTCTTCGTGCCGCAGGGATGGAAGCAGGACCTGGTCGAGATCGCCGATCCGGTCGAGCAGTACGAGGCGATGACCGCGGTCGCCCGGGCCGCGGACGCCGGCCCGTGGGACTCGGTGTGGGTCTACGACCACTTCCACACCATCCCGGAACCCACGATCAACACCACCTTCGAGTGCTGGACGGTCACCTCGACGCTGGCCCGCGACACCAGCCGGGTCAACATCGGACAGATGGTCGGGTGCAACGGCTACCGCCAGCCCTCGCTGTACGCCAAGATCGCGTCCACCGTCGACGTGGCCAGCAAGGGCCGGCTCTACGCCGGGCTCGGCGCGGGCTGGTACGAGCACGAGTGGAAGGCCTACGGCTACGAGTGGACCGAGGTGCCGCAGCGGATGGGCCAGTTCCGCGAGGCCGTCGAGATCGTGCATCGCATGTGGACCGAGGAGCGGCCGGTGTTCTCGGGCCGGCACTACTCGATCGACGGTCCGATCAACGAGCCCAAGGGCGTGCGGAAGCCGCACCCGTCGTTCTGGCTCGGCGGCGGCGGCGAGAAGGTCACCCTGAAGCTGGTGGCGCAGTACGCGGACGCCTGCAACGTCGGCGGCGGCAAACCCGAGCTGATCCGGCAGAAGCTCGACGTGCTGCGCCGGCACTGCGACGACCTGGGCCGCGACTACGACCGGATCATCAAGTCCACCGGGCTGGAGCTGGACCTGACGGAGTCGACGGCCGACACGATCGCCCGGATCGAGCGGATCGTCGAGGCCGGCGCCGACTACGTGATCGTGTACGTGCCGCGGGTGGCCTACGACCACGAGCCGATGCTCCGCCTCGCCCGCGACGTCATCCCGCAGTTCGCGTAGCGCCCGGCTGGTCCTCCCGGTCGGCGACCGCGAACGCCAGGCCGCTCTGCACGGTGAGGTACGGCCGGACCCAGACCTCCGCGGCCGGGCACTCCTCGTAGAGCCCGGGCGGCGCCTCGTCGTCCACCCGCACCGGCGGGTACACGTAGGTCTTCTTGCGCTCGATGACATCGTCCATCAGCCGGGCCAGCGGTGCCGCCGCGCCGTCGTCGAACGCGCCGACCTCGGCGTCCCAGTCCTCGAGCCGGTGCACCCGCAGCGCGGCCAGCCGGTGCAGCGGCACGTCGAAGCTGAAGTCGGCGCCACCGCCGCTGGTGCCCGGCACGGTCAGGTCGCCCCGCGGTTCGCCGCGCCGGACCAGCCGCAGCCGGGGTGCCCGGTCGCCGAACGTCCCGGCGACGAGCCGGCCGGTGACGGTGACCGCGTCGGCGCCGTACCGGATCCGGTCCAGCTCGGCGTGCCGCTCGCGCCGCCAGGCGGCGACGGCGAGGAAGCCGTCCATCGTCGGGTACGGGACGTTGCGGGTGAACGGCGCGGTCTCCGCGCACCCGCCGAGCAGGCCGCGGACGTCGAGTCGGCCCGCGCGCAGCCGGTGCCGCCGGCCGCGGCGGTCCTCGAGGAACAGGTCCCAGCGCCCCTCGTCCAGCAGCGGCGCGTCGGCGGGGAAGGAGGCCTCCCACTGCTGCGCGCCGGTCAGCGGCACCCGGACCAGCCTGCGGTCCGGCTCGGCGCCCCGGGACCGGAAGACGAGGTGGGTCAGGTCCCGGGCGAGGCGGTCGCGCGGCACCCGCACGACGACCCGGCCGTCGTGCATCCGGCAGCCGCCCACGTACCGTTCCTGTGCCGCGGCGGGCCGCCACCGTCCGGGCAGGGCCCTGAGCAGGGCGAGCTCGCCCTCGGCGCGCAGCCGGCGCACGGGCGCGGCCAGGCTCGCGGCCGACCTGGTCAGCGCGCCCGCGCCGGGGCGCAGGCGGGCGAAGAGCTCCTCGTACCGGGCCGCCACGGTCGCGGGGTCGTAGCGCCGGGAGTTCTCCCGGGCGGCCCGGCCGAGCCCGGCCCGGAGCCGGTCGTCGTTGATCAGCCGGAGCAGGCCGGCCGCGATCGCCGCCACGTCGCCGACCGGCACCAGCAGCCCGTCGACGCCGTCCGTGATGATCTCGGCCGGGCCGACCGGGCAGTTGGTGCTCACCACCGGCAGCCCGCAGCGCATCGCCTCGACGATGGTCATCCCGAACGACTCCTTGGCCGAGGTCACCGCCGCGATCGAGCCCTTCGTCCACTCCGCCTCCAGCGGCGTGTACGCGCCCATCAGGAAGACGTGGTTGTGCAGGCCGAGGTCGGCGATCAGGGCGGCGAGCGGCGCGGCCTGCCCGCCGCCGCCGTAGATGCGCAGGCTCCAGTCCGGCCGCTCGGCGACCACCTCGGCGAACGCGCGCACCAGCAGCTCGTACCGTTTGACGGTGGCCAGCCGCCCGGCCGCGACGACGATCCGGCTGCCGCCGTCCGCGGGGGTGATGTCCGGGTCGGGCACGCTGTTGGGGATGGACAGGATCGGGAGGCCGGCGCCCGGCAGCCGGTCGCGCAGCGTCCGCGCGTCGGCCTCGGTGACGGTCACCGCGGCGGACAGCGCGGGGTAGTGCTGTCGCATCTGCTCGCGCACCGCCGGCGGCACCGCGTCCTGGGTCATGTGCTCCTGCGCGATCCGCACCTGGTCCGGCCGGGCGAGCCGGGCCACGCAGAGGTTCAGCGCCGGGCGGGTGCCGACGACCACGTCCGCGGAGGTCCGCCGCAGGTAGTCGGCGATCCGCTCGTCGGTGAGCCGGCTGTAGAACCGGAAGAACTCCTCCTGCACCGGCACGAGCGCGGACAGCTCCCGGCCGCGCGGATCCGCGGAGTCCGCGGAGCCGGGGCGCAGGTCGACGAGGCCCACCACCGAGATCCGTGGGGCGATGTCGAGCATCGGGCGGTCCAGCCGGCGCAGGATCGAGACGACCTCGACCTGGTGCCGAAGGGACAGCTCCCGGGCCAGGTTGAGCACCGTACGGATGGTGCCGCCGACGCCGTACACGTTGTGCACCAGGAACGAGATCCGCACGTCAGCTCAGCTCGTAGGGGCTGGCGACGGGGAAGTAGCTCTCCAGGAACGGCAGCAGTACCGCGTGCTGGTACGCCAGCTCCTCCGGCTGGGAGTAGGCGTCGTTGAGACAGAACGCGTCCCAGTCGCGGCGGGCCAGGATCCGGCTGAGCCGCGCGGCGAGGTCGGGCACGGCGAGCTGGACATAGCCGTACCGCACGGTGCCCGGCAGCGCCCGGCCGGTGTGGTAGGCGTAGTAGTGGTAGAGGTTGGAGACGGTGGACAGGTCTTGCGTGCTGCGGAACCGCGAAGCCATGGTGCGGGCGTACTCGTCCGGGAAGTCCGCCTCGAGCTCGCTCATCACGCTGCGCCGCAGCGCATAGGGCACGTGCTGGAAGACCTGGGTGATGGTGACCCCAAAACGCTCCTCCAGCAGCCGCCGGTTGTTCTTGCAGGCCGCGTCGACCGGGGTGTCGTCCGCCGAGACCGGGCCGAGCGGCACGTGCCCCTGCGAGAGGAAGAAGCGGGACAGCCCGTTGGAGAGGAAGAACGACTGGGGTGCCAGCGGCCGGCCGATGAACATGTCGTCGTTGAAGTAGACGAAGTGCTCGGCGAGCCCGTCGATGTGGTGCAGCTGGCTCTCGATGGCGTGCGAGTTGAAGACCGGGAGCACGCTCGGGTCGCTGAAGATCTCCTTGTGGCTCACCACCCGCAGGTTCGGCCGGCCGGTGTCCAGCCAGTCCGGCACCTGGTCGTCGGTGACGATGAAGATGTTGCGCACCCACGGCGCGTTCGCGTGCACCGAGCGCAGCGAGAACCGCAGCTCGTCGCGGCTCAGGAAGCGGGCCGCGCTGGCCGACTCCTCGTGGTAGGTGTCGCCGGTCACCTGGGCCCGGCGGCGCTGCCAGGCCGGGTCGGTGCCGTCGACCCAGGTGTACACCACGTCGATCGGGAAGCCGATGTCGTCCGGCAGCGTCACGGTCATCTCGGGCCGGGTGCGCACCGGCGCCGGGCCGTCGCCGCCGAGGCGGGTGAACCGTTCCGCCGGGGCCGGCACCGTCGCGGCGCCGGCCGGTACCTGGGCGGTGGCCCGGTTCGTGCGGGGCGCGGTGAGCACGCCGGCGCCGTCGGCCTCCCAGAACTCGACGTCGCACCCGTACTCGCGGTCGTGGACGAGGGTCCGCGCGGGATCGGTGCGGAACCAGAACAGCCGCAGCACCTTCGCCTGACCCGGCCGGCGCCAGGCGCCCGGCTCGCCGGCCGCGCCGAACAGGTCCCGGGCCGGCGGCCTGGGCAGCACCGCGGCCACGTACGCGGCGGAGTCGCGGCCCAGGGCGCGCAGGCACGCGAGCACCTCGGCGCGCCGGTCCTCGCGGACCGCGACCACCGAGGCGCAGTCCTGCGTGCCACGCACGACGAAGTGTTCCAGCCCGGCGGCCTCGAGCGCCCCGGTCACCGCGGTGAGGTTGAGGGACCGCGCCCGCAGCGGGGTGAGCCCCTCGTGCACGTGGACCGTGCGGGGCAGCAGGTCGATGGTGAGCTCGACGCGCCGCTCAGCCATGGTTCTCCCGCACGTACTCCCTGGTGTGCTGCCGCGGCACGAGCCGCTTGCCCTGCCGGGCCGGTGCGCGGGCCAGCTCGGTCGCGCTGAAGGCGGACCGCTCCTCGGCGATGTCGTCGGGCAGCTCGAACGGCGACCGGAACGGGAAGTAGTGCGGCAGGAAGTCGGCCATCATCGCGGCCTGCTCGGCCAGCGCCACCTCCGCGGAGTCCGTGTCGTTCAGGCAGAAGACGTCGCAGTGCCGCTTGGCCAGCAGGAACGCGAGTTGCACCGGCGTCGAGGGGTGTGCCAGGTCGGCGTAGGTGTACTTGATCGAGCCGGGGACCGCCCGCTTGGTCAGGTAGGCCCAGTAGTGCTGCAGCGACGACGGGATCGACAGGTCGTCGGGGTGCCGGAACTGGTGCTCCGCGGTGCGCAGCACGTCCTCGGGCAGGGCCTGCTCGATCTCCTCCAGCACGCTCTTCTGCAGCGCGTACGGCACGTGCTGCATCTTCTGCGCGATGCTGACCCCGAAGCGCTCCTCGATGTGCCGGCGGTTGTTCTTGCCGGCCGCGGTGACCGGCGCGTCGTGCACGGTGGCCGGCCCGGCCTCCAGCTGCGCCGTCGACTGGAAGAACTTGGCGATGCCGTTGGCGTGGAAGAACGCGGTCGGCAGCACCGGGCGGCCGAAGAACATGTCGTCGTTGAAGTAGATGAAGTGCTCGGCCAGCCCCGGGATCCGGTGCAGGCGCGACTCGATCGCGTGCGAGTTGAAGGTCGGCAGCGCGCCGGTGCCGCCGAACAGCTCACGATGGCTGACCACGGTGATGCGGGGGTCGGAGTCGTCCAGCCACGGCGGCACCTGGTCGTCGGTGACCAGGAAGATCCGCCGGATCCAGGGCGCGAACGCCGCCATCGACCGCAGCGAGTAGCGCAGCTCGTCGCGGCTGATGAACCGGGACTGGTTGGTGGCGATGGTGTTGATCCGCTGCTGGCCGAACGCGGCGAGGGCGGCGTTCTTGCGGCCCAGCCAGTCCGGGTCGCCACCGTCCACCCAGGTGTACACGGCGTCGATGGGGAAGCGCACCTGCTCCGCCGCGGTGCCGGCAAACTCCTCCCGGGTCCGGTACCGCCGCCCGGCGTCGTCGTCCGGCATGAACGGGCTCAGCGCGGCGGCGCCGACGTGCCGGACCTCGGCGTGCGCCGGCAGGGCGGTGGCCACCGCGTTGCCGCGCGGCCCGACGATGGTGTCCGGCGCGCCGTTCGTGCCGGGCACCCGGCGCCAGAACTCGATCTCGCAGGCGGATCCGCTGCCCAGCACGGTGGTGCCGCGCGGGTCGGTGATCGGGAAGTAGACCTGTACGCCGCTGCGCGCGGTCCGGCCGGCCCGGAAGCCGCGGTCGGTGACGTCGCCGGCGCGGATCCGGGCGTCGGTCAGTCCGGGCGCGGCGTGGAGCGCGGCGAGGGTGCGGGCACGGTCCTCGACGGACACCGCGACGGCGCTGTGCTGGTAGCCGCGCGGGCGCACGCAGAAGTAGTCGATCCCCGCGGCCTCCAGGACGGCGACGACCGCGTCCAGGTTGCGCCGCCAGGCCCCGGCGGGGGTCGCGGCGACCGCGACGCGCGCCTGCACGGCGGCGCCCCGGTCGCGGGCCCGGACCAGGTCGCCCGCCACGGCCGGCGAGCCGAGCGCCCGCTGCCGGGTCAGCCGGCGCACCAGCCAGAGGCGGCGGTCCGGCGGCAGCGCCTCCAGCAGATCCAGCCGGCGGCTCTTCGGCAGCAGGCGGTACAGCTTGTGCGCGATCATGCCGATTCCCCCAGTTCGCAGCGGAATCCCCGGCCGGCCGCCGGCATCGTCTCAATCAATTTCCTGGACAACGGTCCCCCGAAATTCATCGCAATCATGGGAACGGCCGGGTAGTTGAAGATCACCATGCGACGGTGCCTGATGTCCGGCCATCATCGACCGTTTCGCCGCCGGTTAACAGCGGCTGAACGGCCGATGTGCACTGTGTACCACACGGGTGAAAGCCGCCTGGAAATGCCTTACTGAATCGCAAAAGCGCAGCTCAAGGCCGTCGAATCGAATGATCCGACGGCGGTGAAACGGACGCGCGACAATGGGCGGTCGGTGGCGTGTATCCCCCGATCGTGCCAATCGTTTCGCGCCGATTTCCACATTCACTGATCTGTCAGCTGCGCGACACCGTCATCTGTTCCGCTCCTCTTTCCGCCCCGCTGTGTGGCTCGCCTACTTAGGACGCCGGACCTCGGTCGCCCGGGCGACAGGCGTTGTGTAACGGATTGATAACGGCCGCGGTGGCGATGAGTACGCGTACCGATGCCGGATCGGCCGCGGTCGGCGAGACTTGCGGTCATGAGATCCAGGAGCCGGACCCGCATCCTGACCATGACCCTGCTCGGCGCGGCGGCCCTGGCGGCGGCCCTGGCGGCCGCGGGCTGCTCGTTCAACGAGGCGATCTGCCGCGGCGGCGAGTACCCGGTCACGGCGGTGGGCACGACCGGGCGCGACTGCGTCGCGGAGGACCGGGAGCCGCCGGCCGGCTACGTGCGCTTTCCCGAGGGCAAGGTGCCCGAGCACGTCGGCGACGAGTGGGACGAGTACTGGAAGACCCACATGATCGACGAGACCGGCGCCGTCGTCGAGGTCTGACGTCCACGAAATCCGGGTGCGGTGCCGGCCGCGGCCTGCCTACGGTGACCGGATGTCCATGGAAGCCGCCCGCGCCGCCGACGTTCTCGCCCAGCTCTGCGACAGCACGCGGCTGTCCGCGTTCGCCGAGCTGGTCCGCCGCGGCGCAGAGGGCGCCACGCTCGCCGAGCTCACCTACGCACTCGACCTGCCGCTGCCGAAGACCGGCGACGCCCTCGCCCGGCTCGTCGGCCTCGGGCTGGCCACCGGCACCGGCAACGGGGTGTACCGGGCGCGGCCCGAGGGGCTGCGCGAGGCGGCCGCGGCGGTCGACCGGCTGCAGCCGATCGCCGCGCTGCTCGCGGACTACCCGCAGCTGCGGGCCAACTTCTCGCACGGCCGGCTGGCCACCATGCCGCCGACGCTCAGCGAGCGCACACCGCTGCTGGGCGAGCTGCTGGCCCGGTTCCTGGCCCTCGACGGCCTGTGCGCGGAGGACGAGATCAACCGCCGGCTGGCCGAGGTCACCGACGACGTGGCGGGGGTGCGGCGGATGCTGGTCGACACCGGCTGGCTGGAGCGCGACCGGGCCGGCAGCACCTACGGCCCGGGTCGCCCGCTGCCGGTCGGCTGATGGGCGACGGCGGCGCCGGGAAGGCCGGCGCCGCCGCCACTGCCCCTCTCACCGGGCGTCCTGGATCACCTCTACCGGGGTGATCAGCCTGCGGTCGGCGCCGACCGTACGCAGCGGGCCGGTCAGCCGCACGGAGCCGCGGCACGGAAGGTTACCCGCCGACGTGCCGACCATTATCTCGATCTCGCCGGGCTCGACGACGCGTTCGAGGTCGCGGCCCGTGAACGCGGTCCGGTCGGCGTGCACCTGGAACCGGACCTCCGCGCCCCGGCCCGCCGCGAGGTGCACCCGGGCGAAGCCCGTCAGCTGCTTCACCGGGCGGGTCACCTGTGCCACCGCGTCGTGCAGGTAGAGCTGGACCACCTCGTCGCCCGCCCGGGCGCCGGTGTTGCGGACCCGGACCGACACGGTGAACTCGCCGTCGGTCGGCACCTGTTCGGCGTCGATCGCCAGGTCGCCGACCTCGAAGCTGGTGTACGACGACCCGTGGCCGAACGGGAACAGCGGCGTCGGGTCGAGGTTGCTGATGTCCGTGTGGTCCGCGCCGAGCGGCGGCTGCAGGTAGGTGCCCGGCTGGCTGCCCGCGTACCGGGGGATCTGCACCGGCAGCTTGCCGCCGGGCTGGATCCGGCCGCTGAGCACGCCGGCGATCGCCGGGCCGCCCTCCTCGCCCGGCATGAACGCCTGCACCAGGCCGGCGGCGCGGCCGTGCACGTCGCCCAGCGCGTACGGGCGGCCGGAGACGACGACCACCACCACCGGCGTGCCGGTGTCCAGGAGCTCGGCCAGCAGGTCCGCCTGCACCCCCGGCAGGCGCAGGTCCTCGGCGTCGCAGCCCTCGCCGGAGCTGCCGCCGCCGAACATGCCGGCGAGGTCGCCGACGACCGCGACGCACAGCTCCGAGTCGCGGGCCGCGGCGACGGCGGCGGCGAAGCCGGAGCGGTCCGCGCTCTGCACCCCGCTGCCCCGCTCGTACACGATCTTGACGTCCGGCAGCTCCAGCCGGAGCGCGTCGACGACCGACGGCACCTCGATGCCCATGCCGAGGCCGGGGTGGCGGGGCAGGACGTGGTTCGGGAACGCGTAGCAGCCCATGAACGTACGCGGGTCGTCGGCGCACGGCCCGACGACGGCCACCTGGCGCAGCGGCGGGCGGTCCGCGCCCAGCACCGGCAGCGCCGTGCCGGCCTCGAGCAGCACGATCGAGCGCTCGGCCACCTCGCGGGCCAGCGACCGGTTGGCGGGCGAGTCGAGGTCGGTGCCGGCCGCCCGCACCACCGAGGCCTCGGGGGTCCAGTCCGGGTCGAGCAGACCGAGCTCGGCTTTCTGAGTGAGCAGCCGCCGCGCGGCCCGGTCGACGAACTCCTCCGTGACTTCGCCGCGGCGCACCCGCTCCACCAGCGCGGCGCCGTAGCCGAGCGTGTCCGGCAGCTCGACGTCGATGCCGGCGGTGAGCGCCTGCACGCCGGCGTCGGCGGTGTCCGCGGCGACGCGGTGCATGGTGGCCAGGAAGGGCACGGCCCAGTAGTCGGAGACCACCGTGCCGGTGAAGCCCCACTGCTCGCGCAGCACCTCGGTGAGCAGCCACGGGTCCGTCGCGGCCGGCACCCCGTCGACGTCGGAGTACGAGTTCATCACCGAGGCGGCGCCGGCGAGCTTCACCGCGGCCTCGAAGGGCGGCAGGATCATGTCCATCAGCTCGCGGCGCCCCATCGGCACCGGGCCGTGGTTGCGGGCGGCGCGGGCGGCCGAGTAGCCGGCGAAGTGCTTGAGGGTGGCCAGCACGCCGGCGCTCTGCAGCCCGCGGACGTACGCGGCGCCGAGCATCGACACCAGGTACGGGTCCTCGCCCATGGTCTCCTCGACCCGGCCCCAGCGGTAGTCGCGGACCACGTCGAGCACGGGGGACAGGCCCTGGTGCACGCCGGCGGCGGCCATGTCCCGGCCGATCGCCGCGGCCATCCGCCCGATCAGGTCCGGGTCGAAGGTCGCGCCCCAGGCGATCGCCGCGGGGTAGACGGTCGCGCCGAAGGTGGTGAACCCGGTCAGGCACTCCTCGTGCACCAGCGCCGGGATGCCCAGCCGGCTGCCCGCCAGCACGACACGCTGCTGGCGGACCACCTCGGCCGCGCCCTCCTCGACGGTGACCGGGATGCCGCCGTACACCCGGGTGAGGTGGCCGAGCCCGTGCCGGCTGGCGTCCTCCAGCGACACGGTGCCCGCGGCGGCGAAGACGTCCTGCATCGGCGCGACGTTGTGGCCGGGGTCCGGTTCGAGGTCCGGGTCGGCGTCCGTCCGGACGGTCTCCTCCTCGACGGACTTGCGGACCCAACGGCTGCCCAGCTGCGCGACCTTCTCCTCGAGGGTCATCTGCGCCAGCAGCAGGCTGACCCGGTCGGCGACGGGCAACGTGTTGTCGTGCCAGTCAGGTGTCGTCACGATGGTTCTCCTTACGAGCCGGACGAGCGTCGGGCTCCGAAACTTTCGGGCTTTCGGTGAGATCTGGCCGCGACCGGATCGTGACCTGAGGCGCCCTCGTCTTGGTGCTCCACGCGCTGCGATGGGGTCCACTCTCGCTGGTAAAGCACGAGTCTTTCAAGGGCCTTGACACGTCAATCGCGAAATCCTACGTTAACCAAATCTCTCGGTAACTTGCGGTTGTCGATCGAAAGTTCCAGAATTCGGGACCAGGATCGACGGCCCACCCCCTCAGCCATCGACTCGCCGCATCAGTGCGGCACTCGAGTACGGAGATCAGCGTGGAGCGCAGCCCGATATCGCGTCGCAACTTCCTCAGCCTCACCGCCGCAGCCGGCGCCGGCGCCGCCCTGGCCGCCTGCGGCAGTTCCGGCCCCGGCGGCGATTCCAACAGCGGGGACAAGGGTGGCACCGCCACCTACTGGTTCCTCACCGGCCAGCCGGGCGAGGGGATTCGGCAGACCGCGGCCGAGCGGTTCAACAAGGCCAACCCGAACAGCAAGGTCGAGTTCACCGCGTTCGAGAACGACGCCTACAAGCAGAAGATCAAGACGGCCATCGGCGCCGGCCAGGCGCCGACCCTGATCTGGGGCTGGGGCGGCGGCGGCCTGAAGAGCTACGTCGACGCGGGCCAGGTCGAGGACCTGACCGGCTGGTTCGGCGAGAACGCCGCGGTCAAGGACAAGCTGTTCCCGTCGTCGTTCGGCCCGGCCACCATCGGCGGCAAGATCTACGCGATGCCGTGCGAGACCGTGCAGCCGATCATCCTGTACTACAACAAGAAGGTCTTCGAGAAGGCCGGCGCGCAGCCGCCGCAGTCGTTCGAGGACATGATGGCGCTGGTGCCGAAGTTCAAGGCGGCCGGCGTCGCGCCGTTCTCGCTGGCCGGCAAGTCCCGCTGGACCAACATGATGTGGCTGGAGTTCCTGCTCGACCGCATCGGCGGCCCCGAGGTCTTCCAGAGCGTCTTCGACGGCCAGAAGGACGCCTGGTCCAACCCCGCGGTGCTGGACATGCTCACCAAGATCCAGCAGATGGTGAAGGACGGCGCGTTCGGCAAGGGCTTCTCCTCGGTCGACGCCGCCGGCAACGCCGACCAGGCCTTGCTCTACACCGACAAGGCGGCCATGATGCTGCACGGTGGCTGGACCTACGGCAGCATGAAGAACGACGGCGGCAACTTCGTCTCCGGCGGCAACCTCGGCTGGATGAACTTCCCGCCGGTCGCCGGCGGCAAGGGCGACCCCACCAACACGGTCGGCAACCCGGGGCAGTACCTCGCGATCTCGTCCAAGGCGACGGCCGAGCAGAAGGAGACCGCGAAGAAGTTCTTCACCAGCGGCGTGCTCGACGCGGACGAGACCAAGGCCTGGATCAACGACGGCGGCTCGGTCCCGGTCGCCAAGGGCACCGAGGCCATCCTGGGCGCCTCGCCGGACGCCGCGTTCCTGAAGTTCGTCTACGACACCTCCGTCAACGCCAAGACCTTCGCGCAGTCCTGGGACCAGGCGCTGAGCCCGACCGCCGCCGAGGCCCTGCTGGACAACATCGCCAAGCTGTTCCAGCTGCAGGTCTCGCCCCAGCAGTGGGTCACCAACATGAACCAGGTCATCGGCAAGTGACGGCCCTTGCTCCGCCCCCGGACGCACTGGCGGGACGCTCCTCCACCGGCGGGCGGAGCAAGTCCGTGTCCTGGATGGTGCTGCCGGCGCTCGCCATGTTCGTGGCGTTCGGCGTCGTGCCGCTGCTGGGCGTGCTCGGCCTGAGCTTCACCCAGTGGGACGGCATCGGCGACATCCACCCGGCGGGCCTGGACAGCTGGCGGCACGTGCTGACCGAGCCCGGGCTGGCGCACGCGGTCTGGGTGACGTTCCTGGTGATGGCGCTCTCCTGGCTCTTCCAGACGCCGCTGAGCCTGCTCATCGGCGTCTTCCTCGCCTCGCACAAGCGCTACCGCGGGCTGCTGGCGGTGCTGTACTTCATCCCGCTGCTGCTGAGCTCGACGGCCATCGCGATCACCTACAGCGCACTGCTGAACCCGAACTTCGGGCTCGGCGCCGGGCTGAACATCGAGCTGCTCAACCAGGACTGGCTGGGCCAGGGCAACCTGGCCCTGTGCGTGGTGGTGTTCGTGGTGTCCTGGCAGTTCATTCCGTTCCACTCGCTGATCTACCAGGGCGGCGTGCGGCAGATACCCAGGTCGATGTACGAGGCGGCGGAGATCGACGGCGCCGGCCGGGTGCGCACGTTCTTCCACATCACGCTGCCGCAGCTCAAGTACACGATCATCACCTCGTCGACGCTGATGGTGGTGGGGTCGCTGACCTTCTTCGACCTGATCTTCGTGCTCACCGCCGGCGGGCCCGGCGACGCCACCCGGGTGCTGGCGCTGGAGATGTACCAGCTCGGGTTCAAGGCGAACCTGATGGGACCGGCCAGCGCCATCGCGGTGATCCTGGTCCTCGTCGGCCTGGGTCTGGCCCTGCTGCTGCGCCGGATCGGCGGCGGCAGCGCGTCCGACAGCCAACTGGAAGGTGCCTGATGGCCATCTCGACCCGGCCGGCACTGCCGACGACCGCGGGACCGGCGGAGGCCGGGCCGGGCGGCCCCCGGCGCATGGGCACGGCGCTGCGCGGACGGAACTGGATCGGCGGCGGCTTCGGCTGGCTGTGGCTGCTGGTGGTGATGCTGCCGATCTACTGGATCGTCATCACCAGCTTCAAGACGCGGGCCAACTACTACGCGCAGAACCCGCTCGTGCCGCCGGCCGATCCCACCCTGGACAACTACCGTCAGGTCATCGAGTCCGACTTCGCGCGGTACTTCACCAACAGCCTGGTGGTCACGGCGGGCGCGACGCTGCCGGCGGTGCTGATCTCGTTCATGGCGGCGTACGCGATCGTCCGCGGCGGCGCGGGCAGCCGCTTCCTGCGCTCGGTCAACGGCCTGTTCCTGATGGGCCTGGCCATCCCGTTGCAGGCGGTCGTCATCCCGATCTACCTGATCATCATCCGGATGCAGATGTACGACACCCTGATGGCGATCATCCTGCCGTCGATCGCGTTCGCCATCCCGTTGTCGGTGCTGGTGCTCGCCAACTTCATCCGGGACGTGCCGAAGGAGCTGTTCGAGTCGATGCGCATGGACGGCGCCTCCGAGTGGGGCACCCTCTGGCGGCTCGCCTTCCCGCTGACCCGGCCCGCGCTGGTCACCGTGACCATCTACCAGGGACTGGGGGTCTGGAACGGTTTCATCCTGCCGCTGATCCTCACCCAGAGCCCCGATCAGCGCACCCTGCCGCTCGGGCTGTGGAGCTTCCAGGGCCAGTACGGCGTCAACGTGCCGGCGGTGCTCGCCTCGGTCGTGCTGACCACGCTGCCGATCCTGATCTGCTACGCGGTCGGCCGGCGCCAGCTGCTCAGCGGCCTCACCGCGGGCTTCGGTAAATGACCGGGGCGGCCGTGCTGTCCCGGACCACCAGCTCCGTCGCCAGCTCGACGCGGGGCGCCTGAAGGGTCTCGCCGCGCGCCATCCGCAGGATCGTGCGCGCGGCGAGCCCGCCCATCTCGGCGAGCGGCTGCCGCACCGTGGTCAGCGGCGGCGAGGACCAGCGCACCTCGGGCAGGTCGTCGAAGCCGACCACGCTCAGGTCGTCCGGCACCTGCAGCCCGCGCCGGCGCGCGGCCTCGTACACCCCGAGCGCCATCTGGTCGCTGGCGGCGAAGACGGCGGTCGGCGGGTCGTCCAGGTCGAGCAGCCGGCCGCCCCCGGCGTAGCCGGACTCGTGGCGGAAGTCGCCCGGCACGATCAGGGCGTCGTCGACGGCGAGGCCGGCGGCGTCGAGCGCGGCCCGGTAGCCGTCCAGCCGGGCCCGGCTGCAGAGCAGATCCCGGGGGCCGGCGACCAGGCCGATCCGGCGGTGCCCGAGGCCGATCAGGTGCTCGGTGGCGCTGAGCCCGCCGGCCCAGTTCGTCGCGCCGACGGTGGGCACGTCCGCGCCCGCGCCGTTCGCCGGGTCGATCACCACGGCCGGGATGTGCAGGCGGCGCATCTGTGCGAGGGCCGGCGAGTTCACGTCGGTCATCACGAAGACGACGCCGTCGGAGGTGCGCGCCCGCAGGTTCGCCAGCCACTGCCGGATCGCCGTCGCCTCGTGGTGCACGGCCGAGACGACCGTGCCGACCCCGGCCGCGTGCGCGATGTCCTCCACGCCGCGGATCAGCTCGACCGCCCACGGGCTGTCCAGGTCGTTGAAGACAAGATCGATCAGCTGCGCGCGGCCTGGCTGCCGAGAGTTCCGGCGCCGGTAGCCATGCTCGCGCAGCAGCTGCTCGACCCGTTCACGCGTCTCCGACGACACGTCCGTACGCCCATTGAGCACTCGCGATACCGTCGGAACGGACACCCCGGCCGCGTCGGCGATGGCCGCGATGGTTACCCGTCTGCCGTCCTGGGACATCGCCACCATCCTCGCTTCCGGACCCTCCCGGGCTGGAAGTTTCGGGCCCGGTTCCGGGAGTATTGCACAGGCCTCGTCCGGGGGTTCAGCGTCCCGCGAGCGTCAGGGTGTCGCGCAACGAGTAGTACGCCGGCTTGCGGACCAGGTTCTCGTCCATCGGGGTGGCCGAGCCCTGCCCGGAGAAGACGCTGGGCACCCACGAGTACTTGTCGGTGAATCCCCAGAGCGTGTACGACACGCAGCGCCGGGCCAGCAGGCAGGCCTGCAGCAGGGAGTTGAAGCCCGACACCTGCGCCTGCACCTTGATCGGATCGGTCGGCAGCGGCATCCGCACGTCGACCTCCGTCAGGGCGCTCTCCAGGCCGAGCGCCTCGAACCGGCGCAGGTTGGTCAGGGTGTCGCCGGGCACGCCGTACTGCACGGCGAGGTGACCCTGCACGCCGTAGCCGTGCACCGGCACCCGCTGCGCCTTCAGCTCCTTCACGAGGCGGTAGTACGCGTCGCTCTTGGCGTTGACACCCTCGTTGTTGTAGTCGTTGAGGTACAGCTTGGCGCGCGGGTCGGCCTGGTGCGCCCAGCGGAACGCGTCCGCGACGTAGCCGGGCCCGAGGTTGCGCAGCCAGATGGTGTCGCGCCAGGTGCCGTCGTCGTTGAAGATCTCGTTGGTCACGTCCCAGTGGTAGACCCGGCCCTTGAAGTGCGAGACCTCGTCGATGATGTGCTTGCGCAGCAGCGCGCGCAGCTCGGCGGGGGTGAAGGCCTCCTCGGTCAGCCAGGACGGGTTCTGGCTGTGCCAGACCAGCGTGTGCCCGCGCACCTTCTGGCCGTTCGCGCGGGCGAAGTCCACCAGTCCGTCGGCGGCCGCCCAGTCGTAGGTGCCCTGCACCGGCTCGACCAGCTGCCACTTCATGACGTTCTCCGCCGTGACGGAGTTGAACTCGTGTGCCGTCGCCGCGCGGTACGGCGCGTCGGCGGCCAGCGCGGTGGTGTCGACGGCGGTGCCGATCCGCAGGCCGGCCCGGTCGGCGGCGACCCGCAGCCCGGCGTCGCCGGCCGGCGTGGCCGCCCGCGCGGGTACCGGCTGTGGTGCGGCGGTCGCGGGCCGCGTCGCGGCCGCGGGGGAGGCGGCGACCAGCGCCAGCGACGCCAGCGCGGCGGTACTGAGGATTCGGTGGATTCTCACTTTCGGACCGTCCTTCCCAGACCCGCGGGGGCGGCGGGGGTGCCGCGGCGCAGGGGTTTCGAAGATTCCGAGAAATTCCGTTACGTGTCCGGAAGATAGGCCAGCACTGCGGCCCGGTCAACCGGCTACAACGTGGACGGATGAACGCGGAGATCAATGAAAACAACGCGGTGATCTGGGACGTAACAGTCTCTTGACGAGACTTCGACCTGCCTCTATGTTACGAGAAATCGCTTGGCGCATTGCCGAAACTTCCGGAACTCAGCGCGAAGGAGACGCATGTCCACCAGACGTGAGGTGCTCGCGCTCGCCTCGGGCGCCGCGCTCGCCGCGGCGGCGACCCCGGCGGCCGCGGCGGCGGGCGAACGCCGCGACGGCGCGGGCTGGACCGCGACGTGGGCGGCCGTGCCCACCACGATCCCGCCGGGCGCGCCGACCGTCCTGCAGGACCAGACCGTGCGCCACGTGGTGCACGTCAGCGCCGGCGGCGAGCAGGTGCGGGTCCGGCTGACCAACGAGTTCGGCGACGTGCCGCTGGTCGTCGGCGAGGTGCGCGTCGCCCGCCGGGCCGGCGACGGCGCGAGCACGGCGACGGTGCCCGGCACCGACCGGCGGGTGACGTTCGGCGGACGGGCCGCGGCGACCATCCCGGCCGGCGCGCCGCTGGTCAGCGACCCGGTGCGGCTGCACGTCCCGGCCGGCACGGAGCTGACCATCAGCGTCTACCTGCCGCGGCGCACCCCGGTCACCACCCTCGCCGCGTTCGCGTACCAGGACAACGTGATCGCGGCCGGCAACGTCACCGCGGCCCGGGCGCTCACGCCGACGGCCGTGCACTCGCAGAACCTCTTCCTCTCCGGCGTCAGCGTCGCCGGCCGGGCGGCCGGCGCGGTCGTCGCGCTCGGCGACTCCATCACCAACGGCGCCGCCACCGTGGCGAACCTGAACCACCGGTGGCCCGACCTGCTCGCCCGGCGGCTGCGCGACGCCCGCCTCGACCGCGGGGTGGTCAACCTCGGCGTCTCGGGGAACCGGCTGCTACGCGACCCCAACCCACGCCCGGGCAGCGGGGCCGAGGCCTACGCCGCGTTCTTCGGCCAGAGCGCGCTGCGCCGCTTCGACCGCGACGTGGTCGCCCAGCCCGGTGCGCGCGTGCTCATCGTGCTGCTCGGCGTCAACGACCTCGGCCACCCGGGCACGGCCGCCCCGCCCGACGAGACGGTCACCGCCGACGATCTGATCGCCGGGCACCGGCAGCTGATCGCCCGCGCGCACCAGGCCGGGATGCGGGCGTACGGCGCCACCGTCCTGCCGTTCAAGGGCGACACCCTCGGCTTCTGGTCCGAGGCCAACGAGCGCAAGCGCGCGACGCTGAACCGCTGGATCCGCACCGGCGGCGAGTACGACGCGGCGATCGACTTCGACGCCGCGGTCCGCGACCGCACCGACATCCTGCGGCTCGACCCGGCCTACGACAGCGGCGACCACCTGCATCCCAACGATGCGGGCATGGCGGCACTGGCGGCCGCGGTCCCGCTCCGACTCCTGTAGATATGGACGGCGTACCCATGAAGGCACTGCTCGCCCTCGCGGCACTGGTCGCACCGCTGTTCGTCGCGGTGCCGGCGAACGCTCGGGCCGTACCGGACGACGCGCTCGCCGCGGCGGACCGCGGCAACTACGTCTCCGCGCAGCCGGGCCGCGGCCGCTTCCCGCTCGTCGCCGGCGGCCGCGCGGCGCCGCTGGTGGTCAGCGCCGGCGACCACGCCGGCGTCATCCGCGTCGTCGACGACCTGCGGGACGACATCGCGGCGGTCACCGGCGTCACCCCGGCGGTCGGGCACGACCGGATCCCCGGCGGTCGCGACCCGGTGCTGGTCGGCACCGTCGGCAAGAGCCCGCTGATCGACCGCCTGGTCGCGGCGGGCAAGCTCGACGTCCGCGGCCTCGCCGGCAAGTGGGAGACCACCGTCGAGCAGGTCGTCGACAACCCGCTGCCGGGCGTACGCCGGGCGTTCGTCATCGCGGGCAGCGACCAGCGCGGCACCATCTACGGCGCCTACGACCTGTCCAAGCGCATCGGCGTCTCGCCGTGGCGGTTCTGGGACGACGTGCCGGTGCGTCATCAGGACGCCGTCTACGTGCTGCCCGGGCGCCACTCCCAGGGCACCCCGGCGGTGAAGTACCGCGGCTTCTTCATCAACGACGAGAACCCGGCCACCGGCACCTGGGCCCCTCGCTACTTCGGGCCCGGCAAGGCGCCGGGCTACCCGGGCGGGCTGAACGCGGCCTACTACGCCAAGGTCTTCGAGACCATGCTGCGGCTGCGCGCCAACTACCTGTGGCCGGCCGTCTGGGGGCGCGCGTTCGCCGAGGACGACCCGCAGAACCACGCGACGGCCTCCTACTACGGCGTCGTCATGGGCACCTCACACGAGGCGCCGATGATGCGCGGCATCGAGGAGTGGAACCGGCACCCCGCCGGCACCGGCGAGTGGAGCTTCCGGCGCAACCCGGACGCCATCAAGGCGTACTGGCGCGACGGCGCGCAGCGGATGGCGGACCAGAAGATCGAGGGCGTCGTCACGCTCGGCATGCGCGGCAACGGCGACGTCAGCCTGCCCGACGGCGACGGCATCGACCTGATGGACTCGATCATCGACACCCAGCGGGAGATCCTGCGCGACACCGGACTCATCGGCGCGCCGCAGGTGCAGACCCTCTACAAGGAGGTGCAACGCTACTGGGACGGCGGCTACCGGCCGCCGGACGACGTGACCGTCGTCTTCTGCGACGACAACTGGGGCAACCTGCGCAAGCTGCCGGACGCCTCGCTGCCGCCCCGCTCCGGCGGGTACGGGATGTACTACCACTTCGACTACGTCGGCGGCGGCCGCAACTACAAGTGGGTCGACACGATCAACCTCACCAACACCTGGGAGCAGCTCGACCTCGCGTACCGCTCCGGGGTGGACCGGCTGTGGATGGTCAACGTCGGCGACCTGAAGAACGAGGAGCAGCCGACCCAGTTCTTCCTCGACTACGCGTGGAACCCCGCCGCCTGGCCGCTGTCCCGGCTCGGCGAGTGGGAGCGGCAGTACGCCGCGCAGAACTTCGGGCCGGCCCTCGCCGACCGGATCGCGGACCTGCTCGGCGACTACGGCCACCTGCAGTCGCGGCGCAAGCCCGAGCTGCTGAACCGCCGGATCACCATCGACCCCGCCACCGCGCAGATCAACTACGACGACCAGGCGAGCCCGTTCAGCCTCACCGACTACGGCGAACTGGATCGCGTCACCGCGCAATGGCAGCGGCTCGGCGATCGCGCGGACCGGATCCGGTCCGCGGTGCCCGCGGCCTGGCAGGACGCCTACTTCCAGCTGGTCTACTACCAGGTCAAGGCGACGGCCAACCTGTACGCCCTGCGCCGCGCCGAGTTCACCAACATCCTGTACGCCGCGCAGGGCCGCGCCTCCACCAACGACCTGGCCGACGTCGCCGAGGCCCGCTTCGCCGACGACCAGGCGCTCAACGCCCACTACAACACCGCCCTGGCCGGCGGGAAGTGGCGCGACTGGCAGCTGCAACCCAAGATCGGGTACGGCGACGTGGCCCGGTACGGCCCGAACGCGCCGTGGCAGCAGCCGGAGAAGAACAACGTGGCGCTGCCGGACGAGATCTACCCGCACCTGCGGCGGATCGAGGTGCCCGCGGCGGCGGGGATGGGCGTCGCGCTCGACGGCGGCGACCCGGTCACCCTGCCCGCGTTCAGCCCGTACCAGGCGCAGCCCGCGCAGTACCTCGACGTGTACAACACCGGGACGACGCCGTTCGGGTACCGGATCAGCCCGGCCGTGCCGTGGGTGCACGTCACACCGGCCGCCGGCCGGGTCGACAAGGAGGTCCGGGCGACCGTGCGGGTCGACTGGTCCCGGGCGCCCAAGGGCCGGACCACCGTGCCGATCACGGTGACCGGGCCGGGCGGCGCGAGCACCGTGGTGCAGGCGCCGATCGACAACCCGGTGCTGCGGCCCCGCGGCTTCGTCGAGGCGAACGGCTACGTCGCGATGGAGGCCGACCACTACAGCCGCGCCGTCGGCGACTGGCGGCTGCTGCCCGGCATCGGCAAGACCGGCAACGGCATGACGCCGCTGGGCGGTGCGGGTGCCCGCCTCGAGTACGCGATGACGCTGACCAGCACCGGGCCGGTCAAGGTCACGGCGGTGCTGTCGCCGCGCAACAACGTGCGGCCGACCGACGGGCTCAAGTACGCGGTCTCGCTGGACGACGACGCGCCGCAGACGGTGAACATCACGACGGCGACCGGCGCCAACGACACCACCATGAACCGGCAGTGGGAGCGCAACACCTCCGACAACGCCAACGTCACGACCACCACGCACGCGGTCTCGGCCGCGGGCACGCACACCCTCAAGTTCTGGATGGTCGACCCGACCGTGATCGTGCAGCGCCTGATCGTCGACACCGGGGGAGTCAGGTACAGCTACCTCGGCCCGCCCGAGAGCCGGAGAGTCCGATGAACCGCCGATCCATACTCGGCCTCGGCGCGGCAGCGGCCGCCTCGGCGGCGACGATCCACCACCGGGACCGGCCGCGGCCCAGGGGCTGGCTGCACACCTGGGTGTCCATGCCGCAGCTGACCGAGCCCGGCAACATGCCGCCGGCGCCGTTCAACGCCGACGGCGTGGCGCTGGCCGACACCACGCTGCGCCAGACCGTGCACACCTCGGTGGCCGGCTCGTCCGTGCGGGTGCGCTTCTCGAACGCGTTCGGCGGCGCGGTCCTGCCGATCACCGGCGCCACCGTCGCGTTGCCGCTGGACGGGCGGGCCGGCGCGAGCGCGATCGTGCCCGGCTCGTCCCGCCCGCTCACGTTCTCGGGCCGGGCGGGCGCGTCGGTCCCGATCGGCGCGCAGGTGGTCTCCGACCCGATCGACCTCGACGTGCCCGCGCTGACCAACCTCACCGTCACCGCCTACCTGGCCACCGGCCAGGCCTCCGCGGCCATCACCTCGCACCCCGGCTCGCGGACGACCTCACACCTGCTGCGCGGCGACCACCGCGCCGACGCGGAGCTGCCGGGCGCCACGCCGGTGGACCACTGGTACTTCCTCAGCGGGGTCGAGGTGCACACCGCCGGCACGGCGACCGTGGTGCTCGGCGACTCGCTGACCGACGGGCGCGGCTCGACGACCAACGGCAACGACCGGTGGCCGGACCGGCTGAAGGCCCGGCTGCGGGGCGTCGCGGTGCTCAATCAGGCGGCCGGCGGCAACCGGGTGCTGCAGGACGGCCTCGGGCCGAACGCCCTCGGTCGGCTGGACCGCGACGTGCTCGCGCTGGGCGGCGCCGACCGGCTGATCGTCTTCGAGGGCGTCAACGACATCGGTACGGCCGCCGCGACGCCGCAGGCGCAGCTCCAGGTGGGGGAGGACCTGATCGCCGCGTACGACCAGATGGTCACCCGGGCGCACGCGCGCGGGATCCAGGTGTACGGCGCGACGATCACCCCGTTCGGCGGCAACACCGGCTACGACGACGCGGACGGGCTGCGCGAGGGCACCCGCCGCACGGTCAACGACTGGATCCGCCGCTCCGGGCGCTTCGACGCGGTGCTCGACTTCGACGCGGCGGTCCGCGACCCGATCGGGCGCCGGCGCCTGCTGCCGGCCTACGACACCGGCGACCACCTGCACCTCAACCCCGCCGGCTACCAGGCGATCGCCGACTCCGTACCCGAGCGGCTGTTCCGGCGATGACCACCATGACGAACGTGGCGGTGCTGGTGCCGCCCAGCGGCGGGCGGGCCGGCCTGGCGACCTACCGCGCCGTGTTCGGCGGGCCGGTCTTCGACCTCTCGTTCGCCGCCGTCGGCCTGAGCTTCGCCGGGCGCGACCTGCTGGCCCGGGCCGACATCCTCGCCGTGGCGCCCTGCGCCGGCGGCGACGACGGCGCCGCGGTCGCCGCGACGCTGCGCGACGCCGCCAGCCGCAACTGCCGGATCCTCGCGGTGGGCGGCGCCGTGCTCACCGTCGCGGCGGCGGGCCTGCTCGACGGCCGGCGGGTGTCGACCTGCCCCGGTTACGCCGAGGAGCTGCGGCGCCGCTATCCGCGGGTGCGCACGGCGGTCGGCGTGCGCTACGTCGACGACGATCCCATCTTCACCGCGGCCGACGGCCCGGCCGGCCTGGACCTGTGCCTGCACCTGGTCCGCAAGTACCACGGCGCGGCGGCGGCCGCCGCCATCGCCCGCACCCTCTGATCCGTCCCGATTCGTACACCGCTGTCCCCGTCCAGTATTTGGGAGCGCTCCCATTTGAGAAAGGCGCACCGCATGAACCAGTCCTCCGTCCCCAGAAGTGCCACCCGGAGATCCCCGCTCCGGGTGGCCTCCACCCTGATAGCGGCGAGCGTCGTCGCGGCCGGCGCCGCGGTGGCGCTGGCGTCCTCCGCCGACGCCGCCACCACGCTGGGCGCCTCGGCGGCGGCGTCGGGCCGCTACTTCGGCGCCGCCGTGGCCGCCAACAAGCTGTCGGACTCGACCTATGTGGGCATCCTGAACCGCGAGTTCAACAGCGTCACGCCCGAGAACGAGATGAAGATCGACGCGACTGAGCCGTCGCAGGGCCAGTTCAACTACACCAACGCGGACCGGATCGTCAGTCACGCGAAGGCGCAGGGCATGCAGGTGCGCGGCCACACGCTCGCCTGGCACTCGCAGCAGCCCGGCTGGATGCAGAGCATGTCCGGCAGCGCGCTGCGCACCGCGATGCTCAATCACGTCACCCAGGTCGCCACCCACTACCGGGGCCAGCTGTCCGCCTGGGACGTGGTGAACGAGGCCTTCGCCGACGGCAACGACGGCGCCCGGCGTGACTCGAACCTGCAGCGCACCGGCAACGACTGGATCGAGGCGGCGTTCCGCGCTGCTCGCGCCGCCGACCCGACCGCGAAGCTCTGCTACAACGACTACAACACCGACAACTGGAGCTGGGCCAAGACGCAGGCCGTGTACTCCATGGTCCGTGACTTCAAGTCGCGCGGCGTGCCGATCGACTGCGTCGGCTTCCAGTCGCACTTCAACAGCGGCTCGCCGTACCCGAGCAACTACCGCACCACGCTGTCGAGCTTCGCCGCGCTCGGCGTCGACGTGGCCATCACCGAGCTGGACATCGAGGGATCCGGAACGACGCAGGCCACCACCTACGGCAACGTCGTCAACGACTGCCTCGCGGTCGCCCGCTGCCTCGGAATCACCGTCTGGGGCATCCGGGACACCGACTCGTGGCGGGCCAGCGGCACCCCGTTGCTGTTCGACGGCAACGGCAACAAGAAGGCCGCGTACACCTCCGCGCTGGCGGCCCTGAACGGCGGCGTCACGCCGACCACCCCGCCCACCACGCCGCCGACGAGCCCGCCCACCAGCCCGCCGACCAGCCCGCCGACCAGCCCGCCGACCAGCCCGCCGACGGGCGCGGGCTGCACCGCCAGCGTGACCCTGAACCAGTGGAACGGTGGCTTCACGGCCGCCGTGCGGGTCACGGCCGGCTCCGCCGCGGTCAACGGCTGGGCGGTCACGCTGACCCTGCCGTCCGGCGCGACGGTCACCAACACCTGGAACGCGGTCGCCGGCGGCAGCAGCGGCACGGTCCGCTTCGCCAACGCCAGTTACAACCCGCGGATCCCGGCCGGCGGCAACACCGAGTTCGGCTTCCAGGGCACCGGAACCGGGCCGAGCGCCACCCCGTCCTGCGCCGCGTCCTGACCCCGACCGCCCCGGCGCGGGGCTCCATCCCCCCGCGCCGGGGCCCAGCCCTCGGAGGAACTGAGGAACGCCATGAAGAGACTCGCTCACGCGTTGCTGGCGGTGGCCACCGCCGCGGCGGCGATCGTCGCCTCGACCACGCTGCTGCCGGCCACGCCGGCCGCCGCGGCCTCGCTGCAGGAGGTCACCGGCTTCGGCACCAACCCGACCGGCCTGCGGATGCACCTGTACGTGCCGGACCGGCTGCCGAGCAACCCGGCCCTGCTCGTCGCCGTGCACTACTGCACCGGCTCCGGACCCGCCTTCTACTCCGGCACCCAGTTCGCGTC
Source organism: Actinoplanes sp. NPDC049668 (assembly GCF_044465445.1). Lineage (NCBI taxonomy): Bacteria > Bacillati > Actinomycetota > Actinomycetes > Micromonosporales > Micromonosporaceae > Actinoplanes > Actinoplanes sp. NPDC049668. Next base: position 122,887 of record NZ_JBITLR010000005.1, read on the forward strand.
CCTGGCGGACCGGTACGGCTACATCGTCGTCTACCCGTCGGCGACCAGGTCGGGCAACTGCTTCGACGTCTCGTCGCCCGGCGCGCTGCGCCACGACGGGAACAGCGACCCGGTCGGCATCGTCTCGATGGTCCGCTACGTGCAGCAGCGCTACGGCACCGACCCGGCCCGCACGTTCGTCACCGGTGCCTCGTCCGGCGCGATGATGACCAACGTCCTGCTCGGCGACTACCCCGACGTGTTCCGGGCCGGCTCGGCGTTCATGGGCGTGCCGTTCGGCTGCTTCGCCACCACCGACGGCTCCAGCTGGAACAGCGCCTGCGCCAACGGGCAGATCACCAAGACCCCGCAGGCGTGGGGGGACCTGGTCCGGGCCGCGTACCCGGGATACAGCGGTGCCCGCCCGCGGATGCAGGTCTGGCACGGCACCGAGGACGCGACGCTGCGCTACCCGAACTTCGCCGAGGAGATCAAGCAGTGGACCAACGTGCTCGGCGTGAGCCAGACGCCGGTGCTCACCGACTCGCCGCAGTCCGGCTGGACCCGCACCCGGTACGGGTCCTCGGGCACGCAGGCGCCGGTCGAGGCGGTCAGCGCGGCCGGCGTGGGGCACTCGCTGCCGACCAGCGGCATGGCCGAGGGCGCGATCGCGTTCTTCGGCCTCGACGCGCCGACGGTGCCGAACCCGAGCGGCTCGGCCACGACTCCGCCGCCCTCGCCGAGCACGCCGCCGCCGGCGGGTAACTGCCGGGTCGGCTACACGGTCAACGCCTGGAACACCGGCCTGACCGCGTCGATCACCATCACCAACACCGGACCGGCCCTGACCGGCTGGACGCTGGGCTTCACGCTGCCCGGCGGCCAGGCCATCACCTCCGGCTGGAACGCCATCTACACGCCGGCGAGCGGGGCGGTCACCGCCCGCAACGTCTCCTACAACGGCGCGCTGGCGACGGGCGCCTCGACCAGCATCGGTTTCCAGGCGACACACACCGGCAACAGCGGCAAGCCGGCGGCGTTCACCCTCAACGGCGTCGCCTGCGCGATCGCCTGACGGACAGCCTGCTGCCCCGGCCCGGGTGAGCCGGGGCAGCAGGCGCCACCGTCGGATCGTCAGGCGCCGGAGCGGCTGCCGATCGCCCGCAGGAAGATGTCGCCGATCTTGGCCGGGTCCTCCGCGATGTAGACGCCGCCGTCGCCGGTCGCCTTCGTGATCGCGGTCAGCTCGTTGCGGTCGACGCCGTTGCCGATGCCGATGAACACCATGCGGACCGGCTTGTCCGGGTTCTTCAGCTTCTTCAGCTTGTCGAGCAGCTGCGCCCGGGTCAGGCCGCCGGGGTTCTCGTTCACCCCGTCGGTGAAGAGCAGCACCGAGTTGATCCGGCCGGGCTGCCAGCCCTTCAGCACGGTCTCGTACGCGGCCAGCGTCGTGTCGTAGAGGCCGGTGTCGCCCTGCGGCTTGGGCTCCATGTTCTCGATCGCCTCGCGGAGCCGGGTGCGTGCGGCGGTCAGCGGGCTGATCGCCACCTGCTCCTTCCACGGCCGCTTGCCGACCATGTCGGTGGAGAAGACCCAGTTCCCGACCGCCCACCGGTCGTCGAACAGCGACAACCCCTCCACCGCGGCGCGCTTGGTGACCTCGTTGCGGGTGAGGTTGCCGGCGGTCGGCACCTTCGTCAGCATCGAGCCGGACACGTCGAAGACGGCGAGGACCCGGCCGGGCTGCGTGATCGCCGTCCAGCTGCCGAGCACCTGGCTGATCGCGGCGGTGTACCGGGCGGCGAGCGCGGCCGCCTCGCTGGCGTCGGGCGAGGCCTGCGCGGCGGGCTCGGCCGCCTGGGGCGCGCCCTCGGGCGCGGCGAAGCCGGCGCCGGCCGAGCCGTCGGGGTTGCGCAGGCCGGCCGCGGCGAGGGCCTTGCTGAACGACGCACCGCGCAGCGCGGTGTGCAGGGCGGCGGCGGCCTTGGCCTTCTGCGGGTCGACCTCGGGCAGGATCGCGAACGGGTAGTCCAGCGCGGCCGGTGCCGGGTCGAGGTAGAGGGCCGCGAGCGGTACCGGCGGCTTGGTCGCGTTGAAGGCGACCACGTCCTCCTCCGACAGCGGGGCGGCGCTCAGCGAGGTCGTCACGTCCTGCGCCGAGGTCGGGAACTTCTCCACCAGGTCGCGGCGGATGCTCGAGCTGTTCGCCGCGAGCGCGCGCAGCGCGCCGACCTTCTTCTTGGTGCCGGCGGAGTCGTCGCCGGCCGCGCCGCCCAGGGCGAGCAGGCCGGCGAGGCCGGCCGCGTCGCGGGTGGGGTCGACGATGCCGGGGCGCAGGGACTTGCCGGCGGTCAGCGCGGCGAGGATGTCCGCCCACGCCAGCTTCTTCGCGGGCCAGCCGAGCGTCTGGGCGACCGGGGCGGGCATGGCCAGCACCACGGGGCTCTCGGCGACGGGCTGCCGGTTCGTCGGCACGAAGCCGGGCGCCTCGGCGCTGACCCGCAGCAGCCAGGACGACGAGTCCGGGATCCACACGTCCGGTACCTCGGCCGCGCCGGTGCCGCCGCCGAGGCCGGTGAGCGTGACGCCGTGGCGCTGCGCGATGGCGGCGGCGCCGGCGGCCGGCTCGAGGTCGACGACCTTCACCTCCACGCAGACGCCGTCGACCTGGGCGTCCTGCTTCACCCACGCGTCGGCGGTGGTCCGGACGGCGCCGGCTATCTCAGGCGACGCGGCGACGTCCAGCCCGATCTTGCCGGAGCAGTCCTTTGCGGAGAACTGCGCGTAGCCGAGCCAGGAGCCGCCCCCGACGAGGACGACGGCGGCCACGGCCGCGGCGAGAATGATGGTCAAGTTGAAGGTTCTACGGTGACGTCCGGACACGCGCTCCATGGTCCGCAAGTGAAGATCGGATTGCCATGGATGTTCGGACGAATATTCATGGCCGCTGCAAACATCTGCCGGAACCAAACTTCCACATGTGACGACACCACACTGGAACGCCCATTTCGGGCGCCATTTGGGTGGTCGGCGAGTTACGGGACGTGGTGACGCTCCCCACCGAAACCCCTTCAGATGTGTGCGAACTCCACATGGCGTGCGCTGTGACCCCGCCCATAGTGTTGCGGATCACAGGGCGCCCCCCGGTCGCCCGGTCTGACGAAGGAGGTCTCGATGCCCCCGCCGATCCTCCAGGCACGCGGGCTCGCCAAGCAGTTCCGCGGCTTCCATGCCGTGGACGGCGTCGACCTCGACATCGCGGAAGGCAGCGTGCACGCGCTCGTCGGGCCCAACGGCGCCGGTAAATCCACCCTGTTCAACCTGCTCACCGGCTTCCTGCGGCCGAGCCGGGGGCGCATCACCCTCGACGGTGCCGACGTCACCGGGCTGGCACCGGACCGGGTGGCCCGCCTGGGCGTGGCGCGCTCGTTCCAGATCACCACCCTGTTCCCACAGGTCACCGCCCGCGAACACGTCGAGCTGGCGCTGCAGGCGCCGACCGGCCTCGGCTGGCGGTTCTGGCGCTCCGAGAGCCGGCTGGGCCGGTTCCGGGACCGGGCGCTGGCCCTGCTGGACGACGTCGGCCTCGCCGACGCGGCCGAGGTGCCGGCCGCGGCCCTGGCCTACGGCCGCAAGCGGGCCCTCGAACTGGCCGTCGCCCTCGCCCTCGACCCGCGGGTGCTGCTGCTCGACGAGCCGACCGCCGGCATGGGCGCCGAGGACGTCGAGCGCACCATCGCGCTGATCCGCACCGTCCGGGCCGGGCGCACCGTCGTGCTCGTCGAGCACAACATGCGCGTCGTCGCGAACCTCGCCGACCGTGTCACCGTGCTCACCCACGGCACGGTCCTGGTCGAGGGCGGCTACGCCGAGGTGCGCGCCGACCCCCGCGTCATCACCGCCTACCTCGGAGCGGCCCATGCTGACCGTTGAGGGACTCAGCGCCTGGTACGGCGAGGCGCAGGTGCTGCGCGACGTCGACCTCGCGGTCGCCGAGGGCGAGATCGTCACGCTCGTCGGGCGCAACGGCGCCGGCAAGACGACGCTGCTGCGCTGCCTGATGGGCCTGCACGCGCACAACTCCGGGCGGCTCACCTTCCTCGGCGACACCGCCTTCGCGTCCCGCCCCGCCTACCGCCGGGCCCGCGCCGGCATCGGCTACGTGCCCGACGACCGCGGCGTGTACGCCACCCTGAACGTCGAGGAGAACCTGCTGCTCCCGCCCGTGGTCGGCCCGGAGCCCTGGCCGCTGAGCCGGATCTACGACACGTTCCCGGTGCTGGCCCGGCGGCGGCGCTTCGCCGGCACCCAGCTCTCCGGCGGCGAGCAGCAGATGCTCGCGCTCGCCCGGGTCCTGCGCAGCGGTGCCCGGCTGCTGCTCTGCGACGAGCCGACCGAGGGCCTCTCGCCGCTGCTGGTGCAGCAGATCGGCGACATCCTGCGCGAGATCAAGGCGGCCGGCGTCACCGTGCTGCTGATCGAGCAGAACCTGCACTTCGCCACCACCGTGGCCGACCGCCACCACCTGCTCGCCGAGGGCCGGGTCGTCGAGACGCTCGACAACGGCGCGGTCCGGCAACGAGAACACGAACTGCTCGCGTACCTCGGCATCTGACCCCCTCCCCACCCCCCGAGGAGACAACCCATGCGAAAGACCACCAGAGCGCTCACCGCAGCCCTGGCCGCCGGCGCGCTGCTGGTCGCCGGCTGCGGGCGCGGCGGCCCCGGCGGCGGCGCCGACGCCAAGGTCAGCAACGACAAGATCGTGCTGGCCGTGCTCAACGACCAGTCCGGCGTCTACGCCGACCTGTCCGGCAAGAACAGCATCGAGGCGGTCAGGCTGGCCGTCGCCGACTTCCAGGCCAAGTACGGCGACAAGGCGGTCAGCTCGAAGATCGAAATCGTCTCGGCCGACCACCAGAACAAGCCCGACATCGCCAACTCCAAGGCGCAGGAGCTCTACGACCGCCAGCAGGCCGACGCGATCCTCGACGTGCCGACCTCCTCCGCGGCGCTGGCCGTCGCCAACGTGGCCAAGGCGAAGAAGAAGCTGTACTTCAACATCGGCGCCGCCACCACCGAGCTCACCGGCAAGCAGTGCAACAGGTACACGTTCCACTACGCGTACGACACGTACATGCTGGCCAACGGCACCGGGTCGGCGGTCACCAAGCAGGGCGGCGAGAACTGGTACATCCTCTACCCGGACTACGCGTTCGGGCAGGACATGGAGAAGTCGTTCAGCGCGGCGATCGGCACGGCCGGCGGCACCGTGGTCGCCAAGGACCCGACGCCGTTCCCGAACGACAACTTCTCCACCTTCCTGCTCAAGGCGCCCGGGCTGAAGCCCAAGCCGGACGTGCTCGGCGCCATGCAGGCCGGCGGCGACCTGGTCAACCTCGTCAAGCAGTACAACGAGTTCAAGCTGCGGGAGCAGGGCATCAAGCTCTCGGTCGGCCTCATGTTCATCACCGACATCCACTCGCTCGGCCCGGACGCGTTCGCCGGCACCACCTTCACCGACGCCTGGTACTGGAACTTCGACGACCGCAACCGGCAGTGGGCCGACCGGTTCACCGCCAAGACCCAGACCCGGCCGTCGTTCGCGCACGCGGCCAACTACTCGGCCGCCATGCAGTACCTCGAGGCGGTGCAGCGGGCCGGCACCGACGCCGCCGACGCCGTCGTCGGCGAGCTCGAGGGCTACACCTACGACGACATGTTCGCCCGCAACGCCACCGTCCGGGCCAAGGACCACCGGGTCGTGCACGACGTCTACCTGGCCGAGGTGAAGCCGAAGAGCCAGGTCACCACCGACTGGGACTACGAGAAGATCCTGCGCACCATCCCGGCGGCCGAGGCGTTCCGGCCGGAGTCCGCGGGCGGCTGCACGCTGTGACCGGCTTCCTGCAGCAGTGCTTCAACGGGCTGGTCAGCGGCGGCTTCTACGCGCTGCTGGCGCTGGGGCTCGCCGTCATCTTCGGCATGCTCGGCGTGGTCAACTTCGCGCACGGCGCGTTCTTCATGCTCGGCGCGTTCGGCGCCTACCTGGCCCTCGCCGAGTTCGGCGTGCCGTTCTGGGCGGCGCTGTTCGCCGTGCCGGCGCTGCTGTTCCTGCTCGGCATGCTGCTCGAGCGCACCCTGATCCGGCGGCTGACCCTGTTCGACCCGCTCTACAACTTCCTGCTCACCTTCGGGCTGACCCTGGTGCTGCAGGACGCGGTCAAGCGCGAGTACGGCGTGCAGTCCCAGCCGTACCCGCGCCCCGCGGAGCTCTCCGGCTCGATCGACCTCGGGATCTTCGACTACCCCGCGTACCAGGTGTTCGTGCTCGGCGCCGCGGTCGTGCTGTGCACCGCGGTCTGGCTGGTGCTGACCCGGACCCGGGTCGGCATGGTGGTGCGGGCCGCCACCGAGCGGCCCGAGCTGACCGGGGCGCTCGGCGTCAACGTCGGCCGCTGGGTGACCCCGGTCTTCGCGTTCGGGGTGGCCCTCGCCGGCCTGGCCGGGGTGCTGGCCGCGCCCATGCGCGCGGTCAACCCGCTGATGGGCGCCGACCTGATCATCGCGGTCTTCGCCGTGGTGGTGATCGGCGGCCTCGGCTCGGTCTTCGGCTCCGTGCTCGCCGGCTTCGCGATCGGCGTCGCGCAGTCGCTGGGCAACCTGTACGTACCGGCGCTGTCCCAGACGTTGATCTTCATCATCATGGCCGGCGTGCTGCTGCTGCGGCCCGCCGGGCTGTTCGGACGCGAGGAGGCCCGCACGTGATCCGGCTGCTCCTGCACCACACCGAGCCGGCCGGCCGCCGGCCGCTGCGGTGGCTGCTGCTGGCCGTCGGGCTCACCACGGCCCTCGCCCTGCCCTGGCTGATCTACCCGCCGGTGGCCATGGACATCGTCACCTGGGCGCTGTTCGCGGCCGCGGTCGACCTGCTGCTCGGCTACACCGGACTGCTCTCCTTCGGCCACGCCGCCTTCTGGGGCAGCGCCGCGTACGCGTCCGGACTGATCGCCATCCACAGCGGGCTGCCGTTCCCGGTCGCCGTGCTCGGGGGCGCGGCGCTCGCCGCCGCGCTCGCCGTGCCCATCGGCTACCTCTGCGTGCGCAGCACCGGCATCTACTTCGCCATGGTCACGCTGGCGTTCGCGCAGATGATCTACTTCGTCGCCAACCAGTGGCGCGACGTCACCGGGGGCGAGAACGGCCTGCAGGGCATACCCCGCGAGCTTTTCGGCGCCGACCTCGGCGACCCGTTCGTCTTCTACTACGCCGGGCTGCCGATCGTCCTGTTCGGCCTGCTCTGCCTGTGGCGAATCGTGCACTCGCCGTTCGGGCACGTGCTGGTCGCGATCCGCGACAACCCGGCCCGGGCCCGGGCGATCGGCTACCCGGTAGACCGGTACAAGCTGCTCGCCTTCGTGCTCTCGGCGGCGCTGTCCGGCCTCGCCGGCGGCCTGTTCGCGATCAGCCACGGCTTCGCGTCGCTGCAGGAGGTCTACTGGACCACCTCCGGCAAGGCCGTGATGATGGTGGTGCTCGGCGGCATCGGCACCCTCTGGGGCAGCACCCTGGGCGCCGCCCTGGTCGTGCTCCTCGAGGACTACCTCTCCACGTCCGGCTTCAACGGCATCGGCCTGATCACCGGCACCGTCTTCGTGCTCGTGGTGCTGCTGTTCAGGCAGGGCCTGTGGGGCGCCGCCCGGCAGCTCGGCGCCGCCCTGTCCCGCCCGCGGCGAAGAGCCGAGGCCGAAGAGGCGCCGGCCGAGCCTGTTCCCACCACGTCGTCGACTTCGCGCTGAGGGGCATCATGGACACCAGCGACAGCCTGGCGGGACGCACCGCCCTCGTCACCGGCGGGGCCTCCGGCATCGGGCGGGCCTGCGCGGAGCGGCTCGCCGCGGCCGGCGCCCGGGTCGTCGTCGTCGACCGCGACGGCGACGCCGCGGCCCGGGTCGCCGAGAAGATCGGCGGCCGCGCCGAGACCGTCGACCTGACCGACCTGTCCGCGGTCGACCGCATCGACCCGGAGGTCGACATCGTGGTCAACAACGCCGGCCTGCAGCACGTCGCGCCGCTGCCCGACTTCCCGCCCGAGACGTTCTCGCTGATCCTGCGGCTGATGCTCGAGGCGCCGTTCCGGCTGGTACGCCGTACCCTGCCGCACATGTACGCGCGCGGCTGGGGCCGGATCGTCAACGTCTCCTCGGTGCACGGGCTGCGCGCCTCGCCGTACAAGGCCGCGTACGTCTCGGCCAAGCACGGACTCGAGGGGCTGTCCAAGGTGATCGCGCTCGAGGGCGCCGAGCACGGGGTGACGTCAAACTGCGTCAATCCCGCGTACGTGCGCACGCCGCTGGTCGAGGCGCAGATCGCCGCGCAGGCGGCCCGGCACGGGCTGGACGAGGCGCAGGTCGTCGAGCAGGTGATGCTGGCGCCGGTGGCCATCAAGCGGCTCGTCGAGCCGGACGAGGTCGCCGACCTGGTCGCGTACCTGTGCTCGCCGCGGGCGTCCTTCGTCACCGGCACCTCCGTGGTCATGGACGGCGGATGGACCGCGCATTGACCTCGGCGTTCCTCGAGCTGCTGCTGCGCGAGGCCGCGGCGGTCGAGTTCGAGCGTCCGCTGCTGGAGGCCCGGGCGCGGGGCCGCCCGGCGGCGGAGCTGGCCGAGCTGGAGGAGCACCGGGCGCTCGCCCTGCAGGTGCGCGCGCTGCTGGAGCGCCGGCGGCGCCGCGAGGCGGAGCTCAGCGGGCTGGTCGACACCGTCGGCGACCTCGCGACCCTGCGCGACCTCGACGCCGTGCTGGAGGCGATCGTGCGCCGGGCCCGGGAGCTGCTCGACGCCGACGTCGCCTACATGACCCTCAACGACGAGAAGCGCGGCGACACCTACATGCGGGTGACCTACGGCTCGGTGTCGGCCCGCTTCCAGCGGCTCCGGCTGCCGCTCGGCGCCGGGCTGGGCGGGCTGGTCGCGCAGACCGCCGCGCCGTACGTCACCGCCGACTACGCCGCCGACGCGCGCTTCCAGCACACCACCGAGATCGACGGCGGCGTCAGCGAGGAGGGCCTGGTCGCGATCCTCGGCGTGCCGATGCGCCTCGGCAGCCGGGTGCTCGGCGTGCTCTTCGCCGCGAACCGCAGCGCCCGCCCGTTCACCCGAGAGGAGGTGACGCTGCTCGGCTCGCTCGCCGCGCACGCCTCCGTCGCGCTGGACAACACCCGGCTGCTCGGCGAGACCCGGGCGGCGCTGGAGGAGCTGGGCGCGGTCAACACCGTGGTACGCCGGCACAGCGAGTCCCTGGAGCGGGCCGCCGAGGCGCACGACCGGATGGCCGAGGTGATCCTGCGCGGCGGTGACCTCGACGGCCTCGCCGCCGTCGTCGCCGAGGTGCTCGGCGGCGAGCTGGCCATCCTCGACGCCGACGGGCGCTGCCTGGCCGCGGTCGGCGACATCGCCGGGGTCGGCCCGCTGGCCGCGGCGGCCGAGGCCGGCCGCGGCCTGGGCCGCGCGACCCGCAACGGCGAGCACTGGGTGCTCGCCGCGGGCGCCGGCAACGAGGCGCTCTGCACGCTCGTGCTGCGCGCGCCGGGGGAGCTGAGCGAGACCGACACCCGCATCCTGGAGCGCGCCGGGGTGGTCACCGCGCTGCTGCTGCTCTTCCGGCGCAGCCTCGCGCAGGCAGAGGGGCGGGTGCGGGGCGAGCTGCTGGAGGACCTGCTCAGCCGGCGGGTGGACGACCCGGTGACCGTGCGACAGCGTGCCCGGCGCCTCGGCGTCGACCTCGACGCCGCGCATGTCCTGGTCGTGGTCTCCTGCCCGGCCCGGCACCGCGAGCGGGCCGCGCAGTGGAGCTCCGCGCACGCGGCGGCCTGCGGCGGGCTGGCCGCGAACCGCGACGGCTACGTGGTGCTGCTGGTCGGCGGCGACCATCCCGGCGAGGCGGCCCGGCGGGTGGTGCGCGAGCTCGGCGCGTACCTCGGCGGGCCGGTCACCGGGGGCGGCACCGGGCCGCTCACCGGCACCGAGCCGGTGCCCGCCGCCTACGCCGAGGCGCGCCGCTGCGCCTCGGCGCTGCGGGCGCTGGGCCGCGACGGCGACGGCGCCAGCGCCGCCGAGCTGGGCTTCGTCGGCCTGCTGGTCGGCGCCGAGCGCGACGTTCCGGCGTTCGTCGCCGACACCATCGGCGCGCTGCTCGACTACGACCGCCGGCGCGGCACGGCCCTGGTACGGACGCTGGAGTCCTACTTCGACGCCGGCGCCAACGCGGTGCGGGCCGCCGAGGTGCTGCACATCCACGTCAACACGGTCACCCAGCGCATCGCCCGCATCACCCAGATCCTCGGCGACGGTTGGCAGCAGCCCGAACGCGGCCTCGAACTCCGGCTCGCCCTGCGGCTGCACCGGCTCGCCACCCATGGCGGGGGCGCCGACAGTGTGGTCGGCGGCCATGGCCCGGACCCCGAACCGGCCGGAGCATGACGGGATGCTGCCTACCCTCAGTGCCGCGGCCGTCCTGCTGGCGGCCGTGCTCCTTCCCGTACCCCCAGCGTGGCCGGCCGGGTGTTCCGCCCCTCTTCTTCCGGGCGCCGAACGGCAACAGGCCGTCTGCCTCGCCGACCTCACCACCGCCGGAACCGTCGCCTCCGGCCACACCGACCCCGCCGACTGGGCCGGGCTGACCCCGGCCGGCGCCCGCAACCCGAGCGGGGTGCCCGGCATCCAGATCGACGGCTACTTCCCGGACGACTCGGCCACCAACGCCACCCACGGCTGGAACCACGACTCCCAGTTCGTCGTGCGCCTGCCCGACCACTGGAACGGCGGCCTGGTGGTGGCCGGCTCGCCCGGGGTCCGCGAGCAGTACGCCAACGACTTCGCCATCGGCGACTGGGTCCTGGCCCGCGGCTACGCCTTCGCCGCCACCGACAAGGGCAACGTCGGCGCGGCGTTCTACCGCGACGGGCGCCGACCCGGCGACGCCATCGTCGAATGGAACCACCGGGTGACCCAGCTGACCCGGGCCGCCCGCGCGGCGGTCGCGCGCCGCTACGGCCACCCGCCGCGCCGCACCTACGCCGCGGGCCTGTCCAACGGCGGCTACCTCGTCCGGTGGCAGCTGGAGAACCACCCCGAGCTCTACGACGGCGGCGTCGACTGGGAGGGCACGCTCTGGCACCCCCGCCGGCCCGGGCTGCTCACGTTCCTGCCGCCGGTGCTGCGGGCGTACCCGGACCGGCCCGCCGAGGTCGTCGCCGCCGGGTTCGCGCCCGGCTCGGAGTTCCTCTGGGACTTCCACCACCGCGTCTACTGGGACCTCACCCAGCGCATCTACCGCGAGGAGCTGGACCCGGACTACGACGGCCCGGCCGAGGCCGGCACCCCGTTCTGCGCGCCGGGCACGCCCGCCTGCGACGCCGACTACGACTACGCGAGCCGCCCGGCGGCGGTGCGCGCGGCGATCGCGCGGATCGCGCTCACCGGCCGCATCCAGCGGCCGCTGATCACCCTGCACGGGACCCTCGACGCGCTGCTGCCGATCACCCAGGATTCCGACGTGTACGCGCAGATGGTGCGCGAGCAGCGCCGGGGCCCGATCTTCCGGTACTACCGGATCGAGGGCGGCAACCACGTCGACGGGCTCTACGACGCCTATCCGGACCGGCTGCGGCCGATCCTGCCGTGCTTCCGCGCGGCGTTCACCGCGCTGACCGGCTGGGTCGAGCGCCGCCAGGCGCCGCCGCCCGGCCACACGATCGCCCGGCCGCCGGCCGGTGACCTGGCGAACACCTGCGAGCTCGCCGGCTGAACGGTTCCGCCGCGGACCCGCCGGGGTTTCAATGGACCCCGGCGGGTTCTGTCGTACCCGTGCGGTATCAAAGACACCGCTCCCGGGTTCGGGAGATCGTCTTTCCGCGTCGCAGGAAGTGAGCTCCGCATGCCGACCAAGCGCCCCTCCGCCGGCCCCGACGGCACCGACCACGAGGTCGCGCCGGTCGTCGACGCGGCCAAGGCCGCGCGCTTCGACACGGTCGAGGAGTACCGGGAGGCGATCGCCCGGATCCGGCCGGCGGCCGAGGCCTACTACGCCGGCGACGACCTCGCCATGGACGACGCCACCTACGACGCCCTGCTGGCCCGGATCTCCGCCACCGAGCGGGCCGAGCCCGGCTGGGTCGAGGCCGGCACCCCGACCGCCGCGGTCGGCGCGGGCATCGCGGGCGGCGACGTCGAGCACAGCACCCCGATGCTCAGCCTCGACAACGTCTTCGACGCCGACGAGCTGCGCACCTGGGCGGCCCGCCTCGACCGGGTCCTCGGCCACCCCGTGCACGGCTACACGGTCGAGCCGAAGATCGACGGCATGGCGGTCGCCGCCCGCTACGTCGACGGCCGGCTGCGGGGGCTCGCCACCCGCGGCGACGGCCGGGCCGGCGAGGACGTCACCTCGCAGGCCCGCCTGGTCGCCGGCCTGCCCGCCGTGCTCACCAGCCCGGCGACGGTCGAGGTCCGCGGCGAGGTCTTCATGACCGACGCCGACTTCGCCCGCGCCAACGAGCTGCGGGTCGCGCACGGCGGCCAGCCCTTCGCCAACCCGCGCAGCGCCTCGGCCGGCACCCTGCGGGCGCAGGACCGCGCCTACGACGCGCCCCTGTCGTTCCTGGCCTACGCGGTGCACGACCTGCCCGGCGGCGAGGGCCTGACACACACCGCCGCGATGGCCGCGATCGCGGACCTCGGGGTGGCCACCACCGCGGCCTCGCCCGCCGGCATGCCGCAGTGCGCGACGATCGACGACCTGCTGGCGGCGATCGCGGCGCTGGGCGCGGCCCGGGGCACCCTCGGCTTCGACATCGACGGCGCCGTGGTCAAGGCCGACGACCCGGCCGACCGCGACCGGGCCGGCTCGTCCAGCCGGGCGCCCCGCTGGGCGATCGCGCACAAGTTCCCGGCGGACACCCGCACCAGCCGGCTCGCCGCCATCGAGGTCCAGGTCGGCCGCACCGGCGTGATCACCCCCGTCGCGGTCCTGGACCCGGTCCAGGTGGGCGGGGTGATCGTCACCTCGGCGACGCTGCACAACTTCGGCGACCTGGTCCGCCGCGACGTCCGCGTCGGCGACACCGTCTTCGTCCGCCGCGCCGGCGAGGTCATCCCGGAGATCACCGGCGCGAAACTCGACGAGCGCCCCGCGGACGCGCAGCCGTTCACCCCGCCGGAGGACTGCCCCCGCTGCCACGGCGAGATCGACCGCAGCCAGAAGCGCTGGCGCTGCGTGCAGGGCCGGGCCTGCGGCGCGGGCGAGTCGCTGGCCTACTTCGCGGCCCGCGACTCGATGGACATCGAGGGCCTCGGCGACAAGGTCATCGCCGGCCTGGTCGCGGCCGGCCTGGTCACCGACCCCGCCGACCTCTACGACCTGGACGCCGAGGCGCTGGCGAAGCTCGAACGCCTGGGCCGCACCTCGGCGACCAAGCTGGTGGCCAACATCGAGGCCTCCAAGACCCAGCCGCTGTCCCGGGTGCTCACCGGCCTCGGCGTCCGGATGACCGGCCGCTCGATGTCGCGCCGCCTGGCCCGCCACTTCGGCTCGATGACGGCGCTGACCTCGGCGACGGTCGAACAGCTCCAGGAGGTCGAGGCGGTCGGCCCGGAGCGGGCCGCCACCATCGCCGCCGAGCTGATCGAGCTGGCCCCGGTCATCGCCAAACTCACCGAACGCGGCGTCAACATGACCGAGCCCGGCGCACCCGGCCCGGCCGCACCCGCCGACGCACCACCCGGCACGGCCGCGGCCTCCCCGCAGCTGCCACTGCGCGGCGAGGACGGCAGGCCGCTGACCGTCGTGGTCACCGGCTCGGTGCCGGGCCTGACCCGCAACGAGGGCAACGAGGCGGTCGAACACCTGGGCGGCAAGTCCTCGGGCTCGGTCTCGGCCCGCACCGACCTGGTGGTGGTCGGCGCCGGCGCCGGCACGAAGGCCGCGAAGGCCGAGCAGCTCGGCGTCCGGGTGATGCCCGCGGAGCGCTTCGCGGACCTCCTGGCCGCACACAACGCCGGCGAGTCACCCACCCTGGCCGCCTACCTGGACTGATCAGTCGCCGGTCACCCAGTCCATGTTTCCGATCCAGTGGTCGAGCAGGGCCCGGTCGCCGTGCACTTCCAGGCCGGTGGCCGCGCTCAGCGGGCGGCGCCGGCTGATCACCAGCAGCAGGTCGGTGGCCGGGCCGCGGACCGCGACGTCGGCCTTGACGTGCGAGTGTTCCAGGACGATCCGGTCCGGCTCGCGGCGCGCCACCCACTCACCGGGCGCGTCGGTCGCGTGGAAGTGCAGGGTCTGGCCGTCGCCGCGCATCGCGTCGGAGAAGCCCGGCTGGTTCTCCCAATAGCCCCGGGAGGTCATGGTGTCCAGCCAGTCGTCGATGGCCGCGACGGCGGTCTCCGGCGCCAGCTCGTAGCGCTCGCCGAGTGCGGCGGCCGCGTCGGCGCGGTGCACGCAGGCCTCGCCGAACATGCGGCGTGACCAGAACGGCACGCCGGCGGCGGCGCCGGACGGGTCCCAGACCGGTGTCTCGTCGGTGACCGATTCGAAGGCCTGCCTCGCCTCGGCGGCGGTGCCCGTGAGCCAGGCGCGCCACTGTGACGAGTCGGCCGGGGCCGGCACGTATCCGGCGAACGCCTGGCTCGGCTCGCTCATCCGCTCGCCCACCAGCATCGCCACCATGCGCTGCGTCGCGCCGACGTGGTCGACGAGGTCGGCCAGTGTCCACTTCGGGCAGGTCGGGACCGGGATCGTGGCATCCCTGCCGTCCACCCAGTCGGCGAACACGCTCGTCTGCTCCACGACGGCTGCCAAGTACGCGGTGGTGTCCATTCGCAGACCTCCAGATGCTCCATCGATGCCTGTCGAGAATAGGTCAGGTCAGGGCGGCCGCACGCTAGCTCGCCTCCTCCTGGGCGTACCGGTCCAATGCGGAGGCGTACATGCGCGAGATCAGCCGGCCCATGGGGCCCCGGTGCAGCAGGAACAGCATCGCCCTCTGCGAGCGGGCATTCGTACTGGTCCACTCGGCGTGCAGCCGGCTGCCTCCGTCGTCTCCCGGCGCGATCCGCACGAAGCCCTCGCCGCCTCCGCCGTAACTGCTCTCCAGAACCGTCCAGCGGATCACGGCGGGCTCGGACCAGTCGTAGCGGGCGACCACCCAGAACGGTGAACCGGGACTGCTCTCCCGGGCGACCGCCCAGGTGTCGCCCTGCTCCCGTAGTTCGTACGTCTTCCGGTCGAGCGTGCGGTTCCAGATTCGAGGCCTGCGCCCGGTGAAGTCCGTGAAGGCTCGGCGCACCTGTTCGGGCGATGCCTTCGTGTCGACGTCGAATCGCATCCGACAATCGGAACAGATACCCCTCGAATCGTCCAGTGGCCCGGGCGGCTGTCCCCCCGCCTGGGTAAATCCGTGACCGGAACTGCTCGGCCGGGTGAAGTCGAGGAAAACAGAAGTTGAATATTTAAATTGCTCGGCAAATTGCGAGGGTGAATTACCTTGGCCTCGTGTCAGTGGTATCAGAGGAAACGCCGGCGCGGCTGCGATTGTGGTCCTTTGCGGTGATCGTCACCGCCGTCGCGCTGCTCGCCGCGACCAGCGTGATGATGGCCCGGGTGCAGGAGCAGGTGCGGGTCATCGGCAGCGAGGCGGCACCGCAGGCGGCGACCACCGCCGACCTCTACTTCGCGCTCAGCGACATGGACGCCCAGGTCGCCCGCATGGTCCTCGCCGGCGACGCCGCCGAGCTCTCCGGCAGTCAGATCGACGCGCTCGGCACGTACCGTGAGCGCAGCCGGCAGGTCGACGCCGGCCTGCAGCGCTCGCTGACCACCGCCACCGGCGCCGCCGAGCGGGCCGCGGTGCTGGAGCTGCTCCACCAGCTCGCCGTGTACCGCCAGCGGGTGTGGCAGACGCTCACCGCGCAGTCGCAGGCGCCGCCGCAGCCGCCGGGCCGCCTGCCGCCGGCCGCGCTCGGGTACTACACCCAGGCGACCAACGTGCTGCACCTCGACCTGCTGCCCGCCGCGGAGCGGCTGCGTGACGCCGGCGAGGACCGGCTCGACCGGGCGTACGCCGAGAAGCGCACCACCGAGCTCCTCGGCCTCGCGCTGACCGCCGTGCTGGGCGCCGGCCTGGTCGCGCTGCTGCTGATCCTGCAGGTGTGGCTGGCGCGCCGGTTCCGGCGGGTGTTCAACCCGGCGCTGATGGGTGCCACCGTCCTCGCCCTGGTCCTGACGGCCGCGGCCGGCGTGGTGATCGTGTCGCAGGGGCGGCTGCTCGGCGCGGCCCGGGACGAGAGCCTGCGGCCGTACCTGGCGCTGTCGCGGGCCCGGGCGCTCAGCTACGACGCGGCCGCGGACACCAGCCGTTACCTGGTCAGCGCCAATCTCGCGTACTACCGCGAGGACTTCACCCGCAAGTCGCAATGGCTGGTCGAGGGCGGCGGGCTGGCGGCGGCCGCGGGCGGGCCGGACGTGAGCCCCGAGCGGTCCGGGCAGGTGGTCGAGCGGTGGCTGGCGTACCGGCGCGGCCACGACCGGATCGTCACGCTCGCAGGGTCCGGGCGGACGGCCGCGGCGATCGACGCGCTCACCGGCATCCGGCGTGGGGACGCGGCGTTCGACTTCTCCTACTTCGACGCCGCGGTCGACGAGATCGCGATCGCCCGGCGGCGGGAGTTCGACGTGGCCGTGCGCGACTCCGGGCGGCTGCTGGCCGGGTGGACGGTCATCCCGGTGCTGCTCGCCGGGCTCGTCGTGCTGCTGGTGCCGCTCGGGGTGCGCAAGCGCCTGGCCGAGTACCGCTGAGAGGGACCTGATGAAGCTTCGACTGGCGCTCGCGCTGACGCTGGGGCTGGCGGCCGGCTGCGACGCGGTGGCCGGCACCGGCGACCGGGCCGTGACCGGCGACCGGGCCGTGACCGGCGACCGGGCCGTGACCGGCGACGGGGCCGTGCGCTGCGCGGCGGGCTCGATCCGGGCGCGGGGCTCGTCCGCGCAGGCCAACGCGGTCAACGCCTGGATCAAGGACTATCAGATCAACTGCTCCGGCGCGACCGTCGAGTACGACAGCAGCGGTTCCGGCGCCGGGGTGCGCGCCTTCATCGCGGGTACCGCCGACTTCGCGGGCACGGACTCGCCGCTGAGCGCCGCCGACCAGGCCGCCGCCGACGACCGCTGCGGAACCGGGCCGGCCGTGCACCTGCCGGCGGTGGTCGGGCCGATCGCGCTCGCGTACAACGTCGTCGGCGTCGGCGGGCTGCGGCTCGCGCCGGCCACCGTCGCCAAGGTCTTCGCCGGCGCGGTGACCACCTGGGACGACCCGGCGATCGCCGCCGACAATCCCGGCGCGGTGCTGCCCTCGACCGCGATCCGCACCGTGCACCGCGGTGACGGGTCCGGCACCACCGCCAACTTCACCGCGTTCCTGGCCGCGACCGCGGGCGGCGACTGGACGTACGGCGCGGACGGCGCCTGGCCGGCGCCGGGCGGCGCCGCGCAGCGGGGCAGCAACGGCGTCGCCACCGCGGTCGCCCGCACCGACGGCGCGATCGGCTACGTCGAGGCGTCCTACGCCCGGTTCCACAGCCTGTCCACGGCCCTGGTCGGCAACGGCGCGGGGGAGTTCGTCGCGCCGGCCGACGACGCCGCGGCCCGTACCGTCGCCGGCGCAGAGGTCCTGGGCCGCGGCCGTGACCTGCGCCTCGCCGTCGATCACGGCACCGCCGCCGCGGGCGCGTACCCGATCGTGCAGGTGACCTACGAGGTGGTCTGCGAGGCGGGCGCGAAGGAGCTGGCCAGGAGCTTCCTCGGCTACGCGGTGAGCCCGGCCGGCCAGGCCCGGGCGGCCCGGGCCGGCTACACGCCGCTGCCCGAGGAGCTGCGGCGGAAGGTCTCCGCCGCGGTATCGAGCCTGCGCTGAGAAACGGATTTAGGGTGGCGGGTATGGAATATCGCGCGCTCGGCAAGTCCGGTCTACGTGTCTCGGTGCTCACCATGGGCACCATGACGTTCGGCGGGAAGGGCAACTTCGCCGACGTCGGCTCGACCGATGTGGCGGAGGCCCGCCGCCAGGTCGACCAGTGTCTCGACGCCGGGGTCAACCTGATCGACACCGCCGACGTCTACTCCGGCGGGCTGTCGGAGGAGATCGTCGGCGAGGTCCTCGAGGGACGCCGCGACGACGTCCTGGTCGCGACCAAGGTGCGGATGTCGATGGGCGAAGGGCCCAACGACGCCGGCCTCTCGCGGCATCACATCATCGCCGGCTGCGAGGCCAGCCTGCGCCGGCTGCGGACCGACCACATCGACCTGTACCAGGTGCACGAGTGGGACGGGCACACGCCGCTCGAGGAGACCCTCGAGGCGCTCGACTCGCTGGTGCGCTCCGGCAAGGTCCGCTACGTCGGCGCGTCCAACTACGCCGGCTGGCAGCTGATGAAGGCGCTCGGCACCGCCGACCGCACCGGGCTGCCGCGCTTCGTCAGCCAGCAGATCTACTACTCGCTGCAGGCCCGCGACGCCGAGTACGAGCTGATCCCGGCCGCCGTCGACCAGGGGCTCGGCGTGCTGGTGTGGAGCCCGCTCGCCGGCGGCCTGCTCGCCGGCCGGTACCGGCGCGACGCGCGGCCGTCCGGCGGTTCGCGGCAGCTCACCGAGTGGAACGAGCCGCCCGTGTACGACTCGGAGCGGCTCTACGACACGGTCGACGTGCTGGTGTCGATCGGCGCCGACCGGGGCGTCTCGCCGGCCCAGGTGGCGCTCGCGTACCTGCTGGGCCGTCCGGCCGTCACCTCGCTGGTGATCGGTGCGCGGACCGGCGAGCAGCTCGCCGACAACCTGGCGGCGGCCGACCTGACGCTCAGCGTGCAGGAGCGGGCGCGCCTGGACGAGGCGAGCGCGCCGCCGCTGCTGTACCCGTACTGGCATCAGGCCAAGACCGCCCGCGACCGGCTCTCGCCGGCGGACCTGACCCTGCTCGGCCCGCACATCCGGGACTGACCCGCGCGGGCGCGTGAAATCATGTCCGCATGCCGAAGCAGGTTGATCATCGGGCCCGGCGGACCCTGATCGCGGACGCGCTCCTCCGGGTCGCCGCCGAGCAGGGCCTCGAGGCGGTCAGCCTGCGGCACGTCGCGGCCGCCGCCGAGGTGTCGACGGGCATGGTGCAGCACTACTTCCGCACCAAGGTCGAGATGATGACGTTCGCCATGGCGGTCGTGCAGGAGCGGCAGCAGGCCCGGATCACCGAGCGGATGGGCCGCCTCGGCGCGGATCCGGGCCCGCGCCTGCTGCTGCGCACGCTGCTGGCGGGGGTGCTGCCGCTGGACGACGAGAGCCGGGCGTACGGGCGGGTCGCGCTCGCCTTCCTGGCGTACACGGCGGTCCGGGCCGAGGCCGCGGGCCCGCTGCGCGAGCAGACCCGGGAGTTGTTCGGCTTCGTGGCCGGCCTGGTCCGGGCCGGCGGCGCGGCACCGGACCCGGAGGCCGCCGCGATCGGCCTGCTCGCCACCATGGAGGGGCTCGGGGTCTACCTGCTCGGCGACCACTTCACCCCCGAGGTGGCGCTGCGCGCCCTCGACGCGCAGCTGGACACCATCTTCGGCCCGGCCTGACGCAACCAATGGTTGCGTCAGGCCGAGTGGTCGGCTAGCTTGATGTGCAACCTAACGTTGCATATCGAGGAAGCGTGGCGAGCATGGAGTACGGCAGCATCGAACGCGAGATCCACGTCGACGCCCCGCCCGAGGTGGTCTTCGAGGTCGTCAGCACGCCCGAGCACATCGCCGAGTGGTGGGCCGACGAGGCCGACTTCGAGGCGGCGCCCGGCGCGGTCGGCGAGCTCGCCTGGGGCGACCGGACGCACGTCGCCCCGATCGCCGTGGTGGACGCCGAGCCGCCCCGGCGGTTCTCGTTCCGCTGGTGCCACCCCGAGGGCCGGCTCGACTCCGCCGACTCGCTGCTGGTGACGTTCGAGCTCACCCCGGCCGGCGCGGGCACCAGGATCCGGCTCACCGAGACCGGGTTCCGGGAGATGGGCTGGGAGGCCGCGAAGCTGAAGGAGGTCCACGACGACCACGTCTCCGGCTGGGACACCTTCGTGCCCCGGCTGGGCGAGTACGTCGCGCGGCTGGTCGCGGCGCCGTGAGCACCGCCGTCGACGACGACCTGTGGTCCGCGATCGGCGACCCGACCCGGCGGCGGATGCTCGACCTGCTCCTGCTCGACGGCGACGGCACGGCCACCGGCCTCAGCGCCCGGCTGCCCGTGACGCGCCAGGCCATCGCGAAACATCTCGGCGTGCTCGACCGCGCCGGCCTGGTGCACGGCACCCCGGCGGGCCGGGAGCGGCGCTACCGGGTGGACGAGGCGCAGCTGGCGCGCGCGGTCGCCCAGCTGTCCTCGGTCGGCGCGGCCTGGGACGCCCGGCTCCGGCGCATCAAGCGCATCGCCGAGGCCATCGCCCGCGAAGGGTAGGAGGCGCCACCTCCACCGGCCGACGATGCCGGTGGAGGTGGCGAGGGGCCCTAGAACCGCCGGAACACCGCAAGGCCGGGCAGGGCACGGTCCTGGTAGTCGAAGAGCGCCTGGTTCTCCCAGCCGTCACCCGACGCCGGATCGGCCGGATCCCAGCCGGCGCCGTCGGCCGCCGTCCACGTCGGCTCCCAGTAGAAGACGCCCAGCGCGCCGGGCACCCCCGCGACCACCGTCAGGATGTCCCGCAGCGCGTCCGCCTGCCCCCGCGGCGAGGCAGGGTAGCCGCCCGCCTGTGCGAGGGAGGCGTTGAAGATGTTCGTCTCGTGGTCGTTCTCCGCGGTGGTGAAGCCGTACGCGGTCTCGGTGACCATGACCGGCCGGCCGTACCGGGTGGACAGGTTCATCAGGTTGGCCTGCAGCGCGCCGAGCGAGCCGTGCCAGTAGACGTAGTGGGACACCGCGATCACGTCGAACGGCACCCCGCGCGACGTCGCCTGGTCGAACCACCACTGGTGCCCGCCGAGGTTGCCGCCCTCGGCGAGGTGCAGCACCACCTTGGTGCCCGGCGACGCGGCGTGCACCGCGTTCGCGCCGGAGGTGAGCAGCGCGGCCAGCCCGTCCCAGTTGTCCCAGCGGCCGTCCGGCCAGAGCAGGCCGCCGTTGATCTCGTTGCCGATCTGGGCCATCGCCGCCGGGGTGCCCTGCGCGCGCAGGTCGCGCAGCACCGCGTAGGTGTGGTCGTACACCGCCCGGGACAGGTCGTCGAAGCTCAGCGCCGCCCAGGCCGCCGGCTTGATCTGCTTGCCGGGGTCGGCCCAGGCGTCCGAGTAGTGGAAGTCGATCAGCAGCCGCTGCCCGGCGCGGTGCGCCCGGCGCGCCTTCTCGAGCACGTCCGCGGGGTTGTTGTAGCCGTCGGCCGGGTCGACCCACACCTTGAGCCGGATGTAGTCGACATTGTTCTCCGCGAGCAGCCGGAACACCTCGCGGCGCCGGCCGGACGCGTCGCGGTACACCGCGCCGTGGTCCTCGTTCTTCGTCACGTGCGACACGTCCGCGCCGGTGATCGCCAGCCGGGTGCCGGGCGGCGCGGTGGAGGCGTCGAGCGCGATGTCGTCGAAGTTGGTCCACTGCCCGGCCGCCGCGTCGGAGTGCAGCACGATCGTGCAGCGCCCGCCGGTGACCCGGGCGGTGACCGCGATCCGCACCCATTCGGCGCCGGTGCGGGGTACGGCGGCCCGCTGCTCGGCCGAGCCGCAGCCGCGTAGCGCCACGTAGGCGTCGCGCTGGTTGCCGTCCGAGCGGACCCGCAGGCTGAGCGTGTGGCTGCCCCGGGACAGGCCGGTGACGGTCTGTGCGGTCTCCACCCGGTACGCGGCGTCGGAGTAGTGGGTGAGCCGATAGGCGCCGGTGTGACCGCCGGCCTCGGTGAAGCTCGCGGCGCTCGTGCCGCGCTCGGTCCAGCCGGCGGGCACGGTCGCGGCGCCCGCCTCGAATCCGGGGTTGTGCACGCCGCCGGCGGGCGCGGCGTGCGCGGGTGGTACCACGGCGATCAGGGCCACCGCGGTGGCGGCGGCGAGGACGGGGGGTGTGCGAAGCATGTCAGCTCCTATCGGGGGTTCTCCTTCAGGACCCGGACCTCCCCGGCGGGCACCGGGAGGCCGTCGGCCACCCGCTCGCCGGTCAGCAGCTCGACGCCGTGTCCGGGCAGGACGGCGTCGGTCTTTCCGTGGTTGACGGCGATGACGAACCCGCCGTCGTCGGTGCGGCGCCGGACGACCTCGAGCTGCTCGGGCAGCTCCGGCGCGGCGGGCAGCCCGGCCGCCTCGGCGACGGTCGCCAGCAGCGCCGCGGTGCCCGCGGCGTCCAGCCGGGTGGAGACGTAGAAGGCCCGGCCGTGCCGGGTGATCGCCGGCCGGCCGGCGGCCGGTCCGTCCGCGTAGGACGCGAGCGCCGTCGCGCCCCGCAGCTCGAGACGCTCCGTCCAGGTGTCCGCGACCCGGCCGTCGTCCAGCCGTACGGTCTCAGCGGCCCGCAACGGCTCGAACTCCTCGACGACGAGGCCGAGCAGGTCGCCCAGCGCGCCGGGGTGGCCGCCGGGGTGCACCGAGTCGTGCGCGTCGACGATCCCGGAGAAGTACGAGACCAGCAGCGTCCCGCCCCCGGCGACGTACCGCCGCAGGTTGTCGGCCGCGGCCGGGCTGAGCAGGTAGCTGCTCGGCGCGACCACCAGCGGGTAGGCGTCCAGGTTCGCCTCGGGGTGCGCGAAGTCGACGGTGCGGTGCGCGCGCCAGAGCTGCTCGTAGAACGCCTCCTGGCGGTCCCGGAACCGCAGCGCCGCCGGGCGCCACGGCAGCTCGAGCGCCCACCAGGACTCCCAGTCCCACAGCAGGGCCACGTCGGCGGTGACCCGGCCGCCGCGCAGCTCGGCCAGCGCGCCGAGCGACCCGCCGAGCGCCACCACGTCGCGCCAGGTCCGGGTCGCGGTGCCGCCGTGCGGCAGCATCGCCGAGTGGAACTTCTCCGCGCCGTACCGCGAGGCGCGCCACTGGAAGAACATGATCGCGTCGGCGCCGTGGGCCAGGTGCTGGAAGCTGTTGCGGCGCAGCTCGCCCGGGGCCTTGGCGAGGTTGCGGGGCTGCCAGTTGACCGGGCCGGTGGAGTGTTCCATCAGCAGCCAGCCCCGGCCGTGCGCGACGGAGCGGGTCAGGTCGGCGCACATGGCCAGCTCGATGTGGTTGTCCGGCCGCTCGGCCTGCAGGTAGTGGTCGTTGGAGACCACGTCGACCTCGCGGCCCCACTTCCAGTAGTCGATGTTCTTGCAGTTGGCCAGCATGAAGTTGGTGGTCACCGGCACGCCGGGGCTGAGGCGGTGCAGGATGTCGCGCTCGCGGCGGAAGTTGGCCAGGTGCGCGTCGGAGGAGAAGCGGAAGAAGTCCAGCTCCTGCGCCGGGTTGACGGTGGTCGGCGCGACGATCGGCGGCTCGATCTCGTCCCAGTCGCCGTAGCGCTGGCTCCAGAACGCGGTGCCCCAGGCGTCGTTGAGCTTGCCGAGGTCGCCGTAGGTGTCGCGGAGCCAGTTGCGGAACGCCGCGCCCGAGGTCTCGCAGTAGCAGTAGGCGTTGGCGCCCCCATACTCGTTGTGCGAGTGCCAGAGCACCAGGGCCGGGTGGCCGGCGTAGCGCCGGGCCAGCTGCTCGGTGATGCCCGCCGACGCCGCCGCGTACGCGGGTGAGCTGGGGCAGAACGACTGGCGCGCGCCGCCGCCGAGCCGCACGCCCTCGCGGGTGATCGGCGCGGCGTCCGGGTGCCGGCGCAGGAACCAGGGCGGCGGCGCGGCGGTCGGCGTGGCGAGGTCGACCGCGATCCCGGCGCCGTGCAGCAGGTCGATGCTGCGGTCCAGCCAGCCGAACTCGTACTCGCCGGGCGCGGGCTCGAGCAGCGCCCAGGCGAAGATCCCCAGGCTGACCAGGTTGACGCCGGCCTCGCGCATCAGCGCGACGTCCTGCGGCCAGACCCCCTCGGGCCACTGCTCAGGGTTGTAGTCCCCGCCGTAGGCGATCCGGTCCATCCGCGGGATGAGCGGCATGTACGGCTCCAAACTGTGAGCGCTCCCAACTTCGTACCGGCATGATTGCACATCATTTACCTGGCAGTTGTCGAGTTAACCGGCTCTTGACACTCCGCAGCTTGGCGGCAAGGCTGTGAGCGCTCACAGCGACCTGGATGAGTCTGAAGAGAGGTACGACGATGAGAGCCAAGTTCGGCGCGAAGCTGCTCGCGGTGGTGCTGGCCGCCGGCCTGAGCGCCGCCTGCACCAGCAGCGATACCGGTGACGAGGACCAGCTCGCGCAGCCCGGCGGCAAGGTCGAGCTTTCCTTCTGGTCGTGGGCGCCGAACATCGACAAGACCGTCGACGCCTGGAACGCGGCGAACCCGGACATTCACGTGACGCTCAGCAAGCAGGCCGGCGGCGGCGACATCGTCACGAAGCTGCTGACCTCGGCCAAGGCCGGCAACCCGCCGGACCTCGCCCAGGTCGAGTACCAGGCGCTGCCGACCCTGGTCAGCAACGACGTGCTCGCCGACATCGCCAAGGAGGCCGAGCCGGCCAAGGCGAAGTTCGCCGAGGGCGTCTGGCAGCAGGTCACCCTCGGCACCGAGTCGGTGTACGCGATCCCGCAGGACTCCGGCCCGATGATGCTCTACTACCGCACCGACCTCTTCGAGAAGCTCGGCCTCACCGTGCCGAAGACCTGGGACGAGTTCGCGCAGACCGCCCGTGCGGTCCGGCAGAAGGACCCGAAGAAGTACCTGACCACGTTCTCGGCCAACGACCCGGGCTGGTTCACCGGCCTGGCGCAGCAGGCCGGCGCCGCCTGGTGGGGCATCAACGGCGAGGCCTGGAAGGTCAGCGTCAACGACGCCGCGACCAAGAAGGTCGCCGACTACTGGGGCGCGCTGGTCAACGAGGGCGTGATCGACGGCAAGCCGATGTACACCCCGGCCTGGAACAAGGCGCTCAACGACGGCACGCTGATCGCCTGGCCGAGCGCGATCTGGGCGCCCGGCGTACTGGAGGGCAACGCGCCCGCGACCAAGGGCAAGTGGGCGATGGCGCCGATGCCGCAGTGGGCCGCCGGGGAGAACAAGACCGGCAGCTGGGGCGGCTCGTCGACCGGCGTGACCGCCGCCGGCAAGAACAAGGCCGCCGCGGTGAAGTTCGCGACCTGGATGAACACCGACCCGGCCGCCACCGACCTGCTGATCAAGGAGAGCGCCATCTACCCGGCCGCCCGCGACGCGCAGGCCAGCCCGCTGCTGCAGGCGCCGCCGGCCTTCTTCGCGCAGCAGAAGGACTTCTACACCGAGGCCAAGGCGATCGCGGACACCGCGGTCGGCTTCGTCTGGGGCCCGAACGTGAACGTCGCCTACGACACCTACAAGGACGCGTTCGGCAAGGCGATCACCGGCAAGACGCCGTTCTCCGGCGCCGTCGACACCATGCAGTCGGCGACGGTCGCCGACATGCAGAAGAACGGCTTCACGGTCACCAGCTGAGAGGAACCGCTGATGTCATCGGCCGTCACCGGCCGGTCGCGGCGAGGTGCGGCATCCCGCCGGGTGCCGTACCTCTTCCTCGCGCCGGCCATCGTGCTCTTCACCCTCTTCGTGATCCTGCCCATCGGGTACGCGATCTACCTGAGCCTGCGCAAGGTCAAGGTCAGCGGCCTCGGCCTGGGCCGTAACTCCCGCAAGGAGATCTTCGCCGGGCTGGAGAACTACCGCGACGCCCTGGCCGACCCCGAGCTCTGGAGCAGCGCCGGCCGGGTGCTCGCCTACGGCGCCATCCTGCTGCCGATCATGCTGGGACTCGCGCTGCTCTTCGCCCTGCTGCTGGACCGCCCGCGGGTCGGCCTGGCGCGCTTCTCGCGCCTGGCGATATTTCTCCCGTACGCGGTGCCGGGCCTGATCGCCAGCATGCTCTGGGGCTTCCTGTACCTGCCCGCGGTGAGCCCCTTCACCAACGTCGCCGAGTGGCTCGGCCTGCCGGCGCCCGACCCGCTGACGGGCAACTCGGTGATCTTCGCGATCGTCAACATCGCGGTCTGGGGCGGCGTCGGCTTCAACATGATCGTGCTGTTCACCTCGCTGCGGGCCATCCCGGGCGAGATCTACGAGTCGGCGCTGCTGGACGGCTGCACCCAGTTCCAGCTGGCCGTCCGGATCAAGATCCCGCTGCTGCTGCCGTCGCTGATCATGACGACCGTCTTCTCGCTCATCGCCACCCTGCAGGTGTTCACCGAGCCGCTGACCGTGCGCTCGCTGACCAACTCCATCTCGTCCACCTGGACCCCGCTCATGAAGATCTACAGCGACGCGTTCGCGCAGAACGACATCTACGCCGCCGCCGCCACCTCGGTGGTGATCGCCGGGGTCACCCTGGTGATCTCCTTCGGCTTCCTGTGCCTCGTGCAGCGGCAGGCCTTCGGCGGTGAGCACCGATGACGACGCTGACCTCGTCCGTACCCGCGCGGTCCGATCTCGATCCTGAGACGCCGCGCCGGGGGGAGCGCGCGCGGACCGCCTGGCTGCCCACCGCGGTCCTGCTCGTCGGGGCGTTCTACTGCCTGCTCCCGGTCGCCTGGGTGGTCGCGGCCTCCACCAAGAGCGGCTCCTCGCTGTTCACCACGTTCACCTTCGCGCCCGGCGGCGACCTGCTCGACAACCTGTCCGACCTGTCGACCTACGGCGGCGGCATCTACTGGCGGTGGCTGGCCAACAGCCTGCTGTACGCCGGGGTCGGCGGCGCCCTCTCGGCGCTGGTCTCCGGGCTGTCCGGCTACACCCTGGCCAAGTTCCGGTTCGCCGGCCGCGACACCATCTTCAACGTGCTGCTCGCCGGCGTGCTGGTGCCCGGCGTGACGCTGGCGATCCCGCAGTACCTGCTGCTGGCCAAGGTCGGGCTCACCGACACCTACTGGTCGGTGCTGCTGCCGAGCATCATCAGCCCGTTCGGCATCTACCTGGCCCGGATCTACGCGGCCGCGGCGGTGCCCGACACGGTGCTGGAGGCCGCCCGCACCGACGGCGCCGGCGAGCTGCGCATCTTCGGCCGGGTCGCGCTGCCGATGATGCTGCCCGGCCTGGTGACGGTGTTCCTGTTCCAGTTCGTGGCGATCTGGAACAACTTCCTGCTGCCGTTCGTGATGATCTCCTCCGACGGCCGGTTCCCGGTCACCGTCGGCCTGTTCACCCTGCTCAACCAGGGCCAGACGGTGCCGGCCCTGTACAGCGTCGTGATCATCGGCGTGCTGGTGTCGATCCTGCCGCTGATCGCCCTGTTCCTGCTCCTGCAGCGGTTCTGGCGGCTCGACCTGGTCTCCGGCGCGGTGAAGGGCTGATGATCCGGACACCCGACTGCGGCGGATTGTGGCTGGGCAGGACAATGTCACAGTGACCGAGCCCAGCCGCCTCCGCTCCCGCCCGACGATGGACGACGTCGCCGCGATGGCCGGCGTCTCCCGCGGCACGGTCTCCCGGGTGCTCAACGGCGGCCACAACGTGAGCCGCCAGTCGCTCGCGGCGGTCGAACGGGCGATCAGCAAGACCGGCTACGTGGTCAACCAGCACGCCCGCAGCCTGGTCACCCAGCGCTCCGGCTCGGTCGCCTTCATCCTCTCCGAGCCGCAGGACAAGCTCTTCGAGGACCCGAACTTCAACAACCTGCTGCGCGGCTGCACCCAGGTGCTGGCCGAGCACGACATCACGCTGCTGCTGACGGTGGCGGCGACCGCCGAGGACCGCCAGCGGATCGGCCGCTGGGTCACCGCCGGCCACGTCGACGGCGCGCTGCTGATCTCCAACCACCTCGGCAGCCCGCTGATCGCCGAGCTCCGGGAGCGCGGGCTGCCGTTCGTCGTCTGTGGCCGCCCGCTCGGCCAGGAACGCGACGTCACCTACGTCGCCTCCGACGACCGCGACGGCGCCCGCCAGATGACCGGCTACCTGCGCTCCACCGGCCGCCGCCGGATCGCCATCATCACCGGCCCGCTGGACACGCCGGGCGGCGTCGACCGCCTGGCCGGCTACCGGGAGATCGTCGGCGCGGGCGACCCGTACCTGGTCGCCACCGGCGACTACACCCAGGCGTCCGGCGAGGCGGCGATGACCCGCCTGCTGAGCCAGGCCCCGGACCTGGACGCCGTCTTCGTCTGCTCCGACCTGATGGCGGCGGGAGCGATCACCGCGCTGCAGCGCGCGGGCCGGCGGGTGCCCGAGGACGTCGCGGTCGGCGGCTTCGACGACAACCGGATCGCGACCACGACCACCCCGCTGCTGACCACGATCCGGCAGCCGTGGGCCCGGCAGAGCGCGGAGATGGTCCGGCTGCTGCTGGCACACATCGACGGCGCCGAGCACGCCGCGGTCATCCTGCCGACGGAGCTGATCGTCCGCGACTCCGCCTGAGCGCCTAGCCTGGCCTGGTGGCCGCATTCGTACTGATCCACGGCGCCGGCGACGTCGGCTGGTACTGGCACCTCGTCGAGGCCGAACTGCGTGCGCGCGGCCACGACACCGTCGCCCCGGACCTTCCGTGCGAGGACGACTCGGCGGGCCTCCTCGCATACGCGGACGTCGTGGTCGACGCGATCGGCGACCGGACCGGTCTGATCGTGGTCGCGCAGTCGTTCGGCGGCTTCACCGCCCCGCTGGTCTGCGACCGGGTGCCGGTGGAGCTGCTCGTCCTGGTCGCGCCCATGATTCCCGCGCCGGGTGAGTCGCCCGCCGCCTACTGGGCCGCCACCGGGTACGACCAGGAGCCCCGGGCCGGCGGCGACGACATCTTCTATCACGACGTTGCGCCGGAGCTGGCCACCGAAGCCCTGCGCCGGGGGCGCGGCCAGTCCGAGGCCCGGATGGGGGAGCCGTCGCCGCTGCGCGCCTGGCCCGACGTACCCACCCGGGTCCTGATCTGCCGCGACGACCGCCTGTTCCCGGCCCGCTATCTGCGCCGCGTCGCGCGGGAGCGCCTGGGCATCACCCCCGATGAGATCGACGGTGGCCACACACCCGCGCTGAGCCGCCCGCGCGAGCTGGCGGACCGCCTCTTGGCGTACGCCGGATGACCCCCGCCGAGGGTTACGACGCCGAACTGCGGCGGCACAACGAGGTGCTGCGCCGCGCGGCCGGCGTCCGGGCGCACCACCACGTCCTCGACCTCGGCTGCGGCGCCGGACAGACGACCCGGCAGGCCGCACGCGCCGCCCACGCGGGCAGCGCGCTCGGCGTGGACGTCTCGGCGCCCGCGATCGAGCGCGCCCGCGCCCTGGCCCGGGCACAGGGCATCGGCAACATCGCCTTCGCGCACGCCGACGCGCAGCACCACCGCTTCGCGCCGGCCCGCTTCGACGTGGCGATCAGCAGGTTCGGCACGATGTTCTTCGACGATCCGGCCGCCGCGTTCGCCAACGTCGGGCGGGCGCTGCGCCCGGCCGGACGCCTGGTGATGCTGGTCTGGCAGGCCCGCGAGCGCAACGAGTGGGACGCCGCCGTCCGCGGGTCCCTCGGCGCGACCGGTCCCGGCTCGGGACCCGACCCGTTCTCGCTCGCCGACCCGCCGGCCGTGCGGAGGACCCTCGAGGCCGCGGGGTTCGCCGAGGTCGCCCACACCGACGTACAGGAACCGATCTACTTCGGCCCGGACGTGGCCGCCGCCTTCGACTGGGTCCGCGGTTTCACCTGCACCAGCGAGCTCCTCGACCGGCTGGAACCCGCCGCGGCGGGGCGCGCGGAGGAGCGGCTACGCCGGACGCTCGCGGCGAACCTGAGCGAGGAGGGCGTCCGGTTCGACTCCCGCGCCTGGCTCGTCACCGCTCGCCGGCCGTAGCGGTCCCTCCGGCCGGCCGCTCGATCGCGGCGATGTTCTTCGCCTCGTCCGGGTCCGGCTCCGGGGTGTCCAGGAACGCCCGCAGCACCTCGACCGCCACGTCCGGCGCGAGCCGCTTGAGGCTCATGGCGAGGACGTTCGCGTCGTTCCAGAGCCGCGCGCCCCGGGCGATCCACGGGTCCCAGGCCAGCGCCGCCCGCACGCCGGGCACCTTGTTGGCCGCGATCGCCGTCCCGGTGCCGGTCCAGCACATCACCACGCCGTAGTCGGCCCGGCCGTCGACGACGGCCCGCCCGACGAACCGCCCGAGATCGGGCCAGCTCTGCCCCGGTTCCGGCCGGACGACCTCGTGCCCGTCGCCGGCCAGGGCCTCGACCACCGCCCGCGTCGTCTCGTTCTCGTCGTCGCTGGCGAAAGCTACCCGCATGCCCGCAGCCTATGCCGCGCCTCTGACACCAGGTTTACATCCAGCATGTGAAACCCTTCATTGCCGCCACTCGCCCGTTGCGGAGCACCTGCCAGAGCTGCGCGTCCTTCGGCTGCCGCCTAGAGACGTGCCGCTTAACGCACCCGCAGAGCGTGGCTCGCGATGGCGAGTCGCTCGAGCCGCCCACGCTATACCGGCCCGGTAGCGGCCGACTCGGTGCCGACACCCACCAGACGCGGGTGGTCACGGTCGACCTAGTCGAGAGGGCCATTGCTGACGGTGCAGTCGGCGCCCACATATCGTTCCAGCCCGCAACACCTTTCCAATGTGTTTTCTTTTCACATTGATTCGTTGACCTGGTATTTAGAACACCAGTACGCGACGTTTGGCCAATTCGCCGCTGAATCCGCTTGGTATGCGATCGGCGGGCGGGGTATGTTTTGCGGCTCGCTGCTGGGCTGATCGTGGCCCATTCCATTTCGTTGTTTGGTACGAGGCAAACGCGGCGACTGTCCACGGCCAGTCGACTGAAGGAGATCTCCGTGGTCGCCGAACAAGCACCGCAACGCGTCCTGCTCACCTGGGCGGATATCGCCGCCGCCGCGTCGGGCCTTGAGCCGGGTATGCGGGACCTGCTCCTGGAATTGGTTCGGGCGAAGAACCCGATCTCGGCCACAAGCGTAACCACCGCCGACGGGCCCTGGTTCGTCAGAAATATGCATGTGCGTGGCCACATCGGTGTTGGGGCGGAGGCCGTTGATTTGCCCCTCAAGCCGACCACTGGTCTCACGATCGTGAGCGCTCGCAATGGTACCGGAAAGACGAGCATCGCGGATGGCGCCCGGCACGCCCTCAGTGGTGGAACGAAGCGCTCGTATCAGGTGCTGGCGGAGAATGTCCACTATCCGTACCGCGACATCGTCGTCACGTTGAGCAATGGGCGCCGCGACATCGAGATCGTCTGCGGAAGGGACGAGAAGGTCCAATGGCGAGATGCAAACGGCATCCTCAGTTTGCCGCCCGCCGACTGGACGGACGCGTTTGGGCGATACATGCCTGTGCTTCTGTATCCGGAAATGTCTCAGGTCATTCAGGATCCGAGCAACCTGCATGCGTTTCTGAAAGATGCGCTGGAACTGACCGCGCTTGAAGAGCTGCAGGCCATCCTCAAGACCGATCGAGAGAAGGGTTCTGCGGCCCGGCGCGCGGTGGAGGCCGCTCACGCGAGCGCGCTCAGTGGCGTAATCAAGGCCGGCCACCAGGAACTGGCCGCGACGATGCGGGACTGCGGCGCGTTTCCCGACAAGGAGGCCGACGCTCGCATCCAGGCGTTGGCCGCGACCCTGCCATCGACGGCACCACCGCCGCTCGGACTCCCCGATGTCTGGGCGATGGATGACAGGCGCCGCGAGCGGGCCATCAACGCCCTCGACCGGCTGGACGCCGCAGCCCGCTCCGACGCGGCAGGTGCGGCCGCCCTCCTCGGCCTGCTCCAGAAGGCGCTTGTCCCAGGAGACGCGCGGCTCGACCACCTCCGCGAACGGGACGTGTGCCCGGTCTGCCAAGCGGTCGGGCACGATTGGACGCGTCGAGCTACCGAGGAGGCCGATCGGCTGAGAACGGCAACCCGGGACCTGCGGGCGGCGAATCATGCCGTGACTGCTGCTCTGCGAGATCTGGGCGGATGCTTCCCGGCTGCGCTCACGGACTCCCTGCGCCGGACGCTTGCCCGGATGGATGACCCGACCACCGAATTGCGTATCAAACAGTGGGACCGGCTCGTCCGCGTAGCCACCGACATGAGCACCATCACGACCGTGACGTCGTTGATCGAGGCACTCGAGGAGAGCGTCGACCTGGCCGCCTGGTACACGAATATCCGCGAGGCGCTCCTCGCCCGCCGCGACGACGTCATCGCCGCGAAGGCAGCCGTCCGGGTGCACATCGGGGCTTGGATGGACATCTATGCCCGGGAACGGCCAGCCGTAGACCGGCTCGCCGTGGCTGATCGATTGGACCGCAGGGTCGACGGGTGGATCCGAACCGCGCGAGAGGACATCTTCGCGCCAATCGGAAACGAGGTGATGGAGTTGTGGTCGATCCTCAACCCCGACGCGGACCTCAAGCTGACTGGCATCGCACTGACCGGTGGTACGAAGCTGCGTCGTAGCGTGGCGCTGAACCTCGCCGACGGCGACGTGGCGCTGCCAACCGGCAAGAACAGCTCCGCGGTTCTGAGCACGGGGCAGCGCAACGCGCTCTCTCTGGCCACCTACCTGCCCCGGGCGACGCAGCCGGGAAGCCCTTTTGGATTCCTCATCCTCGACGATCCGATCCACGCGTTCGACAAAGGCCGGGTGCGGTACCTGGCTCAGCACCTGATGACCCTCGCCGAGCGCTTCCAGGTCGTCGTGTTCACCCACGACGACCGCCTCTGGCGCGAGCTCCGCGGTCTGGGGGCCATGCCGACGCACATCCAGATGGACCGGCATGGCGACGGCCAGCCGCAGGTGCGGGTGCGAAACGTTGCCAGCCCTGGAATCCAACGGCTGGACGAGCTCCAGCGGGTACTCGGCGCCGAGAAGGGCTCGCCCATCGGAACCCCGTCTGCCGTCATCTCGATGACCCTGGCCATGTGCCGACAAGCCGTTGACACCGAGGTCGTCGCACAGATCGAACTGCTCGGCCGGCGGGTTGGCTCACCCGAAGCCACGGTCATTGCCGACCTCCGAGGGGCGAAGAAGACCCTTGATCAGTTGGAGCTCCTCAACAGATACGCCCGACGCGCAGGCCTGCAAGCCATCGCCCTCAACGCCTTCACGCCGACCATTCACGCGCTGAACGGCGCCGCCCATGGCCGTGCGCCCGATGGAGATCCAAAGCTCTGGGTGCGTCAGACCCGGAGGATCATCAATGCCGTTCAAGGGATCGGGAGCTGAGATGGCGACGTACCCGGACGTACACGTGGCGGACCTTCAAGCCGCCTGTCGAGGATGGCCCGGCAGCCGGGCTGAGAAGGCCGCGCTCGCGGCACTGGTGCTCCGCGTCCGCATCGAGCGCGCTGCGGCCAGGCTACCTAGCACGGTGATAGCCACGAAGCCGGACATTTCCATGATCGAGAGGCGGCTGTATCTCAGCATCGGTGAGCCTGGACTGTCCCATGAAGCCCAGATTCGGCGCATGCTCGTCATCGCCGGCGCGCTGCAGGCGTACGTAGCGATATGCGAGATCCTGCACGGCCGTGATCCAGATCCATTGCCGTCCCTGGAGGATCTGGATGCCTGGACGGTGGCGGTCGACGCACTCGACGAGGACCTCTACCCGGCCCCCGCAACCGTGCCCCGCCAGCGGGAGCTGCTCAGCGCGGTCACGGAAAAGTGAGCCCTTCCGCAAAGCAGCTTCGTCGCCCACCCCGGCTCTCCCGCAGCGATGCCGGGTCCGAACAATCCGCCTCCGGGTGTTCGTGACGTCCTGCGCCGTCCGGCGCTGACGGTCGGGTACGCGTTGCCGGTAGACCTTCCTGTCGAAGGTCGGCGGACGTCCGCCGTGGCCGCCTTTCGCGGCCCCGCGGGCGGCCCGGTCGCAGCGTTCCGGGGTGGTGTGCGGCGGTGAGCCTCAGGCGTTCGTCAGCAGCCGAGCCGCAAGCTGTTCCGGCAGGCCCAGGAGGTGCGACACCCGCAGTGTCGCCTCGTCGTCGGTCATCCCTTCGGCCGGGGCGACGCGCGCGAGCCGGGCTCCCCGGATCTCGGCGCGGAACTCGTGGCGGAACGTCTCGTCGCCCGCGTAGGTCAGCGCTATCCGGCCAATCCAGTCGATGTGGTGGCCCCCGGTGCCGTCGGCGGTGAAGGTGAGCGTGTGATCGGCCACCGAGTCATGCCCGAGGAGGTACACGCGGAAGGCCGGATCGGCGTCCAGATCCTCGACCGGCAGCGGGTCGGCCGTCAGGCGCTGCGGTTCTGGCCCGGCAAGCCGGAAAGGACGCGTGGGTGTCGCGGCGAGCAGCCCGGTGGCGTCGTCCCAGAAGGCCGACGAGATCGTGCACCGAGGGTAGTTGTTCCAGACGATCGGAGCCTCCCAATCCGGCTGGTCGTCTCGTCCCTCGTCCTCGTCACCGGCTTCGTCGTAGGCGGCCGAATGTAACGTCAGGTCGAAAAAGAGCCGACCGAGATCGTCGAGCCGGCCGGTCCAGTCGAATGTCTCGATCCGGTGGCCATCGGGCCAGGGGTTACCTGGAAACCAGATCCTGCCCTCCATGGCCGGGTACGGTACACGGCCGACCTACGCCAGGAATTCGTCAGGTACGGGCGAGGCGGTCGTAGGCGGCCGTGGCCGAGGTGGCTTGCCGCACCATGGCGGAGATGGCGCGCTCCCGGACGAGGAGGACGACCCTGCCGCGCGGAACCACGGCGACGAACGGAATGCCGCTGTCGTGGCTGTTGACGGCGACGGCGCCGGCCGGCAGACCCTTCGGGCGGATCCGGCTGACTCCCGCGTTGCAGGTACCGGTTCGGACCGCCTTCGCGTACGCCGCCGGACTCACCCGCGCGGTCTGGTTGATGATGATCACGGCCCGGTCCGAGCCGTCGGCGTTCTCGAGGAGGTGGTACCCGGCCCCTCCGGCGGGGAACGCGGCGCCGCAGATGCTCTCCACGCCCAGCTCCTCGGAGCGCCCGGTGGCCAGCACCTCCGTCTTGCTGCTGCTCGGGAACGCGACCGCGCCGACGACGTTCTTCAGCTGCGCGGCGGTCAGCGACCGGTACCCCGGCGCGGCCTGAGCCGGCACGGCAAAGGCCAAGGCGCACGCGGCCGCCGACGCGGCGCAGGCGAGCCGAAAGGTCACAGTGGAGGTTCGCATCAGGTTACTTCCTTCAGCAGTCGGTGTTTCCGCAGCTCACGCCCTTGATCTTGGCGCAACCGGCGGGTCCGGACGGCCGACTCCTGGATTCGGGTGCGGAGAGTCCCCGGTCGGGTGATACCGGCCGTCGCCCGATCGGGTGTCGGGACGCGGGCAGGTAGCCGGTCCGCCCGCAGGGCCGGCCCGGTCGAGGCCGGGCGGGTACGGAAGGATGATCTTCTACTTCTGTGGAAGGAGCGGGGATGGCGCGGACGGCAGTGGTGGTCGGGGCCGGCATCGGCGGGCTGAGCGCCGCGATCGGCCTGCGCCGCGCGGGCTGGGACGTGACGGTGCTCGAACGGGTGGCCGCCTTCCGGCCGGTCGGCGCGGGCCTGGTGCTGCAGGCGAACGGCCTGCGCTGCCTCGACGCCCTCGGCCTCGGCGAGGCCGTACGGATGCGGGGCCGCGCCGACGCGTCCGCCGGCACCCGCCGGCCGGACGGCCGGTGGCTGGCCCGCATCGCGGCCGGCGACCTGGAACGGTTGCTCAAGACGTCCGCGATCGGCATCCACCGCGCCACCCTGCACGAGATCCTGCTCGGCGCGCTGCCGGAAGCAACGGTGGTGACCGGCGCGCAGGTCACCGCCGTCACCGCGGACGGCCTGGTCGACTACGAAGGCCCGGCCGGACCGGCCCGGATCGCCGCCGACCTCGTGGTCGGCGCGGACGGCATCCACAGCACGGTGCGCCGGCTGATGTGGCCGGCCGCCGCCGCACCCGTGCACGTCGGCGTGCGGGCCTGGCGCGGGGTGACGCCGCCCTGGGACGGCGACCTCGCCGTCGCGTTCACCTGGGACCGGGGCGCCGAGTTCGGCATCGTGCCGCTGGTGGACGGCCGCGTCTACTGGTTCGGCGCCGTGAACGCCGCACCCGGTGGGCCGGCCGGGGACGAGAAGGCCCAGGTGCAGGCCAGGTTCGGCGGCTGGCACGAGCCGATCCCCGCCCTCGTCGCGGCCACCGGCACCGTGCTGGGCGACGACCTGGCGTGCCTCGACGAGCCGCTGCCGACGTACGTCCTCGGTCGCGTCGCGCTCCTGGGCGACGCCGCGCACGCGATGACGCCGAACCTCGGCCAGGGCGCCAACCAGGCCCTGGAGGACGCCGTCGTACTGGCCGCCGTCGCCGGCCGGCCGGACGGGCTCGCCGCCTACGACGCCCAGCGCCGCCCCCGCAGCCAACAGGTGGCGAAGGCGTCGCGGATGATGGGCCGCTTCGGCCAGCAACTCGAGAACCCGATCGCGGTGGCCGCCCGCAACACCGTGATGCGTCTGACGCCGCCACGGATGGCGTTGCGCTCCATGGCCCGCTACGCCGACTGGCACCCTCCGGCACAGACCTGACGCCGTCGGGCCCGATCCGGTCCTGCGGTGCCGCAGCGGTCAATAGGGTCGGCCCATGAGGTTGTTCGTTGCCGCGTATCCGCCGGTCGAGGCGTGCGACGACCTGGCGCGGCAGCTGGAGCGGCTGCGGGTGAGCGTGGCCGCGGGCGGCGGCGTCAACACCCGGATGGCGCGGCGGGAGACCTGGCACCTCACGCTGGCGTTCCTGGGCGAGGTCGACGACGAGCGCGCCGGGAAGGTGCCCGGCGCCCTCCAGCGGGCCGCCGACGGCTGGCGTGCCGCCGGGTCCGGCGCGCCGCGGCTGCGGCTGGCCGGTGGGGGCCGGTTCGGGCGCGGCCGGTTCACCGTGCTGTGGGTGGGGGTCGACGGCGACCGGGAGGCGCTGACGTCGCTGTCGCGGCGGGTGCGCCGGGAGCTCCGGCATGATCGGCTGCCGCACGACGACCGGCGGTTCAAGCCGCACCTGACCGTTGCCCGCCCCGGTGATCGCCTCGACGCCGCGGCGGTGGAGGCGGACCGTGCCGACCTGGCCGCGTACCGGGGGCCGGTCTGGCCCGTCGAGACCATGGTCCTGGTCCGCAGCCGGCTCGGGCCGGCGCCCACGTACGAGCGTCTCGGCACCTGGCAGCTGGGCGGAACCGCCGCCGTGTGACGAAGAAGACATCATCAACGCTTCGCCTCCGGTCGCGGGTGACGACCGTAAGGGCGGACGGCGCCGGCTGGCGGCCGTCCGTCGACCAGGCAGGGGATGCGTTGTTGATGTTCCTCGGTGACCGCATCAGCAGGCACGGCCGGCGGCTCGTCGTCGGGCTGACGGTGGTCGCCGCGGCGGGGGTCGGCGTCCCCGCGCTCGCGGCCACGCCTGCCCCGCGGTCGGCGCGGGTGGCCGAGCCGCCGGCCGAGGGATTCGTGCACGGTCTCGGGGCGGCCTCGGCGGTGCCCGGCCGCTTCATCGTCCTGCTGCGCCAGGACCGCGCCACGGCGCAGGCCGTCGGCGCGACGGCGAGGTCGCTGGTCGGTGACCGCATCGACCGGGTGTTCGGCAGCGGGGTGCCGGGCTTCACCGCCTCGCTGTCGGTCACCGAGGCCCGGCGTCTCGCCGCCGACCCGGCGGTCGCGGTCGTCGAGCAGGACCGGAAGGTCAGGGTCTCGGGCACGCAGCGCTCGGCGCCGTGGTCGCTCGACCGGGTCGACGGGCGGTCGCGAAGCCTGTCGGGGACGTTCACCCCGTCGAGCTCCGCCGCGGGCGTGCACGCGTACGTGATCGACACCGGGATCCGGATCTCGCACAAGGAGTTCGGCGGGCGGGCGAGCTTCGGCTACGACTTCGTCGACGGCGACTCCTCGGCCCGCGACTGCAACGGCCACGGCACCCACGTCGCCGGATCGCTCGGCGGGCGCAAGTACGGCGTCGCGAAGAGCGTGCGCCTGGTGGCCGTCCGGGTGCTCGACTGCAAGGGCAGCGGCTACAACAGCGACGTCGTCGACGGCGTCAACTGGGTGACCGCGAACGCGATCCGCCCGGCGGTGGCGAACATGAGTCTCGGCGGCGACTACAGCGCGGCGGTCGACCAGGCGGTGGAGGACTCCATCGCCAGCGGGATCACCTACGTCGTCGCCGCGGGCAACGAGAACGCCAACGCCTACTACGGGAGCCCGGCCGGCGTGGCCGCCGCCATCACGGTCGCCGCGACGGACCGGCGGGACCGCCGGGCGTCGTTCTCCAACTACGGTTCGATCGTCGACATCTTCGCGCCGGGGGTCGGCGTCAAGTCCGCGTACTACCGCAGCGACACGGCGACCGCGACCCTCGACGGCACCTCGATGGCGTCACCCCACGTGGCGGGCGCGGCCGCGCTGATCCTGGCCGGGCATCCGGCGTACCGGCCGGCCGAGGTCCGGTCGGCGCTGGTCAAGCGGGCCACGACCGGCAAGGTCACCCGCCGGTCCGGATCACCGAACCGGCTGTTGTTCGTACCGGCCCCGCAACCACCCTCGAAGATCGCCACCCGGTCGCTGCCGGCCGCGCTCGCCGGCGAGCAGTACTCGGCGCAGCTCAAGTTGCTGAGCGGCCGGACCGGCCGCTGGCAGCTCGCCAGCGGCAGCCTTCCCGGCGGGCTGCGCCTGTCGGCCGGCGGGCACCTCTCCGGCGTCGCCGGCGCGGCGGGCACGCGGCGGTTCACCGTCCGGTTCACCGACTACGTCCCGCAGCAGGTCAAGCAGGTGCTGAGCCTGACGGTACGGCCGAACCCGCCGGTGATCGCCACCCGGTCGATCCCGACCGCGGTGGTCGGCGAGCCGTACTCGGCGCAGCTCACCCTGCGGACCGCCCGGCCCGGCAGCTGGCAGCTCGCCGCCGGCGGCCTTCCCGACGGGCTGCACCTGTCGGCGGACGGGCTGCTCACCGGTACGCCGACCGCTGCGGGCCCGCGCGTGCTCACGGTCCGGTTCACGGACCTGGTCGGGCAGCGCGCCGACCAGGCGCTGACCCTGACGGTACGGGCGGACCTCCCGGAGATCGTCACCGCCGCGCTTCCGTCCGCGATGCTGGGCGAGTACTACCGCGCCGAGCTGGCCATCGCCGACCAGCGAACCGGGACGTGGTCGATCGAGGGTGCCCTGCCCGCCGGGCTGACGCTGGACCCCGCGGGGGTGATCAGCGGCGTGCCCACCGTGGGTGTCACCGCGGCCCTCTCGCTGCGGTTCACCGATGGATTCGGGCAGACCGGCACCCGCTCCGTGACCCTGACGGTCGGCACCGACCCGCCCGTGATCGCCGCGGCCGGCCTTCCGGACGGCACCGAGGCCGTCGCCTACAGCGCCCAGTTGACCGTCGCGGACCAGCGTCCCGGCACCTGGTCGATCATCGGGGGTCAGCTTCCGGCCGGGCTGAACCTGACCGCGGCCGGGCTGATCAGCGGCACGCCCGGCGCGGCCGGCAGCCACGCTTTCACGGTACGGTTCACCGACCTGCTCGGGCAGAGCAGCACCCGCGCGCTGACCCTGACGGTCCTGCCCGACCCGCCCGGCTTCTCCTGGTGGTACCCGCCGGCGGCCGGCTGACGGCGGTCACCGTACCCGCCGGAAGAAGGCCCGCAGGTCGCCCACCAGCAGGTCGGGAACCTCCAGGGCCGGGAAGTGGCCGCCGCGCCCGTGCTCGGCCCAGTACCGGATGTCCGGGTACCGGCGCTCGGCCCAGCGCCGGGACGGCCTCGGCACCTCGGCCGGGAAGATCGACGCGCCCGCGGGCACGTGGACCGGCTCGGCGTCCGCGCCGCTGATCCACGCCGAGACGCGCTCGATGCTCTCCGCGTACAGGCGGGCCGACGAGGCCGCGGTGCCGGTCAGCCAGTACAGGCTCACCTGGTCCAGGATCTGGTCCCGGGAGAGGCCGGGCGGGCCGGCCCAGGTGAGCAGCTTCTCGCCCATCCAGGCGCAGAGGCCGGCGGGGGAGTCCACCAGGGCGTAGCCGATGGTCTGCGGCGCGGTGCGGTGGATCTCGCCGTACGCCGAACCGTGCCGGCCGCGTTTCCGCAGTTCGGACAGGGCCCGGCGCTCCGGGTCGGTGAGCTCGTCGTCCCCGGCCGGTCCGGCCAGCGGCGGAACCAGGTGTACGCCGGCCACCTGCCCGGGGTGCCGGGCCGCGAGGGCGCTGGAGACGCTGGTACCCCAGTCGGTGCCGGCGGCGCCGTACCGGGAGTAGCCCAGGCCGGCCATCAGAGCCGCCCACGCGTCGGCGATCCGTTCGACGCCCCAGCCGCTGCCTGCCGGTTTGGCGCTGAAGCCGTACCCGGGCAGGGCGGGGATCACCACGTCGAAGGCGTCACCTGGCGCCCCGCCGTGGCGTACCGGATCGGTCAGCGGACCGACCAGGCCGACCAGCTCGAGCACCGAGCCGGGCCAGCCGTGCGTGAGCACCAGCGGCAGCGCACCCGGGTGCGCGGACCGGGCGTGCAGGACGTGAATCCGCAGACCGTTGAGGGTGACGAGGTACTGCGGCACCGCGTTGAGCCGCGCCTCCGCGGCCCGCCAGTCGTAGCCCGCGGCCCAGTGGCGGCACAGGTCCCGCACCACCTCCAGCGGAACGCCCTGCGCCCATCCGGGGGCGGGCGCCGGCTCGGGCCAGCGGGTGGAGGCCAGCCGGGCGCGCAGCTCGGCCAGGTCGGAGTCGGGCACATGCACTCGATACGGCTGCAGGTCGAGACGCAGGGGAGCGGACACCCCCGCTGTCATGCCCAAT
Organism: Actinoplanes sp. NPDC049668; assembly: GCF_044465445.1. NCBI lineage: Bacteria > Bacillati > Actinomycetota > Actinomycetes > Micromonosporales > Micromonosporaceae > Actinoplanes > Actinoplanes sp. NPDC049668. The sequence continues at coordinate 163,676 of NZ_JBITLR010000005.1, forward strand.
CCGGCGGGAATTCATCTCTCGTCTCGCGTACCGGCACCGCCGGTAGCCGCCGGCGGGTGACGATCGCAGGTATGGACAGGCGCAGCTCGTTCCCGCCGATCGCCGACTACGCGTTCCTGTCCGACTGCGAGGTCACCTGCCTGGTGGCGCCGAACGGCGCCGTCGAGTGGATGTGCCTGCCCCGGCCGGATTCGCCGAGCGTGTTCACCACGATGCTGGACCGCGGCGCGGGCGCGTTCCGCCTCGGCCCGTACGACGAGATGGTGCCCGCCGCCCGGCGGTACCTGCCGGGCAGCCTGATGCTGGAGACGACCTGGCAGACCCGGACCGGGTGGCTGATCGTGCGGGACGCGCTGTGCATGGGGCCGTGGCACAACCTCACCGAACGCTCCCGGACCCATCGCCGTTCGCCGACGGACTTCGACGCGGAGCACTGCCTGCTGCGTACGGTGCGCTGCGTGAGCGGGACGGTGGACCTGTCGATGACCTGCGAGCCGGTGTTCGACTACGGCCGGCGGGAGCCGGCCTGGCGTTACGAGGGACCCGGATACGGGCACGTCGTCGCGGAGTGCCCGGACGGCGAGGTCACCCTGCGCCTCACCACGGACCTGCGGCCCGGCATCGAGGGGCGCGGCCTGAACGCGCGGACCCGGATGGTCGAGGGCGAGACCCGTTTCGTGGCGCTCGGCTGGTCCGCGCTGCCGCCGCCGCTCACCCTGGACGACGCGCTCGATCGGATGGGGCGCACCTCCGAGTACTGGCGGCAGTGGATCACCCTCGGCGACTTCCCCGACCACCCGTGGCGCAGCTACCTGCAGCGCAGCGCCCTGACCCTCAAGGGCCTCACGTACGCGCCGACCGGAGCGCTGCTGGCCGCCGCCACCATGGGACTGCCGGAGACCCCGGGCGGCGAACGTAACTGGGACTACCGGTACGCGTGGGTGCGCGACTCGACGTTCGCCCTGTGGGGGCTGTACACGCTGGGCTTCGACCGGGAGGCCAACGACTTCTTCTACTTCATCCACGACGCCTGCCGCGACGGCCACGAGCTGCAGGTCATGTACCGGGTCGGCGGCGAGCGGGAGATCGAGGAGGAGACGCTGCCGCACCTGTCCGGGTACGAGGGCGCCTTCCCGGTCCGGATCGGCAACGCGGCGTACCAGCAGAAGCAGCACGATGTCTGGGGCGCCGTGCTGGACTCGGTGTACCTGCACGCCCGGTCCCGCGAGCAGCTGCCCGAATCGCTGTGGCCGGTGCTCAAATGCCAGGTCGAGCAGGCCGCCGAGCACTGGGAGGAGCCCGACCGCGGCATCTGGGAGGTCCGCGGCGAGCCGCGGCACTTCGTCTCCAGCAAGGTGATGTGCTGGGTCGCGCTCGACCGCGGCGCCCGCCTCGCCCGCCTGTACGACGAGCCCGAGTACGCGGAGAAGTGGCAGGCCCTGGCCGACCAGATCCACGCCGAGGTGTGCGCCGCCGGGGTCGACGACCGCGGCGTCTTCGTACAGCGGTACGGCTCGACCGTCCTGGACGCCTCCCTGCTGCTGCTTCCGCTCATGCGGTTCCTGCCCGCCGACGACGCCCGGATCCGGGCCACCGTGCACGCGATCGCGGACGAGCTGACCGTGGACGGGCTGGTACTGCGCTACCGGGTCGAGGAGACCGACGACGGGCTCACCGGCGCGGAGGGCACGTTCACGATCTGTTCGTTCTGGCTGGTCTCCGCCCTGGTCGAGATCGGCGAGGTGGACCAGGCCCGCAAGCTCTGCGAGCGCCTGCTCGCGTACGCGAGCCCGCTGGAGCTCTACGCCGAGGAGATCGACACGAACAGCGGGCGGCACCTGGGCAACTTCCCGCAGGCGTTCACCCACCTGGCCCTGATCAACGCGGTCATGCACGTCATCCGGGCCGAGCAGAGCGGGGAGCCGGGCCGCTTCAGCCCGGCGAACGCGCCGGGAGCCGTGCCGCCCGCCCTGGAGCCGCGCGGCGAGCAGTAGCTAAGCCTCTGGTCTCCCGGCCCGAAGAGAAGAGTGTGCCGGTCCAGATCTACGTGCTCGGCAATACGGTCATCATGGTGGCGTTCGCGGCGATCGCGATCGCCATCGCGGCGATCGCCGGCCTCTACTGCTGGGCCCGGCGACCCGATCCGGGCGGCCAGTACCTGCTCGACGCGGCCGGCGCCCGCGAACGCGCCGCGCAGGACGTGGCGGATCGTCACCGCGCCACCCTCGCCGCCGTCGTCGAGCACAGCGAGGAAGCGATCATGGGCACCACCCTGAACGGGACGCTCACCGCCTGGAACGGCGGCGCCGAGCGCCTCTTCGGGTACACCGCGGCAGAGGCGCTGGGCCGCCCGTTCTCGATAATCGCCGACGCCGCCCACCAACGCGATCAGCGCGACATTCTGGACCGGCTGGCCAGGGGCGAACGGTTGCGCTACGACGCCAGGCGGGTGCACAAGGACGGCACGCCCCTGGACGTCTCCGTCAGCGCCACACCGGTCACGGACAGCTACGGCACCATCATCGGTTTCGCGTTCGTCGGCCGCGACATCAGGTCCGCGAAGGCCGCGGCGGAGCGCCGGCGGCTGATCGAGGAGCGGACACACCAGGCGCAGCGCATGGAGAGCCTCGGCAAGCTCGCCGGCGGCGTCGCACACGACTTCAACAACATCCTCGCCATCATCGTCAACTACACCGCGTTCGCCGCCGAGCAGAGTGCCGGCAACCCCGCCGTGCAGGCCGACCTGGAGAACGTGCGGCGGGCCGCCGACCGGGCCATCAGCCTGACCCACCAGCTGCTCGTCTTCACCCGCGGCGACACCATCCAGCCGCACGACCTGGACCTCAACGCCTCCATCGACGAGGTGGAGGCCATGCTGCGCCGCACCATCGGCGAACACATCCAGCTGATCACCAAGCGTTCGCCGGCGCCGCTCACCATCCACGCCGACGGCGGCCAGATCCAGCAGATCCTGCTGAACCTCAGCCTCAACGCCCGCGACGCGATGCCCGACGGCGGCACCCTGGTGATCGAGGCCGGCCGCGCCACGCTGGACGAGCACCAGATACACACGCAGCCCCCGCTCGGCGCGGGAACGTACGCGCGGCTCCTGGTCTGCGACACCGGCGAGGGCATGGCCCCCGAGGTCGCCCGGCACATCTTCGAGCCGTTCTACACCACGAAACCGCACGGCCGGGGAACCGGCCTCGGCCTGGCCACCGTGTACGGCGTGGTCACCGAGGCGGGCGGCGGCGTCAACGTGTACTCGGAGGAGGGCGTCGGCACCACGTTCCGGGTCTACCTCCCGCTGGTCACCGAGCCCGCCGCCGGCGCCGCGGCACCCGCGCCGAGCGGGGCCGTACCCCGCGGACGGGGCGAGACCGTCCTGGTCGTCGAGGACGAACCCGCGCTGGGACGCATCGTCGCCCGCATCCTCACCGAGGGCGGATACCAGGTCCAGCTGGCGGTCAGCGGCCCCGAGGCGCTCACCCTGGACGGCCAGGAGGGCTGCGACATGGTCCTGACCGACGTCATCATGCCCGAGATGTCCGGGCCGCGGCTGGTCGAACTCCTCGGGCAACGCCACCCCGGCCTGCCCGTCCTCTTCATGTCCGGCTACAGCGACGGCCTGCTCGGCAGCCACAACGTCCTCGACCCGGACATCGCCTTCATCGAGAAGCCGTTCACCGGCGACGGCCTGCTGCGCGCGGTCGACGCCGCCCTGCACGCCGACCGGCGGACTCTTCTGGAAGAGTCGGCGGCTGAGACCGCCGGCGCGTCAACGGAGGACCGATGGAGATCTGGATCAACCCCGAGTGCTCGAAGTGCCAGAGCGCCCTGACGATCCTCGACGCCGAGCAGGCCGACTACACCGTCCGGTACTACCTGGAGCAGCCGCCGACGGTCGAGGAGCTCAACGACGTCCTGGCGCACCTCGAACTGGAACCCTGGCACATCGTGCGGCTGGGCGAACCGGTCGCCGAGCAGCTCGGCCTCGCCACCTGGCCCCGCGCGGCCGCGGACCGCGACCGGTGGGTCGCCGCCCTCGCCGCGCACCCGGTCCTCATCCAGCGCCCGATCATCACCGCGGACGACACCGCGTCCATCGCCCGCTCGCCCGAGGCCGTCCGCGCCGCGGTACGCCGCGACGACGTCTCAGGCTAGCCAGTTGTTGTCGTGCTCGGCGTAGAACGCGGCGCGTTCCTCCTCGCTCAGCAGCGCGACCCCGACCAGCCCCTCGAAGTACCCCTCGCGCGGCGCGCCCGGCGAGAAGTGCAGCAGCATCGAGGCCGGCCGCCCGGACTCGTTCTTGAACCCGTGTATCCCGCCGGCCGGGACGTGCACGTAGTCCCCGGGCTCGGCGTCGATCCAGCGGCGGCCGTCGTAGATCCGCATGGTGCCGGACAGGATGTAGAACGACTCCGTTATGGACCGGTGGAAGTGCGGGTCCGGCCCGGTCACGCCCGGCCCGCACTCCCACCGGTACAGGCCGAACAGCCCGCCGGTCGACGCGCCGGTGGACAGGTAGTGCACGCGGGTACCGTTCGGGTAGACCAGCTCCGGCGCGGTGGCGTCCGGCCGGTAGCGGGCGCTGATCTCGCCCTCGTCCCCGTGATACAGCGGTGGTGGATAGGTCACCGCACCATCATGCCGGAGGAGCAGCACGTTGGACCTGGACGCCGCCGCCGACGACGCCTTCCAGGCGGCGCTCACCAGCGCCGTCGCCGCAGGCCCGGCCGGCGAGCGCGCCCTGCTGGCCGCGCTCGCGGCGACCTCGAAGGAGGACCGCTTCAGCGACCTGGTCGCCGCGCTCGGCGAGGCCGACGGGCCGGACGGGTCCGCCGTTCTCGGCGACATCGCCCTGCGGCCCGGTATGTCGGCGGGCGTGCGCCGCTGCGCGCTCATCGCGCTCGCCAAGCGGGCGGGCGTCGCGGCCACCGACGTGTACGCGCGCGCCCTCGCCGATCCCGACGACGAGGTCCGGGGCGGCGCGCTGCTGGTGCTGGCCAGCGCCGGCGACGACCGGGCGCGGGCCGCGGTGCTGGCGGAGCTCCGGCGCCTCCTGGAACTCAGCTCCCCGCATCCGCTGCTCGACATGCAGGAACACGCCCTGTCCAGCCTGTCGAAGACCCTCTCGGCCGTCTGCTATCTCGGCCGCCACGCGGCCGGCAGCGAGACCCGGCAGCGGGCCGTGACCGCGCTGGTCCGGCCGCGCTGGGACCGGCTGTACGGTGCGGAGCAGCGCTGGCTGACCGCGTACTGGCCGGCCTGCGATCCGGCGCGTCCGGAAGCCTTCAACGAGCTGGACCCGACCTGGCTGGCCGACTGGGTCAGCCGGCCGCTGTTCAACGCCCGCTTTCAGCGCTGAGGTGGGAGACTTCCGGCGTGGAATTCCTGTGCTACCACCGCGACCGGCCCGGCTCCGGGGCGCTGCGCCGAGACCTGGTGGAGGACCACTGGTCCTACATGGACCGATATGAGAAGGATTTGATCGCCCGCGGCCCGACGTTCGTCACCGACGACGGACCGCCGACCGGCAGTCTGCACATCGTCGACCTGCCCGGTCCCGCCGCGGCCCGCGCGTTCGCCTTCGACGAGCCCAACTACCAGGCCGGCGTGTACCGGGACGTGCTGCTGCGCCGGTGGCGCAACCTGCTGGGGCGCACCATGTGGGACTTCCCGGGCGGCCGGACGGGCGGCGACCGGTACCTGGTGCTCGGCCTCGGCGCGGGTCAGGCCGCCGACCTCGCCGTGCCACCCGGCCGCGACGAGCTGATCGCGTACGGGCCGCTGCTGTCCGACGACGGCGCGGCCTGGCTGGGCACGGCGGTGCTGATCCTGGCGCCGGACCCGGACAAGGCACGCTCGGTCCTGACCCAGGACCGGTACGCCGATGTGGAGGTACACCGCTGGGCGTTCGGCGGACGGAGATGATCGCCGGGTCATGATCCCGGTAGGTTCGCGGGATGGACCGGGAAGCGATAACGGTACGACCGGCGGCCGTGGCCGACGTCGAGGCTCTCGTCCGGCTGCGTGTCGCGAACGCCGAGGCGCATCTCGCATTCGACCGGGGGACGTATCGCGTGCCGGCGCGGGACGCCGTCCTGCGCCACTTCACCGCGATGCTGGCAGACGGGCCGGAGCGGCACGCCGTTCTGGTCGCGGAGCTCGCCGGCCGCACCGTCGGGATGGTCGAGGTCCTGCGTAACCCGGATCCGCCGGATCACCAGATTCTGCGCCCGGACGCGCCGTCGGCGCAGATCCACACCGTGGTGCTCGACAGCGCACGGGACCGCGGCGTCGGGACCGCGCTGATCGACGCCGCCGTGAAGTGGGCGGCGGAGCACGGGATCACCTACCTGTCCGCGGGCATCCATCACCAGAACTCCGGCGCGGTCCGATTCTACGGCCGGCATGGGTTCGCGAACTACGGCGTCCTGATGGGTCGGCCGGTCATCGGGTAACCGGGCGTCAGCGCGGCATCCGGAGGGCGGCGAGGGGGACCGGGGCCATGGGTGGCGTCTGCCAGGACGCGGCGAACGTCGCGGTTGCCGGGTCCAAGCTCAGGTGCAGCCGGTGCGGGGTCTCGACGAAGACCACGTCGATCAGCAGGCGGTCGCCGGACCAGGCGTACGCGGTGGCCAGCGGGCCGGTGACGGTCCAGCGGTCCGGCCCACCGAGGCCGGCGGTCAGCTCCCAGCCCTCGTCGAGCACCAGCTCGCCGGGCCGGACCTGGACGGACAGCAGCGAGCCCACCTCGTTGGCCGGGCCCGGTCGGTAGGTCGCCTCGGCGAGCGGGCCGCCGTCGCCGGCCGGGCGGGCCAGCTCCGGGTACTCCGCCGGCCACGGCCCGCTCGGGCCGGATCCGGCGGTCAGGGCGGGCAGCAGGTGCGTCCAGACCCGGTCGAGGAGGCCCTGCAGGTCCGGGCTCTGCGAGGTGATCGCCACGACCGCGTCGGCCTCCGGCAGGACGAGCATGAACTGCCCGTATGCGCCGTCGCCGCGGTAGCCGTGCCGGCTGCGCCAGAACTGGAAGCCGTAGCCCCGGCCCCAGTCGGAGCTGTCGCGGTCCGCGTCGACGTGTGCGCGGGTGGCCTCGGCGACCCACTCGGCCGGCAGCAGCTGCTTGCCCTGCCAGCTGCCGCCGTCCAGGTAGAGCTGGCCGACCTTGGCGACGGACTCGGTCGTCAGGTGCAGCCCGGAGAAGCCCTGCTCGCGGCCGACCGGGTCGAGCGACCAGCCGTACCGTTCGATGCCGAGCGGTTCGAAGAGCCGGGTGCGCAGGAACTCGGTCAGCGGCGCGCCGGCGGCCCGTTCGATGATCGCCGACAGGGCGTTGGTGCACGGCTGGTTGTAGGCGAAGAACGTGCCCGGGTCCCGCTCCGGCGGCAGCAGGAGCAGGCCGAGCGTGAGGTCGCCGTCGCCGGCCGGGAACGCCTCGTCGATGGTCTCGGCGGCGTGGCCGCTGGTCATCGAGGCGACGTGGCGTACCAGGAGGGACCGGGAGCGGGGGTCGGTGATCCGGGCGTCGTGCTCGGGGAGGTACGACAGCACGGTGGCGTCCAGGTCGACCAGGCCCTCGGCCACCGCGAAGCCGAGGGCGGTCGACGCGAAGGCCTTGCTCAGCGAGTAGAGCAGGTGCGGCGTGCCGGGCCCGTACGGATGCCACCAGCGCTCGGCGACCACGTGACCGTGCCGCAGGACCATCAGGCTGTGCGGCTCGATGTCCGGCGCCCGTCCCAGCGCCGCCACGAACGCGTCGATGCCGGCGGCATCGACGCCCTGCTCGGCGGGGGTGCTGCGGGGAAGGCCGGTCATCCGGTATTTATAGCCGGGGCAGCCAAACGCGCATGGTCGACGGGCCGCGGCCGGCCCAGTCGTGGTAGGGCCGGAGGGCGACCTGCAGCGGTTCCGCGTCCGGCTCCGGCGCGGCCGGGCCGTACGGCCATTCGCCGTCGGGCGGGGGTGCGATGCGGGCCGCGATCACGACCGCGCCGTCGCGGTCCTCGGGTGTGGTCGACGGGTCGAGCAGTACCGACTCGAGCGGCACGTGCGGCGGCAGGTCGATCGACTCCAGGCAGTACACGACGGGGCCGCGTTCGACGGCGGCGCATCCGCGTACCGAATCGATGCGGGGGTCGGGCGCGGTGAGCCGCGGCCGGACCGGCAGGTCGAGCACGACGGTCTCGCCGGGGGAGAAGCGGCGGTGGACCCGCACCTGACCGGTGGGGACGGCGGCGCCGTCGAGGGTCGCGCCGGCGGCCCAGTGCGGCACGCGCAGGGTGAGCGTCCACGGGGTGTCCGGCGATTCGGTGACCCGGACGGTGATCCGGCCGTCCGCGGGGTACGCGGTCTCCAGCTCAAGGCCGATCTCCCGGCCGCCGGGCAGCGTCGTGTGCACCCGGGCCGCCGTGTACTGGTGCAGCTGCACGCCGTCGTCGTCGCTGGTGGCGACGTAGGCGGCGAGGCCGGCGAAGGTCCGGGCCAGGTTGGTGGGGCAGCAGGACACCTCGAACCAGGGCGCGCGCATCGTCGACGACGCCCGGGGTACCTGGGTGTCGGCGGCCGGTTCGGTGCCCAGGACGCGCTGGTGCAGGGTGTTGGTGTAGAAGAACCGGGTGCCGTCGTCCGACGGTGAGGTGGCGACGACGTTGAACAGGATCCGCTCGATGAGGTCGGCGTAGCGGGGGTCGCCCTGCGCCAGCAGCAGCCGCCAGGCCAGCATCACCGAGCCGACGCCGGCGCAGGTCTCCGAGTAGGCGCGGTCGGGCGGCAGCACGAAGTCGTCGCCGAACGCCTCGTCCTGGTGGCGGGACCCGATCCCGCCGGTGAGGTAGGTGCGGCGCGCGACCGTGGCCCGCCACTGCCGGGCGACGGCGTCCAGCAGCTCGGTGTCGCCGGTCTCCACGGCGACGTCGACCGCTCCCGCCGCCAGGTAGGTGGCCCGGACCGCGTGCCCCCGTAGCACGTCCGCCGCGCGTACGGGCACGTCGTCCTGGAAGTAGGAGCGGCCGAACTCGATGTCGGCCAGGACCCGGCGGCCGCGCCGGTCGATGAAGAGCTCGGCCTGCTCCAGGTAGCGGCGGTCGCCCGTGACCCGGTAGAGCTCCACCAGGGCCGGCTCGATCTCCGGGTGGCCGCAGACGCTCGCGATGCCGTCCGGGCCGAAGACGTCGCAGACGTGGTCGGCGGCGCGCACCGCCACGTCGACGAGCTCGTCGCCGCCGCTGGTCCGGGCCCGGGCCACGCCCGCCTGGATGAGGTGGCCGAAGGAGTAGAGCTCGTGGCCCCACTCCAGGTCGCTGTAGCGGGGCCGCTGGCCGGGCCGGCCGAAGTTGGTGTTCAGGTAGCCGTCGGGTTCCTGCGCGGCGGCGACCCGGCGCACGATGGCCCGGTAGCGGGCGTCGAGTTCGAGGTCGCCGGTGCGGCCGAACTCCCAGGCCATCGCCTCCAGCAGCTTGTAGACCTCGGTGTCGGCGAACTCGCGGCCGCGCCGGGCGCCGGGCAGGCGACCCTGCACGGCGGCGTCGAAGTTGCCGAGCCAGCCGGCGCGTTCCAGCCAGTGCTCGATGTGCGCCAGCGAGGCGGACCCGTTGACGTCCTGCCGGCGCTGCCAGAAGCCGGTGCGCAGGGTGACCTCGCGCAGGCCGAGCGGGCGCAGCAGGCCACGGCTCGGCGCGGCGGGTGTGCCACCGCGCTGAGTCCAGCCGCCGGTGGCGATGGGCTGAATTTCGTCGATCGTCACTTGTGGATCACCCTTTGAGTGCGCCGGACATGAACCCGCGGACGTAGTGCCGCTGGAGTGCGAGGAAGAGCAGCACGCAGGGCAGCGCCAGCACGACCACGCCGGCCTCCGTCGCGCCGTAGTCGACGATGCCCATGACCTGCCCGCGCAGGTTGGCGACGGCGAGCGGGAGCGGAACCTTGTCGGAGTCGCTGATCAGCACCAGCGGCGTGATGAAGTCGTTCCAGGCGGCGAGGAACGCGAACAGGCCCACCGTGATCAGCCCGGGTTTGACGGCCGGCAGCAGGACGAGCCGCAGCGCGCGGACCGAGCCGCAGCCGTCGATGAGGGCGGCCTCGCGCAGCTCGGTGGGGACCGCCTCGAAGGAGACGCGCATCATCAGGGTCCCGAACGGCAGCTGGAACATGGCGAGCACGAGCGCCAGCCCGACCAGCGAGTTCTGCAGCCCGAGCTCGTTGAGCAGCACGTAGAGCGGGATCAGCAGGGTGGCGTAGGGGACCATCAGGATGGCGAGGGTCAGCAGGAACAGGACGTTGCGGCCCGGGAATCGGAACATCGCGAACGCGTACCCGCCGAGTACCGACACCGTCAGGGTGAACAGCACGGTCAGGGTCGACACGAGCGCCGAGTTGAACAGGTACTGGCCGATGCCGGCCTGGTAGTCGGCGAGGGTCTGGTAGTTGCCCAGGCCCCATCCGTCGGTCTGCGCGGTGCCGGCCTGCGGGCTTACCGAGGCGACCGACGCCCAGGCGAGCGGGAACAGGAAGATGATCGCCAGAGCGCCGGTGAGCACGTGTTGCGGCGTGCGCAGCAGCAGGTTGCGTGACACTTCTCAGCCCTCCCGGCCGCGCAGGTTGCGGAACTGCAGCGCGTTGACGACCAGCAGCGCGATCAGCACCAGGATGGACAGCGCGGCGGCGCGCCCGAGGTCGTTCTGCCCGCCGAAGGCCATGTTGTAGACCAGCTGCACGATGGTGACGGTGCTGTTGTCGGGGCCGCCCTTGGTCAGGATGTAGAACTGGTCGAAGGCCAGCATCGAGCCGGTGACGCAGAGGATGGTGCACAGCGCCAGCGACGGGCGCAGCAGCGGCAGGGTCACGTACCGGAAGACCTGCCACCGGCCGGCGCCGTCGAGCCGGGCCGCCTCGTACACGTCGCCGGAGATGCCCTGCAGCCCGACGAGGACCAGCAGCATGTAGAAGCCGGCGAACCGCCACACGATCAGCGCGACCGTCGACCAGAGCGCGGCCGAGGGCGTGCCGAGGAACGAGTCGATGCCGAGGAAGCCGAGCGGGCTGACCTGCGGCGAGTACAGGGCGTAGAACAGCAGCGAGGCCGAGGCCAGCCCGAGCGCGCCGGGCACCAGGAAGGCGGTGCGCAGCAGGCCGTTCCAGCGGGTCGACTCCTGGACGATCAGGGCGAGCCCGAGCGAGAGCCCGAGCAGGATGACGGTGGTGACCACCGTGTACTTGAGCGTGAACCACACCGCGGGCCAGAACAACCGGTCGTCCATGGCCGAGGTGAAGTTCTCCGGGGCGTTCCAGCCCCGGTTGCCGGCGAACAGCCCCCAGTCGGAGACCGACATCCGGCCGACCAGCAGGAACGGCACCACGAAGAAGATCAGGACGAAGATCGCCGTCGGCGCGGCGTAAGCCCAGCCGGCGAGCGCGGGGGAGCGGCGCAGCGGCCGGCGGGGGCGCCGATCGCCCTGCCGGGCGACGTCGCCCGGCGGCGCGGCGAGGGTCGGTGTCGGTGCCATGGTCGCGGTGCTCCTCCAGTACGCGGGTGACGGCCGGCTCGCGGCGCCGGGACCTCTCGATACCCGGCGCCGCGTCGCGCCGCTACTGGCCGAGCACGCCGGTGACGGCGGCGTTGTCGTCGGCGAGCTTCTGCTGTTCGCCGTACACCTGGTTGCGCAGCAGCGTGACCCAGGGGCTGGTGGGTGCGTTGAAGGCCTGCTGGAAGTTGATCGCGACGGGCGTCTTGCTCTGCGGCGACCCCGCGACCTTGTTGACCGTGGCGACCCGCGGGTCCTTCGCCGAGTACTGGTTGTCGGCGAGGTCGGTGCGCGACACCGTGCTGTTGTTCGCCGCGAGCACGCCGACCTGCGCGGCCTCGGAGGTGAGCCAGGAGAGGAAGTTCCACGCCTGCGCGTTCTTCTTGGAGTCCTTGGAGATGCCGATGCCGTCGCCGCCGACGAAGGTCGAGGCGCCTCCGCTGACGCCGGGGATCGGCACGAGGCCGACGTCGACGGTCTTGGCGGCGGTGGACAGCAGCGTCGCCGGGTACGGCATCACGCCGACCTTGCCCTCCTGGAACGCGGCGACCCAGGTGGCGCCGGTCTCGTCCTTGGCGCCGGGTGCGATGGCGCCGGCGGCGTTCAGCTCGCGCCAGGTGGCGTACACCTTCTGCGCGGCGGGGCCGTCGAGCAGGGACTTGGTGCCCTCGGGGTTCATGACCTCCTCGCCGCTGGCCCAGACCATCGGGAACCAGGTGAAGACGTTGCAGCCGCCGCAGTTGCCGCCGAAGTAGGTGCCGTAGGTGTCCTTCTTGTTGAGCTTCTGCACGGCGAGCGCCTGCTGCTTGAACTCATCGAGGGTGGTCGGGCCCTTCTCCGGGTCGAGGCCGGCCTCGCGGTAGAGGTCCTTGTTGTAGAAGATCACCGAGAGGTCGAGCACGAACGGCAGCACGTACTTGGCGTTGTCGTAGGTGCCGGCCGTGATGTGCCCCTGGTTGAGCTTGTCGGCGTACGGCAGCTTGCCGATGTGCTCGGTGATGTCGCTGAACAGCCCGGCCTTGGTCCAGTTGGGCACGTAGACGATGTCCGCGGCGAACAGGTCGGGCAGGTCGCCGCTGCCGGCCGCCGCGCCGACCTTCGCGACGTAGTCGTCGTTCGGGACGATGGTCAGTTTCACCTGGTTCTTGTGCGACTTGTTGTACGCGTCGACGAGCGCCTTGGCCTGCAACTCCAGCGGCGCCCGGGTCCACAGGGCGAGCTCGGCGCCGTCGTCGACGCCCTCGGCGGTGACGGCGCCCGACCCGGACGGCGTCTCGTCGTCGGATCCGCACGCCGCCATCGCGGCCACGAGCCCCAGTGCCGCTACCGCGGCGACCGCTCTGCGGGCGCCCCGGGATATCCGTGTTCTCACTTGCTCCTCCTCGAACCGCGGGGGTACGGACGGAAACGAGCGTGCCCGGACGGTATCTGTTGTTTCGGACGTAGGTTTCGGGAGCGGCCGCCACGTGAGCTAGGCTGACGTCTGCCAAACCCTCGCGAATGAGCATGTGAAGACGGCCAGATGAGTGGGGTGGGGGTTCGGCACGAAGCACCGAAAACGTTTTCAGAAACGTAATGCCGTGGAGATTTTCTTGTCAAGAGGTTCGACAGCCGGTGAACCGGCGCCCGCCAACCGCAACGTCACCCTGCGTGATGTCGCCCGCTTCGCCGGCGTCTCGGTCGCGACCGCGTCCAAGGCGCTCAACGGCCAGCCGCAGGTGCGCGCCGAGACCCGGGCGCGCGTCATCCAGGCGGCCGAGCAGCTGTCCTTCTCGCCGAACACCATCGCGCAGAGCCTGATCACGCAGCGCACCGGAACGGTCGGCCTGCTCACCTCCGACCTGGAGGGCCGCTTCTCCATCCCGATCCTGATGGGCGCCGAGGACGCGTTCGGCTCGGACCAGACCTCGGTCTTCCTCTGCGACGCCCGCGACGACGCCATCCGCGAGAAGCACCACCTGCGCGCGCTGCTCAGCCGCCGGGTCGACGGGCTCATCGTGGTCGGCGCGCGGCCCGACACCCGCGCGTCGCTGGGCCGGGAGCTGCCGGTCCCGGTCGTCTACGCGTACGCGCCCTCGGACGACCCGCGGGACCTGTCGCTGGTCACCGACAACGTCGGCGGCGGCCGGATGGCGGTCGATCATCTGCTGCGGTGCGGCCGCCGGCGGATCGCGCACATCACCGGCGACCCCGACTACGGCGCCGCGCAGGACCGCGCCCGCGGCGCGCTGGAGCGGCTGGCCGAGGAGGGCCTCGAGCCGGCCGGCGGCGAGGTGTGGTTCGGCATGTGGTCCGAGGCGTGGGGCCGCGGCGCCACCCGGATGCTGCTGGAGCGCTGCACCGACGTCGACGCGATCTTCGCCGGCTCCGACGAGATCGCCCGCGGCGTCCTGGACGTGCTGCACGAGGAGCGCATCGACGTGCCGTCCCGGGTCGCCGTGATCGGCTTCGACAACTGGAAGGTCCTCGCCGCCAACGCCCGCCCGCCGCTGACCACCATCGACCTGAACCTGGAGCAGCTCGGCCGGATCGCCGCGCAGCGGCTGTCCGCGGCGATGGAGGGCAACCCCGGCTCCGGCGTCGAGACCGTGCCGGGCCGCCTGGTCACCCGCGAATCCACGGCACCGCTGCGCTGAGGCCGCCGCCGCGCTTCTCAGGTCCGGCCCCACCGGGCCGATAGGCGGGTACGTGCAGGAAGTACGCGTCGACCGTGCGTGGTCGATCTGGATGGGGCTGGGCACGCTGGCGTGCCTCGGCTACCCCTTCCTGTCCTCGGCCGGCGCCAAGGCGATCCTCTCCTGCCTGATCGGCCTGGCGTCGGTGCTGGTCATGGTCGCGGGGCTGCGGCGCAACCGGCTCGCCGACCCCCGGCCCTGGTACGTCTTCGTCGTGAGCCAGGTACTCACCGTGCTGGGCGACGTCGCGTACGTGATCCAGGGCCTGCTGCTCGGTGAGCACCCGTTCCCGGCCTGGTCGGACGCCTTCTACATGGCCGGCTTTCCGTTCCTGATCGCCGCCCTGTACGCCCTGGCCCGCGGCCGGCGCCTGCGCGAGTGGTACGGGCTGGTGGACACGGCGATCATCGCGGCCGGGCTCGGGCTGGTCTACTGGATCTTCGTCATCGGCCCGATCCTCGAGGACGCCGCGACGCCGCTGCTCACCCGGCTGGTCACGGTCGCCTACCCGACCGCCAGCGTGCTGCTGATCGCGGTGGTGGCCCGCCTGGTGACCCGGTCCGGCAGGCCGACGCGCAGCGACTGGCTGCTGATCGCCGGCAGTGTCCTGACGCTGACCGCCAACGTCATCAACACGCTGTTGCCCGAGGTCCGGGACTCCGCCGGCGACTACGTGTACACCGGCTTCCTGTTCGCGTACGTCTTCTGGGCCGGCGCGGCCCTGCACCCCTCGGTGCGCACCGAGCGCCGCGAGGCCGGGCGGGAAGGGTTCGGCCGGGTGCGGCTGGCCGCGCTGACCTGCGCGACGCTGGTCGTACCGGCGATGCTCTTCCTCCAGGGCGCCCGGCCGGGCCCGGTGAGCTGGCTGGCGATCGGGATCGGCGCGGTCGTGCTCTTCGTGCTCGTGCTGGTGCGGATGGACGGCTTCGTCTCGCAGGTGCAGGCGCAGGCCGGCCGGCTCGAGATCCTGGCGATGCACGACGAGCTCACCGGGCTGGCCAACCGCCGCCGGTTCGAGCAGCGGGTCCGCGAGGCCCTCGAGGCCGGCTCGCCGCAGGTGGCGATGCTCGACCTGAGCGGCTTCAAGGCGGTCAACGACCGGTTCGGCCACCTGGTCGGCGACCGGCTGCTCGCCGCCGTCGCCGCGCGCCTCTCGGCCGGCCTGCGCCAGGGCGACCTGGCCGCCCGGATGGGCGGCGACGAGTTCGCCATCCTGGTGCCCGACGCGACGCAGGCCGAGGGCGACGAGATGGTCGCGCGGATCTGCGCCGCGCTGAGCGTGCCGTTCCAGGCCGGCGGGCACGAGCTGCTGGTCGGCGCGAGCGTCGGCGTCGCGGGCGCCGACGGCACGCGCGACGCGGTCGAGTTGCTGCGCCGCGCGGACGTGGCGATGTACGCGGCCAAGGCCGGCGGCGACGGCCGCCGCCGCTACGCGCCGGAGCTCGACGACGAGGCGGGCGAGGCGGCCCGGCTCGGCGCCGCCATGCGGATCGCGCTGGACGCCGGCCAGTTCCGGCTCGTCTACCAGCCGATCGTGTCGCTGCCCGACGGCCGCCCGGTCTCGGTCGAGGCGCTGATCCGCTGGGAGCACCCGGAGCGCGGCTTCGTCAGCCCCGCCGATTTCATCCCGGTCGCGGAGCAGAACGGGCTCATCGTGGAGCTGGGCGCCTGGGTGCTGCGCACCGCGTGCGCGCAGGCCGTCGTCTGGCTCGCCACCCTCGGCGACCGCGCGCCCGAGCGGATGGGCGTGAACGTCTCCGCGCGCCAGCTCGCCGAGCCGGGCTTCCCCGAGCTGGTCGCCTCGGTGCTGGCCCGCAGCGGGCTGGAGCCGCAGCGCCTGACCCTGGAGATCACCGAGACCGCCGTCTTCGGCGGCGGCCGGGCCGTGCAGGCGGTCAAGGACCTGCGGGAGCTCGGCGTCCGGATCGCCCTCGACGACTTCGGCACCGGGCACTCCTCGCTGGGCCTGCTGCAGACGGTGCCGGTCGACGTGCTCAAGGTGGACAAGTCGTTCGTCGACGACATCACCCTGGCCGGGCGGGAGGCGGTCATCGCGACCGCGCTGATCCAGGTCTCGCACGGCCTGGGCCTGACGGCGGTCGCGGAGGGCGTGGAGACCGCCGAGCAGGCCACCGAGCTGCACCGCCTCGGTTACCGGCTGGCGCAGGGCTACCACTTCGGCCGGCCGGTCGCCGAGCCGGACTTCCTCGCACACCCGACCGCGGTCGTCGTCTAGGTCTGGCCGGGAGACCCCGGTCCGGGTCATCATCGGCGTGGTCCGGGACACCCGCCCGGCAGCCGACGACGAGAGGACCCCTCCGTGCCCGACGTACTGTCGAACGGCGTTCAGCTCCGCTACGAGACGCTCGGCGACGACGACGCACCCGCGCTGCTGCTGATCATGGGGCTCGGCGCTCAGCTGATCGACTGGCCGCAGGACTTCTGCGAGCTGCTCGCGGCCCGCGGCCTGCGGGTGATCCGCTTCGACAACCGCGACGCCGGCCTGTCCAGCGCGCTGCCGCAGCTGGGCGTGCCCGACGTGCGGGGGATCCTCGGCGGCGACCGTGCGACGGTGCCGTACCTGCTCGCCGACCTCGCGACCGACGCCGCGGGCCTGCTGGACGCCCTGGGCGTCGAGCGGGCGCACGTGACCGGGGTGTCGCTGGGCGGCATGATCGCCCAGCAGCTCACCATCGACCACCCGAGCCGGGTGGCCAGCCTCTGCTCGATCATGTCGACGACCGGCGACCGCGCGGTCGGCCGCCCGACGCCGGAGGCCGCGGCCCTGCTGGGTACGCCGCCGGCGGCGAGCCGGGAGGTGGCCATCGCGAACTCGATCGCCGCGGCGCGCCTCATCGGCTCGCCCGGCTTCCCGGCCACGGAACAGGAGCTGCTGCAGCGGGCGAGCGCGAAGTACGACCGCGCGTACAACCCGCTCGGCACCCTGCGGCAGTACGCCGCGGCGCTCGCCTCGCCGGACCGCACGGCGGCTCTGGGCGGCGTCACCGCGCCGACCGTCGTCATCCACGGCGAGGACGACCCGCTCATCGCGGTCAGCGGCGGCCGGGCGACGGCGGACGCCGTGCCGGGCGCCGACCTGCTGGTCATTCCGGGCATGGGCCACGACCTGCCGCGGGCCACCTGGCCGCGGATAGTGGACGCCATCGTCGGTAACACCGAACGCGCGGTCGCCCGATAGCGTTTATGAATGGCGTGTCTCCGACTTATGAAATCAATAAGCCGGGCGGCATCCGCGGGCGCACATTCCGCGGCATTTGTGGGGACCCGTCGCACATTCCGTAATGGCATGATCGCTTCGGGTCCCCGAAGCCGTTCACAGATCCGCGGCGAAGATATCGCACCCGATGTGTCCGGCGTCTCATTTTTAGCTCCTCCGTTCGGTGGATGTCAGTAGTACCTTCGGTTTGCGACGATCGCCGGACGTTCGGCCGCGCCGCGGCAACGGCTTGAACCGGCCATAACCCAGCGAATCCCGCGATGTCAGATCTGGGCTCGACATTGGTGCGGTGATCGCCTGATTCCCGGGCCGTAAATTAAGCCCGTGTTACCGGCGCCATCCATTTCCGAGAACGGATCCGGGTCGGTGTAAACATCTGCGCGCCGACTTGATCGGTCCACTGTATTCCGGGCTATTGTTTGGCCGCCGGTGTGGAGGGGCCCACCGCATTCGGAAAGGCAACGGGGATTGGCTGCCGCCGTCATGATTCTGGTTTCGCTGGTGCTCGCGGTGTTCGCCGCGGTCACCCTCTGGTGGACGATGCACGCCTGGCGCACGCCGGAGACGCTGGCCTCGACCCGGTTCGCGCCGCCGGACGGCGCGCACCGGCTGACGTTCTCGCTGCTGGTGCCCGCCCGGCACGAGCAGGCGGTGCTGGAGCGCACCGTCGAGCGCCTGCTCGAGTCGTCGCATACGGGCTTCGAGATCATCGTCATCGTGGGTCACGACGACCCGGAGACCGCCGAGGTGGCGCACCGGGTCGCGGCCACCTCGCCCGGCCGCATCCTGGTGGTGACCGACACCAGCGAGCACAAGAACAAGCCGCGGGCGCTCAACGCCGCGCTGCCGTACTGCCGCGGCGACGTGGTCGGTGTCTTCGACGCCGAGGACCAGGTGGACCCGGCGCTGCTGGAGCACGTCGACCACGCGTTCCGGTCCACCGGCGCCGACGTGGTGCAGGGCGGCGTCCAGCTGATCAACTTCCACTCCAGCTGGTACAGCCTGCACAACTGCCTGGAGTACTTCTTCTGGTTCCGCAGCAGGCTGCACCTGCACGCCGAGAAGGGCTTCATCCCGCTCGGCGGCAACACGGTCTTCGTCCGCACCGACGTGCTGCGCGCCGCGAACGGCTGGGACGGCACCTGCCTGGCCGAGGACTGCGACCTGGGCGTGCGGTTGTCCAGCCGGGGCGCCAAGGTGGTGGTCGCGTACGACTCGGCGATCGTGACCCGGGAGGAGACGCCCGGCACGCTGACGTCGCTGCTCAAGCAGCGCACCCGGTGGAACCAGGGCTTCCTGCAGGTCTACCGCAAGGGTGAGTGGCGCAAGCTGCCGGGCTTCGGCCAGCGCATGCTCGCCCGCTACACCCTGACCCAGCCGTTCCTGCAGGCCTTCTCCGGCGTCGTCATCCCGATCGGCATCGCCATCGCCATCTGGGCCGAGCTCCCGGTCTTCGTCGCCCTGATCACCTTCGTGCCGGTCATCCCGATGGCGGCCAACCTGGTCTTCCAGACGGTCGGGCTGCGCGACTTCGGCAAGCAGTACGGCATGCGCATCCGCTGGCACCACTACACCCGCCTGATCGTCGGCTTCTTCCCGTACGCGCTGGTGCTCGCGGCGGCGGCGCTGCGCGCGGTCTGGCGCGAGTACACCGGCCGGCGCGACTGGGAACTGACCGCGCACACCGGGGCGCACCTGATGGAGAGCGGTGCCGCGGCATGACCCTTGTCATGGAGGCTCCCGCCGTACCGGAGACGAAGCCGGAACCCGCACGCCGGAGCGGGCCGCGGACGGACCTGTACCTCGCCGCCGGCCTGACCGCCGTGGTGCTCTTCGTCCTGGCCTGGAACATCACCGGCTTCCCGACCGCGACCGACGACGAGGGCACCTACCTCGCGCAGGCCTGGGCGGTCCGCAACGGCCACGGCCTGGCTCACTACACCTACTGGTACGACCACCCACCGCTCGCCTGGATCCAGCTCGCCGGCCTGGCGTGGCTGCCGGCCGCGCTCGCGCCGGACCTGCTCGCGGTCGCCGGCGGTCGCCTCGCGATGCTGCCGGTCGTGGCGGCGAGCCTGCTGCTGGTCTACCTGATCGGCCGGCGGCTGGGCTTCTCCCGCTGGGCCGCGTCCCTCGCGCTGCTGACCCTCGGGCTGTCGCCGCTCGCGGTCACCATGAACCGGCAGATCTACCTGGACAGTTTCGCGGTGGCGTGGATGCTCGGTGCCCTGGCGCTCGCGCTCTCGCCGCGCCGGCACCTGTGGCACTACGCCGCCGCCGGCGCCGCGACCGCCGTGTCGGTGCTGTCCAAGGAGACGATGCTGATCACCGTGCCGGCGGTGCTGGTGGCGATGTGGCAGAACGCGGCGCGGACCTCCACCCGGCCGTGGGCGTTCGGCGGTTACGTCAGCGGAATGGTGCTGGTCGGCGCCTTCTACCCGCTCTACGCGCTGCTGCGCGGCGAGCTGTTCCCCGGCACCGGGCATGTGTCGCTCATCGGGGCCTGGCAGTTCCAGCTGATGTCGCGCTCCGGCTCCGGCACCGTCCTCGACGAGGGCTCCGGCTCGCGCTCGCTGATCGCCGCGTGGCTCTACTACGACACGGTGATCCTGGTGGCCGGCCTGGCCGCCACCGCGCTCGCGCTCGCCGTGCGCCGGCTGCGCGCGCCCGCGGTCGCCGCGACGATCCTCGCGCTGGTCGCGCTGCGGCCGGGCGGCTACCTGCCCGCCATGTACGTCGTGCAGGTCCTGCCGTTCTTCGCCCTCGTCATCGCGGGCGTCGTCGAGGAGGGCACGATCCGGCTCCGGCCGGAACGGTCCTGGTGGCGCTGGTCGATCCTCGCCCTGGCCGCGGCGGCGGCGCTCACCCTGGTGCTGCCCCGCTGGTACGTCGGCGACCGCCGGGCACTGACCACGAACGACAACGCCCAGTACGTGGCCGCGGCGAACTATCTGCGCACCCAGGTGCCGGACCGCCCGGGCACCACGGTGGTCCTCGACGACGTGCTCTGGCTGGACGCCGTCAACGCCGGATACCGGCGGGAGAACGTGATCTGGTTCTACAAGCTGGACCTCGACGCGGAGGTCGCCGCCCGGCTGCCCGCCGGCTGGCGCGACGTCGACTACATCGTCTCCACGCCGGCGTTGCGCCAGGACCCCGGCTCCCTGCCGACCGTGACCAAGCTGCTGACGAATTCCACGGCGATCGCGTCGTTCGGCCCGCAGGACGGCCGCATCGAGATCCGCCGGGTCGACAAGGAGAAGCCGTGACCCTCACCAGCGACTACCGCGCCACCCTGACCGGCGCGATCGGCGAACTGCAGGTGGCGACGGCGCTGCGGCAGACCATCGTCATCCCGACGTTCAACGAGCGCGAGAACATCGACACGCTGCTGCGGCGGCTCGCGGCGGCGCTGCCGGCGAGCGACTCGGAGATCGTCTTCGTCGACGACAGCACCGACGACACCCCGGACGTGATCCGCCGCGCGGCGCGGACCTGCCCGATCCCGATCACGGTGCACCACCGCGAGCACGGCACCGGCGGGCTCGGCGGCGCGGTCGTCGAGGGCATGCGGCTGGCGCGCGGCACCTGGATCGTGGTGCTGGACGCCGACCTGCAGCACCCGCCGGAGATCGTGCCGGACCTGATCGCGGCCGGCCTGCGCGACGGCGCGGACCTGGTCGTCGGCACCCGCTACGCGGGCGGCGGCGGCCGCGACGGGCTCGACGGCGGCTACCGCCGGCTGGTCTCCGGCGGCTCGACCCTGGCCACCAAGCTGATCTTCCGCAACTCGCTGCTGCGGGTGAGCGACCCGATGAGCGGCCTCTTCGCCGTGCGCGCCAGCTCGCTCGAGGTCGAGGAGCTGCGCCCGCTGGGCTACAAGGTGCTGCTCGAGCTCGTCGTGCGCAACCGGCCCGGCCGCATCGTCGAGGTGCCCTACACGTTCCAGCAGCGCCACGCCGGCGAGTCCAAGTCGACGTTCGCCGAGGGCGTGCGGTTCCTCAAGCACCTCGCGATCCTGCGCTTCGGCGCGGAACGTACCCGGATGCTCGCCTTCGCCCTCATCGGGATCTCCGGCCTGCTGCCCAACCAGCTCGCCCTGTGGTTGCTCACCCAGGTCGCCGGCGTGCACTACCTGCCGGCCGCGGTGGCGGCGAACCTGGTCGCGGTCGGCTGGAACTTCGTCCTGACCGACACATTGCTCTACCGCAACCGCCGGCACCGCAGCCTGTCCGGCCGGATGGGCCGCTTCTTCGTGCTGGGCAACGTGGACCTGCTGTTGCGGATCCCGATGCTGGCATTGCTCGTCGACGGCCTGCACGTCGAGGTGCTGGCCGCCAACCTGATCACGCTGCTGACCTCGTTCGTGCTGCGCTTCCTCGTCCTCGACAAGGTCATCTACCGGGCCCGGCCGGGTGTCGCCGCGGCGGAGACCGCGTGAACGGCCGGCGCCGGGCGGCCCAGGTCGTCGTCCTGACCCTGCTGCTGGCGCTGGCCGTGCCGGGCCGTGCCCTCGCGGGCGCCAACCTGCTCGGCAACCCCGGCTTCGAGGCGCTCGGCGCCGACGGCTTCCCGGTCTGCTGGGAGCGGTCCGGCTGGGGCGACAGCACGCACACCTTCGAGGTGACCCACGCGGCGCCGCACGGCGGCACCAACGCCATGAAGGTCACCGTCGACGCGATCAGCAACGGCGACCGCAAGGCCCTGATGCTGGAGAACCCGTCCTGCGCCCCGAACGTGACGCCGGGCCACCAGTACGACCTCTCGGTCTGGTACAAGACCACCACGCCGAACACCGTCATGACGATGTTCCGGCACGACGTCGCGCAGGGCTGGGTCTACTGGACCGACCTCGCGACGCTGGGCGTCACCACCGCCTGGACGCCGCAGACGGTCCGGACGCCGCCGGTGCCCGCCGGCACCGACCAGATCGTCTGGGGCGTCACCATCTACGGCGCCGGCACGCTGCAGACCGACGACTACTCGATGGTCGACGCGACGCAGCCGGCGCCCGGCACCTCGTGCAGCGCCGGCGCCGCCTGCACCGCCGGCGCCTGGCAGGTCATGCCGTTCGACGCGCCGGTCCGCGGCATCCACGCCGTGCTGCTCAAGAACGGCGACGTGCTGCTGGTCGCCGGCTCGGGCAACGACCCGGACGCGTTCGCCGCGGGCAGCTTCACCACCGCCGTGTACCGGCCGCGGACCGGCACCTTCACCGACGTGGCGACCCCGGCGGACCTGTTCTGCGCCGGACACGTCCAGCTGGCCGACGGCCGGATCCTGGTCATGGGCGGCAACAAGGACTACCCGGCCGTGGACGGCAGCCACGGCTACAAGGGGCTGCGGGACTCGTTCGTCTTCGACCCGGACACCCTGGCGTACACCAGGGTCAACGACATGTCGGCCGGCTCCTGGTATCCGTCGGCGACGGTGCTGGGCAACGGCGACGTCGTCTCGCTCGGCGGCCTCGGTGAGGACTCGTCCGGCACCGTCGCGACGCAGTACTTCGACAGCTCCGATGAGCGCTGGCTCCCGCTCGGCGAGGCCAACCAGACCTGGAGCTTCTGGGGCCTGTACCCGTCGATGATCCTCATGCAGGACGGCCGGCTCTTCTACACCGGCAGCCACGTCTTCGGCAACGGCCTGCCCGGCACGGGCGCGTCCATCTACGACTACGGCGCCGGCACCATCACCCCGGTGACCGGCCTGCGCGGCAAGGACGAGCGCGACCAGTCGATGAGCGTGCTGCTGCCGCCGGCGCAGGACCAGCGGGTGCTGACCCTCGGCGGCGGCAACATCGACAGCAACCCGGACGCCAACCGGCTCACCGACCTGATCGACCTCAAGCAGGCCACCCCGGCCTACCGGCCCGGCCCGCCGCTGCCGACCGGCACGCTCACCGGCGGCGTGCCGCAGACGGCCGACCAGGGCAAGATGTACGTCTCGGCGGTCCTGCTGCCCGACGGCAAGGTCTTCGAGACCGGCGGCGGCCTGCACAACCGGGCCGACCCGGTGTACGAGGCGTCGATGTTCGACCCGGCGACGGACACGTTCATCCCCGGGATGGCGACCGACCCGGTGCCGCGCACGTACCACTCGTCGGCGTTCCTGCTGCCCGACGGGCGGGTGATGTCCGTCGGCGACAACCCCGGCAACGGCACGTTCGACATGCGGATCTCGGTCTACTCGCCGCCGTACCTGTTCCACGGCGCCCGGCCGCAGATCCTGAGCGTCGACGGCCGGCAGTGGGCCTACGGAACCAGCAAGACGATCACCGTGGACGGCCCGATCCTCAAGGCGTCCCTGATCCGCCCGCAGGCCGTCACCCACTCCAGCGACCCGAACCAGCGCTACGTCGACCTGCCGATGACGGTCGAGGGCGACACGATCGGGCTGAACCTGACCAGCAACCCGAACCTGGCGCCGCCCGGCTGGTACATGCTCTACGTGGTCGGCACCAACGGCGTGCCGTCGGTCGCGCAATGGGTCCAGGTCAAGTGACCCCGGCGCGCCGCACCTTCGCGGTCCTGGCGATGTCCGGCGCCCTGGCCGCGGCGGTCTGGCTCCTCGCGGCGCCGGGCGGGCGCGACACCCACCCGGCGGGCGCGGCGGCGCCCCGCCCGACCGACACCACCTGGCCGCTCTCCGCCACCTCGGCGGCACCTCCGCCGTCGTCCGCCGCCGCGCCGCCGTCTCCGCCGGCCTCGGTGCCTCCCGCCCCGGCCACCGCGGCCACCGCAAGGCCGTTAGTGCAGACCTTCGCGCAACAGCCGGGGGTACGCCCGCAGCGGCCCCTGCCCTCGCCGACGGGCACCCATCACGTGCCCGCCAACGTCGACGGCTGCGACCACAACTACGGCACGATCACCCAATGTGTGCCGTGGACGTTCCCGGCCAGCACGGCGGACCGGTGCGCGTGGCTGGCCGGGCACGGTTTCGAGCTGCTCCGCGTGGTCGGCGAGGACCGTCAGAAACTCGACAGCGACGGCAACAAGATCGCCTGCGACGACTGACCGCTCATGCCGAGCTGCTCGTCCTCCCGGGAATGGGCCACGATCTGCCACGGGCCGCCTGGCCGCGGCTGGTCGATGCCATCGTCGGTAGGACCGAGCGCGCCGTTCGTCCTACGTAGGGGCGACACCCCTGAGACGCGGGCCACAGAACCGGGGTCCGGGTCAGGGAGGAAACCGGAGGACTTCCTTGCGCGGCGGCTTCATCCTCGAGGTATAACCCGACCCGCCAAGGAGTCGCACAATGCGAAGCGTCGACATCATCACGGCCGCCCGTGCGGAGGCCCTGTTCACCAGCGAGCTGCCCACCGGCTCCGATCCCACCCCGGCGGACGCCGAGCGCGCGATCCGCGACGCCGTCCGTGTCCACGGCGGAGTGCGCGGCTGCGCCGCACAGATGGCGTACGGCTTCGGCGACAACCCGGAGGCCGCGGCCCAGCGCATGCGCTGGGCGCGGAGCGTGGTCGCCGCCAACTATCCGAGACGCCGCCGCTCCGGACCACGCCGGGCCCGCGGCCCACTCGTCGCGGCGTTCCTGCCCGAGACCCAGGTCGCCTAGCCGATCCCGAACATCGATGGCAGGCGATAGGGTCGCCGGATGCGATCCGTCCGAAGTGTGGCGCACACCCTCGCCGCCATCACCACCGCCGCCCTCACGGTCCTGGCGACAGCCGCGGTGGCACAGGCCGCCCCGGTCGCCAGCGGCACCGAACCGGTACACGACTACGCGCAGGCCATCCGCGAGCAGGTCTGGGTGCAGACCGGGGTCGACAGCGACGCCGACGGCCGGCCCGACCGGGTCGCCGTCCGCATCATCCGGCCCCGCACCGACGCCAAGGTTCCGGTGATCTTCCAGGCCAGCCCCTACTACGCCGGGCTCAACGACGTACCGAACCACGACGACATCGACCGCGGCGCGGCCGCCGCCCGGGGCCTGGCCGAGACCGGCGCCGACCGTGCGGCCGAGACCATCCTCTTCGCCGGCTACCTCGACAACTACTTCGTGCCGCGCGGCTACGCGGTGGTCTTCGCCGACAGCCTCGGCAGCGGCGGCTCCGACGGCTGCCCGACCTCGGGCGGGCGCAACGAGACCCTCGGCATGAAGGCGGTCGTCGACTGGTTCAACGGCCGCGCGCCGGGCTTCGACGCCGCCGGCGCGCCGGTACGGGCCGACTGGTCGACCGGGCGCACCGGCATGATCGGCGTCTCCTACAACGGCACCCTGCCGAACGCGGTCGCCGCGACCGGCGTGCGCGGGCTGGAGACGATCGTGCCCATCGCCGCGATCTCGAGCTGGTACGACTACTACCGCGCCAACGGCGGGGTCGTCGCGCCCGGCGGCTTCCAGGGCGAGGACACCGACGTGCTGGCCAAGGCGGTGCTGACCCGGGCGAACCCGGAGGTCTGCGCGGGCGTCATGGCCGACATCGAGCGCGACCAGGACCGGGTCACCGGCGACTACAGCCGGTTCTGGGCCGAGCGCGACTACCTGCGCGACGTGGACAAGGTGCGCGCCAGCGTGCTGCTGGTGCACGGCCTGCACGACGACAACGTCCGGACCCTGCAGGCCGGGCAGTGGTGGGACGCCCTGGCCCGCCGGCACGTGCCGCGCAAGATCTGGCTGCACCAGGCCGGGCACACCGACCCGTTCAACGTGCGCCGCGCCGAGTGGCTGAGCACCCTGCACCGCTGGTTCGACCAGTGGCTGTACAAGATCGACACGGGCGTCATGCGCGAGCCGATGGCCGACGTCGAGGTCGCGCCGACCGTGTGGCGGACCTCCAGCACCTGGCCGCCGCGGGGCACCCGGGACACCGCGATGTTCCTGGGCGAGTCGGGCCTGGCGCCGCGGCCCTATGCCGGCGCCCGGCAGTCCTTCGTGGACGACCCGGCGCAGACCGCGGCCGAGCTCGCCGACGACGAGACGAGCGCCGATCCGAACCGGCTGGCGTACCTGTCCGAGCCGCTCGCCGCCGAGACCCGGCTCTCCGGCACGCCGCGGGTGACCGTCCGGGCCGACCTGGACGGCGCGTCGCCCTACCTGACCGCGCTGCTCGTCGACTACGGCGTCGCGGACCGCTACGCCGGGCTGCGGTCGCTGTCGGTGCAGGACTGCGTCGGCCCTGGCATCCCCGGCGACCCGGGCTGCTTCAACCGCCGGGAGTACGTGACCGCGCAGACGCCGTCCGAGATCGTCACCCGCGGCTGGCTCGACGTGCGCAACCGGCGCTCCGCCGCGCACAGCACGCCAGTGCGGGCCGGGAAGACGTACACGTTCAGCTGGGACCTGCAGACCCAGGACCACGTCTTCGCGGCCGGCCACCGGATCGGCGTGGTGCTCATCTCCACCGACCGGGACCACACCCTGCGGTACCCGGCCGGCACCGAGGTCGGCGTGCGGACGGGCGTCTCCCGGATCGTGCTCCCGCTGGCCCGCTGAGTCACGCGCCCCACGGGACAGCCGTCCCGTGGGGCGCTCAGCGATCCTGGTCGATCTTTTTGGGCCGCCGTCGAACCGTACGGGCCCGCGGTGCGTGAACCATTCCGAGACGTCTCGCACCACGCACACGACGTGCACCGGATCGACGAGGACGACGGGGACCTTCATGCCCAACGCAACCGACCAGCACCCCTACCAGGACGCCCCGACCACGGGAAAGTCCTGGTGGGAGCGCCAGGGCGACCTGATCATGCGGCGCCCGTTCAACGAGTGGACGTTCACCCACATGAACCGGCTGCTGCCCACCGAGCGGGTGTCGCGGGGCGGGTTCCGGTTCCCGCTAGCGGGCCGGTCGCGGCCCCTCGACCTGACCTACCGGTTCGACGGCCGCGAGTACGGCCTGCCGGAGCTGCACCGCCGGACGTTCACCACGGCGTTCGTCGTGCTGCACCGCGGCGAGCTGGTGCACGAGGCCTACCCGGGAACCTTCGCCGGGCCGCGCACCCGCCTTCAGCTCTTCTCGCTGTCGAAGTCGGTCACCTCGATGCTGGTCGGCATCGCCATGGCCGAGGGCGCCATCGGCGGCCTCGACGACCCGGTCACCGCCTACCGTCCCGACTTCGCCGGCACCGCCTACGACGGCACCACCCTGGCCGATCTGCTCGACATGTCCAGCGGCGTCGGCGGCCTGGAGAAGTGGGACGTGCCGGGCGCGGACATCAAGCGCTTCGAGGCGGCCTGCCTGGGCCGCGGCACCGTGCTCGACGTGCTGCGCGGCGCCCGCCGCACCGCGCTGCCGGGCGCGCGCTTCAACTACTCGACCCTCGACTCCCAGCTGCTCGGCTGGGTGCTCGAGGCGGCCACCGGCCGCACCCTGGCCCGGTACGCCGCGGAGTCGCTGTGGAGCCGCATCGGCGCCGACCGCGACGCCTACTACTGGCTCTCCCGGTCCCGCCCGCGGACGGCGATCGGCGGCGGCTCGCTCAACGCGACCGCCCGCGACGTGGCCCGCCTCGGGCTGATCATGTCGCACGACGGCCGGTTCGCCGGCGAGCAGCTCGTGCCCCGCTCCTGGGTGCGCCGCACCGCCGTGCGCAACGTCCCGCACCTGGCCGTCGGCGCGCTCGGCCCCAGCGGCTACGACCACTACGGCTACTCCGGCCAGTGGTGGACCCTCGCCGGCGAGAACCGCGCCTTCACCGGCCTCGGCGTGCACGGCCAGTACCTCTTCGTCGACCCGGTCGCCGACGTCGTGGTCGTCAAGACCAGCGCCTGGCCGACCGAGGACGACGAGGCGCGCGACCGCGAGACCATCGCCGCGCTGAGCCGGATCGCGGAGCACCTCTCGGTGGACTCAGGAGTCCTGACCGCGTAGCGCGCGCAGCGCCGCCGCCCGGGCCGCCTCGTCGGCCAGGGCGCCCGGGCCCGCGGCGAGCGGCCGCAGGGCGGCGAGCACGGCCACCCGCGGGTCGGCGCCCAGCACACCCCGCAGGCTCATGACGAACCAGCCGAGCCCGTCGGCGCCGGGCGCCGCCAGCCACTCGCGGACCCGCAGTCCCAGGGGCGAGTCGGCGGCGACGCCGGCGCCGGTGCCGCGCGCGGCGTCCTCGAGCGCCTCCGCCAGGCCCGGCGCGTCCGCGACGCCGAGCGTGGCCGCCTGGCGGCGTACCTCCGCCACCGCGACCGCCCGCTGCACGCCGGCCGCGGCCGCCTCCGCGGCGGCGACCAGGTCGGCCACCTCCGGCGCGCGCCGGCCGGCGCGCAGCAGGTCGCCGGGCCGGGCGGGGGTGACGAACCAGGGCTCGAGCCGCGCCGAGAGCCGGGCGGCGCCCAGCGGCGCCTCCGGCACCCGGGCGCCGGTGATCCGCTGCGCCAGCACGATCGCCCGGGCCTCGGCGTCCGACCAGGTCGTCTCGGACTCGTCGGACGGCGGCCGCAGACCCAGCGCGTCCATCAGGTGGCGCAGCATGCCCGGGTCGGCACCCCAGATGGTCTCCTCGGCCGGATAGCCCGGGTCGAAGCCCGCGATCGTCGCCCCGTCGACGGCGTACCCGAAGTGCGCGGTGTGCTGCTCGCCGCGCAGCACCGAGACCGCCGCGGAGCCGCGCGAGGCCGCCTCCAGCAGCGCGTGGTCGGCGCCAAGGGCGCCGCCGGGCTCGATCACCACGGACCAGCCGCCGAGGGGGAGCGCGGCGGCCGTCGCCGGGCCGGACAGCTCGCCGGGCCCGCGCTCGCCGACGGTGTCCGGGAGCGCGCCCATCCGGGTCAGCGCCTCGCCCGGGCCGGCGTCCTTGACGAAGGTCAGGCAGAAGCTCTCGCCGAGTTCGGCGACGAGCCGCCGGGCATGCTCAAGGTCATCCACGATTGACCAGCCTAGGGCGTGAGGCGAACGCTCAGTTGCGAGCCCAGCTCCCTGAAGCCGAGTGCTTCGGCCACTCGGCGTGACGCTGCCGGGCGAGCCCGCCACTGGGGCAGCAGGCCGGCCCGCAGCGCGTCCGCGACGGCCGCGGCGGCGACGACGCGTGCGAGCCCACGCCCGCGTGCGACCGGAGCCGTCAGCACGCTGAGGTGAGCGGTATCCCGGGGCCAAGCCTGGTAGCCGGCCGCCGCGATGATCTCCGGTCCGCTCCGTACCACGAATGCCGGGGAGGTGATCTCATCCAGGCCCGCTTCGGCGGCATCTTCAGCCGGCACCCGAGCGAGCAACGCTGCCAGGTCCGCGTGGTCGGCCGGGCTTGTCTGAACGGCACCGGACTCACCTGGCCGGAAGCCGGCCGTGTCGCAGTAGGCCAAGGTCGCTGGTCCGAGAGTCTCGATGATCGGCAACCTGGCGCACACACCGGCCGGGTCGGTCCTGGCGGCGGCCGGGAGGCTGTTCAGAGCCTGCCGCACCAGCTCGGCGGCGTTGCCGTCAGGGGCGGTGGCGATCGCGGCGTTTCCCACCACGACGATGCCGACCCAGCCCGGCGGACACAGCGACGACCGTGGGGAGACGGCCACCTCGACGGCTGAGGTGCTGACGGTGACCGGTGCCGCGGCCAGGGTGGCCCAGAGCCGCCGAGCGTGTTCGAGGAGGACATCGTCGGTCACGGCTGAATGATCGCAATCAGGTGAGCCCGGTCATGACCGGCCTCGTCATCCAGGGTGATCGTGGTCCCCGCCGGCCGGACTTCTACGTGTGACCGAAATGGCCGGCGGGGGATCACGAAAGGGAGAGTGCTGCCGGTCAGCGGTGGCTGACCAGCTCCTTGGCGGCCGGCGTCGACGTGGTCGCCGCGGCGGACGACGGCGCCGGGGGCGGCGTCACCGTCCAGTCCGGGTGGCCGGGCATCGGCGGCGTCTTCGTGCCGTAGAGCCAGTCGTTCAGGAAGCCACGCAGGTTCTGCCCGGAGATGCGGGACGCCAGCGCGATGAAGTCCTGGGTCGAGACCGACTTGCCGCGGTTCAGGGCCACCCAGGCCCGCTCGAGCGTCTCGAAGTTCCGGACGCCGATCCGCTGCTGCAGTGCGTAGAGGACGAGCGCTCCGCCGTCGTACACGTTGGGGTTGAACACGTCCCAGATCGAGTCCGACCGCAGCGGGTGGGCCACCGGGCCGTAGCGTGCGCGGTAGCGGTCGCCGCGCGCATAGGCGGCCTTGAAGTACGCCTCCCGGTTCGGGGTGCCGGTGTACTGCTGGAAGACGCCGGTCTCCTCGGCGTAGAGCAGCTCGTACCAGGTCGCGTGGCCCTCGCTCTGCCACACGTCGCTCCACGACGACGGCGCCACGCTGTCGCCGAACCACATGTGCGCCAGCTCGTGCGCCATCACCGGGTCGAGCACGAACTTCGGTGCGCCGAACAGGCTGGTGTCGTAGAGGGAGATGGTCTGGGTCTCCAGTGCGAAGCCCAGGTCGGTGTCGACCACGAGGGAGCCGTAGTTCTCGAACGGGTAACGCCCGACCTTGCCGATCATCCAGGACAGCTGCGGACGCTCGACCTCGGCCTTGGGCAGCAGATCGCCGGCGAGGCGGCGCGGGACGACGTCGCGGATCGGCACGCCGTTCACCGGCGGCCGGGTGTGCACGACGAAGTCGCCGACGGCCGCCTGGATCAGCTCGCTGGCCATCGGCTTGGACTCGCGGTAGACGGAGGAGACGTATCCGCCGTGGCTCCGGTCGCCGAGGTGCCGGCCGTTGGCGACCGCGGTCCAGCCCGCCGGGGCGGTGAGCGTGATCGTGTAGGTGGCCATGTCCCGCGGGTGGTCGTTGCTCGGGAAGTAGTTGTGCGACTGGTCCGGCTGGCCGGCCATGAACGTGCCGTCGGCCGTGGTCACGAAGCCGGCCGGGGAATCGGCGTTGGCCTCGATCGGCGTCGACCGGTAGTCGCTGACGGTGACCCAGAAGCGCGCGCCCCGCTTCAGGTAGTGCCGCGGCGTGATCACCAGTTCGTCGCCGTCGCGGGCGAATCCGGCGGCGGACCCGTTCACCTTGACGTTGCCGACGGAGTCACCACCGAAGTCGAGGTTGAAGCGGGAGAGGTTCTGGGTGGCGACGGCCGTGATCGTCACGGTGCCGGTCACCGTCTGCTTCGGATCCTTCTCGGGGTAGAGCACCCTGAGGTTGTAGTCCTGCACGTCGTACCCGCCGTTGCCGAGCAGGGGATACAGCCGGTCCCCGAGGCCGGCCGAGCCCGGTGCCGGGGCGCCGCCGCCCGCGTATGCGGGAGGGGCCACCCCGGCGGTCGCGACGAGCACCGCCGCGCTGCCGGCGACGAGCATAGACAGACGGCTGCCGATGAACGTTCTCATGGCCGGTGACGTTACGCGCCCATCCGGATACCGCAACGCACTTCCACCCGCCGATCACGATGCATCGGGGCCTTCATGTGGGGACCGGGCCACCCGGCCCCCACATGATGGGTCTAGCGGTGCGCGAGAGCGACGATGAGACCGGATAGCGCGGTCATGAAGGTTGCCGCCGCAAGCAGCAGGCCTCGGGCGGCGTGGACACCGCGCATCACTGATCGCGCGACGGTCCGTGGCCGTCCGTTGTGTGGCTTCGGTGGTCTTGTTACGGTCATGGAGGTACCTCCTGGGGGTCTGAGCGGCTTCTCGGTAGGAACTGGAAACGGCATCCGTGTGCAAGACGGGTGCCGTTTCGTGTCGGCCGCCCCATCTCGGCCGGGTGAGCCGAGGCATGAAGCGCCTTTCACTCATGTAACCGTACGTGCAGAACCCCTCGCATAGGCAAGACGCGGCTACCGAAAGAAAGCGGAATGAGTGGGGATGAATGCCGCATGCACGCAGACCCCTTTCTTTCAAATGGTGTGGAGAGATGATCGCTGTCCGGGATCGCGTTCAGGCCGAGGGGCGGCCGGCTCTGATCCTCGTCGTGGCAGGGCCGGTCGGACCTGCTGACGGACGGGATCGCCTTCTGTGTGCGCGGGCCGTTCCGCACGTGAGGGTCAGGGCTTCGGTTTCGGGGGTGGGCCGGTGGCGCGCAGGTTGACGAGGCGGTTGAGCAGGTCGAACCAGAACGGCGCGCCGACCGCGGCCGCGGCGGCGGTGAGCGCGAGGCCGAGCAGCTTGATCAGCCAGTCGTCGGCGCCGGGCGTCTCGCCCGGCTGCGCCACGCACGCCGACGGGGTGGCCGGGCAGCCCTCCGGCCACCAGATGACCCGACCGGTGCCGTCGATGGCGCCGACCAGTTCCCGTACGCAGGAGGCCCGCTCGGCGGCCGGCACGTCGGCGCAGGCCGAGCCCTGCTGCACCTGGCCCACCACCGCCGCCCGCAGCGCCGGGTCGCGGTAGAGGGTGCCCGCGATCGCGTACGCGTCGATGTTGGCGGCCAGGCAGAGCAGGGCGGCGACGACCAGCAGCCAGCGCTTCGCCCAGCGCTTGTACCAGCCGGACACCCGGTCCATCTGCGCGTCGTACCAGTGCTCCACGCCGGCGCGGAAGTCGTCGAGGGTCGCCGCGCTCTGGTCGGCGATCCCGAGCAGCGCCTGCCGGGCCGGCATCGCGGGGTTCAGCCCGGCGACGGCCGCGCGCACCCGCTCGAGGGTCAGCGGCGCGCCGTCGCGGGGCACCAGGGTGTCGAGCAGCGCCCGGGAGAACATGTCGGCCGGCACGTACGGCGGCACCCGGGTCCGCTCGCCCGCCTCGGTCGGCCGGGGTTGCATCATCGCGCGCAGCACCGGGTGGTCGAAGCACAGCGCGGTCAGCCCGCCGTCGCCGACCGTGCCGTCGGTGGGCGTCAGCGCCTTGTCGTACATCTTCTTCTCGGCCTCGGCGCCGGCGAGCGGGCCGGGCTTGGCGGCCGCCGACTCGTCGCCGGTGGCGTCGAGCATGTTGCGCAGGCCGCGTAGCAGGTATTTGGCGCGCTTGCGGGTGAGGTTGCCGACCCATTCCACGATGGCCGAGGCCACGAGCGAGGTCAGCCAGAGTGTGAGCACGACGGCGATGACGACGTCGAAGACCGGACTGGACATCCGTTCAGCGCCGCAGCCAGCGCTTGACGACCGGGGTCGGCCCGGCGACCTTGGCCGCGGTCACCGGCGACATCGCCACCGGCGGGCGGATCGGGCTGTGCAGCCAGGTCGCGAAGAGCTTGTCCAGCGACCGTCCGGAGATCCGCTCGGCCAGGTCGACGAACTCGCCGGTGGTGACGTCGCCGCCGCGGTGCACCGTGGCCCAGGTCCGCAGGATCCGGAAGAACGCGGGGTCGCCGACCGTCTGGCGCAGCATGTGCAGGGTCATGGCGCCACGGACGTACACCGGGGTGTCGAACAGGTGCTGCGGGCCGGGGTCGCCGATCGGCAGCGCCCAGAACGTGGGGTCGTCGGCGAACGTGCCGTAGAGGAAGTCGAAGACCTGCTGCGCCGTGCCGAGGCCCTCGCGCTCGCTCCACATCCACTCCGCGTACGTCGCGAAGCCCTCGTTGAGCCAGATGTCCTGCCAGCGTGCCAGGGCCAGGCTGTCGCCGTACCACTGGTGTGCGAGCTCGTGCACCACCACGGCGTCGCCGTCCTGCGGGGTGCCGAAGAAGTCCTGCGCGTACACCGGGCGGGTCTGGTTCTCCAGGGCGAAGCCGAACGCCGTGGTGCTGTCCACGATGCCGCCGGAGGCGGAGAAGGGGTACGGCCCGAAGACGCCGGCGAGGAAGCCGAGGATCTCGGGCTCGCGTGCGAGCGACCCGGCGGCCGTGTCGCCCAGCGTCGGCGGCCCGTCCGCGACCGTGCCGGAGATCCAGTTGCTCGGGTTGGCCGGGCTGCCGGCCGGTGGCCCGCCGGGGGCCCAGCCGTCCAGGGTGCTGCCGTCGTCCTCGAAGGACGTGCTGCCCTCGCCGGTGGAGACGACCACGTCGTCGACGAAGGCGCCCGCGAACGTGACCGACTGGTCGTTGACCGCGCTGAGCGAGACCTCGACCGTGCGGCCCGCGTAGCCGGAGAGGTCGATCGTCCACGGCTCGTAGCCGTCGCTGCGGCCGGTCGCGGCCCACCACCGGCCGCTGCTGCCGGTCGGCGCGCAGGTGTCGGCGCCGGGCGTCAGGTAGTGCAGCAGGAACGGGTGCAGGTCGGGCGCGTACAGGCAGGCGGCGCCGGTGTCGGCGGTGCTGTGCCCGTTCGCGTCCGGCAGGGTGGTCCAGTCCTGCGCGCCGGCGGTGCGGGCCTCGACGAAGAAGAAGTCCCAGCCGTCCTCGGTGTCGCGGGTGACGTGGAAGCTCAGGCCGGCGCCGCCGGCGGGCACGGCGATGGTCCGGGTCAGCCGCTTGTACGACGGCTGGCCGTCCTGGGTCAGCGCCATCCGGCTGCCGGTGCGCGGCACGGCGGCCGGCGTGAACAGCTTGGGGTCGAGCGCGTCGAGGTACCTGATCCCGCCCGCCCGGTAGGTCTTGACCCGGTATTCGCCGACGGTGGCGGTGGCCAGGTAGGAGGCCATCGGCTCGCGGGCCTCCCAGGTCGTCGTGGTCCAGCCGCGCCGGGTGGTGCGGCCGGTCGGCACGCCGTTGGAGACCGACTCGAGGCCCTGCGGCGCGGTGATCCGGATCGTGTAGGACGCCTTGTCGAGCGGGTGGTCGTTGACCGGGAACCAGGTCGAGGCGACCTCCGGCTGCCCGACGATGACCATGCCGTCGTCGGTGGCGAAGACGCCGGAGGCGCCGAGGTTCGGGTCCTGGATGACCTGCGGCACGCCGTCGTAGCCGGCCACCACCGTGAACGGCTGGCCCCGGCGCAGGCCGCGGCGCGGCGTCACGGTCAGCTCGCCGTCGGCCCGGCTCCAGGCCGCGGGCAGTCCGTCGACGGTCAGCGAGCGCAGGGTCAGCCCGTCGAAGTCCAGGTTGAAGCTGGACAGGTCCTGCGTCGCCTGTGCGCTGATCGTCGCGACGCCGGCCAGGGCGTCGGTGGCCGGCGCGTAGGTGATGTCCAGCCCGTAGTGCCGCACGTCGTAGCCGCCGTTGCCGGCGAGCGGGAAGTACGGGTCACCGATGCCCGGCGACCCGGGCCGGAACAGGGTGGGATACGCACCGGCCGGGGCGACGGCGGTCAGAATGAGAGTGGCAGTGACGGCGAGAACTAGGGCGGCTCTGCGCATCATGCGGCCTCCACACGGGCGGTGCAGTCACCGGCACGCTACCGTGTGCGCGCACTCCCAGGCCAGCCTCAACCGTCGATGGCTCCCGCGGTGATCTCCAGGCCCGCGGCGCGCAGCCGCTCGACCAGGGCGTCGCCGATGCCGGTGGCCGGGGTGAGCACGCCGCCCGGCGAGTCGGGCAGCGCCGCCCGGTCGAGGACCAGGGCCAGCGCCGACTCGCCGAGCATGACCGCGGTCGCGGCGTAGCCGGGGTCGCCCTTGGCCCGGACCCGTGCCTTGTACCGGGCGCCGGTGGTGGTCCTGGTGAACACGTCGACGGTGAAGTGCCCGGCGCGGCGCGCCTTCTCGTTCGGGCCCTCGCCCGGCTTGGGCAGGATCCGGTCCAGCACGAACCGGGTCGGCGGCAGCGACAGGCCGACCGCGAGGGCGCCGAGGCCCACCTTGGTCAGCGCGGCCAGCACCGGCGACAGCGCGGACGTGCCGGTGCTCATCGCCTCGCGGTAGCGGAACGCCCGGCCGTACGCGAATCCGCGCAGCGCGTTGCTGCGCCGCACCACCCGGGTGTTGTAGGGCGCCATCACGAACGGCGCGAGGCTGCCGCGCAGCGAGGGGTCGACCGCCTCGGCCCGGGGCGTCTCGGTGTCGCGCTGCGGGCCGAGGTCCGGCTCCCGCGCGGGCGCCGGGCTCAGCGAGTAGGGGCTCGCGGCGAGCCGGCGCGAGTACCTGTCCTTCTTGACGACGTCCAGCTGGTGGCGCAGCGAGTCGATGGTGCCGCCGCTGACCCCGCCGCGCATGCTGGTGACCACGAGGGTGGTGTCGGTGAGCTCGCCCGCGCCGTCGGCCGCGACCAGGGCATGCAGGACATGCACCCCGATATCCGAGGGAATCGAGTCGAAGCCGCAGGAGTGCACGATCCGGGCGCCGGTCGTGCTCGCCAGCTCGTGGTTCTCGTCGATGCTGGCCCGGGCGAAGAGCACCTCGCCGGTCAGGTCGACGTAGTCGGTGCCGGCGGCCGCGCAGGCGTGCGCGAGGACGCGCCCGTACTTGGCGTACGGGCCGACGGTCGTGATGACCACGTGCGCGGCGGCGGCCAGCTGCTCCAGCGCCGGGGCGTCGGCGGCGTCGGCGACCAGGGTCGGCCAGTCCACGCCCAGGCGGGTGCGCAGGGCCTCGAGGCGTTCGGCCGAGCGGCCGGCCAGGGCGATCCGGGTGCCGGCCGGCGCGTGCGCCGCCAGATGCGCGGCGACCAGCACGCCGACGAAGCCGGTCGCGCCGTACAGGACGATGTCGAGGTCGCGGGCCCGGGGGGAGGCTTGATCGCTCATGGTCGCCGATTCTCCGTCACCCCGCATCACACCCCCTACCCGGGGCGGTCGCGGGGCGCGGCGGTGCTGCCCCGCAGCACCAGCCGCGCGGTCGCGTGCTCCACCAGCGGCCCGTCGCGCTCGCCCTCGCGCAGCGCCATCGACATCGCCCGTACGCCGATCTCCTCGAGCGGCAGCCGCACGGTGCTCAGCGGCGGCGTCACGTCGACGGAGATCGGCATGTCGTCGAAGCCGATCAGGCTCATCTCGCCCGGCACGTCGATGCCCCGCTCGCGCAGGCAGGCCAGCGCGCCGATGGCCATCGAGTCGTTGAGCGCGGCCAGCGCGGTCAGGCCCGGGTTCGCCGCCAGCAGCGCGGCCGCCGCGGCCCCGCCGCCGTTGCGGTCGAAGTCCGCGTACGCGATCTGGCGCGCCGTCAGCCGGTGGCCGTGCTCCTTCGCGGCGCGGCGCAGCCCGGCCAGCCGGTCGGTGGTGGTGGTCAGGTGCCGCGGCCCGGCGATCACGCCGATGGCGGTGTGGCCGAGGCGGTAGAGCGCGTCGCCGGCCAGGTAGCCGCCGGGCTCGTTCTCCGGCACGACCGCGTCGCCGGCGTGCTCGTGCCGGCCGATCACCGCGACCCGCCCGCCGGTGCTCTCGTAGATGCGCAGCTTGGCGTCGAGCCGGGCGGTGATCGGCGCGTCGTGGTAGCCGGAGCCGGCCAGCACGATCGCGGCGGTCTGGTGCGCGTGCAGCAGGTCGACGTAGGCCAGCTCGCGCTCGGGGTCGCGGTAGCTGTTGCAGATGATGACCAGCCGGCCGTGGTCGGTCGCGACCCGCTGCAGGCCCCGGGTGATCTCGGCGAAGTACGGGTCGGAGACGTCGTGCACGATCACGCCGACGGCGCTGCGGTCGGCCCGGGCGAGCTGCTGCGCGTTGGCGTTCGGCACGAACTGGAGTTCGGCGACGGCCGCGAGGACACGCTCGCGGAGCGCCTCGGCCACCGGCTTGGGGCTGTTGTTGATGATGCGGGAGACGGTCGCGGTCGAGACCCCCGCCCGCCGCGCGACGTCCGCGAGAGTCGCCACCGCTGCAGACTAGCCCATGAACGCCGACCGGCAAGCGCTTGCCTGAGGCGTCCGCGCGCCGGTAGCCTGCCAGGAAAGCGCTTACCTGAGGGGGTCGGCCCATGTCCGCTCGCGTCCCGATCGGGATCGTCATGAACGGAGTCACCGGGAGGATGGGCTATCGCCAGCACCTGGTCCGCTCCCTGCTCGCCATCCGCGAGGCCGGCGGCCTGCCCCTGCGCGACGGCTCGCTGCTCTGGCCCGAGCCGGTCCTGGTCGGCCGCAGCGAGGCGAAGCTGCGCGACGTCGCGCGGCGACACGGCCTCACCGACTTCACCACCGACCTCGGCGCCGCCCTGGCCCGGCCCGACGTGCAGATCTACTTCGACGCACAGGTGACCGGCGAGCGCGAGAAGGCGATCGGGCTGGCGATCGCGGCGGGCAAGCACATCTACACCGAGAAGCCCCTCGCGACGACGCTGCTCGGCGCGATCGACCTGGCCCGCGCCGCGGACGCCGCCGGCGTCCGGCACGGAGTGGTGCAGGACAAGCTCTTCCTGCCGGGCCTGCGCAAGCTGCAGCGCCTGATCGACGGCGGTTTCTTCGGCCGGATCCTTTCGGTACGCGGTGAGTTCGGCTACTGGGTCTTCGAGGGCGACTGGCAGCCCGCGCAGCGTCCGAGCTGGAACTACCGGGCGGCGGACGGCGGCGGCATCGTGGTCGACATGTTCCCGCACTGGCACTACCTGCTGGAGCAGCTGTTCGCGCCGGTCCGCGCGGTCACCGCGCACGTCGCCACGCACGTGCCGCGGCGCTGGGACGAACAGGGCGAGGAGTACGAGGCGACCGCCGACGACTCGGCGTACGGGATCTTCGAGCTCGAGGGCGGCGTCGTCGCCCAGATCAACTCCTCGTGGGCGGTCCGGGTGAACCGCGACGAGCTGGTGGAGTTCCAGGTGGACGGCGTGCAGGGCAGCGCGGTGGCCGGCCTGCGCCGCTGCCGCGTGCAGCACCGGGCGACCACGCCGAAGCCGGTGTGGAACCCGGACCTGCCGGTGACCGAGCGCTTCCGCGACCAGTGGCAGGAGGTGCCGGACAACGAGGAGTTCGACAACGGCTTCAAGGCGCAGTGGGAGATGTTCCTGCGCCACGTCGCCGACGACGCGCCGTACACCTGGGACCTGTGGGCGGGCGCGCGCGGGGTGCAGCTGGCCGAGCTGGGCCTGCGGTCGGCCCGCGAGGGCCGCCGCGTCGAGGTGCCGGAGCTGGAACGATGATCGACGGCCGGACCGTCACGCTGCCGGACGGCCCGCTGACCCTGTCCGGCGCGGGCGCCCAGTGGGCCGCGCCGGGCGCGCCGTTCACCGGCCGGATCGCCTACGCCGCCGCGCACGTCGTCGCCGACCCCGCCGCCGGCAACGTCCCCGGCGCGCCACCGGTGCTGGACTGGGACGCCACCCTGGCATTCCGGCGCCACCTGTGGTCGCACGGCTTCGGCGTCGCCGAGGCGATGGACACCGCGCAGCGCGGCATGGGCCTGGACTACCCGGCGGCCCGCGAGCTGATCCGCCGCTCGGCCCGGGAGGCCGCCGCGGTCGGTGGCGCGATCGTCGCCGGGGTCGCCACCGACCAGCTGCCGCCCGGACCGGCGACCCTCGACGAGATCCGCAAGGCGTACGGCGAGCAGCTGGCCGACGTGCAGGAGGCCGGCGCCCGCCCGGTGCTGATGTGCAGCCGCCATCTGGCCGCCGCGGCCGAGGGCGAACAGGACTACCTCGACGTCTACGGCCGGCTCATCGCCGACTCCGACGAGCCGGTCCTGCTGCACTGGCTGGGGCAGGCCTTCGACCCCCGGCTCGCCGGCTACTGGGGCTCCGGCTCGCGGTGGCGGGCCGCCGACACGGTGGCCGCGCTGGTCGCCGCGCATCCCGGCCGGGTCGACGGGATCAAGCTGTCCCTGCTGGACGAGGACTTCGAGGTGGCGCTGCGCCGCCGGCTGCCGGCCGGCGTCCGCCTCTACACCGGCGACGACTTCAACTATCCGATCCTGATCCGCGGCGACGAGCGGGGACACTCCGAGGCGCTGCTGGGCGTCTTCGCCGCGATCGCGCCCGCCGCGGCCGCGGCGCTGCGCGCCCTGGACGCCGGCGACCTCGGCGGGTACGACCGCATCCTGGCGCCGACGGTGACCCTCTCCCGGCACCTGTTCGAGACGCCGACCTGGTACTACAAGACGGGGATCGTGTTCCTGTCCTGGCTGGCCGGCCACCAGGACCACTTCACCATGGTCGGCGGCGTGCAGAGCGGCCGCTCGCCGTACCACCTGGCCGAGCTGATCCGGCTGGCCGACCACGCGGGGCTGCTGCCGGACGCGGACCTCGCCGCGCACCGGGCCCGGGCCTGGCTGACGACGGTGGGGGTGGCGCAGCCGTGAAGCGGTTCTCCCTCAACCAGGCCACCACCCGGAACTGGCCGATGCCCGACCTGGTGGCGGGCTGCGTGCGGGCCGGCGTCACCGGCGTCGGCCTGTGGCGCGAGAACGTCCAGGAGTACGGCGTGCAGCGCTCGGCGGCGCTCGTCCGCGACGCCGGGCTGGCGGTGACCTCGCTCTGCCGCGGCGGCTTCTTCCAGGAGCCGTCCTGGTGGGACGAGAACCGGCGGGCCATCGACGAGGCCGCGGCGCTCGGCGCGGGAACGCTGGTGCTGGTCTCCGGCGGCCTGCCGGCGGGCAGCCGGGACATCGACGCGGCCCGCGCGCACGTCGGCACGGCGATCGGCACGCTGGTGCCGTACGCGCTGGAGGCCGGGGTGCGCCTGGCGATCGAGCCGCTGCACCCGATGTTCAGCTCGGACCGCTGCGTCGTGGCCACCCTGAAGCAGGCCCTCGACCTGGCGGCGCCGTACCCGCACCGGGCGGTCGGGGTGGCGATCGACACCTACCACCTGTGGTGGGACGACACAGTGTGGGAGCAGATCGCCCGGGCCGGCCGGGAGCAGCGGATCGCCTGCTTCCAGGTCGCCGACTGGCTGACCCCGCTGCCGGCCGGCGTGCTGCTGGGCCGCGGCCTGCCGGGCACGGGCTGCGTCGAGCTGCGCCGCTTCCGCGAGGCGGTGGACGCGGCCGGCTACGCGGGCCCGATCGAGGTGGAGGTCTTCGCCGAGGACGTGTGGTCCCGCCCGGGCGGCGAGGTCCTCGACGAGGCCCTGGCCGGCTACCGCGATCACGTCGCCGGCCCGGGCTGATCGCTAGCGCGGCGCCGGCCCGGTCGAGTCGCGGACGATCAGGCGGTGGCCGGTGGCGCGCCGGCGGGGCCGGGCCGAGCGGGGCTTGAGCGCCAGCTGCAGCGCCATCCGGCCCATGTCGGTCATCGGCAGGCGGACCGTGGTCAGGCTCGGCGCCAGGTCCGCCGCCACCGAGACGTCGTCGAAGCCGACCACCGACATCCGGCCCGGCACGGCGACGCCGCGGGCGCGCAGCGCCGACAGCACGCCCATCGCCATGGCGTCGTTGAGCGCGACGATCGCCGTGGTGTCCGGGTGGTCGGCGAGGATCTGCTCGGTGGCGGCGCGGCCGCCGTCGCGGGTGAAGTCGGTGTGCACCACCGGCAGGTCGTCCAGGGACAGGCCGTGCGCGCGCAGGCCGGCCGCGACGCCCGCCAGCCGGTCGGCGACGGTGGTCAGGCCGGGCGTGCCGGCCGCCACCGCGATCCGGCGGTGCCCGAGGCCGACCAGGTGGTCGCCGAGCGCGTGGCCGCCGGCCTCGTTGTCGGGCAGGACCGCGTCGACGCCGAGCGCGTGCCGCCCGATGACCGCGACCCGGCCGCCGAGACCCTGGAAGGCCGACAGCTCCGCCTTGGCCTCCGCCTCGATGCGCAGGTCGCTGTAGCCGGAGCCGGCGATG
Source organism: Actinoplanes sp. NPDC049668 (assembly GCF_044465445.1). Taxonomy (NCBI): domain Bacteria; kingdom Bacillati; phylum Actinomycetota; class Actinomycetes; order Micromonosporales; family Micromonosporaceae; genus Actinoplanes; species Actinoplanes sp. NPDC049668. The sequence continues at coordinate 205,402 of NZ_JBITLR010000005.1, forward strand.
ATGATGATGCCGACCCGCTGGGCGATCAGGTGCCGGATCTGGCGCAGCTCGTAGTCGGGGTCGCGGCCGGAGTGGCAGATCTGCACCAGCAGGCTCTGCTCGTCGGCGACCTGGATGACCCCGCCCGCGATCTCGGAGAAGTACGGGTCGTCGACCTGGTGCACGACCAGGCCGACGGTGGAGCTGGCGCCGCCGGCGAGGGTACGCGCGTACGGGTTGGCGACGTAGCCGAGCTCGCGCGAGATGTCCCGGATCCGGTTGGCGACCTCCTCGCTCACGCCGTCGCGGCCCGCGAGAGCGCGGGAGGCCGTCGCCAGTGAGACACCGGCACGCTCGGCGACGTCGATGAGGCGCAGCCTCGGGCCGGGTTTGGGCATCCGTCCACTCTCCACGGAACTCGGACCTGGGTCGGGTCACTGACCGTCAGGCTCGTGTCACTGCAGCTATTGCCAGTGACGCGAGACTCAGCCTAGGCTACGTAAGCGCTTTCGCAAGCGCTTACGTCCCGGGCAAAGGAGCTTCCGAGGATGCGTTCATCACTCAGGCGTACACGCTGGGCCACGGCCCTCGCCGCGACCACGGTCCTCGCCCTCGGCGCGTGCAGCGACGACGGCGACGGCGCGGAGTCCACCGATGATCCGATCGTGGTCGGCATCTCGCTGCCGCTCACCGGGGACTTCTCCGAGCCCGGCAAGGGCGTCCAGGAGGGCTACGAGGCGTGGGCGAAGATCACCAATGACAAGGGCGGCCTGCTCGGCCGCCAGATCGAGCTCAAGATCCTCGACGACCAGTCCAACGCGGACCGGGTCGTCGCCGACTACGAGCAGTTGATCGGCAGCGACAAGGTCGACCTGGTGGTCGGCCCGTTCTCCACCCGCCTGGTCGTCCCGTCGGCCCGGGTGGCCGAGGAGTACGGCATGCTCTTCGTCGAGCCGGCCGGCGCCGCCAAGGAGGTCTTCGAGCAGGGCTTCAAGAACCTGTTCTACGCGGCGCCCGCGGTCGCCAACGACCACTACAACCACCTGGCCGAGTACCTGATCGCGATGCCGGCGGACCAGCGGCCGAAGACCGTCGCCTACGCCGCGATGGACGACCCGTTCGCGCAGGGCACCGCGTACGGGCTCAAGGCGAAGCTGGAGGCGGCCGGGTTCAAGACCGTCGTCGACGAGGTCTATCCGCCGAACACCACCGACTTCGGCAGCATCGCCGCCAAGATCGCGGCGTCGAAGGCGGACATGCTGGTGGGCGGCTCGCAGTACCAGGACGGCGTGAACCTGATCGTCGCCCTGCAGCAGCTCTCCTACCAGCCCAAGCTCGCCGCGTTCTCCGGCGCGCCGACCAACCCCGAGTTCGCCAAGGCCATCGGCGACAAGACCGAGGGCGTCCTCTCGCCGACCGGGTACACCCCCGGCGCGCCGTACGAGAGCAACAAGGAGTTCGTCGAGAAGTTCAAGGCGCAGTTCGGCAAGGAGCCCGAGGAGGACCAGGCGAACGCGTACACGACCGGCCAGGTCGTCGCGGCCGCGGTGACCGCCGCGGGCTGCGCCGAGCAGGGCGACTGCCAGAAGAAGCTGGTCGACTGGGTGCACGCCAACAAGGTCGAGACCGTGGTCGGCCCGCTCACCTGGGACGCCGCCGGCAAGCCGCAGGGCGCGCACATGATCCAGCAGTGGCTGGGCGGGTCCATCAAGATCGTGCTGCCGGCACCGGTCAAGGAGGCCGATCTGCTGTACCCGAAGCCGGCCTGGTGAGTCGCCGATGCCGTCGGCCGGCCTCGTGTTCCAGAGCGTCATCCTCGGCCTGCTGCTGGGAGGGCTCTACGCCCTCCTGGCGGCGGGGCTGACCCTCTACTTCGGCATCATGCGGGTGGTGATGATCGCCCACTCGGCGTTCCTCATCCTCGCCGCGTACCTGGCGTGGTGGTCGCACGAGCGGCTCGGCACCGACCCGCTGCTCTCGATGATCGTCACGGTCCCGCTCTTCTTCGGCGCGGGCGTGCTGCTGCAGCGGCTGCTGCTCTCGCGGCTGCGCCCGATCACCCTGACCATGATGTCGGTGCTGCTCACCTTCGCCGTCGCGCTGATCATCGAGGGGCTGCTCGGCTACGCGTTCACCGGCACGCAGCGGCGCATCCAGCTCAGCTACGGCTCGGCGAGCATCGGGCTGTTCGGCGCCCGCATCGCGGTGGTCAAGCTGATCGCGTTCGGCCTCGCCGTCGTCGCGCTGGGCGGGCTCTACCTGCTGATGAAGAAGACGACGTTCGGGTGGGCGCTGCGGGCCACGATCCAGCACGGCGACGCGGCCCGGCTGGTCGGCATCGACACCGGCAAGGTCGCCGGGTACGGCTTCGGGCTCGGGCTGGCCACCGCCGCGGTCGGCGGGACGGCCCTGTCCCTGGACACCACCATCTACCCCTCGCTGCACTGGCACTGGATCGGCCCGCTGATGGCCATCATCGTGGTCGGCGGGCTCGGCAGCGTGCCCGGCGCCGCGGCCGCCGCGGTCCTGCTCGGGCTCATGCAGAGCCTGCTGCAGATCCCGATGGGCACCACCTGGGCGCAGACGATCTTCTACCTGGCGCTCTTCGCGACGCTGGCGTTCCGGCCACAGGGATTCTTCGGAGGCCGTCTTGCCCAGCGCTTCTAGGCGGGTCCTGACCGGGCTGGGGCTGGCCGCCCTCGCCGCGGCGGTGCTGTCGTTCCCGAGCCTCGCGCCGAACCCCTACATCCTGTCGGCCGGCATCGTGGTGCTGAACTTCGCCGTGCTGTCGACGTCGTGGAACTTCGTCGGCGGCTTCACCGGCTACATCTCGCTCGGCCACGGCGCCCTCGCCGGGCTCGGCGGCTACGGCACCGCGCTGCTGATCACCCGGGCCGGGCTGCCCAGCTTCGTGGCCCTGGCGGTCGCGACGCTGCTGGTCGCCGCCCTCGCCGTGCCCATCGGCCTGGCCGCGCTGCGGGTACGCGGCGCGTCGTTCGTCATCGTCTCCATCGCGCTGGTGCTGATCCTGCTGCTGGTGTTCCAGAGCTGGGCGGCGGTCACCGGCGGCTCGCGCGGCCTGGTGGTGCCGCGGCCGTTCCCGGGCCTGCTGCGCCCCGAGCACCACCGGGTCTTCTACTACCTCTTCGCGGCCCTGCTGGCGCTGGCCCTGCTGGCCTGGTGGCTCATCGACCGGTCCCGCTTCGGGCTGGGCCTCAAGGCGATCCGCGAGGACGAGGACAAGGCCGAGGCGATCGGCACGCCGACTCTGGCGTACAAGTTGATCGTCTTTGTGGTCTCGGCGGGTTTCACCGCGCTGGCGGGCGGGCTCTACGCGCTGTGGTTCGGCGACCTCGACCCGGTCTTCCAGTTCTCCATCCTCACTGGCTCCTACCTGGTGCTGATGGCGCTGCTCGGCGGCGTGCGCAACCTGTTCGGCCCGTTCACCGGCGCGCTGATCGTCGGCGTCGCGCTCGAGTACTTCAAGGGCCGGTTCGGCAACACGCCGCTGCACCTGGTGTGGACCGGCGTGCTGCTGGGCGTGGTCGTGATGTTCATGCCCGACGGCATCCTGCCCGCGCTCGGCGGCCTCTGGCGGCGGCTGCGCCGCGCGGAGCAGAGCTCGATCCGCGAGGTGACCGCCGCCGAACTGCGCGAGGAACGCGAGCGGGAGGAGGCGCGGCAATGAGCTTGGAGGCCCGGGATGTGCGCAAGGCGTTCGGGGGAGTGGTGGCGCTCGACGGCGCCACCGTGAGCTTCCGGCCGGGGCAGGTCAACGCGCTCATCGGGCCGAACGGATCCGGCAAGACCACGTTCTTCAACTGCGTCACCGGGATGATCCGGGCCGACAGCGGGCGGATCACGTACGCCGGCCAGGACATCACCCGCAAGGCGCCGCACGCGATCGCCCGGGCCGGCGTCGGGCGTACCTTCCAGCTCTGCCGGATCTTCCCGCGCATGTCGGCGCTGGACAACGTGCTGGCCGCGGTGCGGCCGGGCGGCCCGGCCGGCGGGCTGCGCGCCGCGCGGCGCCGCGACGAGGTCGACCGGGCCCGCGGCTGGCTCACCCGGCTCGGCATCGAGCACCTCGCCGACATCGAGGCCCGGAACCTGTCCTGGGGCCAGCAGAAGCTGCTCGAACTGGCCGGCGTGCTGATGGGCGAGCCGGACACGGTGCTGCTCGACGAGCCGGCCGGCGGCGTCAACCCGGCGCTGCTCGACCGGATCGGCACCCTGGTCCGCGAGCTCAACGCCGAGGGCCGCACGTTCGTCATCGTCGAGCACAACATGGACCTGGTGATGGCCATCAGCGACCACATCGTGGTCTTCGACCGGGGCCGCCCGATCGCCGAGGGACCGCCGTCGCTGATCCGCACCGACGAGCGCGTGTTGGGGGCATACCTTGGCGTCTGAGATCGAGCTCGCCGACGTACAGGCCGGCTACGGGCGCGCGGCGCCGGTGCTGCGCGGCTTCAGCGTCGCGGTGCCCGCCGGGTCCGTCGTCTGCCTGGTCGGGCCGAACGGCGCCGGCAAGTCCACCGTGCTCAAGGTCGCCGCCGGGCTGCTGCGGCCCAGCTCCGGCCGCGTCCTGGTCGGCGGCGCCGACCTGACCGGCGCCGGCCCGCAGAAGATGCTGGCCGCCGGGGTCGCGCTGGTGCTGCAGGGCCACAGCGTCTTCCGCGAGATGACCGTCGCCGAGAACGTGCTGCTCGGCGGCTACACCATCAAGGACAAGGCCCGGGTCGCCGAGCGCGCGGCGTTCGTCAAAGATCTCTTCCCGGTCGTCGACCAGCGCTGGGGCTCGCTGGCCGGGCTGCTCTCCGGCGGACAGCAGAAGCAGGTCGAGTTCGCCCGCTCGCTGATGGTCGACCCGAAGGTGGTGCTCCTCGACGAGCCGTCGATGGGCCTGGACCCGAAGGCGACCAGCACCATCTTCGAGCAGGTGGCCAGGATGCGCGACGCCGGGACGGCGGTGCTGCTCGTGGAGCAGAACGCCCGGCGGGCGCTGCAGACCGCCGACATCGGCTGCGTGCTCGACCTCGGGCGCGTGCACGTCTCCGGGCCGGCGGCCGAGCTGCTGGCCGATCCTCAGCTCGGCGAGCTCTACCTCGGCGGACGCCCCGCCGAGCCACCCGTCGCACCGAAACGCTGAGAGGGGTCAACGATGACCAGACACGGCCGTGCGTTAATCGCCGTCGCCGCGGTCCTCGCGACCGGCGCCGCCACCGCACCGGCTCAGGCAGGCGGCACCGGCCCGCACGACATCCATCCATCCCTGCGACCCGACGTGGTCGCCTTCTACGACTTCGACCACCCGATGCCGGGCGACCCGGCACTCGAGGCGGACCGAGGCCGCTCCGGCACCGAGATCGAGCTGGTCAACGGGGGCGCCGGGATGCGCGTGCGGGACCGCGCGTATCCCGGCGGCCGGCAGGTGCTGCAGACCCGGCCGGTGGCCGCGGCCACGAACGACGACTGGAAGGCCGGCGCCTGGTCGGCCAGCGGCGTACGCACGCTGCGCGCGTTCAACGCGGTCGAGGGCATCACCGTGATGGGCTGGTACAAGCGCTCGATGGACGCGCCGGCCGCGGGTTTCAACGCGATCGGGCTCACCGGCGTGCTGACCGGCGACTCCGACGGGCACGCCGTCCGGGCGCTGCTCGAACTCATCGACGTCAACGGCACGCTGCGCCTGGTCGCGCTGGGCCGGCGGATCGACGGCGGCCTCTCGCAGACGTTCGCGGCCGACGAGGACTGGAAGGTCCTGCTGCCCAAGGACGAGTGGGTGCACCTGGCCGCGACGTTCGACTACACCACCGGCACGATGGCGCTGTACCGCAACGGCAGGGCGGTGCCGGGCTTCTACACCCGCAACGACGACCCGTGGCTGATCAACGGCCCGGGCCCGCACGTCACCACGGCCACCGATCCGCGCGGGATCAAGATCGGCGGCAGCTTCCCCTGGCAGGGCTCGCCGGACCGCAACCCGTGCGACTGCCGGATGGACGCGCTCATGCTCCTCGACCGCTCGCTGTCGGCGCGCGAAGTAGCGAACCAGTACCGCTTCATGACCCGGGGGTAATCATGTTTCGCAGGTTCCTGCCCGTCGTTCTGTTACTACTGTCCACATTGGTCGCGCTGCCGTCGCCGGCCCGGGCCGCGGACGGCGCCGTCTACGACCCGGTACCGACCGAGCCGGTGACCTCGCGGATCGGCCTGGAGCTCACCGAGTACGCGAGCTTCCCGCAGTCGTTCACCGACCCGCCGCTGGTCGACCAGCGGCTCAACCGGATCGCCCGGATCAACACCATCATGGAGGTGCCCGACGGCTCCGGCCGCCGCGCGGTGCCCGACCTGAACGGCAACCTGTACTTCGTCGAGGACGGCGTGCCGCACGTCTACCTCGACGTCGCCGCGACCTTCCAGCCGGAGTTCTTCTCCGGCCGGGGCCTGGGCCAGGGCTTCGGATACGTCACGTTCCACCCGGACTTCAAGCGCAACGGCCTCTTCTACACCATCCACACCGAAGAGGCGGCCATCACCGCCGACGTGCCGGACTACCGGCAGACCAACGTGCTCTACCACGGCGTCATCAACGAGTGGACCGCCACCGACCCGGCCGCCGACACGTTCGCGGGCACCCACCGCGAGGTGCTGCGGATCGGCTTCGGCGGCCAGATCCACGGCATCCAGGAGATCAACTTCAACCCGACCGCGCGGCGCGGCGACGCCGACTACGGCAACCTCTACCTCGCCGTCGGCGACGGCGGCCAGGGCGTGAACAACACCGACCCGCAGAACCTGGCGATGCCGCACGGCAAGCTGCTGCGCATCGACCCGCGCGGCACCAACGGACCCAACGGCAGGTACGGCATCCCGCCGTCGAACCCGTTCGTCGGGCAGGCCGGCAGCCTGGGCGAGATCTACGCGTACGGCTTCCGCGACCCGCACCGGTTCAGCTGGGACCGCGGCACCGGCCGGCTCTACCTGGGCCACATCGGAGAGCACGCCATCGAGGCGATCTACGACGTGCGCCCCGGCGACAACTTCGGCTGGAGCGAGCGCGAGGGCGCGTTCCTGTTCGACAAGACACCCACCACGCCCTGCGACCGGATCTTCCCGCTGCCGGCCGACGACGCCGGCTACCAGTACCCGGTCGCCGCGTACGACCACAACCCGCAGCCCGGCTGGAACTGCACCTCGGACGTCGGCGTCGCGGTCGCGGGCGGCTTCGTCTACCGCGGCCGGGAACTGCCGGCGCTGCGCGGCAAGTACATCTTCGGCGACCTGGTCAACGGGTGGATCCACTACACCGAGACCGACGAGATGCGCCGCGGCCGCACCCCTGCCACCATCCACCGGATGAACCTGTTCGCGGCCGGCGTGCCCGTGCGGATGCGGGACCTGTCGGGGCCCGGCGCGCCCGGCGATCCCAACCGGGTCGACCTGCGCTTCGGCACCGACGCGCAGGGCGAGCTCTACATCCTGGCCAAGGCCAACGGGAAGATCTGGAAGGTCACCGGCACCCGCACCTTCGCGGGCGCGCCGGCCGGCACGACCAGGGTCCAGGACACGATGCGCCCGACCAACTGGGCGCCGGTCACGCCGTCCAAGTGGCAGTTCACCGGCAGGCAGGTGATCCTCGCGGAGGCGGGCACCGAGCGGCCCGGGCCGCGCCGCCCCTTCGAGTACGCGGTCCTGACGGCCGGCCCGGCGTTCTCGTCGGTGGAGATCAAGGGCAGCGTCCGCCTCGACGAGCCGGTCGAGATCACCAACCGTGACGTGATCATCGTCTTCGGCTACCGGTCGGACACGGAGTTCTACTACGCCCACCTCTCCAGCGACAACACCATCTACCCGCACAACGGCATCTTCAAGGTCAACAACGCCGACCGGGAACGCATCGACTACGAGTGGAACGGCCGTTCCCGCGGTGCCAACCCGGCGGTGACAGACACCCGGTGGCACGACGTCAGGGTCAAGCACCTGCCGGCCACCGGCGAGATCGCGGTGTACGTCGACGGCGCCAAGGATCCGCTGATGACCGCCCGCGACACCACGTTCGGCTCCGGCCGGGTGGGCTTCGGCTCGTTCGACAACATCGGCCGGCTCCGCGACCTCAAGGTCACCGGCACCCCGGCGGCCTGACCGCACCAGCGGGCCCGGCGTCACGAACGCCGGGCCCGCGCCGTACGCCCAAAGCGGCTAGGTTGTTCGCCATGTCGCTCGACGTCATCGATGAAGCCCTCGCCCTGCTCCGCGCCAAGTACATCTTCCCGGAGAAGGCCGAGGCCGCCGCCGCGGCGATCAGCCGCCGCAAGCAGGCCGGCGAGTACGCGGGCCTCGACGAGCGCCGCCTCGCCGAACGGCTCACCGCGGAACTGTTCGAGGTCTGCGCCGACAAGCACCTGCGGGTCCGGGTCCGCGACGCCGAACTGCACGCCGCGCTGACCCGGGAGGAACAGGTCGCGGCCTACCTGCGCCAGGTGAAGCACGCCAACTACGGCATCGCCCGGGTCGAGCGCCTCGACGGCAACATCGGCTACCTCGACCTGCGCCAGATCGCCGAGGCGGCCGCGGGCGGCCGGGCGATCGCCGCCGCGATGGAGCTGGTGTCGCACACCGAGGCGCTCATCATCGACCTGCGCGGCAACCGCGGCGGCTCGCCGAACGGCGTCACGTTCTGGCTCAGCTACCTGTTCCCCGACGACGAGACCCTCCTCAACGGCATCTACCAGGGCGAATCCGGGGAGACCCGGCAGTTCTGGAGCCTGGCGTACCTGCCCGGCGAGCGGTACCTGGACCGGCCGGTCTGGGTGCTGACCAGCGACGTCACCTTCTCCGCCGGCGAGGAGTTCTGCTACAACCTCCAGGCGTGCGGGCGGGCGACGCTCATCGGGCAGACCACCCGCGGCGGCGCCCACCCCACCGAGTTCTTCCCGATCACGCCGACCCTCGAGATCACGGTACCGATCGCCCGGTCGATCAACCCGGTGACCGGCGGCAACTGGGAGGGCACCGGGGTCGTGCCGGACATCGAGGTGCCGGCCGAGGAGGCCTACGCCACGGCCTACCGGATGGCGCTGGAGCACGTCCTCACGAGCTCGGCGCCGGCATCGGTACAGGCCGAGGCGCGGGCGGCCCTGGACGACCCGGCGGGTGCGGCCGCGGCCTGATCGGCAGTTTGCTGCGCTCGCTCCTCGACGGGGACGTCCTTCTGCGGTTGGCCGCGCCCTGCTGTCCGGCTCGTCCGGGTGGGCTGAGCCGCGGCTCAGCCGGCGGTCGCGGCGACGAGCGTGAGCACGAACGCGGCGACGATGATGGCCACCCGCGCGTAGTGCAGGCGGTCCCAGCGCTCCTGCTGCTCACGCCAGTCGTCAGGGTGGTCATCGGCAGTCCACGTGGCGGAGCGGTTGTTGATGGGCACGAGCAAGGCGATCGACATGACGACACTCACGGCGAGCAGGACGGCGGCCGAAACGGCGGCGCCGGCCGCCGCCTCGTTCCAGGTGGCGGCGGCCAGCCCGGCCGTGAGGATCAGCGACGCGAAGTACCAGAACGGCATCACGCGGCCGAGGACACGCGCACCGTCGGCACGAGCCTCGAGTGACGGCCCCGCCGGCAGTCGCAGCAGGATCGGGTTGACGAAGACCGCGACGGCGAATTCGACGCCGACCATGGTTCCGACGACGGCCGGAGCGATGACGGCGAGTGCGTGGAGCATGGTGCGGCAGATCATGCCGCTTGGCACTGGGAGAGAGGATCAATCTCTGGAAAAGCACCACCGTCCGACTCCGGTCGGGATTTGAAGTCGCCACCTACCTGGCCCCGACGAGAGCTGCCACATCTCACTTGGCCGCCGACCGTGCGCCCCGTCATGTCCGCGCTCAGCCGAGGCGGCGAGGCTTCGGGCATCAGTCGAAGTCGAAGATGCTGTGTCTGTCGTAGAAATGAAGGATGTAACGACAACGGACACAAATCATCAATGTCATGCGATGGCTGGTGAATCCCCACCGACTGTCTTGGCGAGATTCTTCCTGCTGGAACTCTGTGCCATCGCAAAGGGGACAAGCGAGCCGAGGTGCTGTCACAGCGATCATGGTATTGCAGGAACGCAAACCGACAGGCACATCCGCCCTCATCAAGGCGCTGCGAAGCGGAGTTGAAACCACGTGAACTCTTCTGCCGCTGTGGTGACCCCCGACCCGGGCGAGGGCCTGCGGACGTTGATGGGCGAAGCGTTCGGCGAGCAGGGGCAGGAAGTGGGGGACGGTGCTGCGGGTGGCGAACTGGTCGTAGCTGCGCCGAGCTCAGCGTCCGTGAGATCGCCGACGCCTGCGGTCTCGGCCAGTCGACCACGTCCGAGCAGCTGTCGATTCTCAAACGCGGGGGCCAGGTCCTGTCGACCCGCGACGGAAACTCGTGCGCTACCGCGCCGACCCCACCATCACCGCGCGACTCGCCGACCTGCAGACATACCTCGCCTGCTGCTGCCGGCGCACGGTCAGCGCGGCCATGGCCTCGGCATTGCCTCCGCCCCGCAAGGCAATGCCGCCTCGGGGATCGTCACCGACGGCTGCGCGACCGGCGGAGGCGCTCGGCGCCGCCACCGGAGCGCTCCAGGTATCGCCGCGACGCGGCCGCCAAGCGTTCCGGCGGCACCGCCAGCTGCCCGCTGTCGAGGACGACCGAGTAGTCGTTGTGCTCCAGCCATGCGGTCACCGTCTTGCGCACCGTCTCGGGGATCGCCGCCAGGGTCGCCTCGAGGCCCTTGCGCCGTAGCCTCCACGCGATCCCCGTGGTCTTCGCGCCGTACTGACGGGACACCGTCTGGTCACCCTCGTCCGTCAGGTCGCAGGAGGCGATGGCCGACCACGGGATCACCCAACCCAGGCTGTGGAACGTCACCCCGCTGCCGTCGATGCGCAGCGGAGGCCGGGCCAGGCGCCGGGACCGCCGGTACGCCCGCCACGCCAGCCCAGCCGCAGCCGCCGCGAGGAGGACCGCGGCACCGAAGTGCCCACCGGTCAACTCGATCGCGGCAGGGCCGGCAACGGCCAGCAGCAGATAGCCGGGGACGGCATACCGGGCCACGAACGACCGGCCCACCTCGAGCGGCTGCGCCGTCCCCGCTTGGTCGAGTAGCACCCTGCGCCCGTTGACCGGGCCGAGCATGCGGTGCCACCCCTCCCAGCGGCGCTGGGCGTACCCCTCGCCCGCCATGACCGCGACCATCGGGAGCAGGCCCAGGACGGCGACCGGGAAGGGCCAGTCGTTGGCGAGGGGAACCAGGAACACGGCGAACGCCACGACGAGGCCGATGCTCACGCGCACCATGATCAGGCGCGGCGCGTACCGGCCCCATGCCATTGCCGCCACGCGCACGGCCGCGGCGGAGTGCGCCCGGCCCTGCTTCGCCCGATGGACCGCCTCGAGTCGTGTCCGGCGGGGCAGCGCCATCCAGGCCTGACGGGGATTCACGTCCGCCACGGTAACAACGGCCCGCTTGCCCTTCGGGGTGGTCGTTCACTCAGTCTCGCAGCAGTTCCAGCACCGCGCCCCGACCGCAGGTTCCACCGCTACCGGCTGAAGTCTCCCGCCCGGCAGAAGCAGTCAACCAGGGTCACGCAAAGATCCGCACCCGTTGGGGAACGGGCGATCCCGTTCGCCTCACGAGGACGACCTCTGGGTCGTCCCAGCGCTGCGCCGAGGCGATCGGGCGCCGGCCCTTTTCGACGACTCCGGCCCTGTGTGGGGCGTGCTGAGGCTAGCGAGGCCGCCGCGGACCAGCGTGCCGGTGCCGCCGGACGGGGAGTATGAGGAGTCGCCGCAGGACTGGGCGATCACCACCCTGTTCCACTCGGCGGAGGAGGACTCGCTCGCCGCGGTGTTGGAGGTGGTCTGTATGGCGTTCGTCTACGGCCGTGACGGCTACCGTCACGCGTTCGCCGCGGTCCGGGAACAGTTCCCCCAACTGGCCTGAACCGGCCCCACCGAGACGATGCGCGGAGGCCACGACGGGCCGCTGCTCCTTACCGGCCGGGCCGCATCCGGCACACGCTCATGCCGAGATGAGTGCGAGGCAACCATTGGCACTGTCACCGGCTGGTCAGCCCGCTGTCGGCCCGGTCGGCGAGTCGCAGAAGCAGAAGTCGGGCGCCTTCGGGAGCTTGAGTGACCGGCGGACCTCGACGGTGGCCTCGCTGTTGAGCGGCACCCGTCGGGCGGCGGCCACGTATTCCCCGAGCGACCGTGCCGAGGCCACCCTCCGGTATGCCGCCGCACGGTCCTCCAGGTCCTTCCTGAGTACATCCACCGGGCGCTTGGCCTGCACCGGCCAGCGATGGGTCCGAAGCCCGGTGGCGAAATCGCGGCTGACCTTCGCCGCCTGCGCCGCAAGAGTTCGGTGCTTGGCGAAGGTCGCCTTGGACAGCTTCGGTGCGTGCAGCCAGGCGTCCCGGGCCCGGTTGGACTTGGCCGCGAGCCGCTCGTACGTCTCGCCGGCCTCCTTGAGACCCATCACCTGACCGGCGGGGGAGCTGCCGTGTGTGGCGGCCGGTGTCGCCTTCGGGGCGTCGGCGGGTGATCCCGTCTGTGCGCACCCGGTCAGGGCCGCCGTCAGGGAAAGGCTGACCATGGCGGCGAGTAACGGGAGCTTCAAGGCAGACCTTCCGGGTTCGGGGACCCGGTTCCCATCGGATTGCGATCCCACCGGTTGAGGAAAACGGCCGCCTTGTTCGCCGATCTCGGGACCGGATGCGGTTCTGGGCCGAGCACACACGTGCTCGAGCGGCAACGACTCCTCATGGACTACGCACCGTGAAGTTGGTTCCCCTAAACGATCCGGATCTGCCGATGAGCGCGCACTCAATCATGCCGATGAGCGGACGCTGATCGACTGGCGTCAACGGGCCCACAGAAGTGCGGTTGGGTTCGTCGTATCCTCGCCGAGCGGCGACTGGCCACCGTCTATGCTCGTCGATCATGCACGAATCTGCCTCCTCTACCCCCTCCGACGTACGGTTCGAGCCCGGAACGGGTGCCGCCCGCCGCGACGCCCGAGACCGGATCATCGGCCTGCTCGGAGTGCTCTTCTTCGGGATGTGGACGGTCCTTTTCGGCGTGGCGACCATCCTCATGGTGGCCATCGTCGCGGGCGGCGCTGACAATCCCGCCGAGACGATCCTGCTGGCCGCAGTGTGTGCCGCGTTCTCCGCCTTCAACGGCTGGCGACTTCGCCGTCCGCTGCGCCGGCTGCGCGGGATCCGGAGTCCACATGCCTTCTGAAAAGTTCAAATGCTAGTGACGGAAGGTCGTCGCGGCCTGGCTACCGCGGAAACGTGGTCACCCGCGCAGGGCCCGGGTGGGTACCGGGCGGCGAGCCCTCCCACGCCTTGGTAGCGTCGCGACGATCATTTCGGCCCGGTTCGGCGAGTATCCGCTTCTGCCGCGATCCGCTCGCTATGCAGCGCCACGGCCGGGTCGACGCGGCCAGCACACGGACATGCCGAGTTGAGTGTGCACTCGATCACGGGAATTAGAGCGTAGCGCAGACGATTCCTAGATGTCCGACCGCCTAAATTCAAACTCTGACCAACCAAGCCGTACATCTGCAGGAAGGGCGGTGTGGCTAACGACGAGAGTCTGAAACCCAAATGTGCGTTCACCGAGCAAGCGGAACAACCGGTAAACAATTGGAGTATTCAAGTGCATCTCAGGCTCGTCGATGAGCAAGAGGGTGGACTCGTGATTGCTACGTATCTGCGCGAGAGCAATCGCACACTCAAGGAGCACTATCCACATCTGCCCAAAACTTGCACTTTCGTCGCATCTGACCGACCTTGGTGATCCGTCTAAGCGCACGACCGGCGCGGAGTCCTGCAGATCGACTTCAATCACCATGCCTTTAACGCGATTAGGTACCTGCGCTAAGACCTCAAGTAAAACCTGCTCAGGAAGGCCGAGCTCGATGGCGAAGTCGCGATGGCTGCGCAGGGGAGTCTGGCCGCCTCTGACGACAATGGCGCGGTACGGCGCCGAGACTACTGGCGTAGATCGGTCTTCCGAGATGAGTCGCATCTGGCCCGCAGGAGCCTCGAGGCGAAGGGCACGTGGGTTTGGGTCAAACCAGCGGATGTCCGCGCTCAGTCCGTTGATCCAGCGACGGTCGGACAGATAATGAGGCGCGTCAGGGCTGGCCAAGAGATCCAGCAGCATGCTCTTACCCGTATCGTTGGCGCCTTGCACGAGATTCAGCATCGACAGGGACAACTTCCTGCCCGCAAGATCGCCGGGGCCACCGTGGACGGCGATCTCGGTGATTAGCCCAACTGGAGGCGGCGTGATCCCGCGCATCTCTTGCAGGAGAAATGCTTCATGGAGCGAGCGCCATTGGATGAGTAGTTTCGCCGGAAAGGCATCGCCGTTATTCGTGTCGACCATCCGGGCGTGGTCTTGGCAGAGCCAGATCCCGTTGGCTACGTCCGCTCGGCCTTCCGGTGTCAGGTTCCCGGTTCCGCGTGGTCCCCCCTGGGCTGCCGAGTAAATGTGTGCCGCCACTCCGATGCAGGCAGCGTCACGCGGACCAGGCCCAGGGCCGAGCGTTGGCTTGCGGCAGTCTGGCTTGGAGCACAGGTATCCCGCCCGTGCCGCGATGATCCTCCGTACTTTGACGGGGAACTCGACGCGGTTGCTCGGCATCGCGTCATCGTGCCATAACTCTGGGGGACCTCCGTGAAGTGCGAGCGCGGCTGTCGAGAGACAGCTTGTCTGGCACCAAGATCGACTGCAATCTTCTGCCGTGTCAAGTGCGCGCTGAAACATCGTTCGGCGGCCAGCTGCCAAGGGGATGGCCGACGTGCGACCCATCCGCCGGACTTCCCGCCTCGAGTAAGATCCACCTGTTTGAAGCCGCGTCCGAGCGATCTACCGCTTGTGTGAGCGAACGCGCTCGGCTTTAGATCAACTCCGTTTCGGCGCGGTGCGGCGTCCGTCAAGCCCACACTTTGGCTTCACGGGCGAAGCATGGCCAGGGTTGGATGCCCGGTCCGACACGGTCACTGAGCATCTCGGCGACTTGCCTACTCCAGATCTTGAAAGCGTGGTGGCGAGGCCAATGCCCTCCCCTGCTCCGGTCAGGCCAGGCGGGAGCAAATGCGGTTATCCCGTCCTCGGTTCGAATGGGTCGGCAGGTCGTGGACGGTGGGACCTTCACCTCGTATGGCAACAATCGGCGTGCCGGCACACTGATTTGCCGCGATCCGTGCGGAGGCCGGCTCAGCGCCGTGTCTGGTTGCTGCAAGAACGCTGCCGACCGCCTGCCGCATGACTTCCCGTCGACGAGGACCCGTCTACGACTATCACGCCAAGTGGGAGGAGTACGGCACGGCTCTTGGCAACGATTTCTGCGGTTGCGGTCGCGGGTGCGTGAGGCGCTGGGCCGCGACGCCGAGTGAAGCGCAGCGGTGTTGGACGGCCATGGCGAGGACGATCACGGGGCGTCGGTGGAAGAATCGGCCGCAGGCAAGGCGTTGTCGACAGTGCTGACGGCAACCATTAGGCCGCGAGTAAGGTCCGGATTGACGGCGGCTTCAGCTAGCCCCAACGCCTCCGCCGCCTTCCGGTGGAGGCGTTTGCTGTTGACCGGGGAAGCTCCCCACCTGACCGCCCAACCATGCCGGAGCTGCGCTATACGTCAGCTTCGCCATGTCGTCCTCGTAGAGGCCGTCGCCAACCCCGAGCACGTGGCAAAGCAGGGCAGCCATCTCGGTCTGCTCCTCCAGGAAGTTGCTCGGCCGAGCGAGGGACAGGGCATCCCACAGTTGAAGCCGATGGAAGTCGACTGCGACTGCGGCGGCCTCGCAAAACCGGTACGCGGCTGCGGTGGCGGCCCGGTAAGCGGCCCACGCGAACAGGTAGCAACCAACGGGCACCAGCAGCCAGACTTCGTGGTTCCAAAGCAGCGCCATACTGATCGGCACGCACAGCAGCCCGAAAACGCACAGGCGTGCGGCAGTATCCATCTGATTCCGGGTATCGCTGACTTCGGCTCGAACTGCTGGGGACATCAGGGGTGAAAGTCGATGCCAGATGTCCGCGGTTCGGTAGCCGTAGCGAGCTCCCGCTCGGATTTCTCCCGCCTGCAGCACATTGCCGAGACCTGTGGGCAGAACGGGCGTTCCGGCTGGCGGCAGCCAGGCCCGCTCCTCAGCGGTCCCGCCGTGCTCGTTCTCGTAGGTTTCAAGGTCTTGCCGCCACGTTCGGTACCGTCTTGACACGCGCAAGCTCAACGCGGCTCCGAAGGGAAACCTGCCCCAGTACCCTTCGACGACCTTGATCATCGGGTAGGCGAGCGGATGCAAAACGACCGAGGCGACCAACACCGCGAAGGCTGCCAGTAAGGCGCTGATCAAGGTCAGCCCACTGATGGAGTCCTCGAGCGCCCGCCACGAAGGTGCCTGACCGGGGGCGCCCGCAGCGAGTAGGCCGCCGACCAGGAAGATAACCGCCATCGTCGGGAGCAGGTTGACGAAGATGAAGCGCGAGCTGATCCGGACGGCCAGGATGTCATTCACCGGCGCTCACCAGTCTTCACCCTCATCGTTGATGATGGCCCGCGGGGTTTCCCCTATACCGTCGTCGCGGATAGCTCTCATGCGATCAAGGGAATGTGGCGGCTGCCCAGCGATCCCCTTGCACTTCGACCCTGGTCTTCGCAGCCACCGCCGGCCGCCGCACTCCGGGCGTATGCACTCGTAGAGACGGGAATCTAGCCGCCGTGGATCCTCGTTAGAAAGGCCTGCTCCTTCGTCGAAGGTGCCAGTGAAGGCGCCGAACCCGAAGATTCTTGCGAGACCGCGCACCCTGCCCCCCTTGCCGACGCCGATCTCAGGCTACGGTCGACGACTCCTGATCGGAACAGGTGGCGCCGATCACTGTGTGTCGATGCTTGCCGGTGGCGGGGGGAGGGCATGATGGCCCGCATGCCCGTCGCCCCTCGCCCGTCGCGGCCATTGTCGCCGTGGCCGGTCGGCGCAGCGATCCTCGGCGCGTTCGTCGCGCTGTCAATCATCCTGCGGGGCAGCTACACGGCCGTGCAGGTCATGTTCGGCACGGCGCTCGCAGTCGGGTTGGCCCTCAGCTGGAGACGGTCACGCCCCCGAGACGGCGGCGACGAGGCCGGCGAGCGAAGCGAAGCCGTGAGGCCGGCGCTGCCCACCCCAACGCTGGCAGCGACAGCAGCCGCAAGGCATTGGGCCGGCGAGGAAAATCTGCCGCCGGTTCTCACGCTGGAGGAAGCCGCCACGTACCTACGCATGGACGCGACGGTCGTACTGGGCGAACTCGACGCTGGGCGGCTCCCTGGAAACCGGATCGGGTCGCATTGGAGGATCCGCAGCGCGGCTCTCATCGCGTGGCTCGACCACAACCGGCACTAGGCACGAAAGTGGCCGGCGATTGCAAAGGGTACCGGCCGTCGTCTGTGTTGACCCACCAGAGCCAGCGACAACTCAACCAGCATCTTCACCGGCTTGGGTGCACAACAGCGCATCGGCCAGCTCAAACCTAGACCCTCGAACGGGCGGATGACGTGCGGACAGGGTCGATTCGTCCATAGGACCGGTCCGCGGGCGGCTCGGGCGCGGCATTCGGATATCCAGTTGGGAAGGGGCCACATTCGTTGTAGTCGCTAGGCGACAGCATCCTCATTTGCCGCCGAGCGCGCGCGTTGGCGTCGAGGCGTTATCACTTTCGGTGAGGAGATCTGTCCTGAGCCGCTAGTGAGGCTGGGTGATGTCGGTGGTGACCATGCCCGTTGTCCCGGCAGGAACCTGGATGACAACCTTGCCTTCCGGGTTCAGGAATCCGGTTGGCCCCAGCCCCACATGGGCGTTGTGCCGCTCGCCGGTGACGTCGGCTGACACCAACCACATGCCCGTCTCGCGGGCTCGCCGCGCTCGGATCTCGTTGTGCCGGTACTGCCACCACAAAGCCTTGTCACGACGCATCATGTTCTGCGCCGGCACGAGCAGGACCCGCGCACCGCCGGTGGCAACCGCCGCCGCTGCCTGCGAGAACTGGGTGTCGTAGCAGATGTTGATCCCGAACCGCACTCCGCCGCACTCGAAGACGGGGTAGTCACCGCCGACGGTGAACATCGATTCCCCGTCCGTCAAGAACGTCTTGCGGTAGCTACCTGTCACCTGGCCGCCGGCGATGACTACCGCCGTGTTGTAGTAGCCGTCACCGGCCCGCTCGATCATGCCAAGGACCAGCACCTGGCGGACCGGGGCCAACCTCGCCAGGATCGCGCCGAACTCCACAGAGGTGATCTCAAGTGCCTGGCCGCGCACGTGTTGCTCGGTGATGAGGTACCCCTGCAGGAAACACTCGGGGAACAGCAGAAGGTCGACTCCCGCCGCTTCCGCCTGACCGGCGAAGTCCTCAACGACACCGATCGCGGCGTCCACGTCCCCAAGGATCTCCAACGTCTGGCAAGCACCGATCCGCACCATGGCAGGCGGCTACCGCTGGTCCAGTCCTTTTGCGGCGCCCGGTGTCAGGTACTCCACCCGGGTGCTGGTCAACAAAGGGTCTTTCTGCAGGTGGAACTGCCGGACATGCTCAGCGGCCTCGTGTGCTTCGAAGGCATCGCGGTTCTGGTAGACCTCGTAAAACACCCGGGCCAGCGGCTCGCCCTCCACCGCCGCGGTCGCATAGACGAGTGTGCCCTGCTCCTGCTCCGTGATGTGGTCGATCACCACTGCGGTGAGCTCGTCGAACCGCGCCGCCGCAGCTTCATCCGAGCAGTCGAATCGCACCACGAGCGCGAACACGTTTACCTCCTGAGGACGTGGCCGCCGACGAGATGTCACGCTTGGTGATCATCTGACCCGGCCTTGCGGCGGGCGCCGACATGGTCCGGCGCCCGCCGCGAAGCCCGGCCGTCAGCCGGTGCGGCGGCGGGCCGAACTCAACGGCCCGTCGGATACGGTACGGCGGCAGCTCTGGCGGCGGCCAGATATGCCGGCAGGTTGAGCTGCCAGAAGCTGTTGATGCAGGAGTACGTCGGGAAGAAGCCCCCACAGCTGCCGCTGCCCGGACCCACCTCGATGGTGAAACCCGGTACACCCAGTTGCCCGTAGATCCAGTCGTCGGTGGCACCCGGGGCGAAGTAGTTCAGGCCACCGTCGCCGTGGACCACGTCGTAGTGGTTCGCCCGGGCCATCGCCTCCGCGATCGTTTTCAGGTCGTTGTTGTTCGGAGCGAGCTGGTTGGTCCAGCCGTACGGGTAGATGTCCAATTGGGAGTAGCTGTGCACGGTGATGAAAGCGCCGGTGGTCGAGGTGCTGGCCGCGCTGAAGTCGGCTGCCGGCTTGGTGTCCCGGTAGATCTTGGCGAGGAAGTTCTGGATGCCCTGGGTCTCAGGTTCGCTCGCCGCGCCCGTGCCGGGGTACGTCTCGGTGCACTTGGTGCCCTGGTTGACGTCCCAGTGGTAGCTGGAGTTGCGGTTCAGGTCGACGCCGCGGCCCGTGCCGGTGCAGCCGTTGTCGTGGGCGTTCTTGCGCTGGGCGACCGGCCGGGTGGAGTTCGAGGCGACGATGTCGACGCCGTCGGGGTTGGCGATCGGGATGACCCACAGCTCGGTGCTGTTCATCAGCGCGGTGACGCCGCTGTCGGTGCCGTAGCTGTTGATCAGGTGGTCGATCCACCGGTACGACAATTCGCCGCTGGCCAGTTCCCGTGCGTGCATCTGCGACATGAGGGTGAACTTCGGCTTGCGGCCGGTGGTGGTCAGCTCGCAGTCACCCTGCTGGATCTTGGTGATGCACAGGGCCTGGATGTCGTGCCCGCCACGGCCTTGGGTCTTCAACCAGGACTGGCCGATGGTGAAGAGCTTGGCCAGGTCGGGGTGCGCCGTGGACACCTGCCTGTTGTGCGCCTCGTGTCCGGCGGTGGTGTGGTAGCCCCCGTAGTAGGTGTTCGGGTCGGCCTGCAGGGAGGGGGAGACCGGCTGGTACAGCGGGCCGGTGTACCGCACGCTCAGGCCGCGGTGCCGCAATCGGGCGACGGCGGCCGCGTCCGCCAGAACCGGCACACCGTGGTCCAGCGAACCCTCGAGAACGTCGAAGCCGGCGCGCTCCAGCGTCTGGGCCAGCACCGCGGGCTGCCGGTCGGTGGAGGTCACGAGGTAGTAGCCCGGATCGGTGGTGGCACCGGACCCGGCCGGCGCGCCCGGGGCGGCGCTGGCCGGTCCGGTCAGCGACGGGGGCAGCAGAAGCGCGGCCGCGGCAGCGCCGATGGCCACCATCCGCGACAGCCGGGATGGACCTGTACGGGACTTGCTCATCGATACCTCGCGATCAGGAAGGGCGCACGAAAGCCCATTAGATCAATGCATCTCGATGAAAATCAGTACCGATGACGTCATCTCAACGGCGCTATGAGGCGAGTGTGTGGTCTGCGGCGGCAGCCGGTGGAACGCCCTGGCGGCGGAGCACGCGCCGGGCTGGCATGCGGCGGTGGCGATCCGGTAGAAGAATTTCTCGCCGGAGCTGTCGATTCTGCCGCCTTCGATCGTCGTCACGATGGAAGCGGCCGATCGACGGCCGACCTGACGCGAGGAGACTACGATGCGTTACCTGTTGCTGATCTACAGCGAGGAACCCGCCGGCGCGCCCGACCCGGCCGAGGCCGAGCAGGTGATGAACGAGTACTGGGCGTACAGCAACGCGATCACCGAGGCCGGGGCCAGCCCCGGCAGCGCGGCCCTGCAGGACAGCAGGACGGCCACCACCGTACGGCTCAAGGACGGCGAGCGGGTGGTCACCGACGGGCCGTTCGCCGAGACCCGGGAGGTCCTCGGCGGCTACTACCTGATCGACGTGCCCGACCTGGACGCGGCGATCGACTGGGCGGCGAAGTGCCCGGGCGCGAAATACGGGTCGGTCGAGGTGCGGCCGATCATGGAGTTCGACACCGAGTCCTGACCTGGGGGTCACCGATGGGTACCGCGGCCGACTCGGTCGAGGCGGTGTTCCGCGAGGAGTGGGGGCGCCTGCTGGCCGCGCTCGTGCGTACCCTCGGCGATCTCGACCTGGCCGAGGAGGTCGCCGCGGACGCCGTCGCCACGGCGTTGCAGCGGTGGCCGCGGGACGGGGTGCCCAACCGCCCGGCGGCGTGGCTGCTGACCACGGCCCGCCACCGGGCGGTCGACCTGCTGCGCCGGGACAAGGTGCTGGCCGCGAAGCTGGCCCTGCTCCAGGTGGAGGCGGACCGCTACGTGCCGCCTCCGCCGGAGCCCGACCCGGGCTGGGCCGACGACGAGCCGGACGAGCGGCTGCACCTCTTCTTCACCTGCTGCCACCCGGCGCTGGCGCTCGAGGCGCAGACCGCCCTGATGCTGAACTGCCTCGGCGGACTGACCACGCCCGAGGTCGCCCGCGCGTTCCTCACCCCGAACGCCACGATGGCACAGCGCCTGGTGCGCGCGAAGCGCAAGATCCGCGAGGCGCGGATCCCGTTCCGCGTGCCGCGCGCCCACGAGCTGCCGGTCCGGCTGCCGGCGGTGCTCCGGGTGATCTATCTGATCTTCACCGAGGGGTACGCGGCCACCGGCGGCCCCGCGCTGATGCGCCCCGAACTCGCCGACGAGGCGATCCGGCTGGCCCGGATCCTGCACCGCCTCATGCCCCGCCAGCGGGAGATCGCCGGCCTGCTCGCCCTCATGCTGCTCGTCGACGCCCGCCGCGACGCGCGGGTCGACGCCCACGGCGACCTGGTGCTGCTCGACGACCAGGACCGCTCGCGGTGGGACCCCATCAAGATCAAGGAGGGGCGCCGGCTCGTCGTCACCGCGCTGACCGGCGGCCGGCCCGGCCCGTACGCGCTGCAGGCCGCCATCGCGGCCGTGCACGACGAGGCGGCGACGGTCGCGACCACCGACTGGCCGCAGATCGTCGCCCTGTACGACGTCCTGCGTACGGTGGCGCCCTCGCCGCTGGTCGAGCTGAACCGGGCGGTGGCGGTCGCGATGGTCGACGGCCCGGCGGCCGGGCTGGAACTGCTGGAGGCCCTGGCGGCGGACCGGCGGCTGGCCGGGTACCACCTGCTGCCCGCGGCCCGCGGCGACCTGCTGCGCCGGCTGGGCCGCACGGCGGAGGCGGCGGACGCCTACCGGCAGGCGCTCGACCTGGCCGGCAACGGGCCGGAGCGGGCGTTCCTGCAACGCCGCCTGCGCGAGACCGGCTGAGGTCCTGCTTTACTTCGCGCCGTGAGGAAACGGGTGGGTCTGCTTCTCGGCATCGCGCTGCTGCTGGCCGGGACCGGCGGCGCGGCCCTGATCTGTTTCGGACCCGACGGCCAGGTCTACTGGGCCCAGCGGCCGCTGAACTGACGCTCAGCTGCAGTTGTCGCGGTCGCTGTTGTAGTGCTTGTGGTAGGCGTGCATGCACTGCAGCTCGTAGCTGTCCCAGAACTGCTCGTCGGTGATCCGGAGGCGCTGGATCTCCACGGTGCGGCCCGACCCGGCGCCCAGGACCATGGGGTCGATCAGCGACTTGTCCGTGTGATAGCGGTTCCAGATCCGGAACGGGTGCCGCGACGCCGCGGGTACCGGAGCGTCGCCGATGCGAGTCGCGACGCTCGTCGTCGGGGTGAGGTCCCAGAGTTGCTGATCGGAGCCGTTGCACCGCCAGAGCTGGATCCGGGCGCCCGGGCCGGGGTGGTTCTTGTCGGCGTCGAGGCACTTGCCGGAGGGCTCCAGCATGATCCGGATGCCCTTCGCGGCGGCGTCCCACTCCACGTACCAGCGCTGATTGTCCTGGCCGTTGGACCCCGCGTTGTGGCACGGGTACGCGATCACCCGGCCACCGTTCTGGTCCAGGGTGTCCGGCGGCGCGTCGAGGCAGTCGCGGTCGCGCCCCATGACCTGGATCCACAGGTAGTCGATGTTGCGGTTGTGGTGTGCGTCCGCCGGCGCGCCCACCGCGAGAAACCCGGCCGCGACGACCGTGGTGACGACGGCCGAGAGGACGGCGCGGGGATGTTTCCTGATCACATTGCTCCCTCTGGCAGATCCGGCCCGCGAAATCTAAAGCCGGCGCCCCGCGGCCGCGATATGGCGAATGCCCTATTCGACCCGCCACCACGCCGTAGGCCGGTCGCCGACCGGCGGCGGCCAGGCCTGGGAGTGGTCCCGGCCCGGCGCTCGCGCGGTCAGCGCAACAGCAGCATCGCGGCCACGACGAGCACGACGAAGGCCACGAGACCAGCGATCACGAGCTCGGCGGCGCCGCCTACCGTCCCCAGTGTCACCAGGGAGGCGACCGCTGCGCCGACCTTGGTCGCGAGCCGGCCGAAGTGGCTGACCCGCTCGTTTCTCGCCGTCGTCGGTCTCACCCGGGCGCGGCGTTCCTCATTCCTTGCCGACATGGCCGTCCTCCTCGGACCCACTCCGTCCCCCGGCTGCGCAGGACGGCGACGCGTCACGCACGTTCGTCGCGTTCGGGCCGGCCGCCGGCGTCGATGCCGAACGGCCGCTCCTCGACTGCGATCCTCCGGGGGCGTCCTCCCCTGGGTGTGCATCTACCTATGCACTAGCCGGTCCGCCGACTTTTTGGACCCATGCTCCGGCCTCGGCGCTGACCCGAGATCCGAAAACGCGGACATGGCCGATTGCCACAAGCGGTCGCTGGAAGCATCGGCCTGCCGGCCGTGGCTACATCCTGCGGTCACGCTGGGCGATGCCCTGTGGGCCGTACGGGTACTGGCCGACCACCGGGGTGCTGGCCGTGGTGAGCAGCTCGGTCTCCTTCTCCGACAGGTGCAGGTCCGCGGCGCCGAGGTTGTCCTCAAGCTGTTCGAGGGTGCGCGCGCCGAGGATCACCGAGGTGACGGACGGCCGGTCGGCGAGCCAGGCGAGCGACACCTGCGACATCGACACGCCGCGCTCCGCGGCGACGTGGCGGACGGCGTCGAGGACGTGCCAGGTGCGGGCGTCGGAGTTGCGTGGGCCGTACGCCTCCATGCCGCGGCCCGGGTTGTCGCCGAGGCGGGTCGCGCCGGTGGGCGTACGGTCGCGGTCGTATTTGCCGGTGAGCCAGCCGCCGCCCAGCGGTGACCAGGGCAGGATGCCGATGTTCTCGTTGCGGCACACGTCGACGAGCTCGAACTCGATCTCCCGCACGAGCAGGTTGTACTGCGGCTGCAGCGTGACGATCGGTGCGAGGCCGCGGAAGCGGGTGAGCAGTGCCGCCTTCTGCAGCTGCCAGCCGAGGAAGTTGCTGACGCCCGCGTACCGGATCTTGCCGGCACGGACGGCGTCGTCGAAGAAGGCGAGCGTCTCCTCGATCGGGGTCAGCGGGTCCCAGGCGTGTGCCTGGTAGAGGTCGATCGTCTCGACGCCGAGGCGGCGCAGGCTCGCGTCGAGCGCGCGGGACAGGCTCACCCGGGTCAGCCCGGCCGAGTTCGGATCGTCGCCCATGGGGAAGCGGCCCTTGGTGGCGATGACCAGCCGGTCGCGCGCGCCGGGCCGGGCCGCCAGCCAGCGGCCGATGACCTCCTCGGAGCCGCCGCGCGAGTAGACATTCGCGGTGTCGACGAAGTTCCCGCCGGCCTCGACGAAGCGGTCGAGCTGGGCGTGCGACACCTCCTCGCTGCTCTCCGTGCCGAAAGTCATCGTGCCCAGGCACAGCGTCGACACGATCGTGCCGGTGCCGCCGAGAGTGCGGTATTCCATCAGTCGGCTCCTTTGGTGACGTCGGCGTGACGCGCTGATCGGTATCAATCTTCCATGACACGACACAGAGGAATTGCCGCCGGGATCGGGGTGTTCGCCGTCGTGGCCGCCGGGCTGACGTTCTCGGTGCCGCCGGCCGAGGCGGGCGCGGCGTCGCCGAAGGTGACGTGGGGCGACTGTCCGCGGTACTCGGACGAGGCGCTCGAGGCGATGGGTCTGCGGCCGGAGGAGCTGGCCCCGATGCGGGCCCTGCTCGCGCGTACCGACTGCGGCACCGTGCGGGTGCCGCTCGATTACCGCCGCCCGCACGGCCCGCAGATCACCGTCGCGGTCAGCCGGATCCGGGCGACCGACCAGCGGCACAAGCTGGGCGGCATCGCGGTGAACCCGGGCGGCCCCGGCGGCAGCGGCTACCTGATGCCGCACGATCTGGCGCTGACCAGCCCGCAGTTCGCCGAGCTCGCCGAACGGTACGACCTGATCGGCTTCGATCCGCGCGGCGTCGGATACAGCACCCGCGCCGACTGCGCGCGCCCGGGCGACGACGTCAGGCCGCCCGAGATCCCGCCCGGCCCGCTCGCCGAGGAGACCGCCAAGAAGATCTACGACTTCCAGACCGCCGTCAACCGGACCTGCTGGGAGAGCAACCGCGCCCTCCTCGGGCAGCTCACCACCGCCAACGTCGCCCGCGACCTCGAACGGGTGCGCGCTGCCCTCGGGCTCGGCAGGCTCAGCTACTTCGGCGTCTCCTGGGGCACGCTGCTGGGCCAGGTGTATCGCAGCCTCTACCCGCGGTCGGTCGACCGCATGTGGCTGGACAGCGTGGTCGGCCCGACCGCCAACCGGCTCGACTCGCGCTTCCACGACGTGACCGGCGCCGACGAGCGCAAGGTGTACCGGTGGGCCGCCTGGGCCGCGGAGCGGGACGCGACGTACCACCTCGGCGGCACCGTCGACGAGGTGGTCGCGCTGGTCAAACGGCTCAAGGCGCGGCTGAACGCGGATCCGCTGGTCTTCAGCGACCTGGACGAGCGCCTGGACGGCAACCTCGCCGCGTTTCTGGCCGTCGCGCCGAGCCCGCTGTGGACCGAGGCGACGCCGGGGCTGGCGGCGCTGGTCACGGCGAGAAGCGGCGAACCCGTGCCGGACGCGCTCCGGCCGATCATCCTGCCGGACCCGCGGGAACCCACCGAGCCGCCGGCCGGCCTGCCGGAGCGGTTCAACGAGGTCGCCGGCCGGGCGATCCTCTGCAACGACGACACCAGCCCGCACGACTTTCCCACCTTCTGGCGTACGTACCAGAGCTGGCAGCGGGAGTTCCCGATCACCGCGAGCCTGGGCGGCTTCACCCAGCGGTGCGCCGGCTGGCCCGTCCCGGCGGGGGAGCCGTTCACGCTGCGCCGGTCGAACGGCTCGTTGCAGCTGTCGGGGCACCGGTGGGAGAGCCCGACGCCGTACGAGTGGATCGCCCAGGTGCAGGCGAAGATCGGCGGCACGGCGTTCACGGTCGAGGACGACATCCACGGGTCGGTCGCGAGGGTGCCGGAGTGCACCGTCCACCTCGAGGCGTACTTCCTGACCGGCCGCCCGGACTCAGGCGGCTGCGCCGGCGTGGCGCCGACCGCCGCGGACGAACCGGCGTCGGTCGGCACCCGCCGGGCTCCCACCGGCAACCGCTGGAGCTGGCAGGACCACTGACCGGACCGCCGCGGTGGTCGGCCTTTGCGCCGGAAGACCGACCACCGCGACCCGTGTCACCATGGCTCGCCGAGGCGGTGGAGCTATTGATCAACTGTGTTACGTTGCCCGCCGCTGTACGCCTGAGTCGGGGAGCCCACCATCTCATCACACCGTCGGGCCGGTGCTGCCGCTGCTCGCGCAGCCGCGTTGGCCGCCCTACTGGTCGCGTCCCTCCTCGATGTTCCGGCCGGACACGCGGCGCCACCGGCGACCGCTGCCGACGGGGTCACCGCCGACCAGGTGGCCTCGTTACCGCGTGAGGCGAGCGCCGCCGTCGGTACCGTCGCCGGGTCGCATTCGGTGACGGACGACGGCCGGGCGGTCTTCGACATCGCCGTCGACGCGCCGCCCGGGGTGGCGGGGCTGCGCCCGGGCATCGGCCTGCACTCCGAGCCGGGAGCCGGCGACGGCCTGCTCGGCATCGGGTGGAGCCTCACCGGCCTCTCCGAGGTGCGGCGCTGCCCGCAGGGCCACGCCCTGGCCGGCGGATTTCCGCAGCCGGTCGGCGACGAGTTCGGGCGGCCGGACGGCTTGTGCCTGTCGGGGCGGCCACTGGTCCGTACGCAGGGCGACGAGTTCCGTACCGAGGTCGACAGCTTCCACCGCGTGGTGGCGCACGGGACGGCCGGCGCCGCGGGCCCGCAGGGTTTCGAGGTGTGGGGCAAGGACGGCCGCATCATGCGGTACGGGTTCACTGACAACGCGCTGCTGACGGCGGGCGGCCGACGGCACCGCTGGCTGCTACAGGAGATCCGCGACCAGAGCGGCAACCACATCGACGTCGAGTACCGCCAGGAGTGCCCCGAGCCGGGAAAGCCGTGCGACGACCCGGTGCCCTACCAGCTGAGTTACGGCGGCCACCGGGGGCCGTCGGGCGAGACCCGGCATGACCGGTGGGTCCGCTTCGGCTTCGAGCCGCGCCCGGACACGCTGACCAGCTTCTCGACGCCGGGGCAGCTGAGCCGGCGTACGCAGCGGATGACGTCGATCGACACGGCGGTCGACGGCAGACCGACCCGCCGCCTGCGGATCGACTACGCCAAGGGCGCCGGTACGAGCCGGATCGACAAGGTGCGTGAGTGCACCGAGGACGCCGCCGCCGAGGTGTGCAAGCCCGGCACGTCGTTCCGGTACCGCGACGCCGGGGTCTTCGCCGGCGAGGCCGTAAAGGGTCCGGCGGTGCCGTGGTGGTTCAACTGGGACAATCCCCGCTACGACAATCCGATCGTGCTCGACGCCAACGGCGACGGGCGTGACGATGTGCTCAACCCCGTCAACGAGCGCGACTACACGTTCTGCCCGGCGACTCTCGACACGAAATGCTGGGCGAACCCGCGCTGGACGCTGGCACTGGCGACCGGCCGCCGCGACGCACCCTTCACCGTCTCGACCGTCGCCGTGGCGAACGCCCACCCCACGGACGGGCGGCCCCCCAAACTCACCTGCCTGTCACAGGCCGCCGTGTTCGACTACGACGGCGACGGTCGTGACGATCTGCTGAACACCTGCGGCGGAGGCACCGACTACATCCAGGTGTTCGTCGCGACGGACAAGGGTTTCCAAGGCGTCGAGGTCGACGCGGCCGGTACCACCAAGTACCCGCTCTGGGTCTGGCCCGCCGACCTCAACGGCGACAGCCTCACCGACCTCGTCGTCTGCGGCGGGGACAAGACAAGGACCCCGTTCATCCGGTTCGGGCGCGGCCCGGGCAAGGGGTTCGAGCCGGCGCGTACCCTTCCGATCCTCTTCCCCCTCGGCGAGAACGGCTATCCCCCGAGCTGGGCCGCGTGTGACCGGCAGCCCGCTTTCGTGGACGTCGACGGTGACGGGGTCACCAACCTGCTGGTGTCGATCCGCAAGGGCGACCGGAAGGCCGCCGACTTCCAGGAGTCGTGGAAGTCGTTGACGATCGGCCCGAACGCCGCGGTGTGGAAGGACACCGGCCTGGTGTTCGACGGGCCGCAGGAGCACACCGGCAACGGAGATCTCCCGGTCGCCGTCAACCACGACGTTCCCCTGGCCGGGCAGCATCAGCTGCGGTTCCTGGACGCCAACGGGGACAGGTTGCAGGACGCTCTGCGGTTCGACGACGGATTGGTCACGCTGCGGCTCAACACCGGGCGTGGTTTCGGGCCGGCCACCAGGGTCCTCGGGAAGCGGCCGGACTGGGCCTGGCACGAGCTGAGCGCCTATTCGTTCCGCCGGGCCGTCACGCGCGACCTCGACCGTGACGGCCGCGACGACCTGCTGCTGCCGTACGGCCGGGCCGACCAGCCGAACCGGCTGCGCTGGGTGCTGTATTCCGCGCGGGGGGCGGGATTCGAACCGGCCGAGGCCGCGCAGTGGAGCCTGGCCTACCGCGTGTCGCCGCTGACCGCCGACGTCGACGGCGACGACAGCCCGGACCTGATCACCGCCGTCGACGAGCCGGGGCTGCGCGACGGTCCCGGCGAAGGGCTGCGCATGGTGGTCCGCTACGGCGACAACGCCCGCGGCAACCTGCTCACCTCCGTGCTCGACGGTGTCGGCCGCAGCGTGATCTTCGACTACTCCGCCGCGGTGGACGGCGAACGGGTCTACCGGCGCACCGCCGACTGCAAGACCCGGCAGAGCTGGTGCCGCGCCCGGGTCGGCCCGCTGGTCGGCGCCGTCACCGTGCAGGTCGCCGAGCGCGACGGCCCGGTGGGCGTGGACGACACCGTCTGGCGCCGGGTCCGCCGCACCACGTTCCGCTATGAGGACGCCCGGGTCGGCTGGTACGGCCGCGGATCCCTCGGCGTGGGCCGCCGGGTCGAGCAGAGCTTCGGCGCCACCGACGTCGAGCGCGGCGACACGATCACCCGCCGGTACGGCAACGACGTCTTCCACGACACCGAGCCGAACACCACCATCCGGCAGTGGTACCCGTTCCACGAACAGGTCCTGGAGCAGACCACGGAGTCGGCGCCGGTGCGGCAGGGCCTGACCGATCCGCGGTCCGAACGCCAGACGGTCACCGACGTCAGCCGTCCCGAGGTGAGGATCTCGGCGGCCGGCCGGCCGTTCGTGACGGTTCCGTCGACCGAACAGACGACCACCATGGCTCCCGTGGACGGCGGGTCGAGCCGCCGGGTCAGCGGCGTCAGCACCACCGTGGCGGTCAACGCCGACGGCAACCCCACCAGCACCGTCGTCAAACACCAGAACGGCCGGGGCGAGCCGGTCGAGCAGATCGAGACCACCGTCGAGTACGACGCGAGCGCCGCGCTGCGCGCGCGGTGGCTGCTGGACCGGCCGCGCCTGCACACGGTGCGGCACCGGCGCGCGGGTGCCGCCTCGCAGCGGGTCACCCTCAGCACCTGGGACGACCGCGGGCTGAGCGACGTGACGACCAGGGAACCCGACGATCCGGCACGCCGGCTGGTCACCGACACCGACCACGACGAGTTCGGCAACGTGACACTGACCGCCGTCGGCGAACGCGGCGCGCCGGCCGAGAAGCAGCGCCGCGACGAGACCCGCTACGACGACCGCGGCCTGCTGCCGATCCGTACCGTCAACGCCGCGGGCCACGTCAGCACCGTGCGCGGCGACCCGGTGACCGGACAGCCGCTGGTGGCGGTGGACCCCAACGGCGTGGTGCGGCGGTACGCCTACGACGGGTTCGGCCGGGTGGTCCGCGACCGGGGGCCGCTCGGTGACACCGTCACCCGCTACACGCGCGTCGACAACGACGACCAGGGCGACCCGCGGGCCCGGACCCGCACCACCGTCGTCGCGCCGGGCGGCGCGACCACCACCTCCGACGCCGACTCGCTCGGGCGCGCCGTGGTCGTCGGCCGCGACGGCTATGCCGGCGCCAGGATGCTCACCGAGACCAGCTACGACTGGGCCGACCGTCCGCTCGAGGTGTCCCTGCCGCACGGGCCGGCCGACAAGCCGGAGGGCAGCAGCTGGCAGGTCTACGACGCGTTGGGCCGGGTCACGGCGCACTCGCGTTCGGACTCCACCGTGACCAAGTTCCGCTACGCGTCGCCCGACGAGTTGCCGTCCGCGCCGAAATGGCGGCCGAATGTCCGGACCGCCGCCGCGACCGCCGTCGCGGTCATCGATCCGCTCAGCCGCCGGCAGGTGGAGGTGCGTGACGACACCGGCGCCCCGGTGGCCCGCGTCGACGGGGACGCGGTGACCCAGCTCGAGTACGGCGGCTTCGGCGCCCTCGAATCGATCATCGACCCGGGTGGCGCGGTCACCCGCTTCTCGCCCGATCAGTACGGCCGCGTCGACACTGTCGAGTCGCCGGCCACCGGCAGGCACAGCTACACCTACACCACCTTCGACGAGGTGCTGACGCACACCGACCCGGAACAGCGCAGCACCACCTACGGCTACGACAAGCTCGGCCGCACGGTGTCGAGGCTCGACGCCCGCGGCGCCGCGAGCTGGCACTACGACGGGCCCGGACCCAACGCGATCGGCAAGCTCACCGAGGCGGCCGGGCCGCAGGGCGAGCTCACCCGCTACTTCTACGAGCCCGTCACGGCGCCGCGGCCCTGCGGCCCGGCCGACCCGGCGATCTGCACCGCGGCGAACCGGGGCCTGCCCGACGCCGAGGAACGCGTCATCGGCGGCAACACCTACCGCACCGAATTCGATCAGGATGACGCGGGACGGCTGTCCCGGGTGCGCTATCCGGCGTCGGCGGGCCGCGGCTTCGAGGTGGAGTACGGCTACGACACCGCCGGCAACCCGACCGAGGTACGCGACCACGCGACGAAGCAGCCCTACTGGACCTACGTGGGAACCGACCGCGGCGACCGGATCACCGACGAGCGGTTCGGCAACGGGGTCCGCGTCAGATCCGACTTCGAGCCGGTCAGCGGTCACCGCGAAGGCATCGAGGTCAAGCGCGACAAGACCCGGCTGCAGGGTCTCACGTACCGCTATGACGACGCCGGCAACCTCCTGGGCGTCGACGACCGGGTCCGCGGCGAACGCAGCCGTTCCTACGTGCCGGACGGGCTGAACCGGGCCTGGCAGGCCAAGGCCGACGACAAGGTCGTCGAGGAGTTCGGCTTCGGCGACGACGGCAGCATCACCGCGCAGCGCGGCATCGGGGATTACCGGTACGCGCGGCCGCACGTGGTGCGCACGGCCGGCGCCAACAGCTACGAGCACGACGCCGCGGGCAACCAGACCCTGCGCACGGGGCCGGACGTGGCCGGCGGGGTACAGCGGATCGCGTACACGCCGGCCAACCTGCCGTCGCGGATCGAGACCGGCGCGGACCGGGCGGTCACCGAGTTCGACTACGACGCCGACGAGCGGCGGGTGGTCCGCCGCACGCCCGAGGCGGTCACCGAATATCTGCCCGGTTACGAGCGCCGCCGGGACCGGGCGTCCGGAAGCGTCGAGCACCGCTACAGCGTCAGCGTCGGCGGCCGCGTCGTGGCTCAGGTGGTGCGGGCCGAGCCGGCGACCGGCCCGGCCGCGGCCGAGCGCGTGTACTACGGGCACGCGGACAACAGCGGTTCCCTGCTGGACGGCAGCGACGCGGCGGGTGGGTCCGCGTACCGGCAGAACTTCGGCATGTTCGGCGCCCCGGTGGAGCTGGCCGCGGCGGAGGCGACCGGCGAGCGCGGTTACGGTGGCCGGCGCCAGGACGCCGGCACCGGCCTGATCGACCTCGGTGGCCGCTTCTACGATCCGAAGCTCGGCCGGTTCATCTCCGCCGATCCCGCGCTGACCGCGCTGGTCGGGGTCGGGTCGCCGCAGGGCGGCCTGGTCGACCGCATCCGGGCCGGCTCGCAGTCGGCCATGAAGCCGGGGCTTCCCGCGGCTGACCTGCTGGAACCGTACTCCTACGCCGGCAACAACCCGCTGACCTGGTCGGATCCCACCGGCTTCGCACCGGACGACGGCGACGGCGGCCCTGCCGTGCTGTACGAGGAGTGGGCCCGGGACTTCTGGCAGGGGCTGCAGGACACGATCAGTGGTTTCGGGTGGGGCCTCGCGGAGGGCGTGCTGCCCAGCGGGGCGATCAACCACCTGGTGCTCGACCTCGCCTGGGGCCTCGGCAAGCCGACGCAGAACTTCCAGTTCGGTCGCGGCGTCGGCCAGATGCTCAGCGGCGGATTGATGGCGGCCGGGGGCCCACCGACCGCCGCGGGCGGGCTGGTCCTGACCGGCGGCGGCGTCGTGCCGGCCGTCGGCCTGGTCGCCGCGGGCGAGTACATGACGGTCGTCGGCGTGACGAACGTCGGCATGGGCTTCAACCTCATGCTCCAGTCCACGCTGAACGCGGGCAAACGGGACACCGGCGGGGGCCCAGCCGGATCGGACGGCTCGGGTGAGAAGTCCAGCGGCACCCCGAATACCGGAAACGGCAGCCTCGAGGCCGGCGAGCTGGGCAACCTCAGGCCGATCCATGGCACCAATCCGGGCCAGGCCGCCGAGCTCCGCAAGCTCAGCGACGACGAACTCCTGAGGTCTTTCAACAATCCGGCTGATGGCGGCGCCGTATTGGTGACCAAGGATGGCACCATTATGAATGGTCACCACAGAATCGAAGAGCTTCAGCGGCGCATGAATGACCCCGACAGTGCCATTACTCCGTGGACGCGTGTTCGCATCGATCAGTATCAGCGCGAGCTGCCGAGCGACGGGTTCTGGTACTGAGAATGGATCCGGACGTGAATTCATCGGAAATTCGTCAAGAGTCGAAGATGGCGGCAGACGACCCGTCTTTCAGCGTCCGGGTGGCCGGCGTGGCCGAGCTGGTCAGGATGCATTTCGAGGCCAAGGTGGACGGATCGTCGGCGACCTGGAGCTCCGAAGTGGCTCTGGCCTCGCAGGTGGCCGCGGACACCAAGGCGATCTTGATTCCCACGATCAGGAACGGCGGTCCGGTCACTCTTCCTGAGACGTGGCGATGTCATGTCTGGTTCGTTGATCGGGACTTGGAGCCGACGGTCTCGATGCTGGATGTCCGGCGAGACACGTTTCTCGCACTTCGAGAACTGACCGACCGGGCACAGCTCAACAAGGTGGTTCGACTGCTTGTCGACGGCTATCGGTTGAGTGCCTTGAGCTGAGTGCCTCGCGGTCAGGGCTGGGCGTCGCGTGACCAGTAGGGCATTCGCCAGATGCTGCGCACCGTTCGCATCGGCAGACTTCCTTCTCCAGGCAGATGGAGGAAGCAATGACCGGAAAGCTCAAGGCCCGCTGGCGGGGCACACCACGAGGGCGTTCGGCCGGAGTGGCCCTGGCCGTGATCGCGGCGTTGACGGCGGTGCCGGCGGCAGCCACGGCGGCGCCGGGCGGCGCCGGCGTCCGTGCCGACTTCAACGGCGACGGCTACACCGACCTGGCCGTCGGCGTGCCGTACGAGCGCATCGGCACGTTCCTGCCCGCGGCCGGCGCGGTGAACGTCGTCTACGGCAGCGCGGCGGGACTGAGCGGCGGCGGCAGTCAGCTCCTGGACCAGGATGTCCTGGCCGGCTCGGCGGGGGCCGGCGACAGCTTCGGCAGCGCGGTGGCCGCCGGTGACTTCAACGGCGACGGCCGCGCCGACCTGGCCATCGGGGTGCCCGGCGAGACGGTCAACGGCAGGTCCGACGCGGGCGCTATCAATGTCGTCTACGGCAGCGCCGCCGGCCTGAGCCTCACCGGCGACCAGATCTGGGACCAGAGCTCGCTGGCCGACGTGGAGGAGGTCGACGACGAGTTCGGCAGCACGCTCGCCGCCGGGGACTTCAACGGCGACGGCCGCGTCGACCTGGCCGTCGGCGTGCCCGGCGAGCGGGTCGGCGAGACGTACGGCGCGGGTGCGGTCAACGTCGTCTACGGCAGCGTGAACGGACTGAGCGCCACCGGAAACCAGATCTGGAACCAGGACGCGCTGACCGGCGTGGTGGAGAGCTATGACCACTTCGGTTCCGCCTTGGCCGCCGGCGACCTCGACGGCGACGGCCGCGCCGACCTGGCCGTCGGGGTGCCCTTCGACGACATCGGCACCACCCGCGACGCGGGGACACTCAACGTGATCTACGGCGGCTCGGCCGGGCTCACCGCCGGCGGCAACCAGCTCTGGGATCAGCGTCAAGTGATCGGCGCGACCGAGGAGGGCGACCGGTTCGGTGCCGCGGTGACCGCCGGTGACTTCAACCGCGACGGGCGCGCCGACGTGGCCGTCGGCGTGCCCGGCGAGGCCGTCGGCAGCGCGAACGAGGCGGGCGCGGTCAACGTGATCTACGGCAGCGGCAGCGGACTGGGTACCGCCGGCAACCAGCTCTGGGACCAGAGTTCGCTGGTCGGCGCGGTGGAGGGCACGGACCGTTTCGGTGCGGCGGTGACCGCCGGTGACTTCAACGGCGACGGGCGCGCCGACCTGGCCGTCGGGGCGCCGGGCGAGGACGTCGGTGGCACCTTCCAGGCGGGCGCGGTCAACGTGATCTACGGCAGCGGCAGCGGGCTGGGTGCGGCCGGCAACCGGCTCTGGGACCAGAGTTCGCTGGCCGGGGCAGTGGAGGAGGGCGACGTTCTCGGCCTCGCGGTGGCCGCCGGTGACTTCAACGGCGACGGCCGCGCCGACCTGGCCGCCGGGGCACCGGGCGAAGACATCGGCGACACCCTCCAGGCGGGCGCGGTCAACGTGATCTACGGCAGCGCCGCGGGGTTGAGCGCGGGCGGCAACCAGCTCTGGGATCAGCCCGCACTGGGCGGCGAGGCCGAACAGGTCGAGAAGTTCGGAAGCACGTTGGCGGCTGGCTGACGGAACAACCGTCCTGGCAGGACACGGGCGGGGCCGGCGCGATACGCGGCGGCCCCGCTCGCGGGGTACCACGCGGAGGCCGGCCGACGGCTAGATTGGCCGGCATGCCACCGCCGCTGGGCCCCGCCGCGTGGCGGCGGCTGTTCGCCTCCGACGGGGACCTGCTGCGGCGCGCGGCCGCCCAGCTGGACGAGGCGACGCGGCTGTCCTTTGCCGGCCGGCCCCGGGAGGCGCTGGCCGCCGGGGAGCAGGCCCTCGCCATGTTCCGTGAGCTCATGACGACCGACCGGGAGCGGACCCTGCCGTTCCTCGTGACGGCGCTGCGCAACCGGTCGATCATCCTGCGCCAGCTGGGGCGGTTGCGGGAGGCGGTGCCGGCCGGCCAGGAGGCACTGGAGCTGTCCCGCGACGCCCCCACCCTGAGTAACCAGGCGGAGCTGCTGCTCAAGGTCGGGGCGAGCCGCGAGGCGCTCGAGCTCACCACCGAGGCGCTGGGCCTGGTCGGGCCGGAGCCCACCGTCGTGCGCGGCCGGGTGCTCACCCACCACATGCTCGCCCAGGGCGAATGCGGGCAGCTCGACGATGCCCTGGTGACCAGCGCGGAGGACGTCGCCGTGTGGCGCAAGGTCGCCGCCGCGGAGCCGTTCGAGCACTCCCGGGACCTGGCGCGGGCGCTCGGCAACCGGGCCAACCGGCTGCGCGACGCGGCGCGCTACGACGAGGCCGTCGTCGTGGCCGCGGAGAGTGTCGAGCTGCGACGCCGGCTGGTGACCGGGCCCGGCGTCGCGATGCCGGTGGACCTGCCCCTCGCCCTGACCGGCTACGCGGTGATGCTGGCCAAGGTCGGCCGCCACGACGAGGCCGTCACCGTGGCCGGGGAGGCCGTCACCCTGCACCGGGAGCTGGTCGTCGGCAACTACGCCGGCGAGGCCTCCCGGCTGGCGAGCGCGCTGAACATCTACGGCAACCGGCTCGAGCAGGTCGGGCGCCGCGCCGAGGCCCGGGCGGCGCTGGCCGAGTCCGTGCGGCTCTACCGGGATCTGGCAGCGGACAACCGGGCGGGCGAGCTGCCCTGGCTCGCGCAGGCGGTGAGCAACTACGCCCTCGTGCTCGACGATCCCGGTGAGCGGCTGGCCGCCAGCGAGGAGGCCGTCGAGCTGCGCCGCGAACTGGCCGCCGCGGACCGGCCCGCGCACCTGAGCGCGCTCGCCCACTCATTGCAGAACCTGGCCGGACGGCTCTTCGAGGCCGACCGTGCCGAGCAGGGCATCGCGGCGGGGCTGGAGGTGGTCGCGCTGCGCCGCGAGTTCGCCGAGCGCCAGCCCGCCGCCGGGCTCGGCGACCTCGGCGAAAGCCTGCTCCTGATGGCGGCATGGCTGACCGACGCCGGGCGGCTCGACGAAGGGCTGGCCCTGGGGGAGGAGGCCGTGACCGTCGCGCGCGAGGCGTTCGCTCTCGACGGCCGGGCGCACCGCGGCCTGCTGGCGGAGGCGTTGATGGACCTCTCCGACCGGCTCGAGCTGGTGCCGGGGCGCAACAAGAACCGCTGGCGCCGCATCCACGCCCTGGCCGCCCAGTCGGTGGCGCTGACGGAGGACCCGCCGGTGTAGCGCCCGGCCGTTGCCGGATTCATCGTCGGTTCACTATTAGACGATATTTAATGAAAACGATTACCGTTCCGTACTGGTCGGAACGCGAGGGGCGGGAATTCGACACCTGCGGGCGACTTCGTACGCGGCGGCCGACTCCTAAAGCAAATGGAAACCGTTGCTATTAGCGGCGGAGCGTGAGCGCACGCGACGGGGATCGCAAGCCGTCGCATGGTATCCATGGAAGGGGTCTGAAGCATGTCGAGCACTCGAGGAGAGGGCCGGGTCGCTACCGTGGAACCGGTCGTCACCGTAGCCACGCCGGCGGATCTGGCGAAAGCCGAGCGGGTCATGCGGGAAGTGCTGCACCGCGACCTCGGCGGCTATCGCCCGCAGTGGCACCACGACCTCGACGACCTCGAAGCGGCCTACCTCACCCGCCCGGGGTGTGCCCTGTTCATCGCCTGGGACGCCGCCGAGGTTCTCGGCACCGCCGCGGTCAAGCCGTGCGCCTTGGCGAGTCCACCGAGCCCGCAGTGGCTCGCCCGCGAGTACAACCAGCCGGACGTCTGCCAGCTCGTCCGGGTCTGGGTCGCCCCCGGCGCGCGCCGTCGCGGCGTCGGCCGGGCCCTCGCCGAGCGGGCGGTCGCCTGGAGCGTCGGTCCCGGCGGATATCGCCGGGTCTATCTGCACACCGACGCCGGTGTGCCCGGGGCGGAGGCGTTCTGGCGCTCGCTGCCGGCCCGCGAGGTCCACGACGGCCGGCCCGATCCGTTCAACACGGTGCACTTCGAGATCGACGTTCCCGCGCTGCCCCGGGCGTCCGGATGCTGAACGTGACCGTCACGCCCGACCGGGATTCGTTGTGTCACCACATCCTCGGCCTGTACGAGCGGCTGCGCGCCCAGGTCGACCTCGCCCCCTCACCGGTGGTCGACGCGCTGTTCGGCGATCTGGTGAGCGCGTGCGCTCACGCCGAATCGATGGAGGCCGCGGCCGTCCTGGCGGATCCGCGGATCCACCGGGTACGCGCGGAACTGGTGCGGTTGTGCGCCGAGGGGGAGTCCCTGCTCGAAAACGTATGGGCCCGCAAAGCTCTGGCCGCCGCCGACCCCGGCGCCGAGACGGCCGCGTTCCCGTACTTCGGCAATTACGAGCAGCTCGCCCGGCTCGAGTTGCACGCCCTGGCGGCGGCCGGTCACCGCCCCGAGACCACCCGACGGGTGTGCTTCATCGGCGGAGGCCCGTTGCCACTGACCGCACTGCTGCTCAGCCGCATCCTGGCGGCCGAGGTCACCGTCGTGGACCGGGACGCCGACGCCGTCGATCTCTCCCGCCGGCTGCTCGACCGGCTCGCTCCCGCGCGGCGGATCAGCGTGATCACGGCGGACGCGGAGTCCGCGGCGGACATGGCCCGCGCGGTGGCCGGTCACGACGTCGTCGTGGTGGCCGCGCTGGTCGGATCGACCAGGATGCAGAAGCGGGCGGTGTTGCGGGCGGTCGGCGCGGCGGTCGAGCCCGGCGCGTATGTCGTCATCCGCACCGCTGACGGACTGCGCTCCCTGCTCTACCCGGTGGTCGACGTCCGCGACGTCTACGACGCCGGGCTGGCACCCGAGGTTGTCGTACACCCCTTCGGGGAGGTCATCAACTCGGTGCTGGTCGCTCGGCGTCGTTGCCGACGACCGACCGTCCGCGCAGGACGACGTCGCGGACCCGGGTAAGGGCGGAGACGTCGCGCTCCAGCTCACCGTCCACGACGACCAGGTCGGCCACCATCCCCGGGCGAAGCCGTCCCGTCGTACCGGCCATTCCGCACGCCTGCGCGGCGCCGGAGGTCGCGGCCGTGACCGCGGCGTCGACCGGCAGCCCCGACCGCACCAGCTCGCCAACCGCATAGGCCAGCACGCCATGCGGCTTGGCGGGATGGATCCCCGCGTCCGAGCCCGCGGTCAACGGCACCCCGGCGGCATACAACCTACCGACCTGGGCGAATCGGGCATCCAACGTCATCCCGGTCCGCCGCATGACCTCGATCGCCTGCGGGGACGGCGGCAGCGTCGGCAACCGGCCGAACGTCGGGCAGACCCAGATCCGCCCCGCCGCCAAGCCGTCGACCACACCGTCCGGGGTGTGGATGCCGGTGGCGGTCAGGCACGTGCAGTGCTCGATGGCATCGACGCCGGCGGCCACACACGTCTGGGCCGCGGACACCGTGTGGGCGTGCGCCGTCACCGGAAGCCCCCGACGGTGCGCCTCGTCGACCACGACCCGGACCTCGGCCACGTCGAACTGGTCCAGCAGCAGATCCGAGCCGGCGGTCATCGCCCCGCCGCTCACGACGATCTTGACGATCCGCGCACCGCGTTCATGCCGCTCGGCGACGGCGGCCCGCAGCGCGCCCGCGCCGCTCACCGCGCCACCGAGCGCGGCGCAGTGCCCGCCGACCGAGGTGATCGGCGGGCCCGACCCGACGACCGCCGGCTCGTCGTCGCGCACCCCGCGGTCCACGACCGCGAACCGGTTGTCGCCCAGATCCCGCACCGCGGTGACGCCGGCGCGTACCTGCTGCAGCAGGGACCGGCGGACCACCTGCTCGCGCTGGTCGGCGGAGCGTCCGGCATCCAAGGGGAGCGCGTCCGGCTCGCCGCCGGCCACCAGATGGACGTGGGTGTCGATCAGGCCGGGCAGCACGGTCGAGGCGGGGCGATCCACTACCGGCAGGCCGGCCGGCAACGGCACGTGACCTGGCAGAACCGCCGTGATGCGATCGCCCTCCACATGGACCTGGACCCCACCGGGAACGAAACGCTGCCCGTCGAACGCGTGAGCGGCCCGTACCACAAAGGACGTCGCCATCCTCGAATCGTATCGGCCTGGGCGAGCGCGGACACCGCACCGATCGGCCGCCGGAGAGGCATGAACAGCGGAAGCGCCACCAACGCGATGAGGCTAATGGCGGTACCCTCGGCCGGTGTTCTCCCCGCAAGGTCCAACTCTGAGAGAACTGTGTGTCCAGGCGCTGTCCTCGGTTGAGGGCGGCTACGACCGTCTGGCGCCGAAGTTCGACTACACGCCTTTCCGGACCCCGGAGAGCATTCTCGCGGCGACCGTCGACGCGTTGTCCGACGCCGGGCCGTTCGGCACGGGACTCGACGTGTGCTGCGGTACGGGTGCGGGCCTGAGCGCCCTCGGGCGCCTGTGCCGGCAACAGATCACCGGCGTCGACTTCAGCGTCGGCATGCTTGGCCAGGCGCGCACCGCGAACCCCGATGCCATCCTGGTACGGGCCGATGCGCGGGCACTTCCCTTCACCGATGCCTTCGACCTCGCGGTGACCTTCGGAGCGCTCGGACATTTCCTGCCCAAGGAGCGGCCCGCGCTCTTCGAGGGCGTCTACCGGGCACTGCGCCCTGGTGGACTGTTCGCGTTTCCGGTCCTGGCACCCACGCCCCTGACG
The DNA here is from genome assembly GCF_044465445.1 of Actinoplanes sp. NPDC049668. Classification (NCBI taxonomy): domain Bacteria; kingdom Bacillati; phylum Actinomycetota; class Actinomycetes; order Micromonosporales; family Micromonosporaceae; genus Actinoplanes; species Actinoplanes sp. NPDC049668. The sequence goes on from NZ_JBITLR010000005.1 coordinate 245,661, forward strand.
TCGATCACGCACTGGGCCGAACTCGGATTCGACCTGACCATGCTGGTCCGCAACACCGTGATCCGGCCACCCTTCGTCATGTACTACCGCACCACCTCGCTGGGCGCGGTGAAGCGCGACCTGGCGGCGGTCGAATTCACCGTGGAGTCGATCCCGTTGACCGCCCTCGGCGGGTACCGGGACGGCACTCCCAAATGCTGGCTCGTCCTCGCACGTAGGCCATTGATACCCGTTTGATAGATGTCGGACTCGGTCGCCGCGCGGACGTCGATCGATGTAAGGCTGCGGTGTGCGTTTCCGGGTGCTGGGTCCGCTCGAGGTGTGGGACGGCGACCGTCAGGTGCCGTTGGGCGGTCCGCAGCAGCACGCCGTACTCGCCGTTCTGCTCGTGCACGCCGGCCAGGTGGTCTCCGTCGACCGCCTGGCCGGCCAGCTGTGGAACCACGATCCGCCGCCGACCGCGCGAAGCCTGATCCAGGGCTGCGTCGCCGGCCTGCGCCGGGCGCTGCGCACCGGCACGGCCGAACTGATCACCCGGTCCCCGGGGTACCTGCTGCGGCCCGGGGACGGTGCGGTGGACGCCGTCCGGTTCGAGGAGCTGGCCGCGGCCGCCGCGGCGGCGGAGAGCCCGGGCCGGTCGGCCGCGCTGTTCCGCGAGGCGCTGGAGCTGTGGCGCGGGTCGGCCTTCGACGGCCTGGGTCCGGAGGCGTGCCGGGCCGAGAGCGTACGCCTGGCCGAGCGCCGGATGACCGTGCTGGAGCAGCGGATCGACGCCGACCTGGCCGATGGCCGGGCCGCAGACCTGGTCGCCGAGCTGCGGACGGTGATCGCCGAACACCCGTACCGGGAACGGTTGTGGGCGCAGCTGATGACGGCGCTGCACCGGTCGGACCAGCGGGCGGCCGCGCTCGACGCGTACCGGAAGGTCCGCGGCCTGCTGGTGGACGGGCTCGGGGTCGAACCCGGGCCGACGCTGCGCGAGCTGCACCGCGCGATCCTGAGCGAGGCGGACCCGCCGGCGCGGCCGGCCGGCGGGCCGGCCCAGCTGCCGCCGGCGGTGTCGTCCTTCAGCGGGCGGGCCGAACAGCTCGACCGGCTGGACGAGCTGCTCGGCCGGCCCGGGCCGGCGGTGCCGATCGGGATGGTCTGCGGCAGCGCCGGCGTCGGCAAGACCGCCCTCGCGGTGCATTGGGCGCACCGGGCCCGGTCCCGGTTTCCGGACGGGCAGCTCTACGTCAACCTCCGGGGGTACGCCACCAGCGCGCCGTTGCGGCCGATCGAGGCCCTCGCCGGGTTCCTGCAGGCGCTGGGCGTGCCCGCCGACCAGGTGCCGCCGGACGCCCAGCACGCCGCCGCGATGTACCGGACGCTGCTGGCCGACCGGCGCCTGCTGGTCGTCCTGGACAACGCGCGCAGCGCCGACCAGGTCCGGCCGCTGCTGCCGGGCGGCTCCGCCTGCGTCGTGCTGATCACCAGCCGGGACGGGCTCGGCGGGCTGGTCGCGCAGGACGGCGCCGCGCACCTGAGGCTGGGCGTGCTCACCGCGCCCGAGGCGGCGAACCTGCTCGAGCTGGTGCTCGGCGCGCGGGCCCGCGCCGAGGCCGGCGCGGCGGCCGAGCTGGCCCGCAGGTGCGCGTACCTGCCGCTGGCGCTGCGGATCGCGGCCGCGCACCTCACGCTGCATCCGCGGCGGACGGTCGCCGGCTACCTGGACCGGTTCGGCCTGGACGAGCTGGCCGCCGACGACGCCACCGTGCGGGTCGCGTTCGACCTGTCCTACGCGGGCCTCGACGGGCCGGCGCGGCGGCTGTTCCGGCGGCTCGGGCTGGCGCCCGGCGCGGACGTCACCGTCGGCGACGCCGCCGCGCTCGGCGACCTCGATCCGGGCGTCGCCGCGCGGCTGCTCGACCGGCTGGCCTGCGCGCACCTGATCGAGGAGGCGCGACCCGGCCGGTTCGCCTTCCACGACCTGCTGCGCCAGTACGCCGCCGAGCACAACCCGCCGGCCGACCGGGACGCCGCCCTGGCCCGGCTGTACCGCCGGTACGTCGGCCTGGCCCGGTCGGCGGCGGCGCTGCTCTACCCGCACATGCTGCTGCTACCGCACCTTGAGCCGGAGGGCACCCACGCCCACCCGGACGCGGACGCCGCACTGGCCTGGCTGGAGACCGAACGGGCCAACCTGGTGCAGGCGGTGCAGGCGGCGGCCCGCGGCGGCCCGCGCCGCGACGGTTGGGTGCTCGCCGACGCGCTGCGCGGCGCGTTCCACCTGTCCCGGCACACGACCGGCTGGCTGACCATGGCCGAGGCCGCGCTGGCCGCGGCGACCGCCGACGGCGACCCGGCGGGGCAGGCCGCGGCGCAGCAGAGCCTGGGCACCGCGCGGCGCAGCACCGGGGCGTACGCCGACGCGCTGCGCCACTACACCGAGGCGCTGCGGCTGGCCCGCGAGTGCGGCTGGGCCGAGTCCGAGGCGACCAACCTCGGCAATCTCGGCATCGCCTGCCGCAAGCTGGGCCGGCTGTCCGAGGCGGCCGGCCACCTGCGGTCGGCGCTGGCCGTCGACCGGCGGATCGGGCGCGGCTCCGGGGAGGCCAACAACCTGGGCAACCTGGCCGCCGTCTACCACGCGATGGGCCGGCTGCCCGACGCCGCCGCGGCCTACCGGGCGGCGCTGAGGAGCAACGCGGAGGCCGGCATCGTGCACGGCGAGGCGCTGGCCCGTACCGGGCTCGGTCAGGTCGGCATCGAACTGGGCCGGCATGACGAGGCCCGCGACCACCTCGACCAGGCCCTGGAGCTGTACCGCAGGGTCGGCGACCGGGACGGCGAGTCCGTCGTCCGCAGCGTGCTGGCCACCGTGGAGTGCGCGCTCGGCCGGCCCGAGGCCGCCCGCCGGCAGGCGGCGGCCGCGCTGGCCGGCGCGCGCGAGGTCGGCGACCCGCAGAGCGAGGCGATGGCCCTGAACGCGCTGGGCCGCGCCGCCCGGCTGCTCAGCGACGCGGACCGGGCGATCGCCGATCACCACGCCGCCTACCGGGTGGCGCACCGCACCGCGGACCGGTGCGAGGAGGCGGAGGCGCTGATCGGGCTGGCCGACGCGCACCGGCGGGCCGGCCGGACGGGCGACGCCACCGGGTACGCGCTGCGGGCCCGGGCCCTGGCCGAGCGGGGCGGGCTGGGCCTGGTCGCCGGGCGGGCGACGGCCACCCTGGCCGTCATCCGCGGCGGCACGAACGGCACCTGACCTGCGCCGCCCAGCAGCTGCCCAGAGTCTGCCCAGCGCCCGGCGGCACAGTGCCGCGCATGCGAAGAACGACAACCGTAGCCGCGGCCGTCCTGGGGTTGCTCCTCAGCTCCGCCGCGACAACCGCGCACGCGGCGCCGGCGGCACCCGCCGGCCCCGTCACCCACTCCACTCAGGTACGGCTCGGCAGCAAGGCCGGGCCCGCCGCGCCGGCCGGGCCCCGGGCGGCGGTCTCGCCCGCCCTGGCGCCGCGCGTGACCAACAGCTTCGACGGCATCGTGCAGAACCAGGGCAACAGCTGCGGCGGCCAGTGCCGGCCCAGCCCGAGCGTGGCCAGCAGCGGCACCCAGCTCGCCGAGGTCAGCAACACGTTCATCCAGGTGCACGCCACCACCGGCGCGGTCCTGTGCGGAGGCGGGGTCACGCTCAACCGCTTCTTCCGGACCACCGACCAGCTGTTCGACCCGAAGATCCAGTTCGACGCGGCCGCGCGCCGCTTCAGCATGCTGGTCACCGTCTTCCCCGCGAGCTCCACCGCGGCGCCCGCGATGTGGGTGGCGGCCAGCGACAGCGCCGACGCGTGCGGAACCTGGCGCGTGTACCGGCTGTTCTTCCCCGGCTCGATCACGCCGGGCACCTGGCTGACCGTGCCCAGCCTCGGCCAGGACCCGAACGCGCTGCTGATCTCCTTCCGCGCCCAGCCCGTCTTCACCGGCGCCCCGGTGCGGTACTGGCTGTTCGGCCTGCCCAAGCCGACCGTCTACGCCGGCGGGTCGGTCTCCTTCAACACGTTCGAGGTCGCGGGCGACGTGGCCGCGGCGACCAACGCCGGCTTCCCGATGGTCACGAGCCCGTTCAGCTGGTTCGCCGGCTCGATCCGCGGCCAGGGCTACCGGCTGTACAAGCTCACCAACGGCGGCGGACCCGGCGCGGTGCTGACCGCGGTCCCGGTGCCCAGCGTCCCCTGGAACCCGCCGACACGGGGAGCCCTGCAACCGCCCGGCGGCCTCGGTGGGCTGTCGCTGACGGCCGGCGAGATCGTCGGCGGCACCTGGTTCGACGGCCGCAGCGTGTGGTTCGCGCACGAGATCGACAACGGCGGCCGCCCGTCGGTCCGCTACGGCGCGATCGACACGGTCACCGGCTTCGCCCGGGTGGGCCTGGTCAAGCGGAGCACCACCAGCGACGACGTCAACCCGTCGATCGGCGTCGGCCGCGGCGCGGCCGGCCCGGTGGTCTACCTGAGCTGGGTGTTCACCGAGCCGGCCGGCGACTTCCCGGCGTCGCTGATGACCGACGGGCTGAGCAGCGGCCAGCCGGTCACCGACCTGGTCGGCTCCGGGAACCTGTACCTGGTCGGCGCGGTCACCAGCACCGGCTTCCTGTTCGGCGGCTACTCGGCCACCACGATCGACGTGCTGCGGGCCTCCAACGGCGGCTGCGCGGCGACCGTGCAGCAGTACTTCACCACGGGCGGCACCTGGAAGACCCGGATCGCCCGGATCGGGGCCTGCCCGGCCCAATAGGGGCCCCGACACCGAGAGCGGCGGCGGTCCCATCAGGTCTCGGGTGGGACCGCCGCCCCATCGGCCCGATGCCGGTGCGCCCTGGCACCGCAGGTCTGTCGGGGCCGCCGACGACGTGGGGCCGGTGGGCTGTTCAGAGGCGGCTCCGGCCCAGTTGGACGGTGATCGTGGGATCGGTGATCTTGTCGTCGGCGACCAGCATGATGGCCTTGGACAGGATCACCGAGAGCACCCGGTCGTCGTCGAAGGGCAGGGTGACCTTCTTGGACCTGGCGCGGTCGGGGACGATGCACAGATAGGAGTCGTCGGGCTCCATCAGGATGTTGGCCGAGCCGAGGTGGATGCGGTAGGCCCCGAGCCGGCCTCGCACGCGCAGGAAGCGGTCCTGCAGCTCGCAGCGGGGCCCGATGGCCAGTCGGGGGAGTAGCCGTGCGAGGGCGTCGCGGCGCAGCTCACCGCCCGGGGTCAGGTCGGCGAACGCGGCCCTCTCGCGGTAGTCGCGGAAGCGGTCCTCGCCGCGGTCCTGCCAGTCGTCGTCGGCGGCGATCGACGTGACGCCGACGAACAGGTCGACGTCGCGCATGGCCTCGCTGAACACCAGCGGCGGCACCTCGGCGAGCGGGGTGAGCGCCCATCTCCGCCCGTCCCGCCGGCCGAAGCGGACCTGGTCGGTCGCGCAGTACGGCAGCTCCCACGTGCTCGTCTCGATCCAGTCGTGGAAGAAGACGGCCTGCCACTCGCCGCCGCCGAACTCCTTCTTCGCCTCGCCGTGGTAGCCGTCGCTCCAGCCGCCGAGATAGTTGGCGGACCAGCCGCGATCGCGCATCAGCGCGTTCGCCTGCCGGTAGTGCAGGATGTGCGCGGCGAACCGGTTGGAGTAGGTGCCGGTCTGCTCCTCCGCCGGCGTCAGCCGGTAGACCTCGCGGAACGCCTGCTTGACCGGCTGCCGCAGCTCGGCCGCGAGGACGTGGCCGCGCCACCGGGCCACCTCGGCCGGGCCGGCGAGCGCCGGGTGCCAGAGCCGCACCCGCAGGTCCGCGCCGGGCGGGTAGTCGAGACCGGACAGGGTCCAGCCGTCGTCGGTCCGCTCGGGCAGCCCCGAGGTCCAGGTCGCGCCGTCCCGGGAGGCCTGCCAGATCAGGCGCCGGGCGGTGCCGCCGGTGATCGGATGGTCGAGGTATCGCCGCGCCCAGGTGGCCCAGTCCCACACTCGGTCCTGCGAGAACAACGCCTCCACGCGCAGCCGTTCCACGCCCAGCGTCTTGTTGATCTCGGTGACCAGGCGGCGGGCCGGCGCCACCGCGTCCTTCCAGCCGGGCGGCACGGCACGCAGCGCAACCCCGTTCCGGTACGCCCGCAGCCGCGCCCGGCCGGCGTCGACGGCCACGACGGCCTCCTCGCCCTCGCCCATGCTCCAGGCGCGCCGGCCGTCGCGGTCGAGTCCGTGGTCGTCCACCGACAGCTCGAGCGCCTCGCCGGGCGTCCAGCCGCGCACCCGGCCGACCCGCTCCAGGTCGGCGCGGATCCGCGCCAGCAGCGACTTGCTGCGCACGGTCAGGCTCAGCCGTGCGAGGGTCTGCACGACGGCGTCGCCGGGACGCTGGGCGAGCACCTCGACCACGGCGGCCGCGGCCTTGGGCGCGACGATCTGCGCGCCGCCCCGCCGGACCGGCGTCGCCGCCGTGGCCGCGACGTCGCAGAGCAGCGCGGTGGCCTCGTCGCCGGGTTCGCGCGACTGCAGCCAGACCAGCCCGCGCAGCAGCGCGTCGACGTAGTCGTAGAGCGGATCGGCTCCGCTGCGATATGCGCCGAGCAGCAGCCCCACGGCCTCCCGCGCCCGCGGCGCGGCGGCCAACCGCTCGTCGGCCTCCCGCAACCAGGCCTGCGTCGGCGCCGGCTTGGCCAGCTCGGCGGCGAACCGGAACACCTCTTGGACCTGGGTGTCGGCGAGCAGTTCCCGCAGGCCGACGGCGTCACCTTTGGCATAGCGCAGCGCGATCGACAGGTCGGCGGGTACGCCCTGGTTGAAGCGGCTGAGCACGGTGCCGTAGAGCTTCGCCAGCCGGCGCAGCGCGTCCGCGGCGGCGAAGTGACTTTCGTGCAGCGCGGCGAACACGGCCGACAGCTGACCCTCGAGACCGTCCAACTCGGCCGGAGGGAGCGCGACCGCGATCAACGCCGGCACCCAGAACGGGGCGTCCGAGAGGGTGTGCGGCGGGTCCTCACGCAGCAGCAGGCCCAGCGCCCATTCCAGGTCGTCCCTGGTCCAGGGGGTCTTCAGCACCTCCTCGATCGCCAATATGCGGCCGAAGTAGCCGAAAATCGAGGAGTCCTCTTTCACCACGTACTCGTGGACGAGCCGCAGGGCCCGGCGGCGCACGTTGCCGTGCTGGTCGACCAGCACCAGCCCGGACCCGCCGCTGATGATCTGATCGGCGAGCGCCTGCGCCGCGTCGATCTGCTGATCACCCATCAGCCGCCGACCAGCGGCGTCAGCCTGACGAACGCGACGGCGTGCGCGCGTTCCAGGTCGATGATCTCGTCCAGGTCCTCGACCTGCCGGTCACCGGCGATCATCACGAACGCGTTGCGCGCGAACCCGGCGCACGCGGCGTCGGCCTGCGCCTCCCAGTCCAGCCGCGGGCGGGCCGGATCGGCGGGCCGCACCAGCCCGCGGAACGTGTCGTGCCGCGCGGGGGCGGCGTTGAACCGGGCCACCTCCTCGCGCACCCGCAGGCGCACCAACTCCCGCGCGCTGATGCGCGCCGGCAGATCCGGCAGCACCCACTCCTCGATGGCCCGGCCCGCCATCGTCTCGTCGCGCACGACCACCTCGGCCATCGATCCTCCCCGCTCGCTGTGTGCCAGATGATGCCGCAGGGATACGACATTCTCGCGGGGGAGGGGCGCTCAGTGTGCCGCGCAGAATGCGCGCAGGGCCTCCTCGTCGGCCGGGCTCATCCATTCGTACGTGCCACGCAGCTGGTCGGCCCGCTGGTCGACGGTCTTGACCGTCGTCACCATGTCGCCCCACGGCATGCTGATCTGCAGCAGGGTCCGCACGATGCCGGGCGGCAGGTGTACGCCGCCGGCGGGCGCCGCACGCAGCAGCAGCCCGCTGGTGGACAGGTCCTCGACCTGGCCGGACACCACCATCAGCCGGCGGCCCGGCTCGGCGTCGAGCTCGACGGTGCCCGTCGTGGCGTACGCGCCGGGGCGCCGGGCGGCGCCGCGCCGCTGGACCACGTCGGTGGGCGGCTCGCCGGTGAGGGTGAGGATGCCGTCGCGCAGCTCCGCCTCGACCCAGGTGACGCCGGCGCTGCTGACCAGCTCGAGGATGCCGAAGCGGCGGGTGCCGGGTCCGTCGGGGTCGAGCACCGGGATCGGCGGCAGCTCGGCCAGGAACTCCGCGCCGACCTCGGACAGCGCGATCAGCGCGAGCGGTTCCTCACCCGGGCACCGCAGTAGGAGCGTGCTGCCCGCCGGGACCGTGACCATCGGATCTCCCCGCTGTTAGCGTCCGCCTTCCCGAACGCTCTCATGATCGTCGCCGGCCCGTCGGTCCCGCTGCGAACCGTCACGCTTCCGGCGTACGGGAGGGAGGTTGACCGTCCGGGAAATGGTGCTAATAGTGCTAGCACTATGAGATGGACCGTTGATCATTCTTCGCGGGAGGCGCTGGCGCTGCAGATCGTGGCGTGCGTCCGCGGGGGCGTGGCATCGGGGGAGCTCGCCGTCGGTGAGCAGCTGCCGCCGGCGGCCGAGCTGGCGGCGGCGCTGTCGGTCGACCGCAACACGGTGCTGGCCGCCTACCGGCGACTGCGTGAAGAGGGCGTGCTGGAGTTCCGCCGGGGCCGCGGCGCACGGGTCGCGTCCGCGGTCACGGAGCCGGCCCCGGTCACCGAGGCGGCCAGGGCGCTCGTGGCCGTCGCCCGCGCGCACGGCGTGGGGCGCCAAGACCTGCTTCGCCTCATCGAGAGGCTGACGTGACACACCGAGAGGATGGTGCACCGTGACGGCATCCGCGCCACCCGGCCAGGGCCGGTACTCGATCTACACCGGCCGGGCGACGAACTGGCCCCTCGTCGTGTCCGCCTGAGATCACCAGGCGTTCGCGCCCAACGCCGGCTCGGCGTTGGGCGGCAGCACGGCGACGGGGCAGGCCGTACTCCCGAGGAGTGCCCGGGCGGTGCTGCCGAGCGGGCCGGAGCCGGTCGTCGGTCTGCGGCGGGCCGCGATGACGAGCAGGGCGGCGCCGGCGCTCAGCGCGGTCAGGGCGCGGACCACGTCGTCGTCGTGCCGGATCTCCCGTTCGGCGGCCGCGGCCTGGTCCGGTGTCAGGTGGTCGTAGAGCACCGCCGACAGCAGCCGGTCGGCGTCGGAGATGGTGTCATGGCGGTTCCGCCGGCCGGCCCAGACGTGGACCACCCGGAGCGGTACGCCGAGGCGGCGGGCCTGTGCCGCGGCGTACCGCAGGATGTCGCCCGGGTTGTCGTCGTCGTCGACGGCCGCGACGACCGGGCCCGCCGAGCTCTTCGCGGTGCCGCTCACCAGCACCGGACCGCGCATGATCGCGGCCGCGAGGTCGCCGGGTCCGTACCCCTGGGCTGCGGCGGGGTCAAGGACGAGCCGGTCGGCGACGCTGGTGTTCATGGCGGCCTCCTGTGGGTGGATGTCCCGGCCAGCATCGCCCTCAACCGTGGCCCGCCGGTAGGGCCTTTGGTCCCTTATCTGGGCAGATGCCAGGATGGCCTGGATCACCTTCCCGGTGGCGGGTGGGCCCGCTCAGGGCCCGGGAGCACCTCGACCCGCTCGACAGTGGACACCCCGGCGGCGACCGCGGCCACGTTCTCCCGGGGCGTCCGGGCGCGGGCGCGACTTGTCTTCGACCCCGGACAGGGGCTTCTCCGCCACCACGGGCGCAGGGCCGGGTCTTGTGCTTGAGGCTGATCCGGCCGCCGGGTCCGATCGTCGCGGTGCCGATCGCGGAACTGCTGCTCGGCGGCAGGTGACGCCACTATCGTCGACAGGTAGCTACCCGCGACGGCAGGCCGAACGGAGTGCCACCCACGGCGTGCTGGTGTGACGACAGCGACCTGAGGGGAAGGAACATCACCATGAGGGCCTACGCCGAGGCTGACCTGAGGCAAGCGGCCGAGGCCGGTATCCGCGCGCCCTCGCTGTTGAACACCCAGCCGTGGCTGTTCCGGCTGCACGGCGGCGCGATCGAGGTGCTCGCGGATCCGACCCGGCAACTCGCCGTCGCCGACCGGGCCGGCTGGGCGGTGCGGCTCGCCTGCGGCGCGGCGGTGTTCAACGCGCGCCTCGCGCTGGCCGCCGCGGGCATCCCGGCCGAGGCCGAGCTGCGCCCCGACCCGGCCACCCCGGACGTCATCGCCCGGCTCACCCCTGGGCCCGCGCGGGCGCCGACGTACGCCGAGGCCGACCTGTTCGCCGCGATACCACGCCGCTACAGCAACCGGGCGCCGTTCTGGCCGAACCCGGTGCCCGCCGACAGCCGGGCCCGGCTCATCGTGGCGGCGCGGGACGAGGGCGCCTGGCTCGAGATGCTGGTCGGCATGACCGCGCTCAGCGGCTTCGCCGAGATCGCCCAGAGCGCCGACCGCGTGCTGCGCCGCGACCCCGGATACCAGTCCGAGATGGCGGCGTGGACGCACGCCGACCTGGCCCCGGACGGCATTCTGGTCACCGCGGGGGCTCCCGCCTCCGAGCCACAGGACCTGCTGCCGCAGCGCGCCTTCTCCGACCGCCGGCGGGCACCCGGCCGTGATTACGAGCCCGAGCCGCTCATCGGCATCCTCGGTGTCGCCGGCGACCTGCCGACCGACCAGATCGTCGCCGGCCAGGCCCTGCAGAAGGTCCTGCTGACCGCGACGGACGCCGGCCTCGCCGCCTCGATGATCTCCCAGCCGATCGAGGTGCCGGCCGCCCGCGACCAGCTGCGCCGCTCGCTCGGCCGCTCGGGCGCACCGCAGCTCGCCCTGCGGTTCGGCTACGGCCAACCCGGACGACCGACCCGGCGCCGCGACGTCGCCGAGGTCCTGCTGCCGCCTTGTTGATCGCCTACGCTCGTCCGCGTGCAACAGGATCTCGTCCTACGCGGGCTGGCGGAGAATCCGGTGATTCCGGCCGATGTGCTGGTGCGCCTGCTGCACCGCCGGCCGGAGCCGGTTGCCGCGGGGCTCGGGGTCCGCGCCGTGCTGCCCATCGGGTTGCAGGAGCAGATGGCCGGCCATCGGATGCGTCGAGTTCGCGGCGCCGTCGCCGGACACGCGCGGTTGGCCCCGGCGATTCGGGACCGGTTGCTCGACGATCCCGACTGGCGAGTGCGGGCGCGGGTCTTCACCAGGAGAGAGCAGCAGCCGCCGCTGACCGGCGAGGCCCTGGTCCGGCTGATGACCGGACTGCTCGACCCGCCGGACGATTCGCTGTTCACGGACTCCGAACTGTTCGAGGAGTTGTTCTTCGCGGACCGGAACCGGATCGTCGTCGCCGCCCGGCACCCTGACCCGAGGGTGCGCCGGTTCGCGGCGACCTACGCCTGGCGCGACGACCTGCGATTCCTGCGGGCTGATCCCGACCCGCGGGTGGCCGCCGCCGCGGCCGCGTCGATCGCCGAGCACGAGCGGATCATGATGCCGGCCGACCTGCCCGGCCAGCACTGCCACGCATTCTGGTGGGTACTGCACCGGCCACTGTCGCGGGCGCTCGCCGAACAGGTAGCCGCCGGCGACGACGTCGAGGCCGTCTCGACGATCGCCACCAACCCGACACTCGCGCCGACCGTCGTCGACACGCTGTCGCGGCACCGCGACGCCGAGGTCCGAGCCTGCATCGCCGGCCGTGAAGTCCTGACCGCCGCGCAGGTCGTGGCCCTGGTCGGCGACCGGAGCCCGGCCGTCCGCGCGGTGGTCGCCACCCGCACCGGGCTCACCCGGGAGCAGGTGGCCCTGCTCGCCGCCGACCCCGACGACGCCGTTCGCCGGGCCGTCGCGACCCATGCGTACGTATCCGAGGAAGAACGGGCGGTCCTCGCCGGAACCGCGGACCTGACTGAAGAGCAGGCCTTGCGCTGGGCCGGTTCGGAGAACCCGCGACTGCGCCGCCGGGCGGCGCAGCGCCCGGACCTGCCTGCCGAGACGGTCGCCGCGCTCGCGGCCGACCCCGACGCGGGAGTACGGGCGAACCTGGCCCTGAATCACCCCGAAGCTCCCGGCGAACTGCTGCTGAGCTGCTTCCTCGAAGACCCGGACCGGAAGGGCCTGCTCACCCTGCCGCAGTTCCCGCGAGCCGGGCTGTCGCGTCTCGCCGATCACGCCGATCCGCACGTGCGGCTCCTGGCGGCACGCGACCCCGACGCCGATCCGGCGGTGATCGCGCACCTGACCACCGACCCGCACGTGCGCGTCCGCAAGGCGATGGCCCGCTGCCCACGCCTGCCCGCCGACCGGGTCACCGCCCTGCTCGACGACGCGGAACTCGCCGCCGACGCCGCCGCCAACCCGTCACTCGACTGGAAACCGGTCGTCGAAGCACTGTGCGAGATTCAGGGCAGCGGGGAGGGGTCCGCCCAGATTCAGTCGCACCTCCTGATCGGTGCCGGGCATCAGCGCGACGAGAGCCACGTCCGCGACGCCCCGATCGTTGAGGTTGTCCGTGACCTCGCCACGCACCTGCGCCACCGCCAGATCGGCGGAGCGGGTGTGCAGGATGCCCCGCACGGTCAGCACGGTGCCGTCGAGTGTGTCGCGGACCCGGAAGGCCTGCAGTGTCAGCCCGACGACGAGCGCCGGTGCACCGAGGCCGTAGAGGAACACCCACAGCCGCGCCCACAGCACACGGTAGGGCGGGAGCGCTCGCGACGGTGACCGTCCCAGGGCGCCCGTCGGCGATGATGTCGGCGTGGAGTATGTATCCAGGGTGCCCGGTCCGCCGCTGGACGGGCTGATCGACGACCTCTACTACCTGGAGGGCACCCCGCCGTACTCCCGTTTGATGCTGCCGGCGGCGCCCGCGCCGTTGCTCATCGTCAACCTCGGGGCGCCGTTTCTCATCCGCGCCGGCACGGACGTGGACGCCGTGGAGTACGCCGACGGCTGCGCGGTCACCACGCCCACGCGTGCGTGGGAGTTCAGCTACCCGACCCCGACCCGGTCCGTGGGCGTCCACTTCAGGCCGTGGGGCCTGGCACCGTTCCTTCCGATGCCCGCGGCCGATCTGTGCGACCGACCCGCGACGGCGGAGCAGATCTGGGGCCGGCCCGCCATCGCCGAATTGCGACACCGACTGACCTCGGCGGCCGCACCGCACGAAATGCTGACGTTGCTCGAGGAGGAACTGGCGCGACGGCTGCGGGTGATCGACGGTCTTGACCTGGTCCGCGAATTGAGCAGCGCCGTCGCGGCGACAGGCGGGACGGTGCCGATCAGCGACATCGGTGTGGCGGCCCGCGCCAGCAGCACGTATCTGGCGAAGCGGTTCAAGGCCGTAGTCGGTGTCACGCCGAAGCGGCTGGCCCGCAGCTACCGCTTCAGCTCCGCCGTGTTGGCGCTCGACGTCGCCGCACCGATCGACTGGGGAGAGGTCGCCGCCGGCGCGGGCTACTTCGACCAGGCCCACTTCGTGCGCGAGTTCCGGGAGTTCACCGGGCTCACTCCGACCCGGTACGCCGAGGTCCGGCGGCGATTCCTGCGCGATCATCCCGACCACGTCCTGGACGGCTGGCCGCTCCCGGCCGATTGATTTCGTACAAGAGCGCCAGCTCACGCCGCACCAGACTGCAGACTCCGAACAGAGGAGGAATCCATGGGGAAAGTGGTCATGAACGCGTCGGTTTCGGTGGACGGTTACATCGCGGCCGAGAACGACGATCCCGGTCCGATCTTCGAGTGGCTGGTCAGCGGTGACGTGCCGTTGGACGGCAGTGGCGTTCTGAAGGTGTCGCAGGCCTCGTTCGACTACGTCCGGCCGTACTGGGACGAGATCGGGGTGACCATTGCCGGCCGTCACTCCTTCGACATCACCGACGGCTGGGATGGGACGCCTCCGAGCGGGATCGACCATGTGGTCGTGGTGAGTCACCGTGGTGCGCCGGAGGGCTGGGACCCCCAGGCGCCGTTCCACTTCGTCGACGGCATCGAGGCGGCCGTGGCCAAGGCGCGGGAGCTTGCGGGTGACCGCACCGTCGAGTTCGCCGCCGGCGACGTCGGCGGCCAGGCGCTCGCCGCGGGCTGGGTCGACGAGGTACGCATGGACGTCGCACCCGTCGTCCTCGGGTCCGGCAAGCGCTACTTCGGGTCCGTCGACGCGCAGCACCTGCTGGACGGCCCGGACGTGGTCGTTCAGGGCAACCGGGTGCTTCACCTGCGCTATCGGGTGCGCCGCTGACCGACTGAGTGGTACGCGAAGAAGACCGCTGCGTTACGCATCTCCACGGGCCGGGACGGTGAGGTCGGCGACCACCGAGCGGATCGTCTGTTCGGTCATCGCCTCCGGCGTCCAGCCGGACCGGCCGACCAGGTACTCGTAGACGACGGGCTGGGTGCGGGCCCAGACCCAGTCGGTGGCGCGGTCGACCGTCCACTCCGGGCGGAGCAGCCCGGCGCCGGCGAGGGCGTCGATGCGGATGTGGAGCGTCTCGTGCCAGGCGCGCATGCGGTCGTGGAGGGCCTCGGCGCCGTCCTCGGCGGTCAGGGCGGCCGCCTCGAGGGCCCGGGCGACCGGCAGGATCTCGGCCAGGTGCTCGTGCCAGAGGCGCAGCACCTGGAGCAGGGCGGGCAGGGGCGGCTGGTCGCCGGTCGCGGCGATCCGGCGTACGAAGCCGGAGCTGTGGTCGATGCGACGGGCCATCGCGACGAGCAGGCCGGCCCGGTTGTCGAAATGCAGGTACAGCGCCTGGCGGGAGATGCCGGCGCGGGAGGCCACCTCGGACAGCGTGAATCGGACCGAGCCGCGCTCGTGTGCGAGTCGCCAGGCGGCGGACAGCACGCGTTCCCGGGTCGGTTCGTCGGCCATGCGTTCATCCTCGTCTCTGCTTGACACGTGTCAAGGCGAAGAGTCTACTTGACACGTGTCAAGCGATGTGGCGGGAGGTGCCACGATGATCTGGCGCAGCGGCTACCCCGAGGTGCCCGTCGGCGGCACCACCCTGCCGGCGATGGTGGAGTCCGCCATCGAGCGCCGCGGCGAGCACACCGCCCTGATCGACGGGCCGTCGGGCGCCTCGGTGAGCTACGCCGAGCTCGGGCGCCGCGTCCTGCGGATCAGCGCGTGGCTCGCCGGGCGGGGCGTCGGGCCCGGGCACACCGTCGCGATCTGGGCGCCGAACACCCCACCGTGGGCGGCCTGCGCGCTGGCGGCCATGCGGCTGGGCGCCCGGGTGACCGCGATGAACCCGGCCTGGACGGCCGGGGAGGCCGCGACGCAGGTCGCGGACGCGGGCGCCGGGGTCGTCGTCACCACCCCGGCGCTGAGCGAGGCGGCGGCCGCCATGCCGGGGATCCGGCACGTCGTGACGCTCGGCGACGATGGCCGGGCCGTCGCCCTGCGTACGGTGCTGGCCTGCGACGATCCGGCGCCACCGGCCGCGACCGACCCGGGCGCGGTGGCCCTGCTGCCGTATTCGAGCGGGACCACCGGCCTGCCCAAGGGCGTGCTGCTGACCCACACCAACCTGGTGACGATGGTCCGGCAGGTGCGGGCGGTGATGCGGATCGGCGAGCGGGACACGGTCCTGGCGCTGGCACCGTTCTTCCATGTCCTGGGCGGCATCGTCACCCTCCTCGTGCCGCTGGCCGCCGGCGCCACCGTCGTCACCGTTGCGGGCTTCGAACCCGCGACGGTGCTCGGCCTCATCGAGCGGCACCGGGTCACCGTGACCGCGGTGCCGCCGCCGGTCGCCGCCTTCCTCGCCCACCATCCGGCCGTCGCCGGGCGGGACCTGTCCTCGCTGGAGCTGCTCGCCGTCGGCGGCGCCCCGCTGCCCGTCGCGGTGCACCGGGCCGTCGCGGCCCGGCTGCCCGCCTGCGCCGTCGCGCAGGGCTGGGGCCTGACCGAGACGACCGCGGGCGTCTGCGTTCCCGACCGGTCCGACCCGGCACCGCCCGGCACCGTCGGCCGGCTCCTGCCGAACACCGAGCTGACCGTGGTCGACCCGGAGAGCGGCCGCGCGTGCGGGCCCGGGGAGACCGGCGAGCTGCTGGTCCGCGGCCCGCAGGTGATGGCCGGATACCTCGATCTGCCGTCGGCCACGGCGGAGGCGGTCGACCCGGACGGCTGGCTGCGCACCGGGGACCTCGGCCGCCTCGATCCGGCCGGCAGCGTCGTCATCGTCGACCGGCTCAAGGAGATCATCAAGGTCGACGGCTATCAGGTGTCGCCGGCGGAGCTCGAGGCGCTGCTGCTCACCCATCCGTCGATCGCGGACGCCGCGGTGACCGGCCGCCCCGACGAACGGCACGGCGAGGTGCCGGTGGCCCACGTGGTGGCCGCCGGTCCGATCGACGCTGCGGCGGTCATCGAGTGGCTGGCGCGGCGCACGGCCGGCTACAAGCGCCTCGCCGAACTGACCGTGGTCCGCGAACTGCCCCGCACCCCCTCGGGCAAGCTCCTGCGCCGAATGCTGCGCTGAGTCACCGCCGGGTGATCACCGAGAGCACGGCGGCGGCGCCGTCCTCGGCGCGGACCCGGCGGGCGAGGTCCTTGGCGCGGTCGCGGTATGCCGATCGGTCCAGGCAGGCCCGCAGCGCGTCCGCCAGAGCGCCGGCGGTCAGCTCCCGCATCGGCACCGGGCGCGGCGAGACGCCGAGGCGGTGCAGCCTGGCCGCCCAGAACGGCTGGTCGACCAGGACCGGCACGGTGACCGCCGGCACCCCCGCGCGCAGGCCGGCGGCGGTGGTGCCCGCCCCGGCGTGGTGGACCACCGCGGCCGTACGGGGAAACAGCCAGTCGTGTGGCACCTCGCCGACCGGCAGGATGTCGTCGCCGGCGGGCGCGAGTCCGGCCCAGCCGGACTGGACGACGGCGCGGACGCCGGCCCGTCGCACGGCGTCCGTGACGACCTCCTGGAGTCGCTCGTGATCCGCGGTCATGCTGCCGAACCCGATGAACACCGGGGGAGGCCCGGCCTGGAGGAAGTCGACCAGCGGATCCGAGGGCCGCCATTGCGGCGGCCCGGCCGGCCACCAGTAGCCGGTCACGTGCACGTTCGCGGGCCAGTCGGCCGGGCGGGGAACCACCGCCGGGCTGAAGCCGTGGCAGACCGGCCAGTCGTCCGGCGGGTCCGCCGCGGCGCGACTCGGCAGGTCGAGACGGGTGCGCAGGCGCCGCAGGACGTCGGCGTAGAGGGAGCCGGTCCGGGCGAGCACGGTGCGGCCGGCGGTGAGGTTGTCGTCCGGCGACAGCTGCTCGGCGTCGGGCCAGCCGGGCGGCGGGAACTCGCGGGTCGGTACCCCCGGTGCGAGATAGACGCCGGCGCTGGGGATGCCGAGGCCCTCGGCGACGAGCCGGCTCAGCGGGGCCGGGCCGAACGCGGTGAGCAGGACGTCGGTGCCGGCGGCCGCGGCGCTCAGGACGCCGTCGCCCAGCTCGTCGAGGAACGCGGCGAAGACCGACCGGGCGGACTCCGGCGACGGCGCGGCCGTCCGGGCGCGGGTGAGCTCGACCGGGTCGCCGGGCAGCTCCCGGTACTCCAGCCCGCAGTCGCGCACGAGAGCGGCGAACCGGCCGTGCGCCGCCAGCGCCACCCGGTGGCCCGCCTGCCGCAGCCTTGCGCCCAGGCCGGTGAACGGCGCGACGTCGCCCCGCGTACCCGCCGTCACGATCAGAATCCGCATCGGATCACCTCGTGGTCTCGACCACCTATCCTGCGCCGAGGCGCGCTGGAACCGCACACAACCCCTTACTGTGTGGGCATGACCGCCTCTCCGCGCGCCAATCGTGGGCCGGGCGCGGCGCGGGAGAACCGGCTGGCGATCGTCGCCGCCGCAACCGAGGTCTTCGCGGAGCAGGGCATCGGCGCGCCGCTCAACGCGGTCGCCAAACGGGCGGGCGTCGGCCAGGGCGTGCTGTACCGGCACTTCCCGGACCGGGTGAGCCTGGCCCTCGCCGCGTTCGACGCGAACGTCGCCGAGATCGAGGCGCTCGCCGCCGACCCGGGCCGCGGCCTCGACGACCTGTTCGCGGTCCTCACCCGGCAGATGATCGACTCGGTGGCGTTCGTCGACATCGTCACCGGCGCCGACCGCGGCGACCCCAGGCTCCAGGAGATCCACGACCGGGTGCGCTCGGCGCTCGCGGGCGCGGTCGACGGGGCCCGCCGGACGGGTGTGCTGCGACCGGAGGTGACCGTCGACGAGGTGATGCTGGCGGTGGGCCTGATCGCCTCGCTGGTCGCGAAGGTCGCCGAGGCCGAGCGCCGCGCGACCGCCGAGGCGGCCTGGCTGCTGCTCGACCGCGCGCTGCGGCCGTAGCCCGCGCGCTACCGGGTGAGGTCGCGCATCTTGGCGGCGATCATCGGGATGGCGCGCACGGGCATCAGGCGCGCGAGCCGGTCGAGCAGCCAGGCGTCCCGGCCGATGGTCACCCGGGTGCGGCCGGTGACGACGGCGTCGATGATCTGGCGGGCGGCCTCCTGCGGCGAGGTCAGCCTCGCGGCGGCCGCCGGGTCGTCCGCGCCCGCCCGGGTGACGCCGGAGTTGGCCAGGATGGCGGTGGCGATGCCGCCGGGGAAGACGATGCTGACCCGGGGCTGCGCGCCCTGGTGCTCGGCGATCAGGCCCTCGGTGAACAGTTTCACGGCGGCCTTGCTGGCGCCGTAGGCGCTCTGGCCGGGGAACGGCACGAGCGAACCCATGCTGGAGACGTTCACCAGGGCCGACTCGGGCCGGGCCGCCAGCACCGGGAGGAACGCCTTGCTGGTGTTGACGGTGCCCCAGAAGTTGACCGCCATGACGCGCTCGATGTCCTCGAACGCGAGCCGGCTGACCGGCTTGAAGTCGTGGACGATCCCGGCGACGTTGATCAGCCCGTCGACCTGCCCGTGCGCCGCGACGACCGCGTCGGGCAGGGCGAGGACCGCCGGCCGGTCGGTGATGTCGACGACGTGGGTGGTCAGCCGGTCGCCGGCGCCGGCCTGCCGGGCGATCTCCGCGAGGGCGACCGCGTCGAGGTCGAGCGCCGCGACCCGCGCGCCGCCGGCGAGGAGCCCGAGGACCACCTGACCGCCGATGCCGTTGCCGCCGCCGGTGACGGCGAAGACCTTGCCGGTCAGCTTCACGAGACGTCCTCGGCGGCAGTGCGGGCCATGTGGCGGGCGGCGCGCAGCCCGAACACGACGGCCGGGCCGATGGTGGAGCCGGGCCCGGGGTACGTGCGGCCCATGACGGCGGCCGAGTTGTTGCCGGCGGCGTAGAGGCCCTCGATCACCGAGCCGTCGTCGCGCAGGGCCCGGCCGTCGCCGTCGGTGACCACGCCGCCCTTGGTGCCGAGGTCGCCGATGACGATCTTCACCGCGGTGAACGGCCCCT
This sequence comes from Actinoplanes sp. NPDC049668, assembly GCF_044465445.1. NCBI lineage: Bacteria > Bacillati > Actinomycetota > Actinomycetes > Micromonosporales > Micromonosporaceae > Actinoplanes > Actinoplanes sp. NPDC049668. Next base: position 264,980 of record NZ_JBITLR010000005.1, read on the forward strand.
TCTCCAGCGGACCGAGGTTCGGGTTCGGGCGCACCAGCGGGTCGCTGTAGTAGCGGTCGTACGCGGAGTTGCCGCGGCCGAAGTCGCCGTCGACGCCCGCCCGGGCGAACCCGTTGAACCGCCCGAGCGTCGCCGTGAGGCGGCCGGGGTCGACGCCGATCGCGGCGGCCAGCTCGGCCGGCGTCGGCGCCTGGAACATGACGCCCTCGCGCCGCATGGCCTTGCCGACCTTCGGGTCCATCGCGTAGGAGCGCAGGTAGCGGCGGGCGTGCCGACGGTCGCTGATCATCCAGTACGTGCCGAGGCGCCCGTGTTCGAGCATGTGATGGCCGAGGTCCACGTAGGACTCGGACTCGTTCGCGAAGCGGTCTCCCCGCTCGTCGACGATGACCGTGTACGGGAAGGACCGCTCGCCGACGAGGAACGCCGGCTCGGAGATCGACGTCGGCGCGACCGAGGCGCCCCACCACGCGTCGTCCATGAGCTCCACGGCGGCGCCGGCGGCCATCGCGATCTCGATCGGGCGGCCGAGGTTGCCCGGCGCGCCGGACGGGTTGCCGTCGATGCCGTGGTGCTTGCGGCGCAGCTCCTTGTTGGCGTCGAACCCGCCGCCGGCGAGCATCACGCCCCGGCGCGCCCGGATCGCGCACGTGCGGCCGTCGTGCGCGATCCGGGCGCCGACGACGCGGCCGTCCTGGACGACGAGCTCCTCGAGCGGGGAGTTCAGCCACAGCTCGGTGTTGTTGTCGATCACCACCGTGCGCAGGAACGAGGCGGTCAGGCCCGCCCCGATGCCGGCCAGCTTCTTGCCGGTGAGCAGGCCCGCGAGGGCGCGGAGCACCAGCCGCGCGCCGCGGCGGAACCCGCTCGGCGTCGACCAGGCGCGGCCGAGCAGCCAGACGTCGTCGGTGAGGATGGGCAGCGCCGCCGGTGCCTGCGAGGTCTTCCACCAGGCGCCGATCCGGCGTACGTCGAACGGGGTGTGCTCGACGCCCCGGCCGACCTTGCCGCCCGGGCGCTCCGGGTAGTAGTCGGCGTACTCGGGCGCGCGGACGAACGTCATGCCGTGCCGGCGGGCCGTGTCGACGAAGTCGGCCACCCCGTCGACGAAGGCCTCCTGGCGCTCGCGGCCGGCGGCCCGGCCCTCGGTGCCGACGGTCGCCGCCAGGTAGGCGAGGGCCTCCTCGCGCGAGTCGCCGACGCGGTCGGCCCGCATCAGCGGGTTGTCGGGCAGCCACATCCCGCCGCCGGACTTGGCGCTGTTGCCGCCCCACCGGCCGGTGCTCTCCACCATCAGGACCGAGAGGCCGTCGTCGACCGCGCCGAGCGCCGTGGCGAACCCGGCCGCGCCGGTGCCGACGACCAGGACGTCGACCTCCCTGTCGAAGTCCACCATGGCCCCGCCCCCTCACCAACCGGACACGACTGTCCGGATGAAGGTGAAGGATGCCCTGCGGGCCGGGCGAACGCAATACCTATCCGCGGGCGTCGAGCAGGTGGCCGGTGAGGGTGGCCAGGGTCGGGTCGTCGAAGACGCGGCGGGGTGCCGGGGCGACGGCGCGTTCCAGGTTGCGGACGGCGGCGTCCAGGTCGGGTTCCCGGGCGGTGACCACCGGGCGGCCCGCGGCGAACGTGAGGTACTTCGCCCGGCGGGCGTGGTGGCGGCCCAGCGCGGCCGACAGGTGCCGGGCCGTCGCCGGGCTGGTCTTCTCGTACCGGTCGGCCACCTCGCTCAGCTCGTCCGCCAGGCCGGGGTGGCGCGCGGATCCGCCGTAGTACAGGAAGCGGGCCACGTCGGGGCGGGTGACGACGGCGGCCAGCTCCTCGGCCTCGGCGTCGGCCGGGTGGCGGACCCGCAGCCGCAGGCCGTTCGAGGCCAGCAGCACGTCCGGCGTGGGCTCGATCGCCGCGACGATCCGGTACTCGCCGGCGAGCGGGAACGCCGGGCCGGTCGCCGTGAACGACAGCGGGATCGACACGGCGCGGCTCTCGCCGGGCTGGAGGGTGGCCGTGCCGCCGGGCGCGATCAGGCGGCGCAGCGGCGGCCGGTGCTCGACCAGGACGCCGTCCGGGCGGCGCAGCTGGATCCGGACCGTGCCGGCCTCCGGCGAGAGGTCGCCGGGCAGCCCGATCGGCCCGGCGGTGTCGTTCGTGACGGTGAGCGTGACGTACACCGGCTCGGCGGCCTCGACGATGGGCGGGCCGGTCAGCGCGATCCGCACCGGGGTCGCGGCCGCGGGCGGGATGCGGCTCAGGTTGCCCAGGATGAAGTCGCTGCCGCCGAAGATCACGTCGGTCAGGCCGGCGTGGCGCATCCAGGCGATCTCGACATCGTCGAACGTCCAGCGGAAGGCGGACCAGAACGCGGCCGAGCCGGTGGCGCCGCCGGTGTAGTTCTGCGGGTAGTTCATGAACGAGGTCGACGCGCGGTCCGGGCGGGCGGTGCGCTGCCAGGTGTGCGGCAGGTTCCACGCGTGGCCGACCTCGTGGACGAAGTTCTGCAGGAAGAGGCGGTCCTTCTTGGCCGGTGTGTCGTAGAGCATGCCCGACTCGTAGCCGCGCAGCGACTCGCCGGCCAGGGCGCATCCCTGGCGGAAGCTGGTGTCGCCGGGCTGCTCGAGGCCCCAGTCGAACATCACCCCGAAGATGAGGAAGCCGGGGCTGAAGCTGGTGATGCGCGGGACCACGACGCTGTACAGCCGCCACTGCGGCCGGTTGGCGAAGCTGTCGAACCGGGCCTCCATGAGGTCGTGCAGCTCCGCGCCGTCCCAGTCGGTGCCGGGGTCCGGGCCGTCGGGATCGACCAGCACGTCGTCGAGCTCGACCCGCATGTCGATGCCGGCGTCGGCGAACGCCGAGCGCGGGCTGACCGGGCCGGACAGGCCGGCCGGCGAGGGGTCGATCGCCGGGTCGAGCTCGGCGGGGACGGTGCTGCCCTGGTAGCAGTCCAGCTCGATGGTCGCGGTGCGGAAGAACTCGGAGGTCTTCGGGCAGGCGAACGTGGCGACCACCGAGCCGTCGTACAGCCAGTTCACGCTGATCGCGGGTTGGGCGGAGCCCGCCGGCACCCGCGGCAGGTAGATCACCAGGGACTGGTCCGCGTGCCCGGAGACCTTGCCGCCGATCGTCATCCAGCGCTCGTCGCCGCCGACCTCCGGCCGGTCGACCACGAACGACTCGACGTAGCTGAGCTGCTCCACCCCGAACGGCGCGGTGCGCAGGTAGACGTCGCCGCTGACCCGGTGCTGCGGGCGGTGGCCGTCCACGTCGACCCGGAGCTCGACGATCCGGTCGGGCTCGCTCGCCTCGGAGCCCCGGTAGGTGCCGCTCACCGTGCGTAGTGCCTGCATGACGCTACTGTCCTACCCGGCGCCGGCCGGGGCTGTCGCCTCGGCGACAACGTCGTAGAGGACCGCCTGGTCGGGGTGGATCCGCGGGCACGCCACGCCGGCCAGCTCCAGCGCGGCACCGCTGAGGACCCGGCCGTCGCGGTCCTCGCCCCACCAGGGCGGCGGTATCAGCCCGGACGGGCCCGGGCCGATCAGCAGCGGCCGGATCCGGTACCGGCGGTCGGGGTCGAGGCCGCGCAACCGCAGCCGTACGGCCGGATCGGGGGTGACGCTGTCCGTGATCACCATCGCGAACAGTGCGCGGGACCGGTCCGGAGCGACGACCCCGTGCACCAGGATGCGGTTGTCGTAGCCGTCCAGCCGTACGATGTCGCCGTCGAGCAGCAGATCCCGGCGGCGGCGGTAGAAGGCTATCCATTCGCGCAGCTCGGCCGCCTCTTCCGGGGTTGCCTCGGCGAGGTCCCATTCGATGCCGAGGTGGCCGAAGACCGCGGTGGCGGCCCGGAAGCCGAGGTCGTGCCGGCGGCCGGTGACGTGCGAGCGGCCCGACGCGATGTGCGCGCCGAGGTACTCGGGCGCGACGAGTTGGGCGGTCCAGCGCAGCATCCGCTGCCGGTCGTGCGGGTCGCTGTTGTCGGAGACCCAGATCCGGTCGGCGCGCTCCAGTACGCCGAGGTCGACCCGGCCGCCGCCGGAGGAGCACGACTCGATCTCGCACCCGGGGTGCGCGGCGCGGATCTCGTCCAGCAGCCGGTAGAAGGCCAGGGTCTGCGCGTGCACGCCGGGGCGGCCGCGGTCGGTCCGGGTGCCGGCCTCGATCAGGTCCCGGTTGTGGTCCCACTTCAGGTAGCCGATGGCGTACTCGCCGAGCACGGCGAGGATCCGCGCCTTGACGTGCTCGTACGCCTCCGGGATGCCGAGGTTGAGCACCTGCTGGTTGCGGGACTCGAGCGGCGGCTCCGGGCCCGCCGCCATGATCCATTCGGGGTGCGCCCGGGCCAGGTCCGAGTCCGGGCTGACCATCTCCGGCTCGAACCAGAGCCCGAACTGCATGCCGAGGGCGCGGACCCGGTCGACCAGCGGGTGCAGGCCGGCCGGCCAGACGTCGGGGGAGACCACCCAGTCGCCGAGACCGGACGTGTCGTCGCGGCGCGAGCCGAACCAGCCGTCGTCCAGCACGTAGCGCTCGACCCCGGCGGCCGCGGCCCGCTCGGCCAGGTCGATCAGCCGGCCGGCGTCGTGGTCGAAGTAGACGGCCTCCCACACGTTGAGGGTGACCGGGCGGGCGGCGGAGACCCGCGGGTCGCGGGCGCGCAGGTGGCGGTGGAAGCGCCGGGCGATCTCGTCGAGGCCGTCGCCGTACGCGGCGTACACCCAGGGGCTCTGGTAGCTCTCGCCGAAGGCCAGCCGGACCTCGCCGGGCAGGAGCAGCTCGCCGCCGCCGAGGAGGCGCTCGCCGGTGTGCACCCGCTCGGCGTAGTGGGTGTGGTTGCCGCTCCACGCGGTGTGCACCGCCCAGACCCGGCCCGCGCCGAAGCCGAATCCGGCCGTTCCGGCGTGCAGCAGGTGCGCGCCGTCCGCGCCGGTGCGGCCCCTGCGGTTCTCCCGCAGGTGGGTGCCGGCCGGGAACGGGCCGCGCTGGGGCACCCGCTCCTGGTTGTGCCGGCCGGTGAAGTCGAGCAGCTCGGCGGCGTCGGGCGGCACCGGGAAGGCGAGCACCAGGTCGTCGACCGCGTACGCCTCGTCGGTGAGGTTGCGGACCGCCGCCCGGGCCCGCAGCAGGCCGGCCGGGAGCAGTTCGAGCACGACGCGCAGCTCCAGGCGGGCCGCGTCGTCCACCGCGCGGACCTCGAGCCCGGCGGCGCCGCCGGCGAAGAAGCCGCAGACCGGTTCGCCGTCGACGGTGACGGAGGTGGAGCGGAAGGCGGGCGACCAGCCGGCGCCGGCGAACGAGCCGCTGAGGCCGGGGCGGCCGGTCCAGCCGGTGCGGTGCTCCGGCAGCAGGGCGATCCGCGGCCGCGGCTCCGGGTCGTTGGAGCCGGCGACGGGCACGGCGGCCGCGGCGAGATCCTCGGCCTGCGCCGCGTCGAGGCCGGCCAGCTCCGGGCCCCAGTAGAGGATCGCCGGCAGCCGGCCCGCGCTCGCGTCGACCAGGACGGTCACGCCCGCGGACGTCAGGGCGACGACCGAACCCTCGGCGCCGAGCAGCATCCGGTACCCCCGACGTCGAAGGGTGCTAAATCGATCAAATCAACTGTGGGTTCGCGGCCTGCGGGTGTCAAGGCCGCCCGGTGTCACCCGATCAGGCGGTCAGGCTCGGCGCGGCGACGTCCGCGCCCGGCCCGTCGGCGCCGGCGGCCAGCCCGCGGGCCCAGGCGGTCAGCGCGGCGACGCGGACCCCGTACGGCGGCGTCGCGGCGTACGGCTCGATCCGGTCCGCGGCCCGCAGCAGCAGGCGGGCCGCGCCGGTGCTGTTGCCCCGCCGCGCGTGGGTGAGGCCGACGCAGAGCTGGGCCAGGCCCTGCCAGAGATCGCGCTCGGGTCCCGGCGCGGCCTTCCAGGCGGCCTCGAGCACCTCGTGCGCGTGGAACGGCCGCCCGGCCGCGAGCAGCCGCTCGGCCTCCCGCAGCGCCTCGGCGGGCGGCAGGATCAGGTCGTCCGGGGTGGTCGGCACGCCCTGCGCGCCGTGCGGCAGCGGGCGCCCGAGGCCGTCGCGCGGCCGGGCGTTGCGGGGCCGCCCGGCGGCGTCACGGTCACGCGAAGGGCCCGGCATACGGCCATCATTCCAGGCGGCCGCGCAGCCATTCGTGGAAGGCCGCGATGTGGTGCTCGCTGGGCACCAGGACGCCGCCGTCAGCGTACGCGCGGGACGACATCGCCGGCTGGCAGCGCTCGCACGCCTCGAAGTCCTGCCGGTTGACCCGGTCGAACAGCTCGACCGAATTGGTCAGGTCGTGGCCCTGTTCGACCACCTCCGGCAGGTAGAGCCAGTCGCACTCGACCACCGTGCGGTCGGGGGCGAGCGGGTACATGCGGTGCAGGATCACGTGGTCGGGCACCAGGTTGAGGAAGACCTGCGGCCTGATCGTCACCGCGAAGTAGCGCCGGTCCTGCTCCTGCGCGAGGCCGGCGATGGTGGTGACGCCCGCGCCGCCGTCGACGGTGAAGCCCTCGATGCCGGGCCCGAACTCGGCGCCGTGGCCGACGTAGTACTGGGCCGCGTAGCCGCCCGCGAACTCCGGCAGCACGTGCACCAGCTCGGGGTGGATCGTGGCGCAGTGGTAGCACTCCATGAAGTTCTCGATGATGAGCTTCCAGTTGGCCCGCACGTCGTAGCGGATCCGCCGGCCGAGGCGCAGCGCCTCGATGCCGTAGCGCTCGAGGGACGCGAGATCGCCGAGCCGCTCCACGCAGGCGCCCTGCACGGTGTCGGCGAACGACGGCGGCGTCGCGGACAGGCAGACCCAGACGTAGCCGAGCCACTCCCGGGCGTGCACCGGGCGCAGGCCGTACTCGACCCGGTCGATGTCGGGCATCTTCACCAGGTTCGGCGCCGCGACCAGCCGGCCGTCGAGGTCGTAGGACCAGGCGTGGTACGTGCAGCGGAAGGTCCGCTTCACCGCGCCCTCGTCGTCGGCGCAGAGCTGCGCGCCGCGGTGCCGGCAGACGTTGAGGAACGCGCGCGCCTCGCCGCCGGCGTTGCGGGTCACCAGGACGCTCTCCCGGCCCACCCGGACCGTGCGGTAACGGCCGGCGGCGGCGATGTCCTCCCCGCGGACCGCGCAGAACCACATCTGTTCGAAGACGCGCTCCTGCTCGGCATCGAACACGGCCGGGTCGGTGTAGTAGGAGCCCGGCAGCGTCGGCAGCAGGCTGGTCACGACGCCACCCCGGACAGGCGGCTCGGGTGGAACAGCTCGATCGGATGGCGGGTGGTGCCGGCGGTGGCCAGGTCGGCGAGGATCTCGCCGACCACGGGCACGAACTTGAAGCCGTGCCCGGAGAAGCCGCACGCGACGGTGACCGCGTCGTGCGCCGGGTGCTGGGCGATCACGAAGTGCTCGTCCGGGGTGTTGCTGTACAGGCAGGTCTTGGCCCGCAGGAAGGCGCCGGGCAGGTCGGGCAGGTTGCGCCGGGTGCGGTCCGCCATCGCGCGGATCTCGTCGTCGTGCACCTCGCGGTCGATGGTCTCCGGGGTGGTGACGACGCCGCGGCGGAAGAACGCCACCTTCGCGCCGCCGTCCGGGCCGTCGATCGCCGGGAAGCCGTAGATCTGGCTGCCGGAGGTGTCCTCCCAGATGTAGATGGGGTGCCGCTCGGGCAGGAACGGCCCGACCCCGCCGGCGGGCTGGAACCAGTACTGCACCTGGCGTTCGATGGTGAACGGCACGCCCAGGTCGGCCAGCAGCTGCGGCGCCCACGGCCCGGGCGTGATGACCAGCCGGCCGGCCTCGTAGGTGCCGGCGCCGGTGACCACCCGCACCCCGCCGCCCGGCAGCCCGGTCCAGCTCGTCATCGGCTCGTCGAAGCGCAGGTCGGCGCCGGCGCGGGCGGCCAGCTCGAGGTGGGCGGAGACGGTGGCCTCCGGCCGGACGAAGCCGGCCTTGGCCTCGTACAGGGCGACCTCGTCCGGCTCCGGGTTCAGCGTGGGGAAGCGGCGCCGCAGCTCGGCGGCGTCGAGCATCTCGTGCGCCAGGCCCCAGCGCTCGGCGCTGACCCGGCTGCCGGAGACGGTCAGGCTGTCCGGCCGGCCGATCATCACGCCGCCGGTCAGGGTGATCACGTCCCGGCCCGAGTCCCGGGCCAGGCCGTCGAACAGCTCGTACGAGCGCAGCAGCAGCGGCACGTAGTGCGGGCTCTCGAAGTAGGACTGCCGGGTGATCCGCGAGCCGCCGTGGCTGGCGCCCCGGTCGTGCGCCGGGCCGAACTTCTCCAGGCCCAGCACGCGTACGCCCCGGGCGGCCAGGTGGTACGCGGCCGCGCTGCCCATGCCGCCGAGCCCCACCACGATGACGTCGTAAACACCCACGAGGACTCTCCTAACGCCGGATGCGTTCGTGTTTCGGGTCGAACAGCGGCTCGGCCGCCACGGTGGCGTTCAGCATCCGGTCGAAGTAGCCGACCTGGACGCGGGTGCCCGGCACGGCGAGGGCGGCGGGCAGCCAGGCGTACGCGATCGGCGCGCCGACGGTGTGCCCGTACGCGGCGCTGGTGACGTACCCGACGGCCGCGCCGCCGGCGTGGACGGGCTCGCGGCCCATCGGCACGCAGCCCTCGTCGTCCAGCACCAGGCAGGTGAGCAGCCGCTCGGGGTCGACCCGCCCCAGCAGCGCGGTTCGGCCGGTGAAGTCGCCGGCGTCCAGCCGCACCGCGAAGCCGAGCCCGGCCGAGTACGGGTCGTCCTCGGCGGTCATGTCGACGCCCCAGGCCCGGTAGCCCTTCTCCAGCCGCAGGCTGTTGAACGCGGCCCGGCCGCCGGCCACGATCCCGTGCCGCTGCCCGGCCGCCCAGAGCGTGTCCCACAGCTTCGGGCCGTGCTCGGCGCTCGCGTAGACCTCCCAGCCCAGCTCGCCGACGTAGGAGAGCCGCAGCATGGTCACCGGCACCGGGCCGAGGTGCGCGCGCCGGGCCTTGAAGTAGCCGAACGCGGAGTGCGAGACGTCGATGTCGGCGAGCGGCGCGATCAGGTCCCGGGCCAGCGGCCCCCAGACGCCGAGGCCGCAGGTGCCGCCGGTGATGTCGCGGACGGTGACGCCGGGCGGCCGGTGCCGCAGCAGCCAGTCCAGGTCCAGGGGCCCGTTGACGCCGACCTGGAACACCTCCGGCGCGAGGCGGGCGACTGTCACGTCGCTGCGGACGCCGCCGTCTTCGTCCAGCAGCAGCGTGTACACCACAGTCCCGACCGGCCGGTCGACGTCGCCGCTGGTCAGCCCCTGCAGGAAGGAGACCGGGCCGGTCACCTCGAGGCGGGTCAGCGGCGTCATGTCGTAGAGGGCGACGCCCTCGCGGGTGGCCCGGGCCTCGGCGGCGGCGATCGGCGACCAGTGCCGCGCCGACCAGTCGTCGCGCTCGACCTCGGTGCGCGGCAGCCCCGCGTTCGCCTCGAACCACAGCGGACGCTCCCAGCCCGCGGCCTCGCCGAAGACGGCGCCCAGCTCGACGTGCCGGGCGTGGAACGGGCTGACCCGCACGTCGCGGATCGAGGGCGGGTCGAGCGGATGGATGATGTCGTACACCTCGACGAAGCTGCGGATCGAGCGCTCCCGGACGTAGTGCGGGGAGAGCTGGCTGGGGTCGAAGCGGTTCAGGTCGCACTCGTGCAGGTCGACGCCGGGCCGGCCGTCGACCAACCACTGCGCCAGCGCGCGGGCGACTCCAGCGGAGTGGGTCACCCAGACGGCCTCAGCCGTCCAGAAACCGCGCGCTTCGCGGGCCTCGCCGATCAGCGGGAAGCCGTCGGCGGTGAACGAGAAGACGCCGTTGAAGCCCTCCTGCGGCCGGGTACCGGCCAGCGCGGGCAGCAGCTCGGCGGCCGCCGCCCAGGACTCGTCGAAGTCCTCTGGCGTGAACGGCAGCATCGACGGCTGCGCGCCGGGGGAGAGGTCGCCGAGTTCGACCGGGATCGGCCGGTGCAGGTACGAGCCGACGCCGAGCCGGTCGCCGTACCCGCGGAAGTACAGGTCCCGGTCCTGGTGCCGCAGGATCGGCGTGGGCGGCGCGGCGTCCAGGGTGCCGGTGCGGACGTACTGGTGCGCCATCGGCAGCAGTGGGATGTCGACGCCGGCGAGCGCGCCGACCGCGGGGCCCCAGAAGCCGGCGCAGCTGACCACCACGTCCGCCGGGTAGTAGGCGTCGTCGGTGCGTACCCCGGTGACGCGGCCGCCGCGCTGTTCGATCGCCACGACGCGCTGGTGTGCCAGGAAGCGGGCGCCACGCGCGGTGGCCCGCCGGGCCTGCGCCTCGCCGGCGTCGACGGCCCGGGCCAGGCCGTCGCCGGGCACGTGCAGCCCGCCGAGCACGTCGCCGAGCAGGGGGTAGAGCTCCCGGCAGGCGTCCGGGCCGAGCACCCGCGCGGGTATGCCCCAGGAGGTGGCGTAGCCGTGCCGGCGGTGCAGCTCGCGCAGCCGCTCGCCGGTGGTCGCCACCTCGAGGCTGCCGACCGCGTCGTAGCAGCCCAGCTCGGTCAGCTTGGCCGCGGTGTAGCCGGCGAACCTGGCCATGGTCCGCGACGGGTTGGTCTGGAACACCAGGCCCGGCGCGTGCGAGCTGGAGCCGCCGGTGGCGAAGAGCGGGCCCTGTTCGAGCACGGTGACGTCGGTGCGGCCGCGCCGGGTGAGCTCGTCGGCGAGCGAGCAGCCGACGATCCCGGCTCCGATGATGACGACGGTCACGCCCCGGCTCCCTTCGTTTTCGCGGAGTGGAGGCCCTGGGTGAGCCGGTCGAGCAGGACGCCGAGCAGCACGATGGCGAGGCCGGCGGCCAGGCCCTTGCCGAAGTCCTCGCGCTGGGAGAAGCCGGCCACCACGTCGTATCCCAGCGCGCCGGCGCCGACCAGGCCGCCGACGACGACCATCGCGAGGACCATGACGATGCCCTGGTTGACGGCGAGCAGCAGGCCGCCGCGGGCCATCGGCAGCTGGACCTTCCAGAGCAGCTGCCGGGGCGTCGAGCCGGCCGAGAGGGCGGCCTCGACGACGGTCGGCGGCACGTCGCGCACGCCCCGCTCGACCAGGCGGACGACCGGCGGCACGGCGTAGATGACGGCCGCGACGATCGCGGTGAACCGGCTGGCGCCGAAGAGCGCGACGGCCGGCAGCAGGTAGATGAACGACGGCATGGTCTGCGCGGCGTCCAGCAGCGGCCGCAGGCCCCGGGTGAACCGGTCGTGGCGCGCGCACAGCACGCCGAGCAGCACGCCGAAGGCCATCGTGACGGCGGTGGCGACCAGCACGGTGGCGAGGGTCTGCATGGCGTGCTGCCACAGGCCCAGGCCGGCCACCCCGGCCGCGGCGAGCGCGGCGATCGCCCCGGACCGCGGGCCGCCGGCGAGGCTGCCGAAGACGAGCACCACCAGGACGAACAGCCACCAGGGGGTGGTGACGAGCAGGTTTTCGAGGGGGTCGAGCAGGCCCGCGCTGATCCCGTTCTTGAGCGCCTCGGTGACGTCGTACCAGTGGAACTCGATCCAGCTGGTGAGGTCGTTCACCGGGCCGGCGAAGGAGAACCGCCAGCCCTCGGGGAACTCCGACCGCAGGCCGATCACCGCCAGCACGCCGATGCCGGCCACCACGCCGGCGAGGTACGGCAGCCTGGGGCGGCGGTCGGCGGCGCGGGTGGTGACCCGGTCGAGCATGATCGCCAGCACCACGATCGCCACCCCGGCGTCGAACGCGACGCCGACGTTGACCCGCTCGAGGGCCTGCACGATGTTCTGGCCCAGCCCGGGCGCGTCGATCAGCGCGGTCACCACCACCATGGACAGCGCCATCATGATGGTCTGGTTGACGGCGAGCACGATGGTGGGCCGGGCCATCGGCAGCCGCACCTTGCCGAGCAGCTGCCAGCGGGTCGAGCCGAGCGCGGTGGCCGCCTCGACCGTCGTCGGCGACACCTCGCTGATGCCGAGCGCGGTGATCCGGATGGTCACCGGCACCGCGTAGATCAGCGTGGCGATCACCGCGGCCGGCTCGCCGATCGAGAAGAGCAGCGCCATCGGCGCCAGGTAGGCGAAGGTCGGCATGATCTGCATGACGTCGAGCAGCGGCTTGAGCAGCGCGCCGACCGCCGGCACCCGGGCGGCCAGGATGCCGGCCGGCACCCCGATCAGGACCGAGAGCAGCACGGCGGAGAGCGTCAGCACGAGCGTGTCGACGCTCTGCTCCCACAGGCCGAGCACGCCGAGGAAGAGGAACCCGGCGACCGTGCCGATCGCCAGCCGCCAGCCTGCGAGGACCGCGGTCAGCGCGCCGGCGGCCGCGACCAGGCCGGCCCAGCCGAGGCCGTACAGCAACCCCTGCACGGCGTCGACCACGACCACGACGCCGAGCCGCAGGTAGTTGACGCCGTACAGGAAGAGCGGGCTGGTGTCGCGGTTCTCGTCGACCCAGTCCCGCACGCCGCCGAAGAACCGGAACGCCCACGCGTCGTCGCTGTCCGCGGCCCCCGGGGTGCGCACGCTCAGATATGCGACGACGGTCGCGACCACCAGAACCGCGATCACGGTACGGCGTGACGGGCGCGTCCAGCGCGGCGCGCTCGCCGGCTTCGTCGCGGACTCGGTGGCGATCACGGCCGTCACGCCGGCACCTGGGGGCGGTGGCCGATCAGAGCCGGCACCAGCTGCCCGGCGTCGACCACGCCCAGCAGCTCGTCGCCGTCGACGACCCGCACGGCGTGTTCGGCGTGCAGCACCCGGTGCACCGCGTCCCGGATCACCGTGCCGGCCGGCAGCGGCTGGTCCTCGAGCTTCTCGCCGTCGCGCGCCGGGCGCACGATCCACCGCACGCTGAGCACGTCGGCGCGCGGCACCTCCTGCACGAAGTCCGAGACGTAGCCGTCCGCGGGCGCGCCGACCAGCTCCTCGGGGGTGCCCACCTGCACCAGCTCGCCGTCGCGCATGACCGCGATGCGGTCGCCGAGCGACAGCGCCTCGGCCAGGTCGTGGGTGATGAAGACCAGCGTCTTGCCGACCTCGGCGTGCAGCCGGCGCACCTCGGCCTGCATGTCCCGGCGGATCAGCGGGTCGAGCGCGCTGAACGGCTCGTCGAACAGCAGCACCGCCGGGTCCGTGGCGAGGGCCCGGGCCAGCCCGACCCGCTGCTGCATGCCGCCCGACAGCTGGTGCGGGTACTGCTGCTCGTGCCCCTCGAGGCCGACCAGGGCCAGGACCTCGCCGGCCCGGCGGTGCCGCTCGGCCCGCTTCACGCCCTGGATCTCCAGGCCGTACGCGATGTTGTCGACGACCGGCCGGTGCGGCAGCAGCCCGAAGTGCTGGAACACCATCGCCACCCCGTGGCGGCGCAGCTCGCGCAGCCGCCGCGGGTTCATCGCCCGCACCGGCTCCCCGTCGATGCGCACCTCGCCGCTGGTCGGCTCGATCAGCCGGGTCAGGCAGCGCACCAGCGTCGACTTGCCGCTGCCGGAGAGTCCCATCACGACGAAGACCTCACCGGCCTGCACGTCGAAGCTCACGTCGCGGACCGCGGCCACGCAGCCGGTGCGTTCGCGCAGGTCAGCGCGGGACAGCTCGGCCAGCGGCGTGCCGACGATCCGGTCCGGCTTCGGACCGAACACCTTCCACAGGTGCTCGACGGCGATGGTGGGTGTCATGGTTGTGCCTCACTGTTCAAGCTGCGGGTGTCGCGGCGTCCAGGCGGGTGGCCAGGCCGGCGGCGACCAGGTCGGCCGCGCGTTCGCCGATCATGAGCACGGCCACCACCGGGTTGACCGTGGTCATCGTCGGGAACACCGACGCGTCGGCGATCCGTACGTTGGCGAGGCCGCGCAGCCGCAGCCCCGGGTCGACGACGGCGAGCTCGTCCGTGGCGGCGCCCATCCGGCAGGTGCCCGCCGGATGGTAGACGGTGTGGTGCGCCGCCCGCCCGTACGCGGAGAGCTCCTCGTCGGTCTGCAGGTCCGGCCCGGGCGCGATCTCGCGGGCGATCCAGGACCGCAACGGCTCGGTCTCGGCGACCCGGCGGGCGATCCGCAGCCCGTCCACGATGGCCCGCTCGTCGTAGCCGTCCGGGTCGGTGAAGTAGCCGAAGTCCAGCTCGGGCTTGACCGCCGGGTCGGCGCTGGCCAGCCGGAGCCGGCCGGTGCTGCGCGGCCGCGGCACGTTGGGGGTCATCCCGAAGCCGTGCGGCGGCACGTCGTAGCCGAGGCGCTCGGTGTGCAGGGTGAACGCCAGCTGGTAGAGGTGGAACATCAGGTCCGGGCGCTCGTCGCCCGGCTCGCGGCGCACGAACAGCCCGGCGTCGGCGTCCATCGCGGACTGCGGCGGCAGCGGCCGGGTCGACTCCCAGAGGATCAGCGACTCGGGGTGGTCGAGCAGGTTCTCGCCGACCCCGGGCAGGTCCAGCCGCACGTCGATGCCGAGCTCGCGCAGGTCGCCGGCGGGCCCGATGCCGGAGTACAGCAGCAGCCGAGGCGTGTCGATCGCGCCCGCGCTCAGCACGTACTCGGCGCCGCTGATCACCTCCTCGCGCCCGTCGCGGGTGACGCGCACCCCGGTGACCCGGTCGCCGTCCAGCTCCAGCTTCGACGCCCAGGTCTCGGTCAGCACGGTGAGGTTCGCCCGGTCCAGGTGCGGGTGCAGGTAGGCCACCGACGACGAGGAGCGGATGCCGGTGTCCGGGTAGTAGGCGACCGGGAAGAAGCCGGTGCCGTCGGTGAACGGGCCCGAGTTGAAGTCCTCGTGCACCGGCACGCCGAGCGCGTCGCGGCACGAGGCGACGAAGGCTTCGGTGAGCGGGTTGCGGTCCTTGGCGGCGACGGGCTCGATGTGCACGGCCAGGCGCCGCCAGTACGGCAGCATCTCCTCGTAGGACCAGCCCGCGGCGCCCGCGGCGACCCAGTCGGCGAAGTCACCGGGCGGCGGCAGGAAGCTGATCATCGTGTTGTGCGACGAGCAGCCGCCCAGCACCCGGGCCCGGGAGTGCCGGATGTGCGAGTTGCCCCGCGGCTGCGGCACGGTCGGATAGTCGTAGTCGTACTCGGTCTCGAGCAGGTTGATCCAGTTGCGGAGCCGGAGCACCCGGTCGTCGCCGACATCGGACGGTCCACCCTCGATCAGGCAGACCCGTACCCCCGGATCGGCGGAGAGGCGGGAGGCCACCACCGCGCCGGCCGTACCGCCGCCGACAACCACCACATCGAACTCGTTCGTGCGCAGAGCCGGCACCTTCCGTCGCCTTGTGGTGCCAGGATCATCAGCCGCGGGCCCATGGTCAATGGCAGATCCAGACTTTTTTACCGCAGCGCAACAATCCAACTCGGAGGATCCTGGGAGGTGACCGCCGCCACATTACGATACGAGCCTGTTCCGTATCGACTGGACGGGGTCTAGGTTCGAGGTAGGGATACGGAACTGTTCCGTATCGCAACTAACGGGAGCCGCACCACATGGACGTTCCTGCCGCAGAGAACACCGGCCATCCCCGGCGCTGGGCGATTCTCGCCGTCCTCGTCATCAGCCTGCTCGTCGTCGTGCTGGACAACACGGTCCTCAACGTCGCGCTGCGCACCATCGCCGACCCGCGGGCGGGGCTCGGCGCCAGCCAGAGCCAGCTCGAATGGGCGATCAACTCGTACACTCTGGTCTTCGCGGGCCTGCTCTTCACCGCCGGAATCCTGGCCGACCGGTTCGGCCGGCGGCTCACCCTCACCGTCGGGCTCGTGCTCTTCGGGACCGCCTCGCT
Source organism: Actinoplanes sp. NPDC049668 (assembly GCF_044465445.1). NCBI lineage: Bacteria > Bacillati > Actinomycetota > Actinomycetes > Micromonosporales > Micromonosporaceae > Actinoplanes > Actinoplanes sp. NPDC049668. Next base: position 280,749 of record NZ_JBITLR010000005.1, read on the forward strand.
GCTCTCCGCGTACGCGCAGAGCGCCGACCAGCTGATCTGGGCCCGCGCGCTGATGGGCCTCGGCGCCGCCGCGGTCATGCCGGCGACCCTGTCGATCATCGCGAACGTCTTCGACCCGCGCGAGCGCGGCCGCGCCATCGGCGTCTGGGCCGGCGCCGTCGGCCTCGGCGTGGCCATCGGCCCGATCGTCGGCGGCCTGCTGCTCGAGCACTTCTGGTGGGGCTCGGTCTTCCTGATCAACGTGCCGATCGTGATCGCCGGGGTCGTGCTCGTGCTGACCCTGGTGCCCGAGTCGCGCGACCCGAAGCCGGGCCGCATCGACGTGGTCGGCGTGCTGCTCTCCATCGTCGGGCTGACCCTGCTCACCTACGGCGTCATCGAGGGCGGCGAGAAGGGCTTCGGCCGGCCCGAGTCGTGGGTCGCCCTGGCCGTCTCGGTCGCGGTCCTGGCCGGCTTCATCCTGTACGAGCGCAGCATCGACCACCCCTCGCTGGACGTGAAGCTCTTCGCCATCCGGCAGTTCTCGGCCTCGGTCGCCGTGATCGGCCTGGTCTTCTTCGCCGCCATGGGCGCGATGTTCTTCAGCGCCTTCTACCTCCAGCTGGTCCGCGGCTACGGCCCGCTGGCCTCCGGCGCGCTGTTCGTCCCGTTCGCGGTCGCGCAGATGCTGTTCGCGCCGCGCAGCGCCGCGATGGTCCGCCGCTTCGGCCCGAAGCAGGTCAGCACCGCCGGCCTGCTGCTGGTCGCGGTCGGCCTGGCCGGCTGGCTCTTCATCGGCGCGACCACGCCGATCTGGGTCGTCGGCGCGCTGTTCTTCCTGATGGGCGTCGGCATGGCCAACGTGATGCCGCCGGCCACCGAATCGATCATGTCGGTGCTGCCCCGGGAGAAGGCCGGCGTCGGCTCCGCGGTCAGCAACACCATCCGGCAGGTCGGCGGCGCCCTCGGCGTGGCCGCCCTCGGCGCGGTGATCTCGTCCACCTACCGCGACGAGATCGCGAACGCGACGGCGGGCCTGCCGGCCGCCGCGCGCGAGGTGGCCCAGGAGTCCATCGCCGGCGCCTACGGGGTCGCCGAGCGGGCCGGGCCGGCCGGCCCGGCGCTGATCGGCTCCGCCAACGACGCGTTCGTCACGGCGATGCACTACGCGACGATCGGCAGCGTGGCCTTCGCCCTGCTCGGCGCCGTGGTCGCGGCGATCTGGCTGCCCGGTCGCCGCCCCGCCGAGGCACCCGCGCCCACCGGCACACCCCCGGCGGCGGAGTTGATCGAGGCATGAGACTCCACACCTCGCATGGTCCCGGCGTGCGGGGTCGGTAAGAATGGACCGCATGACGACGGTCAGCGTTGACGATGCGGCCGACCAGGAGCGCAAGGCTCCCGGTCGGCCGCGCGATGCCCGCGCGGACGCGGCGATCATCGAGGCGGTGCTTGACCTGCTCGGCGCCGGGCAGAGCGCCGACGCCCTCTCGATCGAGGCGGTGGCGGCCCGGGCCGGCGTCGGCAAGGCGACCATCTACCGGCGCTGGCCCAACAAGGAGGCGCTGCTGATCGACGCGGTCGCCACCATGAAGGGCCCGCTGCCGGTGCCGGCCGGCGAGTCGGTCCGCGACGACCTGGTCATGCTGGTCGCCGCCATGCGCAACAAGCGCATGGAGGAGTACGGCAAGGTCACCGCCTGCCTGCTGCCGGAGCTGCTGAAGCGCCCGGAGATGTACCGCATCTACCGCAGCGTGATGGAGCCGCGGCGCGACGTCATGCGCCAGGTGCTGCACCGCGGCGTCGAGAACGGCGAGCTGCGCGAGGACCTCGACATCGAACTGACCCTGCTGATGCTCGCCGGGCCGACCATCACCCAGAACATGCTGCGCTGGAACCCGAACGTGCCCGACGAGGGCTACGCCGAGGCACTGGTCGACGCCGTGCTGCGCGGCGCGGCCGCGTGATCGTCACCCTGGAGGACGTCCGGGACGCCGCCGCCCTGCTCGCCGGCGTCGCGCACCGCACCCCGGTGCTGCGCTCGCGCACCCTCGACGCCCTGGTCGGCGCCGAGGTGCACGTCAAGGCCGAGAACTTCCAGCGCACGGGCGCGTTCAAGTTCCGCGGCGCCTACCACGCGCTGTCCCGGCTCTCGCCCGCGCAGCGCTCGCGCGGCGTCGCGTCGTTCTCCTCCGGCAACCACGCCCAGGCGCTCGCCCTGGCCGCCCGCGAGTTCGGCACCACGGCGGTGATCCTCATGCCCGCGGACACCCCGGCCTCCAAGCGCGCGGCCGCCGAGGGCTACGGCGCCGAGATCCTCACCTACGACCGCTACACCGGCGACCGGGTCGCCCTCGGCGCGGCCCTCGCCGCCGAACGCGGCCTCGCGCTCATCCCGCCGTACGAGCACCCGCACGTGATCGCCGGCCAGGGCACCGCCGCGCTCGAGCTGCTCGAGGACGCCGGCGAGCTCGGCGCGCTGCTGGTGCCGACCGGCGGCGGCGGGCTGCTCGCGGGCAGCGCGACGGCGGCCAAGGGCCTGCACCCCGGCATCCGGATGATCGGCGTGGAGCCGGAGGCCGGCGACGACACCCGGCGGTCGCTGGCCGCGGGGCGGCGGGTGGCGATCCCGGTGCCCCGCACCATCGCCGACGGCCAGGCCGCGGAGACGCCCGGCGAGCTGACGTTCTCGGTCAACCGGCGCCTGACCGACGAGATCGCCCTGGTCGGCGACGACGAGATCCGCGCGGCGATGCGCTTCGCCTTCGAGCGGATGCGGATCGTCGTGGAGCCCAGCGGCGCCACCGGGCTGGCGGCGCTGCTGGCCGGCCGGGCCGGGCCGCTGCCGGACCGGGTCGGTCTGATCCTTTCGGGCGGAAACATCGACGCCGCCCGCTTCGCCGAGCTTATCCGCCCCGCTCACGAGGCCTCTACTGTCGGGTAGCCGCCCGGACTATGGTCAGCGCCGGACCGCGACATCATGGTGAACGGCGTGGAGGTTCCCATGACTGTCGCGTTCGACCGCGACCGTGTAACGGACAGCGCCGCGCTGCTGCGCGACGAGCGGGCCCAGCTCGCCCCCGCCGACTGGCCCGGCCGCGGGTGGGAGCCGGCGCACCGGGAGGTCGCCGAGCTCTGCGCCACCCCGCCGACCGACATCGCCGGGGTGCTGACCCGGCTCACCGCCGCCCAGAAGATCTTCGACGACCTGCCGCCGCGGGCCGCGAACCGGGTCGCCGCGTTCAACTCGCTCTACTTCACCATCACCGACCGGGTCGCCAACCTGCTGACCAGCGAGGACGTCAAGGATCCGGCCTTCCTGGAGCTGCTCGACGTCGAGTTCGCCAAGCGCTACTTCGACGCCCTGCGCCGCTGGGGCGTCGACGACGACGCCACCCCGGACGCCTGGGAGGTGCTGTTCCGCCGCTCCCGCAGCCTCAAGCTGAGCAAACTGACCGCCGCGATGCTGGGCGTCAACGCGCACATCAACCACGACCTGGCGCTCGCCCTGGTCGCCACGTGGGAACGCACGGGCGCGCCCACCGACGAGGTCATCCACCCGGACTACCTGCTGATCAACGACATCTTCTTCGAGGAGATACCGGGCCTGCGCCGCCGCTACTCCACCGCGTGGCAGCTGCGGATCGACCGCCTGGTCGGCGACCTGGACGACTGGAGCCAGCGGGTGCTGGTCTCGGCGACCCGGGCGCACGCCTGGGACCAGGCGCAGCGACTGTGGCAGCTGCGCGGCGACAGCGACGACCTGGCCCGCGCCAAGCTGCTGATGGACCGCGCCTCCGCGCTGCTCGGCGAGGCCCTGATCAACGCCGACGGCATCGTCAACCGGATCGGCGCGATGCTGCGCGCCGCGCGCGGCGCGCTACGCCGGGCCTGGTCCCGGCTCACCGGCGGGCGATGACCGCCCACACCCGGTGCGGGACCCGCAGCGGCTCGGCCGGGAACCGGTCGGCGAGCAGGGCGGTCAGCTCGGCGGAGAAGACGCCGACGGCCGCCGGGTCGAGGCTGGCCGCGACGCCCGCGCTGGCCCGGATCCGCCCGGCCCAGTCGAGGTGCGAGTAGGGCACGTCCAGGTCGAACGAGAACGTCTCGATCCCGGTGAAGCCGCCCTGGCGCAGGTCGGTGAGCCAGCGCGGGTAGAGCCCGGTGCCACCGGCGAGCGCCCACGCCGGGTTGTGCCGCAGGATCAGCGCCTCGGTGGCGGCGACGACGTTGCCGGGCACCGGCAGCCAGTCGAAGTGCGCGATGACGACGTGCCCGCCGGGCCGCAGCAGCCGCCGGACCTCGGCGGCGGCCTCGGCGGCCCGGAACCAGTGCCAGCACTGCCCGGCGCTGACCACGTCGGCGCTGTTGTCCGGCAGCCCGGTCCGCTCGGCGGCGCCCGCGACGTAGCGGACCTCGACGCCGGCGCGCTCGTCGAGCAGGCGGGCCTTGTCGAGCAGCGCGGTCGCGGGGTCGACGCCGGTGACCGCGCCGCCGCGCAGCGCGAAGAGCCGGGCCAGGCTGCCCGTGCCGGTGCCGAGGTCCACGACGTCGCGCCCGGGGCCGCCGACGCCGAGCGCGGCGAGCCGGTCCATCAGCTCGTCCGGGAAGCCGGCCCGGTGGCGGCTGTAGTCGTCGGCGGTGCGCCCGAAATCGATGTCGTTCACGACCAGACCCTAACTTGATCACAGCGGCCGGCCGGGGCTCTGGCAAGATCGGGGAATGCTGGTTGACCGGGCCGGGCGGCGCTACCACCTGGACGAACCGCGCTGGCGCGGCGACGACGGCTCACCCCTGCTGGTCGAGGACCTGCCGGGGATCGACCGGCACGACGTCGACACCCGGGTACGGTCCCAGTGGCGGTACGCGGCCGCCCTGCCGCTGAGCTACGACCGGCCGGTGAGCCTCGGCGAGGGCTGCACGCCGCTGCTGCCGTTCGACGTCGACGGGGTGCCGCTGTCGGTCAAGCCGGAGTGGTTCAACCCGACCGCCAGCTTCAAGGATCGCGGCACCACCGTCATGGTCTCCACCCTGGCCCGCCAGGGCGTCGCCGAGATGCTCGAGGACAGCAGCGGCAACGGCGGCTCGTCGGTGGCCGCCTATGCCGCGGCCGCCGGGATCCGCGCCACCATCCTGGCGCCCGAGTCGACGTCGCCCGCCAAGATCCAGCAGAGCCGCGCGCACGGCGCCGTCGTCGACCTGGTGCCCGGCACACGCCAGGCCACCGCCGACGAGGCCGTGCGACGCTCAGCCGCCACTTTCTACGCCAGCCACAACTGGCACCCGTTCTTCCTGCAGGGCACCAAGCTGATCGCGTACGAGATCTGGGAGGACCTGGGCTTCGCCGCGCCGGACGCGGTCGTCCTGCCGGCCGGGGCCGGCAGCCTGGTGCTCGGCTGCCACCTCGGCTTCGGCGAACTGCTGCGCTCGGGCGCGATCGACCGGCGCCCGCGGCTGCTGGTCGCCCAGCCGGCACACTGCGGCCCGCTGGTCGCCGCCTTCGCCGCCGGCGCCGCCGCGGTCTCGCCGGCGCAGTGGACGCCGACCGTCGCCGAGGGCACGGCGATCGCGGCGCCGGTGCGCGACCGCGAGGTGCTCGCGGCCGTCCGGGAGTCCGGCGGCGACATGGCGGCCGTCCCCGAGGACCAGATCGCGCCCGCCACGTTGGAGCTGGCCCGCCGCGGCCTCTACGCGGAGCCGACCAGCTCGATCGTGCTGCCGGCGGCCCGCGAGTTCCTGCGCCGCGGCACGCTGCGCCCCGGCGAGACGACGGTGGTGATCCTGACCGGCTCGGCACTCAAGGCGGCGGACATGGTGGGCCGGCTCCTGACCGGGGCGCGCTGCTAGCGTTCACCGGCATGTGGATCGAGGAGACCGTCGCCGGGCGGCCGGCCTGGCGGCACGGGGCGTCGGACGTGGTGTTCCGGGAGGTGCCCGGCGGCACGTTCCGGATGGGGCTGTCGGACGCGGAGCTGGACGCGATCGGCGCCATCGAGCGCGACGGCGGGGTCGAGGACACCATCGAGCCGTTCCGCGCCGGCACCGGGGACGCGCGGCCGGTGCGGCAGGTCCGGGTCGAGCCCTTCCTGCTCGCGCGGCACCCGCTGACGGTCGCTCAGGTCCAGCACTGGCTGCCCGACTACGAGGACGACTACGCCGACGAGGACTCGGTCACGGCACGGCTCGAGTACGGCCTGGAGGAGCTGCTGGCGGCATGGGCGTTCCGGCTGCCCAGCGAGGCCGAGTGGGAGTACGCGGCCCGGGCCGGAACCACCACCCTCACGTTCCGGGGAGACGCGAAGCCCGGTGCGGACCAGCTGCTCGACGACTTCGCCGACGAGGACCGGATCGCCGCGATGGAGAACGCGTTCGGCCTGGCCGCCATGGGCTCGGCGAGCGAGATCTGCGCCGACGCGTGGATACCGGGCTTCACCGGTGCGCCGTCCGACGCCCGGCCCCGCACCGGCGACGGCCCCCGGACCGTTCGCGGCGGCGCCGCCGACCTCTACCCGTGGCAGGGCTGCGACGAGTGGCTGCTGCTGCTCTCGGCGACCCGCTACGAGCACGCGGAGTTCACCGCGGTCCGCCCGGCCGCGCCGCTGCCGCCCCGCTGAAATTCGATCGACAGCGCCGGGCCGGGTACCTACTCTCGGTCGCGCCGATGAGGAGCGAGGGGAGGGCAGCACCGTGGGTTACCGCACCGTGGTTGTCGTCCCCGTCTCGCGTTTCGAGCTGATTCTCGTGTCTGGTGTGCCCGGCCCCGGCCGCGCCACCGGGGCTGGACGTACCTGACCCACACGTCGTGTGGGTCGGGTGGGCGCCGTCTGTGTCCACAGCCCACCGAAAGACCGAGATCATGCGCGTACGAAACATCGGCATCCTGGCTCACGTCGATGCCGGAAAGACCACCCTGACCGAGCGGATCCTGTTCGCGACCGGCGCCACCCACAAGCGTGGCGAGGTGCACGACGGCACGACGGTCACCGACTTCGATCCGCAGGAGCGGGAACGTGGCATCACCATCTTCGCGGCCACCGTCGGCTGCGACTGGGCCGGCCACCGGCTGAACCTCATCGACACGCCCGGCCACGTCGACTTCTCCGACGAGGTGGAGCGGTCGCTGCGGGTGCTCGACGGCGCGGTCGCCGTCTTCGACGGCGTCGCGGGCGTGCAGCCGCAGAGCGAGTCCGTGTGGCGCCAGGCCGACCGGTACGGCGTGCCCAGGCTGGCGTTCGTCAACAAGCTGGACCGGCCGGGCGCCGACTTCGCCGCGGCGGTGGCGTCCATCCGCGACCGCCTCGGCGTCGCCGCGCTCGCGGTGCAGCTGCCGATCGGCGCCGAGGGCGACTTCCGCGGCGTCGTCGACCTGGTCGGGATGCGCCGGCTGACCTGGCCCGGCGGCGTGCTCCACGCGGAGCCCGCCGACGACGAGCAGGCCCGCCGGGCGCGCCGCGAGCTGGAGGAGGCGGTCGCGGAACGGCACCCGGGCGCGCTGGAGGAGCTGGGGGACATGTCGACGCGGACGCTGGTCACGGCGCTGCGCGAGCTGACCCGCGGCCGCGAGGCCGTCGCGGTGCTGTGCGGATCGGCGTACCGGAACATCGGCGTCGAGCCGCTGCTCGACGCGGTGGTCGACTACCTGCCCGGCCCGGCCGGCGACCCGGGCGCGCCGCCGGTGGCGCTGGTGTTCAAGCGCGCCGGCAGGCTCGCCTTCCTGCGGGTGTACGACGGCACGATCGGCAAGGGAGACGTGATGTGGGACGCGGGAACGGGCCGGACCGAACGGGTGTCGCGGATCGTGCGGGTGCAGGCGGACCGGCATGCCGAGCTCGACCGGGCCGTCGCCGGTGACATCGTCGCCGTGTCCGGGCTCAAGACCGCGCGGGCGGGTACGACGCTGTCCACCCGGGCGCACCCGGCACAGCTGGAGGCGCCGCGGTCGGCGGAGCCGGTGGTGTCCGTCGCGGTCGAGGCCCGCACCCGCGGGGACGCGCAGCGCCTGCTGCCCGCGCTCGCCGTGCTGGTCGGCGAGGACCCGTCGCTGGCCGTACGCGTGGACCCGGAGACCGGGCAGATCCTGCTGTCCGGCCTCGGCGAGCTGCACCTGGAGGTGGCCGTGACGACGCTGCACCGCAACACCGGCCTGCACGTGACGGTCGGGCGTCCCCAGGTCGCCTACCGGGAGACCGTGGTGCGCGGCGTGACGGGCGTGCCGTACCGGCACGTCAAGCAGGACGGCGGCGCGGGCCAGTTCGCGCACGTCGTGCTCGACGTGGCGCCCGCCGACGGGACGGGCTTCACGTTCGCCTCCACCGTGACCGGCGGGCGGGTGCCGGCCGAGTACGTCCGCGCGGTCGAGGCCGGCTGCCGGGAGGCGCTGGCGGGCGGGCCGCTCGGCGGCCACCCGGTCGTCGGCCTCACGGTGACCCTGACCGACGGGGCCACGCACGTGAAGGACTCGTCCGACCTGGCGTTCCGCGCGGCCGGCCGGTTCGGCCTGCGCGCGGCGCTGGCGGCGTGCGAGCTGCGGATGCTGGAACCGGTGGCCGAGGTCGTGGTCACCGCGCCGGCCGACGCGCTCGGCGCCGTGCTGGGCGACCTGTCGGCCCGCCGCGCGCAGGTGACCGGCTCCACCGCGCGCTCGGTCACCGCGGTCGTGCCGCTGGCCGAGCTGTTCGGCTACGCGACGCGGCTGCGCAGCCGGACACACGGCCGCGGCGACTTCACCAGCCGCCCGGCCGGCTACCGCCACGCGGCGTGACCGAGGCGGGCGGGGCCTGGCGACCATGCCAGGCCCCGCCCGCCCGATGGGAGACTGGCCGGGTGGAGATTCCCTTCGAATTCGGTGGTGAGCACGGGCGGGTGTCCGTGGAGGTCGCCCCCAACGCCGACCCGGTCGCCGTCGGCAAGACCGACCGGGAGCGCGGCATGCCGATGTGCACGGCGTCCGTCGAGTTCAGCGCCCGCGGATACCGGGCGCTGCTCGGCTGGGTCCAACTGGTCCGCGAGCCGGACGCCGCGGCTCGGTTCGGCGTCGACCCCTTCGACCTGTTCGAGGACTCCACCGCGCCGTTCGCCTGGTACGGGGTTCAGCCGGTGCTGTTCGACGCGCCGTCCCGGTGGCGCGAAGGCGCGGTGCGGTGGGAGGCGCACAGCTTCCTGACCATCGGGCCGTGGGACGTCGACCGGCGGCTCGTCGTCCCGCTGGCCGGATTCGCCTGGGGTTATCAGCAGCGGTCGCGGACCGACGGGCTGCGAATCTCGCCGCCGCGGCTGCTCGGACCGGCCGACTGGGACGGTCATCGTGCATACCTGGCCGAGAGGTTCCCGGCGTGGACGTTCGACAAGGGCGCGCCCTTGGCCGCCTGAGGGGCGTCGCGCTGCGGACCACCCATGATGGACGGCCGCGAGGAAGTCGACAAAGGACCTTCGGCTGATTGCGCTTCCGAAACCTGCCGGAAATCGTGGAGGGACCGCGACGAGGCGGTTCTAAGGGGGAGTGCCGTGGGACTGACCAGGCGTTCGATCCTCGGGGGCGCGCTCGGCGCGGCCGGGCTGACCGTTGCCGGCACGATCGATCCGTACTCGGCGCCGCCCGCGTCCGCCGGCGTGCGCCGGGGCGCCGGGACGACGTTGGCGCGCACCATCGTCCGGGGACCGGCCGGTGCCGGCGGCTATGCGCGGCTGACCGCCGCGGCCGGGGAGCCGCACCTGTTCCGTGGGGACCTGGCCGGCGTGTCCCGGCACTTCTGCCGCCACCGGCGGGTCCTGACCTGTTTCACCCAGCTCACCGACGTGCACGTGATGGACGCGCAGTCGCCGGCCCGGTTCGAGTACCTCGACCGGTACAGCGGTGTCCCGGGCCTGGGGGATTTCGCCAGCGCGCACCGGCCGCAGGAGCTGCTGAGCGCGCAGGTCGCGAACGCGTCGGTGGCCCGGCTGCGCCAGGTGCGCCACGGCCCGGCGACCGGGGCGCCGGTGCGGTTCGCCGTCGTCACCGGGGACAACACCGACAACTGTCAGTTCAACGAGCTGCGCTGGTACATCGACCTGCTCGACGGCGGGCCGGTGCGCCCGGACTCCGGCGACACCGGGCGCTACGAGGGCGTGCTGGACGACGTGGCGCCGGACCCCGTCTACTGGCATCCGGAGAGCGGGTTCGGCGTGCTCACCGCCGAGTACGGGTTCCCGCGGGTGCCGGGCCTGCTCGACGCCGCCCGCCGGCCGTTCCGGGCGGCCGGGCTTCGCACGCCGTGGTACGCCGTCTACGGCAACCACGACGGCCTGGTGCAGGGCAACCTGCCCGCCAACGACCTGCTGCGGCAGATCGCGACCGGCCCGCTGAAGCTGACCAGCCTGCCGCCGTCGATCCTGGCGGCGCCGCTGCCGGCGCAGGTGCAGTTCATCGTCGGGCTGCTGCGGCTGGACCCGGCCGCGGTGGCCAAGCAGCTGGCCGAGGGCGGCCGGCGGTTCGTCACGCCCGACGCCGGGCGCCGGATCGTGGACCGCGGCACCACCATCGAGGAGCACTTCAGGACCACCGGCGGCCCGGTCGGGCACGGGTTCACGGCCGCGAACCGGGCCTCGGGCACCGCCTACTACACGTTCGACCGGGGACGGGTGCGCGGCATCGTGCTGGACACGGTCACCAGCAGCGGCGGCCCGGACGGGTCGCTGGACCCGGAGCAGTTCGCCTGGCTGGAGGCGCGGCTGCAGGCGGCGAGCCGGCAGTGGCTGTCCCCGTCGGGCGAGGTGGTGCGGCGCCGCCACGGCGCGGACCAGTACGTGATGATCTTCAGTCACCACACGATCGGGTCGATGACAAACGTGTCCGACGGCACCGGGCGGTTCGGCGGCGCGCAGGTGCGGGACCTGCTGTTGCGCTATCCCAACGTGATCGCCTGGGTCAACGGGCACACGCACCGCAACCAGGTGCTCCCATACGCCCGCCCGTCGGGCGCGGCCGTCGCGGGCGGCTTCTGGGAGATCAACACGGCGGCGCACATCGACTGGCCGCAGCAGTCGAGGATCCTCGAGGTGACCGACAACCTGGACGACACCCTGTCGATCTTCTGCACGATCGTCGACCACGGCGGCCCGATCTCCCGGCACGGCCGGCTGACCGACCCCGCCACGCTGGCCTCGCTCTCCCGCGAGCTGTCCGCCAACGACCTTTCCAACCGGACGGACGCGCGCCGCGGCGAGCTCACGGACCGCAACGTGGAGCTGCTCCTGCCGGACCCGGTCGCGGCGCGCACCCGGCACGGCGCCCGGGTCGCCGCGATGAGCGGAGGCTGATCGGAAAGATATCGCGTTCGCCCTATGCCGGCCGGCGGCGGCCGCCGCTACCTTCCTCGCTGACATCGTTGGGCTTCCTCGAGGAGTGGTCACGTGCCGACCCGGCGTGGGGTGATCGCCGGCGGGGCCCTCGCCGCCGCCGGCCTGGTCGGTGGTTGCTCGGCACCCCGGCCGGGCCGGGCCCGGGCCGAGTTGCTGAGTGCCCCGCCCCGGCCGCATACGGTGCTGGCCGCCCTGGACCTGCCGGACTCCCGGGGTGTCGCCGGCGCCCTGCGCCGCCTCGCGGAGCGGGCCGAGTCGGCCGCCGACGGCGTGGAGACCGCCGTGGCGCTCGGCGCCGCGCTCTTCGACCGGGCCGGGCTCGCCGCGCACCGGCCCCGGCAACTGGCGGCCATGCCGTCGTTCCCCGGCGACGTGCTGGACCCGCGGCGCTGCCACGGCGACCTGCTCGTCCAGGTGGGCGCCGACACCGCCGAGGAGGCCGCCCGCGAGGCGGCGGCGATCGCGGACGATCTCGGCGTCCGGTGGCGGATGGCCGGGTTCCGGGAGGCCGCGCGCGTCGACGCCGGGCGGCCACTCGCCACGAACCTGTTCGGCTTCGTCGAGGGGCACGGCAACCCGGAACCGGCGGCCGGTGCCGAGGCGGTGCGCGTGCGCGACGGGCGCGGCGAGCCCGCCTGGGCCGTCGGCGGCAGCTACCTCGTGGTGCGGGTGATCCAGTTCGCCACCGAGCTGTGGAACCGGGATCCCGAGGCCGAGCAGGAGCGCATCATCGGGCGGCGGCGCGACGGCAGCTGGCTCGACGGCCGGCCCGCCGGCGCCGAGCCGGTCTACGCCGACGACCCGCACGGGCGGCGCACGCCGCTGGACTCGCACGTGCGCCGCGCCAATCCGCGGGACGGTTCGGTGGCGCCGCTCGCCCGGCGGGGCTACTCGTTCCGGGGCCGTGACGAGGAGGGCCTGCTCTTCACGGCGTACCAGAATGATCTTTCCACCGGGTTCGAGGCGGTGCAGCGACGTCTCGCCGGCGAGCGGCTGGGCCGCTACACCCTGACCGTCGGCGGCGGCTACTTCTTCGTGCCGCCCCGGGCGGGCACGACCTCGTGGGTCGGACCGCTCCTCGGCTGAGCCTCAGGCCGTCCGGCGCCACAGCACCGGCGTGTCCATGCTGTCACCGTTCAGGCGCAGGGTGCCCGCGACCGTGCCGGAGTCGTTGACGGCCGTCGCCTTCGCGTGCGCGCCGGGCAGCAGGGTGAAGGCGCCGCCGAGGTGCACGAACGCGCGCGGCTCGCCGTCGACGGTGGTCTCGCCCGCCAGGAAGCGGCCGTCGCCGCTCAGGCCCTTCGGGTCCGTCGGCGCGCCCGCCTTCGCCTGGCCGAGGTCGGTCAGCACCCACTGCGTCTGCGGCGGGGTGCCCGACGTGACGCGCTTCCACGTCGCGGCGTGGGTCTCCAGCCGGCCGGCGATCAGGGTCCCGGCCCGGTTCACGCCGTTGCCCCACGACAACTTGTCCTCCGTGCCGGGCAGCCGGACCTTGGCGCCGGCACCGTTCTGCCGGAACGCGTAGGCGGTGCACGGCGGACAGGACGGCGGCGCGGTGGTGCCGACGACGGTGGCGCCGGAGTCGTCGGCGATGTCGTTGACCGAGCCGGTTCCGCCGGCATCGACGGCGCCGCCACCGGCGAAACGCACCGCCCTTCCCGCGCCGCCCCGGGTTCCCGCGATCGCCCCCACGGAGTTGATCGCCGTGGCATAGGTGGTCTCGGTCGCGTTCGGATCCAGCACGGTGATGGTGCCGTCGGTGTTCCACCGGACCGCGCGATGGTGCGGCGCGGGCCCGCCGACGGACTGCACCGAACCGACGATGACGCCGTCGTCGTTGATGGCCTCGGCCCGGCTCCGCGTGAAGCCGGGCAGCAGCGGAAGAAGACGGATCCGGCCCGCATCGTCCCAGGTCACGGCCCGCAGTTCGACCGTGCCGACGGAGTGCCCCCGATTGTTGATGTCCACGACGCCGGCCTGGTCGGCGCCGGCCGACAGCTGCAACGGAACGGATTCCCAGGCCGCCGGAGCCGCGGCGGCGCCGGCCGGAGCGGCCAGCAGGCCGGCGAGGGTGGCGATGGCGGTGAGTGCGGCCGGCACTGGTGATCTGGGCACGGATGCTCCTGGCGCATAGGTGAGGACGGCGTTCAGGAGGGGAAGTTAGCGACGGCCGCGTGGCCCGAGAATAGGGCGAACGCCATATTCAAATGCATCCCTGTCCGGCAACAGAATTCGTCGTCATGCTGCCGTCGATCGGGGAGTCCACCGTGCGCCGCGCCCTCGCACTTGTGCTGACCGGCACACTCGTCGCCTCACTGTCACCGGCCGAGTCCCTCGCGGCCGCGCCATCCCGGCTCGGCGGGCAGCCGGCGCAGGCCGCTCCCGCGGCGGCTCCCGCCTCGGTGCGCCAGGCACGGCTCGCCGCGCCCGGCCCGGCCGGCTACGCGTACGACGCCGCCGGGCGCCTGGTCGGGGTGACCCAGCCCGGCGGCGAGACCGCGCGGTACGCCTACGACGCCACCGGCAACACCGTCGGCGTCGACCGGTTCCCGTCGAGCCGGCTCTCCGTCCTCAGCGTGGTGCCGGCCGCGGCGCCGCCGGGCGCGAGCATCACCATCACCGGCACCGGCTTCGCGGCCGCCGCGGCCGGCAACACCGTCATGTTCAGCGGCGGCGCGACGGCGGCGGTCTCGTCCGCGTCGCCGACGTCGTTGACGGTCGTGGTACCGGCGGCCGCGGCCACCGGCGCGATCCGGGTCGCCGCCGCCGGCTCCACCGCCGACAGCGCGTCCTTCCGGGTGCTGCCGGGCGGGCCGGAGATCACGGCCATGACGCCGGCCAGCGGCCAGGCCGGCACCGAGGTGACGCTGACCGGGCGCAACTTCGACCCGACCCTGGGCAACGACGTGGTGACCCTCGGCGGGCAGGCGGTCAACCTCGTCGCGGCGACCGCGACCACGCTGCGGTTCCGGGTGCCGGACGGCGCGACCGGCGGGCGGGTACAGGTGGCGAGCCCGCGCGGCACCGCGACCAGCGCCGCGGACTTCTTCGTCCCGCCGGCCACTGTGGATCCCGCGACGATCGAGTCGTACGCCCGCGCCGAGATCGGCCGGACCTCCGCGGTACGGATCGACACGGCCGGCAAGGTGGCCGTGCTGCTCTTCGACGCGCCGGTCGGGCAGAACCTGTCCGTCGGCGTCAGCGACCTGGCGGCCACCCTCGCGGGCTCGGTCAGTGCCCGCGTCATCTCACCCGACGGCCTCGACGTGCCGGACGGGTCGGACGCGCACACCTCGCCGTTCGACCTCGACCTGCGGGGCCTGCGCGCCGGGCAGACGTACGCACTGGTCATCGACCCGCGCAGCGCCACCGGCACCGGCGGCCTCTCGGTCAGCCTCAGCGAGCCGCTCGGCGGCGAGCTCACCGCGACCGGTGACGGTGTCGCGGCGGCGGCGAGCCTGCCCGGGCAGGACGTCCAGCTCAGCTTCGACGCCGACCAGGGCGACGCCGTCAGCCTCGGCTTCACCGGCAACGACCTGCCGAACTCGGCCGACGTCTTCCTGGCCGGCCCCACCGGCGAGCCGGTCGGTGCGCGGTGGGTGCTCTCCGCCCGCAGCACCAAGAGCCTGGACATCACGGCGTTGCCGATGAACGGCGCGTACCGGGTGGTGATAGACGTGGGCGGCGCCGCGCTGGGTTCGGTCACGGTCACGCTCTCGCGATGGGCGAGCGCCGGCGAGGTGACGCGCGGCGGCGAGGCGCGCACCGCCACCATCACGCGGGCGGGCCAGAACGCGGAGGCCTGGTTCGACGGCGTCGCCGGGCAGACGGCCGGGCTCGGCCTCACCGGCAACACGCTGACCACGGGCGCCGACGTCACCCTTCTCGGGCCGGACGACCTGCCGGTCGAGGACCCGGACGGGCGGGTCGTGAAGGAGCGGCTCTCCGCCAGGGACAACGGGGCGATACACCTGCAGCGGCTGCCCGCCACCGGCCGCTATCGCGTGGTCGTGGCGCCGGACGCCGTGGGTACCGGCGCGATCACCGTGACGCACTCGGCGCAGGTCGACGGGGGCACCGTCACCCGCGACGGCGACGCGGTCGCGGTCACCGTGCAGCGAGCGGGTCAGGACGCGGGGGTGGGTTTCGACGCCGCGAACGGCGAGCGGTCGAGCGTCCTGATCGACAACGCCCTGTCCGTGTCCGTCTACGGATACGTGTACGGGCCGGACGGCCGGCAGATCGGCGACCGGGTCTCGGTGGGACGGGGCGCCGTGCGCGAGCTCGACCTGCCGCCGCTCGGGCCCGGCCGGTACCGGGTCGTCGTCGCACCGACCAACGCGGCGACCGGCACCGCCCGGGTGTCACTCAGCGCGGAGCTGGACGGCGGCACCCTGGCCGTCGGCGGCGCCGCCGCGACGGTGACGTTCGCCCGGCGCGGCCAGAACGCCCGACTCGCCTTCAGCCCTACCGGCGCTCAGCGGCTGCTGCGGCTCAACGTCTCCGCCAACGGACTCCCGTCCTACACCTCGGCCACGCTCTACGACCCGGCCGGCGCCAACCTGGGCAAGGTCGATCTGCGTAACCTCACCGGCGCCGACCTGCCCGACCTGCCGGACCCGGCCGGCGGCACCTACCTGCTGGTCCTGAACCCGAACCAGGCCGGCGTCGGAGCGCTGACCCTCGCCCTGGCCACGCGGTCCGCGGGTTCCGGCGGCGGCGCCGTGACGCCCGCCGCGCTCCCCGCCGCGCCGCGCCCGCCCACGGGGACGGACCCGACCACCTGGACGCCGGACGAGGCCAATCTCGCCGGCGCGAGCTGGCTGGCCCGGCGCAAACCGGCCGAGGCGCCCGATCCGCTGCGCGCTCGGGCCGGGACCACCGCGGTCTCGGGACACATGCTCAAGCTGGACGGAACGCCGCTGGCCGGTGCGAGCGCCGCCATCGGCGGCGTGCGGACCACCACCGACCGTCACGGCCGCTTCCTGCTCTCCGGCGTGCCCGCCGGTGACGCCGTCCTGGTGGTGGACGGCACTGCGGCGAGCACCGGCACCGACCGCTACGGCGTCTTCGAGATCAAGGTGACAACCCGGGCCGGGCGCACGACGGTGCTGCCCTACACGGTCTGGATGCAGCGCCTCGACACCGAGCACATGGTGCGGGTCGACGCGCCGATCGCGAAGGACCTCGTGCTCACCACGCCGAAGATCCCGGGCCTCGAGGTGCGCATCCCCGCCGGATCGGTGATCCGGGACCGGGCCGGCAACGTGGTGCACGAGCTCGGCATCACGCCGATCCCGTTGGACCGGGCCCCGTTCCCGCTGCCGGAGAACGGCATCGTGCCGACCTATTTCACGGTGCAGCCGGGCGGCGCCTCGGTGTTCCCGGACGGCGCCCAGATCATCTACCCCAACTACACGAAGCTGGCCCCGCACACCCGGGTCGACTTCTGGAACTACGACCCGGAGCGCGAGGG
Source organism: Actinoplanes sp. NPDC049668 (assembly GCF_044465445.1). Lineage (NCBI taxonomy): Bacteria > Bacillati > Actinomycetota > Actinomycetes > Micromonosporales > Micromonosporaceae > Actinoplanes > Actinoplanes sp. NPDC049668. The sequence goes on from NZ_JBITLR010000005.1 coordinate 297,544, forward strand.
CTGGCACGTGTACGGCCGGGGCGAGGTCAGCGCGGACGGCCGCCAGGTGGTGCCGGACGCGAAGACGCGCGTCTGGTCCTTCACCGGCGCCATGTTCAACTCGGGGAGCCGGCCCGCCTGGCTGGAATCGATCTTCTCCGACGCCCTGGACTGGCTCGACGGCGACCCGGTCGACCTGGCCACCGGCAAGCTCACCGACTCGCACACCGACCTGTCCGTGAGCGACACGTTCCCGATCGCGGTCACCCGCAACTACTGGCAGGCCGACGACGACCGGCGTGACTTCGGCGTCGGCTGGCTCGGCCAGTACGGCATGTTCTTCCACTCCGAGGACCAGTACGACGAGGTCGATCTCTACCTGCCCGGCGGGCGCAAGGTGCACTTCGCGCGGGTCAACGCGGAGACCAAGTTCAACAAGGTGGTGCTGGAGGCGGTCGACACCACCGGCGAGTGGCTCGGCGCCCGGGTCAGGTACGCCAAGGACCCGGCGTTCGGCGGCAGCGGCGGCTGGGTGCTCACCCGGCGTGACGGCATGGTCTTCGCCGTCCCGCTCTACGGCAACCTGGTCGCGGTCCGGGACCGCAACGGCAACCAGATCAGCCTCAGCTACGACGGCAACCGGCTCAAGCAGGTCACGTCGCCGAACGGCCGGTGGATCCGCTTCACCCACGACAACCGGAACCGGATCACGTCCGCCACCGACAACGCCGGCCGCGCCGTCGCCTACACCTACAACGGACAGGGGCTGCTGGAGACCGTCACCGACCCGGCCGGCAAGGTCACCCGGTACACCTACGACGAGGATAAGCGGCTCAAGACCGCCACCGACGCGCGCGGCATCACCTACCTGGACAACGAGTACGACGCCAACGGCCGCGTACAGAAGCAGACCCTGCCCGGCGGCGTCGTCTACCAGTTCGCGTACGAGCTGAACGGCGCCGGGAAGGTCACCGCGACCCGGGTCACCCAGCCCGACGGCTCGGTGCGCCGGGTCGAGTTCAACGCCGCCGGCGCGGCGGTGAGCGACACCGCCGCGTACGGCACCGCGGCGCAGGCCACCACCCGGTACGAGCGGTCCGCGCACCAGCAGATCACCGCGGTGGTCGACCCGCTGAACCGCCGCACCCGCCTCGACTACGACGCGCAGGGCCGGCTCGAGGACGTCTACGAGCTGGAGGGAGAGGACGGCCGGCGGCGCGTCGCGCACTACGTCTACGGCGGACCGTACGACCAGCCGCTGTTCTTCCACGGCCTCGGCGACCAGAAGACCGGCTACACCTACGAGCAGGACGGCGACCTGCAGACCGTCACCGACCCGATGAACCGGATCACCCGGCTCACCTACAACTCGGCCGGCCAGGTCCGCACCGTGACCGACCCGGCGGACAAGGTCACCACGCTGGACTACCGCGGGGGAGACCTGGCCTCGGTGACCGACCCGCTCGGGCGGGTGGTGCGGCAGTTCACCGACGCCGCCGGCCGGCCGATCGCCGTCACCGACGCCGCCGGCGCGGAGACCCGGCTGCGGTACGACTCGCTCAACCAGGTCAAGCAGGTGACCGACGCGCTGGGCGCCACCACCGGGCTGGACTACGACGAGAACGGCAACCTCACCGGCATCACCGACGCCCGCAACAACCGGACCTCCTGGCAGTACGACCCGTCCGACCGGGTCCGGACCGCCACCGACCCGCTGACCAAGGCGGACACCTGGCAGTACGACAGCGCCGGGCGGGTGGAGCGGTTCGAGTCCCGGGGCCGGCGCGTCACCGGCGTCGTGCCCGATCCGGTGCGCCGGACCACCGAGATCACCTACGGCAAGGGCACGGCCGGCGCCGCGAACGTCACGCACGCCTTCGACGCGGTGGGCCGGCCGGTGACCATCACGGAGGCGGGCGGCGAGGTCACGACGCTCGGCTGGGACCGCTTCGACCGCCTCACCGGCATCCAGTCGTCGCGACCGAGCGTCGCCTACGGCTACGACCCGGTCGACCGCCGCGAGACCCTCAAGGTCGACGGCCGGATCGTCACCCGGTACGCGTACGACGACGACGACACGCTGCGCCGGATCGAGCAGGGCGACGACGTGGTCGAGGTCGAGGAGCGCGACGCGACCGGCCGCCCGAAGACGGTACGGCTGCCCGGCGGCTGGAGCCGGGTGACCCGCTACGACGCCGCCGGTCAGGTGCTGGGCCTGACCTACCGGCACGGCGGTGCGGACAAGGGCACGCTGACCTACACCTACGACGCGGCCGGCCGGGTCACGGCGGTCGAGGGCAGCCTGGCCCGCATCGACCTGCCCGCCGCGCGGACCGGACTGCAGTACGACGCCGCGAACCGGCTGACCTCCGCCGGCGGGCACTCGCTCACCTACGACGACGACGGGAACCTGGTCGGCCACGGCAACACCGCCTACCACTGGAACAACCGCGGCCAGCTCACCGGCGTCGGCCGGCCCGAGTCCGCCGAGCTGTACACCTACGACGCGTTCGGCCGCCGGGCGGAACGCATCGTCGGCGCCGCCGGAACCACCACCGTCAGCGACGGGACCGACCCGGTTCAGGAACGCTCCGGCGCGCGCACCACGGACCTGCTGGCCGGCGGCACCGACGAGTGGTTCTCGCGCCGCGACGCCGGCGGGCTGCGGACCTATCTCACGGACCTGACCGGCTCCACAGTGGCGCTCGGTGACCCGGCCGGCGCGCTGCGCACCGAGTACGCGTACGACCCGCACGGGGTGCAGACCCGTACCGGCGAGGCGACGACGAACCGGTTCTCCTGGACCGGCCGGGAGCGTGACGACTTCGGGCTCTCCTATCACCGGGCCCGCTACTACGACCCCGAGCTGCAGCGGTTCATCAGCGAGGACCCGATCGGCCAGGCCGGCGGCCTCAACCTGTACGCCTACGCGGGCAACTCACCGACGAACGCCACCGACCCGTCGGGCAACAACCCGCTGCTGGTCGGCTGCCTCGTCGGCGGATTCAGCGACGGCCTGCTCGACTTCGCCGGGCAGCGGCTGTCCGGCCGCAAGGTGGACTGGGGCTGGGGCGGCGTCGGCGGCGCGGCGGCGCTGGGCTGCGCCACCGGCATGGCCGGCGCGGTCTTCGCCCGGCTCGGCAAGGGCGCCAAGGCCGCCGGCTGTATGTCCAACAGCTTCGCGCCGGACACCCAGGTGCTGATGGCCGACGGCAGTCGCAGGCGGATCGCCGACGTCCGGCCCGGCGATCGCGTGCTGGCGGCACCCGACAACGACCCGGACGCCACGCCGGTCGCGGCCACCGTCACGACGTCGATCGCCGGAACCGGCGACAAGGACCTCGTCGACATCTCCGTGGCCGGCGGCAAGCCGATCACGGCGACGGCCGGGCATCCGTTCTGGCTGCCGCGCGAACACCGCTGGGCCGAGGCGGGCGACCTGGCGGACGGCGACCTGCTGCGCACCTCGTCCGGCACCTACGTCCAGGTCACCGCGGTCTCGGACCGCAGCCGCCACACCACCGTGCACAACCTCACCGTCGCCGGGCAGCACACGTTCTACGTCGTCGCGAACGGCGCAGCGGTCCTGGTGCACAACATCAACACGCCGATCGGCTGCACCATCGCCGGCCGCCAGCCCTTCTACGAGATCCCGGCCGGCTCGGCGGGCGGCAACGGCGCCGGAAAGCGCATCACCGGCGGCATGCTCCAGGACTACAACATCGGCGTGCGCGCCAACCCGAACCTGCCCTCGCCGGTGTGCTCCTACTGCCGGACGAACACGGCGAACAGCCTCGATCACGTCACGGCGCGAGTGCGCGGCGGCGACCTGACGGACCCCAACATCACGCCGGCCTGCTGGTTCTGCAACCCCTCGAAGGGGCCCCGGGACGCCCCGGTCAACCTGCCGCCGGGCGTCCCCAGCCCGTTCGTCCCGCCGTGGTTCGTGAAACTCGGACCATAGGCGGTGGAGGATGATGCGCATGACCTCCGCGTCCGACGTGCACGAGCGCCCCGCGCGCGGCGCCGTCAAGATCTGGTTCAGGTTCGCGCCCCGCGAGGGGTGGCCGCCCTACGACACCGAGGGCCTGTGGGCGACGGAGCTGACCGCCGACACGGCCCGGGTGGAGAACGTGCCGTTCCTGCAGGACGGCGTGGCGCAGGGCGACGTGGTCCGGTTCGAGACGGACGCCGCAGGAGTGCGCTGGGCGCGGGGGAGGGTGCGGGCCTCCGGGCACTGCGTGATCCGGGTGCTGCCGGAGCGCGCCGGGCCCCTCGGCGGTAGCGCCTCGGCCGTGCACGCGGAGTTCGCGCGGTTCGGTCTCGGCGGCGAGGTGTTCGGCCCGGAGCTGCCGCTGGTCGCCCTCGACGTGCCGGCCGACGCCGACTTCCGCGACCTCAAGCAGGTGCTGGAGGACGGCGAGTCGAACGGCTGGTGGCGCTACGAGGTCGGCTGCGCCACCGACCGCTGGTGGGACGCGTAGCGTCAGGGACTCGGGCAGGCGGTGACCGGGGTGATGTCGCGGACGGTGCCGACCGGGGTGCCGTTCAGGGTGAGCCGGCCGTCGGCGGCGCGGCCGATCGACCCGCAGCTGGCGTTGCCGGCCTGGTCGACGACGACCACGGTCGTCGTGGTGGTCTTCTTCGGCTGGGCGGCGACGCTGATCAGCCCGAGGAGCCCGATCGCGAAGACGGTGAGCGCGGCGCCGAGGCCGGTCCACCTGGCCCACCGCAGCCAGTTGAGCGCGTCGTCGGTGTTGCGGACGACGGCGGCCCGGTAGGCGCTGCCCGACCAGTTGTCGGAGGTGCGCAGGGTGGCGCCCTGCGCGGCCCGGACCCCGGTCACGACGGACGCGCCGGCCAGCGCACCGGCGACCGCGACCAGGCCGACGATGACCCAGCGCAGCGCCGGGCTCGGCACGTCGGCGAGCTTCGTGGTGCCGCCGCCGACGACGGCGACCGCGCCGAACAGGCCGAGCAGGGTGCCGACGGTGCCGGTCCAGGCGGTCGCCGACGCCCGGACCCGGGTGAGTTGTTCGGTGGCGAAGGCGACCGCGGCCTTGTTCCACTCGGGCTCGTCGGGCGGGCCGGGCTCGTGCGGGCGCGACTGTCCGGTCATGACGCCGCCAGGATGTCGGCGTGCTGGCCACAGCCCTTGACGGGTTCGTCGGACGGGCGGCCCTTGTGTGCCTGCCCGCAGTTGCACTGTGCGTGCTTCCACTCCGGGGCGGCGTACCGCTGCCTGCTCTGGTGGACGGTCATGGTGTGCCCGCAGTAGGGGCAGGCGCCGGCCTTGCGCCAGCCGAGCTGGACGTCGTGCTCCAGCCAGGGCTCCCACGGCCAGGACGCGACGGCGTCACCCCACCCGGGCACCGGCTCCGGCCGGTACGGCTTTCCACTGGTCATGATGCTCCGGTCGGTGTCGGGTCGGCGTCCTCTTCCAGCGCGGCGATGAGCTGCCCTACCTCCTCGATGTCGTCGTCGGCGCCGGCGCCGTAGGACGCGTAGTCGGCCAGGGCGGCGCGGGCGTACAGCATGGCGTCGCTGGTGTTGCCCGCTTGCATGAGCGTGGCCGCGACCGCGTGGCGGGTCAGCCCGGCGCTGTATCTGTTGCCGGTCATCTCCTTGAGGCGGATGGCCTGCTGGTAGTGGGTCAGCGCGGTGTCGTACCTGCCGGCGCGGGTGTAGATGACGCCGAGCTGATGGTGGCTGGTTGCGAGGTCCGGCTTCGCGTCGGCGGGAAGCAGGTCCAGCGCCTGCCGGTAGGCGGCCACGGCGGCGTTGAGGTGCTCCACCAGTACCGCCTTCGGCTGCCCCGCCGCAGCCGCATCGAGAAACCGCTGGTGCGCCACCCCGCCGAGTTGTCCGACCGCGCGGGCCTTGTGAAGACGGTCGCCGTCGTCGGTGAGCTCAAGCGCGAGGCGGTACCAGTGTTCCGCACGATCCAGGTCCCGCAGCGCCGGGATTCCCAGGTGAGCGTGGCCGAGGTTGAACACGACGACACGCTCTGCCTGGCGGTCGCCGGAGGCCCGGGCCAGGTCGGCGGCGCGCTCGTAGTTGTCGACGCAGCCGGGATCCAGCTGCGCGAGCAGGATGCTCCCGAGGGCCTGCTCGTCGGCGGCGAGTGTGCGGATGCGGTTGCGGTGTGCGTTGGTGCGCTGCTCCGGGGCGGTGGCGAGCGCCGTGGCGGCCTCTCGTTCACTGTGTTCGACGCTGGCCTGCTGCAGCCGGAGCGCCGCGGGCCAGTCCCGGCCGTCGTGAGCGATCTGGATCCGGTAGTCGGTGAGCAGTCCCCATTCCTCGGTGAGGCCGGGCCGGGGGCCGCCGGTGTCCGGGTCGACGAGGTCCGGCACGAGCTCGTCGACGAGGCGGGCCCACTCCGCGTCGCGCCCGGCCTGTCCGTAGAGGGCGCGCAGGCCCTGCATGCACTTGATGACGTCAAGCCACTGCCCGGCGGCGCGAGCCAGGGACCGGGCGTGGAGAAGGTTCGCCTCCTCCACCCGCAGTCCACGGACCACCTCGGCCCGGCCCTCGACGTACCAGCCGAGATAGGCGTTGCCGAGCTCGGCGATGGCGGAGATGTAGGCGGCGCGCATTCGGGCCGCCGTGTCCGGGGTCTCTTCGAGCGCGACGAGCTGGCGGAAGAACCACGGCAGCGCGGGGTGGATCGCGTAGCTGCCGCCGCCGAGGGCGGTGAGCAGACCGATCTCGGCCGCCCGGTCGAGCAGGCTGATCCCGGCCTCGCGGGTCAGCCCGGCCAGCGCCGGCACCGGCGACGGGATGCGTGTGTCGCCCATGGCCCTGAGGGCATCGACGTCGACGGTGTGCTGGAACACGCCGAGCACCGCCAGCTTGGCGCGCTCCTGTTCGGTGAACGCGGCAGCCAGCCCGTAGGTGAGCGAGGCGGTCAGCGACCGTGACCGGCCCTGTGCCTCGTCGACGTCGTCCAGGTCGGCCTCGCCGGCCCGGAGCCGGGCCACGAACTCCTCGATCTGCTCCTTGGTCGTGTATCCGGCGCGTAGCGCCTGCCCGACGACCGCGGTGATGGTGAGCGGGTTGCCGTCGCTGTAGCGCAGCAGCGGCCGCCAGTCCGCCACGTCGGTGATCCGGTGGGCGTGCCGGGCGGCGAGTTCCTGGGTGAACTGGATGCGTTCCCGCATCGGCATCCTGGGCAGCGGGACCCGGGTGGCCAGGTTCCCGAGCCAGCCGCGCTCGTCGCGCCGCGAGGTCAGCAGCACCCGTGCCCGGGTCCGCGACATCGCCTGGAGGAAGTCCCGCAGCTCGCGCTGCTCATCGGCGGTCCACGCCGACGGTGTCCCGGCCGGGAACCCCGCGACCGGCTCGACGTTGTCCCAGATCCACAGCACCGGCACCTGCGCCAGCACCTGCAGGGCGACCTCCCGCCGCTCGTCGGCCGACAGGCTCAGCCACTGGATCTCGTTGGCCTGCAACACGCGGTCGAACGCGGCGCCGAGCTGGTTGAGCAGCGCCACCAGCGGTGTGTGGTGCTCGAGCGACGAGAACAGCACCGGCCCGCTCACACCGCTGGCCGGATCGGTGAGCCCGCCGGTCGCCGTGTACCAGCGGGCGAACTCCGCCGCGGTGGACGTCTTCCCGCTCCCGGCGTAGGCGTGCAGCAGCACGATCCGGTCCGTGTCGAACGCCCGGTCCAGCGCCAGCAGCGTCTCGTCGCGGCCGAAGAACCCGACCTCGGGCCCGGCCGGCAGCCCGGCGGTCCCGGCGTCGGCGGTCCCGGCGCCGGGCCGGCCCACCGTGATCCGCACCTCGTCCGGCGCCGCGCGCCGCAGCAGCGTCATCGGCGCCGTCTCGTAGACCACCGGCACCGACCAGTCCTGCAACGGCCGCGGGTCGAACGCGATCGACCGGTTCGGCTGGGCGGCCAGCTGCCGCCGGCCCGCCGACACCGCGCCGCCCAGCGACCGCCCGCCGAGCAGCGCGGCGTACAGGTCGGCCACGAACTGCGCCGCGGTCACGACGTAGACGCTGTACCGCATCGCCACGACCCCGGCCACCCCGGCGTCACTGACCTCCAGCGCGAACGACCCATACCCCCGCACCAGCGCGTGCACATCGTCACCCCGATCGGTGCGCGGCCGATCGGCGGCCTCCGCGTACGCCGAGCGGCAGGCGTTGAGCACCAGCACCCCCACGCCGGTACGCGCGAGCAGCGCGCCCAGCGCCGGCCCGTCGACCAGCTGCTGGTTGTTCTTCGTGGTCGGATCCTCGAACAGCAGGTACCCGTGCGTGCCGTCGCGCAGCGGCGACAGCAGCCCGTACATCGCCGCGCCGGTCGGCACGCCGCCGCCGGTCGTGAGCCGGCTCGACGGCAGGTAGGTGCCGTGCCCGTCGAAGTGCACCGCGTGGAACGGCCGCCCGGCGTCGTGCGCCCGCTCCAGCACCTTGGCCAGCGCGGCGAACGTCGGCGGCCGCAGCACCGTCAGGTCGAGGACCTCCCGGGCCTGCGCGGTCTTGAGCAGCAGCGCCCCCACCGAGCGGAACGGCACGTCGTCGCCGCCGCCCGGCCGGCAGATCACCAGCAGCACCCGCAGCCGCCCGGCGTCGTCCGCCGCCGGCAGCGGCACCCGCTTGGCGGGCTGGGCGTTGACCCGGACGTACTCGGCGGCCTCCAGCACTACCGGCCGGTCGGTACGCGGGTCGCGCAGCAGCTCCCACGGCAGCATCGCGGCCGCGTCGACCTCGCAGGCGACCTCGACCCGCACGGTGTGCAGCACGCCCCGCAGGCCCGCCCACAGCTCGCGTGCCTCCTCGCCGGCGAAGGCGAGGTCGAACAGCCGGGTGCCGATCTCGGCGAGCCGGCCCTCCACGCCGGCCGCGATCGCCGGCGCCGGGTCGAGCGGATACTCCAGGAAGTCCTCGAGGTACCAGCGGATCCGCTCCCGGTCCTCGTCGGTGATCGACAGCTCGAACCGGCTCGTCGCCGACGCCTCCGGGTATCCCGGCGGCCCGGTCACCCGCGTCGTCACCAGATGCCGGCCGTCGCCCGCCGCGGCCTGCGTCAACCGCAGCACGACACCCACCCGCGTCAGCCTCCCGTCCGCAACGGTCACCAATCGCGACCAGCCCATCACCGTCCAATGATCACGGTCAACCTCCGACCCGCCAAACCAATCACCCGATCGGGTTAGGTGGCCGTCGATGGATAGGCTGCGCCGGTACTCGAAGGGACGGGGTGGGCAGTGATCGATCTGGACCGGCCGGCACCCGCACCGAGAACAGCGCGACCCGCCCCCGCGCGGGCGCTGGTCCTGGTCGCGGTGTGGTCGTTGCTGGCCGGCGTGGTGCTTGGCGGCGTCGCGACGTACTTCGTGGGGTATCGGCCGTTGGCGGCGTCGGCGGAGCGGGCGGATCGGGCCGGCAGGTCCGCGGTGTCGGTACTGATCTTCACGGAACCCAGCCTGACGACGGTGCACAGCGAGCAGCGGCGGATCCGCGTCGAGGCCCAGGTGATGGTCGTCAACGCCGGGCCGGAGCCGATCGCGGTCCTCGCCGTCCGCGTCGACCAGCCGGGCGTCACCGTGCGCAGCCCCGAGCGGGAACGCCAGGTCGCGCCGGGTACGGCGTTCCCCGTCGACGTGGTGGTCGAGTGGGACTGCGCCACGGAGAAGCCCGCGGCTCTCGCCGCGTCCGTCAGCGTGGAGACGGCGGACGAGCGAGTCCGGACGATCTTCCCGGTGGCCGTCCGCGGTACGCCGTGGATCGACGACAGCCGTGGGGACTGCGCCGGCCTGGGCTGACTCTTGTCGTTTCCGTCCAAGACGGCCGGCCGGTGGCGATCTACCGTGGATCCGGTAACTCACCGAGCATGAGGGGACAGCACAATGCGTGACCTGGTCTACACCGGTTTCATGTCGCTCGACGGCGTCGTGGACTCGCCCGGCGGTACGGCGGAGGGGCACCGCAGCGGCGGATGGGTGGTCAACGACCTCGAGTTCGTCCCGGAGGCCTGGTCGCTGAAGGGCGAGGAGCTCGCCGACACGACGGCACTGATGTTCGGCCGGCGCAGCTACGAGGCGTTCGCGCCGATCTGGCCCGGCTCGGAGGACCACGCCAGCTACAAGGAGCTGCCCAAGTACGTGGTGTCGGCGACGCTGCCCGACGACGCCCTCGTCGACGGGTGGGGCCCGACGACGATCCTGCGGTCCACCGCGGACGTCGCCGCGCTCAAGGACGGCGACGGCGGCGCGATCTTCATTCACGGCAGCGCCGAGCTGGCCCGGCGGCTGGCGGAGGCGGGCCTGATCGACCGGTACCACCTGCTGGTCTTCCCCGTGCTGCTCGGCGCCGGCAAGAGCCTGTTCGACCGGGCCGACCGGGACAAGCACATGCTCGCGCTGCGGGAGTCGGAGAGCTACAAGAACGGCATCCTGAAGCTGGTCTACGACGTCAGGCGCTGATCCAGGCCGAGGGCGATCGCGCCGCCGTCGCCCTCGCGCAGCTGCCCGGCGGTGCGCCCGACGTAGGCGCGCAGCGCCCGGGCCAGGTGCGGCTCGTCGAAGTAGTCCAGCTTGGCCACGACGTCGGCGGCCGGGTCGCCGCCGGCCAGCAGCTCCGCCGCGGTGCGGGCCCGCTCGATCTGCCGGACCGCGCCCCGGGTCAGCCCGGTCGCGGCGCGGAACCGGCGCTCGAGGGTGCGCCCCGAGACGGCCGGGCGGTGCCCGCGCAGCACGTCGGCGACGAGCGGGTCACGGACCACGATCCCGGCCCGGACGAGCCGCTCCACCAGGGCCTCGGCGTCGTCGGGCCCGGGGGTCTCCCAGCGCCCGCCGTCCAGCCGGAACGTCCGCCGCGTGGCGTCGGGCAGCTCGACGCCCCCGTCGACCAGCGCCGCCATGGGCATGGCCCGCGGCGAGGTACCCACGGCGAACTCGATGCCGGTGAAGGTCGCGCCCTCCGGCACCGGCGCGGTGCCGGTCCGGGTCTCGGGACCGGTGACGTCCGCGTACGCCCGACCGTCCTGCTCCCAGAACACCAGGCCCCACCGCGCGCCCGCGACGGACGTCATCGCGGTGACCTGATCGCTGGCGCACGTCCACACGGCGTCGACCCACGCGGAATCGGAACGACGCGTTTCGAACCGCAGCCCCACGCGCCGAAGGATACGCCGCTGGCGATTTCGCCGGTCCCGACGGCGCGGGTCGCTGTTCTGATCGATGGAGACCGATCAGGAGGGATGCCAGACATGATCCGAAGCACCGCGACGGCCCTCGGCGTGCTCGTCGTCCTCATCGCACCTCCCGCCTTCGCTGCCGCGCCGGTCTTCAGCGAGGACTTCTCCGGCGGCCTCGGGTCGTTCGCCCCGGCCGGTTCCGTCACCGCGACCGGGGGCGCCGCGCGGCTGGCCGGATCGCTGTTCACCGACGCGACCCTCACGTCCGCGCCCATCGACCTGACCGGACATCGCGGGCTGTCGGTGTCGTACACCCGGACCACGTCCGGGCTGGACTCCGGCGAGTCCTTCACGGTGGCGTACTCGGCCGACGGCGGGGCGTTCACGGTGCTGGAGTCGAACCGTACCGCCGCGGGCGCGGCGGTGTTCGACCTGCCGTCGTCGGTCGACGGCAGTGACCTGAGGCTCCGCTTCTCGCTGGACGCGAGCAGCGCGCTGGAGACCCTGACCGTGGACGACGTGCTCGTGCGGGCCGACGGCGGCGGTACCGAGCCGCCGGGCGGCTCGCTGCCCCCGGTCAGCGACGTGACCCGGCCCGGCCCGTTCGCGGTGACCGTCGACCAGACGTCCGGGCCCGGCGACGACGGGTGGCTGGTGCGCCCGTCGAACCTCGGCCAGGACGGCCTGGACCACCCGATCCTGGTCTGGGGGCCGGGCGCGGGCAGCGATCCCGCCGCCTACGAGGACATGCTGCGGCAGTGGGCCTCGCACGGCTTCGTCGTCTACAGCGAGGTCTCCTCCAGCAGCGGCGACTACATGGTCGACGCGCTGAACTGGCTCGAGGGCGAGAACCGCCGGGCGGGCGGCCCGCTGTACCAGCGGCTCGACCTGGCCGAGGTGGCGTTCGGCGGCCACTCCCGCGGCTCGATCGGCACCTTCGACGTGGCGGCCGAGCCGCGGCTGGCGACCACGATCCACGTGGCCGGCGGCTCCTTCGACGGCAACGGCCCGGCCAACCTGCGCAGGCCGGCCCTCTACATCGGCGGCGACGACGACTTCGCGACCTCGAACGTGCGGCGCGACTACACCGCCACCCGCGTACCGGTGTGGATGAACGTGCTGCGCGGCACCGACCACATCATGGCCACCCGCAACGCACAGCACATCATCACCGCGTGGCTGCGGTGGCACCTGGGCGACGAGGAGTTCCGCCGCGCGGCCGACTTCCTGAACCCCGGCTGCACGTTCTGCGGCCTCGGCGAGGTGCAGCACAAGAACTGGTGATCCGCCCCGTCGGCCGGCGCGGGACCGCTACCGAAACTATTTTCGGTACCGGCTCCCGCGCCTGTTGCGCATGCAAGCAGCACACCCTGCTTCAGATGTCTCAATTCCTTAACCCGTAGAACATCTTGCCGAAAACGTTTTCGTCAGGAACGCTGGCCTTCATCTGATCCCCCATCACGTCGACGGCGGGGGCGGACCTCGGGTTCACATATCGACCCTTGTCCATGTATTTGGAGGCGCCAGCATGAATCTCCCGCCCCTGTCGCGCCGGACCGTCCTCAAGAGCGGCGCGCTCACCGCCGGCGCGATCGCCGCCGGCACCGCCGTGGCACCGGCACCCGCGCAGGCCCGCCCGGACACCGGCGTCTCCGCGTACGCGTTCCCGCTCACCGCGGTCCGGCTGGGCAGCGGTCCGTTCCAGAGCAACGCCGCCCGGACCCAGGCGTACCTGTCCTTCCTCGACCCCGACCGGCTGCTGCACATGTTCCGGGTCACCGCGGGCCTGCCGTCCACCGCGACACCCTGCGGCGGCTGGGAGTCGCCGAGCACCGAGCTGCGTGGACACTCCATCGGCCACGTGCTCACCGCGCTGGCACAGGCGTACGCGAGCACCGGCGACGCCGCGTACAAGTCCAAGGGCGACTACCTCGTGGCCCAGCTCGGGCTCTGCCAGCGGGCCAACGGCTACCTCTCCGCGTACCCGGAGAGCTTCTTCGACCGCCTCGAGAGCGGGCAGCAGGTCTGGGCGCCGTACTACACGCTGCACAAGATCGTGGCGGGCCTGCTCGACATGCACCAGCTGGCCGGCAACGCCCAGGCCCTGACCATCCTCACCCGCAAGGCCGCCTGGTTGCAGTCGCGCAACGGCCGCCTCACCTACGACCAGCGCCAGCAGCTGCTGCGCACCGAGTTCGGCGGCATCGGCGAGACGCTGGTCAACCTCTATCAGCTCAGCGAGAACCCCGTGCACCTGACGACCGCGCAGTACTTCGACCACGCCCAGGTGCTGGATCCGCTCGCCGCCGGCGTCGACGCGCTGGCGGGCTTCCACGCCAACACCCAGATACCCAAGGCGCTCGCCGCCATCCGGGCCTACCACGCCACCGGCACCACCCGGTACCGCGACATCGCCGTCAACTTCTGGAACTTCGTGACCCGGCGGCACTCGTACGCGATCGGCGGCAACTCCAACGGCGAGTACTTCAAGGCGCCGGACCGGATCGCCGCGGAGCTGTCCGACTCGACCTGCGAGTGCTGCAACACCTACAACATGCTCAAGCTGACCCGGCAGCTGTTCTTCACCGACCCCGGCCGGGCCGCCGAGCTGATGGACTTCTACGAGAAGGCGCTCTACAACCACCTGCTCGGCGCGCAGAACCCGGCTTCCACGCACGGGCACCACTGCTACTACGTGCCGCTGCGGCCCGGCGGGATCAAGACCTACAGCAACGACTACAACAACTTCACCTGCTGCCACGGCACCGGCATGGAGACCAACACCAGGTTCGGCGACAGCGTCTACTTCCACAACGGCAACACGCTGTACGTCAACCTGTTCATCGCCTCGACCCTGACCTGGCCGGGCCGCGGCATCACCGTCCGGCAGGACACCGGGTACCCGCAGACGCCGTCCAGCCGCCTGACCGTGACCGGCTCCGGCGCGATCGACCTGCGCGTGCGGATACCGTCCTGGGCCGCAGGCGCCGAGGTCCGGGTCAACGGCGCCGCGCAGGGCACCGCGGTGCCCGGCACGTACCTGGCGGTCAGCCGGACCTGGAGCACCGGCGACACCGTCGACATCAGCCTGCCGATGGCCCTGGCCGTCGAGCCCACGCCGGACAACCCGGCGGTGCGCAGCGTCCGGCACGGCCCGATCGTGCTCGCCGGCCAGTACGGCAGCACCGACCTGGCCGCGCTGCCCGCCCTGGACCCCGCCGCGCTGCGGCCGACGGCGAACCCGCTGGAGTACACGGCCGGCTCGGTGCTGCTGCGGCCGTTCTACCTGACGCACGGCCAGCGATACACCGTCTACTGGAACGTCGCCTCGACACCGCCGCCGCTGCCCGCGTTCGTCGCGCACTACCCGTTCGACGAGGCCTCCGGCAACACCGCCGCCGACGCGACCGGCAACGGCCGGACGGCGACCCTGTCCGGCGGCGCGGGCCGCACGACGGGCCGCACCGGCAACGCCGTGCTGCTGAACGGCACCACCGCGCACGTCGGCCTGCCGACCGGCATCCTCGCGGGCGCCGCCGCGTTCACCGTCGCCGCGTGGGTGCGGCTCGACACCGTCGCGACCTGGGCGCGGGTCTTCGACTTCGGCGCCGGCACCGGGGCGTACCTGTTCCTCACCCCGCGCAGCAGCGCCGGGACCGCGCGGTACGCCATCACCGCCGGCGGCTCCGGTGCCGAGCAGCGCATCGACGCGCCGGCGGCCCTGCCGGCCGGCACCTGGACCCACGTCGCGGTCACCCACACCGGCAACCTCGGCGTCCTGTACGTCAACGGCGCCGAGGTCGCCCGCAACGGCGCGCTGACCGTCCGCCCGTCCGCGCTCGGCACCACCACCCAGAACTGGATCGGCCGTTCCCAGTACGCCGGCGACCCGTACCTGGCCGCCGCGGTGGACGACTTCCGCGTCTACAGCCGGGCGTTGTCGGCCGCCGAGCTCGCCCAACTCCAGTAAGCCAGCAAGGGAGACAGCATGTCAGGTAGAAAGCGGCTCGCCGCCGTCTGCGCAGTGGTCACCGCGATCGCCGCGGTCGCCGTGCCGGCACAGGCCGCGAACCCGATCGTCACGAACATCTACACCGCCGATCCGGCGCCCCTGGTCGTCGGCAACACCATGTACATCTACGCGGGCCGCGACGAGGCGCCGACCGGCACGAGCAACTTCGTGATGCGCGAGTGGCACACGCTGTCGTCGACCGACGCGGCGAACTGGACCCAGCACGGCGTCCGCGCGAACATCGCCACGTTCGGCTGGGCCGGCGCCGACGCCTGGGCCGGCGAGGTCGAGCCGCGCAACGGGCGCTACTACTGGTACACCTCGATCAACGGCAACGGCCCCGGCTGGATGAACATCGGCGTCGCGGTCGGCGACAGCCCGCTCGGGCCGTTCACCGACGCCAAGGGCGGCCCGCTGATCAGCGACAGCACCGCGAACTCGTCGGGTCTGAACATCGACCCGACCGTGTTCGTCGACGACGACGGCCAGGCGTACATGTACTGGGGCGGCTACTGGGCGCCCCGCGCGGTCCGGCTGGCCGCCAACATGATCGACACGGTCGGCTCGGTCATCACCCCGCAGGGCCTCACGAACTACTGGGAGGCGCCCTGGATGTTCAAGCGCAACGGCCTGTACTACATGATGTACGCCGCGAACGACACCAACGGCTGCGTCACCGACTCCGCGTACGCCTGCCAGCGCTACGCGACCGCGACCAGCCCGCTCGGACCCTGGACCCACCGCGGCATCGTGCTGGGGCAGGTCTCGTCGACCACCAACCACGCCGGCGCCGTCGAGTTCAACGGCCAGTGGTACCTGGTCTACCACACCGCGAACGCGCCCGGCGGCGGAAACTTCCGGCGCTCGGTCGCCGTCGACCGGATGTACTTCAACGCCGACGGCACCATCCAGCGGGTCACGCAGACCACCACCGGGCCGCCGGCCAACCCGGGCACACCCAGCGGCTCGGGCACCAACATCGCGCCGTCCGCGACCGCCTCCACCTCGTACGTCTCGCCATGGGAGAACCTCGCGGCGATCAACAACGGCGGTACGCCGGCGAACTCGGCGGACCGATCCAACCTCGCGTACGGCAACTGGCCGCAGCAGGGCACCCAGTGGGTCGAGTACACCTGGCCGTCGGCCCGGTCGATCAACAAGGCGGCCGCCTACTGGTTCGACGACAACCAGGGCATCGACCTGCCCGCCTCCTGCCAGGTGCAGTACTGGAACGGCAGCGCCTATGCGCCCGTACCCGATCAGTCGGGGTGTGGGGTCGCCGGCAACACCGAGAACGTGACCACGTTCGGGACGATCAGCACCACCCGGCTGCGGTTGTCCATCACCTCGAAGAGCGGCCTGTCGACCGGTCTTCTCGAATGGAAGGCGTTCCAGTCATGAACCGCCGGCCCCTCGCGTACGGCGTGACCGCCCTGCTCGTCACCGCCTGCCTGAACGTGCCGCTGGCGACCGCGGCGCACGCCGCGCAGACCATCGGCTATCCCACCTTCACCGGCGGCAGCATCCCGGCGCCGCCGGTCGGCTACAGCACCGGCGACACCATGCAGGCCATCTACGACGCGGAGAGCTCCGGCACCGACTTCTGGATGGACCGGCTGCTGGCCCGCACCGGCAGCGACCCGGCCGGCTCGCTGCTGATGACCCGCGGCCGCGGCGCGTTCATGTACACCCACAACCCGGCCGTCATCGGCTTTGGCGGGAACGCGGCCTACTGGGACAACATCAGCAGCCAGAACGCGTACGCGGTGACGGCCTCGCCCGGCACGTTCACCGAGCAGACCGCGCAGCGCAGACAGACGCCCAGCCACTGGCGCAGCGTGCACACCAGCGGCTCGGTACGCCTGGAGGTCACCAAGTTCATCACGCACAACAACGTGCTGGTGACCAACCTCGCCGTCGTCAACACCGGCACCGCCTCGGCCACCGTGCAGCTGAGCGCCGTCTCCCCGTACGCGGCGACCGGCAGCGGCACCGAGCTGACCGGCACCCGGGCGGTGAAGAACAACCTGACGACGCTCTTCCCGCGGTTCTCCGGTGACGGCTTCGCCGCCGCGAGCGGAGCCCTGACCCGGTCGGTCACCGTCGCCGCCGGCCAGACCGTGACGACCAAGGTCCAGCTCGGCCTCGTGGCCAACGAGGTGCCGCAGTCGCTGACCGAGTACAACGCCTACCGCGGGTACGCCCCGGCCACCGCGTTCGCCACCCACGTGCGCGACTACAACCGGTGGTGGGCCCAGAACGTGCCCTACATCGACGTGCCCGACGCCGCGATCAAGAAGAACGTCTACTACCGCTGGTGGCTGATGCGCTTCAACTACCTGGACGTCGACATCCCCGGGCAGGACTTCCAGTTCCCGCAGTCCGTCGAGGGCGCCACCGGCTACAACAACGCGATCGCGCTGACCCAGCCGATGCACATCGACGACCTGAAGTACCTGCGCAGCCCGGAGTACTCCTACGGCCCGTACCTGGCGGTCGGCCAGTCCTCGGCCGGCGGCCGGTTCATGGACAACCCCGGCGACCCGGAGAACTGGTCCAACTCGTACACCCAGTACATCGCCGAGGCGGCCTGGCGCGCATACCAGATACACGGCGGCCAGCCGGCCATGCTGCAGAACTTCGCCCGGTACGCCGAGGGCGACGCGAAGGGCCAGCTCGCCACGTACGACACCAACAACAACGGCGTCATCGAGTACGACTGGGGCGCCATGACCGGCAACGACGCCGACGCGGTCTCGTTCCACTGGCGCGCCGGCAACCTCGACCGGGCCGAGACCGCGTACGTGTGGTCCGGCGCCAACGCGGCCCGCGACGCGTACGCCCTGCTCGGCAACACCACCAAGGCCACCGAGATGCAGACCCTCGCGGACCGGATCCGCAACGGCGTCGTCGGCACCCTGTGGAACCCGAGCCGCCGGCTGCTCGAGCACAAGCACGTGTCCACCAACACCCACGTGCCCTGGAAGGAGATCAACAACTACTACCCGTACTCCGTCGGTCTGATGCCGAACACCGCCGAGTACCGCGAGGCCCTGCGGCTGTTCGCCGACCCCGCCGACTACCCGATCTTCCCGTTCTACACGGCGAACCAGCGCGACAAGGCCGCCGCCGCGGCGGCCGGCAACCCGGGCAGCAACAACTTCTCCACCATCAACTCGACGGTGCAGTTCCGGCTGTACTCGTCGGTGCTGCGCAACTACCCGAACCAGTGGATGCTCGCCGAGGACTACAAGAAGCTGCTCTACTGGAACGCCTGGGCGCAGTACGTCGGCGGCGACACCCGCTGGCCCGACGCCAACGAGTTCTGGGCCGACTGGAACGGCAGCGCCATCACCTACCGCTCGTGGATCCACCACAACATCCTCGGCAGCAGCAACTGGACCGTCATCGAGGACGTGGCCGGCCTGCGGCCGCGCACCGACACCCAGATCGAGCTGTCCCCGATCAACATCGGCTGGACCCACTTCGCGGTCAACAACCTGCGCTACCGCAACGCCAACCTCTCCGTCGTCTGGGACGACCCCGCCGACGGCGTGACCCGCTACACCGGGGTGCCGCAGGGCTACTCCATCTACCTGAACGGAACCCGGGTGGCGACCGTCGACCGCCTCACCCCCTTCGTCTACAACCCGGCGACCGGGGCGGTCACCTTCCCGGGCGGCACCGGAACGGTCACCTACAGCGCCGCCTTCTCCGGTCTGCAGGCACCGCAGAACGTCAACCAGTCCAGCGACCGGATGGTCGACATCTTCGCCAAGGCGGGCGTTGACCTGACCTCGACCACCCCGAACCTGGCGCAGGGCAAGGCCACCTCGGCGTCGTACACGACCTCGGGCACCACCACGGCCGCGGCGGTCGACGGCCTGCCGACCAACGCACCGATCTGGGGCAGCTACGGCACCCCGAACGCCACAGACTGGTACGAGGTCAACCTCGGCACCGCCCAGACGGTCGACGAGGCACGCATCCACTTCCGCAACGACCGGGCGGGCAACCGCTACCGGCCGCCGTCGGCGTACACGGTCCAGTACTGGAACGGCAGCGCCTGGGCGAACGCCGCGAGCCAGGTCAAGTCGCCCGGAACACCGCAGTCCAACTACAACAAGGTGACGTTCGGCGCGGTCAGCACCACCCGGCTGCGCATCCAGTTCACCCAGCCGACCGGCTCGGCCAAGACCGGCCTGACCGAACTGAAGCTCTACCGCCGCGGCACCACGGACCCGGGCCCCGGCCCCCAGCCGGGCCAGAACCTGGCGCCGGCGGCCACGCCGACCGCGTCGTACACCTCGCCCTGGGAGAGCGTCGCGGCGATCAACGACGGCGCCGAACCGGCGGTCTCCAACGACACGGCGAACCCGCGCTGGGGCACCTGGCCCGAGCAGGGCCAGCAGTGGGCGGAGCTGACCTGGCCGGCGGCGCAGACCCTGACCTCGGCCCAGCTCTACTTCTTCGACGACAACGGCGGCGTGCGCCTGCCCGCCTCCTGGACCCTGCAGTACTGGAACGGCACGGCGTACGTGAACGTGCCGTCGGCCTCGGGCTATCCGGCGGCGATCAACCAGTACAACCAGGTCACCTTCGGCCAGGTGAGCACCACCCGGCTACGGGCCGTCCTGAACAGCGGCACCGCCTCGGTCGGCCTCCTGGAATTCAAGGCCTTCACCTGACCCGGTGCGGGGCCCGCCGATCCCGGCGGGCCCCGCACCCATTAGAGCTCCAATATCAGGACATCCATGTCGACCCCCCAGGGAAGTGTCGACTTGGCCGCTTGCCGCCATCCCATCCGTGCGTACATTGCGCGCGCCTCGGACCGTGGGTCAGACGAGAGCGTCGCGTACCGCTCGTCTCTGCCGTCGAGGAGTCGCCGAAGCAGTTCTCGACCAATGCCGGCGTTGCGACTCCGCGGGTGCACGATCCACTCTTTGACAGCGAACTTGTCGGCGTCATGTATCTCCGGGCCGGGAATCCGATCCGCCGTGGACCACCAGGAACCGGCTGCCATCGTCCAGCCGTAGGCCGCGCCGACAAGACGCTCGTCATCGTTCGCCAGGACCAGCGAGAATCCGGGGCGGTCGAGCTCTCCCCGCATGTGGCCGCGGAACCACGCGAACTGCTCCGGCCCCTCGTTGTACGGCGGTTCGGAGTAGACGAGGGAGTACAGCTCGACGAGCTCCGGGACGCGGCCCGCGGCCGAGGATCGGCTCGGCTTGAGGTAGTCGACGGCAACCGGGTGTGTCGGTGGTGGTGTCACGGCCGTTCACGGTACCGGCGCGCACAGCGCCTGGTCGCCCCGTGCGGGACGGCCGCAGGGTCCGGCGGCGCTGCCGCGTGGGCCCCGGTCAGGACCGGAGAAACCGCCGGACGGCAAGAACCCGGCGATGATGTTCGGCATCCGGGGGTAGGCCGAACTTGACGAAGATGGTGGCGATGCGGGTCTCGAGCGTCCTGTCGCTGATCCGGATCCGTTCGGCGATGGCGCGGTTGGACAGGCCCTCGGCCATCAGCGCGGCGATCTGCCGCTCGCAAAGTGTCAACTCCGCCGCCGGATCATCCGCGATGTTCATGGTCCACAGCCGGACGGTGCCGTCGTGGCTCGCCGTCGCGAGCCGGCGCCCGTCGGGGGAGAAGGCCACCGCCGCCACGTCGCCGGTGTGGCCCCGCAGCGGCTCGCCCACCGGCCCGCCCGTGTACGCGTTCCAGAGACGGACGGTGGCGTCGTGGCCGGCGCTGGCCAGCAGGAGCCCGTCCGGCGAGAACGCCACGGCGCCGACGATGCCCTGATGCCCGTCCAGCGAGCCGTCGGCGGCGTGCCGCGGCTCCACGACGGCCGGCGGCGCGTTCGCCGGCCCGTCGCCGGCGCGGCGGGCGGCCAGCCACAACTTCTTGAACTCGCCGGCGTCGCCGTCCAGGACCTCCACGATCAGCTCCAGTTGGCCCCAGCGAGGCAGCCTGGCGCACTTGAGCACGCCCGCCGGCGCGCCTGGCGCCTGCTCCGGCTTCTGCTCGGAACGAACCGGACGCGGACCCCCGAGGACTCCGACGCCCCGGCCTAGCGCAGGGGGCGGCGGCAGTGCCGCCGCCCCCGCGGAGGTGGTGCCCGTCAGCCGAGTCGCCACAGCTGGGCGGCCACGCCGTTGCAGGCGTACAGGGACAGGCGCGCGCCGTTGGCGGCGTTCCATTCGTAGTTGTCCAGGCACATGTTGCCGGCGATGTTGCGCAGGGAGAACCAGCCGCTGCCGCGGTCCTGGACGGTCCACTGCTGTGCGGTGGATCCGTTGCAGGCGTTGAGGCCGACGTCGGCGTTGGAGGCGGTGCTGGCGTTCAGGTCCTCCAGGCAGGTGCCGGTGTTGCGGTTGCGGATCTCGTAGTAGGTGCCCGCGCGGTAGGTGAGCTCCCACTGCTGCGCGGTGCCGCCGTTGCAGTCGTAGAGCCGGACCAGGGCGCCGGGCGTGGTATCGCGGTTGTAGTTGTCGACGCACCGGTTGCTGTGCTGGCCGCGGATGCCGGGGTTGGTGACGGTGCTGGGGATCGGCTGGCCGAAGAACGGGTCGCCGTTCTCGCGCCACAGCAGCTGCTGCATGCGGGTGTGCCGGTTGGGGTCGGTCAGCGCGTCCGGCGTGGGGGTGGCGTAGTCGCGGGCGTGGTAGACGAGCATGTCGGTGGTGTTGTCCTCGGCGACGGTGAAGCTGCCGTGGCCGGGGCCGTACACGCCGTTGGCGGTCTGGAACACCGGGTTGGGGTGCTTGTACCAGGACGCGGAGTTGAGCAGGTCGACGTTGTCCCAGGACGACAGCAGGCCCAGCTTGTAGCGGGAGTCCGTCGCGGAGGCCGAGTAGGCGATGTAGACCCGGCCGTTCTTCACCAGCGGTGACGGGCCCTCCACGACGCCGGCGACGCCCTCCTTCTCCCAGGCGACGGTCGGCCGGGCGATCTCCACCGCGGATCCGGTGATGGCGGTCGGGCCGCTCATGCGAGCGATGTACATGTGGCTGTTGAAGCTCGTCGACGGGCTGTCCTGTGCCCAGACGAAGTAGCGGACGCCGCGGTTGACGAACGACGCCGCGTCGAGCTGGAACGACTCCCAGCCGGTGTTGAACCGCGTCGGCGCGCTCCACGCGCAGGTCATCGGGTTCGCGCAGGTGTTGCGGATCCAGTACAGCCGCTGATCGAAGCGCGCGGTGCCCGGCGACGCCGAGAAGTACATGTACCAGGCGCCGTCGATGTACTGGATGTCCGGCGCCCAGATCCAGCCGCTGAGCGCTCCGCTGGACGGCGCGACGAACGCGTTGGCCGTCGCGGCGGTTCCCAGCCCCTGCAGGGTGGTCGCGCGGCGCAGCTCGACGCGCTTGTAGTCGGGCACCGAGGCGGTCATGTAGTAGTAGCCGTCGGTGTGCTTGTAGATCGCGGTGTCGGCGCGCTGCGAGACGACCGGATTGCGAACGGTGATGAACTGGGCGGACGCCGGCCCGGCGAAGCCGGCCAGCAGCATCACCACCAGGACCGGCACGACCATGACCTTGCGACGGATGCGAGCGGGGAGATCCATCGGCGCCTTCCTTCGGGTACGCGGGGAGGGGTGCGGTGTGACCGTTAACATGCATGTCGGAGCGGGGCCCCGTCAAGGGAGTCTTGTGAGGTGTGTCGATGTCTCGTAACATCCCCGACATCGATGTGACCGTTCACAACTCCGTGGGGAGCCGCATGCGTCTACGAGGCATGGTCATTGCGTTGCTGACCGCGGCAGCACTCATCGTGGCCCCCGCTCCGGTCGGCGCCGCGCCCGGAGCGTCCTTCCAGAACCCGATCGTCGGCACGCCCAACAGCGCCGACCCGTGGCTGGGCTACCACAACGGCAGCTACTACTACGCGGCGACGACCTGGACCGGCCGGATCTACCTCCGGAGGGCGTCCACCATCGCCGGCCTGCGCACCGCGGCGGAGACGACCGTGTTCACGATGTCGCAGCCGAACGCGGTGTCGAACATGTGGGCGCCGAGCCTGCACCTGCTCAACGGGCCGAACGGCCGGCGCTGGTACCTGTACTACTCGGCCGGCCCGGCCGCCTGCTGCGGCGGGCAACGCCAGCACGTGCTGGAGAGCGCTGGCACCGACCCCATGGGCCCGTACACCTACAAGGGGCCGCTCGTTCTGATGCCGAACAACGGCTGGTCGATCGACGGCAGCGTGATGACCGTGGGCGGGGCCGACTACTTCGTCTTCTCGGCCTTCAACAACAACGGCAGCTTCGAGAACGGCGGCCTGCAGAGCCTCTTCGTCTCCCGCCTGACCAACCCGTGGACACCCGCGGCGCTCGGCACCCTGATCTCCGAGCCGACCTACTCCTGGGAGCGGCAGGGCAACCCGGTCAACGAGGGCCCGTACGTGCTGCAGCGCAACGGCCGCACGTTCCTGACCTACTCGGCCAGCTACTGCGGCACGCCCGACTACAAGATCGGAGCGCTCGAGCTCACCGGCGCCGACCCGCTGGCCCGCGGCTCGTGGACCAAGCTCGCGAACCCGCTGTTCCAGCGCAACGACGCGAACGGCGTGTTCGGCCCCGCGCACCACGCGTTCTTCAAGTCGCCCGACGGCACCGAGGACTGGATCGTCTACCACGCCAACGACTCGGCCTCGCAGGGCTGCGGCACCACCCGCACCAGCCGCGCCCAGCGGATCTCCTGGAACCCGGACGGCACGCCCAACCTCGGCATCCCGGTGTCCACCGCGACGGTGCTGGCCGGCCCGTCCGGCGAGCTCGGCAACCCGGGCGCGGTCACCGTCCAGCGGATACAGTCCTACAACTTCCCGGACCGCTACGTACGCCACCAGTCGTTCAACGCCCGCATCGACGCGAACGTGAGCCCGGCGCTGGACGCCCAGTTCCGCGTGGTCGCCGGGCTGGCCGACGGCGCCGCCGTCTCGTTCGAGTCGGTGAACCTCCCCGGCTACTACCTGCGGCACAACAACTACGTGCTGCGGCTCGAGCCGAACAACGGGTCCGCGACCTTCCGCCAGGACGCCACCTTCCGCCAGGTCGCCGGGCTGGCGGACGCGGCCTGGTCGTCGTTCCAGTCGTACAACTTCCCCGACCGCTACGTCCGGCACAGCAACTATCAACTGAGGATCGACCCGATCACCACCGCCGCCGGCCGCGCCGACGCCACGTTCCGCCGCACGTCCTGAGGTCCGTACAGCCGCCGTCCAGTTCCGGTCCAGTGGGCGCCGACACCTTTGCGGGAACAGCCAACCTGCGAAGGGGACGACATGCGATCACTGAGACGGTTGCGGACCGGCGGCGTACTGGCGCTGACGACGACGCTCGCCCTGGCGCTCACCGGCGGCGCGGCGCAGGCCGGCCCGGCCGGCGACCAGGGCGCGCCCGCGCTGCCCGGGCGCTCCGCGGCGGCCACGCCCGGCGTGTCCACCACGATCCCGGCGAAGGGCATGCGCACGGAGAAGGGTCGCTCGCTGGCCGGCACCCCGGCCGGTCAGGGGATCACGCTCGGCAAGCCGCGCACCGGCCCGGCCCCGCGCATGGTCAACGCCGGGCCGGACGACCCGCCGGGGACCGGCCCGGTCTGCGTGCCCTACATCAGCCGGCTGGTCACCCCGAACGGCACCGCGTTCTCCCGGGTCGACTACCTGGCCGAGATCCTGTGCAACTTCTACCTGGCGGGTGCCGGTCAGGCGTATCTGATCGACCGGACCGGCGGGGTCGGTACCAGCAACCAGGTCATCGCCGCGGCGCCGGTGTTCCAGTTCTACAACTCCTACTACGGCGGCAGCCAGGGCGCAGTGCTGATCGATGGCCGGCTCTTCGACGGCGGACGGGTACTGGAGATCGGGTTCGACCTGGTGCTGCAGACGCTGAACGGTGCGCCGTGGGGCGGCTGCTTCGCCCTCGCCGCGCCGCAACGCTACCTGTCCGCGTGCAATGGTCTCGGCACACCCACGCTGCAGGTGTCGGTGGGGTCGGGGGAGTTCGCCACCGGCCTGCCGGCGTACAACCCGGCGGCCTACATCCGGGACATCCCCGGGATCGGCCTGCTGACCTTCCACGTGGGCGGCCAGCCCGATCCGGCGTCCACAGCCCGGCAGAACATCGTCGACGTCGCGAGCGGCCTGCCGGCCCGGACCAGCACCTTCAGCGACGTCGGCGCGACGGACGTGACCCTGCGACGCGCGATGCTGGACGCCATCCTGCGCATCCACCTGGTCAACGGGCTCAGTTTCCGGATCACCGCGATCGCTGGCAGTGATCACAGCAGGACGTCTCCGCACTACTCCGGCAGGGCCTTCGACATCGACCGGATCAACAACAACCCGGTCAACACGTCGAACACGCTGAACCAGACCTTCCGGAACGCCTGCGCCGCGTACGGCGCGACCGATATCAGAGGTCCGGGCGACGACGCGGATCACGCGACACACATCCACTGCGCCTGGAACTGATCAGCGTGCGGGCGCCCCGTTCCGGGGCGCCCGCACTTCAGCGACCGCCGGATCACTGCAGGTGAATAGGTCGTTCGCCATATCCCGGTGGTGGATCGCCGATTGTTAGCTTGCCTGCCGGCGCTGGTCCACCAGTGACCATGAACCGGACGGAGACGGACTGTGAAATTCCACAAGGCCGGCGCTTGTGGCGCCCTGCTGTCGGCGACCCTGGCCCTGCCGGGCTGCGCCCTGCTGGATGACCCGGTGAGAGAGCCCGCCACCGCCGGAGCCGCGAAGGACGCCGCCGCGAAGGACGCTCCCGCGATGAAGCTGGACGACGTCGACGCCTGCAAGCTCCTGAAGGACGCCGAGCTGAAGGAGACCTTCGGCGGGGCCGCCGACAAGCCGGCCGGCAACTCGACCACGATCGACGACCCGGTCCGCATGACGAACTCGAGCTGCATCTTCGGGGCCAAGGACGACGCGGTGCCGTTCAAGGTGTACGTGATCGTGCAGCAGTACGAGACCAAGCAGAGCGGGGACGACATCGGCAGCTCGGGCTCCAAGCCGGTGAGCGGGGTGGGTGAGGCCGCGGTCTCCGTGGAGGCCGACGACCTCGGCACGGTCGGCGTTCCCACGACCCAGGTGCGGTTCGTCATCGACAACAAGCTGGTCAACGTGTCGAGGGTCTACGACGACAAGGCCCCGGCCGACCGGGCCGGCGACGTCGCCATCGTCGTCGAGCTCGCCAAGAAGGTGGCCTCGCGGCTCTGACCGCCGCCGTGCCGTGCCGCGACAGTCCCCTCGCCTGCTCCCCAGGTCCGCGAGGGGACACCCCGCCGCTCGCCGTCGGCGCGGACGACGGCGACCGGAGAGGTCGCCCGGACGGCGCTGCGGGCGGACACCGAACCCGGCAGCAGGCCCTTCCATCCGCCGTGTCCGCGCGAGCCGACGACCAGCAGGTCGGCGTTCTCGGCGGCCTCGAGCAGGGCCGGAGCCGGCGGGCCCTGCACGAGGCGGGTCTCCACCGGAGCCCGCGTCTCGTCGACCCCGGCGCGCCGGACCGTGTCGCGCAAGGTTGCCGCCGCCTGCGCCGACAGGTCGTCGATCGCCTCCTGCGGCAGCGCCGCGGCGCCCGCGAACCCCATGTACGGCAGGGTCCAGGCGTGCAGCACCCGCAGCGTCGCGCCACGATCGACGGCCGCGTCGTGCGCGAAGCGCAGCGCGCCCACCGACCCGGGGGAGCCGTCGACGCCGACCACCACGCGCGCCGCGGCGGGACGTGTGCGGCGCCCGCGCACGACGACCACCGGGCCCCGGGAGTATCGGATCGTGCTCTGGCTCACCGACCCGAGCAGGGAACCGGCGAGCCTGCCGCGGCCCCGCGACCCGACGACGAGCAGCGCGTCGGCGCAGGCCTCGTGGATCAGCTCCTCGGTGGGGCGGCCGTACCGGACCTCGGTCGTCACCGGGACCTCGGTCGCCGCATTGAGCTCGACCACGTTCCGTACGTGGGCGGCGAACTCGTCACCGATGCGCGCCCGGTGCTCGGCCACGGCCCGCGGCGCGGCGAGCCGCTCGCCCTGTGTGTGACCGCCGCCGGGATTCCGGACGTTGACGGCGTGGACCGGCACACCGCGCAGCCGGGCCTCCTCCAGCGCCCAGACCAGCGCGTCGTCCGCCTCGGGTGAGCCGTCGACACCAACCACCACGCTCGTGACAGTCACGTCACACCGCCTTTCATCAGGTGCTGAGGTTGCGTCTCGGATCTAGGCGACCGATGGTCACGCGGCCGCCCGCTCGGCGCCGGCGGGGGCCGCGGTGTCGTCCACGTCGGACGTGAGCAGGTCGACGACGCCGGTGACGCCGGGGATCAGCGCGGCCGTCCGCGCGGTGGCGAGGGCCGCCGTCCGGCGGGCGGTGCCGCCGGTGAGGGTGACGACGCCGTCGTCCACGGTGACCCGCACCGCTCCCGGACGGATCCCCAGCTCGCCGAGCAAGACCCGTTGCGTCACCTCGTCACGGATGACGGCGTCCAGGCGGTCGTGGACCTTGAAGAGGTCCGATCTGCTGACGATGCCCCGCAACCGCCGGCCGGCGTCGACGACCAGCAGCCGGCCGACGGCGTGCCGGTGCATCAGCCGGGCGGCGGCGGGCAGCGACGCGCCGGCGCCGATGGTCAGCGGCGGCCCGGTCATGACGCCGGCCGCGGTGCCCTCCGGCCAGGACGGGCGCCGTGACCTCCGGCGGTGCCACCAGCGGGTACGCGGTGGATCCGCCGGCGCCGGCATCTCGATCGCCTCGTGCAGGTCGGACCAGGACACGACGCCGACCACGGTGCCGAACTCGTCGACGATCGGGACGGCGCTGATCCCCCGTACGGTGAGCAGGGTGACGAGGTCCGCGACCGACGCGTCGTCGGGTGCGGTGATCACGTCGGTGGTCATCACCTCCTGGACCCGCCATTGCCGCGTGACGCTCATGAGTGACGGTGAGAACTTGCGGTCTTGCATGCTGTGCCTCCTTCTGAACAGAGCGGGAACGACGGTTTCTTGCGGGCTCCTGTCCATTCTCGCGGCGCCTTTCTTGCCTGGTAATGGCGACGAAGGCCAGACATGATGGGTCTAAACTGCCGGTTGTCGGCAATGAGTGGTGAGGGCGCCGGGTCGGAGGCATGGTGCGGGTGAGCGATGGCGGACCGCGGCGCGGCAGGCGCCGGCCCGTGACACCGGAACCGGGGGAGGCCTGGCTGGTCGGCGTCGCCGAAGGCGCGAGCGACGACGCGGGCGGGGTCCCGGTGGAGCTGCTCGGCGACTACCTGCACCTGCTCGCCGACGCGGCGACGTACGGGCGCCAGGCCGAGCGCAGGGAGCTCGACGCGGTGGGCCTGCTCGGCCGCCGCGCCGCCGAGCAGGGTGTGTCCGCGGGCCGGGTGGTCCAGCTCTACCTGTCCGCGGCGCGGCGGCTCTGGAACGACCTGCCGATGATGGTGCGGTCCCGTGACCGGGAGGCGGTGCGCGCGGCCGCGGCGGCGGTGCTCCAGGTCGTCGACGACGCGGTCGCGACGCTCGCCGAGGGTTACACGGTCGCCCGTCGTGACCTGGTACGCCGGGAGGAGACGCTGCGCCGGGAGCTGATCGACGACCTGCTGCGCGGCGACTCCGATCTCGGCACGCTGGTGGAGCGTGCCGAGCCGTTCGGGCTCGACCTGGCCCGGGTCCATCAGGTCGTGCTGGCCGCGCCGAGCCGCCGGCTGCCGGACGCCGACGCGGCGATCAGCGCCCTCGAGGCGGTCGTCTTCGACCGGCTCGGCGACCGCGACGTGCTCGTCGCGACCAAGGACGGCCTGCTCGTCGTGCTGGCTCCGGCCGATGCCGGGTCGGCGGGGCGGCTGGCGCCCGCCCTGCTGGCGGCCGACGAACTCGGCCGGCTCATCCACCAGGAGCTGAGCCGGCTGCCGCGCGGCCGGCCCTGGCGGGTCTCCGTCGGGCGGCCCTACCCGGGCCTGTACGGCATCGCCCGCTCCTACGAGGAGGCCCGGGAGGCGCTCACCATGGCCGGGCGGCTGCACGCCGACAGCCCGGTCGTCAACGCGCAGGACCTGCTCATCTACCGCGTGTTGCTGCGTGACCAGCCGGCCATCGTCGACCTGGTGCAGGCGGTGCTCAGCCCGCTCGGCCAGGCTCGTGGGGGAGCGGGGCCGCTGCTCGACACGTTGCACGCCTACTTCGAGACGGGTGCGGTCGCGACCGAGTCGGCGAAGCGGCTGCACGTGTCGGTGCGTACGGTCACCTACCGTCTCGACCGGGTCAGGAAGCTGACCGGGTACGACCCGGCCGATCCCACCCACCGGTTCACGCTGCAGGCCGCGGTGCTCGGCGCGAAGGTGCTCAACTGGCCGCAGGAGCCACTACCCGTTCCGGCTTGACCCGGCTCCCTCCGGGTCCGTGACACGCCTCAGGACGCTCGGCGGTCGGCCGCCCCGAACTCGGTGCGGCTCTCGCAGGGTGCGCACTGAGCCGCCTGCGGCGTGGCTCGCAGCCTGCCGAGGGGTATCGCCTTGTCGCAGTCCTCGCACCGGCCGTAGGTGCCTTCGGACATGCGCCGCAGCGCCCGGGCGGTCTCGGCGATCCGCAGCCGGACGGACGCGCTGTGCACGGCCAGGGTGCGCATGTCACGGCCGAGGCCCGGTGGCAGTGCGGCGTGCACCGTCATCCGCGTCAGCCGGCCGGTGTCCACGACGTACCGCTCCTCGAGAATGCCGCGGAGCAGTTCCATCGGCTCCGCGGAAGACGCGACTGGTTCGTCCTGCGTTGTGGTCATGATCCCTCCGAACGCGTGGGTCGCCGTCACTCGTTTCAGCTTGCCGAGGCGGCCTGGCCCCGGATGCGCCGGCCGCGCCTCCTCGTCCGCCGGCGTCCACCGCCGGCGGGAAACGGATCGGCGCTGAACGGGTGAGTCCGGCCGACCTTGGAGCGCACCAGGTCCGTGTCGTCGAAGCCGAACCGGATCCGGTCGACGACCCGGGAGACGCCCGGCACGTCCGTGGCCAGCCGGGCGGTGATGCCGGCGGTCGAACGCCGGTCCACCGTGCCGGTCAGCGTGGCGACGCCGTCCCGCACGCTCACCCGCACCTGCTCCGGATGAATCCACATTCGCCGGCGCAGCACGTCCTCGACCTCGCGACGGACCGGGGCGTCGGCACCCACGGCGCTCGACTCGTTCTTGCCCTGCATGTCGAACCTCCTCGAACTGCCGCGGCCCGGACCATGCCCAGGCCGACGGTTTCATAACCGGAAAACAACTGGCTTGCCTCAAGCATCGCCAGCCTGTCGCCGGGCGACCACGGTCCGCGACGGCGACAAATCCCGCCGTTCGTTGCCGACCGTCGGCAACCACCCCGAATCGGCTCCCGGTACTCGGTGGTACGGTATAGCGGTACTCGGTGGTACGAGGTACCAGGGCGAGGGGAGCCGCGATGGAGGATCTGACGGAGATGTTGAAGGGCACGCTCGAGGGCTGCGTGCTCGAGATCATCGGCGGCGAGGAGACCTACGGGTACGCCATCACCCGCCGGCTGAACGAGCTCGGCTTCGCCGACGTCATCGAGGGCACGGTCTACACCATCCTGCTGCGGCTGGAGCGCAACGCCCTCGTCCAGGTGACGAAGCGGCCGTCCGAGGTCGGCCCGCCGCGCAAGTTCTACGCGCTCAACGACGCCGGCCGCGCGGAGCTCGCGACGTTCTGGGCGAAATGGCAATACGTCTCGTCACGCATCGACCGGCTCAGGGAGGGCGGGAAGTGAGCTTCTGGGACACCATCACCGGCAACGATCTCACCAGGGAGTGGAAGGCCTTCGAGGCCCGGGCGGCGGCACTCCCGCCCGAATACCGGGCGGCGTGGGAACAGATCAAGGGCAACCTCTTCCCGTACGGGGACTTCACGGGCCGCAACCTGATGCCGATCGCCGACGCCGCACTCGGGCTGCTCGAGGAGGCGGCGGCGGACGGGCAGGGCATCGGCGAGGTGCTCGGCGACGACATCCCCGGCTTCTGCGCCGCGCTGGCCGGCGGCGCGGGCGCCCGCACCTATCGCGACCGGTGGCGCGCGCAGCTGAACGGCAACGTCGCACGCAAACTTGGCCGGCTGGGAGGCTGACGTGGGGATTCGGGACATCATCGAGGGCAAGCGGCAGTGGCGGGCGCATGTGGCCCGGGTCAAGGCGCTCCCGCCGGACTACCGCATCGTCTACCAGGAGATGCAGCGGTACCTGTTCAAGGTCGGGCCGGTCGACCTGATCGACGGGGACCTGCTGCCCGGGATCGTCGACTTCTTCGAGGAGGGCGCCGAGTCGGGCAAGGGGGTCCTCGAACTGATCGGCAGCGACGTCGCCGCATTCTGCGACGACCTGATCAAGGACTCGCGCACCTACGCCGAGGTCAATCAGGAGTCGATCAGCCGCTGACGAGCTTCTCCAGCGCGGGGACCACCGCGGCCGGCCCGGGCATCGCGGCGATCTCGGCCGCGACCTGGCGGGCCGCGGCGCGCAGCGCGTCGTCGGTCAGCAGGCGGGTCAGGTCGGCCGCGGTGATGGCGTTCGCCGCGACGGCCAGGCCGGCGCCGCGCCGGGCCAGCAGGCCGGCGTTGAACCTGCGGTCGCCCGCGCCGGGCGTGGTCAGCTGCGGCACGCCCGCGGCCAGGCCACCGAGCACGCTGCCGGCGCCGGAGTGGTGGATGAACGCCGCGGCGTGCGGCAGCGCCCGGTCGAGCGGCACCCGGTCGACCGCGCGCACGTTCGGCGGCAGGCGGCGCGCCTTCGCCGGGCGTACCAGCACGAACTCGGCGTCGACCCGCTCGGCGGCGGCGATGACCGCGGGGCCGGGGTCGCCGTCGTTCGGGCCCTTCAGGGTGCTGCGGCTGACCAGGACGCGGGGACGGTCGCCGGGGGAGAGCAGCCAGTCCGGGACCGGGCCGCCGCCGGAGTAGGGGACCGGTCGCATCGCGACCGCGTCCGCCGCGGTGGGTTCCCGCAGGCTCGCCGGGGTGACGGCGATGGTCAGCGCGGGCGCGGGTATGTCCTGCCCCGCCAGGACGCTGCTGGTGGTGACCGCCTCGAAGAGCTCGGTCGCGGGCCAGAGCGTGTTCTCCTGCAGGACCGACGGGATGGACAGGCGCCCGGCCACGATCGCGCCGGCCTCGCACAGCGGCTCGAAGACGATCAGGTCGGGCCGCTCCCGCCCGGCCAGCGCCAGTAGCGGTTCGACCAGGGCCAGGTTGGCGCGGCCGAAGAGCTCGCCGACCATGGCCTGGCCGGCGACGCCGCGCATCTCGGCGGCGGCGATGCGCGGGTGCCGCAGGGCCACCCGGATCGCGGCCCGCGGCAGGCTGAAGGCGGCGCCGATGTCGGCGGTGCGCAGGCCGAGCAGGTCGGGCGGGAAGTCGCCGCCGGCCAGGATCACGTCGTGTCCGGCGTCGCGGCAGGCGGCGGCGAGCGGGACCAGCGGCAGCAGATGGCCCTGCAGCGGGGCGGCGACGAACATGATGCGCATGATCGGCGTTCTATCACGGTCCGGCCGGGTCGATCTCGGCGACGGGGCCGTGTAACCGTCCACACACTTTCTGTAGCGAAAATCTCATCCCGGTGCCCGCACCGCCGATGTTGGCGTCCGCACGGCCGGCGCGGCCGCGCGTTTCGACTGCCAGAGGGGCGACTCCCATGCGACACCGGCTCGACGATTCCTCTGCGCCTGCTGGCGCGCGGCGCTTCAGGCCGGCCGACCTCCCGCTGGCCGCCAAGTTCTTCGTCGTCCTCGCGCTGCTCGCGGCGACCGCGCTCGGTGTCGGCTGGAGCGGCCTGGTCGCGCAGCAGCGGGCCAACGCGGTC
Organism: Actinoplanes sp. NPDC049668; assembly: GCF_044465445.1. NCBI lineage: Bacteria > Bacillati > Actinomycetota > Actinomycetes > Micromonosporales > Micromonosporaceae > Actinoplanes > Actinoplanes sp. NPDC049668. The sequence continues at coordinate 330,523 of NZ_JBITLR010000005.1, forward strand.
GCCCGCGCCACCTACCAGCACGCCCTGCTGCCCTCGAGCGCGCTGGAGTCGCTGCGGGCCTCGGCGCTGCGCAGCTTCCTCGGCCTGACCACCCTGCCGTCGGCGAAGGGCGCCGACGCGGTCTCCGCCAAGATCCAGCAGATCCGGGCCGAGGACGCGGTGCAGGACAAGGCCCTCGCGACGTACGCGGAGCTGGGCGGGCTCGGCGCCGACCCGCGCGTCGCCCAGGTCAAGAAGTCGCTGACCGGCTTCCGCGCGGAGCGCGACGGCACGCTGCTGCCGGCCGCGCAGGCCGGTCAGGCGCAGGTGTACCTCGCCCGGTTCGGTGAACTGTGGCCCGCGCTGACCCAGTCCGGCGCGGTCATCACCTCGCTGATCAACGACGAGACCGCGCTGGCCGCACAGCGGGCCGAGGCGGCCGAGGCCTCGTACCGGACCAACCGGATGTTCGTCATCGGCCTGCTCGCCGCCGGCCTGCTGTTCGCGTTCGGCGCGGCCTGGCTGGTGATCCGCGGCAGCGTCCGTTCGATCAAGCAGATGGCGGCCGTGCTGAGCCGGGTCAGCGCGGGCGACCTGACCCAACAGGTCGAGGTCACCTCCCGCGACGAGATCGGCCGGATGGGGCTGGCGCTCAACCACGCGACCGACAGCATGCGTACGACGATCCGCGAGCTCGACACCGCGGCGGGCGACCTCGCGTCCTCCGCCCGGCACCTGACCGAGGTGTCGTCGACCATCGCCGGCGGCGTCGACCAGGTCGGCAACGAGGCCGAGGCCGTGGCGCGGGCCGCGGGCAACGTCTCGGAGAACGTCTCCGCCCTCGCCGCGGCGAGCGAGCAGATGGGCGCCTCCATCCGGGAGATCTCGCTGAACGCCGGGCAGGCGGCGGGCGTCGCCGCGCAGGCCGTCGCGGTCGCCGAGTCGACCACCGCCGTCGTGGCCCAGCTCGGCGAGTCCTCGGCGCAGATCAGCGACGTGGTGAAGGCGATCACCGCGATCGCCGGGCAGACCAACCTGCTCGCCCTCAACGCCACCATCGAGGCCGCCCGCGCCGGCGAGTCGGGCAAGGGCTTCGCCGTGGTGGCCACCGAGGTCAAGGAGCTGGCGCAGGAGACCGCCCGCTCCACCGAGGACATCGCCGGCCGGGTCGAGGCGATCCAGCGCGACACCGGCAAGGCCGTCGAGGCCATCGCCGGCATCACCGCCATCATCGGCCAGATCAGCGACTACCAGACGACCATCGCGTCCGCGGTCGAGGAGCAGACCGCCACGAGCGAGGAGATGAACCGCAGCGTCAGCGAGGCCGCGGGCGCCTCCGCCGGCATCGCCGCCAACGTCGCGACGGTCGCCGGGGCCAGCCAGGTCGCCGGCGGCGGCGTCATCGAGACGCACGCCGCGGCCGAGCAGGTCGCGCAGATGTCCGGCGACCTCAAGGTCCTGGTCTCACGCTTCACCATCTGACCGGTCCGGGCCGGGAAGTGGATCACCCGGTGCGGCCGAGCATTGTACGGATCTGTCTGCCTGCTGCTGTGCGTCCATCGCGTCTATGCTCCGTCGGTGACCGAGAGCGGGACTAATGGTGTGGATCTCGACGACGTACTACTCGCCGTGGAGAAAGCCGCTCCGGTCGACGCCGTGGAGGCGGTGACCCGCTCGATCGGGGTCAGCCTCGGCGCGTTGTGGGTGTCGTTTCTCGTGGCGGACATGAGCGGTCGCGCTTTGGTACGTCTGGTCCATGTCCCGATCGGTGACGTGCCCGGCGCGCGGCGGCAGGACGAGGACGTCGCCGTCGTGCAGCCCTTCGACGGCGGCCCTCAGGAGCAGGCACTACGCGCGCAACACCCGCTCGTCGACAGGGTCGGTGATCAGTTCGTGGTGAGGGCGCCGGTCACCCAGCGCGGGGAGGCCATCGGTCTGCTGGAGATCGCTCTGCCCACCGACCCGTCCGACGCGACTGCGCACAGGGTGTCGCGGGCGGCGCACACCCTGGCATTCGTGGTGATCGCCAATCGTCGGCACACGGATCTGTTCGAATGGGGCCAACGAACGACACCGTTCACCCTTGCCGCGGAGATACAACGACGCCTGTTGCCGGAGTCGTTCACCTGTGAAGCCGACTCGTTCACCCTGGCCGCGTGGCTGGAACCGGCGGCCAGTATCGGCGGGGACACCTTCGACTACAGCCTCGCCCGTGACCTCCTGCATCTGAGCATCACGGACGCCGTGGGTCACGGCGTCCACAGCGCGCTCGCCGCGACCCTGTGCGTCAGCGGCCTCCGCAACACCCGCCGCCGCAGCGGTGATCTGCTCGAACAGGCCCAAGCGGCGAACGAGGCGCTCCTGGACAACGCCCCGGATCGGTCCCCCTTCGTCACCGGAATCCTCGGCCGCCTCGATCTGCGCACAGGAATCCTCGCGGTCGTCGACGCCGGGCACCCCGTCCCACTGCTGGTACGCGACGGAGCTGTGGAGCCCCTGACGCTGCTCGTCAACCGGCCCTTCGGCGTCCTGCGCGACAAGAGCTTCCGGGCCACCGAGGTCGAGCTTCGGCCCGGCGACCGCCTCGTGCTGGTCACCGACGGCATGCTGGAACGAGGCGCCGCCGGTCTCGACCTACCCACTCGACTGCAGCACCTGAGCGATCTACACCCCAGGGAACTCGTCCGCGTACTCGCCGACCTCGTCATCGAAGCGGCCGGACCCGTCCTCCCCGACGACGCCTGTCTAGTGGTCCTCGACTGGTACGGCGGACACGGCGACACCCGTCACACCGCCGCCGGCGCCGACCCCCACCGGGCCAGCACGCCGCACTCAGGACAAGAAGGCCACCCGCCTAGGCCGGCGGGCTGACCGCAGTCGGCCTCGAAGCCCGGCCGCCCGAATCGATCGCTCACCGAAGCCGCAGGCCAGGGCATGCTTAGCCCCTGCGACGACGGGGCACATTGAAGGCAGTAGCCACCGAGCGTCGAGGAGACCCGCATGTTCTACAACCTGATCTGGCGCTCCGTCGTGATGGCGGTCGCCATCCCGCTGGCCGCGGCCGGCGCCGGCAAGCTCAGCGACCTGGTAGAGGCCCGCCGCGGCCCGGGGCGCGGTACGCGGCTGCTCCGGCGGGGCGCAGACGCACTGCAAGGACACTTCGGGCGGCAGCCGAAGCGCCGCCGGTTCGCCATGGGACGCTGACGGCGTAGACGCCGACATGCACCTACTCCGTACCGTTCGCATGAACCCCGCCCAGCGGTACCTGACCCGCGCCGCTCCTCGACCGGCCGACGGGTTCACGAGCATGACGGCGCAGGCCCTCGACCTGCGCCTGCACATCCGGCAGCGCCTCGATTCCGGCAACCCGGCACCACCATGGGTTCTGCTGCATGGACTGGCGGTCTCGCACCGGTACCTCATGCCCACCGCTGCCGCATTGCCCGGCTCGGTCTTCGTCCCTGATCTACCTGGCTTCGGTCTCTCCGACAAGCCGGCCCGGGTGCTGACCACCGAGCAACACGCTGAGGTCGTCGCCGCCTGGATGGACTCCGCCGATGTCACCGGCGCACACGTGTTGGGTAACTCGTTCGGCTGTCAGGTTGCCGTGGAGCTCGCGATCCGGCGGCCCGACCTGGTTGCCTTGCTCGTCCTGGTCGGCCCGACCGTCGACCCCGCCGCACCGACCGCTGGTGCTCAGATCCGCCGCTGGGCGCACGACCTGCTCAGCGAGGACCCGTACCAGATACCCATGCTCGCCGCCGATGTCCGCGATGCCGGACCGCGACGCATCCTGCGTACGCTGCAACACGCCGTCCTCCACCACATGGAACGCCGTATCCCGCTCGTGGACGCACCGATCCTGTTCCTGCGCGGCCAACGCGACCCCATCGCCCCCAGCGACTGGATCACCCGCGCGGCGACGCTGGCCCGGACCGGCGAAACCGGCGAGATCCCAGACGCCGCACACAATGCCGTGACGACCGCGGGCAAGGTGGTCGCCACGCAGGCCTTTGCCTTCGCCATGCGGCACATCGCCGGCAATGCCACCTCGGCCGTCGGCGCCGGCCCGCGATTGATGGATGGGTCGGAAGATCATCGGATGCTGTTGACGCACACCACTCCGGCTGCCCAGGCCCGGCGTCTGGCCGAGCGGGCTCTCCGCGATTGGGACCTGACTGATCGAACCGATGACGTACTGCTGGTCACCACGGAACTTGTGGAGAACGTGACCCGGCACACCGACGACGGGGGCGAGCTGCGCTTGCGCCTCAAGGAGGACGCCGTCCTGATCGAAGTCACCGATACCGACCAGCGGCCACCGCGTCTCGAACCCATCGCCCGCGCCGTGCCGGGCGGACGCGGGCTCGTCCTGGTCTCCGCCACCGCACGTCGATGGGGCAGCCGGCCGGTCGCCTGGGCCGGCCGTACCGGAAAGATCGTCTGGGCGGAGATCGCCCGACGGTTACCAAGCTGAGGTCGCGCGGCGGGGGATCCGTGCGCGCACCCATGGCAGCGTTTAAACTCGTGTTACTCGGTCGTCCCAGTCCCCGGCGGCACATCACCTCGTGCAATGTGTCCCTCGGGAGCCAGCGATGCCCTCAAACCATGCACCCGCCGAAGTGTTCGGCTGCTCGGAACGTGCCCGTCGGCCTGATTCCCACCGCCTCGGCGGGCACGAGCCGGTGAGTCTTTTCAGTCCGGATGCTCGCCGCCTGGCCCGCGCCGCGACCGACCTCGACACCGATCTCATGGTCCGGACGGTGCAGGCCTCCATCGACGACATCGGAGTGGTGTCGACCTGGGAGCAGCTCGTCCAGCCGGTGTGGCATTACCTTGGATCACAGACCGACGACCACGACCAGCGCGTGGTATCCGAACGCATCTACGTGCAGTCCGCGATGAAGGCGCTGTCCGCTGCCCGGCGACCGCCCCGCCTGTCCCCGCCCTCCGTTCTCCTGGCCTGCGCCGACGAGGAAGTCCAGGTGTTCCCTCTGGAAGCCTTGGTCGCGGCCCTTCAGGAATCCGGCGCCTCATGTTGCGTGCTGGGCGCACGGGTACCGCCGTACGCCTTGGCCAACGCCGCCATCCGACTGCGTCCGCCGGTGGTTGTCATCTGGTCGCAGAGCCGGGAGACCGCCGACCCGGCACAGATCGCCATCGTGCTCGAGGCCCACCCGACCAGCACGATGATCGCGGCCGGTCCGGGCTGGAGCCCCGCCGAACTTCCGCCGCAGGCGGTACGAGCCACTGATTTGAGTACCGCACTGGTACTGGCGCTCGCCGTACTCGAAGGCCACACCCCGCCGCTGACACAGCCGAAGGCGGTCTCGACCCGCCCGGGCCATGTTGAAGAGGGCTCGATGACAGGGGCGTCATGACAGCCATTGCCGAGCGGCCGAGAATGGCGGCCGGTAGCGACTTCGCCGAGCTGAACCGGCGCATCGTCGAGGCCGGACTGCTGGAACGACGCCCCGCGTACTACGCCGTACGGATGGGTGTCGTGACCGTGATGCTTCTGGGCGGATGGACGGCGTTCTTCTTGATCGGCTCGTCCTGGTGGACCCTCGCCGTCGCGGTGTTTGTGGGAATCGCGTTCTCCCAGGTGGCTCTCGTGGCGCATGACCTGGCACACCGGCAGGTGTTCCGCACGAAGAAGCCCAGCGAACGGGTGGGGCGGGTCGTGGCGAATGTCGCGGTCGGGATGAGCTACGGCTGGTGGATGGACAAGCACACCCGACACCACAACAATCCCAACCACGACGATCTCGACCCCGACGTCGCGCCCGAGGTCTTGATCTGGGCCACCGAGTCGGCGTGGGGCCGGCGCGGGCTGAAAGGCTTCATCACCCGGCACCAGGCTGGGCTGTTCTTTCCGCTGCTGACGCTGCTCAGCATCGACCTGCGAATCTCCAGCATCAAGGCGCTGCGGCGTCCCGGGATGAAGCGTCGCGGCCTGGAAGCCGGCCTGATGGCCCTGCACCTCGTCGCCTATGTCACCGCGCTGCTGATGGTGCTGTCCCCGCCGCAGGCGCTCGCGTTCTTCGTCGTGCACCATGCGGTGTTCGGCGTGTACCTGGGCATGACCTTCGCGCCGAACCACAAGGGGATGCCGCACCCGACCGGCGACGAGGACTACCTGCGTAAGCAGGTGCTGCCCTCCCGCAATGTCACCGGCGGCTGGCTGACCGACGCCGCGCTGGGCGGCCTGAACTACCAGATCGAGCACCACCTGTTCCCCGCGATGCCCACACCGAATCTGAAAATGGCGCAGCCGATCGTCGAGGCCTACTGTGCGCAGCTCGAAGTCGCCTACGAGAAGACCAGTCTGATCGACTCGTACCGCCAGGCGCTGCGCCACTTGCATGAGGTCGGCGCCCCGTTGCGCGCGACACGATAAGCCGGCGCGCTGCTCAGGACCGCGCCGCAACTCGACAGTGTGGCCGTGCGGCCTCGCCGCGGAGAGTGGCGATGGTCGCCATGTCGGTAACCCGTAGCACCCACCCGGTCGCCGGCCTGGCCCGCCACAGAACGAGTTCAGTGCCGTCGGGCACCGCCCGACGGATTCGCACGACGAAGTTCGGTAGCGTCGAACAGGCAAAGGTGACGTCGGCGAGGTCCACCAGCACGCTGACCGGGGCCAGCGCGGTCAGCCAGTCGATGGTCGCGGAAAGCACGGCGGACGCCGCCAGATCGATGTCACCCGTCAGGCACACGTGGGCGCGCCGTTCTTTGCCGGCCGTGGCGCGAGCGGTAACTGTCAGACCGTGATCGGATGCCTGGAAGGTGCCGTCGGAGTCAGGGGACATGATTTCCGCCTTGTGTGGCGTGCAACATGCCGGGTCCGGGGCAACGGCCCCACCACCGGAGCCGTATCACTCACCATACCCCTGGCGTGGTTGTCTGGCAGCTGGAGTGTGTCACGCGAGTAGGCTTCCACAAGGACCGGATCAACCGGCCTTACTGCCCAGGCCCTCGGCGGTCACTTCGTCCGCCGCAGAGGTGAAGCCGTGCCCGCTCCTCATTCCCGATCTTCTATGACGTTGCCGTGCCGGCGGGCCGACCCCCTGTTCTGCTCGGGGCAACGTCGTGGCTGACCGTGTCACCGCGATCAGGAACCTCATCGCGGCGCGGCCAGGCCCTTCTGACGGCACCACCGGCTTCCTGCAGCGCGTGTGTCAGACCGCTGCCCGGACGTTGTCGGCGTCGGGGACCGGGATCAGCGTGTTGACCGACGACGGTGTACGTGGGGTCTGCGCGGCCTCGGACCCGCACACTGAGCGGATCGAGGAGCTCCAGTTCGTCCTCGGTGAGGGTCCCTGCATCGATGCCTTCGATTCGCGCCGCCCGGTCCTGATCCCCGACCTCGCCGTTGACGCGGCGGCCCGCTGGCCGATGTACGGTCCCGCCGCTCACGCCGGCGGAGTCCGGGCGGTGTTCGCGTTCCCGCTGCAGATGGGCGCCGCCCGTCTGGGTGTCCTGGACGTTTTCCGCGAGCACCCCGGTGCACTGTCGGATGATCAGCTCAACGACGCGCTGACCTTCGCCGACATCACCATGGAGGCCCTGCTCGACCGGCACGAAGCCGCCGGCGACGACATCGACGACGGCCTGGCAGATGCGGTCGGTTATCGGGCGGAATTGTTCCAGGCCCAGGGCATGGTGATGGTGCAGATCGGGGGGACAATCAGTGCGGCCATGGCAAGGATGAGGGCCTACGCCTACGCCGAGAACCGTGGCCTGGGTGATGTCGCCCGTGACGTCGTGGCCCGCAGGCTGCAGTTCGACCGAGATCTCCCATGACCGTGGTGAGTCCACGCACTGATGCCGGGAGGCAGGCATGACCACCGTTTCCGCCGAGCGGCTGGCGTCGATCTTCGTCGAGGTCGCCGACACGCTGGTCGACGAGTTCGACCTGCTCGAGTTCCTGCACATGCTCACCGACCGGACCACCGATCTGGTCGGCGCCGCCGCCGTCGGGCTGCTCCTGGCCGATAAGAACGGCCGCCTGGAGTTCATGGCGGGTTCCAACGAGAACGTCAAACTCCTGGAATTGTTCCAGCTGCAAACCCACGAGGGGCCCTGCCTGGAAGCGTTCCGCACCGCGCAGCCCGTCATCAACGTGAACCTCGGCGAAGCCTCCCCCCGGTGGCCGCTGTTCGCCCCCCGCGCCACCGCCACCGGATTCCAGTCCGTACACGCCTTCCCGATGCGGCTGCGCAGCCAGACCATCGGGGCGCTGAACGTCTTCGGCGACACCGAAGGCGGCGACTTCGACGACGAGGACGTGCCGATCGTGCAGGCCCTCGCGGACGTCGCTGCCATCGCGTTGCTGCAGGAACGCGCCATCCACCGCGGCGAAGTCCTGACCGAGCAGTTACAGGGCGCCTTGAACAGCCGGATCGTGATCGAACAGGCCAAGGGTGCCGTCGCTCAAGCACACCGGATCAGCGTCGATGAGGCATTCACCCGCATCCGCGCCTACGCCCGGGGCAACAACAAGAAGCTCACCGACGTCGCACACACCATCGTCACCGACCGGGGCGCCTTCCTCAACATCAGCTGACATAGGGCGTCGTGCGCGGCACGGATGACCACCTCTCCACCGGCACCCGCGCGGTGCTCGGGATCGGCCTTGCGGGCACCGGCGTTCTGCTCGTGCTGATCGCGTGCGTGTCAGACCCGCGGCCATCGGTCCTGCTTGCGCTGCTCGCTGCGATCATGGTCGCGGGGTGGCAACCGTACCGCCCGGCACCGGGCGGGCGAGATCCGCGCGGCGCACACCTGAGCTCAGGCGGAGGTGTCCGGACACCCGTCGGAGGTGATCCGCTCGAGGTGACGCTCCGCACGTGCGGACGTTCCAATTGCGGTTTATCCACGGCGGCGTCGGGCACCCAGCGAGGTAGTAAAGGACGCGTCGGCGGCCCCAACGTAGACCGGTTGCGAAGAATGCCACCCATCCTCAGCGGCTGCTGCGTCTTCATTGCTCGACCGGGCGCAAGGAACAGACGGCATACGGCCGGTCCGGCCGATCGACATCAACGGAAAGCGCCGACTATGAGCTCGCTCAACAACCACAACCACCTGTCCGGCAGGCGCCAGGTGTCGTCCCCTGTCGCCGGCGAGGCCGGTTGGACCGCGGTGGACGTCCGGGCCGTGGACACCGCCCGGCTGCTCGCCGCCGACGCGGTCCAGAAGGTCGGCAACGGCCACCCCGGCATGGCGATGAGTCTGGCGCCGCTGGCCTACCTGCTTTTCCACGACGTCATGCGGCACGACCCGAACGATGACCAGTGGCTGGGCCGGGACCGGTTCGTGCTGTCCTGTGGACACTCGAGCCTGACCCTGTACATCCAGCTCTATCTCCACGGTTACGGCCTCGAGCTCTCCGACCTGCAGGCCCTGCGCACCTGGGGCTCCGCGACGCCGGGGCATCCCGAGTTCCGGCACACCCGCGGTGTGGAGATCACTACCGGGCCGCTCGGTCAGGGTCTGGCCAGTGCCGTCGGGATGGCCCTCGCGGCCCGCCGCGAGCGTGGCCTGCTCGACCCGGACGCGGCGCCGGGCGACAGCCCGTTCGACCACCATGTGTACGTCGTCGCGTCTGACGGCGATCTGATGGAGGGTGTTACGGCGGAGGCCAGTTCGCTGGCCGGTCACCAGCAACTGGGCAACCTGGTGCTGTTCTACGACGCCAACCACATCTCGATCGAGGACGACACCGACATCTCGTTCAGCGAGGACGTCGCAGCCCGGTACGCCGCGTACGGCTGGCAGGTGCAGACTGTCGACTGGACCAGCACCGGAGAGTATCGCGAGGACGTCGACGCGCTGCTCGCCGCCACCCGGGCGGCGAAGGCGGAGACCGGGCGCCCGTCACTGATCCTGCTACGCACGATCATCGGCTGGCCCGCGCCGACCAAGCGGAACACCGGCAAGGCACACGGGTCCGCGCTCGGCGCTGATGAGATCGCCGCCACCAAGACACTGCTCGGCTTCGACCCGAATGCCACCTTCGCGGTGCCGGACGAGGTGCTGGAACACACCCGGGCGGCCGTCAACCGTGGCTCCGCCGTACGCCGGCAGTGGTCCTCGGGATTCGAGGCCTGGCGGACGGGCAACCCGGAGCGGGCCGCACTGCTCGACCGGCTCCAGAAGCAGCACCTGCCCGCGGACTGGACCGCCGCGCTGCCCACCTTCGCCCCAGACCCGAAGGGGATGGCGACGCGCAAGGCCTCCGGTGAGATCCTCAGCGCGCTCGCACCGGTCCTGCCGGAGCTCTGGGGAGGCTCCGCCGACCTGGCCGAGAGCAACAACACCACCATGGCCGGCGAACCGTCGTTCATCCCGGCCGACCGGCAGACTGGGGCGTGGGCCGGCGGACCCTACGGTCGCACCCTGCACTTCGGCATCCGCGAACACGCCATGGGTGCGATCCTCAACGGCATCGCCCTGCAGAGCCTGACCCGCCCTTACGGCGGCACGTTCCTGGTGTTCAGCGATTACATGCGCCCGGCGGTACGCCTCGCGGCGCTGATGCAGTTGCCCGCGACCTATGTATGGACGCACGACTCGATCGGCCTCGGCGAGGACGGTCCCACCCACCAGCCGGTCGAGCACCTGGCCGCGCTGCGCGCCATCCCCGGCCTGGACGTCGTCCGGCCGGGCGACGCCAACGAGACCACGGCGTGTTGGCGCACGATCCTGGAACACACCGACCGCCCCGCCGGGCTGGTCCTGACCCGCCAGAATCTGCCCGTCCTCGACCGGGGGACCGGTGAGTACGCGTCCGCGGACGGTGCCGCCCGCGGCGGTTACGTCCTCGCCGGCGACCGTGGCGAGCCGGACGTCATTCTGGTGGCGACCGGCTCCGAGGTGCAGATCGCGCTTGACGCCCGGGCGATGCTCGCCGCCGAGGGCCGGTCCGTGCGTGTGGTGTCCATGCCGTGCCGGGAATGGTTCGCTGGGCAATCCCTGGCCTACCGCGACGACGTGCTCCCGCCGGCGGTGCGTGCGCGCGTCAGTGTGGAGTCCGGCGTCGGGCAGGGCTGGCGGGAGATCGTCGGCGACGCCGGGCGGATCATCAGCCTCGAACACTTCGGCGCATCCGCCGACTACCAACGGCTCTACCGCGAGTTCGGGATCACCGCCGAGGCGGTGGCCGAGGCGGCCCGGGGCAGCATCGCGGATACCGCCGGTGCCGTGCGTCCCGGTGGCGCCCAGCAGACCGCCACCCCTGCCACCGGTGGCACCGGCGATCGCCCTGCCTGATGCAGGCGGCGCTGACCATGGACATCGGATGCCGATGGAATCCACCGGGGGTAGGCTCGCGCATGCGGACCCAACGGGGACGCTGCCCTGGACCCCGGCGCACGATTCTTCCGCGTTGGAGGCGGGCCGATGAGCCGGTCACTCACACACCATTGCGTCATCGCGGTGACGACATTGCCGGGCAGCTCCCGCGCCGACGTCCGGATCATCGGCGATGTCGACACCGCGGCGGCGCCCGCCCTGACCGATGCTGTCCGCCGATTGTCGGAGGGGTCGCCGAGGAGCGTCTTCATCGACCTCGCCGGGGTCACCAATGAGGGGCCTGAACTCACCGATTTCCTGATCCAGGCACACGATCGTCTGCCACGAAGCTCGTCCCTCGTCGTCTGCCGGCCAGGACCCATGACCCGCCTGATGCTGGCGGCGGCCGACATGATGAGAACCATCACTGTGTGCCACGGCATGCTCGGCTGAGCTGCTCACGACGCCCCGGTTCCGTGGCCGGCAACCAGTAGCTGACGCCAGCGGGTCTCGGTGTGCTGGAAAGGCGACGTAGATGCGAGGAAGCGGTGCAGCGGGGACAGGAGTTGGTCCGGGGCGGTTTCGGGTCGGCGTCGGGCCGGGCGAGCAGTGCCGGTGCGACCGAGGTGACTAGGCGGAGCACCTGTCGGGTGACGGGCCCCGGGACCAGGGCCAGCCCGGCCACGACGGTTTGCGCGTCGTGGATCAACAGCAGCGGCTCGCCGGTCCCCGCGATGGTGTGGGCGATCATGCGCCGCCACCGAGCTGCGCCCGACCCCAGATATGCTCGATCGACGTGTGCCCACGGCCGCGAACACAACGCGAGGTGGAGGTCCCCGGTGGCCGACCTGCTGCGGCTACTCCGCCAGCTGCTGGCCGCTTCGCACCGTGCCCGCCCCGAAGACATACCGGCCCTGGCGATGCAGGTCGCGCCCTTGGCCGACGCTCGGGAACTGGTCGTCTACCTGGTCGACTTCGACCAACGGCAGCTGCGACCACTACCCGGTCAGGACGCTCCCGCCCGAACCCCGATCGCCGTCGACGGCACCCTTCCCGGCCGGGCGTTCGCCCTCACTCAGATCTACGAGACCCGGGACGGCGGCGCACACCACCTGTGGGTGCCGCTGCTGGACGGCACCGAGCGCCTGGGCGTCCTGGAAGCCGTCACCGATGCGGTATCCGAGCACCATCGACGTGACCTGCCGACGGTTGCCAGCCTGATGGCCGAGCTACTCATGACCCGGCGCGCCTACGGCGACGCCGTCGAGCTCACCCGCCGCAGCCTGCCGATGCAGCTGGCAGCTGAGGTGTTGTGGAACCTGCTACCCCCGTTGACCTTCATCGGCCGCGACGTCTCCATCAGTGCCGCGCTGGAACCCTGCTACGACGTCGGCGGTGACGCCTTCGACTACGCCGTCAACGGCGATACCCTGCACCTGGCGATCTTCGACTCCGTCGGCCACGGCATCGACGCCAGCACGGTCACTTCCCTGGCCGTCAACGCCTACCGCAACGCCCGCCGCTGCGGCCTCGATCTGGCGGCGATCTACCGGTCCATCGACAACTGGATCGCCCTGAAACACCCGCAGACCTTCGTCACGGCCGCCCTGCTGGAACTCAACGCGGTCACCGGTACCCTCCGCCGGATCTCCGCCGGGCATCCGGGCGAACTGCTGCTGCGCGACGGAAACTTCGTGCGGGAGCTCGTCGCGCCGACCGCCCTGCCGCTCGGGCTCGCCCGTCGGTATGGGCGCATCCCCACCGTGGCAGAAGAAGCGCTCCAGCCCGGAGACCAGATCCTGCTCTACAGCGACGGCGTCGTCGAAGCGCGCACCGAAGACGGCGAGTTCTTCGGCACCACCCGGCTCGTCGAGTTCATCACCCGCGCGCTGGCCGACCAGCTCTCCGCGCCCGAGACCATGCGCCGGCTCGTCCACGCCATCCTCGAGCACCAACACGAACAACTGCAGGACGACGCCACCGCCGTGTTGGTCGAATGGCGGCCCGCGGCAGCACCCACCGCCGATCCACCGGTTTAGCCGCGGGCTTGGGCGGAGCGGGACACCATCGGTTCGGCGGCGCTCGTGGCCAAGGCGGCGTGGGTGTCGGCCGCCCCGGCGACGGCGGCCCGCTCGGCCTGGGGGTCGTCGGCCGCCGACGCGGGAGTCCGGTCCTCGCCGACCGTGGGTTCGGCCGTGAGCCGTCCGCGGTGGGTGTTCCAGATGTCGCGGGCGAGGATCTGCAGGATGCCGGCGACCGGGATCGCCAGCAGCGCGCCGAGGATCCCGGCCAGCTCCACCCCGATGAGGATCGCGACGAGGACGGTGAGCGGGTTCAGCTTCACCGTCCGGGCGAAGATCAGGGGTTGGAGCAGGTGATTCTCCAACTGCTGGTAGAGCACGAAGAAGACCAGGACCACGATCCCGGCGGTGGTCGACTCGAAGAGCGCGGCAGCGGTGGCGACGACCGCGCCGAGCGTGGCGCCGACCAGCGGGATGAGGTCGGCGAGCCCGACGAACAGCGCGATCAGGCCCGCGAACGGAACGTTCATCACCGTCAGCACCACGAACGTCAGCGTCCCGCAGATGGCGCTGATCAGGAGATTGCCGGTGATGTATCCGGTGATCGTCCTCGCGCAGTCCTGGCCGACGCGGTGGAGGTGCTCGGCACGCCGCGCAGGGAACAGGCCGAGGAACCCGTCAACGATCTTCGGCGCTTCCAGGACCATCAGGTAGGACAGCACGAAGATGGTCACGATGCCGGCGACGCCGGTGGCCATCGTGCGCAGGAACGCCAGCGTCGGCGCGCCCAGGCCGGACGCGTACTCGCGGATCCGGTCGGAGTTGTTCTGCGCGTATTCGAGGAGGTTGAATCGCTCGATCAGCCGTCCGGCCGGGCCCCGACCGTTCTGCAGATCCTCGACGAACGTCGGGAAGTTCGCGACCACCTGGCCCGCCTCGTGTACCAGCGGCAGGACGAAGAGCGTGACCAGGCCTCCCAGCACCGCGAACGTCGCCAGGAAGACGAGCAGTGTCGCCAACCAGCGCTTGCAGAACCTCACCTTGCGGGTCATCCAGGTGACGGCCGGGTGCAGCGCCACCGCGAAGAAACCCGCTATGGCGATCCAGGTCAATACCCTGCGGGTCTCGTAACCCAGGAACAGGACCGTGATTGTGGCGAGCAGAAGGCCGATCACGACCAGCGTGTGACGCGCGACCCTACCCTTGCCGGATTCCGCCATGACGCTAAGCCACCCCCGTGGTTGGTCGCACCGGTGCCGATAACCCGTTCGTGTTCCGGCACCGATGCGCCGGTGCTACTGAACGGTGTCGCCGGATCCCGTGCGCCGCTGCGCCTCGTCCACGCCCTTGTCGACGTGTTGTTCGAATTTGCCGCCGGTCCGCGTGTTGATTTGATCGCCGGCCTTCTCCAGGCCTTGGTCGACCTTGTCGTCGTGCTTGTGGGCCAGGTCCTTTACCTTGTCGAGGAGACCCATGGTCAGCCCCTTTCGTTGGTTAGGACTGTGCTGCCCGCGATTCGCCGGGCCAAACCTGGGCCGTGGTGCGAGGGGTCGGCAAGGCAAACCCTCGAGTCACCGAGACTCACACCTGCCACATGCGTTGCGATCGCCGGACAGGGCCCGGGCCGGGAAGCGGATCACCCGGTCGTCGTCGGCGGCCGGGCTGCCGCGGCCGTCGCGATTGCTGGTGGTGATCCACAGCGACCCGTCGGGCGCCCGTTCCGCGGTGCGCAGCCGCCCGTACCGGCCCTGCAGCAGCGCGACCGGGGTGCCGGCCCCGCCGGCGCCGTCCAGCGGGACCGACCACAGCCGCTGGCCGCGCAGCGCGGCGACGTAGAGAGTCGTGCCGTCGATGGTCGCGCCGCTGGGTGACGCCTCGGCCGTGGTCCACACGACGATCGGGTCGCGGAACCGGGCGTCGCCGGCCCGGCCCTCGACGGTGGGCCACCCGTAGTTGCCGCCGGCCACGATGTGGTTGACCTCGTCCCAGGTGTTCTGGCCGAACTCCGAGGCGTACATCCGGCCCTGCGCGTCCCAGGCCAGGCCCTGCACGTTGCGGTGGCCCAGGCTGTACACGAGGGACCCGGGGAACGGGTTGCCGGACGCGGGTACGCCGCCGTCGGGGCGCATCCGCAGGATCTTGCCGTTGCGGCTGCGCTGGTTCTGGGCGCTCGCCGTGTTGCCGGCGTCGCCGACGCCCGCGTAGAGCATGCCGTCCGGGCCGAACGCGATGCGCCCGCCGTCGTGGATGCTCGCCTTGGCCAGCCCGCTGAGGATCACCGCCTGGTTCTGCGGCGCGTCCAGGCGGAAGCGGGCGATCCGGTTGTCCGTCGCGGCGGTGAAGTAGACGTAGACGTACCGGTCCTGCGCATACGTGGGGGACACCGCCAGGCCGAGCAGGCCGGCCTCGCCGGCCGGTGCGACGCCGTTGACGGTGGCGACGGTGACCGGGGCGGCGCCCGGGCGCAGCTGCAGGACGCGGGCGCTGTTGCGTTCCGCCACGAGGGCGCTGCCGTCGGGCAGGAAACCGAGGCCCCACGGCACGGTCAGCCTCGTCGCCACCACCTGCGGGTTGTTCAGATCCGGTTCGAGCGCGGCGGCACCCGAGCCGATGCCGAGCGTCATGGTGATCAGCGCGCCCGAGAAGGCGATCATTCGGCGCATCGTGAACCTCCGACTTCTGTATAGATGGTAGTCAATGTACACGATACGGTGCCGACCGCCACTCGGCGTTTATCTAAATGCGAATGCGAATGCGAATCGGTTACGAATATCGATATCTCTCGGTTTTGAAGATGGCGTGCGTGAATTCCGCAATACTGGCGAAGGCCGATTAGGCCGAATCCCCGATTCAGGAGGACGATCGCCCATGAGCTTTTCTCGTTACCGCAGCTCGCTGGCGCGTGCCGCGAGCGCCGTCGCGCTGACCGCGGCCGCCCTCGCCGGTGGAATCCAGGGCGTCGCACAGGCCGCGCCCGACGCGACGGTGCGGGCGCCCGGCGACCGCAAGGTCTACGCGATCTTCAAGAACCACACCATGCGGCAGCTCAACCTGGTTCCCGGCCAGACCAGGGTCACCGAGGGCTGGTGGATGACCAAGCCGAAGACCATCAGGGCGCTCAAGGTGGTCCGGTTCGGCTCGACGTCGAGCACGGACCAGGGCGGCACCGCGGCCACCATCGTCTTCTCGACGACCTCCGGCCAGGTGAAGCTCGCCTGGAAGAACCCGTGGATGGACGACACCGAGGTCAACTGCTGGGCGCCGTCGGACCTGCGCTGCACCGTCGACTACGACCTGGGCGCCCGCCCCGTCGTGACGTTCGACATCTACGAGGACTGAGCCGTCCGGCGCCCCGGGCCGGACGGGGCCGGGGCGCCGCCGGGCGACCTCACCGGATCTTGGTCGCCGATGTGAGACGCGGTTTTCACGACCGAAACATTTCCAACGCGCGCAGGTAATGGCTGGTAGGCACGCTCACCGCATGGCCGACCTGACCGGGCCGGTGACGCCTGCGAGCGCTCCCGCCCCTGATACCTCCGCTGCGCCGCTCGCCGGCTACACCGTCGCGGTCACCGCGGAGCGGCGCCGCGACGAGCTCGCGGCCCTGTTCCAGCGGCGCGGCGCGAAGGTCGTGATCGCGCCCGCGATCACGATCGTTCCGCTCGGCGACGACCAGGCGCTGCACGCCGCGACCGAGGCCTGCGTCGGCCTCGCGCCCGACATCGTGGTCGCCACCACCGGGATCGGCTTCCGGGGCTGGCTCGAGGCCGCCGAGGGCTGGGGGATGGGCGACACCCTGCGGGCCGCGCTCAGCCGGGCCCGCCTCGTCGCCCGCGGCGCCAAGCCCTGCGGCGCGATCCGGGCCGCCGAGCTGACCGAGGACTGGTCCGCGGCGAGCGAGTCGTGCGAGGAGATCCTCGAGCGGCTGCTCGCGCAGGGCATCGCCGGGCGGCGCATCGCGGTGCAGCTGCACGGCGGGCCGCAGGCGGAGTTCGTCGCCGGCCTGCGGGCGGCCGGCGCCGCCGTCGTGGAGGTGCCGGTGTACCGCTGGACGCTGCCGCCGGACCTCGCGCCCGTACGGCGGCTCGTCGGCCAGCTCGCGGCCGGCCAGGTCGACGCCGTCACGTTCACCAGCGCACCCGCCGTGCAGGCGCTGCTGGAGATCGCCGGCGACGACGCCCCGGACGTCCTCGACCGGTTCCGCACCGGCACGATGGCCGCCTGCGTCGGCCCGGTCACCGCCGCCTCGCTGGTCGAACAGGACGTCCCGGTGGTGACGCCGCACCGCTCCCGGCTGGGCGCCCTGGTCAAGGTCGTCACCGACGAGCTGCCGCGGCGCGCCGCGAAGCTCACGGTCGCCGGCACGGTCCTCGAGATCCGCGGCCACGCCGTGCTCATCGACGGCCGGCTGCAGACGCTCGCGCCGGCCGCGATGGCGATACTCGGCACCCTCGCGGCCCGGCCGGGCGCCGTCGTCGCCAAGGACCGGCTGGCCGGCTCCCTGCCGCGGGGCAACGACGGGCACGCCGTCGACGTCGCGATCGCCCGGCTGCGCACCGCGCTCGGCTCCGCCGGCCACATCGAGACGGTCATCAAGCGCGGCTACCGCCTGCGCGTCGACGAGGTTGCCACGTGAGTCGCCCGCCGGTGCTGCTGGCGGTCGCGCACGGCACCCGGTCCGCCGCCGGCCAGGCGCAGATCCGTGACCTGGTCGACCGGGTCGCCTGCCGGCGCCCGGACGTGGACGTCCGGCTCGCCTTCGCCGACGTGCAGCACCCCCGCGTCGGCGCGGCGATCCAGGGCCTGGACGCCGTGGTCGTGCCGCTGCTGCTGTCGTCCGGCTACCACGTACGCGTGGACATCGCCGAGGCCGTCGCCGGCGCCGGCGCGGTCGCCACCGCCCCGCTCGGCCCGGATCCGGTGCTGGTGGAGAGCCTGCGCCGGCACATCGGGGCATCCGACGCGGTGGTGCTGGCCGCGGCGGGCTCGTCGGACCCGGGCTGGCGGGCCGACATCGCCGACGTCGCCGCGCAGCTCAACGCGCACGTGGCGTACGCCTCCGGCGCCGAGCTGCGGGTGCCCGACGTGGTCGCCGACCTCCGGGCGCGGGGCGCGGGGCGGATAACCGTCGCGGCGTACCTGCTGGCCGAGGGCCTGTTCTACCGCGCGCTGCACTCCGCCGGCGCCGACGCGGTGACGCCGCCGCTCTGCGCCGATCCGGCGGTGGTCGATCTCGTACTCGCCCGTTACGAGCACCTCACATCGGTGCCGAGCCGCTTGTAGGGATTTCCGTACGCCGCGGCAATCGCGACGGTCCGGTGCGGTAACGGTGAACGACGAACATCATCCGCATGACGGCGACCGAAACGCATTGCCCGTACTGCGCGCTGCAGTGCGGCATCGCGCTGACGCCCGAGATCCCACGGGTGCGGCTCGAACCGACCGAGTTCCCGGTCAACCGGGGCGGCCTGTGCGCCAAGGGCTGGACCGCGGCCGAGCTGCTCGACCACACCGACCGGCTGCTCACCCCGCTGGTACGCAAGGACCCGGCGGACCGCACCAGCCCGCTGCGCGAGGCGACCTGGGACGAGGCGTACGAGCGCATCGTCGCGGCGATCCGGCGCAGCCAGGCGGAGTACGGCCCGGACAGCGTCGGCGCGTTCGGCGGCGGCGGCCTGACCAACGAGAAGGCGTACACGCTCGGCAAGTTCGTCCGGGTGGCGCTGGGGTCCGCGTCGATCGACTACAACGGCCGGTTCTGCATGTCGTCGGCCGCCACCGCCGGCAACCGCTCGCTCGGCATCGACCGCGGCCTGCCGTTCCCCCTCGAAGACGTGGCCGGCGCGCGGACCGTGCTGCTGGTCGGCGCCAACCCGGCCGACGCGATGCCGCCGTCCATGCAGTACCTCGACGCCGGCCGGGCCGAGGGGGCCCGGCACATCGTGGTCGACCCCCGGCGCACGGCGACCGCGGCGGGCGCGTACCGGCATCTGCAGCCGCTGCCCGGCACGGACCTGGCGCTGGCCAACGGGCTGCTGCACATCGCGATCCGGGAGGGGCTGCTCGACGAGGAGTACATCCGGGACCGGACCACCGGCTTCGACGCCGTCCGCGCGGCGGTCGCCTCCTACTGGCCCGAGCGGGTCGAGCGGATGACCGGCGTCAGCGAGGCGGACCTGCGCGAGACCGTCCGGCTGCTCGCCACCGAGCGCCCGTCGATGATCCTCACGGCCCGCGGCGCCGAGCAGCACAGCAACGGCACCGACACGGCGCAGGCCTACCTGAACCTCGCGCTCGCGCTCGGCCTGGTCGGGCGGCCGAACTCCGGCTACGGCACCATCACCGGCCAGGGCAACGGGCAGGGCGGGCGCGAGCACGGGCAGAAGGCCGACCAGCTGCCCGGCTACCGGCGCCTCGACGACCCGGCCGCGCGGGCGCACGTCGCCGCGGTCTGGGGCGTCGACCCCGACGAGCTGCCGCGGCCCGGCGTCTCCGCGTACGAGATGCTCGACCGCCTCGGGACCGACGGCGGGGTCCGGGTGCTGCTGGTGCTGGCCAGCAACATGGCCGTCTCCGCGCCGCACGCCGGGCACGTCATCGACCGGCTGGGCGCCCTCGACCTGCTGGTCGTCTCCGACATCTTCCTCTCCGAGACCGCCGCGCTCGCCGACGTCGTGCTGCCGACCGCGCAGTTCGCCGAGGAGGAGGGCACGATGACCAACCTCGAGGGCCGGGTCATCCGCCGCAAGATGGCGCTCCCGCCGCCGCCGGACGTCCGCACCGACCTGCAGTTCCTGGCCGGGCTCGCCGAGCGGCTCGGGCGCGGGCGGTTCTTCAGCGACGACCCGCGGACCGTCTTCGACGAGCTGCGCCGGGCCAGCGCCGGCGGCATCGCCGACTACGCCGGCATCACCTACGAGCGCATCGAGGCCGAGCAGGGCGTGTTCTGGCCGTGCCCGGCCGAGGACCACCCCGGCACGCCGCGGCTGTTCGCCGAGAGCTTCCCGACCCCGGACGGCCGGGCCCGGTTCATCCGGGTCGAGCACCGCGACCCGCACGAGCTGCCCGACGACGAATTCCCGTACGTGCTGACGACCGGCCGCAACATGCAGCAGTACCAGAGCGGCAACCAGACCCGCCGGGTCGGCGCGCTGACCGTCTCGCTGCCCGAGCCGCGCGTCGAGCTGCACCCCGACCTGGGCCGGCGGCTCGGCGTCGCCGACAGCGACATGGTCGAGCTGCGCACCCGCCGCGGCAAGGCGGTGTTCCGGGCCCGGTTCAACCCGGGCATCCGGGCCGACACCGTCTTCGCGCCGTTCCACTGGGGCGGCGACCAGGCCGTCAACCTGCTCACCGACCCGGCGCTCGACCGGCACTCCAAGATGCCCGCCTTCAAGGCGTGCGCGGTCGCCATCTGCCCAGCCCCCGATCGAGAAGGGACCACCCAGGTGCATTCCACACCCCGACACCCGCGCGACCCGAGGCCGGTGGAGCTCTGATGGAACGACTCGTGGTCATCGGCAACGGCATGGCGGGCGCCCGCACGGTCGAGGAGATCCTCGCCCGCGGCGGCGCGGACCGCTTCGAGATCACCATGTTCGGCGACGAGCCGTACGGCAACTACAACCGGATCATGCTCTCCAACCTGCTCGCCGGGGTGGAGGACGAGGCCGGGATCTTCCTGAACGACCTGAGCTGGTACGCCGACAACGACATCACGCTGCACACCGGCACCCGGATCGAGAAGATCGACCGCCGGCGCAAGGCGGTGATCGCGACCGACGGCACGCGTACCCCGTACGACAAGCTGATCATCGCGACCGGCAGCAGCTCGTGGACCCCGCCGATCAAGGGCATCCACAACCCGAAGCGCGGCTTCCACCAGGGCGTCTTCGCCTTCCGCACGTTGGACGACACCCGCGGCATGATCCGGTACGCCCGGGACCACGAGCGGGCGGTCGTGATCGGCGGCGGCCTGCTCGGCCTGGAGGCGGCGCGCGGCCTGCAGAACCACGTCAGCCACGTGACCCTGCTACACGCCATGGGCCACCTGATGAACATGCAGCTCGACGAGCGGGCCGGCGCGATGCTCAAGGCCAGCGTCGAGGGCAAGCTCGGCGTCGACGTCATCGTCGACGCGATGACCACCGAGATCCTCGGCAAGGACCGGGTCACCGGGGTCAAGCTCGCCGACGGCACCGTCATCGACTGCGACGTGGTGGTGGTCGCCGCCGGCATCCGGCCGAACACCCAGGTCGCCGCCGACAGCGGCCTGACCGTCGAGCGCGGCATCGTCGTCGACGACCAGATGCGCGCGGACGGCGAGGACGACATCTACGTCGTCGGCGAGTGCGCACAGCACCGCGGCGAGCTGTACGGCCTGGTCGCACCGCTGTGGGACCAGGCGAAGGTGCTTGCCGACCACGTCACCGGCCGCAACGCCGTGGCCGCGTACACCGGCTCGAAGCTGTCCACCAAGCTCAAGGTCGCCGGCATCGACGTCGCCGCGATGGGCCTCAAGGAGCCGGAGGGCCCCGACGACGAGGTGATCGTCTACAGCGAGCCGCGGAAGGGCATCTACAAGCAGGTCATCATCCGCGACGGCGTGCTGGTCGGCGCCACCCTGGTCGGCGACAACCGCAAGGCGGCCGCGCTGATCCAGGCCTTCGACCGGGGGATGGCGCTGCCGGACGAGCGGGCCGAGCTGATGTTCGACCTCGGCGGCCCGGCCGGCGAGGTCAAGCCCGAGGACATGCCGGACGACGCGCAGGTCTGCAACTGCAACGGCGTCAGCAAGGGCGCGATCTGCGGCGTGGTCGACGCCGGCTGCAAGACCGTCAACGGCGTGATGGACAAGACCCGGGCCGGCAAGGGCTGCGGCACCTGCAAGCCCCTGGTGCAGCGGATCGTCGAATGGGCGGCCGGCGGCGAGGTCGAGGAGGACCCCGCGGCGAGCTGGTACGTGCCCGGCGTGCCGATGCCCAAGCAGGAGTTGATGACCGCCATCCGGGAGCACGGCCTGCGCTCGGTCTCGTCGGTCTTCGCGAAGCTGGTGCCGCACGGCGCCGAGGACGCCAAGAGCAAGATGGGGCTCGCCTCGCTGCTGAAGATGATGTGGGGCGAGGAGTACGTCGACGAGCGCGACTCGCGGTTCATCAACGACCGGGTGCACGCCAACATCCAGCGCGACGGCACGTTCTCCGTGGTTCCGCAGATGAAGGGCGGCGTCACCACCCCGGCGCAGCTGCGGCGGATCGCCGAGGTGGCCGAGAAGTACGCCGTACCGATGGTGAAGCTGACCGGCGGGCAGCGCATCGACCTGCTCGGGATCCCGAAGGAGACGCTGCCGAAGATCTGGGCCGACCTGGACATGCCGTCCGGGTACGCGTACGCCAAGAGCTTCCGGACCGTGAAGACCTGCGTCGGCTCGGACTACTGCCGCTTCGGCGTCGGCGACTCCACCGCGCTGGGCATCGCCCTCGAGGAGCGCTTCCAGGGCATCGAGGGCCCCGGCAAGATGAAGCTCGCCGTCACCGGCTGCCCGCGCAACTGCGCCGAGGCGTACGTGAAGGACCTGGGCGTCGTCGCCATCGACGGCGGCCGCTGGGAGATCTACGTCGGCGGCGCGGCCGGCGCGCACATCCGCAAGGGCGACCTGCTCGCCACGGTGGACACCCCGGACGAGGTCGTCACGCTCACCGGCCGCTTCCTGCAGTACTACCGCGAGAACGCCAACTGGCTCGAGCGCACCTACTCGTTCGTGCCGCGGATCGGCATCGACCGGGTCAAGGCGATCGTCGTCGACGACAGCGACGGCATCGCCGCCGACCTGGACGCCGCGATGGAGGCCTCCGTCGGGTCGTACCGCGACCCCTGGAAGGAACGGGCCGAGCCGGTCACGCCCGGCCAGTTCCGCACCTCGCTGCCGCTGGTCGTGCTGCCGCAGGTCCCGGTCCGGGTCTCCGAGGTCGTCGCGTGACGCGCCTCGGGCACCTTGACGAGATTCCTCTCGGTGAGGGCCGGACCTACGCCGTCGACGGCGAGATGGTCGCCGTCTTCCGGTTGCGCGACGGCTCGCTGCGCGCCCTGCAGGCGGTCTGCCCGCACCGCGGCGGCCCCCTCGCGGACGGGCAGATCGACCTGAAGGTCGTCGTCTGCCCGCTGCACCTGAACGCCTTCGACCTGAGCACCGGCTGCTCCCTGAGCGGCCTGCCCGACCTGACCGTCTACGACGTCGACGTCGACGACGACAACCACCTCGTAGTCACCACCCGCGCATCCTCGGAGGTTTCCTCATGAGCGCCACCACCCTGGAACGCCCCGCCGCGCGCACCGTGCGAGGGCATTGGATCGACGACTGGCGCCCGGAGGACCCCGCGTTCTGGGAGGCCGGCGGCGCCCGGATCGCCAAACGCAACCTGATCTTCTCGATCTTCTCCGAGCACATCGGCTTCTCCGTCTGGACGATGTGGTCCGTGCTCGTGCTCTTCCTCGGCCCCGCGTACGGCATCGACCCGGCCGGCAAGTTCCTGCTCACCGCCGTGCCCGCGCTGGTCGGCGCGGCGCTGCGGATCCCGTACACGTTCGCCGTCGCCCGCTTCGGCGGCCGGAACTGGACCATCATCAGCGCGTCGCTGCTGCTCATCCCGGCGGTCCTGGCCGCGTTCCTGATCGAGCCGGGCGTCTCCTACACCACGCTGATCGTGCTCGCGGCCGTCGCGGGTGTCGGCGGCGGCAACTTCGCCTCCTCGATGGCGAACATCAACGCGTTCTACCCGGACCGGCTCAAGGGCTGGGCGCTGGGCATCAACGCCGGCGGTGGCAACCTCGGCGTCGCGGCCGTGCAGCTGGTCGGCCTCTTCGTCCTGGCGTTCTTCGGCGCCGGGCACCCGGGCCTGGTGGCGGGCATCTACATCCCGTTCATCGTGATCGCGGCGGTCGGCTCCGCCCTGTACATGGACAACCTGACGCAGGCTCGCAACGAGAAGCGCGGGATGCGCGACGCCGTCCGGGAGCCGCACACCTGGATCATGTCGTTCCTCTACATCGGCACGTTCGGCTCGTTCATCGGCTTCGGTTTCGCCTTCGGCCAGGTGCTCCAGGTCCAGTTCGCGACGGACTTCAGCACCCCGGTGAAGGCCGCGTACCTGACGTTCCTGGGCCCGCTGCTGGGCTCGCTGATCCGCCCGGTCGGCGGCGCGCTGGCGGACAAGCTCGGCGGCGCCCGGGTGACGTTCTGGAACTTCGTGGCGATGGCGGCCGGCGCGAGCATCGTGCTGCTGGCCTCGCAGCAGCGCTCGCTGCCGCTGTACCTGGTCGGCTTCATCGCCCTGTTCGTCTTCAGCGGCATCGGCAACGGCTCGACGTACAAGATGATCCCCCGGATCTTCTCGCTGAAGAACCCGGGCGAGGAGCACGAGGCCCGCCGGCTCTCCGGCGCGGTGATCGGCATCGCCGGCGCCGTCGGCGCGTTCGGCGGCGTCCTGGTCAACCTGGCCTTCCGCCAGTCGTTCCTGACCTACAAGACCGCGGACGCGGCCTACCTCGCCTTCATCGCCTTCTACGCGCTGTGCGTGCTGGTCACCTGGGCGGTCTACCTGCGCCCGTCGTCGCGCAACCTCGCCGGCGTCTGAACAACACCCTCGCGGCGGCCCGGCCCTTGGCCGGGCCGCCGCTCAGCCGAGGGTCGCGGCGACCGCCGGCGCGAGCATCGGATAGAGCGGGAG
This sequence comes from Actinoplanes sp. NPDC049668, assembly GCF_044465445.1. Lineage (NCBI taxonomy): Bacteria > Bacillati > Actinomycetota > Actinomycetes > Micromonosporales > Micromonosporaceae > Actinoplanes > Actinoplanes sp. NPDC049668. Next base: position 355,541 of record NZ_JBITLR010000005.1, read on the forward strand.
CCGGGCCGTCAGGGTCGCCTGCAGCGCGTGGTACAGGTCCGGCTTGCCCGGCCACACCGTGTCCGTCGGCTCGTTCTCGGCGGTGAGCTGGTGGAACCACGAACCCCGCTCGTGATCCAGCAGGTACGTCGCGCTGTAGTCCCACCAGGTGCGGTACCAGGTCGCGTACTGCTCCTTGCCGAAGCGGCGGTACAGGGCCGCCGCCGCGCTGATCCCCTCGGCCGCCACCCAGTGCATCCGGTCGGCCACCACCGGGGTGCCGGACCAGTCGGTGGTGTACACGAACCCGGGCCTGCCGTCGACCGCCCAGCCGTCGCGGACCGCGCGGTCGAAGAGCTCGGTCGCGGCCTCCGCGAGCCAGCGGGCCGAGCCGGCCGGCCGCGCGGCCTCGGCGTGCAGGAACAGCCGCGCCCACTCCAGGCCGTGGCCGATCGTCGCGCCGTACGGCTTGAACGGGTCGGCCTGCTGCTCGAGGTTGAACTCCGGCAGCGGCTGCCAGCGCTGGTCGTAGTGCTCGGGGATCCGCCAGTCGTGCGCCTCGGCGGTCTTGGCCACGAACCAGCAGACGCGGACCGCCCGGTTCAGCCACTCCTCGTCGCCGGTGACCCCGGCGGCCGTCAGCATCGCCTCGACCGCGTGCATGTTGCCGTTCAGGCCGCGGTACTCGTCCAGCTTGGTGAAGTCCCCGTTCCAGCTGTCGACGCAGCGGCCGGCGTCGTTGTCCCAGAACCGCCGCAGGAAGACCAGCTCGGCCTCGGCGAACAGCTCGGCCGACCAGGGCAGCCCGGCCGCCGCGGTCGTCGCCGCGGCCAGCAGCACGAACGCGTGGTCGTAGCAGGATTTGACCGTGTGATCCTCGGTCGAGGTGAACCAGCCGCCGTGCTCCGGGTCGCGCAGGCGTTCGGTCAGCCCCTGTAGGGCGCTCAGCGCGATCGGCGCCGAACCGGGCACGCCGAGCAGGGTGCCGATGCCGTACACGTGGGCCATCCTGCTGCTGATCAGCGTGGAGGTCGGCCGCTCGGGGTCGGGCAGGCCGTCGGCGCCGAGCCAGCGGGCGCCGCCCTCGGGGTCGGCGGTCCGGCGGCCGAAGGCCAGCAGGTCGCGGGTGTGCTGGTCCAGCCAGCGGTGGTGGGCTTCGCTCGTCGGCCAGGTTGACACCGGATCACTGTAGGTGGCCCGGCCTGCGATGCCGCAGGGGGCACGCCGACTGTTGGCTGCGGCACGGCGCGGTCACCCGCGGCGGTGCCGGCGGATGGCCGCCCGGCGGCGGGTGCGGCGGCGGGCCCGGGTGCCCAGCACGGCCGCGACCACGCCGCCGAAGGCCAGCACGACCAGGGAGACGGTGGCGGTCCGCGGCACGGTGTCGCCGGCACCGGGCGGCCCGCTGACGAGCCGCTGCTCCGGGCCGGGCGGCGCCTTGGTGGCCGGCGACCGGGCGGGCTTCGACGGCGCCTTGGTGGTGGCCGCCGGGGCCGGCTCGCCGGCGATCCCGGTGATCCAGCCGTGGATGGTGTCGATCCGCCCGCTCAGGTCGACCTTCGAATGCGGGCACGACGGCCCGTGGCTGACCACCGACACCAGCACCGCCCGCCCGTCGGCGCGCTGGGTGAAGTACGGCCCGCCGGAGTCGTGCGAGCACGGGCTGGTGGACGCGCGCGGGGCGTGGCCGGTCGTGCCGAGGTAGGCGCGGGTCCGCGAGACCACCTCGAACTGGCCTGTCTGCAGCCGGGTCACCAGCGTCGACTCGTCGCCGTCCTCGGTCAGGCCGAACCCGGCCAGCCGCACGATCGCGCCGACCTTGGGCGCCTTGCGGCTCAGCACCACCGGCGTCACGTCGTCGACCGGCCCGGCGAGCTTGGCCAGCGCGACGTCGGTGGTCGGCGACTGGTGCACCTCGACGACCTTGACCTGGTGGCCGGCCTTGCCGGTGAGGTCGGTGCGGCCGACCGTCGCGGTGGTCAGCCGGGCCACCGGGCGCGACACCCGGGTGCCCTTCGCCGTCTTGAAGCAGTGCCCCGCGGTGATCACCCAACGCGGCGCGATGAGCGCGCCGGAGCAGGAGCTGTCGCGGCGCCCGCCGCCGGCCTTCGGCAGCCCGGTCATCGTGAGCTTGACCGCGAAGCCGTACCGCCCGCTGATGACGTCCTGCCCGCCGGCGATGGCGTGCGCCGGCGTGCCGGTGCCGGTCGCGAGCCCGGCGAAGGCCGGCGGCAGGAGCAGCAACATCGTGACGATGCGGGAGAGCAAAGGCGCGGTCCTCACGTAGGGCGGTCACCTATGAGTACGAATAAGTCGCATCATAGGTTGCCTGCGCCAATTGCCAAATGCTCTACGAAATCATCCGATGACCCTCCGTCAGATTGCCGGGGAATTGGCGGTCAGGAACATGCGGGCCAGGACCGCGAATTCGTCGGCGCGCTCGATCTGCGGCATGTGGCCGGTGTCGGTGAACAGGTGGCTCCGCGCGTGCGGAAACGCCGCCCGCGCGGCCGCCAGATGGATCGCCGGCAGGATCCGGTCGCGGTCGCCCCAGACGATCAGCGTCGGCCTGGGATGGGCGGCGACCTGGGCCAACAGGGTCTCCCGCCACGGTGCGCGGACGCCGCGGAACGTGCCGAGCTCCCGCGCGGTCGCCAGGTAGACCCGCGCGTTGTCGGGGCGCGCGGCCACCCGAACGGCGAACTCGACCCGCTCGTCGGTGACGTGCGCCCGGTCGTGGAACAGGCTGCGTTCGATCCGCCGGGCGGCCTTCGGGTCGATGCGGCGCAGCAATGGCTTTCCCAGCCCGGGAATGGCGAGAATGCGCAGCGCCAGGGTCACTTCCTTGCCGAAACCGGCGCTGTTCAGCAGCGTCAATGTCGCCACCCGTGACGGCGTCGTCGCGAGCAGTTTCATGGCGACCGCGCCGCCGAGGGAATTGCCCATCACGTGCAGCGGGCGGTCCTCGCCGACGGCGTCGAGCGTCGCGGCGACCGTGTCCGCCAGCGAGGCCAGGCTGATGGGGCCCGGCGGCGCCGTCGACATGCCGTACCCGCTCAGGTCGACCGAGATCACCCGGTAGGAGTCCGAGAGCCGCTCGTGCTGCGGGTCCCAGTCCTCCAGGCTGCGGCCGATGCCGTGCAGCAGGAGCAGCGGCGGGTGCGCCGGGTCGCCGCTCTCGCGGACCCGGATCCGCAGCCCGCCGACCGGCAGCTTCCTGATCACCTCGTCGCCCCCGCCCGGGCGCCGCGGCCGGCGGCCGCGGTCAGCGCGTTGATCAACCTCATGTGCCCGATCGGCAGCAGCCGGGCCAGCAGGTCGGGGAGCTTGGCGGTGGCCGCGATCAGGACCCGGCCGCGGCGCCGCTCGACCCCGTCGATGATCTCGGCCGCGGCCTTCTCCGGCGGATAGGTCAGCAGCGCGTCGAACGCGCGCTGCTGCTGCTCGACCTGGTCGGGCGGCACGCCCTCGCCGATCCGCGCGCTCTGCGCGATCCGGGTACGGATCCCGCCGGGATGCACCGTGGTCACGCCGACGCCCGACTCCAGCAGCTCGCCGCGCAGCACCTCGCTGAGCCCGCGCAGCGCGAACTTGCTCGAGCTGTACGCCGACTGCCCGGGCGGCGCGATCAGCCCGTACAGGCTGGAGACGTTCACCAGGTGGCCGCCGGGCTCGGCGGTCAACGCCGGCAGCAGGTGATGGATGAGCAGCACCGGCGCGGTGAAGTTGACCGCCATCACCCACTCGAACTCCGCCAGGCTCACCTGGTCGAAGCGGCCGCCGAGGGCGACGCCGGCGTTGTTGACCAGCAGGCCGATCGCCGGGTGCCGGTCCCGGATCCCCTCGGCAGTGCGGATCACCGCCGCCCGGTCGGCCAGGTCCGCGACCAGGGTCTCCACCGCCACCCCGGCGTGCGCGGCGCGGATCCGCTCCGCGACCGCGTCCAGGCCCAGCGCGTCGCGGTCCACCAGGACCAGGTCGCTGCCGCGGGCCGCGAGCCCGTGCGCGACGTGCTCGCCGATGCCGCTCGCGGCACCGGTGACCACGGCCGTGCGGCCGGCGAAACGGTACGGGCTCAGTCGCGTCATCGGATCTCCTCCAGTACGGGCGCGTCGCGCCGCGTGAACGTCATGTCCCGCCGCAGGTCGGCGCGCGGGGTGGTGAGCACGTCGAGCAGGTAGTTCTGCCGCACGGTCCACGGGTCCCGGTCGCCCTGCTTCGGGAACCGGTCCAGGGCCCGCTGCACGTAGCCGGAGGTGAGGTCGAGCAGCGGCCGCCGCTTGCCGGGCGTCTCCACCGGCGTGGCGCTGGCGTAGCCGTTGCGCTCCAGGTGGGCCAGCAGCCGCAGCACGTAGCGGTGCGACAGGTCGGCGCGCAGCGTCCACGAGGCGTTGGTGTAGCCGATGCAGTAGGCGAAGTTCGGCACCCCGCTGAGCATCACGCCGCGGTAGGCGACCCGGGTGCCCGGATCCACCTCCTCGCCGTCGACGGTCACCGCCACCCCGCCGATCGGCAACAGGGAGAGGCCGGTCGCGCAGACCACCACGTCGGCCCGCAGCGTACGGCCGGAGCGCAGCACGATGCCCTCGGGCACGAACCGGTCGATGTGGTCGGTGACGACCGACGCCGTCCCGGCGCTGACGGCGTTGAACAGGTCGCCGCCCGGCGCGACGCAGAGCCGCTGGTCCCAGGGCTGGTACGCCGGGGTGAAGTGCTCGTCGAGGTACGCCGGGTCGGGCAGGTGCTGCAGGGCGAAGCGGCGCAACACCGCCTTGACGCGCTCGGGGCGGCGCCGGGCGAGCTGGTAGAAGCCCTGCGTCAGCAGGATGTTCTTGGCCCGGGCCAGCTTGTACGCCACCCGGGCGGGTAGCGCGCGGCGCAGGGCGTCGGCCACCACGTCCCGCTCGGGCAGCACCGTCACATACGAGGGTGAGCGCTGGAGCATCGTCACGTGCCCGGCCGTCCCGGCCATCGCGGGCACCAGCGTGATGGCGGTCGCGCCGCTGCCGATGACCACGACCCGCTTGCCCGCGTAGTCGAGGTCCTCGGGCCAGGACTGCGGATGCACGAGCCGCCCCGCGAAGTCCGCGAGCCCCGGGAAGTCCGGCTGGTAGCCGCCGGCGTAGTCGTAGTACCCGGCGCAGGCGTACAGGAATCCGCAGGTCAGGGTCTCACCACCGGCCAGCCGCACGGTCCAACGGCCGCCGGACCAGGCGGCCTGCTCCACCCGCGCGCCGAAGCGGATGTGCGGGGTGATGCCGCCCTTGTCGGCGGTGTCGCGGATGTATTCGCGGATGGCGCCGCCCGGCGCCAGCGGCTCCCGGCCCCGCCAGGGCCGGAACGGATAGCTGAGGGTGTACATGTCGCTGTCCGAGCGCACGCCCGGATAGCGGAACAGGTCCCAGGTGCCGCCTATCGCGTCGCGGGCCTCCAGGATCGCGAACGTGGTGCCGGGGCGCTCGCGGCGCAGCCGCCAGGCCGCGCCGATCCCGGACAGCCCCGCGCCGATGATGAGGACGTCGAAGTGTTCCGCCATAGCCGCCAGTCTCGGGCATGCACCGCCCGTGAACTTGCTTCGACGCGACAACGATTTACCTCTGCACGACAGTCCGCTACCGTGCCTCATGGATTCGTTGGTCCGCGCCGCCTCCCTGCGCGGGCTGCCGGAGCTCGTCGACTCGCTCGGCGGCGACGGCGCCGGGCTGCTCGCCCAGTTCCGGATCCCGCCGGGCGCGCTGGACTCCGACGACGCGGTGATCGGCTCGACCGCCGCCGGGCGGGTGCTGGAGACCGCGGCGGCCGAGCTCGGCGCCTACGACCTGGGCCTGCGGCTGGCCGGGCAGCAGAACGCGACGGTGCTCGGCCCGCTCGCCCTGGCCATCGAGAACTCGCCGACCTTCGGCGACGCGCTCGACACCGCGAACCGCTTCCTGTTCGTGCACAGCCCCGCGCTGACCGTGTCGCAGATCCCCGACCCGGCCGGCCGGGCCGGCGTCGTCGGGCTGCTGTACCGCGGCACCGGCGAGCCGCTGCCGCCGCAGGTCGCCGACCTCGGGCTGGGCCTGTTCCACCGGATCATCGTGCTGCTGCACGGCGGGGTGTACGGGCTGCGCTCGGTGCACCTGCCGCACCCGCCGCTCGCCCCGATCGCCACCTACACCGGCTTCTTCGGCGCGGACGTGCGCTTCGGCCGGGCGGACGCGGTGCTGCGGGTGCCGGCCGCGCTGGCCGACACCGCGGTGCCGGGCGGCAACCAGGTGCTGCGTGACGTCGCGCTCGCCTACATCACCAGCCACTTCCCGGCGCCGGGCCGCGCGCTCTCGGGCCGCGTGCACCTGCTGCTGACCCAGGCACTCGGCTCGTCGCCGGTCACCCTCGCCGCGATCGCGCGGCTGTTGCGCACCCATCCCCGTACGCTGCAGCGCCGCCTCGACGCCGAGCAGACCACGTTCGAGGCGATCCTCGACGACGTCCGGCGCGCCACCGCGGCCCGGCTCATCACCCAGACCGACCTGCCGTTCACCCAGGTCACCGCGATGATCTCGCTGGCCGAGCAGTCGGCGCTGAGCCGGGCGGTGCGGCGCTGGTTCGGCGTCACCCCGCGGGAGCTGCGTGCCACGGGGGAGGGCCGGTCCCGGTGAGGCGTATCCCGCCCCACGGGTCGGGCTCGCCGAGCCGGGCGCGGGCGCGGCCGGCGCCGATCCGCACGGTCGCCTCCCGGGTCCCGCCGCGCAGCGCAGCCGTGAGCGCCTCGTCCGGCGCGGCCCGGCCGGCCCAGCGGTACCGCCCCTCGACCGGCTCGAAGCGCACCGACAGCCGCACCGGCGCCGTGACGGTGACGTCGCCGGCCTCGATCGTCGCCTCGCCCCGGTACTCCTCCTCGTCGCCGCTCATCGAAGGTCCACCGCCCGGGCCGCCGCGGCCAGGCCGCCCGGCGTGTCGGCCGCCCGGCGGATGCCCGCGATGCCGTCCCACAGGAACGTCGTCAGGTACTCCGCCAGCGCCGACCGGCTGATCGGCTGCTGCTCGCGCAGCCACCAGTCGCCGGCGGTCTGCACGTAGCCGACCAGACCGAACCCCCAGGGCAGCGCCGGACCGGAGTCCAGGCCCAGCGCGCGCAGCCGGTCGCCGAGGATCCGGGCCAGCCCGCTCGCCACCGTGCCCATCGCGTCGGCGACCACGTCGGCGTCCCGGGCGACGCCGCGCTGGTGCACCACGAAGCGGTAGACGTGCGGGTCGGCCTCGATGAACGCCAGGTACGCGTCGATCGCGGCGGCGACGACGGCGCGCTCCTCGCGTACCGCGGAGACCGCGGGCGCGATGGCCTCGACCACCGACCGGGCCGCGTGCCGGCCGACGGCCTGCCAGAGGCCGGACCGGTCGGTGAAGTAGCGGTACAGCACGGGCTTGCTCACCCCGGCGTGCGCGGCGACGGCGTCGATGCCGGACTCCGGCCCGAGCTCGCGGATCGCCTCCATCACGGCCTCGATCAGCTCGAGGCGGCGCCGCTCGCGGTGGTCGGCCCAGCGACGGCTGCGCCCGTCGGGACGGTTGACGCCCTTATCGACCGAGTTCATAGTACTAGCAGTAGCTGTTACTTCCGGTAACGTCAACCCTTGGAGGGTTTCCATGGTCGAATCCGGACGGGCACAGACCGCGACCCGGCTGCTGCGCTCCTCGGCCGAGCACTCGTACGACCCGCAGGTGGAGATCGACTGGGACGCGCCGCTGGCCGAGGGCCGCTGGTTCACCCCGCAGCACCGCTCGACCCTCTACGGCACCGACCTGTGGGAGACGCTCACCGAGGAGCAGCGCATCACGCTGACCCGCCACGAGGTCGCCAGCATCGCCTCGCTCGGCGTCTGGTTCGAGACGATCCTGATGCAGCTGCTGATCCGCGAGTATCACCGCCAGGACCCGACCGCCGCGCACGCGCAGTACGCGCTGACCGAGATCGCCGACGAGTGCCGCCACTCGGTGATGTTCGGCCGCATGATCGAGAAGCTGGACTGCCCGGTCTACCGGGTCGGCGGCTTCGACGACGCCCTCGGCCGGTGGATCGCGGCGACCGCGACCGGCCCGCGGATGTACGCGGCCATCCTGATCGCCGAGGAGATCCTGGACGCGCTGCAGCGCGAGGCGTCCGCCGACGAGACGGTCCAGCCCCTGGTCCGGATGGTGTCGCGGATCCACGTCATCGAGGAGGCCCGGCACGTCCGCTACGCCCGCGAGGAGCTGGCCCGTCAGGTGCGCGCCGCCGGCACCCGCCGGCTCGCGTTCGACCGCCTCGTCATCGCGCGGGCCGCGTACCTGACCGGCCGCCGGATCGTCTCCCCGGCGGTCTACCGGTCGGTCGGCATCGACCCGGCGGCCGGCCGCCGGGCGGCGCTGGCCAACCCGAACCACCGCGAGACGATGCGCTGGGCCGGCGAGCGGGTGGTCGCCTACCTGCGGGACCTCGACCTGATCGGCGGCCCCGGCCTGGCGTTGTGGCGCCGCTCCCTGCTGCTATGAAATGTGGCATAAGTCGCACCCGGCAACCCCTGGTGGGCACCCCCGCTTTGACGATATGAGCCTGTGCGGACGGCTCGCTCGGCGGGCGCCCGCATTCGGACGTTGAGACGCGAGGTGTGCGGTGCCACGAGACAAGGAACAACTGACGGTCGCGACCGTGATCAACCCGGAGACCCGGGGCGTCGAGTGGGAGTCGCGCGTCGAGGAGTACGAGGACGGCGTGCTGGTCATGCCCGCCCCGCCGGAGGAGCTGGAGATCGCCCTCCCGGCCGACGACGACGTGATCAACATCGCCTGGAACCGCCCGCCGCACCGCTACCGGGTGCGCGCGGAGATGATGGCCTCCTCGAAGACGCGCTGGCGCCTGCGCGTCGTGAGCGACCCCGTGCCCGTCACCCGCCGGACCTTCTTCCGCGGCGGCGGCGGCGAGACGGCACAGCTTCGCCTCCAGGGCGACCGGAGCTGGCGCACCGCGAAAGTCGAGGACGTCAGCGAGGCCGCGCTGCGCTGCTACATCACCGACCAGCACTTCACCGAGGGCGACCCGGTGGACGCGAAGGTCGAGCTGGGCGACGACATCCTCGCGGTGAGCGGCACCGTGCTGCTCACCCGCGAGTCGGACAAGGCCAACGGCAACGACGCCGAGGTGGTCATCACCTACACGCTGGCCGAGAACCAGGCTCAGCAGGTCCGCCGCTACCTGCTCGAATGGCAGCTCGCCGAACGCCGCCGCGCCGCCGCGGCCGAGGACTAGACCCCCGGTCGCCGGTCCGTCAGCTCCGCGACCGCACCGGTCAGGTCCGGCCGGGTGCGCAGCAGATCCTCGAGCAGCACCCGCCACCGTCCGGCCTCGACATCGGCGGTGTGCCGGTCGCCGTCGGCGCGCGCCAGGAGCAGCCGCTGACGGGTCACGACGAACTGTTCGTGCAGCTCGCCACCGAGCCGGCTCTCCAGCCGGGCGCCGAAGTCCTCGGCGTTCGGGCCGGCGGCGGCACGTACGAACGCCAGGGCGGCATCCCAGGCGACTCTCGGCTGGTGAACGACCTTGACCATGGCTCCTCCTCCGGTGGCGACACGGCGATCGAGGCCGATGATTGCACAGTCGCGCCGCCGGCAGGGGCCGCTACCTGCCAGTGCCCCGTTTCGCACCCTGCCGATAACCCGTCGTCGCGTATCCATGGGGTCGACCTGAGGAAGGGCGGACGACATGGTGTCGACCAATGCGGCCACGGCCGTGCCGTCACGGCTGCGCCGGCACGCATGGCGGTACGTCAGTGCCGTCGGGGTCGCCGTCGTGCTGGTCGGCCCGCTCCTGCCGTGGGGCGCCACCCAGGCCCTGTACGGCGCCGCCGGGCTGGCCTCGATCGCCGCCGTGGTCTTCGGCATCCGGCTGCACCGGCCGGCGCAGGCTCGCCCGTGGTGGTTGCTGGTCGCCGCGGTCTTCGTGGCCACCGCCGGCAACGTGTACTGGTCGGTGGAGTTCACGCTCACCGGGCAGCGGATCCCGTTCGGGTCGGTGGGAGACCTGATCTATCTCAGCATGTACCCGCTGCTGATCGCCGCGCTCTGGACGATGGCCGGGCGCCGCGCCCGCCGGACCGGCATGGTCGACGCCGCCATCGTCACCTGTGGGCTGGCGGTGCTCATGTGGACCCTGGTCATCGACGGCTTCCTGGACGGGAGCCCGGTGACCGGGACCCGGCTGGCCGTGGCGATGGCGTTCCCCGTCTTCGACCTCGCGGTGGTCGCGGTCGCCGGCCGGCTGCTGTTCACCGGTGCCACGCCTCCGACGGCGCACCTGCTGGCCGCCGCCGTGGTCGCGCTGCTGACCGTGGCCGACATGGTGCACTTCGCCCACAGCGTCGGCAGCGTCACCGGACAGGTCGTGCACAACCCGGTCTCCACCGCCTGCTGGCTGCTCGGGCTGGTCGTCGCCGCCACCGCGGCCATGCACCCGTCGATCGGGCGCCCGACCGAGGCCGGCCCGCTGCGGCTGCGGTTCGGCGTCGAGGTGCGGCCCGTGGTGCAGATCGTGCTCGCACTGCTGGGCCCGGCCGTCACCGCGGTCTCCCTGCTCGACGAGCTCGTCGCCGGCAACGCGGAGCTCCTCGACATCCTGGTTCCGCTGGCCGCCACCGCCGCCATGTCGACGCTGCTGGTGATCCGCCAGCAGCAGCTCGCCCGGACCGCCACGGCCCGCGCTGTGGACCTGGTGGCCCAGGCCCAGGCCCTCACCGAGGCACTCGAGGAGCAGCGCGCGCTGCAGGATCGGCTGAGCCACCAGACCCTGCACGACCCACTCACCGGCCTGGCCAACCGGCTGCTGCTGCAGGAACGGCTGGGTCGCGCCCTGGCCCGCCGGGCCGGCGGGGCACACGGCCTGCTGCTGCTCGACCTGGACGGCTTCAAGGACGTCAACGAGACGCTCGGCCACCCGGTCGGCGACGAGCTGTTGATCGCGGTCGCGGCGCGGCTGGGCACCCTGCTGGGCGACGGCGACACGCTGGCCCGGCTCGGCGGCGACGAATTCGTCGTCCTGCTGGAGGAGGCCAGCCCGGAGCACACGGTCGGGGTGGCCACCGCGGTGCTGGAGGCGATCCGCCAGCCGTTCCTGCTCGACGGGGAGGAGCTGTCGCTGACGACCAGCGTCGGCCTGCACACGGTACGGGCGCCGGCCACCGTCGCGGACGCGCTCCGCGGCGCCGAACTGGCGCTGTACGCGGCGAAGGGCGCCGGCAAGAACCAGGTCACGGTCTACACCGACCGGCTGCGCAGCGAGCGGCAGGACTACGCCCAGACCGTGGCGGGGCTGCGCCGCGCCCTCAAGGACGACGAGTTCGTGCTGCACTACCAGCCGCTGGTGGAACTGGCGACCGGGGCCGTTCGCGGAGTCGAGGCGCTGCTGCGCTGGACCCCGCCCGGCGGGCGGCCGGTGCCGCCGGACGCCTTCATCCCGATCGCCGAACAGAGTGGCCTGATCGGCGCCATCGGGGACTGGGTGCTGCGCCGGGCCTGCACCGAGGCGCGGCCCTGGTACGAACGCCACGGCACCACGGTCTCGGTCAACGTGGCCGGCCCGCAGCTGCGCGACCCCGGATTCCCGGACACCGTGCTGCAGGTGCTGCACGACACCGGCCTGCCACCGCAGGCGCTGACCCTGGAGATCACCGAGACCGACCTGGTCGCCACCACGATGGCCGAGGCGGACGAGGTCGTCGCCCGGCTGGTCAGGATCCGCGAGTGGGGGGTCCGGGTCGCCATCGACGACTTCGGCACCGGCTACTCGTCCCTGTCGTACCTACGCCAGCTACCGGTCGACATCCTCAAGATCGACCGTGCGTTCATCCCACCGGACCGCGGCGACGCGGGCTTCCGGCCCGACGACCTGACCCTCACCCGGGCGATCGTGGACCTCGGCGCCAGCCTGCGGCTGACCACCGTAGCCGAGGGCGTGGAGACCGCCGGCCAGGCCGACCTGCTGCGCCAGCTGAACTGCCCACTGGTGCAGGGATACCACTTCTACCGGCCGATGCCCGCCCAGGACCTGGCGGCAGTCCTCACCGGATCGGTCGCGGTAGCCGCCTGACCAGCACCCCGGACCCGGAAACGCCGTCTCGCTGCGATCGGCAGGTCGATACGGGGCGTTCTGGATCGCCGCGTAGCGTATGGCGGGTGGGTGAGCGGCTCGAACCAGCGCAGTGGTACGGCGGCTTGCCGAGCTTCCTCGCCTCGGCGAGCGCACTGATCACGGACCCTTCGGGGGCGGTGCTCGTGGTGAAACCGACTACCGGGATCACTGGAATGTGCCGGGCGGGATCATGGAAGCCGGGGAACCGCCTCATCTGTGCTGCGCCCGTGAGGTCGCGGAGGAGCTGAGCCTGGAACTCGCCGTGGGCCGGTTGCTGGTTGTGGACTGGGTACCACCGACCGAGCAGCGCAAGGCCTGGTTCGGGTTCCTCTTCGACGGTGGCGTCCTTGAGGATCCGTCTCGCATCCTGTTGCAGTCGGAGGAGCTGGAGGAGTTCGCCTTCGCGACGCGATCGGATCTGCGGCAACGGCTGACGACGAACACGGCCGATCGCGTCGAGGCGGCGTTGCTTGCCCGAGAGTCCGGCGGTGTCGCCTACCTTTACGACGGAGTGACGGTGCACCACGCCAGCTCGGCGCCCCCGCGCGTCGTCTGATCGGCGGCGAGCAGCTCGCGGGCTTCGGATCTCCAGGTCGACACGGCTGGGTGCCGGGCGTGTGCGGCCAAGCCGGACGCGTACTCGTGGAGACGATCGCGGAGGCGCCGCGATCGCAGTTGCGCGGCGGCGAGCAGCGCGGCCCGGGCGGTCTGGAAAGGGCGCAAGGGGTTCTCCGTGGACCGGCTCGGTAGGTTGTCCGGCATGGCGGATGTCCGGCTGGAGCCGATGACCGAGGAGCAGTACAAGCCGTGGCGGGTCGAGACCGAGGGGGAGTACGCGCGGAGCGTCGCCGCGTCGGGACAGTCGGCGCGGGAGGCGGCCCGGATCGCCGCCGACACCTACGCGCAGTTGCTTCCCGGCGAGTACGACACCCCTGACCACCACTTCTGGTACGCCTACGACGGCGGCCAGCGGGTCGGTTTCCTCTGGATCAAGGTCACCCGCGACGCCGCGTTCGTCTACAACGTCGCCGTCGAACCCGGTCTGCGCCGCCGGGGACACGGCCGCGCGATCATGCTGGCGGCCGAGCGCTGGTGCCACGACAACGGGCTGACCAGAATCGGTCTGCACGTCTTCGCGCACAACACCGGCGCCCGGGCCCTCTACGAGCGGCTGGGCTTCGCCGAGACCGGCCGGAACATGGCCAAGGACCTGTGATCCGTACTATGAGGCTTATGTACCTTATGTCGGGTGGTCTCATCTGATCGGGCCGGGTGGGCTAGCGTCTTCCTCTCGTCGCCGAGCAGAGGGAGGGCCTGTGTCCAAGACGGGGGGAGTGTTCTGCGTCGAGGGCCAGTGGGAGGACGACCTGACCAGTCGCGGGTCCGTGCTGCCCACCCTCGAGCTGCTCGAACGTCTCGGCAGCATCCGCTTCATCCACCGGGACACGGCTACCACCGAGGAGCTGCACTACTACCTGGACAGCTGGCTGTCACGCAAGTACGCGGACTACAAGGTCGGTTTCTTCGCGCTGCACGGCCAGCCGACCCAGCTCTGCCTGACCAGCAAGCAGACGGTCGAGCTGGACGAGGTCGCGGCCTGGATGTCGGGGCGGTGCGGCGGGCGGACGCTGTACTTCGGCAGCTGCTCGGTGCTGCGCGCGTCGGACCGGGTGCTGCAGGACTTCCTGCACGAGACGAAGGCCTCGATGCTGTGCGGCTTCACCAAGGTGATCGACTGGGTGGAGTCGGCCGCCTTCGAGACGGTCGTGCTGAACACCCTGGTCAACGGCGGCAAGATCGACAGTACGGAGCGGTTGATGCGCTCGTCGCGCTGGACGGCGCTCTCGGATCATCTCGGCTTCCGCGCGGTGTACGCGAACGGGCGGTGACCGCCCGTCCGCGTACCCGCGTCCGCTACAGGGTGAGGGTCCAGGAGCGCAGGGTGCCGACGTCGATCGAGTAGACGTCCTGCACCCGCAGGGTCCAGGTGCCGTCCGCGGCCTCGCCCGACGCGTCGACCGTGTAGGTCGCGTCGACGTTGTCGGCGCTGTCCGAGCTGCTGCTGTTCTTCAGCCGGTACGCGGTGCCGTCCGGTGCGACCAGGTCGATGACCAGGTCACCGCGGTAGGTGTGGGTGATGTGCACCTCGGCGGTGGTGCCGGCCGAGGCGTTGCGCCCGCAGCCGTTGATCGCGATGGTGCTGGTCACGGCGGCGCCGGCGTCGGGGATGTCGACGGGGGTGGCGTTGCCGGCCGTGCAGCCCGGCGCGCCGACCACCGTCAGCGTGTACGTGGCCGAGTGGACGTCGTCGCCCGTACCGGTGATGGTGATCGGGTAGCTGCCGCCCGGGGTGGTCTCGCTGGTGGTCAGCGTCAGCACCGCCGAGGAGCCCGAGATCACGGAGGCCGGTTCGAAGGTGGCGGTCGCCCCGCTCGGCAGGCCGCCCGCGGTCAGGGCGACCGTCTGCTCCGCGCCGGCGGTGACCGTGGTGACGACGGTCGTGGTCAGCGCGGCGCCGGCCTGCACCTCGCCCGCGGCCGGTGAGGCCGCGATGGAGAAGTCGTTGCCGGTCACGTTGCAGGTGGGCTCGCCGGTCTGCGCCGGGACGCTGATCGCGTTCCAGGCGGCCTTGACCACGTTGAACTCCGCGCAGCTGCCGGGGTACAGGTTCTTCGCCGCGGTCAGGGTCGCGGTGCGGATGTTGGCGTACTTCCAGGTCGAGGTCTTAGCCTGCAGCGCGTTGTAGTAGATCTCGCCGGCCTTGCGGATGCCGATACCGGTCACCGTGCTCGAGTTGCACGTCGGGCTGGCCGGGCCACCGGAGGGTGCCGAGCCCTCGGCGGCCAGGTAGAACCAGTGGTTCAGCGGACCGGCCGCGGCGTGCACCTCGGTCGACGGGATCGCGGTCGACCAGCAGTTCGGGTCCCCGGCCAGAGACGGGTTGTACATGTGGCGGATCGGGCCCTGGCCGACCAGGTCGACCTCCTCGCCGACCTGGTAGTCGGGCGGGTCCAGCGGGCTGTTGGCGTACGCCTCGGTCAGCGCGCCGAAGATGTCACCGGTGGACTCGTTGATGCCGCCGTTCTCGTTGCCGCTGCCGGCGCCGCCCGGGGTGCTCTGGAAGATCGCGTGGCCCATCTCGTGCGCCACGACGTCGACGGGGGTGGCCTGGCGGTCGTTCGCCTGGTTGTGCCCGAAGTTGGTGTAGGTGCCGTTCCAGTACGCGTTCACGTCGGCCAGCCCGACCCGGATCGGCGGAGTGTTCCCGTTACCCAGGATTCCGTTGCGGCCGAACCAGCTGGAGAGCATGTCCGCCTGACGCTGGGCACCCCACAGCGCGTCGACACACGCCGTCTCGAGATTGGTGCCCGCGCCCGTGCCCCAGGCGTCGTCCGCGCCGGTGTACGCCGCGCCGTTCTGACCGCCGCACTTGAGGCCGGGCCGGGTCGTGTCGGTCATCGAGTACGCGCCCTCGGTGCCGCTGGTGTCCAGCGCGACCTCGCCGTAGTAGTAGCCGTTGCCGGTGCCCTCGCGCACGTCGTCGACCCGGTCCAGCACCGAGCCGGTCCGCGCGTCGACGAAGACGTGCAGGACGCTGGGCTTCCTGTCGGCCGTACGCCCGGACACGACCGTCTCCCAGGCCAGGCGCGGGGTGGCGACCCAGGCGAGCACGACCAGCTTGGCCGCCCGGACCTCGTCGACCTCGGCGAGCAGCGCCGCGGACGTGCGCTGCGCGGACGCGGCGGTGACCGTCGCCCGGGTGGCGACGTCGATGGTGGTGCCCTGCGCGACGGCGGTGCCCTTGACGGCGCCGGCGGCGTCCGTCGTGACCACCACGTCGCCGCCGACCACCGGCAGCCCGTCGTGCGTACGGGAATAGGTCACGTACCGCAGGCCGCGGGTGCCGTTGACCACGCCGGTGCGGTGCAGTTCGTCCTCGGGTGCCAGCCGCAGCGCCGGCGCGGTCGCGGCATCGGCGACCAGCCGGTCGGCCGCGGCCGCCGGGTCCGGCGCGGGTGCCCGTACCGGATAGGCGGCCGACGCGGGCGGGGCGGCCCAGACGGCGCACGCCGCGGTGACGGCCAGTGCGATGGCGGCTCGAGTTCGGCGCACGCTTCACTCCTTCCCTCGCCCCGGTCGGGAACGAGGTTCGTGGATGGGTGAAGTGAAATCTATTCATAGATGGCCGTCTGTGGAACAGATCATCGGAAACTTCGACTGATGGCAAGAAAGGCGACTTCGTAACGTCGTGGTGACAAGCGTCGGGTATGACCCGTTCGCCGGATCGGTCGCGTTACTGCGTCGCCGGGCGTGGGTGCGCCGGTTCAGAACGGCGAAAGGCCTGGTCAGCGGCGTGACGAAGGCGAAAGGACGACGCTGGGCGGCGTCTCCGGGAGGCAAGGTGGAGGCCGAACGCGACGCCAACGCACCAAGGAGCCGGCATGACCGCCCAGTACCCCGGCGGCCGCCGGCTGCCCCGCCGCGCCCTGCCGGCCCTCGCCGTGCTCGCGCTACTGGCCGGGTGCGGCACGGATCCCGCCGCGCCGGACCAGGTCGTCGCGGTGCCACCGTCGCCGTCCGTCGCTGCCCCGGCCCCGACGGCCGCGGCCCCTTCCGTCTCCGCACCGCCGGTCACCAAGAAGGCGGCGCCGCGCGGCGGACCCGTGCCGTTCCAGGCGGGCCGGGCGATGCTCGGCTCCTACCTCGCGCTGGACGGCATGTCGCTCGCGGACAGCCTCGCGCTGCGCCGCCGCCAGCTCGGCCGCGACCAGCGCATCGTGCACGTCTTCTACCCCTGGGACGGCTACGTCCCCGCGTCCGAGCCGGCCGTCGACCGGGCCAGCACGCTGATGGTCTCCTGGCACGGCGCGCCGTACGCCACCGTCAACGACGGCTCGTCCGACCGCAACATCGCCCGGGTCGCCCGCAGACTGGCCGGGATGAAGCGGCCGATCCTGCTGCGCTGGGGCTGGGAGATGAACGGCGACTGGTTCGAGTGGGACGGCGCGCACAACGACCGCGACGCCGCCGGCTACGTCAAGGCGTGGCGCCGCATGCACCGCATCTTCCGCGAGCAGGGCGCCTCCAACGTCGCCTGGGTCTGGAGCCCGAACTGGAACTCGGCGCCGAACGTGTCCTGGAACCGTTTCCAGCGCTACTACCCCGGCGACGCCTACGTCGACTGGGTGGGCGTCTCCGGCTACGACTTCTACTCCGAGACGCCGAGGACCCTGTTCAGCGCCGTCTGCGAGGCGTACGGAAAACGCAAGCCGATCATTCTGAGCGAGACCGCCGCGGTCGACGGCGGTTCCATCAGCAAGGCGGCGTGGATCGGGAAGCTCTCGTCCTGGGTCGAGGACACCCCGGCCGTCGGCGCCGTGGTCTGGTTCGACACCGACACCCAGGAGGACTCCGCGCACGACTTCCGGCCGGACACGGACCGCCGGGCGCTGGCCGCGTACCGGGAGATGGCGCGCAGCGAGCGGTTCTCCGGCTGATCAGGGGGTGCGCCCACCTGGAACGTGTGCTGACATGGATCTCGTGAACGTCTTCGCCGCGGTGCCGCGGCCGTGAGCGGGGTCATCGACGCGGCGTTCGCGGCGGCCGAGTCGGCGGCCCGGGCCGCCGGGGTGGTGGTCCGGCCGGTGTCCGGCCTGGCCGAGCTGGAGGCCCTGGACCGGCTGCTCGCCGGGATCTGGCAGGGCGACGCGGAGGGGCCGCTGCTGACCACCGAGCTGCTGCGGGCCCTGGCGAAGTCCGGCAACTACGTCGCGGGCGCCTACGACGGCGCCACCCCGGTCGGCGCCGCGGTCGCGTTCTTCTCCGCGCCGGCGAACCGCGAGCTGCACAGCCACATCACGGGCGTCGGCCCCGCCGGTGCCGGCCGTGGCGTCGGCTACGCCCTCAAGCTGCACCAGCGCGCCTGGGCGCTGCGGCAGGGCGCCACCGTGATCAGCTGGACCTTCGACCCGCTCGTCGCCCGCAACGCCTACTTCAACCTGGCGAAGCTCGGCGCGGTGCCGGCCGAGTACCTGCCGAACTTCTACGGCGCGATGCACGACCGGATCAACGGCGACGACGACAGCGACCGGCTGCTGGTGTACTGGGATCTCCTCGCGCCCGCGGGCCGCCCGTGCCACGCCCGGCCGGACACCGCGACCGTCGCGCTGCGCCGCGGGCCCGACGGCGGACCCCTGCCGGGCTCGCTGCACGGGCAGACCGTGCTGGTGGCGGTGCCCGAGGACGTCGAGGCGCTGCGCCGGGCGGCCGCGGACGTCGCCGGTCGGTGGCGGGTCGCCGTCCGCGACGCGCTGACCGCCCTGCTCGGCGACGGGCTGCGGTTCGCCGGCTTCGACCGCGCCGGCTGGTATGTGCTCACCCGCGCCCCTGCGGGGCGGCGGCCATGAAGATCGAGGGCATCGAACTGCGCCGCGTCAGCATGCCGCTGGTCACCCCTTTCAGAACCTCATTCGGTACGGAGACAGAGCGCGACATTCTGCTGCTGCGGGTGGTCACCGGCGAGGCCGAGGGGTGGGGCGAGTGCGTGGCGATGGCGAGCCCCCGGTACTCGTCCGAGTACGCCGACGCGGCCGCCGACGTGCTGCGCCGCTTCCTGATCCCGGCGCTCGCGGCGGCACCGCGGCTGGACGCGTACGCGGTGGGGCCCGCGCTCGCCGCGTTCAAGGGCCACCGGATGGCCAAGGCCGCGCTGGAGACCGCCGTGCTCGACGCCGAGCTGCGCGAGCAGGGCCGCCCGCTGGCCCGCGAGCTCGGCGCCGTGCGCGAGCGGGTGCCGTGCGGCGTCTCGGTCGGCATCATGTCGTCGATCGGTGAGCTGCTCGACGCGGTCGGCGGCTACCTCGACGCCGGCTACCGGCGGATCAAGCTGAAGATCGAGCCGGGCTGGGACGTCGAGCCGGTACGGGCGGTCCGCGAGCGGTTCGGCCCCGACGTGCTGCTGCAGGTGGACGCGAACACGGCGTACACCCTGGCGGACGCGCGGCACCTCGCCCGGCTCGACCCGTTCGGCCTGCTGCTGATCGAGCAGCCGCTGGACGAGGAGGACCTGCTCGGCCACGCCGAGCTGGCGCGGCGGATCGGCACCCCGGTGTGCCTCGACGAGTCGATCACCTCCGCCCGTACGGCGGCCGCGGCCATCACGCTCGGCGCGGCGGCGATCGTCAACGTGAAGCCCGGCCGGGTCGGCGGCTACCTGGAGGCCCGCCGCATCCACGACGTCTGCGCCGCGCACGGCGTGCCGGTCTGGTGCGGCGGGATGCTCGAGACCGGCCTGGGCCGGGCCGCGAACGTCGCGCTGGCCGCGCTGCCGGGCTTCACCCTGCCCGGCGACACGTCCGCGTCCGACCGCTACTACCGCACCGATCTCACCGCGCCGTTCGTCCTGGACGACGGTCACCTGCCGGTCCCCACCGGACCGGGCCTCGGCGTCGAGCCGATTCCGGAGCTCCTGCGGGAGATCACCACCGAGACGGAGTGGATCCCGCTGTAATTTGTCGGACCCCGCCTCTATGTTCTGCGGCATGGTTTCGGCGGCGTACTCGTATCTCGGCCCCTCGGCGCTCGACGACGGCCTCCGTCTGCAGACCTCCGGCGGTCCGGCACCGCATCCCCGGTTCTTCACCGGGTTCCTGACCGACACCGGCGCCGCGGCGGCCGGCCTGCTGGCGGTCGCGGAGGTCGCCCGCACCCGCTACTTCCGCCCGGCGAGCCCGGGGAGCCTCGACCCGGTGGTGACCGCGGGCTCCGACCGGCTGCGGTTCGAGTCGTTCTCGGGCTGCTGCGGCGTCTACGCCCGCCTCGACGTGCTGCCCGCCGGCCTCGACGGGGAGATCGTCGCCCACGGCACCACCAACGTCGACGTCAACCAGCCGCTGCGGCGCGCCCTCGGCCGTGTCGGCCGCGCCGACCCGCTGCACCTCGCGGTCGGGCCCGACGAGCTCACCGTCACGACGTTCGACGGCCCGCTCGTCGAGCGCAAGGTGCCGCTGCCCTCGCGCTGGCTGCGCGGCCTCGCCGAGACGCAGGTGCTCACCTCCCGCTTCGACCCGCGCGCCGAGCTCGGCATCGCCGAGGCGCGCGCCCTGCTCAACGGGCTGCCGGCCGCCGACGGCTCGGTGCTGTGGGCCGTGCCGGCCGGGCGCTCGCTACGCATCACGTCCCGGCCGGTGCCCGGCGCCGTCTGCCTGCCCGGCGCGGGGCGCCTGGCCGCGCTGCGACCGCTGCTGCGCCACGCCACCGTCCTTCGGGTTTACGGCCCGCCGGTCGCCGCCGGCAGTGGCCCGGTGGCCAGCACCTGGGAGCTCAGCCTGCCGGCCCTGCGCCTGTCGCTGACCCTGTCACCCGAGCCGCACCGGGGTTTCTCCGGCGAGGGCGCGGTGCTCGAGGCGCTGTCGAGCGACGAGGTGCTCGACGACGCCGACCTGGTCAGCGCACTGCTCTCGTGGGATCCGGCGATCGACGTTGCCGCGCTCGCGGCCGCGGCGGGCCTGGAACCCGCGCGGGTCCGTGCCGCGCTGACCGCGCTCGGCACGGCCGGACGGGTCGGCTTCGACGTGGCCGAGGCGGGCTACTTCCACCGCACGCTGCCCTACTCGGCCGATGCCGTCGAGCGGATGAACCCCCGGTTGGCCGGCGCCCGGGCACTGGTCGAGGCCGGCGCGGTGAGCTTCGCCGGTGAGGTCGCGGCCGTCCGCGGCGCCGACGCCACCTACCAGGTCCGCCACGTCGACGGCCTCTTCTCCTGCACCTGCCCGTGGTGGGCGGGCCACCGCGGCGGGCGGGGCCCGTGCAAGCACGCGCTCGCGGTACGCCTGGTCCGCGCCGGCGCGGAGGCGACGGCGTGAGCCTCGACTGGGACGCGCTCGACCGGCACATCCAGAAGGCCGAGCACGCCGAGGTGACCGGCCTGCTGCTGGCCGCCACCGAGCAGGAGCGCCTGGCCTGCGCACCCCGGGTGGAGTCCCGGATCAAGGCGACCAGGACCGACGACTGGTGGACGCCCGGCGCCGACCCGTCCGGCGGCTACGCACTCGCCGTGATCGGGTGCATGCCGTCACCCGCCCGGGCGGCGGCGCTGCTCTGCCGGCGCGACCTGCGGGAACGGTGGCACTCGGTCCCGGCGAACGGCTTCCTGCGGATCGCGCGCGAACGCGAGCTGCCCTGGCTGGGCGAGCTCGCCGTCCGGCTGGCCGACGGCCTGGTGACGCGGGACGGGTGGTCGGAGGGCTGGTCGTTCGTGTCCACTGTGCTGCGCGCGGCGGGCGCCACCCCACCGGCCACCGAGGCGGTGGTGCGCGGCTGGCTCCGGGAGCTCAACGAGTTCCGCGACCACGACCGCCCGATACGGTACGTCGACCGGATGCGCGAACACCCGTTCCTCGACGTGCTGCTGCCGTCGGTGTTCGACATCGACGGGCTCGGCGGCGAGATGAACACCGGCTACCACCGGACGGACACCGGCTGGCACAGCGCGCCGCTGTTCCCCGCGGCCGTGGCCCAGCTCGTCGCCGAGGGCCGGCTCGACCGCGGGCAGATCCTCGCCGCCACCGTCGATCGCCTGGTCCGCGGCGACCGGCCCCACCATCTACGGACGTTCGTGCTGCTGCACGACGCCCTGGCGCCCACCGTGGACGAACTCGCCGAATACGCCTCCGACTACGCTCGGCTCCTGCCGGACGCCCCATCGACCGTCGCCGCCCTCGCCCAGCGCGCCCTGCGCGCCGTGGGTGACGCCGGCCGGCTGGAGCTCGACACGCTGCTCGAGGCGAGCCGCCCCACGCTCCTGCGCAAGGAGAAGAACGTGGTGAAGGCGCAGCTGACCCTGCTGGACCGGGCCGCGCGGCGCGAACCGGAACGCGCCGGCGAGGTGCTCGAGACGGTCGCCGAGGCCTTCGGCCATCCCGCGCTCGACATCCAGGAGCGCGCGCTGACGCTGGTCGACCGGCGGTCCGCGGGGATCTCCGCGGACACCCGCGCCCGCCTGGCCGGCGCGGCCACCGCGCTCGGCGCCGACCTGCGCGCCCGCGCGGCAGCGACGTTAGGCAGCACCACACCTGAACCGAGACTCGCAGCGGACCCTGCGGCATCGGCCGGCGCGGCGGTTGGCCCGGCGGGGGCTGGTCCGGCGGGGGTTGGCCCGGCGGGGGTTGGCCTGGAGGGGGCTGGCCTGGTGGTTGGCCCGGCCGGGGTTGGCCCGGCGGCATTGGTTGGTCCTGCGGCAGTCGCCGCACCTTTGGCGGTGGTGATCCCGGCGCCGGCCGCGATGCCGCCGCCGATCGGTGACGCCGCCGAGCTGGCCGAGGAGGTGGTGGCGCTCCTGCATGAACAGTCGGCCGTCCGCTGGGAGCGGGTGCTGGCGGGCCTCGTGTCGCGCCGGGCCGCGGGCGAGACCGCCCAGCTCGCCGCCGCGCTGGAGCCGGTGCTCGACCGGCACCCGAACCACTTCGCCGACCATGACTGGGGCTACTGGCAGCGGATCGGCCTCCTCGGAGATGCGATCCGCGCCGTCATCGCGCCGGACCGGCACGGCGCCGGCCTGCTGCGGATGATCTCCGGCGTGCGCGCGGCACATCAGGGCGGCGACTCGTCCCTGGCCGCCACGCCCGACGGGATCCTGTCGTTGCGCATCGCCGAGATCACGGTCCAGGTGGCGAGGGCGCCGGTGCCGATGCTGGTCGCCACGCCGACGCACGTCAACGGCGCACTTCCCGCCGAGGTGCTGCTGCGACGCCTGCAGGCGGCCGAGGCGCAAGGGTGGCAGCCGTGGCGCCTGGACCTCGAGCAGGCGCTGCTGCGGGTGCCCCGCGATCGAGACGCCGAGGTGACCAGGCGGGCGGAAGCACTGACCACGCCCGCGGGCCGGGAATTCGCCGAGTGGCTGACCGCCGGTGGCCTGCCGGACCCGGTCAGCACCCGCTTCGAGCAACGCGCCGGCGCCACCGGTTTCTCCGGCTACCGCGCGCAGCCCGTGGCGCGGCGGGTCGTCGCCAACCTCGAGCCGGTGCGCGACGGCGGGCTCCACCTGGAGAAGCGTCTGGTCCCGCTGGTTCACCGGTCCAGAACGGACTACTACCGGGAAGACCTGGTGCCCGACGTGGACGTGCTGGCCATGGCGCTGCCGCACCACCGGGAGGTCGTCGCGGCGCGGGCACTGCTCGGCTTCGCCGCCCTCGCGGAGGAGGAGGGACTCGCCGGCGCGAGCTCGTTCCCACAGCTCGCCGAGGCCTCGGGCCCGATCGGGCCGGCGATGACCCTCGCGCTGGCCTACCTGTGCGGCGCCCGGCACCGCGCCGACCGGGCGGCGGCCGTCGACGCCTTCCTGATCCTGGCCGCCCGCGACGAACCGTTCGCGGCCGCGCTCGGCGCGGACCTGGGCGACCTGTGCGGCGACGGCACGGTCAAGCTGAACCGGGTCGTGCTCGCCCTGGCCGACGCCCACGCGGCAGGCGCCTCCGGTGCCGTGTGGGAGGTCCTCGCCGCGGCCCTCCCACTCCTGCTGCCCAAGGCGCCGCGCGGGCTGCCGGACCTGCTGGAACTCGCCAGCCGGGTGGCCGCCGAGACCGGCGTCCGGGCAGAGATCGAGCGACTGGCGGAGGTGGCCGGTAGGCCGGGCAGCACGCGGCTGGTCAAGGAGGCGAGGCGCCTGCGGTCGGTGCTCCTGACCTGAGGCGGCGCCGAACCGCGAGGGTCACTTGTCCAAGGCCTGCCCGATGTCCCAGTCGTAGCGCCGCCCGGCGGGATCCTTGTCCCGCCAGACCACCTTCCACGTGCCGTCGTCGTTCTTGTCCGGAGGACTCAGCTCGCCGTGGCCGTGCAGTTCCTTGACGATCGGGCTGCTGCCGGCCGGAAAATGGAACGATATCGAGAAGAAGGTGAAGGCAGATGGTGTTCCGTTTGTCGTCTGCAGGCGATCGTCCCACCCTAAATGGTCGAAGCCCTGCTTGCGCAATGGCTGCCACAATCCCTTCGGGCGGTATTCCACGCGCCATTCCGACGGCACCGACATCGCGGGATCGAAGACCAGCCAGAGTTTCAGCGCATTGATCTGTTCGCGGAGCGGGATGACCGTGATCTCGCCGCCTTCGCGGTGCGCGGTGAATCCGATGTCGTCCTTGCTGCAGATTCGTTCGAGATACGTGGGAACGATCGGGCGCATCGTCCGATTGGTGACCAGCGGCGCGGGCGTGGTGATCCGTTTCTCGACGACGAGATCCGCATCGTCGTCCTTACCGATGATCACGGTGACCTCGAGGGTCTCCGAGAACAGCGGGCGCTCCCGGTCGCTGGTTCGCTCGATCGCCTCCAGGCACCGCTGGTGCGCCGAGCGCACCTCGCTGAGTGTCAAGGCGCCCGCAGCGACCTCTCCGCGCAGCTCACGCACCTTCTCCAGGAAGAAGAGGTGCCAGATCTGGATCACGAGATAGAGCAGGCCGGTCAGAAACACCGCGATCAGAAGGAAGCGACTGAACCCGGTCGGCATGACACTGAGCTGCGCGATGTCGGCAACCACGCCGAGAACGATGCCGGTGAATACGACCGCGAGGATCACCGGCTTCCTCCAGCGACGGACTTTCGCCGGTCCGGACGGTGGCTCGATCAGTTCCTCCCGCTCCGCTGCTGTGGTCCAGCCATCCTGCGCAGCGCCCGCCGAAAGCCCAAACACCCTACCGGGTGACCCTCACCTCCGGGGTCGGATGATCGGACGGCCGCCGGCAATGTTCAGTCCGATCCGCCGAGCGAATGCAGGAGGGCGGCATGCCACCTTCCACACGGAGGGTCTAAAGCGCCGGGAAGTCATTGCCGGACAGCACCGGCTCTCGCATCCTACGGAAGGTTACATTGTGCACGGTCGATAAGAAGTCCTCGATCGATCCACTCGCGGAGGCGATCATCATGCGGATCCCATCGCCGGGTCCTGCCCTAGCCCGGCCTCGGCCGGAGAACCCCGAATCCGGGCCGGCGGCGCCGGCCGAGGGGGGTGAGGGCGGAAACATGAGGTCGCGGCTGGCCGCCCTGATCGGCACGAACGGCCTGCTCGCGACGGCTCTGCTGCTGTCCGCGATTCTCGTCGGCCTCACGACGGCGGTCTTGAACTGGGCCTGACGCCGGAGTGGAGAATGAGCACCCGGCCTCGGGACGGAGTACCCAGGCCGCTGACGCCGCCGGTCCGCCTCGAGCAGAGCGGAGGCCCCGCGTTCGCCGCCGCTTCGAGCTGCCGCTCGGGCCACCCTGAACAGGCTGAATGACGAACGGGCCGGGGCGACGAGCCCCGGCCCGTCATACCCACTGCACGCGTGCGCGGCACGGCCGCACGCGACGCCGCCGGGTCAGCAGAAACTGCCGCCCTCGCCGCCGCGCCGCCGGCCGGCGACGCTCAAGCCGGTCGAACCGGTCCGAGAATTCATGAATTTCTCCAGTGGGATCGTGGTTGACCCGGCCCTGTGCCGGTCGAGCCGACACCACCATACGGCGGCATCATCCAGGTGAACGGCGTTCCGCACAGATGGGTGACTGGCCCGCGGCGGCCACACCCGCTCCAGCTACCGTCAGCCGTTCGGCCGGGACGCGATCGCCTGCAGCGACCAGCTGTTGCCGTCCGGGTCGCGGAAGTGGACGAAGTTCCCCCACGCCTGCGCGTCGACTTCGCCGGCCTCCACGCCGGCGTCCACGAGGTGTTTGCGGGCGGCCTCGGCGTCGGGGACCACCACCTGGATCTCCTGGGTGCCGGGCACCTTCTCGGTGATGCCGTCGCCGATCACGATCGAGCAGGCCGAGCCGGGCGGCGTGAGCTGCACGAACCGCAGGCCTTCGTGGACCCGGTGGTCGTGGTCGGCGTTGAAGCCGATCCGCTCGTAGAACGCCTTGGCCCGGTCAACGTCGGTGACCGGCACGGGGATGAGTTCGATCTTCCACGTCGATGTCATGCACTCATTCTTCACGCCATTGAGGTCAGAATCTGACCGCTGTCCGACGCCTATCTGGACGGCCGAGCCGGCGCGAGCGACGGCCAGCGGTGTGCGGCCCACGCCGGCCAGTCGGGCCAGCCCGGCGGCGGGTCCGGGACCGGGCCGGAGCCGCTCAGCTCGGCCGCGTCGGGCGCCTCGAACTGTGTGCGCCACTCGTCGATGTCGGCGTCGGTCATCGGGAACGTCGTGTGCGGGGCGTTCGCCTGGCGGTGTGCGATCCGGGCGCGCTGGACGTCCCGGTCGACGGGCAGGTAGACGACCTGGCAGGACGCGCCGGCCGAGGTCGCCAGGCAGCGCAGCGCCGAGCGCTCGTCGCGGCTCCAGAGCCCGAAGTCGAGCACGACGCTGGTGCCCAGCCGCAGCGCCTGCAGCGACAGTGCGATGAGGCGCCCCTCCAGGAGGTCGCGCTTGCCGTCGGGCTGCGAACCGTCGAAGAGGGCGATCATCCACTCGTCCGGGGTCAGCCGCAGCGCGCGGTGCGCCGCGGCGAGCTCTCCGGCCCGGGTGGTCTTTCCGGCGCCGGGCAGCCCGACGATCAGGATGAGCTGTGGTGATGGGAGTTGCTGAGACACGGACTTGCTCCCCGGATCACGATGGACGATCCGGCAGCGCGCAGGAGGAGGTGGGCTGGCTGCCGGCGGGACACCGATCCAGCGGGGCAGGCGGCAACCGCCTTACCGCCGCTGTGCGGCGGCGCGGATCTGCATGGCGGCGGAGCAACCCATGCCGTCACCATAACGGACCGGCCGGCCACCGCCGTCCCGGCCAGGTGATCAGTTCGACGGCGGGGGAGCGGTGCTGGCGCGCCGCACCAGGCGGGTCGGCACCAGGACCGTGCCCGGCCCGTCCGGCTCGTCGCGGATCTGCCGCAGCAGGCCCTGCACGCAGCGGCGGCCGACCTCCGCGAAGTCCTGGTGCACCGTGGTCAGCGGCGGGAGGTACGACGACGAGTCCGGTATGTCGTCGAAGCCGACGATGCTGACGTCGCCGGGTACGGCCCGGCCGTGCTCGTGCAGCGCGCGCAGCACCCCGAGCGCCATCTGGTCGTTGGCGGCGAAGACGGCCGTGCACCGCGGCTCCGCGGCCAGGGCCAGGCCGGCGCGGTAGCCGGAGTCCGCGGACCAGTCGCCGCGGTGCACCGGCGGCACGGGGCGGCCCGCCTCCAGCAGGGTCCGCCGCCACGCCTGGGTGCGGCGCTCGGCGGCGAACGACTCGGCCGGGCCGGTCACGTGCCAGACCGTCTCGTGGCCGAGGTCGAGCAGGTGCTGGACGGCCTGGCGCGCGCCGTCGGCCTGGTCGGTGTCGACTACGGGGTAGCGGTCGCCGGCGTCGGAGTCGACGACGACGACCTGCACGCCCGGGGGCAGGGTGAGGTTCGCGGCGTCGAGCAGGTGCACCTCCATGATCACGATGACGCCGTCGACGGCGAGTTCGCCGAGGCGGGTGAAGGCGCCCAGGACGCCGTCCTGGGTGGGCACCGCGACCGGGATCAGCGTGATCGCGTAGCCCTCCTTGGCCGCGTAGCCGGCGATCGCCTCGACCGTGCGGCTGTTGCCGGTGGTGGCGAGCGTGAAGAGGATGACGCCGATGGTGCGGAACTCGCCCAGCTTGAGCGCGCGGGCCGCGCTGTTGGGGCGGTAGCCCAGCTCCTGCATGGCGGCGAGCACCTGCCGGCGGGTCGATTCGACGACGCCCGGGTGTCCGGTGGAGACGCGGGACACGGTCTGCGCGGAGACGCCGGCGAGCCGGGCCACGTCGGCCATCGATACCGCCCGGCCGGTGCGCCGGGTGCGGCCTGCCGTCATCGGCGGCAACTCCTTCTTGACGATCCCGCAATCGCGGTGAAACCATCGGCCTCGATGTTAGCGCAAACATAGCGCGCGGCGCGGGATGTTTACGCAAACATCGACGAGGGCGGAGGGTGACACCGTGGGCGCGAGGCGGCGGCGGTCCTGGGCGGGCTGGCAGTTCGTCGCCCCGTTCATGGTCGTCTTCGCGCTGGTCTTCCTCGCGCCCATCGCGTACGCGATGTATCTCAGCCTGTTCCGGAACCGGCTGATCGGCGGCAACTCGTTCGTCGGCCTGGACAACTACCGGCAGGCGCTCACCGATCCCAACTTCTGGTCCGCGCTCGGCCGGGTCTCGCTCTTCCTGGTCGTGCAGGTGCCGATCATGCTGCTCCTCGCCCTGCTGGTCGCGCTCGCGATCGACAGCGGCCGGCTGTACGGCCGGGCCTTCTTCCGGGTCTCGATCTTCCTGCCGTACGCGGTGCCGGCGGTCGTCGCGACGATGATGTGGGGCTTCATGTACGGCTCCCGCTTCGGCCTGATCGGCAACATCAACGATGCCCTCGGCACCAGCCTGCCGGACCCGCTGCAGCCGAGCTGGGTGCTCGCCTCCATCGCCAACATCGTGACCTGGGAGTTCGTCGGCTACAACATGCTGATCTTCTACTCGGCGCTGCGCACGGTGCCGGGCACGCTCTACGAACAGGCCGAGATCGACGGCGCCGGCGAGCTCCGGATCATCCGGGCGATCAAGCTGCCGGCCATCCGGGGCGCCCTGGTCGTCGCCACCATCTTCTCGGTGATCGGCAGCTTCCAGCTGTTCAACGAGCCGAGCATCCTGCAGGGCCTGGCGCCGAACGCGATCACCACCTACTTCACCCCGAACCTGTACGCGTACTCGCTCTCCTTCTCGGGGCAGCAGTACAACTACTCCGCCACCGTGGCCATCCTGATGGGCGTCATCACCATGGTCATCGCGTACGCCGTGCAGCTGCGCGGCACCAGGAGCGCTGAGCGGTGACCCGGCGCCGCCGCAGCACGGTGCTGACCGCGCTCACCGGGATCGTGCTGATCTACAGCCTGGTCCCGCTCGCCTGGCTGATCGTCAACGCCACCAAGACGCAGGACGGGCTGTTCACCTCGTTCGGCCTGGGGTTCGACGACGGGCGCTTCGCCCTCTGGGAGAACATCCGCCTGACCCTCACCTACGACGACGGCATCTTCCTGCGCTGGCTCGGCAACACCCTGCTCTACGTGGTCGCCGGCGCCGGCGGCGCGACGTTCCTCGCCGTGCTCGCCGGCTACGGGCTGGCCAAGTTCGACTTCCCGGGCCGGCGCGCGGTCTTCGTCACCGTCATCGGCGCGGTCGCCGTGCCCGGCACCGCGCTCGCCGTGCCCACGTTCCTGATGTTCAGCCGGCTGGGCCTGACCAACACGCCGTGGTCGGTCATCATCCCGTCGCTGATCACGCCGTTCGGGCTCTACCTGATGTGGACGTTCGCGGCCGAGGCGATCCCGGACGAGATCATCGAGGCCGCGCGGGTCGACGGCGCGAGCGAGGCGCGGACCTTCTTCACCATCTGCGTGCCGATGCTCGCGCCGGGCATCGTCACGGTCCTGCTCTTCAGCATGGTCGCGACCTGGAACAACTACTTCCTCCCCTTGATCATGCTCAAGGACCCGGACTGGTACCCGCTAACCGTCGGGCTCAACGCCTGGAACCAGCAGGCCACCACCGCGGGCGGCACCGCCGTCTTCCACCTCGTCATCACCGGATCGCTCCTGACGATCCTCCCGCTGCTCGCCGCGTTCCTGCTGCTGCAGCGGTACTGGCAGTCCG
Source organism: Actinoplanes sp. NPDC049668 (assembly GCF_044465445.1). Lineage (NCBI taxonomy): Bacteria > Bacillati > Actinomycetota > Actinomycetes > Micromonosporales > Micromonosporaceae > Actinoplanes > Actinoplanes sp. NPDC049668. The sequence continues at coordinate 385,274 of NZ_JBITLR010000005.1, forward strand.
GCCTCGCCGCCGGCAGCGTCAAGCAATAGAAGGGGACGTCCATGCCAACCATCACCCGGCGGCGCCTGATCGCGGCAGCCGCGGCCGCAGCCACCGTCCTGGCCCTCTCCGCCTGCGGCGACGACGACGAGGGCGGCGGCTCCACCACCACCGCCGCCGTCTCCGACGCCGACGTGCAGGCCGCCCTGGAGAAGGGCGGCACCCTGACGGTGTGGGCCTGGGAGCCCACGCTCAAGCAGGTGGTCGCCAAGTTCCAGCAGGCCAACCCCAAGGTCAAAATCAACCTCGTCAACGCCGGTACGGGCAACGACCAGTACACCGCCCTGCAGAACGCGATCGCGGCCGGCTCCGGCGTCCCGGACGTCGCCCAGCTCGAGTACTACGCGCTGCCGCAGTTCGCGCTCGCCAAGTCGGTCACCGACCTGGGCCGGTTCTCGGCCGGGTCGCTGAAGGACACGTTCACCCCCGGCCCATGGGCCTCGGTGCACAGCGGCGACGGCGTCTTCGGCCTGCCGATGGACTCCGGCCCGATGGCGCTGTTCTACAACAAGGAGGTCTTCGACAAGCACGGCATCGCGGTGCCGGCCACCTGGGCCGAGTACCTGGACGCCGCCCGCAAGCTGCACAAGGCCGACCCGAAGGCGTACATCACCAGCGACACCGGCGACGCCGGCTTCACCACCAGCATGATCTGGCAGGCCGGCGGCAAGCCGTACCAGGTCGACGGCACCACCGTCACGATCGACTTCTCGGACCCGGGCGCGACCGAGTTCGTCAACGTCTGGCAGACGCTGATCAGCGAGAAGCTGCTGGCGCCGATCGCGCCGTGGAGCGACCAGTGGTTCCAGGGCATCAGCAACGGCTCGATCGCCACCCTGGCCACGGGCGCCTGGATGCCGGCGAACTTCACCTCGAGCGCGCCGAGCGGCGCGGGCAAGTGGCGCGTCGCCCCGCTGCCGCAGTGGCAGGCGGGCGCCAAGGCGAGCGCGGAGAACGGCGGCAGCTCCCTCGCAATCCCGGAGAAGGCCGCCGACAAGACCCTGGCGTACGCGTTCCTCAAGTACGCCGCCGTGGGTGACGGCGTGCAGATCCGGGTCGACAACGGCGCGTTCCCGGCGACCACCGCGCAGCTGACCTCGCCGGCGTTCCTCGGCGACGAGTTCGAGTACTTCGGCGGCCAGAAGGCCAACGAGATCTTCGCCCAGTCCGCGCAGGCGGTCGTGCCCGGCTGGACGTACCTGCCGTTCCAGGTGTACGCCAACAGCGTCTTCAACGACACCGTCGGCAAGGCGTACGTGTCGTCGACGACCCTCGCGGACGGCCTCAAGGCATGGCAGCAGCAGTCCGCCAAGTACGGCACCGAGCAGGGCTTCACCGTCAAGTGAGCCCGACACCACACCGCTGGCTGCGCCGGCCCGACCCCGCGGGCGCGCCCCGGCTGGAGTACGGCGCGGACTACAACCCGGAGCAGTGGCCGCGCTCCACCTGGGACGACGACGTGGCGGCCATGCGGGCCGCCGGGATCACCGTCGTCTCGCTCGCGATCTTCTCGTGGGCGCGCCTCGAGCCGGCCGAGGGCGAGCACGACTTCGGCTGGCTCGACGAGGTCATGGATCTGCTGCACGCGGGCGGCATCGCGGTCGACCTGGCCACGGCGACGGCGTCCCCGCCGCCGTGGCTGACCGCGAAGCACCCCGAGATCCTGCCCGTCGACCGGCACGGCGCGACCGTGTGGCCGGGCGGCCGCCAGCACTGGCGGCCGACCTCGCCGGTGTTCCGCGCGCACGCGCTGCGGCTGGTGCGCACGATGGCCGCCCGCTACCGCGACCACCCGGCGCTGACCGCGTGGCACATCTCCAACGAGCTGGGCTGCCACAACGTCTACGACTACTCCGAGGACGCCGCCGCCGCGTTCCGCGCCTGGCTGCGGACCCGCTACGGCGACCTGGCCGCACTGAACGCGGCCTGGGGCACCTCGTTCTGGTCGCAGCACTACGGCGACTGGCAGCAGATCCTGCCGCCCCGGCAGGCGGCGACCCACCCCAACCCGACCCAGCAGCTCGACTTCAAGCGCTTCTCCTCCGACGCGCTCAAGGACTACCTGCGCGCCGAGCGCGCGGTGCTGCGCGAGCTCACCCCGGACGTGCCGGCCACGACCAACTTCATGATCATGGGCGACCAGAAGGCGATGGACTACGCGGACTGGGCGGCGGAGATCGACTTCGTCTCCAACGACCACTACGTGCGGCGCGGCCCGCGGGCCCTCGACGAGCTCTCCTTCTCGGCGAACCTCACCGGCCACGTCGCGGGCGGCCGCCCGTGGTTCCTGATGGAGCACTCGACCAGCGCGGTGAACTGGCAGCCGGTCAACGTGCCGAAGAAGCCCGGCGAGCTGGCCCGCGACTCGCTGACCCACGTGGCGCACGGCGCGGACGCGGTCTGCTTCTTCCAGTGGCGCCAGTCGGCGGCGGGCGCCGAGAAGTACCACTCGGCGATGCTGCCGCACGCCGGCCGCGACTCCGAGGTCTTCCGGTCGGTGGTCGCCCTCGGCGACACGCTGCGGCGGCTGGCCCCGGTCGCGGGTACGGCGCGGCGCCCGGCCCGGGCGGCGATCCTCTTCGACTGGACGTCGTGGTGGGCCAGCGAGCAGGACTCGCACCCGACCGACCGGCTGCGCTACCGCCAGGAGGCCCTCGACTGGTACTCGGCCTTCCTCGACCTGGGCGTGCGGGCGGACGTGGTGCCCGTCTCGGCCGGCCTGTCGGGCTACGACCTGGTGGTCGCGCCGGTGCTGCACGTCGTGCCGGCCGAGCTCGCCGACCGGCTGCGGGCGTACGCGCACGGCGGCGGGCACCTGGTGACCACGTACTTCTCCGGCATCGTCGACGAGCACGACCACGTCTGGCTCGACGGCTACCCGGGGCCGCTGCGCGAGCTGCTCGGCATCCGCATCGAGGAGTTCGCGCCGCTGCCCGACGACGAGCGGGCCGAGCTCGACAACGGGCTGATCGGCACCCTCTGGACCGACCGGCTCAGGGTCACCGGCGCGGACGTCGAGGTGCTGGCCTCGTACACCGGCGGCGGCCCCGCCATCACCCGCCGGCCGGCCGGTGCGGGCTCGGCCGCGTACGTCTCGACCCGGCTCGGGCCGGACGGCCTGGCGCCGGTGCTCGGCGAGCTGCTGACCCGCGCCGGGATCGGCAGTGAGCTGCCGGCCGCCCTGCGCGGCCGGGTGGAGCTCGCGGTCCGTGGCGACTTCTGGTTTCTGATCAACCGCACGGCCGGGCCGGTCGAGCTGACCGGCCTGGACGGCGAGCCGCTGCACGGCTCGGCGGCGCTGCTCGAGTCCGGGGGAGTCGCGGTCCTGCGCCGCCCGGAGTGACCCGGAGATTTTCTTCGCCGGCTGGCAACCTTTCCGGCCCCACGGGCAACTGAGGGGGCAAGTGATCCGCGGGGAGGCCGTTCCATCAGGACCTCAACCGGCCTCCCCGCGGGTACCTGGCCGCCGTCCCCCAACCACAAATGAACCCCGGCTGCTCCGGTTCCGTTATCCCCGACAGCCGGGGTAGCCGGTTTCCACCCGTACGACAGGAAGGACCGTGTGAGGGACACCGATCACGAGCGCGCCTTCCGGCGGTTCTTCGAGCAGCACCACGCGGACCTGTCGCGGCTCGCGTACCTGGTCACGGGCGACTCCGGGGTGGCCGACGACCTGGCGGCCGACGCGTTCCTGGAGGTGTGGCGGCACTGGGAGCGGGTCGAGGCCGCCGACAGCCCGATCGCGTACGCCCGCGGCATCCTGGCCAACCTGGCCCGCCAGTGGATCAAGCGGCAGAGCCGGGAGCGGCTGGGCCTGCTCGGCCTCGGCCTGTTGCGCCGCGACCGGGCCGAGCCCGACACGCCCGCGGTCCTCGACGTCCGGGCGGCCCTGCGCCACCTGCCGCTGCGCCGCCGCGAGTGCGTGGTGCTGCGGTACGGGTTCGACGTGCCGGAGCGCGAGGTCGCCGAGATCCTCGGCATCTCCGTCGGCGCGGTGAAGAGCCTGACCTCGCGGGGCGCGGCCCAGCTCAGCGAGTACCTGAAGCAACTGCCAGTGACGACGGGAGGACTGAGTGCGACGGCTTGACGAGCACGACCTCCGCTTCGTGCTGCGCGAGGAGGCGGAGCGGCACCGGCCGGACCGCGGGGCGATGCTGGACCGGATCGCCCGCGGCCGCGCGGAGCGCGAACCCGCCCTCAAGGAACGCCTCTTCGCCCTGCTGCGCCCGGCGGCCGCGGCGCTCGCGGTGGCGGTGGTGCTCGTGCTGGGCATCGCCGGCGTGCGGCTCGCCGACGGCGGCGGGCCGGACGGCGCGCCGGTGGCCGCCCCGACGCCCGTCGCGCCGACCGGTCCGCCGCCGTCGGCCACGGCGCCCCCGCGGGTGTCGACCAGCAGCGGCACCGCCACGAAGACGAAGAAGCCGCCGGCGGCCGATCCCGGCCGGGACGGCTATCTGTCCTCGGCGGGCGCCGTCGACCGGAACTCGACGGACGGCTGGGCGCAGGACAACGTGGTGATCGAGAACACCAGGCCCCTGACGGCGCTCGCGGTCACCGTCAACGTCGCGATGACGCCGGGCCTGGTCGAGGCCGGTCGGTTCACCACCGTGGCGGGAAACCTGCTGACCATCGCCAGTAGCCGCAAGGGCGACCTGCTGGTGTTCCGCTTCACCCTGGCCGAGGGCGCCGTGCTCGCGCCGGGCCGCTACACCTTCGCGGCGCAGTTCAGCCACGCACCGGGCCGGCGCTCCGCGGCGGGCGACACCTACTCGGCCGAGGCCACCGCGGGCGGCCGGGACGCGCAGGTCACGGGCGTGTTCACGGCCGGCTGACCCGGTCGCCGCAGACCCGGTCGCGGCCGCTGCGCTTGGCGGCGTAGAGGTTGCGGTCGGCCGCGGCCAGCACCGCGCCCGCGGTCGGGCCGGCTCCGGTCACGGTCGTGATGCCGATGCTGCAGGTCACCGTCAGCTCGCGGGTGGTGGGCGTCCAGTCGTGCCCGGCGACGGCCATGCGGATGCGCTCCGCGGCGATCCAGGCCGCGGCCTCGTCCGCACCGGGCAGCACGACGACGAACTCCTCGCCGCCGAGCCGGGCGACCACGGCGTCGTCGGGCGCGGCGGCGGTGAGCAGGCCGGCGAAGCGCCGCAGCACCACGTCACCGGTCGCGTGCGACAGCGTGTCGTTGATCCGCTTGAAGTGGTCCAGGTCGATCAGCGCGACCGAGAGCGGCCCGGTCGTCGCGACCGCGTCGAGCGCCGCCGGCAGCTCCTCGTCGACGTGGCGCCGGTTGTGCAGGCCGGTGAGCGCGTCGCGGTGCGCCAGCTCGCGGAACTCGTCGGTAGCCCGGCGCGCCTCCTCCGCCTCGTACACCGCCTGCAGGGCCCGGGACCGGGCGTCCTGCTCCGCGGAGGTGAGCCGCTGCGTCTCGGCGTGGAAGTGGCGGTACTCCTCGAACGCCTCCTGGTAGCGCCCGGCGGCTGCGTACACGAGGGCCTGCTGCTCGCGGGCCCGGGCGTGCTGGCCGGCCAGGCCGTGCTCGGCGCACAGCCGCAGGGCCCGGTCCAGCAGCTCCTGGGCGCGGTCGATCTCGCCGAGCGCGCGCTGTGCCTCGGCGGCGGTGAGCAGGGCCTCCTCGAGCGTGTCGCCGTCGTCGAGCAGATACGGCGCCGGCGGGTCCTCGCCGAGCAGGGGCGCGAGGATGGACTCCACGTCGGCGTGCCGGCCGGCGAGCATCGCGAGCCGGGCGAGGGTGTCCAGGACGGTGCCGGCCAGCGGCTCCCCGAACTTCTCGGAGGTCGCCCACATCTGCCGCTCGAGCTCCTCCGCGGCCTGCAGGTCGCCCCGCTCGTACGCGGAGTAGGCGATGTTGTTGAGCAGCTTGATCGCCAGTAGGCCGTCGCGGTTGGCGGCGGCGATGACGAACGCCTCCTCGAAGACGCGCACGGCCTCCTGCTGCGACCCGGTCTCGTCGAGCAGCACGGCCAGGCCCATCAGGTGCCGGGCTCGCAGCGGCGACGGCACGTCCTCGGAGGTGTGCGACATGCACTGGATGGCGTGTTCCAGCCCGGTGGCGTTGTCGCCGAGCTGGCGGAAGAAGAGGGCCAGGGCGCGGTGGCAGCGGGCCAGCAGATACTGGTCGCCCAGCGCGACGGCCTCCGGGTGGACCTGGTGGATGATGCGCCCACCGGCCACCGTGTCGCCCTTGCGCATCATGGCGGTGGCGCCGACGAGCCGGGCGCGCAGGACGAGGTCGGTGCGGTCGAGGGCGGCGGCCTCCCGCTCGGCGCGCTCTGCCGCGGGCACGTCCGGCGGGTAGGCCGGCAGGTCGCCGTTCTCCAGGTTCAGCAGCACTTCGGCCAGGCGGTCCGCCTGTGCCGGCGCGTGTGTGGTGGTCACGATGCTCCTGAGGGTGGGCAGGTTCCCAGATTCGCGGCGACCGGGTGCGTGACCGGTGTGGTCACGGGAGCGGACGGGTTGCGGCCCGGCCCGGGGTGACGGGCCGGGCCGCAGGGGCGGGGTGACGGTGGTCAGGCGGCCGCGCAGACCGGGGTCGGCGCGGTGTTGGTGCCGGTCGAGCTGGCGGTGAAGCCCCAGCTGGTGCTGCCCCGGGCCGGCACCGAGCCGTTGTACGGCATGTTGCGGGCCGTGACGGCCGAGCCGGACGACGTGACCGAGGCGTTCCAGGTGTTGGTGAACTGCTGGCCGCTGGGCCAGGTCCAGGTCACGGTCCAGGAGGTGATCGCCGAGCTGCCGGCGGTGACGGTCACCGCGCCCTGGAAGCCGCTGCCCCACGAGCCGGTCACCGCGTAGGTGGCCGTGCACGTCCGGCCGGCGGGCGGCGAGGTCGGCGGGGAGGTGGGCGGTGACGTCGGCGGTGAGGTCGGGGGAGTGGTCGGCGGGGTGGTGGGCTGGGTGCCGCCGAACACGGACGCCTCGCGGGAGGTGGCCTTGATGCCGTTGGCGCCGTTGAACAGCCGCTGGCCCCAGGAGGTCAGCGCGGCGGCGCTGAAGTTGGTGACCAGGTCGAGGTACTCGACGCCGCCGCCGTTGCCGCTCCAGGACCAGCCCAGGTAGCCGATGCCGCGGCTCTGCGCGGTGGCCAGGATGGTGTCCTCGTCGGGGTTGCCGTCGGAGTGGTTGTGGCCGAACTCGCCGACCACGATCGGCAGTCCGGCAGTGATGAACCGGCCCAGGTAGTCGTTGATCTCCGCGGCGGTGTCGAAGACGCCGTACATGTGGATCGAGAAGATCGTGTTGCGCTGCGGATCGGTGGCGAAGACCGAGGCCGCGTTGTCGCGCATCGTGAAGGTCCAGTCCTGGCCCCAGTTCGGCGCGTCCACCATGATGGAGTGCTCGAAGCCGGCGGCGCGCAGCCGGGTGATCGCGTTCTTGGTGTCCGCGACCCATCCGGCCGCGTTGTTGTTGCCGTACGGCTCGTTGCCGATGTTCAGGATGACGTAGCGCTCCTGCCCGGCGAGCGCGCTCTTGACGCTGATCCAGTAGTCGACCGCCTGGGCGAGGGTCGCGGCGCCGCTCTGCTCGCCGTACCCGGTGGTGTCGTGGGCCTCCAGCACGCAGATCAGGCGGTTCGCCTTGCACTGGGTGATCACGGCGGACACGTTGGCGGCGTTGTCCGGTCCCCAGCGCTGTCCGCTGCCGAGCACGATGCGGACCGTGTTGGCGCCGAGCGCCTTGATGTCGGCCAGCGCCTGGGGTGTGCGGTCCTGATACCAGGTGTGTGCGTGGTTCACCCCGCGCATCACGAAGTTGTTGCCGTTGGCGTCCAGGATGCGGGTGCCGCTGACGGTGAACCCGGCGGCGGCCTGTGCCGGCTGCGCCGCCACGGCGACCATGCCGGTCACCGCCACCAACAGGGCGGCCAGGCCGCCGAACAGTCTGCGTCGTCTCACGGGTGTCCTCCTCGGGCGGCTCGCGCCGCCGGTCGTTGCGGGTGAGTGGGTCGCACCGATGGCGGGCAGCGCAGACGGGTGAGTCGGCGGGGGTGAAGTCGCCATCGGTTCGGGAGCGCTCCCACGATGGATCGACAGGCATCTTCCTACCTACTCGGTTCAGTTGTGTCAACACGCTTCTCACTCCATCGAAATGTTTCGAGCTCTTGACAACCAGATGACGGCGGGACACATTCATGGGAGCGCTCCCATGAGAGACGTCCGTCGATGGCGCTTCCCCCGGCGCCGCGACGTGCTCGGAGAGGAATCCCTTTGCGACGCCGATTCATCACCCTGGCGGCCGCCGCACTGCTGCTCGGTGCGACGCCCTTCGTGGCGCAGGCGGCCGGCCGTCCTCCGGCCGCCCGCGCCGCCGCGGCCGCCGCCGCCGACACGTACGCCTGGAAGAACGTGCGCATCGACGGCGGGGGCTTCGTGCCCGGCCTGATCTTCAACCGCGCCGAGAAGAACCTGATCTACGCCCGCACCGACATCGGCGGCGCGTACCGCTGGAATCAGGCCGGGCAGAACTGGGTGCCGCTGCTGGACTGGGTCGGCCAGGACAACTGGGGTTACAACGGGGTGCTCAGCATCGCCACCGACCCCGTCGCCCCCGACCGGGTGTACGCGGCCGTCGGCATGTACACCAACAGCTGGGATCCCAACAACGGCGCCATCCTGCGCTCCACCAACCGCGGCGCCAGCTGGCAGGTCACCCGGCTGCCGTTCAAGAACGGCGGCAACATGCCGGGCCGCGGCATGGGCGAGCGGCTGGCCGTCGACCCGCACGACAACAGCCACGTCTTCTTCGCCGCCGAGGGCGGCAACGGCCTGTGGCGCAGCACCGACTACGGCGCCACCTGGGCGAAGGTCACCGCGTTCCCGAACGCCGGCAACTACGTGCAGGACCCGAGCGACACCAACGGCTACCTGAGCCAGAACCAGGGCCTGACCTGGGTGACCTTCGACGACGTCACCCGCGACGTCTACGTCGGCGTCGCCGACAAGGAGAACCCGGTCTACCGCTCCACCGACGGCGGGGCCACCTGGTCCCGGATCGCCGGGCAGCCGACCGGCTACCTGGCGCACAAGGGCGTGCTGGACTCGGTCAACCACTACCTGTACGTCGCGACCAGCGACACCGGCGGCCCCTACGACGGCGCCAAGGGCCAGGTCGCGCGCTACAACACCGTGACGGGGGAGTGGACCGACGTCAGCCCGGTCAAGCTCAGCGCCGGCGCCGACCTCTACTTCGGCTACTCCGGCCTGACCGTCGACCGGCAGAAGCCCGGCACGCTCGTGGTCGCCACCCAGATCTCCTGGTGGCCGGACGCGATCTTCTTCCGGAGCACCGACAGCGGGGCGACCTGGACCCGGATCTGGGACTGGAACGGCTACCCGAGCCAGACCAAGCGCTACACCATGGACATCTCGGCGAACCCGTGGCTGGACTTCAACACCAACCCGCAGCCGCCCGAGGCGACACCCAAGCTCGGCTGGATGAACGAGTCCGTCGAGATCGACCCGTTCGACTCCAACCGGATGCTCTACGGCACGGGCGCCACCGTCTACGCCACCACCCAGCTCACCAACTGGGACAGCAACACCACGTTCAGCATCCGGCCGATGGCCAAGGGGCTCGAGGAGACCGCGGTCCTCGACCTCGCCAGCCCGCCCTCGGGCGCCCCGCTGGTCAGCGCTCTGGGCGACATCGGCGGCTTCCACCACGCCGACCTCGACGCGGTGCCGGCGACCTTCCACGACCAGCCGAGCCTGGGCAGCAACACCAGCCTCGACTTCGCCGAGCTCAACCCGCAGGTCTTCGTGCGGGTGGGCAACGCCGACGCGGCGCCGCACATCGGCGTCTCCAGCGACGGCGGCCGCAACTGGTACGCGGGCCAGGAGCCCGCCGGCGTCACCGGCGGCGGCTCGGTGGCCGTCTCGGCCGACGCCAACGCGGTGGTCTGGGCGCCGGCCGGCGCCGAGGTGCACTACTCGACCACCCGCGGCAGCTCCTGGACCAGGTCGGCCGGACTGCCCGCCGGCGCCAAGGTGGAGAGCGACCGGGTCAACCCCAAGACCTTCTACGGGTACGCGGCGGGCCGGTTCTACCGCAGCACCGACGGCGGGGTCACGTTCGCCGCCTCGGCCGCCGCGATGCCGTCGACCGGCCGGGTCAACCTCCACGCCGTGCCCGGCAAGGCCGGCGACGTCTGGCTGGCCGGCGAGACCGGGCTGCTGCACTCCACCGACTCGGGCGCCACCTTCGCGGCCGTCGCCGGGGTGACCTCGGGCATCAACGTCGCGTTCGGCAAGGCGGCGCCCGGCGCCGCGTACCCCGCGGTCTTCCTGGTCGGCACCGCCGGCGGCGTGGCGGGCGTGTTCCGCTCCGACGACGGCGGCGCCTCCTGGGTGCGGATCAACGACGACGCGCACCAGTACGGCAACGCGGGCGACGCCCTCGCCGGCGACCCCCGGGTGTACGGCCGCGTCTACCTCGGCACCAACGGCCGCGGCATCCTCTACGCCGACCGCCTGGGCGGCACCTCCACGCCGTCGCCGAGCCCGTCCACCTCCTCGCCGTCGTCGTCCCCGTCCACCTCGTCGCCGTCCCCGTCGCCGTCCACGCCGCCGCCCGCCTCGGGCTGCGCGGCGACCTACCGGATCACCGGGTCCTGGCAGGGCGGCTTCCAGGGCGAGGTGGTCGTCCGGAACACCGGCACCGCGGCGACCAAGTCCTGGACCGTCGGCTGGACCTTCACCGCCGGGCAGACCCTGTCCCAGGTGTGGGGCGGCACCGGCGGACAGAGCGGCACCGCGGTCACCGTCCGCGACGCCGGCTGGAACGGTGCCGTGGCACCGAACGCGACCGCCACGCTCGGCTTCATCGCCTCGTGGACCGGCAGCAACCCCGTCCCCGCGCCGATCTCCTGTGCGGCCACGTCATGACCCTCCCCACCCCCAGGAAGGACCAGCGATGAGATTTCTGTCCCGGAGAACCCGTTGTCGACGCGGCCTGGCCGCGTCGGCCGCGGTACTCCTCGGCGCCGGCCTGGTCGTCGCCGGCTCCTCGCCGGCGCAGGCAGCCGCCGCGTGCACGGTGGTGTACCGCGTGCAGAGCCAGTGGAGCGGCGGCTTCACCGGCGACATCGCCATCACCAACACCGGCGACCCGGTGACCAGCTGGCGCCTGGAGTTCGACTTCCCCGACTCGTCGCAGCGGGTGACGCAGGGCTGGAGCGGCGTCTACACGCAGAGCGGCCAGCACGTCACGGTCAACAACGCGGCGTGGAACGGCAACCTCGGCACCGGCGCCTCGGTCAGCACCGGCTTCAACGGCACGTTCGGCAGCGCCAACCCGGTGCCGACGGCGTTCACCCTCAACGGCACCGCCTGCAACCAGACGGCCGCCGTGCCGACCGTGGCGATCACCAGCCCGGCCGCCAACACCCGGTACACCGCGCCCGCCTCGATCCCGATCGCGGCGACGGCGACCGCGACCAGCGGCCGGACCATCAGCAGGGTCGAGTTCTACCACGACGGCCTGCTGCTGAACTCCGACACCGCGGCGCCGTACGCGTACACCTGGGCCAGCGTCCCCGCGCAGACGGCGGCGTACCACCTGCAGGCCATCGCGTACGACTCGACGGGCGCGAAGAGCGCGACCGCCGACGTGCCGGTCTTCGTCGACGCCTCGACCAACCCGACGGTCGTCGCCGATCCCACGTCCGTGACCGTCTCGCCCGGCGGCACCACCACGTTCAAGGTGTCGCTCTCCAAGGCGCCGACGGCGAGCACCACGGTGGCGATCGCCCGTAGCGCCGGTGCGACCACGGTGTCGGCGACCCCCGCCTCGCTGACGTTCACCACGTCCAACTGGAACACCGCGCAGACGGTGACCGTCGCGGCGACCGCGGCGGCGGCCGAGAACACCAGCGCTACGTTCAGCGCGACGGCGACCGGCCACACGGCGGCGAGCGTCGTCGCGACCGTCCTGGCACAGGGCAGCGCCAACGCGCGGTTCACCCAGTTGTACAACGACATCAAGAACTCGGCCAACGGCTACTTCAGCCCCGAGGGCGTGCCCTACCACTCGATCGAGACGTTGATCGACGAGGCGCCCGACCACGGCCACGAGACCACGTCCGAGGCGTTCAGCTACTGGCTGTGGCTCGAGGCCGAGTACGGCCAGGTCAGCGGCAACTGGGCGCCGTTCAACGCGGCGTGGACGTCGATGGAGAAGTACATCATCCCGTCGCACGCCGACCAGCCCACCAACGCCAACTACAACGCGTCGAAGCCGGCGACCTACGCCGCCGAGCACCCGCTGCCGTCGTCGTACCCGTCGCAGCTCGACACCGGCGTCACGGTCGGCACGGACCCCCTCGCGGCGGAGCTGAAGAGCGCGTACGGCACCGACGACATCTACGGCATGCACTGGCTGCTGGACGTCGACAACACGTACGGCTTCGGCCACTGCGGCGACGGGACCAGCCGGGTCACGTACATCAACACGTTCCAGCGCGGGCCGCAGGAGTCCACCTGGGAGACCGTGCCGCAGCCGTCCTGTGACACGTTCAAGCACGGCGGCCCGAACGGCTACCTCGACCTGTTCACCAAGGACGCGAGCTACGCCAAGCAATGGAAGTACACCAACGCGCCGGACGCGGACTCGCGCGCGGTGCAGGTCGCGTACTGGGCCAACCAGTGGGCGACCGCGCAGGGCAAGCAGTCGCAGATCTCCACCGCGGTGGCCAACGCCGCCAAGATGGGTGACTACCTGCGGTACTCGTTCTACGACAAGTACTTCAAGCAGCCCGGCTGCACCTCCACCGGCTGCCCGGCCGGCACCGGCAAGAACGCCTCGAACAACCTGATGTCCTGGTACTACGCCTGGGGCGGCGCCTACGACACCAGCGCCGGCTGGGCGTGGCGGATCGGCTCGAGCACCAGCCACTTCGGATACCAGAACCCGATGGCGGCGTACGTGCTGAGCAACACCACCGCGCTGGCGCCCAAGTCGCCGACCGCCAAGGCCGACTGGCAGGCCAGCCTGAACCGGCAGCTCGAGTTCTACCAGTGGCTGCAGTCGTCCGAGGGCGCGATCGCCGGCGGCGCGACGAACAGCTGGAACGGCAACTACTCGGCGCCGCCGTCCGGCACTCCGACGTTCTACGGCCTGGCCTACGTCGAGGCGCCGGTGTACGCCGACCCGCCGTCCAACCAGTGGTTCGGCATGCAGACCTGGTCCCTGGAGCGGCTGGCCGAGTACTACTACCTGACCGGCGACGCCAAGGCCAAGTCGGTCCTGGACAAGTGGGTGCCGTGGGCGCTCGCGAACTCCACCATCAGTGCGACCAACTTCGAGATCCCGTCCGACATGACCTGGTCGGGCGCGCCGGCCACCTGGAACCCCTCCAGCCCGGCCGCGAACACCAACCTGCACGTCACGGTCAAGAGCAAGGGTCAGGACCTGGGCGTCGCCGGCTCGTTCGCGAAGCTGCTGACCTACTACGCCGCCAAGTCCGGCAACGCGAGCGCCAAGACCGCGGCGAAGAACCTGCTCGACGCGATCTGGACGAAGAAGGACTCGAAGGGCGTCTCGGTTACCGAGACCCGCGCCGACTACAACCGGTTCGACGACGTCTACAACGCCTCGACCGGGCAGGGTCTCTACATCCCGCCGGGCTGGACCGGCAAGATGCCGAACGGCGACGTGATCGCCCCCGGCAAGTCCTTCCTGGACATCCGCTCCTTCTACCGCAACGACCCGGACTTCCCCAAGGTCCAGGCGTACCTGAACGGCGGTGCGGCGCCCACCTTCAACTACCACCGATTCTGGGCACAGGTCGACGTCGCCACCGGCTACGCGGACTTCGCCCGTCTCTTCCCGAACGGCTGAGAGGAAAGTCATGAGACGCAGACGAAGTTTCCTGTACGCGGCGGCCGTCCTGCTGGCCACCGGCGTCGGGGTGACGGTGCTGCAGAGCGAGGCCTCGGCGCACGGCGCGATGATGGCGCCCGGCAGCCGCACCTACTTCTGCTGGAAGGACGGGCTGTCCGGCACCAACGGCGCGATCATTCCCAAGAACCCCGCCTGCGCCGCCGCGGTGGCGCAGAGCGGCACCACACCGCTCTACAACTGGTTCGCCGTGCTGCGCTCCGACGGCGCCGGCCGGATGGCCGGCTTCATCCCGGACGGTCAGCTGTGCAGCGGCGGCACCGGTGGCCCGTACGACTTCACCGGCTACAACCTGGCCCGTAACGACTTCCCGGTGACCCACCTGACGTCGGGTGCCAGCATGCGCTTCGACTACAACAACTGGGCGAAGCACCCCGGCACGTTCTCGCTGTACATCACCAAGAACACCTGGAGCCCGACCCGGCCGCTGGCCTGGAGCGATCTCGAGTCGACCCCGTTCTCCCAGGTGGTCAACCCGGCGTCGGTCGGGGGGCCGGGCACCAACGACGGCCGCTATTCGTGGACGGGCAACCTGCCGTCGGGCAAGACCGGCCGCCACCTGATCTACTCGGTGTGGGCGCGTTCGGACAGCGCGGAGACGTTCTACGGCTGCTCGGACGTGACCTTCGACGGCGGTAACGGCGAGGTGACCGGGATCGGGGACGGCACCACCACGCCGCCGACCACGCCGCCGACGACCCCGCCGACCAGCCCGCCGACCAGCCCGCCGACAAGCCCGCCGACCAGCCCGCCGCCGACGGGCAGCGCCGGTTGCTCCGCGATGTACAACGTCACCGGCGCCTGGAACGGCGGGTGGCAGGGCGAGGTCATGGTGCACGCCGGCGCTACACCCGTGAACAACTGGACGGTGTCATGGACGTTCCCCGGTGCGCAGACGATCAGTCAGCTGTGGAGCGGCAGATACACCGGCAGCGGCTCACTGGCCACGGTCAAGAACGAGTCCTGGAACGGGACGGTCGCGGCCGGCAGCCACACCACATTCGGGTTCCTCGGCACCGGTACCGCACCGACGTCCGTGCAGAACCTGACCTGCACCACACCGTGAGGTGAGGAACGGGGCCCGGGAGCGATAGGGCGCTCCCGGGCCCCTTTACCGTGGTGCCGCGGTGCTGCCGCGGACGACGAGTTCGGGGGTGACGGTGATATGAGCCGGGGAGGCCGCGTCGTCGTCCGGCTCGGCCATGTGCTCGAGCAGCAGGGTGAGGCTGCGCCGGCCCAGCTCCGCGAAGTCCTGGCGCACGGTGGTCAGCGGCGGCATGAAGTATCCCGAGTCGGGCATGTCGTCGAAACCGACGACGCTGACCTCCTCGGGCACCCGGCGACCGGCCTCGTGCAGGGCGCGCAGCACGCCGAGCGCGATCCGGTCGTTGGCGCAGAAGACGGCCGTGACGGACTCGTCCCGGGCCAGCCGCTGGCCCTGCAGGTAGCCCGACTCGGCGTTCCAGGACTGCGGGACGATCGGGGGCACCTCGGCGCCGGCCCGCTGCAGCGCGTCGCGCCACCCGGCGATGCGCTCCTGCGCCTCCGGCCAGTCCGCCGGGCCGGCGACGTGGTGCACCGTGCGATGGCCCAGGGCGAGCAGGTGCTCGGTGGCCAGCCGGGCGCCGGTGGCGTTGTCGATGCGTACCGTCGGCACCGCGCCGGCCTCACCGGCGCCGCCGACCGCGACACAGTAGAGGTCCGAGGGTGCCTGCAGCAGGCCGTTGGTGACGGCCGGCTTGGGCGCGATCGCGATGATGCCGTCGACCGCGTGCTGGCGCAGCCGGTCGACCGCCTCGAGCACCGGGCGCCGGTCGAGGTTGCGCACCATGGCGATGCTGACCAGGTAGCCCGCCGTGCGGGCGGCGTCCTCGATGCCGTAGAGCATGGAGGCCGGCCCGAACAGGGTGGTCTCGAAGCCGATGATGCCCAGCGTGTGCGACTGGCGGGTGACCAGGGTCCGCGCGGCCAGGTTGCGGCGGTAGTCCAGCGACTCCATCGCCTCGAGGACCCGTTCCCGGGTCTCCTGCCGGACGTTCGGGTGCTCGTTGAGCACCCGCGAAACGGTCTGGTGCGACACGCCGGCGAGCTTGGCGACGTCCCGCATGACCGCCACCGGCTTCTTCGATGCCACGCAGTTCCCCCCGTCGCCCTGGCGCTGTGGTCGACCACAGTGTAGGTCTCGGAGGTTTCCGAACTGTCCTCGTGACCTGGGTGTCGCCGTCGTGTCTGACGCTTTCTGGCGTCAATCAGCGGTCGTCTCTTGACGCCGCGTTTGGGAACGGTAACACTCCTGAAACGCACCCATGTGACGGTAGCCACTGCATCGCAGCAGAACGGCTGCTCCGCGCGCCACTACCCCCGACGCAGCGGGGTCGCCGACCCCCCTCCCTCCCAAAGATCCGACGGCACCGGCACAGGTCAGATTGTGAACGCTAACAAGTGAGATACCTGGAGGACGTTGTGCTCAAGAGATGGTCCGCAGCGGTCCTGGCCGGCGCGCTGGCGCTCGGCGCCCTCGCCGGCTGCGGCGGTGACAGCGCCGGCGACGGCGGTGGCGACGACAAGCTGGTCATGGGCTTCGCCCAGGTCGGCGCCGAGAGCGGCTGGCGCACGGCGAACACGAAGTCGATCCAGGATTCGGCCTCCAAGGCCGGGATCGAGCTCAAGTTCTTCGACGCGCAGGGCAAGCAGGAGAACCAGATCAAGGCGATCCGTAACTTCATCACCCAGCGGGTCGACGTGATCGCCTTCTCGCCGGTGGTCGAGTCCGGCTGGGGCCCCGTGCTCAAGGAGGCGAAGGACGCCAACATTCCGGTCATCCTGACCGACCGCGCCGTCGACACGCCGGACACCACCCTCTACAAGACCTTCATCGGCTCCGACTTCGTGCTCGAGGGCAAGAAGGCGGGCGAGTGGCTGGTCAAGGAGTACGAGGGCAAGACCGAGCCGGTCAACATCGTGGAGCTGCAGGGCACGCCCGGCGCCGCGCCGGCCAACGACCGCAAGGAGGGCTTCGGCGACGTCATCAAGGCCGACCCCAAGTTCAAGGTCATCGCCTCGCAGACCGGGCAGTTCACCCGCACCGACGGCAAGGAGGTCATGGAGGCCTTCCTGAAGGCGCACCCGGACATCGACGTGCTCTACGCGCACAACGACGACATGGGTCTCGGCGCGATCGAGGCGATCGAGGCGGCCGGCAAGAAGCCCGGCACCGACATCAAGATCATCACGGTCGACGCGGTCAAGGACGGCATGACCGCGCTCTCCCAGGGCAAGATCAACTTCATTGTGGAGTGCAGCCCGCTGCTCGGCCCACAGCTGATGGACCTGGCCAAGAAGGTCCACGCCGGTGAGACGATCGAGCCCCGGGTGCTGACCGAGGAGACCACCTTCAACCAGGAGCAGGCCACGGCCGCGCTGCCCACCCGGCAGTACTGAGCTCTGAGCTGACACCACCGCAAGCGCGGCACCGCCCCGGCCCCGCCGGCCGGGGCGGTGCCGCCCCAGAAGGAGCGAACGATGGGTGACCCGCCGATCCTGCAGATGATTGGCATCCGCAAGGCCTTCCCGGGCGTGGTCGCCCTGGACGGGGTTGACTTCTCCTTGCGGCCCGGCGAGGTGCACGCCCTGATGGGCGAGAACGGCGCCGGGAAGTCCACGCTGATCAAGGTGCTGACCGGGGTGTACGGCATCGACGCCGGCGACATCCGGCTGGACGGCGCCCCGGTGCGCTTCGGCGGGCCGCTGCAGGCACAGCACGCCGGGATCAGCACGGTGTACCAGGAGGTCAACCTCTGCGCCAACCTCTCGGTCGCCGAGAACATCTTCATCGGACGCGAACCGCGGCGCCTCGGCAAGATTCGCTGGGCCGAGATGCGCCGCCGCTCGGCCGCGCTGCTCGAGGGCCTCGACCTGCACCTCGACGTCACCGCGCCGCTGAGCGCGTACTCGCTGGCCATCCAGCAGATGGTCGCCATCGCCCGGGCCGTCGACGTCTCCGCCAAGGTGCTGATCCTGGACGAGCCCACCTCCAGCCTCGACGCCTCCGAGGTGGAACGCCTCTTCGAGGTGATGCGCCGGCTCAAGCGCGACGGCGTGGCGATCCTGTTCATCTCGCACTTCCTCGACCAGGTGTACGCCGTCGCCGACCGGATGACCGTGCTGCGCAACGGCCGGCTCATCGGCGAGTACGCCACCGCCGAGCTGACCCAGATGCAGCTGGTCACGAAGATGATCGGCAAGGAGCTGACGGTCCTCGAACGGCTCGAGGAGGAGCCGCGCACCGTCGCCGCTGGCGCGGCCGCCGAGCCGATCGCGCAGGCGCACCAGCTGGGTCGGTCCGGGGCGATCGCGCCCTTCGACCTGACCGTACGCGGCGGCGAGATCGTCGGGCTGGCCGGGCTGCTCGGCTCCGGGCGTACCGAAATGGCGCGGTTGTTCTTCGGCGCGGACCGCGCCGATCACGGCCGGCTGGAGATCGACGGCAGCCCGGTCACGCTGCGCACCCCGCGCGCGGCGATGCACCACGGCATCGCGTTCTCCTCGGAGAACCGCCGCACTGAGGGCGTCGTCGCCGAGCTCAGCGTCCGGGAGAACATCATCCTGGCGATGCAGGCGGCCCGCGGCTGGTCCCGGCCGATACCCCGGCGCAGGCAGGACGAGCTGGTCGCCCGCTACATCGAGGCCCTGGGCATCCGGCCCGCCGACCCGGAGCTCGCGGTCCGCGACCTGTCCGGCGGCAACCAGCAGAAGGTGCTGCTGGCCCGCTGGCTGATCACCGAGCCGCGGCTGCTCATCGTGGACGAGCCGACCCGCGGCATCGACGTCGGCGCGAAGGCCGAGATCCAGCGGCTGCTGGTCGAGCTCGCCGACGGCGGCATGGCGGTGCTGTTCGTCAGCGCCGAGCTCGAGGAGGTGCTCCGGCTCAGCCACAAGATCGAGGTGCTGCGCGAGCGGCAGCTGGTCGAGGAGCTCGACAACACGGGCGACGGCGTCGACGCCGACCGGGTCATGCAGGCCATCGCGAGCGGAGCCGACCAATGAGCAACCTGACCCGGCACCGGCTGTTCTGGCCCGCCGCCGTCCTCGTGCTGCTGCTGGCCAGCAACGTCTTCTTCGCGCCCCGGTTCTTCACCATCACCCTGCAGGACGGCCACCTGTACGGCTCGCTGATCGACATCCTGCGCTCGGCGACGCCCCTCGCCCTGGTCGCGCTCGGCATGACCATGGTCATCGCCACCGGCGGCATCGACCTGTCGCTCGGGTCGATCATGGCGATCTCCGGCGCCCTCGCCTGCCTGATCATCGGGGACCTGCCCGACCAGAACAGCGTCGGCGGCGTGCTGATCGCGGTCGGCGTCGCCCTGGTCTTGTCGGCGGCGCTCGGCGTCTGGAACGGCGTGCTGGTCTCGGTGATCGGGATCCAGCCCATCATCGCGACCCTGATCCTGATGGTGGCCGGCCGCGGCATCGCCCAGCTGATCACCGACGGTCAGATCATCAACGTCACCTCGGCGCCGTACCGGGTGATCGGCGCCGGCTACCTCCTCGGCATCCCGGTCTCGGTGATCATCGTCGCGGTCGTGGTGGCGGCCGCGATGCTGCTGGTACGCCGCTCGGCGCTCGGCGTGCTGATCGAGAGTGTCGGCGCCAGCCCGACCGCGAGCCGGCTCGCCGGCATCCGCGCGCGCGGGCTCACGATCACCGTGTACGTCTTCGCCGCGTTCTGCGCGGGCATCGCGGGCCTGATCTTCAGCTCCAACGTGGCCAGCGCCGACAGCAACGCGGCCGGCAACCTCATCGAGCTCGACGCGATCCTGGCCGTGGTCATCGGCGGCACCGCGCTGACCGGTGGCCGGTTCTCCATCGCGGGCAGCGTGCTCGGCGCCGTGCTGATCTCGGCGCTGGACATCACCACCTACACGATCGGCGTGCCGGCCGAGACCACGCTGCTGTTCAAGGCCGTCGTGGTCGTCGTGCTCTGCCTGAGCCAGTCCGCCGCCTTCCGCGCCGCGGTGTTCCGCCGCCGCGCCGTCGCACCCGCCACTCCCGCAGCCGAGGTCTCCGCATGATCGACATCAGCGCGCCGCCCCAGTCCGAGACCGCCGCGGTCACCCCGCGCCGGCGGCGCGGGCTCGACCGGCGGCACATCCCGGTCCTGGCCACCCTGGGCCTGCTCGCCTTCATGTACGGCCTGGGCGTGGTCAACTACGACAACTTCTCGGACACCCAGGTCTTCCTGAACATCTTCGTCGACAACGCGTTCCTGCTGGTCGTGGCGGCCGGGATGACGTTCGTGATCCTCACCGGCGGCATCGACCTCTCGGTCGGCGCGGTGGTCGCCCTGACCACGGTGGTCGCCGCGACGCTGCTGAACGCCGGCTGGCCCGCGGTCGTGGTGCTGCCGCTGGTGCTGCTCATGGGCACGTCGATGGGGCTCGGCATGGGCGCGGTCATCCACTACTTCAAGGTGGAGCCGTTCATCGCGACGCTGGCCGGCATGTTCCTGGCCCGCGGGTTGTCGCTGCTGATCAACCGCAACTCCATCCCGATCACCGACCCGTTCTGGACGGCGATGGCGCAGGACCGGATCCGGTTCGGCCCCGGCATCTTCATCTCCTACAGCGTGGTGATCGCCCTGGTGGTGGTGCTGATCGGGGCGTACGTGCTGGCGTACACGCGCTTCGGCCGCACGGTGTACGCGATCGGCGGCAACGCCGACTCGGCGCTGCTGATGGGCCTGCCGGTGGGCCGCACCCGGATCGCCGTCTACACCGTCAGCGGGTTCTGCTCGTCGCTGGGCGGGGTGCTGCTCAGCTTCTACATGCTCTCCGGCTACAGCCTGCACGCGCAGGGCATGGAGCTGGACGCCATCGCGGCCGTCGTCATCGGCGGCACGATCCTGACCGGCGGGTCCGGCTACCTGCTCGGCACGGTCCTCGGCGTGATGGTGCTCGGCATGATTCAGACCATCATCGCGTTCCAGGGTGACCTCAGTTCCTGGTGGACGAAGATCGTGATCGGCATCCTGCTCTTCGCGTTCATCGTCCTGCAGCGCCTCGTGACCAGACGCACGACCTGACCGCGAGCGCGCGGAAACGCCCGGCGGCCGTCGCCCCGCCGGGCGTTTCGCCGCGGTGTCGTCCGTTTCGCCGCAGTGCCGTCCGTTTCGGGTGGGGCCCGAGGGCAGACGGCAGGGGCCGCGGCGTGGACAATCGCCCGCGTGGATGTCCCCGAACTGCTGCGCCAGGCGGCCCGGCAGGTCCCCGCGGCCCTGGCCGTCGGCGACCTGGAGGGCTACCTCGCGCAGGGTGAGTGGGAGACCGCGCTGGACGTGCTGCTGGACCTCGGCGACGCCTACCCGGCGACGACCTCGTTCTGGCGCACGCTCGGCGACGCCGCGCACGGCATGCGGCTGGACCGCAGCGCCGCGTGGTGCGCCTGGCGCCGGCGCGAGGCGCTGCACGGCGTCATCCGGGCCGAGCTGCGCCTGCTGCCCGGCGCCCGCCGGTCCCCGCTACCCGGCGCCGGCCGGGTGCGCGCGCTGTGGAACATCGGCCTGGTCACCCCGGCCGGCGAGCCCGGCCTCGCGGTCGCGCTCATCTGGGTCGAGTACGCGCCGGACCTGCCGCCGGACGGCCGCGGCTCGGTGCGGCTGGCGCCGCTGACCGCGGCCAGCTGGCGGCACCTGGGGCCGGGCGACCCGATCACCATGCACGAGGGCCACGCGGTCTGCGGCGCGGCAGTCATCACCGAGGCGGTGTTCCCGGCGGTCGCGGGCCACCGGCGGCCGGGCCGGCCCGCGGCGCCGTGAGCGCGCCTCACGGGCGGCCGGAGACCACCCGGTCCCGGCCGGCCCGCTTGGCCGCGTACAGGTGCCGGTCCGCGTGCGCCAGCAGCCCGGCCGCGGTGACCGGGTCCGCCGAGGTGACCGTCACGCCGATGCTGGCGGTCACCGGCAGGGCGCCGGCGATCGGCGCCCAGTCGTGCCCGCGTACGCGGTCGCACAGCTCGGTGCACCGCCGCACCGCCTCGGCCAGCCCGGTGCCCGGCAGGACCAGCAGGAACTCCTCGCCGCCGAGGCGGGCCGCGAAGGCCGGCTCCGGCGTGGCCTCGGTGAGCAGCCGGCCCAGCTGCTGCAGCACCAGGTCGCCGGCGTCGTGCGAGAGGGTGTCGTTGATCCGCTTGAAGTGGTCGAGGTCGACGATCGCCGCGGCCAGCGGCCGGTGCCGGGCCACCGCCTCACCCAGCAGCGCGGGCAGCCGGGCGTCGGCGTAGCGCCGGTTGTGCAGGCCGGTCAGCGCGTCGCGGTGGGCCAGCTCGCGGAAGTGCTCGCCGAGCCGCCGGGCCTCCGTCGCCTCGAACACCGCCTGCAGCGTGCGGGCCTGCGCGTCGCGCTGCGCGGACTGCTGCTCCATGAAGAACCGGTGGAACTCGACGTGCGCCTCGTAGGCCTCGCGGTGCCGGCCCATCGCGGCGAGGAGCAGGGCCTGCTGCTCGAGCCGGGCGGCCTCGGCGCGGCGCAGGTCGCGCTCGCCCGCCAGCCGCCGGGCGTGGTCGAGGTCGGCCTGCGCGTCGGCGAAGCGCCCGGCGAGCCGGTGCGCCTCGTTCAGGGTCAGCAGGGCCTCCGGCAGCGTCGCGCTGGTGCTGTGCACGGACTCCTGCTCGCGGACGAGCGGGCGCAGGATCTCCTCGACCGCCGGGTAGTCACCCTCCGCCAGCCGTACCTGGGCCATGGTGATCAACTGCGGGCCGTCCAGCGGGATGCCGCTGCGGTCGTGCAGCTCGGCCAGCTGCGCGATCGCGGCCGCGGCGGCCTCCAGGTCGCTCTCGTGGTTGGCGAGGTTCGCCAGGTTGCCGAGGATCATCAGCATCTGCTGCTCGTCGCCCATGGTCGCGGCGAGGTCGAGGGCCTCGCGGTAGCGCCGGGTCGCCTCGTCGGGCGAGCCGCTGTCGCCCAGCACGACGGCGAGCGTCATCAGGTGCCGGACCCGGATCGCCGGCGGGTCGTCGTCGGTCAGGTGCGCGACCGCCTGCACGGCGTTGCCGAGCGCGCCTGCCAGGTCGCCGATGTAGTAGTGGAAGTGCGTCAGCGTGCGGTGGCTGCAGGCCAGCACGTACGCGTCCTCGTGCTGCACCGCCCAGGCGTTGACCTGCTGGGCGAGCGTGCCGCCCTCGGCCGTGCGGCCCTCGCGCAGGGCGGCGTCCGCGCGGATCAGCCGGGCCCGGGCGGCGGTCCGCTCGTCGCCGTCGCGCTCCAGCGCGGCGGCCGCCGCGGCGGTCGCCCGGAAGTCGCTCACCGGCCGCAGCTCGAGTTCCGCGACCTCGATGTTCACAAATAGCAATCTAACGGACATGGGACCGCGCGCGGGCGCGAACCTTCGCCTCGGCGCGTCAATCCAGCTTGACGATGTCGCGGCCGAGCGGCCAGAACGCGACCGGCACCAGCTTGAAGTTCGCGATGCCGAACGGGATCCCGATGATCGTGAGGCACAGGGCGACGCCGGCGGTGAGGTGGGTCAGCGCCAGCCACCAGCCCGCGACGACCACCCAGAGCACATTGGCCAGTCCGGAGGCGACCCCGGCGTCCGGCCGGCTGACGACCGTGTGCCCGAACGGCCACAGCGAGTACCGGGCCAGCCGCAGCGCGGCGACGCCGAACGGGATGGTCACGATCAGCAGGAAGCAGACCAGCGCCGCCAGGCCGTAGCCGATGGCCAGCAGGAAGCCGCTGCCGAAGACGAACCAGAGGATGTTCACGATCAGGCGCACCCGTCCATCATGGCCGCCGCGCGCCAGTCCACTGCGCACTTTCGTACGGTCCGAAAAAAAGTTTCGGCCAGAGATCGAGAAGTTTCTCTTTATCGAGCCTTTCCTTTATCCGGTCGGCTGGGTTAGCGTCGCCTGACGTAACACGAATGACACATCGTGTTAGCGAGACACGCGTCTATGCCTTGGTCGTGGCGGTCATGGGGAGGGTCGCGCATGCGTACCGGAATCTGGTTGGTCGGTGCCCGCGGCTCCGTCGCCGTCACCTCCATCGTCGGTGCCGCGGCGCTGCGCGCCCGCCTCGTCCCGCCGACCGGCTGCGTCACCGAGCTGCCGGCGCTGCGCGGCCCGGCCCTGCCCGGCTGGTCCGACCTGGTCTTCGGCGGGCACGACATCGTCACCACCCCCGTGCTGAAGAAGGCCGACGCGCTCGCCGCCGCCGGGGTGCTGCCGGGCCGGCTCGTCGTCGCGCTCGCCGACGAGCTCGCGGCGGTCGAGACCGAGCTGCGGCCGCTGCCGGCCGGCGAGACGCAGGCCGCGACCGCGCGGCGGATCTCGGCGGACCTGCGCGACTTCCGCGACCGCAACGCCCTCGACCGGGTGGTGGTCGTCAACGTGTCCACCACCGAGCCGGCCGCCGCGCCGCACCCCGCGCACGCCGGGCTCGCCGAGCTGACCGCCGCCCTGGCCGGGCCGACGCCGGTGCTGCCGCCGAGCGCGCTCGCCGCGTACGCGGCCTTCGCCGCCGGCTGCTCCTTCATCGACTTCACCCCGTCGACCGGCGCGCGGCTGCCGGCCCTGGCCGAGCTCGCCCGGGCGCAGGCCGTCCCGTACGCGGGCAACGACGGCAAGACCGGCGAGACCCTGGTCAAGTCGGTGCTCGCGCCCATGTTCGCGCTGCGCAACCTGCGGGTCCGCAGCTGGTCCGGCCTCAACCTGCTCGGCGGCGGCGACGGCGCCAACCTGGCCGACCCGGCCGCCAACGCCGCCAAGGTCTCCAGCAAGCAGCGGGTGCTCGGCGACGCGCTCGGATACCAGCCGGAGGGCACCAGCCGGATCGACTACGTGGCGGAGATCGGCGACTTCAAGACCGCCTGGGACCTGATCACGTTCGAGGGCTTCCTCGGCACCGGCATGCGGATGGAGTTCAGCTGGCACGGCTGCGACTCCGCCCTCGCCGCGCCGCTCGTGCTCGACCTGGCCCGGCTCACCGCGGCCGCGCACCGCGCCGGGCGCAGCGGCCCGCTGCCCGAACTCGGCTTCTTCTTCAAGGATCCGCTCGGCGACGGACCCTCGGCCCTGGCGGAACAGTGGGCCGCCCTCGCGGCGTTCACGGCCGGGCTGGCGTCGTGAAGTCGCCGTTGCGAACCCTCGCCGAGCTGGTCCGCGCCCCGGCCGCGCTCTCCGTGCCCGGCGACGCGGTGGCCGGCGCCGCCGCGGCCGGCTCGCTCGGCCCGCGCACCGCCGGCCTGGCCGGCGCCGGGGTCTGCCTCTACTGGGCCGGGATGGCCGCCAACGACTGGGCCGACCGCGACCTCGACGCCACCGAGCGCCCGGAACGCCCGATACCGTCCGGCCGGATCTCCGCGCCCGCCGCGCTCGGCATCGCCGCCGGGCTCACCGCCGCCGGCCTCGCCCTCGCCGCCCGGTCCGGCGGCGCCCGCGCCCTGGCCGTGGCCGGGCCGCTGGCCGCCGCGGTCTGGGCATACGACCTGCGCCTGAAGAACACCGCGGCCGGGCCCGCCGGGATGGCCGCCTGCCGCGCCCTGGACGTGCTGCTCGGCGCCAGCACCGGCCGCACGGTACGCGCGCTGCCGGCCGCACTCGCCGTCGCGGCGCACACCTACACGGTCACCGAGCTGTCCCGTCGCGAGGTCGCCGGCGTCGCCTCCGCCCGGCTGCCCGCGGCCACCCTGGCCGGGACCGCCGCGCTGGCCGCCGCGGTCGCCGCGCGCGGCGGCACCGTCACCGCCGTCCTCGCCGTCGAGTACGCCACCAGCTACGGCCGCGCGCAGGCCCGGCTGCTCACCGACCCCGCACCGCCGCGGGTACGCGCCGCCGTCGGCGCCGGCATCACCGCCCTGCCCGCGCTGCAGGGCGCGCTCACCGCCCGGGCCGGCCGCACCTGGGCCGGGCTCGCGGTCGCGGCGGCCGCACCGCTGGCCCGGCGCCTCGCCCGCAAGGTCTCGCCCACATGACCGCCCTGCGGTACGGCTACGGCACCAACGGCTTCGCCAACCACCGGCTCGGCGACGCCCTCACCGTCATCGCCGGGCTCGGCTACACCGGCGTCGCGCTCACCCTCGACCACGACCACCTCGACCCGTTCGCGCCGGGCCTGGCCCGGCGGGTCGCCGAGGTCGCCGACCGGCTCCGCGACCTCGGCCTCGCCGTCGTCGTCGAGACCGGCGCCCGGTACCTGCTCGACCCCTGGCGCAAGCACGCGCCGACGCTGCTGCACGACGACCGCAAGCTGCGGCTCGAATTCCTGCACCGGGCGGTCGCGGTCGGCGCTGACCTCGGCGCCGAGGCGGTCTCCTTCTGGTCCGGCGTACGGCCGGACGGCGTCGACGACCGCACCGCCTGGGGCCGGCTGGTCGACGGCTGCGCCGAAGTCACCGCCGCGGCGCAGGCGGCCGGGGTGCCGCTCGGGTTCGAGCCCGAGCCCGGGATGGAGGTCGCGGACCTCGCCGGCTGGCGCCGCCTGCGCGCCGACCTGGGCGAACCCGCGATGTTCGGCCTCACCCTGGACATCGGGCACTGCCGCTGCCTCGAGCCGCTGCCCGTGCCGCAGTGCGTGGCCGAGGTCGCGCCGCACCTGGTCAACGTGCAGATCGACGACATGCGCCGCGGCGTGCACGAGCACCTCGAGTTCGGCGCCGGTGAGATCGACTTCCCGCCTGTACTGCGGGCGCTGATCGACGGCGGCTACCGCGGCCTGGTCGCCGTCGAACTGCCCCGGCATTCGCACGCGGCCCCGACGGTCGCCCGCGAATCGCTGGCGTTCCTACGAGCCGCCGAGGAGGGGTTGTGATCGACGACCTGCGCAGCGCGCTTGCCGGCGTACCGGAAAAGGATTGGCTCGAGGACGCGCTGGCCCGGGTCCGCGACGACCCGGAGCAGCTGGCCCCCCTGTTCGCGCGGGCCGAGCGCAGGCTCGGCCGGGAGCCGTTGTTCCCGGACAGCGGATGGACCGCCGGGCGGGCCGGGCGGGTGCTGCTGCTGGTGGAGGTGGCCGACCCCGCCCGGACCACGAACCTGTACCAGCAGGGCGACACCGCCGAGCGGCTCGCCGTGCTCGCCGCGCTGCCGCTGCTGGAGGTCGGCCCCGAGCTGGTGCCGCTGCTGCACGACGCGCTGCGCACCAACGACGCGCGGCTGGTCGCCGCGGCGCTCGGCCCGTACGCGGCGCACCTCGACGCCGCGTCCTGGCGCCAGGGCGTCGTCAAGTGCGTGTTCATGGGCATCCCGCTGAGCGCCGTCGACCGCCTCGACGACCGCGCCGACGCGGAGCTCGCCACCATGCTCGGCGCGCTCGCCCAGGAGCGCGCCGCCGCCGACCGGCGGATGCCGCCGGACGCCCTCGCGCTGCTCAACCGGCTCACCGTCGCGAAGAACTCGAGGAGGCAGGGCTGATGCGCATCTTCGACCCGCACATCCACATGAGCTCCCGGACCACCGACGACTACCGCGCGATGGCCGCGAACGGCGTGCAGGCCGTGGTGGAGCCGGCGTTCTGGCTCGGGCAGCCGCGCACCAACGCCGGGTCGTTCGCCGACTACTTCGACTCGCTGATCGGCTGGGAGCCGTACCGGGCGGCGCAGTTCGGCATCCGGCACCACGCCACCATCGCGCTGAACCCCAAGGAGGCCAACGACCCGCGCTGCCGCAGCGTGCTCAACCTGCTGCCGCGCTACCTCGACAAGGACGGCGTGGTGGCGGTCGGCGAGATCGGCTACGACTCGATGACGCCGGCCGAGGACGAGGCCTTCTCCGTGCAGCTCGCCCTGGCCGTCGAGTACGAGCTGCCGGCGCTCGTGCACACGCCGCACCGCGACAAGGCCGCCGGCACGAAGCGCACCCTCGACGTCGTCGCCGAGTCCGGCATCGAGCCGGGCCGGGTGGCGATCGACCACCTCAACGAGGTCACCGTCGGCCTGGTCCGCGACTCCGGCTGCTGGATGGGCTTCTCCATCTACCCGGAGACGAAGATGTCGCCGCAGCGGATGGTCGAGATCCTCAAGGCGTACGGCACCGAGCGGATGCTGGTGAACTCCGCCGCCGACTGGGGACACTCCGACCCGCTGCTGACCGTGGAGACCGGCCGGGAGCTGCTCGCGGCCGGGTTCACCGCCGACGAGGTCGACCGGGTGCTGTGGCGCAACCCGGTGGAGTTCTACGGCCAGTCCGGGCGCCTGGACCTGTCCAGCCCGCCGCCGGTCGCGACGTTCGCCGGCAGCTCCATCGCGCGGGGAGGCGGCTGATGCGGCTGCGGCACCCCGGCGGGCAGGTCGTGCACCTGTCCTACTGCACCAACGTGCACGCGGCCGAGGACTTCGCCGGGATCCTGGCGCAGCTGGACACGTACGCGGTGCCGATCCGCGACCGGCTCGGCGCCGACGTGCTCGGCCTCGGCCTGTGGCTCGCCGCCCCGGTGGCGGCCGGGCTCGCCGCGGACGTCGCCGGCCGCCAGCGGTTGCGGCGCGAGCTCGACGCGCGCGGGCTCGAGGTCGTCACCCTCAACGGGTTCCCGTACCAGGCGTTCCAGGCGCCGGTGGTCAAGCACGCCGTCTACCAGCCGGACTGGACCACCGCGCAGCGGCTCTCGTACACCCTCGACCTGGCCCGGGTGCTGAACGACCTGCTGCCGGCCGCCGCCGCGCGCGGATCGATCTCCACCCTGCCGCTCGCCTGGCGCGAACCGTGGGACGCCGACCGCTTCGACGCCTGCCGGCACCACCTCGACGAGCTGGCCCGCGCGCTGACGCTGTTCGACCGGGAGATCCGGGTCGCGTTCGAGCCCGAGCCCGGCTGCGTCATCGAGACGACGGCGCAGGCCGCGCGCCTGCTCGCCGGCGTGGACACCACCCGGCTCGGCGTCTGCCTCGACCTGGCACACCTCGCCTGCGCCTGGGAGGAGCCGCGCGACGCGCTGCGCAACCTGGCCGGCGCCGGGCTGCCGATCGTCAAGGTCCAGGTCTCGGCCGCGCTGGCCAGCGCCGACCCCCGCGCCGACGCCGCGGTGCTCGGCGAGTACGTCGAGCCGCGCTTCCTGCACCAGACCCGCGGCCCCAACGGCCTGTCCACCGACGACCTCGACGAGGCCCTCGCCGTGCCCGGCGGGCGCGATCAGCCCTGGCGGGTGCACTACCACGTGCCGCTGCACGCCCCGCCCGTGCCGCCGCTGCAGACCACCGTCGGCGTGCTCGCCGAGGCCCTCGCGCTGCTGGCCGGCGGCCCCGAGCCGCTCTGCGACCACTACGAGGTGGAGACGTACACCTGGAACGTGCTGCCGCCGACCTCGCGCCCCGGCAGCCCGGCCGAGCTGGCCTCGGGGATCGCCTCCGAACTCTTCTTCGCCCGGGCCCAGCTCACCGCGCTGGGTCTCACCGCTCATCAGGGGGTCACGCCGTGAAGCCCGTGGTCGTACTCGACGTCGTCGGCCTCACCCCGCGGCTGCTGGAGCACATGCCGCGCCTGTCCCGGCTCGCCGAGACCGGATTCCGCGCGCCGCTGGCAACCGTGCTGCCGGCCGTCACCTGCACGGTCCAGTCCACCTTCCTCACCGGCGAGCTGCCCGCCGGCCACGGCATCGTCGGCAACGGGTGGTACTTCCGCGACCTCGGCGAGGTGCTGCTGTGGCGCCAGCACAACGCGCTCGTCGGCGGCGAGAAGCTGTGGCACGCGGCCCGCTCGCGCGCCCCGGGCTACACGGTGGCCAACGTCTGCTGGTGGTACGCGATGGGCGCCGACGTCGACTGGACGGTCACGCCGCGGCCGGTCTACCACGCCGACGGCCGCAAGGACCCGGACTGCTACACCGATCCGCCGGCGCTGCACGACGAGCTCACCGCGAAGCTCGGCACGTTCCCGCTCTTCAGCTACTGGGGCGCCAACGCCGGCCTGCCGTCCTCCGCCTGGATCTGCCGGGCCGCCGAACAGATCATGGCGGACCACCGCCCGGACCTCACCCTGGTCTACGTGCCGCACCTCGACTACGACCTGCAGCGTTACGGGCCGTCCGCCCCGCAGGCCGCGGCGGCCGCGGCCGAGCTCGACGCGACCCTGGGCCCGCTGCTCGACGCGGCGGCGGCCCGCGGCGCCACCGTCGTCGTGCTGTCCGAGTACGGCATCACCGACGTGTCCCGCCCGGTCGACGTCAACCGGCTGCTGCGCGCCGAGGGCCTGCTGCGGGTGCACACCCAGGCCGGCATGGAGTACCTCGACCCGTGGACGTCCCGGGCGTTCGCCGTGGCCGACCACCAGATCGCCCACGTCTACGTCCGCGACCCCGCCGACGTGCCGGCCGTGGCGAAGCTCTGCGCGGCGCTGCCCGGCGTCGCCGAGGTCCTGGACTCGGGCGGCAAGGCCGCGCACGGGCTCGACCACGAGCGCGCCGGCGAACTGGTCCTGGTCGCCGAGCCGGACTCCTGGTTCACCTACTACTACTGGCTGGACGACGCGGCCGCGCCCGACTTCGCCCGGCTGGTGGAGATCCACCGCAAGCCCGGGTACGACCCCGCCGAGCTGTTCTTCGACCCGGCGGGCCCGGCGGCGGCGAAGGGCCGCGCCGGGCTGGCGCTGCTGCGCAAGAAGCTCGGCATGCGCTACCTGATGAGCGTCGTCGGTCTCGACGCCGGCGCCCGCGCGGTCCGCGGCTCGCACGGCCGGCTGCCGGCGGACCCGCGCGACGCGCCCGTGCTGATCTGCTCCGACCCGGCGCACGCCCGGGACGCCGTCGCCGCGACCGAGGTGAAGGACCTGCTGCTCACGCTCGCCGGGCTGCCGTCATGACCGTCGGCATGGCGCCGGAGACCGACGCGGCGGGCCTGGCCCGGCGCTGCGAGTCGGCGCTCATCCGCTACCTGGACCGGCAGCGCCCGCACTGGCCGGACGGCACCCCGGCGGGCGTGCTCGACGCCGTGCGGCGCTTCGTGCTCGCCGACGGCAAGCGCCTGCGCCCGATGTTCTGCTACTGGGGCTGGCGCGGCGCGGGCCAGCCGGACAGCCCGCAGATCGTCGTGGCCGCGGCCGCGCTCGAGCTGTTCCACGCCTTCGCCCTGATCCACGACGACATCATGGACAACAGCACCCTGCGGCGCGGCCAGCCGACCGTCCACCGCCACTTCGCGGACGTGCACACCCGGCACTCGTGGCGCGGCGAGGCCGTCCGGTACGGCCAGAGCGCGGCCCTGCTCTGCGGCGACCTCTGCGCCGCCTGGGCGGACCACATGCTGCACGAGTCGGGCCTGCCGGTCGAATGGATACACCGCGGCTACCGCCTCTTCACGGTGATGCGCACCGAGGTGATCGCCGGCCAGTACCTGGACCTGGTCTCGGGCGTCGGCGACGGCTCGGTGGCCGGCGCGCTCACGGTGATCCGGATGAAGGCGGCCCGCTACACGGTGACCCGCCCGCTGCAGATCGGCGCGGCCCTCGCCGGCGGCCCCGAGGCGCTGCAGGCCGCGCTGCAGGCGTTCGGCGACCCGCTCGGTGACGCGTTCCAGCTGCGCGACGACGTACTCGGCGTCTTCGGCGACCCGGCGGTCACCGGCAAGCCGGTCGTGGACGACCTGCGCGAGGGCAAGCCGACCGTGATGATCGCGATGGCCCGCGACCGCGCGGACCGGGCACAGTCCGCCCGCATCCGCGAGCTCTTCGGCGACCCGGCGCTGGACGACACGGGCGCCGCGGAGCTGCGCGCGATCATCACCGCGACCGGCGCCCGCCAGCGGATCGAGAGCCTGATCTCGCAGCGCGCCGCGGAGGCGACGGCGGCCCTGGCCGACGCGCCGCTGACCCCGGAGGCGCGGGCGGCCCTGGCGGGCCTGGCCTCGTCGGTAGTGGCCCGGCACCGCTGAGACTTGCGTCGGCCTGCTTTCATTTCGCTGACATCGGTCGATGCCTGAGGAACGGATAAATGAACACTGAGCCACGCGACCGTCGCCCTCGGCTCGCGGCACTGGACGGGATGCGGTTCCTGGCCGCCGTGGCGGTGATGGTGTTCCACTACGCCGTGGCCTGGCGCATCGACGGCGTACACCCGCCGTCGCAGCTCCTGCCGGCCGGCTCCTGGATCGCCGTGTACGGGTGCCTCGGTGTCGAGGTGTTCTTCATGATCAGCGGGTTCGTGATCTGCATGAGCAGCTGGGGCCGCCGGCTGGGCGACTTCTTCGCCTCCCGGGTCAGCCGCCTCTACCCGGCGTACTGGGTCGCCGTCCTGCTCACCGCGCTCGTCGCCGTCGCGCTCCCGCTCAGCGGCGGCATCTGGGGCCTGGTCGACCCGACGCCGCTCGGTGTCGCGGTGAACCTGACCATGGTGCAGGAACCCCTCGGCGTCGGATCGATGGACGGCGTCTACTGGACGCTCTTCGTGGAGCTGCGCTTCTACCTCCTGTTCGTCATACCGGTCATGCTCGGCCTGACCTACCGCCGCGTCGTGTTCTTCTGCGCCGCCTGGATGACCGTCGCGGTGTTGAGCCCGGTGCTGGGCAGCACGCTACTGAACGCGCTGGCCGTGCCCGAGTACGCCGCGTACTTCGTGGCCGGGATCCTGATGTACCTCGTCCACCGCTTCGGCGGGTCCCCGCTGCTGTACGCGATGATCGCGTTCACCTGGATCGTGAACCTGCACGCGGTGACCCGCCGCGTACACAAGCTCGGCGGCGACTATCCGACCTGGCCGGGAGTCGTCATCATCACGGCGGCCTACGGCATCGTCCTGGCGATCGCACTCGGCCGGCTGGATCGCATCCGCTGGCGGTGGCTGACGACCGCGGGCGCGCTGACCTACCCGCTGTACCTGCTGCACCAGCGGATCGGCTACACGGTGATCCGGAACGTGTACCTGACCTTCCGGCCGCCCGCGTGGCTGGTGCTGGTCGCGACGGGGGTTCTGATGGTGGCACTGGCGTGGGCCGTGCACCGGCTGGTGGAAAGGCCGCTCGCCGGCTACCTCCGGCGGAGTCTGCGGAGCTCGCTCGATCTGATGCGCGCGGCCTCGGTGCCGCTACCGCTGCCTCGGCGCGGCGTGCACCGACCCGAGCCGCGGACCGCCGATGACCGCCTGGACGAAGGCGACCAGCCGGACAAGGCGGTGCCCCAGCGAGGTGTCCGGGCCTCCGTGCCGTAGGTGGCGCAGAATGTGCTGGGACAGTCGGACGTCTTCCAGACCGGCGCGTCGGCAGCGACCCAGGTCGGCCGGCGGAGCGCCGTGCGCGCATGCCCGCCGTCGACTGTCGAATGCGCCGACCTGCCGAGAACAGTGCGGTATGGCATGCGGGCGTTGAGCGAATGCGGTGACGGCGGTCATGACACCTGGTCAAGGCCGGAGACGTGAGCCAGAAAGGCGACTGCTTCGGCGCTGGCGAGCGTCCGCGTGTCCGCGCCATCGCTGTTGTCGGGGAAAAGGTGATGATGCTCGACGTGGCGACCGAGACTCTGCCCGTGTGCCCCGCCGATCAGCTGGAGGTATCGCAGGGCGGTCTGCTCGGGAGGGGTGATGACGTCGGCGTCCCCCACCGCACCTCCACCGGCCGGGTGATGGCACGCAGACTGTCAGCGCTCGACATCCCGCCGTCGCCGGGGCAGATGAGGAAGGCGGCCCGTACTCGATCGTCGCTCTGGTCGCCGCCGGCGCTGTCCAGCAGGTCGTCGATCGTGTCGGGTGAGGTGGTGCGCCGCAGGGACTCGAAGGCATCCGGATACTTCGGAATGACTGGATCGGGAATCTCGCCCTCGGTGAGCAGCCTGACCAAGCCAGGATCGAGACGCGCTCCGACCAGTGCCGCGGCGGCGTATCCGCCGGCTGAGAAGCCCGCCGCACCGACCCAGTCGACGTTGCGGTCCCGCTCGATGAGGTTCAGCGCATGACGCAGGTCGGCCGGACGTTCCCAGACGAAGACGAACCCTGGCGCCGCATAGCCGTCGACCCAATTGTTGCCGTGGTGATCCACCGCCGCGACCAGGAAGCCCGCCTGCGCGAGCGGCTCGGCCAGCCATGCCATGTCGCGGCCGGAAGCCCCCGTCCCGTGCGACAGCAGAACCAATCGGGTGAGGCCGTCCGCGGGCCGAATGAGCGGCTCCCATAGATAGACACGAACCGGCCGAGGGTGCGAAGCATTGTCGAATGACGACCGACTCATGTCCACGGACTCGATTACGTCAGGCGGCGGCACGGCCACGAAGGTAGCGCAGACCCGCCAGACACTCGTGCCGCGCGACGACCACGGCGGAGGTGTACCGGGGCTGGTGCGATGCGCTGACGGGTGGTTGCAGGGCGGTGCCAGACTGTCTTCGCCCGAACGGAGACGAGCAGAGGAGAATCAGTTGAGCCGGGGACCAGGGGCCCAGCTTGATACCGCCTGTCGGAAAGCCGCGTTCTGGGAGTTTTACACGCGTGCCAACGGCGAGCCGGAGCACGACGAGTGGGTGCGGTGGGCCGAGGAGATCGGCGAGCCGTCAATCGACGTGCCGGCACCGGACGGGCCATGGTTCCTGCGGGTCAGCTTCGACCTGTCGGATTACGCCTTCCGCCTGGTACTCGCGGAGACCTCCGAGGACATCGGCTCCGCCGATGTGGACCCGGATTGGCACGACTTCGCCGAGATGGAGTACGAGATCGCCGAGGACGAGCCGGTCCATCCGCACCTCTTGGCGCTGCGCTGGGAAGAGCTGACGGCGGTGGTGGATCGGATGCGCGCCGCGCCGGATCTTCAACAGGTCTCGCCGGGGTTGGCGATGCTGCTGCTGGCTCGGTTCGTGGGCCAGGACGAGGATGAGCAGGATCCCGCCCGGCGGGCCGAACTCGCCGGCGAACTGGCCGCTCTCGGTGCGTTCACCGGCGCGGGTGCCGACCGGATGGCCGCTGAACTGCTGCTCGATCCGAAAGTCGGCCACCGCTGGCACCACGACAGCGTGCGCGGGTGGCGTCTGGACACCGACCGCTGGTGCAACTCGTGGCGCGACGGCGATCACGACTTCCCGTTCGAGGAGATGGCCGCCTTCCGCTCGATGCTGGGCCTGCCTGCTTGACACCAGCGGGGAGGCGGATGCTGTCGTCTCCAGGCCGGCCGCAGATTTCGTTGTCAGCTCCAGTGAGATGCAAAGTAGACCGTCACGGCCAAGGCGGCCGCAGCCAGTCCGATCAGCCCTGCTTGTGCTCCGAGTCCGGCGGCGGATCGGGCCTTCCCGGAGCGTCGGGCGATCCAGATGCCCGCAATCAGCAGGGCCACCGGCGTCAGGCAGACGATCCCCGCGAGCGCCAGCGCGGGGACGAGTGCATTCCATCCGTCTCGCTGGGGAAAGGCGAGGACAAACGTCACCGCGGCAATGGCCAAGGGCACGACGACCCAGACGGCGGCGACAGCGAGAGCACGTCCTTGGCTGACCATGCCGTGATTCTAATGATCATCGGCAATGTCCGACCGAGCCCGAATGAGGAAGCTCGGCCTGCGGATCTTCGAGGCCTGCGGCGCCGACATCGACAACCTCGGCGAGGAACACGGCCACCGCGTGCTGAAGATCCGCGGCAAGGGCGACAAGGCCGTTCTGATCCCCCTACCGCCAGCAGTTGCCCGAGCGATGCCGATGCTGATGCGCATGCGTCTAATCCGGCGGTCCGCCATAATGCGGCCTGTGATTGTCAGGGCCGCCACCGTGAATGATGTAGAAGCGCTGGCTGACGTACATGTCTGGACTTGGCAAAAGGCGTACCGCGGGAAGGTCTCTCAGGAGTACCTGGATCGGATGGATCCATCCCAACGCCAACCTGGATGGCGGCGGATCCTGCAGGACCGCGGTCCCACGGCCACCCTTGTGGCGGAGAACGAGAGCGATGGCGTGGTTGGGTTCATCTGCGTCTCGCCGAGTCGTGACAGCGACACCGTTCCACAGTCGGTGGGCGAGATCCAAGCCCTCTACCTGCTGCCCGCGTACTGGGGCCAAGGCGTCGGTCAGCTGCTCATGGACGCGGGCTTGCGCCGGCTCGCGGAGGCGGGTTACCGAGAGATCAGCTTGTGGGTGTTGGCTACGAACGATCGGGCTCGACGCTTCTATGAAGCCGGCGGCTGGCGTCCGGACGGCTCAACGAAGACGGATGACTCCCGTGGCTTTCCGTTGGTCGAGGTTCGCTACCGCCGAGGTGTCAGCGCCGAACCGACGATCGTGGCGCCGACATCCTGATCTGCCGCCGAGCGGGCGCGCTGTCCCATGGAACGACCACACAGTTACGTTGGGCGCCATGCAGACATTCGGCCGGTTTGCCGGCGTGACGATCGACTGTCAAGATCCGCAGAGCCTTGCCGATTTCTGGTCTTCGGTGCTCGGCGGACGAGTGACGGAGTCCCTTCCCGGCTGGCGGCGGGTGACTGTCGACGACGGCACGCCGGTGTTGACGTTCCAGCCGGTGCCGGAACCTAAAGTCGGCAAGACGCGACTGCATCTGGACGTCGCCGTCCCTGACGCCGGTGAAGCGGTGGATCGGATCGGGGCCCTGGGCGGCCGATGGACCAGCGAACGGCACGACTATCCCGAAGGCACCGTCCTCGTGATGGCCGATCCGGAGGACAACGAGTTCTGCATCGTGCAGTACTACAAGACGTAAGTATCTGATCGGCTTGTCGACTGAGACACCTGTCAGCACCGGGTCCCCGACGCACGCGTTCAGTGGGGGAAGGCCCGCGGGATGCGGGTGGTGGGGATCTCGTTGCGGAATGCCTCGATGCGGCTGGTCACCTGTCGCCTGCCGTAGGTGTTGTCGATGCGGTCGAGATACAGGCAGCGGGCGGCGAGTTTGTCGAGGTCGACGGTGAAATAGATGGCCATCAGCGGGTTGACGAACAAGGTGCTCCCACGGGTGCGCCGGGTGAACTGGACGTCCCCGAACGCGCCGCTGGTGGCCGCGGCGATCTGGCCGTGGACGATGCTCGGCCGTTGCGGCGTGGCGGCGTGCGCGTCGGCGACGGCGTCGCGGTAGAGCTTCGCCTCCCGGCTCGATCCGGGAATCGACAGCGCGCCGAGGTAGCCGCCGTCGCGGTCGAGCGCGGCGAGGTTCTCCAGCACCTGCACGTGGTTGACGCCGTCGTTGGCGTCGATGCCGAAGCCGAGCGAGGTCACCAGCTTGATCGGCAGGTCGAGGCCGGCCACCGCGGCGAGGCTGGTGATGTCCTCCACCGGCGTGCCGAGCCCGTTCTCGTCACCGCGCAGCAGGATGTCGGTGCCGCCGTCGACCAGCACCACCGCGTCGATATCCAGCTCGTCCACCAGATACCGGTAGGCCTGCCGCAGCGTCTGCACGCCCAGCGGAGGAAAGGCGTAGACGGTGGAGGGTAGATCGTTGGCGGCCAGCCACCGGGCGAGTGCGCCCTCCGGGAAGTACCAGTCCGTGCTGGCCGAGTCCGGCGTCACCGCCACCACGTGCTCCGCCACCCACGACTGCCGGTCGATCAGTCCGAGCTCGGAGAACGACAGGCTGGCGAGATGCACCTCCACGCCGCCGGCCCACAGCGCGATCGCCAGTGGCAGCCCGGCATAGACATCGAAGCCGCCCCGGCCCCGGCGATCAGGACCCGGCGGGCCGGCGCCAGCGCGGCGAACAACGGCGGCACGGCCAACGAGAACCTCTCTGGCTCCCCAGGTAGTGCGGCAGGGCTCATCACCGGTCAATGATCAACCATCGCCGCAAACACCGGACGACTACCGAGCCCCGGGCAACGAGTTTGCGCGGCCAGGAGGTCCTCCGTGCCGTAGGTGCCGGTGTTCCTGGTCAGCTGGGGAGTTGTCCGGTCCAGGTGCCGGTACCGGCGTATGCGACGCAGGTGACCCAGCGGCTCTGGTCATAGACCGATTCGGCCGGGAACTCGTAGAACATCTCGCCGTTGGAGAACTGGCCGAACCCGTAGCCGGGGAACTCGCGGCGGCAGCGGTTCTCCGCCGCCGCGTCGACCTTCGGGTCTCCCGGATAGGGCCAGAGTTTGAGGTCGAATACCAGGTACACCTCGGCCTCGTGCGGTTTGTGGCACGCGATCTTGGTCATGTCCTCGACGCGGAGGTCAGGATCGAGGCGCAGAATGCACTCGCCTTTGGCGACCCTGGCCGGCGCCATGGGCGGAGCGCTGTCCGGCGCGTCGGCCGCGGCCTCGGACGGTGACACGTCGGGGGTCGTGCTCATGGAGCTCGACAGGTAGTCGGACACGACGAACGTCAGGACCAGGGTGAGGGCGACTCCCCAGAGGGTCGACAGGCATATCCCCGCGATGGCCAGTCCCAGCCCTCGCCCGCCGCGACGGGTGATCTGGGCGATGGCGACGACGCCGAACACCACGCCGAAGGCGGCACCGAGGCCGACGACGCCGCAGACCAGGGACGCCACGGCGAAGCCGTTGAGGCCGGGCGTCGGCTGTTGCTGTTGCGGCGGCATCGGATACCCACGGGGTGCCTCGTTCACAGCCGGGACCGTACCCGAAGGTTGATCTTCGGTGTGTCCCGGGACCGTGGGCTCAGCCGTTGGCGAGGCGGGTGAGCTGGGCGCGGCGGACGTCGGCGCTCTGGCCTTGGACCAGGATGAACAGGGCGGAGCGGGCGTGCAGCTGCGCGGTGTCGTCCCCGGCCAGGCCCCGGCCGGCGCGCGCGACGACCAGCGCGCGGGTGAGCGTGGCGAGCGCCTCGCCGCTGGCGACCTTCGTGTCCAGCCGCTCCTGGAGGCGGTGCGGCCCACCGCCGTGGGCGGCCGCCTCGTCGGCGAGGGCGTAGGCGGTCTCGCGGATGCGCGCCACCCGTGGGCGCCAGGCGGTGGCGATCGCCTGGACGAGCGGGTCGGGGCTCTCCGCCAGCTCGCGCAGGACCGCGTCGGCGAGTCCGAAGTGGTGGCCGCGCGCGTCGGCGGCGGCGGCGATGTCGTCGAACCTGGTCTGTTCCAGCGTCCGCCGGGAGATCACGTCATCGTCGGGGACGAAGGCGTCCTCGAGGACCACCCGCTCGGTCCGGCTGCCGGCGACGGCGGCCAGCTCGAGGGGAGCGGCCGCGCGGCTGTGGGTGCCGACCCGTACCAGGGCGGTCACGACCGTCTCGGTGGGCGGCTCGACCGCCGCGACCGTCAGCGCCTCGTGCAGGCCCCAGCCGCTGACCCAGGAGATGGTCCCGCTGAAGATCCATCCGCCGTCGACGCGCCGGGCCGCGATGTAGCGCCGGGGGAAGGCGCGTACGTCGCTGATGCCGGCGCCGAGCAGGATCTCGCCGGTGAGCGCCCGGCGGGCCAGCGGCGGCAGGGGGTCCCGCGGAAGCCGTGCGGTCAGAGCGGCGTGCTGTGCCCATACCAGCCAGGTGTTGAAGCAGGCCGCCGCGATGATCTCGTGGATCCGGCGGTCGGCGTCGCGGCCCAGCTCCTTGCCGCCGTACCCGGTGGGGGCGAGGTGGTTGAGCAGGCCGAGCTCGCGCAGCTCCGCGATGCGCTCCGCGGTGACGCCAGAACGCTCGGTCCGCAGCGCGGCCGGGCGCAGCACCCGCTCGGCGTACTCCCGCACGGTGCGGACGAAAGGGTGATCGTCGCTGGCGCTGACGGCCTGCGCGGGGGTAATGGTGTCAGTCATTTTTCGCCGCCTCTTGGTGGATTCCATCAGTAGCGCAGCAGCGGCCGGCTGCCCTGGCGCTTGATCTCCGGCAGGTAGGGCGTGTCGGTGAGGACGAAGTGAGTGATCCCCAGATTCTGGTATCTGCGCAGGGACTTGGCGACGTCCTCGGGGAACCGACGAGCCGGGTGGTCCCGGCGCGGAGTAGAGGTTGTCGTCCAGGACCCCCCCCCGCGGCCGGGTCCGGCAGCCGTTGCTGCCCTATGGCAGCGTGCCGGCTCGGGTCGGGAGCGAAGGCGCACCGGCCGATCGCCATCCGCGCGCCCTTGTCGTCGTCGGCCAACCGCTCGGCTGCTGGCGCAGGCAGGTGATCCGCTGATCGAGTTGGATGCCGGGATTGAGATCGCCGACGTCGGCGTCCAGATCCTGACAATGCTGCCGTCGCCGTCCAACGACGGCCCGCTGCCGGTGGCATGCGTCGTGATCTCCGCACGCATCACCTCACCTGGGCGCGGGCCGGAGCGTGAGACGCCGACGCCGCGGCTGCCGATGACGAAAGGCTGACCTCCGCCTACCGAAGCTTCGGCCGAAGTGCTCTTCA
The DNA here is from genome assembly GCF_044465445.1 of Actinoplanes sp. NPDC049668. NCBI lineage: Bacteria > Bacillati > Actinomycetota > Actinomycetes > Micromonosporales > Micromonosporaceae > Actinoplanes > Actinoplanes sp. NPDC049668. The sequence continues at coordinate 425,381 of NZ_JBITLR010000005.1, forward strand.
TGGCCGGCTACCTGACGACCACAAGGGCGGCGGCGCCAAGCGCCGGCCGTTCAGCGTCCTTGTCTCCACGCTGCCGAGGGGTGGGGTTTCACAGTGGTCGCCATACGTGGCGACGCTTCCACGTTTCGTCACCGGCGCGGAACTCGCGCACCAGTTTCGCGGCCTCCAGCCGGTCGGTGGTCTGGCAGCAGAAGTGCCGGTCCAGCGAGCCTTCCTGGTATTCCAATGCATATGTTCCCGGTGGTACACCTCTCGCCCGGCCGTAACCGATCTGGACGAACCATCCATCGGCGCGTTCCAGGGTCACATAGGTGTTGTCGACGCCGAGCCGGCCGACGGCCCGCTCCAGTCGGCGATCGTCGGGATCGGCCACCGTCGGGTGATGCTCGATCGACAGCGTGAAGGCCGGCCGATAGCCCGGCGCGTTGGGGCTGAGCAGGTGGTCGCCCGGTTCGTAACACACCAACCCGTGCTCGGTCGCGAGCGCCTGGACGGCCTCGCCGACCTCGTCCGCCCGCGACCAGACGCACGAAACGGCCACGATGGCCTGGGATCGCTCCGGTGTCACGCTCCACACGCCGAGCCGGTCGATGTCGGCGTCGCTGAAACTCTCCAGCGGCGGGAACCGGTCAAGCAGAGCGTCGTAGAACCGGCCTACGGCGGGATGCGCGTCGAATACGCCGTCGGAACCCTTGTCCCAGCGCTCCAGCTTCGCGCGCGCCTCGGCCGCGGTGATCGGTTGACTCTCGTGCCAAATGAAAAGGTCAAAACTCACCGCAGCCTCAAGCCCTCCACCTGATCAGCGACGACAGCCTATCGCGTACTGACTGGTCGTTCCTCCCGCTCGTTGTCACATCCGCGGCTCGGCCGGTGTCTCGATGGCATGACGACCTACCAGCCTGGCAGCGGAGCCACCGGCACAGGAGGAACCATGGCGCACACGACCCGCATCCCGCCGGCCGAGATCACCGGCCTCAAGGGAGCGCTGATCAAACGGATGATCGAGAAGAAGCTGGGCAAGGTACCGGCGGCGGTCGGCGTCTACTGGCACAACCCCAAGGTGCTGTTCGCCAGCTCCGGCTTCGGCGGCAAGGTGCAGAAGTGGGACGCCTGCGACGAGGGGCTGAAGTCGTTCGCCCACATGGCGGTCGCGTCGCTGGTCGGCTGCACCTGGTGCCTGGACTTCAACTACTTCGAGGTACGCAACAAGGGGCTCGACGTGGAGAAGGCGCGCGAGATCCCGCGGTGGCGGGAGGCGGACGTCTTCACCGCCCTGGAGCGGGACGTCCTGGAGTACGCCGAGGCGATGAGCCGGACACCGCCGACCGTGACCGACGACCTCGTGGATCGGCTGCGCGCCGAGCTGGGCCCTGCCGCAGTGGTCGAGCTCACCTCGGTGATCGCATTCGCGAACATGAGCACGCGGGGCAATGTGGCGCTCGGCATCGAATCCGACGGTTTCGCCGCCACGTGCGGGTTGAGGCCGCTGGCCGAGCGGCCGGGAGTAGCGTCCGCACGAGAGTGATGTGAGGGAGGCGTCGCCGATGGCCGGCAATCCGGTTCTGATGCACACCGTTCTGGATGCCACGGACGTGAGGGCTCTCGCCGAGTTCTATCGCGAGTTCCTCGGACTGCAATACCGTCCCGGCGACGAACCTCCGGCCGAAGGAACCACCGACGACGAGGACTGGCTCGTCCTGGTCGACGGTGGCGGCAACCGCAGGCTCGCCTTCCAGCAGGTACCCACGTTGGCGCGTCCTACCTGGCCGTCGCACGACGTTCCGAAGCAGATGCATCTCGACTTCCGCGTGCCCACCGTCGAGGAGCTGGAGCGACACCGTCGCCGAGCCGAGCGGCTCGGAGCCGGCCTGCTCCACGACCGCACCGATGACCCGGAGGAGCCCCTCTACGTCCTCGCCGACCCGGCGGGACATCCGTTCTGCGTCCTCGTCGGCTCGACCTAGGCGCTACGGGAGCCACCGGAGGAGGCGAGCAGCGCGTCGGCGACCAGGGCGGCGTCCGCGTCGGCCAGGTCGGCCGGGTACTCCGGCAGCAGGTCGTCCCAGACCGGCAGCCAGGATCCGAACAGTTGAGCCTGGCCTTCGGGCCGGGCGAAGAACCACAGGTGCAGGTGGGCGGCGCCGTCGCCGAAGCGGTACATGTGTGCCCGCGCGATGTGCGGCACGGCCTGCATGTGCCGCACGATGCGGGTACCCAGCAGGCCGAGTTCCGCGGCCATTTCGTCGGGCAGGTCGGCCAGGTCGTAGTGGTCACGGGGGTAGAGCATCAGGATCAGCGGCAGCCCGACGCCGGGGATCCGGTCCAGCCGCCAGCGCTCGTTGAACCAGATGCCCTTGTCCCGGTCGCCGCAGATGCCGCACTCCGCCGGATCCTCGCCGTGCCGCGGCGCCTCGGGTACCACCGGCGGCCGTAGCGGGGTGACACGCAGGCCGTCCTGCACGAACGGGCTGATCTCCCAGGCCGTCATGCGGGACAGGGGAAGGCGGCGCTCGCTGTCCGTGGCGGCAAGCGCGTGCTGATAGAACTCGTCCGGGGTCAAAGCCATGGCCGCAGGGTAGTCACGCCGAACGGTACGACGGCGGGAAGGCCTCGGGCGAGAGTGCGGGCGAGCGCATCCGGATCGGCCGTCTCCGGTCCATCTGGGACTTTCGGCCGGGGCCCGCGGGACGGCGATCAGGGTGCCCAGCAGGTCATCTTGACGTCGTGTGCCGCCGTGGTGGTGACAACCTTTCCTGCCGCCTGGGCGTTGAGTTCGTCCAGGTGCGCTGTCAGGACGGTACGTACGCGGGGATCGTCGGCCTGCTTCGCGAGGTCCCACACGGCCTCGGCCTGCTCGTGGAAGTACGTTCTGTCGATCTTCACCCGCCTTGCGTCCGGCGTGCCGTTCCGCACGGCGGCGAAGTAGGCCTTCGCGGCGGCGGCGCTGTCCGTGTCATCGATGTTGTAGGCGGTGTACAGGTCGTCCCACTCGCTGCAGATCGTTTCGCTGTTGCCGGTGAGTGGCCCGGGCGCTGGGAAGGTCGGATTCACCGGCGTGGGTGCCGGCCCGGAGCAACCGGCGGATGCCAGCGCCACGACGCCCAAGGCAGTGATCACCGCGAATCGGAACATGGCCGGAGTGTAGATTTGCGCGGCCACCTAGGGTTGGCCGCGTGAGAACGATCTCCGTCTCGGCGCCCGAGGGCGCACGGTGGGACGTCCGTGTCGTGTGGGCGCCGCGCTGGCGGGCGCTCGCGCGACGCTTCGGCGGCTGGCGGTCCAAGCGCACCGGCAACTCCGACGACCTGGTCGACGGTGCCCTTCAGGTCGGCGACGCGTCCACGTCCGGCGGCGGCGGGGGAGGCGGCCTGAGCGGCCTGGGGGACGAGATCGTGGCCATCCTGGTCATCTTCATCGCCCTGGTCCTGGCGGTGGCGCTGTTCTGGTGGGTGCTGCTGCCGCTGCTCCTGCTGGTGCTCGACGTCGTCATCGTGCTGATCCTGCTGGCGGCGTCGATCGCGGCGCGGGTGCTGCTGCGCCGCCCCTGGACGGTCGAGGCGACCGCACCCGGCCGCGGCCGGATCACCGCCCACGTGGTCGGCTGGCGGGCGGCCCTGCGCCGCCGCGACGAGATCGCCGACTCCCTGCGCCGCGGCCTGCGACCGACTGACACGTGAGCGGCACAGCTCCGCGGTTTCGTCGGCGGTGACCTGCCCGACGGCCTGGAGGCCGAGCTGGACCAGAGGATCCGCGAGCTTTCGCACCGACCCGGGCTACCGGGGGCGCTGGTCGACGATGCGGCGCATCTTGCCCATCGAGCGTTCGACGCCGTCGGGCTCGATCACGTCCACCGCGAGGCTCACCCCGATCGTGTTCTTCACCAGGGCGGCGAGTTCGCGGCCGGCCAGGTCCGCCGCGGCCGGCTCGACGCCGGGGCGGCGCTCGACCTTCACGGTCATGGCGTCGAGGCGGCCGTCGCGGGTGAGCACGCACTGGAAGTGCGGGGCGAGCTGCGGCACGCGCAGGATCAGCTCCTCGATCTGGGTGGGGAACAGGTTGACGCCGCGCAGGATGATCATGTCGTCGCTGCGGCCGGTGATCTTCTCGATGCGGCGCATCGGGCGGGCGGTGCCCGGCAGCAGCCGGGTCAGGTCCCGGGTGCGGTAGCGCACGACCGGCATGGCCTGGCGGCTCAGCGACGTGAACACCAGCTCGCCGGTCTCGCCGTCGGGCAGCACCTCGCCGGTGACCGGGTCGACGATCTCCGGGTAGAAGTGGTCCTCCCAGACGTGCAGGCCGTCCTTGGTCTCCACGCACTCGCTCGCGACGCCGGGGCCCATGACCTCGGAGAGGCCGTAGATGTCGACGGCGTGGATGTCGAGCCGCCGCTCGATCTCGGTGCGCAGGTCCTCGGTCCAGGGCTCGGCGCCGAAGATCCCGACGGACAGCGACGTGCCGCGCGGGTCGATGCCCTGCCGTTGCATCTCGTCGACGATGGCGAGCAGGTAGCTGGGCGTGACCATGATGATGTCGGGCTCGAAGTCCCTGATCAGCATCACCTGGCGCTCGGTCATGCCGCCGGACACCGGGATGACGGTGCAGCCCAGCTCCTCGGCGCCGTAGTGCGCGCCGAGCCCGCCGGTGAACAGGCCGTACCCGTACGCGACATGAACGCGGTCGCCGCGGCGGCCGCCGGCCGCGCGGATGGAGCGGGCCACCAGCCGGGCCCAGGTCCGCACGTCGTCGGCGGTGTAGCCGACGACGGTGGGCCGGCCGGTGGTGCCGGAGGAGGCGTGCAGGCGGGAGATCTGCTCCCGGGGCACGGCGAACATGCCGTACGGGTAGTTGGCGCGCAGCACGGCCTTGTCGGTGAACGGGAACGCGGCCAGGTCGCCCAGCTCCCGTACGTCGGCGGGGTGCGCGCCCGCCGCGTCGAACATCGCGCGGTACGTCGGCACGTTCTCGTACGCGTGCCACAGCGACCAGCGCAGGCGCTCGAGCTGCAGCGCGCGCAGCTCGTCCGGCGACGCGCGCTCGATCGGGTCCAGCTCCGCCGGGCTCGGGGTGCGGTCCTGCATGACGGCCTCCTGTCCGGAGCCTATTTCCTCGTGCGCAGGCCGTCGAAGGCGACGATGGTGACGGCGTCGGCGAGCTCGGCCGCGCCGCCGCGGCGCGGGCGGTACCACTCGATCAGCGAATTGACCATGCCGAACAGCAGGCGGGCGGCGGTGGCCGCGTCCACATCATGGCGGATGGCGCCCTCGGCCTGCGCCTGTTCGACGAGCCGGGTGACCTCGGCGTCGAAGACCCGGCGGCGCAGCAGGGCCTGCTGCTCCACCTCCGTGTTGCCGCGCACCCGCAGCAGCAGCGTCACGTACTCCAGGCGGTCGGCGAGCACCAGCACGCTGGCGCGGACGAGCGCCTCGAGGCGGTCGATGGCGGGCGCCTCCCGGTCGACGCCGGCGATCGCGTCGTCCAGGCCGTCGAGCGCGTGGTCGACGGCGATCCGGAGCAGCTCCTGCTTGCCGGCGACGTGGTGGTAGAGGCTCGACTTGGTGATGCCGAGCCGCTTGGCGACGTCGTCCATGCTGGTCGCCTCGTAGCCGCGCTCGTTGAACAGGCGCACCGCGGCCGCGAGGACCGCGGACTGGTCGTGGCCGGGCCGGCCACGCCGCGGCCGCTCGTGCGCGGCGGTGCGCACAGCGTTCTCATGAGCCATATTTTCCTCCGGCTCCCGCCCGGGCTTGATTACCGACCGATCGGACGGTAAAGATGAGGTACAGCCAACCGCACAGGAGCGCCGATGACAACCCCCGCCGAGTACTACGAGACGCACCGCGAGCTGCTCGACAAGGCGATCGAGGCATCCGCCACGCGCGACTACTGGTCGGCGTACCCCGAGTCGCCCAGCAAATCCGTGTACGGCGAGGACGCCGCGCCCGCCGGCGAGCGGGCGTTCCAGGCGCTGCTCGGCACGGACTTCCCGATCGAGGTGCCCGGCGCGACCGGCACCGCGGCCACCGAGCGCTCGCCGTACGGGATCGACCTCGACATCCGTTATCCCAAGGGCGACCCGGCCGCGCTCGTCGCCGCCGCCCGCGCCGCCATGCCGGCCTGGCGCGCCGTCGGCCCGCAGGGGCGGGCCGGCGTGGCCGCCGAGATCCTGCGGCGGATCAACGGCCGCATCTTCGAGCTGGCGCACGCCGTGCAGCACACCACCGGCCAGGCGTTCGTCATGGCCTTCCAGGCCGGCGGCGCGCACGCGCAGGACCGCGGCCTGGAGGCGGTCGCGGTCGCCCTCGCCGAGTCGACCCGCATCCCGGCCACCGCGGTCTGGGGCAAGCCGCAGCGCGGCACCGACCCGCTGCGCCTGGCCAAGACCAGCACCGTCGTCGGCCGTGGCGTCGCGCTCATGATCGGCTGCAACACGTTCCCGACCTGGAACGGCTACCCCGGCCTGTTCGCGAGCCTGGTCACCGGCAACGCCGTGATCGTCAAGCCGCACCCGGGCGCGGTGCTGCCGCTGGCCATCACCGTGCAGATCGCCCGCGAGGTGCTCAGCGAGGCCGGCCAGGACCCCAACCTGGTGACCCTCGCGGTCGAGGAGCCCGGCGAGGGCATCGCCGCGACCCTGGCCACCCACCGCGACGTGCGCATCGTCGACTTCACCGGCTCCAGCGAGTTCGGCAACTGGCTGGAGGCCAACGCCCGCCAGGCGGTCGTCTACACCGAGAAGGCCGGCCTCAACACCGTCATCGTCGACTCCACCGACGACTACAAGGGGTTGCTGCGCAACCTGGCCTTCTCCCTCTCGCTGTACAGCGGCCAGATGTGCACCACGCCGCAGAACCTGCTCGTGCCGTCCGGCGGCATCGAGACCGACGCGGGCCACCGCAGCGTCGACGAGTTCGGCGCCGACCTCGCGACCGCGCTGGACAAGCTGCTCGGCGACCCCAAGCGGGCGGCCGGCACCCTCGGCGCGATCGTCAACGACGGCGTGCTGGCCCGGCTGGCCGAGGCCGGCGGCGCGCCCGGCGTCATCCACGCCTCCGCGGCCGTGACCGACGAGGGATTCCCGGGCGCCACCATCCGGACGCCGGTCGTGCTGCGCATCGACGCCGCCGACGAGAAGACCTACACCCGCGAGTGGTTCGGGCCGATCTCGTTCGTCATCGCCACCGGCTCCACCCGGCACAGCCTCGAGCTGTTCACCGAGACCGTCCGGGACCACGGCGCGCTCACCGCGTCGGTCTACTCGACCTCGCCGGAGGTGCTCGAGGCGGCCCGCGAGGCGGCGCTCGAGGCCGGCGTGCACCTGTCGCAGAACCTCACCGGCGGCGTGTTCGTCAACCAGACCGCCGCGTTCAGCGACCTGCACGGCACCCCGGCGAACCCCGCCGCGACCGCGTCGCTGAGCGACTCGCACTTCGTCACCGGCCGCTTCTTCACGCTGCAGTCGCGCCACCACGTCGCGGAGCAGGCCGATGCCTGAGGCCTACCTGGTCGGCGGCGTCCGCACCCCGCAGGGCAAGTACGGCGGCGCGCTGGCCGGCGTACGCCCCGACGACCTGGCCGGGCTCGTCGTCGCCGCGGCCGTCACCCGCGGCGGCGTGCCCGGCGAGGCGGTCGACGAGGTGATCCTCGGCGCGGCGAACCAGGCCGGCGAGGACAACCGCAACGTGGCGCGGATGGCCGTGCTGCTCGCGGGCCTGCCCGACGTCGTGCCCGGCTACACCGTCAACCGGCTCTGCGCCAGCGGCCTGACCGCGATCGTCTCGGCCGCCCAGGCGGTACGCAGCGGCGAGGCCGACGTGATCGTGGCCGGCGGCGTCGAGTCCATGACCCGGGCGCCGTGGGTCATGGCCAAGCCCGGCACGCCGTGGGCGCGCCCCGGCGAGGTCGTCGACTCGTCGCTGGGCTGGCGCTTCACCAACCCGGCGTTCGCCGCGCACGACCGCGGCGCCGGCACCGGCCCCGAGGACCGCCGGGTCACCCTCGCCATGGGTGAGACGGCCGAGGAGGTCGCCGCCCTCGACGGCATCACCCGCGCCGAGAGCGACGCCTTCGCGCTGCGCAGCCACGAGCGGGCCGTCGCGGCGATCGACGCCGGCCGCTTCGACGCCGAGATCGTCGGTGTGCCGGTCAAGGACGGCCAGGTCACCACCGACGAGATCCCGCGCCGCGGCGGCAGCCTCGAGAAGCTGGCCACGCTGCGCCCGGTCTTCCGGGCCGGCGGCGTGGTCACCGCCGCGTCGTCGTCGCCGCTCTCCGACGGCGCCGCCGCCGTCGTGGTGGCGAGCGAGGCGGCGGTCAAGCGGTACGGCCTGACCCCGCGCGCCCGCATCGTCACCTCCGCCAGCGCCGGCGTGCCGCCGCAGATCATGGGCCTCGGCCCGGTGCCCGCCACCGAGAAGGCCCTCGCCCGGGCCGGCTGGGGCGTCGGCGACGTCGACGCGGTCGAGCTCAACGAGGCCTTCGCCGTGCAGTCCCTGGCGGTGATCCGGCGGCTGAAGCTGGACGAGGAGCGGGTCAACGCCGACGGCGGCGCCATCGCGCTCGGCCACCCGCTCGGCTGCTCCGGCGCCCGCCTGACCGTCACCCTGCTCGGCCGGATGGAGCGCGAGCAGGCCCGCCGCGGCCTCGCCACGCTCTGCGTCGGCCTCGGCCAGGGCGTCGCCATGCTCGTGGAGCGCGTCTGATGACCTCGCCCGCCACCATCGCGGTGGAAGAACAGGACGACCGCGTGGTGGTGACGCTGCACCGGCCGCAGGCCCGCAACGCCATCAACGCGGCGATGATCCGCGAGCTGCACGAGGTCTGCGCCGACCTCGAGGAGAACCCGCGGCTGCTGCTGCTCACCGGGGCCGACGGCGTGTTCGCCGCCGGCGCCGACATCGCCGAGCTGCGGGCCCGCGGCCGCGACCAGGCGCTGCAGGGCATCAACAGCCGCCTGTTCGACCGCATCGCCCGGCTGCCGATGCCGACGGTGGCCGCGGTCGACGGCTACGCGCTCGGCGGGGGAGCGGAGCTGGCCTACGCCTGCGACATCCGGCTGGCCTCGCCTGCCGCGACGTTCGGCAACCCCGAGCCGGGCCTGGGCATCCTCGCCGCGGCCGGCGCGACCTGGCGGCTGCGCGAGCTGGTCGGCGCCTCGGTGGCCAAGCAGGTCCTGCTCGCCGGCCGCCGGCTGGCCGCCGAGGACGCCTGGCGGCTCGGCCTGGTCGCCGAGGTGGTGCCCGCGGACGACCTGCTCAAGCGGGCGCACGCGCTGCTCGACCGGATGGCGCGCTCTTCAGCGCTGGCGCTGCGACTGACCAAGCTGGTCACCGACGCGCCGGGCGGCCACCCGGCTACCGACGATCTCGCTCAGGCGATCCTCTTCGAGTCCCAGGAGAAGCACACCCGCATGGACGCCTTCCTGTCCGGAGAACGGTCATGACCGCCGTGCCGAAGATCGTCGGCGTCATCGGCGGCGGGCGGATGGGCGCGGGCATCGCCCAGGTCTTCGCCGCCGCCGGCGCCTCGGTGACCATCGTCGAGCGGGACCCGGCCGCCGGCGCGGCCGCCCTGGAACGGGTCGGCACCGGCCTGCGCCGCGCCGCCGAGCGGGGCAGGCTCGCCGGGGACGCCGCGCAGGTCCTCGACCGCGTCGGCCTCGCCGCCGACATCTCGGAGCTGCCCGTCGCCGACGTGGTGATCGAGGCCGTGCCCGAGGACGCGGCCCTCAAGATCCGCGTGCTGGCCGCCGCCGAGGCGGTCGCCGGCGAGCACACCGTGCTGGCCACCAACACCAGCTCGCTGTCGATCGCCGGCCTCGCCGAGGGCCTGCGCCGCCCGGCGGCCCTGATCGGCATGCACTTCTTCAACCCCGTGCCGGCCAGCGACCTCGTCGAGATCGTGGTCGGCCCGCAGACCGCTCCCGCGGTCCGCGACGCCGCCCACTCCTGGGCGCTCGGCCTGGGCAAGACCGCCATTCTGGTACGCGACTCGCCCGGCTTCGCCACCAGCCGCCTCGGCGTCCTGCTCGGCCTCGAGGCCATCCGGATGCTCGAGGAGGGCGTCGCCGACGCGGCCTCGATCGACCGGGCGATGGAGCTCGGCTACCGGCACCCGATGGGCCCGCTGCGCTCCACCGACCTCGTCGGCCTCGACGTGCGGCTCGCGATCGCCGAGCACCTGCACCGCGAGCTCGGCGACCGTTTCGCGCCGCCGCAACTTCTGCGTGACAAGGTGGCCCGGGGAGAGCTGGGCCGCAAGACCGGACAGGGCTTCCACACCTGGGAGGTGAACCGATGAGCGAGGCTACGTTCGCGGAGACCATCGCGAAGGACCAGCGGGTCGAGCCGCGGGACTGGATGCCGGACGGGTACCGCAAGACGATGATCCGGCAGATCGCGCAGCACGCGCACTCGGAGATCATCGGCATGCAGCCGGAGGGCGAGTGGATCACCCGCGCGCCGTCGCTGCGCCGCAAGGCGATCCTGCTCGCGAAGGTGCAGGACGAGGCCGGGCACGGCCTCTACCTGTACTCGGCGGCCGAGACGCTCGGCGCCGACCGCGGCGACCTGACCCGCCGGCTCATCGAGGGCCGGCAGAAGTACTCGTCGATCTTCAACTACCCGACCCTGTCCTTCGCCGACGTCGGCGTCATCGGCTGGCTGGTCGACGGCGCCGCGATCTGCAACCAGGTGCCGCTGTGCCGCAGCTCCTTCGGCCCGTACGCCCGGGCGATGATCCGGATCTGCAAGGAGGAGTCCTTCCACCAGCGGCAGGGCTACGAGCTGCTGATGACCATGATGGGCGGCACGCCGGCGCAGCGGGAGATGGTGCAGGACGCCGTGAACCGCTGGTGGTGGCCGTCGCTGATGATGTTCGGGCCGCCCGACGACCAGTCGCCGAACTCGGCGCAGTCCATGGCCTGGAAGATCAAGCGGCACACCAACGACGAACTGCGGCAGCGCTACGTCGACATGAGCGTGCCGCAGGCCGAGGCGCTCGGGGTCACCCTGCCGGACCCGGACCTGCGCTGGAACGACGAGCGCGGGCACTGGGACTTCGGCGCCATCGACTGGGACGAGCTCAAGCGGGTCATCTCGGGCGACGGCCCGTGCAACGCCCTGCGCATCGAGAACCGGCGCCGCGCCGACTCCGAGGGCGCCTGGGTCCGCGAGGCGGCCGCGGCACACGCCGCCCGCCGTCAGGAGGTAGCAGCACCATGACCGACGAGATCAAGCACGAGTGGCCGCTGTTCGAGGTGTTCGTCCGGGCCAAGCGCGGCCTGAACCACGTGCACGTCGGCTCGCTGCGCGCCGCCGACCACCAGATGGCCCTGCACCACGCCCGCGACCTCTACACGCGGCGCAACGAGGGCGTGAGCATCTGGGTGGTGCGCTCCGACGACGTCGCGGCGTCGAGCCCGGGGGAGAAGGACGCGTTCTTCTCGCCGAGCGGCGACAAGGTCTACCGGCACCCGACGTACTACTCGATCCCCGACTCCGTACCGCACATCTGAGGCGAGACACATGTCCTTCGACGAGGCCTACGAGGCGCTCACCGACCACGACGACGACGCCCGGTGGGCGTACGGCACCGGGTTCGCCGACCCGCTGGCCGGCGTGGACACCGCGGTGCCCGCCGGGGTCGACCGCGGCGACCTGGCCGCGTACTGCCTCATGCTCGGCGACGACGCGCTGATCATGTCGCACCGGCTGCAGCAGTGGGTGACCCGCGCGCCCGAGCTCGAGGACGAGCTGGCGATCGCGAACATCGCCCTGGACCTGCTCGGCCAGGCACGCCTGCTGCTGACCCGCGCCGCCGAGGTCGAGGACGCCGGCCGCGACGAGGACGCCCTGGCCTACCTGCGGGACGCCGCGGACTTCCGCAACGTCCGGCTGGTGGAGCGCGAGGACGCCGACTTCGCGCACCTGGTCGCCCGCCTGCTGGCGTTCGCGACCTGGCGGCTCGCGCTGCTGGACGCCCTGACCGCCGCGGGCGACCCGGTGCTGGCGGCGATCGGCGCGAAGGGCGTCAAGGAGGTCACCTACCACCGCGACTACGCGGCCCGCTGGGTGGTCCGGCTCGGCGACGGCACCGAGCTGTCCCACGCCCGGATGCAGGGCGCGGCCGACGCGGTGCTGCCGCTGACCGGCGAGCTGTTCCGCACCCACGCCACCGAGTCGCGCCTGGCGGCGGCCGGGATGGCCGTCGACCCGGCGACGCTGCGCGCGGAGTTCGACGGCGTCTGGGCGCAGGTCGTCGCGGCCGCGACGCTGCGGCCGGCGGCGGGCGCGCCGGGCGACGACGGCCCGGGCGGCCGCGACGGCGTGCACACCCCGGCGCTGGCCGGGATCCTCGCCGAGCTGCAGGGGCTGGCCCGCTCGACGCCGGGAGGTGTGTGGTGACCGCGGCGGCCGTCGCGGCCCGGGTCACCGACCCGGAGCTGCCCATGCTCACCCTCGCCGACCTCGGGATCCTGCGCGCCGTCGACGAGAGCGGCGACGGCGTCGTCGTCACGATCACCCCGACCTACTCGGGCTGCCCCGCCATGCGGACCATCGAGGACGACCTCACCGGCGCGCTGCGCGACGCCGGCTACCGGCAGGTCGAGGTGCGCACCGTGCTGAGCCCGGCGTGGACCACCGACTGGATCACCCCGGCGGGGCGCGACAAGCTCGCCGCCGCCGGGATCTCGCCGCCGGGCCCCGCGCCCCGCCGGGCCGCCGGGCCGGTGCCGCTCACGCTCGGCCCCAGCCGGCGCTCGATCGCCTGCCCGCAGTGCGGGCACGCCGAGACCGAGGAGATCACCGCCTTCAGCGCCACGGCCTGCCGCGCGCTGCGCCGGTGCACCGCCTGCCGCGAGCCGTTCGAACACGTGAAGGAGATCTGACGTGGTGGTGCGGGACTTCCATCCGCTGCGGGTCGCCGCGGTCGAACGGCTCTGCGACGACGCGGTCGCCGTCACGTTCGAGGTGCCCGAGGAGCTGACCGGCGCGTACGCGTTCCGGCCCGGCCAGTCGCTGACGATCCGCCGCGCCGGCGACGGCGCCGACGAGCGGCGCAGCTACTCGATCTGCGCGCCGGCCGGCGAACGCCCCCGCATCGGGGTGCGCGAGGTCCCGGGCGGCCTGGTGTCGTCCTGGCTGGTGCACGGCCTGCGCCCCGGCGACGAGGTCGAGGTCGCGCCGCCGAGCGGCACCTTCACCCCGGACCTGGACGCGGCCGGCCGGCACGTCCTGATCGCCGCCGGCTCGGGCATCACCCCGGTGCTCTCGATCGCCGCGTCGTTGCTGCGCCGGCCGGACACCCAGGTCAGCATCCTGTACGGCAACCGCCGCGCCGACACGGTCATGTTCGCCGAGGAGCTCGCCGACCTCAAGGACGCCCACCCGTCCCGGCTCGAGCTGGTGCACCTGCTCTCCCGCGAGGCCCGCGAGGTCGAGCTGCTCACCGGGCGCCTGGACGCGGACAAGCTGCGGACCCTGCTGCCCCTGCTCATCGACGTGCCCGGGGTCGAGCACTGGTGGCTGTGCGGCCCGTTCGGCATGGTCACCGACGCCACCGAGGTGCTGGGCGAGTTCGGCGTCGAGCCGGCCCGGATCCACCGCGAGCTGTTCTGGGTCGACGAGGCGCCGCCGGAGCCGGTCCGGGAGGAGGCGGGGCCCCGGGGCCCGAGCAGCGAGGTCACCGTGGTCCTGGACGGCCGGTCGACGACGGTCACCGTGCCGGAGGGCGACACCGTCCTGGAGGGCGCCCAGCGGTCCCGCCCGGACCTGCCGTTCGCCTGCAAGGGCGGGGTGTGCGGCACCTGCCGGGCCCGCGTCGTCGACGGCGAGGTGGCGATGCGGCGCAACTTCGCGCTGGAGCCGGCCGAGGTGGCGGCGGGCTTCGTGCTCACCTGTCAGTCGACGCCGACCTCGGCCAAGGTGGTCGTCAGCTTCGACGACTGACGGACTCGCGAACGTCGGTTCCGTGCTCGGCGAACGCCTTGAAGTCCCGCATGTGCTGCAACGACTGCTTGCGGAAGGCGCCGGGCATCAGGAGGCCCACCAGCCGCATCAGCACGCCGCTGAACCGGTACTCGTTCTCGCTCACCCAGAGCGTCGTCTCCGGGCCGGTCTCGGTGAGGCGTTCGCGCGCGGCGCTCCACATGCCCTTGCCGGCGATCTCGCGCTCGAAGCAGAGGACGCCGTCGGCCAGTTCCCGGCGGGTGATGGTCTCGGTGGCCTCGAACTCCTGCTGTCCCGTCTTCATGACGACGCGCGACCGGGTGCCGACCTGCCCGTGCACCCCGCTCAGCGGCTCGTGCACGACCAGGCCCCGCAGCCACTTCGGCAGGTGTTCCGGGTCGGCGAGCAGCTCGGCCACCCTCTCCCGCGGCAGGGCGATCTCCAGCGAGACGGTGTACCTCATGGCACGGCACACTAACAGCGGGCCCCGAGTTGCGGGTGTGACGACAGGGGTCGACGGGCGGAAGTCCTCACAATCGGCGGCGGGCTGCCGATGGCAACGCTCGTGCAAAGTGCGGAGTTCGACGACCACGCCGCGGAGTACTGGGCCCGCCAGATCAGGATCGGGTCCGCCATCGCCGCCGGGGTGTCCCTGCTCGGCTGCGTCCGCGTCGCCGTCGCCTGGGGTCCCGGCGCCAGCTGGCTGATCCCGCTGGTGGTCTGCGCGATCCTCGGCCAGGTCGGCGCCGTGTTCCTGCCCTGGGCACGGATGGTGCGCAACCGCCGGTTCCGGAGCTGGCTGGTCACCTGGTGGCTCGTCGAGCTGCCGCTGCTGTTCATGTTCTCGTACATCGACGACGACGGTGTGATCGTCTATCTGCCGGGCGTCGCGCTGATCCTGGTGGCCGCCGCGTCGCTGTACGGGCCGCGGGTCGTGGTCGGCCTCGGCGCGATGTCGCTGGCCGGCTTCCTGGCCCTGCTGCCGGCGGTGACCAGCGCCAGCGCCGTCTCGGTCGTCTCGCTGGCGGCGATCATGTGCTGCCTCGTGGCGCTGAACTCGATGCACGCGCACAACCGCCGCCAGCTGGACACCCGGCGCAAGGCCGCCGAGCACCGCACCGAGATGCTGCTGGAGGCCGCCTCGGACGCGGTCTTCGCGATCGACGCCGAGGGCGTCGTCCGCTACGCCAGCCCGTCCGCGCAGCGGATCCTCGGCCTGCGCACGGACCAGCTCAGCGGCACCGCCGCGTCGACGCTGACCCACCCGGAGGAGCTGGAGGGCCTGCGCGAGTGGCTGGCCGGCCTCTGGCGCAAGCCGGGGGAGACCAGCCGCACCGAGGCCCGGCTGCGCCGCCCGGACGGCAGCTGGATGCACCTCGACGTCATCGGCACGAACCGGGTCGACGACCCGGCCCTGCGCGCCGCCGTGATCAGCCTGCGGGACATCGGCCGGCGCAAGGAGCTCGAGGACGAGCTCAGCAAGCAGGCGTTCACCGACTCGCTGACCGGGCTGCCGAACCGGGCGCTGTTCCGCGACCGCCTCGAGCAGGCCGTCGCCCGCCGCCGCCCGGACGGCACGGTCACCGTGCTGCTCATCGACCTCGACGACTTCAAGCTCGTCAACGACAACCTCGGGCACAGCGCCGGCGACGTGCTGCTGTCCACCCTCGCCCGGCGGCTGCGCGCCGAGATGCGCCCCGGCGACACCCTGGCCCGGCTCGGCGGCGACGAGTTCGCCATCCTGATCGAGGACCTGGACCTCGACGGCGCGGCCACCCTCGCCGAGCGGCTGCTGGCCGCCGGCCGCGAGCAGGTACGCCTGGACAGCCGCGACGTGAGCTGCTCGCTGAGCATCGGCGTCGCCGGCGGCGACATGCCCGCCGAGCAGCTGCTGCGCAACGCCGACCTGGCGATGTACGCGGCCAAGCGCGGCGGCCGCAACGCGTACGAGCTGTTCAGCCCGTCGATGTCGCGCTCGGTGCTGGAGGAGGCGCAGCAGCGCGTCGACATGGAGCGCGGCCTGGAGCAGAAGCAGTTCATCGTCCTGTACCAGCCCGTCGTCGACATGGAGACCGAGCGGGTGACCGGCGTCGAGGCGCTGGTCCGGTGGCACCACCCGGAGGACGGGCTGCTCAGCCCGAACCAGTTCATCGCGAACGCCGAGGCCAACGGCCTGATCGTGCCGCTCGGCCGGTGGGTGCTGCGGGAGGCCTGCGAGCAGCTGGCGCGCTGGCGCCGCGAGACGCCGGACGCGGCCGGGCTGGTGATGAACGTCAACCTGTCGGCGCGGCAGTTCCAGTACGCCGGCCTGGTCGACGACGTCGCCGCGGCGCTGCGGGACGCGGGGATCCCGCCGGGCTCGCTGACCCTGGAGATCACCGAGTCGATGTTGATGGTGGACATCGAGGGTGCGATCGAGACGCTGGGCGCGCTGCGCCGGCTCGGGGTCCGGCTGGCCATCGACGACTTCGGCACCGGCTACTCGTCGCTGAACTACCTCAAGCAGCTGCCGGTCGACATCATCAAGATCGACCGTACCTTCGTGGAGCAGGTCGACACCGACGCCGAGGACGTGGCGCTGATCGACGCGGTGGTGAACCTGGGCCAGGCGCTGCGGATGCAGACCGTGGCCGAGGGCATCGAGACGGACGGCCAGTGGGCGATGCTCCGCGAGATCGGCTGTGACCAGGGCCAGGGCTACCTCTTCGGCCGCCCGGGCGACGCCGCCTCGGTGACCGGCCTGCTGGCCCGCGGCATCGGCGTGGCGAACCGGGTCGAGGCGACGACCTCCGCCTGAGAGTAAGTGAATTTCTTGACATAACGGGATTCATGGCTAATGCTGCACAAGCTAAATTCCCCCGTTATGCCCGGTGCGCCCAGCTCATCCCCCTTGCTGGCACCGCTAAGGAGTTCTTCAGATGTCCTACGCCCTCGACGACGCGACCCTCAGCCGGCTCTGCGCCAAGGCGCTCAGCGAACACGCGTCGGAGAACCGTTTCGTCGCCCTGGCCCTCGCCACGAACGACCCGCTGGCCGACGTCGCGCGGACCGTCGAGCGGACCGTGTTCGAGGAGTCGTTCGGGCTGGACGAGGCCGTGATGGTCGCCGAGTACACCCCGTACGAGGAACAGAGCTACTTCTTCCTGGTCCTCGACCGGGAGACCGGGCTGCCGGCGGGTGCCGCACGGGCGATCGAGGGTGGCGGCAAGACCCTGGACGACGCGCCCGACCTGATCAATGTGCCGCTGTCCGAGATCGTCGACGCGCACGGCATGCACGACGGCGGAAAGATCTGGGACTACGCCACGCTCGCGGTCCTGCCCCGCTACCGCGCCGACCGCAACGGCCTGACCGTCAGCAGCATGCTCTACCGCATGTTCATCAACGCCGGCCACCGCTGGGACGTCCGGCACGTCGTCTGCATGCTCGACTCGGCCGCCTTCCGCAACCTGGACATGCTCGGCGTCCGGTTCGTCGCGATGGCCGGCTCCGCGCCCTTCGAGTACCTCGGCTCGCCGGCGAACCGCGCCCTGTACATCCCGTTCAAGGAGATCGCCCGCTCGATGGGCGACCAGGCCGAGCTGCTCAGCCAGCCCGAGGTTCCGGACGCCAACGGCCGCCGCCGGCCCGGGGCCCGCCGCATCACCCAGCGCCTGGCCGCCCAGGTGTCCTCCGGCGACGGCCTCGACCCGCACATCGACATGCCGGGCTTCGAGCGGCGCCGCCACCGCCGCTAGGGCAGCAGGCAGGCGACCGTACGGTGATCGCCGTCGTCGGCGACGCCGTGGGTGACACCGGTGAAGCCGGGCCAGCGCCGGGCCAGGACCTGTTCGTGCTCCAGGAAGCGCACGATCGTCGCGCCGATCCGCTCGCCGGGGACCAGCAGCGGAATCCCCGGCGGGTACGGCGTGAGCAGCACCGCGGTCACCCGCCCGGCCAGCTTCTCCAACGGCACGTGTTCGACCTGCCCGGCGGCCATCGCGGTCCACGCGTCGGCCGGGAGCGTCACCTGCTCGACCGGCTCGGTGTAGATCGACGTGGTCAGTTCGGCGAGGTCGGCGTCGCGGTAGGTGGCATGCAGGGCGGCGCAGAGGTCCCGTAGCCCGAGCCGGGCGTAGCCGGGGTACGCGGCGGCGAAGGCCGGCATGAGCCGTTCGATCTCGGCGTTGCCGTCGTAGGCGCTCTTGAACCGGTGCAGCTCGGCGACCAGGGAGTTCCACCGGCCCTTGGTGATGCCGATGGTGAAGAGCACGAGCAGCGAGTACAGGCCGGTCTTCTCCACCACGACGCCGTGCTCGGCGAGATAGCGCGCCAGCACCACGCCCGGGATGCTCGGCGAGCCGGGTTCGCTGAACTCGCCGTGCACGGTGAGGCCCGGCATCGTGAGGGTGACCTTGATCGGGTCGAGCATGGTGAAACCGTCGTCGACCTGGTCGAAGCCGTGCCATGGCGCGTCATTGGTCAGCTCCCACTCGGAGCGTTCGGGCAGTCCGGTCCGGGGTGGGGTGTCCGGTCCCCAGACGCCGAACCACCAGCCGTCGCGTTCCTCGCCGACGCGGATGATGGTGCGGCGGAACTCCATCGCCTCGGTGATGCTCTCCTCGACCAGGGCGTGGCCGCGCTTGCCGGCCATCATCTCGGCGGACACGTCGCAGCTGGCGATGATGGCGTACTGCGGGCTGGTCGAGGTGTGCATGCGGTACGCCTGGGCCAGGACCCGGCTGTCGAAGTGGCCGCCGGTGGTGTCCTGGACGAGGATCTGGGACGCCTGGGACAGGCCGGCGAGGAGCTTGTGGGTGGACTGGGTGGAGTAGACCACGGTCCGGTCGGTGCGGTCGCTGTCGTTGGCGACGCCGTGCATCCCCTCGTACAGCTTGTGGAAGCCGGCGTGCGGCAGCCAGGCCTCGTCGAAGTGGAGGGCGTCGACGACGCCGTCGAGGCTTCTCCTCAGTTCGTCCGCGCGGTAGATGATGCCGTCGTAGGTGGACTGGGTCAGGGCCAGCAGGCGGATCCGTCTGCTCTTGTCGGTGACCAGGGGGCTGGCGTCGATCTTGGCCTGGAGCGCGGCGGGGGTGAATTCGCTGCGCGGGATGGGCCCGATGGTGCCGGCCAGGTTGCGGGTCGGCATCAGGTAGATCGGTACGGCCCCGGTGAGCACGATGGCGTGCAGGACCGACTTGTGGCAGTTGCGGTCCACCGCGACGATGTCGCCCGGCCCGACCAGCGAGTTCCACACGATCTTGTTCGAGGTGGAGGTGCCGTTGGTGACGAAGTAGAGGTGGTCGGCGCGGAACGTCCTGGCCGCGAGGCGTTCGCTGTCGGCGATGGGGCCGCTGTGATCGAGCAACTGCCCCAGTTCCTCGACGGCGTTGCACACGTCGGCCCGCAGCAGGTTCTCGCCGAAGAACTCGTGGAACAGGCTGCCGATCGGGCTCTTCAGGAACGCGGTGCCGCCGGAGTGGCCGGGGCAGTGCCAGGAGTAGGCACCGTCGTTGGCGTAGCGCATCAGCGCCGCGAAGAACGGCGGCGCCAGCTGGCCGAGATAGTGGCTGACCTCCCGCTGGATCTTGCGGGCCAGGAAGTCGGGGGTGTCCTCGTAGGCGTTGATGACGCCGTCGATCCGGGAGAGCACCGACTGCGGAATTCGTCGTGCCGTCAGCTGCTCGCCGAACAACAGGATCGGGACCCGGTCATTGTGTGCGCGGACGGCCTGCACGAACTCGGCCGCCCCACGGACGGCGGCCACGTCGGAGGGTTCCTCGGGCCGGTCGTGGGACCGGCGTACGGTGAGCTGCAGCGTGTAGAGAACCGCCGAGCTCGACCGGGCGACGTGTGCCAGCGTTCCCAGCCGCTCGGTGCCCCGACCGTCGTCGCTGAACCGCCCCAGCTCGAGACCGGCCCGGACCAGGGCGGCTTCGAGAAGCTCCAGTGGCTGTTGCGCCCCGGCGGGGCCTTCCGCGGGCGTGACGATCGTGACCGGGAACGACAAGGTGAACGCCCTCTCGGCGGTAGCTGGCGCAGCGGGCGTGCGCATCGCCGTGAACCTAGCCAGGACGAGAGCGATCCAGGCGGGGAACCCAGCGTGGGTCCCCGAGCCGGGTGACATCAACACGAAAACGGGCAGCCACCGGACGGTGGCTGCCCGATCTCCGGGTTTGCGACGGTCAGTCGCGGGCGGCGTTCCGGCGGCGCCGGGTCGCGCCGATGAGCACCAGGCCGACGAGCACCAGCAGCGCACCGCCCAGGATGACGGTCATCGAGTTGGCGCCGGTGAGTGCCAGCCGCGAGTTGTTCTCGGCCTGCACGTCGTCGTTCGCCACCTCGTCCTGGCCGGGGTCCGGCGCGCCGTCGTCGGTGTTCACGTCCTCGGCGGCGGGTACCTCGGTCTCGGTCTCGGTCGGCTCGGGCTCGGCGGTGTTGCCGGCCACGTTGCGGACCGGGTCGTCGCCCTCGTCCTCGTTGTTGTTCGACTTGTCGTCGTTGTTGTTGTTGTTGTTGTTGGACTCGTCGTCCTCGGTGGCCGGCTTGGTCGTCTTGCTCGGCTTCGGGGAGGCGGCGGTCGTCTTCGGCGGGATGGTCACGGTGCCGGTCTTGGGCGGCGTGCCGTCGGTGCCGGTCTTCGGCGTCGCGGTGCCGGCCGTGTCGCCGGGGTTCGGCTCCTCGCCGTTGTCACCGTCGTCGTTGCCGTTGTCGTTCCCGCCACCGTTGTTGCCGTTGTTCCCGCCGCCGTTGTTGCCGCCGTTGTTACCACCGTTGTTACCACCGCCGTTGTTACCACCGTTGTTGTCGGCGGGCGGGGTGGTGGCCGGCGGGTCCTCGGGCTGGTCGGGCTCCTCGGCCTGGCCGCCCTCGACCTTGACGCGGACCGCGTCGAGCGCCGGGGTCTGGTTGGCGCGCTGCATCATCGGGATGCGGTGCGAGCCGTCGCCGGCCCAGGACGCGCACTGCGCGATGCCCTCCTGCGGCAGCCCCGGCACCTGGATGGTCACGGTGTCCGGCGTCCGGCCACCCTTGCGGTCCTCGGTCGCGACGAAGAACGCCGGAACCGGCGCCGGGTCGACGGCCTCGGTGGTGCTGGACAGCATCCGGCAGGCGGTGTGGAAGTGGCCGCGGACGAGGCCGTCCTGCAGGACCGAGCTCTCCACGTAGTACCCGCCCTGGCCGGCCGCGAGGAAGCGGTCCCGGATCAGGTTGCGGGTGCTGACCTTGAGGGTGAACGGCGTGTTCGCCCGCACGGTCTCCGGGAACTCGGTGATCAGCAGCGTCGGGTTGTTCTCCTGCGCGCCGACCTCACCGAACTCGGTGGAGACGCAGCGGTTGCCGTTCTGGAAGCCGTCGTGCGGCGTCAGGTCGCTGTCCTCGCAGCTGTTGGCCAGGATCGTCAGGCCGTTGACCTGCTTGGCCGTGGTGTTGCCGGTCTTGCAGACCTCGACGGCCTCGGGCTTGGGGGCCTGCTCGCCCTTGGCCAGCTGGCCGTCGCCCTTGTGCTGGACGTCGCCGTCCTTGTCGGTGTAGGTGCCGACCCTGGGGTCGCTCGCGGCCTTCTGGCCCGACGGGGCGGCGGGGGTGGCGGCGGGGGCCTGGCAGGCGGCGGTCTTGCTCTCGTCGGCGTTGGAGATCTGGGTGACAGTGATCACCCCGCCGAACGCGACCAGCGCGGCGACCGCGGCGATGATCCTGCGGTCCGGGCCCCGGCGTGTGCCGGCCCGACGGTAGGTCGGCCTTCGCATGGGTGGGCACCTCTTCTTCAAAACCATTTCGGCGGCTGATGCTGCCACGCGGGGGCCATTTCCGGTCCCCATCCGCGGTGGCACCCAGACGTTAGGAGCAGGCTCGACCGAACGCCAATTAAGGCCGAAAACTTGAGGAATTCTTAGGCGCGAATTAATGCAAAAATATGCATCGCTAGTCGAACCCTCAACCTCCACCGTTCGGCCGATGCCCTACTGGTACGAACGGTGGAGGTCCACGGATGCAGACCGGTGTCACGAGGGTACCGGGAGTGAGCGATGAGGACACCGTCCTAACGGCCGCAGCCTCGCCGCGGACCGGCGATTGCGCCAGGATGGAATCGCCGGAAAGGAGGCACGCCGATGTCCCTCGTGCACGGCACGGTCGCACCCGGCTACGAGAAGGTCCGCGAGGTCTTCGCCGCCGAGGCCGCCCGGCTCGGCGACGCCGCCGCCCAGCTCGCGGTCTACCGGCACGGCCGCCCGGTCGTCGACCTCTACACCCACGACGGCGACGCGCTGACCGCGGTCTTCGCCGTCACCATGGGCGCCGCGCACCTCGTCCTCGCGCTGCTGGTCCAGGACGGCCTGGTCGGCGTGGCCCGCTCGGTGCGGCACTACTGGCCGCAGTTCACCAGCGATGTCACCGTGCGGGAGCTGTTAGGGCACCGGGCCGGGCTGATCGGGGTCGACGGCGGGTTCGGGCCGCGCGAGATCGCGGACGACCGGATCATCGCCGAGCGGCTCGCCAAGCAGCGCCCGTACTGGAGCCGCGGCGCGGGCTACGGCTACCACGTGCTGGTCATCGGCGCGCTCGCCGGCGAGATCGTCCGGCGGGTCACCGGGCGCTCGCTCCAGCAGACCTACGAGCAGCGCGTCCGCGCGCCGCACGGGATCGACCTCTACCTCGGGCTGCCCGAGCCGCTCGAGCCGCGGTACCGCCCGATCCGGCCGGCCGTCGTGCCGGAACCGCCGCCGGAGCCCGGAAGCCTGGCCGGCATCGCCCTCAACCGGCACGCCTTCCCGCCGACCGACCTCGTCGCGTTCGCGAACAGCCGGACGGTGCGCCGCCTGGGCCAGGCGTCGGCGGGCGGAGTGGCTAGCGCGCGGGGCGTCGCGCGGCTGTATGCTGCCGCCCTGTCGGGTGTGGACGGAAACGCGCCGCTTCTGCACCCGCGCACGATCACGGAGTTCGGCACCGCCGGCGGGCCCGCCCCGGACCTGCTGACCGGTGCCACCGGCAACCGCTTCGGCCTCGGCTTCGAGGCCCTGACCACGCCCTATCCCTTCCTCGGCCCGGCCGCGCTCGGACACTCCGGCGCGGCCGGATCGCTCGGCTTCGCCGACCCGCGCAGCGGCGTCGCGTACGGCTACACCCGGGACCGGTTCGCCCCACCCGGCGGCGCGGTGGAGAACGACCAGCTCGCGGCGGCTGTCATTCAGGCCGCCGACGGCTGATCGTCGTCCGCCGACCACCGGAGATCCACCCGGCACCCCCCATGATCGACAACTCGGTGCCGTCCCTGTCGGCACCGATGGATGGAGGAACAAGTGCGTATCCTTGCCCGCACCGCCGCGGCCCTGGTGGCGGTCACGACTTTCGCCGGCACGGCGGCCTGCTCGCCGCCCGAGAAGGAGAGCGCGAGCGCCGGTAGCGCCGCCGCGGCGGCGGGCAGCGCCGCCGACTTCGGCGGGATGGACGCGCTGGTCGCGGCCGCGAAGAAGGAGGGCGAGCTGAACGTCATCGCCCTGCCGCCGGACTGGGCGAACTACGGCGAGATCATCAAGACCTTCGGCACCAAGTACGGCATCAAGGTCAACTCGGCGCAGCCGGACGGCTCCAGCCAGGACGAGATCAACGCCGCCGACCAGCTCAAGGGCCAGGACAAGGCGCCCGACGTGTTCGACCTCGGCAGCGCGGTCGCGACCGCCAACGTCGCCAAGTTCGCGCCGTACAAGCCGGCGACCTGGGCCGAGATCCCGGAAGCGCTCAAGGACCCGAACGGCACCTGGACCAACGACTACGGCGGCTACATGTCGATCGGCTACGACGCCGCCAAGGTGCCCGCGCCGACCGGCGTCGCCGACCTGCTCAAGCCCGAGTACAAGGGCAAGGTCGCGCTCAACGGCGACCCGACGACGGCCGGTGCCGCGTTCGCCGGCGTCGTGATGGCCTCGCTGGGCAGCGGTGGCTCGGCCGACGACATCGCGCCCGGCGTCGACTTCTTCGCCAAGCTGAAGAAGGCGGGCAACTTCCTGCCCCTGGACCCGTCGCCGACGACCATCGAGTCCGGCCAGACGCCGGTCGTCATCGACTGGGACTACCTCAACGTCGCGCAGGGCACCAAGCTCAAGGGCAAGCTGGACTGGAAGACCGTGGTGCCCGCCAACGCGGTGCTCGGCTCCTTCTACGTGCAGGCCATCAACAAGGACGCGCCGCACCCCGCGGCGGCCCGGCTCTGGCAGGAGTTCCTCTACTCCGACGAGGGCCAGAACCTCTGGCTCAAGGGCGGCGCCCGGCCGGTGCGCGCCGACGCGATGCAGAAGGCGGGCACCCTGGACGCGGCCGCGTTCGCGGCGCTGCCGAAGGTGGACGGCACCCCGGTCTTCCAGACCGAGGCGCAGACCACCAAGGCCAAGGAGTACCTGACCGCCAACTGGGCCAAGGCCATCGGCTGAGAATGACCGTCGTCTCGGACCGCCCGGACCCGCCGGCCTCACCGCCGCGGGCCCGGGCGCCGCGCCGCAGGCTCGGCGGTGCCCGGGCGGGCAGCCTGCTCGGCGCGGTGCCGTTCCTCGCCTACGTCGCGGTCTTCCTGATCATCCCCACGCTGGTCGTGGTCGTCGGCGCGTTCGCCGGCGACGGCGGCTTCACCTGGTCGAACGTCGCGGCGCTCGGCGAGGGGTACATCCTGGACGCGTTCGCCCGCAGCGTCGCGCTGTCCGCGGTCACCGCCGTGATCGGCGCGGTCCTCGGCGCGGTGCTGGCCTACGCCCTGGTCACCGCGCGGCCCGGCGGGCCGCTGCGGCGCGCCGTCACCGCCGCCTCCGGGGTGCTGGCCCAGTTCGGCGGCGTCACCCTGGCGTTCGCCTTCGTCGCGACCATCGGCCTGTCCGGCTTCGTCACCGTCTTCCTGCGCGACCACCTCGGCGTCGACCTGTACGCCGGCGGCGTGTGGCTCTTCGAACTGCCGGGGCTCGCGCTGGTGTACACCTACTTCCAGGTGCCGCTGATGGTCATCGTCTTCCTGCCCGCGCTGGACGGCATCCGCCCGCAGTGGCGCGAGGCGACCGAGAGCCTCGGCGGCTCCACCTGGCAGTACTGGACCCGGGTCGCCGGGCCGCTGCTGGCGCCCGCGTTCCTCGGCTCGACGCTGCTGCTGTTCGCCAACGCCTTCTCCGCGTACGCGACGGCGGCCGCCCTGGTCAGCCAGGGCAACCCGATCGTGCCGCTGCAGATCCGCGGCGCCCTGACCAGCGAGGTCGTCCTCGGCCAGCAGAACCTCGGCAAGGCGATGGCGCTCGGCATGGTGGTCGTGGTCGCCGTGGTGATGACCGGGTACACGTTGCTGCAGCGGCGGACCGCGCGATGGCTGGGCTGAGGGCGCGCCGGGCCCGCCGGCAACGCGTGTTCCGGTGGACCGTGCTGACCGTGGCGGGCGTCTTCTTCCTGCTGCCGCTCGCCGCGATGCTCGAGTTCAGCAGCCGCGACGGCGGGACCTGGTCGCTGCTGGTCGACTGGCCGCGCCTGGCCGCGGCCTATCCGGACCTGGCCGAGGGCATCCTCGCGTCGCTGGGCCTGGCGCTGCTGACCACGCTGCTGATGCTGGCGCTGCTGGTGCCGACCGCCATCTGGGTCCGGCTGCGCCTGCCCGGCCTGCGGCCGCTGGTCGAGTTCCTCTGCCTGCTGCCGCTGACCATCCCGGCGATCGTCCTGGTGGTCGGCCTCGCCCCGGTGTACGCCTGGGTCAACTACCTGATCGGCGGCTCGACGCTGACGCTGACCTTCGCGTACGCGATATTGGTCCTGCCCTACGCCTATCGGGCGATCGACGCCGGGCTGTCCGCGATCGACGTCCGCACGCTCGCCGAGGCCGCCCGCGGGCTCGGCGCGGGCTGGACGACCGTGATGGTGCGGGTGGTGCTGCCGAACATCCGCTCGGCGGTGCTCTCCGCGGCGTTCCTGACCGTGGCGCTGGTGCTCGGCGAGTTCACCATCGCGTCGCTGCTGAACCGCACCAACCTGCAGGTCGCGATCAATCTGCTCGGCAAGAGCAGCGCCACGATGAGCGTCGCGGTCTCGCTGGCCGCGCTCGTGCTCGCGTTCGTCCTGCTCCTGCTCCTGTCCCTGTTCGGGGAGAAGAGAAAGGCACCGAATTGACCGGCGTCGAGGTTCACCTGGACGGCCTGCGCCGCAGCTTCGGCGCGGTGCACGCTCTCGACGGGTTCTCGCTGCGGATGAAGCCCGGCGAGCTCGTCGCCCTGCTCGGCCCGTCCGGCTGCGGCAAGACCACCGCGCTGCGCGTGCTGGCCGGGCTCGAGGACGCCGACGCCGGCCGGATCCTGGTCGGCGGCCGCGACATCGGCGGCCTGCCGGCCAACCGGCGCGACATGGGCATGGTGTTCCAGGCGTACAGCCTCTTCCCGCACCTGAGCGCGCTGGAGAACGTCCAGTTCGGCCTCAAGCTGCGCCGCCGCGCGTCCGGGGACCGGGCCGCGCGGATGCTCGACCTGGTCGGCATCGGCGCGCACGCGGCCCGCTACCCGCATCAGCTCTCCGGCGGGCAGCAGCAGCGGGTGGCGCTGGCTCGGGCCCTGGCGATCGAGCCGCAGGTGCTGCTGCTCGACGAGCCGCTGTCCGCCCTGGACGCCAAGGTCCGGGTGCAGCTGCGCGACGAGATCCGGCGGATTCAGACCGAGGTCGGCACCACCACCCTGTTCGTCACCCACGACCAGGAGGAGGCCCTCGCGATCGCGGACCGGGTCGGCGTGATGCGCGCGGGCCGGCTCGAGCAGCTGGCCGGGCCGGCCGAGGTGTACCTGCGCCCGGCGAACGCGTTCGTGGCGGACTTCGTCGGCCTCAGCAACCGGCTGCCGGGCCGCCTCGACGACGGCGCGGTCTCGGTGCTGGGCACCCGCCTGCCGCTGGTCGCTCCCGCGACCGGCGGGCCGGAGGTCACCGCCCTGGTACGCCCGGAATCGATCGACGTCGTGCCGGACCCCGACGGCGCCGGCCGGGTGGTGTCCACGACGTTCCTCGGCCCGACCAGCCGGGTCACCGTCGCGGTCGGGGAGACCCTGGTGGTCGCCCAGGTGACCGGCGAGCGGCTCGCGGGACTGAGCGTCCACACGCCGGTCCGGGTGGACCTGCGGCCGGTGCCCGTCGCGCTCGAGAGCTGAGCCCCGGGCCCCGGTGACCGATTTCGGTCGCCGGGCCCCCGCACCCGTCGCCTGCGTGCGGAAATCCCGGTCCGAATGCCGCGCGTGACCGTACGGTCACCCGGTTTGATCTTTGTGCGCGAACCGGTCATCCGCTATCTGAACTGCGAAAACATGCCTCCGAGCCGGTACGGAATCTTTTCTGGGAAATTGCTTTGAACTACTGCGGTGGCGGCTTCGTACTGATGGCTGTCGACGACGTTAGTCCCGGGCAATACCCCCGAAACGCGCGACCGGCGGACAACCGCCGGGGCGTTTGACGAAAGGCCGAGCATGAGTCGTGTCCACTCCGGCACACGGGCGTTCAGTCGCCTGACGCGCCGTCGGGTCCTTATCGCCGCCACCGTCGGGGTCGGCGTCTCCGCCGCCGGCGTGGCCGGGCTCAGTGTCGCCGGCGAGAAGGGCGGCTCCAACGACAGCGAGCCGCTGGTGCTGTCGCTGCGCGACGCGAAGAAGGGCACGTTCGACGTGTTCTCCGGCGGCTCGCGGGTCACGCTGACCGACAAGAAGCTCGCCGAGAAGCTCCTCAAGGCAGCCAAGCGCGGCTGAGCCGCTTCCTCGCCCGGTAGACCCCCGATTCCTGAGTAAGGAAGAAGACTCATGTCATCGCACCGCGAAGCGCCGGAGATCAGCAAGGACCCGGTGGCCGACAGCGCCGACCTGTACGCGTTCGTCAGCCCGGATCACCCGGACACCGTCACCCTGATCGCCAACTACGTCCCGCTGCAGCTTCCCGCGAGCGGACCGAACTTCTTCGAGTTCGGCGACGACGTGCTCTACGAGATCCACGTCGACAAGAACGGTGACGGGCGCCCCGACCTGACGTACCAGTTCCGCTTCCGCACCGAGCTGCGCAACGACCGGACGTTCCTGTACAACACCGGCCCCATCGAGTCGCTGGACAGCGAGAACTGGAACCGGCGGCAGTTCTTCTCGGTGACCCGGGTGGACGCCAACGGCAAGCACACCGTGCTCGCGGAGAAGCTGCCCTGCCCGCCCTGCAACGTCGGGCCGCTGTCCATCCCGGACTACGACAAGCTGGCC
This sequence comes from Actinoplanes sp. NPDC049668, assembly GCF_044465445.1. NCBI lineage: Bacteria > Bacillati > Actinomycetota > Actinomycetes > Micromonosporales > Micromonosporaceae > Actinoplanes > Actinoplanes sp. NPDC049668. The sequence continues at coordinate 453,540 of NZ_JBITLR010000005.1, forward strand.
AAGGACGCCGTGCACAAGCTCAAGACCGGCGAGAAGGTCTTCGCCGGCCAGCGGGCCGACCCGTTCTTCGTCGACCTCGGCGCGATCTTCGACCTCGGTACGCTGCGGCCGTTCCAGGACAAGCACCTGGTCGGGCAGAAGCTGTTCAACTACGCCGGCAAGGCCGTCAACGCCACCGACAAGATGAACGTGCACAGCATCGCCATCCAGCTGCCGCTGCACTACGTGCGCCGCGACGGCAAGAAGAAGGTCCGCGGCCGCGACCCCGAGGCGGTCATCGGCGTGTGGACCTCCGCGAGCCGCCGCCAGGTCCAGGTCCGGCACGGCCGCAAGAACGACGACGTGTACGTCGGCCCGCAGGTGCAGGTCTCCCGGCTCGGCAACCCGCTGTTCAACGAGGTCATCGTGCCGATGGCGCAGAAGGACCTGTGGAACAGCCTGCCGCCGAGCGAGGACAAGCGCTTCGCCGAGTTCGTCGAGCAGCCGGAGCTGGGCGGGCTGCTGCCCGTGCTCTACCCGGGCCTGTTCGACAACCTGGCCGAGCTCAACAAGGCCAAGGCGGCCCGCGCCGACCTCGTCGCGATCCTGCTCACCGGCATCCCCGACGGGCTCATCGACGACTTCCAGAACAACACCGGCGAGGTGCAGGCCGACATGCTGCGGCTCAACACCGCAGTACCCCCGACCAAAGACCCGAATGCGTTCGGACTCCTCGGCGGTGACTTGGCCGGCTTCCCGAACGGGCGCCGCGTCGCCGACGACGTCGTGTCGATCTCGCTGCGCGCGATCGCCGGCGTGACCGTGCCGCTGGTCGACGAGAAGTTCACCCCGGACGACGCCGCCGCGCTGGTCGAGCAGGGCCTGTCGGCCAAGGACGCCAGCTCGAAGCTGCTGAAGAACTTCCCGTACCTCGGGGTGCCGTTCGACGGCTTCAACAACCCGGAGCCGGAGGACAAGTGAGCGCGGGCGCCCATCATCACCACACCCTCGACCCGTCCGGTCAGGGCACGGTGGTGCTCAACATCGGCAGCGGGATCGGTGCGCTGGTCATCCACACGCCGGGCAGCCTGCACGGGCACGAGATCGAGGTCAGCCCGGTCGGCGAGCCGGACCGGCGCACCCACGCCGCGGTACGCGCCCGGTACGTCCGCGACGGCGTCCTGTTCAGCGTCGTCATCGACAGCCTCGCCGAGGGACGCTACGTCGTGTGGCGCGATCCGGCGACGGCGCTGGCCGAGGTGGACGTCCGCGGCGGAGCCGTCACCGAGTACGAATGGCCGGTAGCCGCGAAAGTGTGAGCGGCGTTCGCCGCCTCTGCCGGTCTAGGGTGACCTGATGGACACGGCAGGGGCGGTCGGCCAGCAGCCCGTTGCGGACACACCGGGCGGGGACGTCGCGGTCTACGCCAGCCTGCGCACCCGGGACGTGGACGAGGCGCGGGCGTTCTGCCGCCGGCTGTACTACGGGCCGCTCGAGGTGACGCCGACGGGCAGCCTCGAGGACTTCGCGTTCTCCGGCGAGGTCGTGCAGCTCGGCCCGATCACGATCGGCGAGATCAGCTACGGCGCGGAGATCTGCCTGGCCAGCGGCTCCCTGGAGACGGCGTACCACGTGCTGGCGCCGCTGACCGGCGGCGTGCACGTGCGGCACGGCGGCGCCGCGACGACGGCCGACCCGAGCCGGGCGGCGCTGTTCCGCCCGGTCGGGGACATCGACCTGCGCTGGTCGGCGGACTGCCGGCTGATCAGCTTCAAGGTCGATCGCCTGGCCCTGGAGCGCGAGCTCGGCCCGATGCTGCCGCCCGGCGCGACGTTCGGCGTCGCGGGCGGGCCGGGCCGGGCCTGGCTGGCGCTGATCCGCCTGCTGCACGCCGAGGCCCGCCAGGCGGACGGCCTGAGCCTGCTGCCGCAGCTGCTGCGCCAGTGGCGCGAGCTGGCGGTGAGCAGCCTCGCACAGGTCGTCGCGCATCCCGGCGCCGGCACGACCGCCCGGCCGACGGCGCGGCGCCCCCGCACGGTCAAGCGCACCCTCGACGCGATGCACGCCGAGCCGGGCCGGCCCTTCACCGCGGCCGAGCTGGCCGCCATCGCGGGCGTCGGCATCCGGGTGCTGCAGGAGTCCTTCCGCCAGCACGTCGGCGTGCCGCCGCTGACCTACCTGCGCCGCCTGCGGCTGGAGCGGGTGCACGCTGAGCTGAGCCGGGCGGGCCCGGACCAGCTCAGCGTGAGCGAGGTGGCGACCCGGTGGGGCTTCACCCACCTGGGCCGCTTCGCCGGCGCCTACCGGGAACGCTACGGCGTCTCACCGTCGCAGACCCTCCGCGACGGCTTCTGAAGGCCTCCGACGGCTCAGAGCTCGACCAGCTGGCCCTTGCCGACGACGACGATCCCGGAGTCCGAGACCGTGTAGCGCTTGCGGTCGCGGTCCAGGTCGACGCCGATCTCGGCGCCCTCCGGGATGATCACGTTCTTGTCGATGATCGCGTTGCGGACCACCGCGCGGCGGCCGACCTGCACGCCCTCCATCAGGACCGAGCCCTCCACGTGCGACCAGGAGTTCACCCGCACGTTCGGCGAGACCACCGAGCGCTCGACCAGGGCGCCCGAGATCACCACGCCGGGGGAGATCATGGACTCGACCGCGCGGCCCAGCCGGTCGTCGCTGCCGTGCACGAACTTCGCCGGCGGCCAGGAGCCGTAGTTGGTGAAGATCGGCCAGTCCATGTTGTAGAGATTGAAGACCGGCTCGGTCGCGGTCAGGTCCATGTGCGCGTCGTAGAACGAGTCCAGCGTCCCGACGTCGCGCCAGTAGCCGCGGTCGCGCTCGGTGCTGCCCGGCACCTCGTTGTCGCGGAAGTCGTAGACGTTGGCCTCGCCGCGCTCCACGAGCATCGGAATGATGTTGCCGCCCATGTCGTGCTTGCTGTCCGGGTTCTGCGCGTCGGCGGTGACCGCGTCGCACAGCGCCCGGGTGGTGAAGACGTAGTTGCCCATCGAGGCGAAGATCTCGTCCGGCGCGTCCGGCAGGCCCTCGACGTCGACCGGCTTCTCGCGGAACGCGCGGATCCGCTTGCCGTCGGCGCCGACGTCGATGACGCCGAACTGGTCGGACATCGACCGCGGCTGGCGGATACCGGCGACCGTCACCGACGCGCCCGAGGCGATGTGGTCGTCGACCATCTGCTTCGGATCCATGCGGTAGATGTGGTCCGCGCCGAAGACGATGACGTAGTCGGGGCGCTCGTCGTTGATCAGGTTGAGGCTCTGGTAGATGGCGTCCGCGGAGCCCGCGAACCAGCGCGGCCCGAGCCGCTGCTGCGCCGGCACCGGCGTCACGTAGTTGCCGAGCAACGTCGACATCCGCCAGGTCTTGGTGATGTGCCGGTCGAGCGAGTGCGATTTGTACTGGGTCAGCACGACGATCTTGAGGAACCCGCCGCCGGCGAGGTTCGAGAGCACGAAATCGATCATTCGGTAGATGCCGCCGAACGGCACGCCGGGCTTGGCCCGATCCGCGGTCAGGGGCATCAGGCGCTTGCCTTCGCCTCCTGCGAGCACGATCGCGAGCACCTTGACAGCCATGCCCGTGACGCTAACTTTCCGCGTGCCCCAGCGCCAGTCGAAGGGACTATTCTGCGCACGTGACCGACTCGCGTTCCAACCCCTCGGGCGCGGACCTCCGCGTCGACCTGCTCACCCGGGAGTACCCCCCGGAGGTTTACGGCGGCGCCGGGGTGCACCTCGAATATCTGGCCCGGGACCTGCGCCCGCTCGCCGACGTCCGGGTGCACTGCTTCGGCGCCGAGCGCGACGAGCCGGGCGTGACGGCGCACCCCGAGCCCGCCGCGCTGGCCGGCGCCAACGCGGCGCTGCGCACCATGGGCGTCGACCTGGCGATGGCGGCCGGCTGCGCGGGCACCGACATCGTGCACAGCCACACCTGGTACGCGAACTTCGCCGGCCACACCGCCAAGCTGCTGTACGGCGTGCCGCACGTGGTCACCACGCACAGCCTGGAGCCGCTGCGCCCGTGGAAGGCCGAGCAGCTGGGCGGCGGCTACGCCCTGTCCTCGTTCTGCGAGCGCACGGCCATCGAGGGCGCCGACGCCGTCATCGCCGTCTCGGGCGGGATGAAGCGGGACGTGCTGGCCGCGTACCCGGGCGTCGACCCGGACCGGATCCGGGTGGTCTACAACGGGATCGACACGACGCAGTACGCGCCGGACCGCGACACCGACGTGGTCGAGCGGCTCGGCATCGACCTGGGCCGCCCCAGCGTGGTCTTCGTCGGCCGGATCACCCGGCAGAAGGGCCTGCCTTACCTGATGCGCGCCTGTCACGGCCTGCCGCCGGAGACGCAGATCGTGCTGCTCGCGGGCGCGCCGGACACGCCGGAGATCGCCGCCGAGGTCGGCGAGCTGGCGGACCGGCTGCGCGAGGCCCGCGACCCCAAGGGCGTGATCTGGGTGCAGGAGATGCTGCCCAAGCACGAGGTGGTCCAGGTGCTGACGCACGCGACGGTCTTCGTCTGCCCGTCGATCTACGAGCCGATGGGCATCGTCAACCTCGAGGCGATGGCCTGCGAGACCGCGGTGGTCGCGACCGCGACCGGCGGCATACCGGAGGTCGTCGCGGACGGCGAGACGGGCGTGCTCGTGCCGATCGAGCAGCTCGCCGACGGCACCGGCACGCCGGTCGACCCGGACCGGTTCGTCGCGGACCTGGCCGCGGCGATGACCGCCCTGATCGAGGATCCGGAGCGGGCCGCGCGGATGGGCCTGGCCGGGCGGCGCCGCGCCGTCGAGCACTTCAGCTGGTCCCGGATCGCCGTGGACACCCTGGAGGTCTACCGCTCGGTGCTCTGAATCACCGAGCGTCCAGCGGCCCGGCCCGACAGCCAGGCCGTCTGGACGCGCGGCCGGCCGAACGCGTCCCCGGCGAGCCACACCCGGCCGTCGGTGACGAACGGCGGTGTGCCGGGGGAGGAGGGCCGGGCGTAGGTCCAGCGGTGAACCCGTACCTCGGGCCGCTCGTCCAGGCCGAGCAGGTCGTTCACCGCCGCCGCCAGCTCCCCGCCCGCCGCGGCCGGGTCGCCGAGCCGGGTCCGGGCGAACCCGGCCGTCGAGTGCGCGACCAGGACCGGGGCGAGGTCGCCGCGCCGGTCGCCGTCGTCGCAGACCGTGGCCAGCACCGGGTGGTCGTTCACGAAGGCGCCGTGGAAGCCGGGCCACGACCTGCTCGGGTAGGCGCAGACGGCCGTGAGCACCGGCTCCCACACCTGCGCCCGCGCGGCGTCGGCGATCGCGGCCGGTAGGCCGAGCCGCAGCGCCTGTGGCCCGGGCATCGCCAGCACGACGGCGTCGGCGTCGCCCGGGATCGCGTCCAGCGGGCTGTCCAGGACGACGTCGAGCCCGGTGGCCAGGTCCTCGGCCAGGGAACGCAGGCCGGCGGGTGCCGCCCAGCGCATCGGCCCGCGGGCCGGCTCGCCGGGCACCCGGCCCTGGTACACCGCGAAGGTGTCCGTCCAGGGCCGGGCCAGCCCGCGGTCCCGCCAACCCTGGGCGACGGCCGCGAAGTCCGGGTCGTCGGCGACCAGGTAGGCGGCGCCGACGTCCGCGCACCGGCCGCCGAGGCGGTCGACGGCCAGCCGCCCGCCGACCACCGGCCCGCGCTCGTGCACCCGGACGCGCACCCCGGCGGCCGCCAGCTCGCCGGCGCAGGCCAGCCCCGCGATCCCCGCCCCCACCACGACCACCTTCACTCCCAGAGCCTATGACCGGGCACACTGGGTGCCATGCGCCGTCCCGGAGTCCGACCCGTCCTGATCGTCGCCGCCGTGCTGTTCGGCGTCGCGGTGCTCGGCGTCGGGCTGTTGCGGGCCGCCACCTACGAGCCGCCCGCCGCCGGGCCCGTCGCCGCGGCGCAGGCCGGTCCGGGCCAGCCCGGCCGGTGCGGGGGCGTGCCGGTCCGGGCGGCGCGGGAGCTGCGCGGCATGTGGCTCACCACGGTGATGAACATCGACTGGCCGAGCCGGCCCGGCCTGACCAAGGAGCAGGTGCAGGCCGAGTACCGCGGGTGGCTGGACCTGGCCGTCTCGATGCGGCACAACGCGATCTTCGTGCACGTGCGGCCCAGCGGCGACGCGTTCTGGGAGTCCAAGTACGCGCCGTGGTCGGAGTGGCTCACCGGCCGGCGCGACGGCAGGTCGCCCGGCTGGGACCCGATGGAGTTCATGGTCGCCGAGGCGCACGCCCGCAACCTGGAGTTCCACGCCTGGTTCAACCCGTACCGGGGCACCCAGCCCGGGCCGACCGGGCCCGGCGCCGACTTCGGCAAGCTCGCGCCCGGGCATCCGCTGCTCAAGCACCGGGACTGGGCCATCGCCTATCCCGACGGGGCGCGGGCCCGGCTCTACTTCGACCCGGGCAACCCGGCCGCCCGCCGGTTCGTCGAGGACGCGATGCTCGAGGCGGTGCAGCGCTACGACGTGGACGGCGTGCACTTCGACGACTTCTTCTACCCGTACCCGGAGGGCGGCGGGCACGAGTTCAAGGACGACGCCAGCTTCGCCCGGCGCGCCGACAAGTCCCAGGGCCGCGCCGACTGGCGGCGGGCGAACGTGGACACCCTGGTCCGCGAGATGAGCGAGCGGATCAAGCAGGTCAAGCCGTGGGTCAAGTTCGGCATCAGCCCGTTCGGCATCTGGCGCAACGCCGGCACCGACAAGGCCGGCTCGGACACCCACGGCCTGGAGAGCTACGACGCCATCTACGCCGACACCCGCAAGTGGGTGCGCGAGGGCTGGCTCGACTACATCGTGCCGCAGCTCTACTGGGCGATCGGCTTCGACAAGGCCGACTACGCCAAGGTGCTGCCGTGGTGGTCCGCGCTGGTCAAGGGCACCGGGGTGCAGCTGTACATCGGCCAGGGCGACTACCGGGTCGGCGAGAAGGGCCCGTGGCGCCAACCCGGCCAGCTCGACCGCCAGCTCAGCCTCAACGACCGGTACGGCGTGCAGGGCAGCGTGCACTTCAGCGCCAAGCAGATCCGCCGGGACAAGCTCGGCGCGGTCAGCCGGTACCGCGACCACCACTACGCCGCGCCGGCGCTGCTGCCGACGATGGCCCGGCTGCCCGCGGTGCCGCCGGCCGCGCCCCGGCTCGTCTCCGCCCGGCAGGCCGGCGCGGCGGTAGAGCTGGACTGGCAGCCCGGCCCGGGCCCGGAGCCGGCGAGCTGGGCGCTCTACCGCGTCGACGGCGCCACCGCCGGCCTGGTCGCGACCGGCCGCGCGGGCACCAAGGTCGCCGACCCGGCGCCGCCCGCCGGCGGCGCGGCCTACTGCCTCAGCGCCCTGGACCGCTCCGGCAACGAGGGCCCGGTCAGCGCGCCGAAGGACCTCAGCCCGTGACCTTGCCGTCGGCCACCTCGAGGTGCCGGGTGGTCCGCACGGCCGCCAGCATCCGCCGGTCGTGGGTGACCAGCAGCAGCGTGCCGGCGTAGCTCGCCAAGGCCTCCTCGAGCTGCTCGATGGCGGCCAGGTCGAGGTGGTTCGTCGGCTCGTCGAGCACCAGCAGGTTGACGCCCCGGGCCTGGAGCAGGGCCAGCGCGGCCCGGGTCCGCTCGCCCGGCGAGAGGGTGCCGGCGGGGCGCAGCACGTGCGCGGCCCGCAGCCCGAACTTGGCCAGCAGCGTGCGCACGTCGGCGTCGGACAGCTCGGGCACGGCGGCGCCGAACGCGACCGCGAGGGCCTCCTCGCCGAGGAACAGCCCGCGGGCCTGGTCGACCTCGCCGACCACCACGCCCGGGCCGAGCGCGGCCGAGCCCTCGTCGAGCGGCAGGCGGCCGAGCAGGGCGGCCAGCAGCGTCGACTTGCCGGAGCCGTTCGCGCCGGTGATCGCCACCCGGTCCGCCCAGTCGATCTGCAGCGTCACCGGGCCGAGGCGGAACGCTCCCCGGCGTACGGATGCGTCGCGCAGCGTGGCCACGACGGCGCCGGCGCGGGGCGCGGCGGCGATCTCCATCCGCAGGTCCCACTCCTTGCGCGGCTCCTCGACCACCTCCAGCCGCTCGATCATCCGCTGGGTCTGGCGGGCCTTGGCGGCCTGCTTCTCCGTCGACTCGGCCCGCAGGTTCTTGCCGATCTTGTCGTTGTCCTTGGCCTTGCGGCGCGCGTTGCGCACGCCGTGCTCCATCCAGCCGCGCTGCATCTGCGCCCGCTCCAGCAGCGAGCCCTTGCGGTCGGCGTACTCCTCGTAGTCCTCGCGGGCGTGCCGCCGGGCCCGCTCGCGCTCCTCCAGGTAGGCGGCGTAGCCGCCGCCGTAGAGCCGGACCTGCTGCTGCGCCAGGTCGAGCTCGAGCACCGCGGTGACCGTCCGGGTGAGGAACTCGCGGTCGTGGCTGACCAGCAGGGTGCCCGCCCGCAGCCCGGTGACGAACTCCTCCAGCCGGCCCAGGCCCTCCAGGTCGAGGTCGTTGGTCGGCTCGTCGAGCAGGAAGACGTCGTAGCGGCTGAGCAGCAGCGACGCCATCCCGGCCCGGGCCGCCTGGCCGCCGGAGAGCGCGGTCATCGGATGGTCGAGCGCCACGGCGAGGCCCAGCTCGGCGGCGATCTGCTCCGCGCGCTCCTCCAGGTCGGCGCCGCCCAGGTCGAGCCAGCGCTCGAGCGCGGTCCCGTAGGCCTCCTCCGCGCCCGGCTCGCCGCCGGCCAGGGCCTCGGCGGCGCGGTCCATCGCGGCCTGCGCCGGGCCGACGCCGGTGCGCCGGGCGAGGAAGTCCCGCACCGTCTCGCCCGGGCGCCGGTCCCGCTCCTGCGGCAGGTAGCCGACGTTGGCGGTGGGCGGGCTCAGCGTCACCGCGCCGGCCTCGACCGGCAGCAGACCCGCGAGGGTACGCAGCAGCGTGGTCTTGCCCGCGCCGTTGACGCCGACCAGGCCGATCACGTCGCCGGGCGCGACCACCAGGTCGAGCGAGCTGAACAGGGTGCGGTCGCCGTGCCCCGCGGCGAGGTCCCGGACGATCATCGTGGCGCTCATCGGCACCGACTCTAGCGGCGAGCTCAGCCGGGTATCGGCACCGCCGTGCCGCTGACCCGCACGCCCGGCTCGCCGGATGCCAGGGTGACGGTGAGCCGTCCGGGCCGCCCGAGGTCGTCGCCCTGCGACAGGTGCAGGACCGCGTCGCCGGGCACCAGGGCGAGCTCGCGCAGGTAGCCGCCGAGCGCGGCCGCCGCGGCGCCGGTGGCCGGGTCCTCGTAGACCCCGCCGACCGGGAACGGGTTGCGCACGTCGAAGCGGTCCGCCGACTCGCGCCAGACCAGCTGGACGGTGGTCCAGCCCTTGGCCTCCATGAGGGACTTCAGGGCGGGGAAGTCGTAGTCCAGCCGCGCGAGCCGGTCCCGGCTCGCGGCCGCGACGACCGGGTGGTGCGCGCCGGCGTACGCGACCCGCGGCGGCAGCGCCGGGTCCAGCTCGTCCTCGCGCCAGCGCAGCGCCGCCAGCAGGTCCGCCAGGTCGGCGCCGGCCAGGTCCGCGACGCGGGTGCCGACGCTGGTCAGCGTGGCCGTCCGCCGCTCGTCGACGGTCACCGGGACCTCGCCGGCCGCGGTGAGGAAGACGAACGTGCCCGGGCCTCGCCGCTCGGCCAGCGCCACCGCGGTGGCGATGGTCGCGTGCCCGCAGAACGGCACCTCGGCGAGCGGGCTGAAGTACCGGATCCGGAAGGTGCCCGCGCCCCGGTCCTCGGTCAGGAAGGCGGTCTCCGCGTAACCGACGTCCGCGGCGATCGCCTGCATCGCGGACTCCGGCAGGGTGCTCGCGTCCAGGACCACGCCCGCGGGGTTGCCGCCGGCCGGGTCGGCGCTGAACGCCGCATATCGCAGGATCTCGAGATCGCTCATGCGTCCCAGCGTCGCGGGCACCCCGGCGGCGGACCAGAGCCAATTCGCCGGGGCTGGACGCGGCCGCCGTCACTTGTCACAGGGCGGGGGTAGCGTTTCCGAAGTGACCGAAGCTTCCACACAGCTCGTCCCGACTCCACCATCCGATCTTCCGCGCACCCTCGGCGCGCTGCGCGCGAGCGGCCACGTGTTCCGCACCGTCAAGGCGGAGCTGCGCGACAACCTGCTCGACCGGCTGCGCCGCGGCGTGCCGCGCTTCCCCGGCATCGTCGGCTACGACGACACCGTGCTGCCCGAGGTCGAGCGCGCCCTGCTCGCCGGCCACGACCTGGTCCTGCTCGGCGAGCGCGGGCAGGGCAAGACCCGGCTCATCCGCGGGCTGGTCGACCTGCTCGACGAGTGGGTGCCCTACATCACCGGCTCCGAGCTGCGCGAACACCCGTACCACCCGCTCACCCCGGCGACCCGGCGGATCGCGGCCGAGGCCGGCGACCTGCTGCCGATCTCCTGGCTGCACCGCTCCGAGCGCTACGGCGAGAAGCTCGCCACCCCGGACACCAGCGTCGGCGACCTGATCGGCGACGTCGACCCGATCAAGGTGGCGCAGGGCCGGGCCCTCGGCGACCCGGACACCATCCACTTCGGCCTGGTGCCGCGCACCAACCGGGGCATCTTCGCGGTCAACGAGCTGCCCGACCTGGCCGAGCGCATCCAGGTGTCGCTGCTCAACGTGCTGGAGGAGCGCGACATCCAGGTCCGCGGCTACCAGCTGCGGCTGCCGCTCGACCTGCTGCTGGTCGCGTCCGCCAACCCGGAGGACTACACCAACCGCGGCCGGATCATCACGCCGCTCAAGGACCGCTTCGGCGCCGAGATCCGCACCCACTACCCGCTCGAGATCGAGCTGGAGACGGCGCTGATCCGGCAGGAGGCGGCCCTCGCCGCCGAGGTGCCGGACCACCTCGTCGACGTCATCGCCCGGCACACCCGGGCGGTCCGCGAGTCGCCGGCCGTCGACGCCCGCTCCGGCATCTCCGCCCGGTTCGCCATCGCGGCGGCCGAGACCATCGCCGCGTCCGCGCTGCGCCGGGCCGGGCTGCGCAACGAGCGCGAGGCCGTCGCCCGGATCTGCGACACCGTCTCGGTGACCAGCACGCTGCGCGGCAAGGTCGAGTTCGAGAGCGGCGAGGAGGGTCGGGAGACCGAGATCCTCGGCCACCTGCTGCGGGTTGCCACCGCCGAGACGTTCCGGGCCCGGCTGGCCGGGCTGGACCTGTCCGGCTTCACGGACCTGGTCGCCGGCGGCACCGTCATCGAGACCGGCGACCTGGTCTCGGCGCAGGAGCTGCTCGGCCAGATCGGCACCGTGCCTGGGCTGGCCAAGGTCCTCGACCGGCTCGGGCTCGGCGACGCGCCCAGCCCCGGCCAGGCCGCCTCCGGCGTCGAGTTCGTCCTGGAGGGGCTGCACCTCACCCGCCGGCTGGCCAAGGAGCTGACCGACGACGGCACGATCCGCTACGGGAACTGACAATGAGCGAGCTTGCGAGCGAATCATCGACTCAGCACCAAAGGTCGTGGGCTCGCCGGAGCGCAGCGGAGGCGAGCACATGACCGGAAACCGATTCCGGTACGGCGCGTGGAACGACGGGCCCGATCCGCTCGCGCCGCCCTACGACGTGCGGGCGGCGGTCGACCAGGTCGGCGAGCGCGTGCTCGGCGGCGGCAGCCTCCGCGACGCCCTGCGTGACCTGCTGCGCCGCGGCCCGCGCGACGGCCGTGGCCTCGACGACCTGGAGGCCCGCGCCCGGCGGCTGCGCCGCGAGACGCTGCGCCGCGGCAACCTCGACGGCGCGGTAACCCGGGCCCGGCAGCTGCTCGACCAGGCCGTCGCGGCCGAGCGCGACGCGCTGCGCGTCCGCGACGACGACGACGCCCGCTTCCACGAGGCGATGCTGGACAACCTGCCCAGCTCCACCGCGCAGGCGGTGCGCGAGCTGACCGACTACGACTGGGCCAGCGACGAGGCCCGGGCCGCGTACCGGCAGATCCTGGACGGGCTGCGGCGCGAGGTGGTGGAGCAGCGCTTCGCGGGCCTGCGGGACGCGCTGCGGGGCCGCGACCCGGCCGCCGACGCCCGGGTCGACGAGCTGCTTCGCGACCTCAACGACCTGCTCGGCCGGCACGCCCGGGGCGAGGACACCGACGACGCGTTCCAGCGGTTCATGGACAAGCACGGCGACCTGTTCCCGGAGCGGCCGCGCAACGTCGACGAGCTGATCGACGCGCTGGCCCGGCGGGCCGCGGCGGCGGAGCGGCTGATGCGCTCGCTGAGCCCGCAGCAGCGCGAGGAGCTGTCCGGCCTCATGGACCAGGCGCTGGGTGACGGCCCGCTGCGCGGGCGGCTCGCCGAGTTGACCGACCACCTGCGGGCGCTGCGCCCCGGCCTCGGCTGGGGCCGCGGCGAGCGGATGCGCGGCGAGCGGGACCTCGGCTACGGCGACGCGACCGCGGCGCTCGACGAGCTGGGCGAGCTCGACGAGCTGCTCGACCAGCTCGCGCAGGAGCATCCCGGCGCGACGCTGGACGACGTCGACGTGGAGGCGGTGGAGCGCCAGCTCGGGCGGGCCGCCGCCGACGACGTGCGCCGGCTGCGCGAGCTCGAGCGCGAGCTGCGCCGGCAGGGCTGGGTCACCCGCGACGACGACGGCCTCACGCTCTCGCCCAAGGCGCTGCGCCGGCTCGGCCGCACGGCCCTGGCCCGGGTCTTCTCGGACCTGTCCGGCCGCAAGGGCGGCGAGCACGACCTGCGGGACGCGGGCGCCGCCGGCGACCTGATCGGCTCGTCGCGGCGCTGGCGGTTCGGCGACGAACAGCCGCTCGACGTGGTCCGCACCATCGGCAACGCGATTCGCCGCCGCGCGGGCGACGGGGGCGTCGGCACGCTGCCGGTGCGCCTCGAGCCGGAGGACTTCGAGGTCGCCGAGACCGAGCGCCGGGCCTCGGCGGCCGTCGCGCTCTGCGTCGACCTGTCCTACTCCATGTACGCCGACGGCCGCTGGGGCCCGATGAAGCAGACCGCCCTGGCCCTGTCGCACCTGGTGGCGACCCGGTTCCCGCAGGACTCGCTGCAGATCATCGGCTTCGGCCCGTACGCGATGAGCCTGTCCCAGGGCGAGCTCGCGGCGATCGAGCCGGACCTGGTCAAGGGCACCAACCTCCAGCACGCGCTGAAGCTGGCCGGGCGCCACCTGCGCCGGCACCCCGGCGCGGAACCGGTCGTGCTGGTGGTGACCGACGGCGAGCCGACCGCGCACCTCGACGACGACGGCCAGGCGTCCTTCGACTGGCCGCCGCGGCCGGAGACCGTGCAGCTCACGGTCCACGAGGTCGACCTGCTCACCCGCTACGGCGCGACGCTGAACGTCTTCATGCTGGGGGAGGACCCCGGCCTGCGCCGCTTCGTCGACGCGGTCGCCCAGCGCAGCGGCGGGCGGGTCTTCAGCCCCGACATCTCCGAGCTCGGCCGCTACGTGGTCGACGACTACGTGCGCAGCCGCCGCGGCAGACGCTGACCGGCACCGCCCGGCGACGCTCAGCAACCTTCATCCTAGGATGACTTAGGGACTGTGTCCGGCACGACGGCGTCGCGCCGTCGACCGGGGCAGCGACGGGCCTGGTTATAGTGGCTCGGCGAGTGACCGGGCGGGGGCCGCGGTAGTGACGTCCACGGGTGGGTAACCCGGGGCCGGCAGGGGGGAGGTGCACGATGTCGCAGCAGCCTGCGCGCGTGACATCCGGACCCGCCGCGCCGATCGGCGCCTCGGACCGGATCTGGACGATCCCCAACGTCATCAGCTTCGTCCGGCTGCTCGGCGTGCCGCTCTTCCTCTACCTGCTGCTCGTGCCGCAGAACGACGTCGCCGCCGTCATCGTGCTCACCCTGGGCGGGACGACGGACTGGGTCGACGGCTACGTGGCCCGCCGGATGAACTCCGTCAGCCGCCTCGGCGAGCTGCTCGACCCGTTCGCCGACCGGCTGTACATCCTGGCCACCCTGGTCGGCTTCACCGTGCGCGGCGTCGTGCCCTGGTGGCTGACCGTGGCCCTGCTGCTGCGCGAGGCCGTGCTCGGCGTCGCCCTGCTGGTGCTGCGCCGCCACGGGTACGGGCCGCCGCCGGTGCACTACCTCGGCAAGACCGGCACGTTCGTGCTGCTCGGGGCGTTCCCGATCCTGCTGCTCGCCACGGCCGTCCCGGCGACGGCGGCGATCGCCCTGCCGATCGGCTGGGCTTTGGCCTGGTGGGCGCTCGGCCTCTACTGGGCGGCGGCCGTGCTCTACCTGGCGCAGGCCCGCGCGATGCTGCGCGCCGACCGGGCCGCGCAGGCCCGGGTCAGGGCCGTCGCCGGATGACCTCGCCCGACGTCGGTGACGGCCAGCGCCGATTCTCCCCCGACTTCCTGACCGAGCTCTTCCACAACCCGCTCGACCCCGGCTACGCCGACGCCGCCGCCCGCAAGGCCCGCGGCGAGGGCGTGACCGGCACCCGCAAGGCGCTGGTCAGCGCGGTCAGCATGCTGACCCTGGTCGCGCTCGGCTTCCTGCTGGTGGTCGCCTACCAGCAGACGATGGCCGCCGAGCCGGCCCGCACCCAGGCCCGGGACACCCTGATCTCGCAGGTGCAGGGCCGCCGCACCGACACCGCCGTGCTGCAGGACCGCGCCGACCGGCTCCGCGGGGAGGTCGCCGGCCTGCGGGAGAAGCAGCTCGGCGGCGCGGCCGTGGCCCGCCTGCGGGACATGGAGGCGCAGACCGGGCTCGCACCGGTACGCGGCCCGGGCGCCAAAGTCACCGTCGCCGACGGGCCGACGCCGGTCGATCCGCTGACGGGCGAGCGGAAGAACGAGGCCCGGGTCCGCGACACCGACCTGCAGATGGCCGCGAACGCGCTCTGGGCGGCGGGCGCCGAGGCGATCGCGGTCAACGGCCAGCGGCTCACCGCCACCTCGACCATCCGGCAGGCCGGCGAGGCGATCCTGGTCGACTTCCGGCCGGTGACCACCCCCTACCAGGTGGTCGCCATCGGCCCGGACTCGCTCGCCGACGACTTCCGGGACGGCGCGGCCGGCCGGTTCTTCCGGGCGCTGAGCACCCGCTACGGCATCGCGTACGACGTCGCCGACGTCAGGAACGTCACCCTCGACGCCGCCACCGAGCCGAACCTGCGCCAGGCCGTGCCAGTCGGCCCGGCGTCGTCGGGCGCACCGACGTCCCCGTCCAGCAAAGCCTCGAAAGGCGGCTGATGATCGCCGTACTCGCACTGATCGCCGGAGTCGTGCTCGGCATCGTCTTCCATCCGACGGTGCCGCCCGCGCTGCAGCCCTACCTGCCCATCGCGGTCGTCGCCGCGCTGGACGCGGTCTTCGGCGGCGTGCGCGCGAAGCTCGACGGGATCTTCGACGACAAGCAGTTCGTGGTCTCGTTCATCTCGAACGTGCTGGTCGCGGGCATCATCGTCTACCTTGGCGACCAGCTCGGCGTCGGCGGGCAGCTCTCCATCGGCGTCGTGGTGGTGCTCGGCGTCCGGATCTTCGGCAATGTGGCCGCGATCCGCCGGCACCTGTTCAGGGCGTAGGGGCTGCCGATGAGCGACGAGAAGACGAGCCGGATACCGGTGCCGCAGGACGACACCGCCGCGCCGACTGCCGGCCGGGAGCCGATCACCGCCCCCGCCGGAGACGCCGAGCCGCCCGCTGTCCCGGAATCGACCGGCGACCCGCAGTCGGTTCCCGTCGCGGCGCCGACCGGCGAGGCCGTTGATTCCCGGCCCGCCGGCGATACCGAGCCCGCCCCGGTTCCGGCGTCGCCCGGTCGGCCCTCGCCCCGGCTCGACCTGCCGGGCGGCCCGGTGGATTCGCCGGCCGAGCCGCAGGGACCGCCGCCCGCGGACCGGCCGGTCGACCCGCACGCTCCGCTCGCCGCGGACGGGCCGACCGTGCGGCTCACCCCGCCGGCCGATCCCGAACCGTCCCGCCCGGCGGATCCGCCCGAGGTGGCCGCCGACGAGGAACCGATGGTGCCCTCGCTGCGGGAGCGCCTTGACGACGGCGAGACGGTGCGGCTGCAGCCGCCGTTCTTCGCGCCGGGAACGTCGCGGCTCCCTCGGCACCCGGCCCCGCCGCCGGCACCCGACGAGCCGCCGGCCGGCCCGCGGCGTTCCGGGCTCGCGCAGGGTGCGTCCCCGGACGAGCCGGAATGGGAGCCGCTGTCCGCGTCCGCGGCCCGTACCGTGCGGCTCGGCCCGCCGGAGAGCCCGCGGCCTCCAGCCTCGGAGGAGCCCGGCGGAGGCGCGGCGCGGCGGGACGACCCGGGCGTACCGGATGATGCCGTTTCCGCGGAGTCACCCGAACCGGTGACCGTGCCCACCGGGGAGCCGCCCCGGTGGCGGCGGATCACCTCCGCCGGTGCCCTCATCTGGGTGTTGCTCGCCCTGCTCGGGTTCACCCTGGTCGTGCAGCTGCGCAGCAACGACGCCGACGCCGGGCTGGCCACCGCGCGCCAGGAGGACCTGGTCGGCATCCTCAGCGACCTCGAGGCCCGCGATCAGCGCCTGCAGCAGGAGATCAACACTCTCGAGGAGAGTCAGCGGCAGCTGACCTCCGGCGTCGCGGGGCGCCAGGCCGCGCTGGCCGAGGCCGACAAGCGGGCCGACGAGCTCGGCCTGCTCGCCGGCACGCTGCCCGCGCGCGGGCCCGGCCTGCGGATCGTCATCGACCCGCGCGGCGCGTCGATCAAGGCCTCCCAGATCCTCAACGCCGTGCAGGAGCTGCGCGGCGCGGGCGGCGAGGTGATGGAGATCGCCGGCGCCGACGGGATCGGCGTGCGGATCGTCGCGTCGTCGTACTTCGTCGACGCGGACGGCGGCGATGTGATCGTCGACGGCAAACAGCTCAGCGGGCCGTACACGCTGCGGGTGATCGGGGTGCCGTCGACCATGCAGACGGCGCTGCAGATCCCCGGTGGGGTGGTCGCTTCGGTGAGCCAGGCCGGCGGTAACGTGACCATGGAGCAACGCAGCACGGTCGAGGTGACCGCGGTGCGTCAGCCCACCAGCCTGCAGTACGCGCGTCCGGTCAAATGAACGGGCGCGCTTGTCAACGGAGGAATGTGTGATTCCTGAGGACCTGCGGTACACGGCCGAGCACGAGTGGGTGTCCGGCGACGGTTCCGGGCCCGTGCGCGTGGGCATCACCCACTTCGCGCAGGACGCGCTCGGCGACATCGTGTTCGTGCAGCTGCCCGACGAGGGCACGGCGGTCGCGGCCGGTGATCAGCTCGGCGAGATCGAGTCGACCAAGAGCGTCTCGGAGATCTATGCGCCGATCGCGGGCACGGTGGTCGCCCGCAACGCGAGCCTCGCCGACGAGCCGGAGCTGATCAACGCCGAGCCGTACGCGGCCGGCTGGCTCGTCGAGATCGCCCCGGACGACCCGGCGGCCCTCGAAGGCCTGCTCGACGCCGAGGCATACAAGGCCCTGACCGAATCCTGATCGCCCGCGCGTCTGGTTGCCCGCTATTTCGCTGCTGACTAGGCTCGCGGGGCACATGTAGAACTGTTATTACTTCGAAACCGATAGTCGTGCCGTCCGGGCCTCCGGGCAGCGGCGGGGGGCGCTGCGCTCCGGACCCGGGTCCGGTCCGCTCACCCCGTGTCGTCGGGCGGCGACCGAAACAGATCCGTGAGGTGGTCCGATGACGCGCCCAGACGACGAGTTTCCCCCACTCGACGTCACGTCCACGCTGAACCTCGGTGCGCTCGACGAGGTGCTCGAGGGCCCCGAGACCGACGTGGTACCGAGCCGGATGTCCGGCTCGCTGCCGCCCGGCATGGCGCTGCTGGTCGTGCGCCGTGGCCCCAATGCGGGCGCGCGGTTCCTGCTGGACCATGACGTGACCACGAGTGGGCGGCATCCCGACAGTGACATTTTCCTTGACGACGTGACGGTCTCGCGCCGCCACGCCGAGTTCCACCGCGACGGTGGCACGTTCACGGTCCGCGACGTCGGCTCCCTGAACGGCACCTACGTCAACCGGGAACGGGTCGAGTCCGCGACCCTCGGCAACGGGGACGAGGTCCAGATCGGCAAGTTCCGGCTGGTCTTCATCGCCGGTCCCCGCCCGGAGGGCGAGGGAAGCGGGGCGTGAACCCGTCCGGGGCGGCCGCGCACGACCACCAGAGCCATCGCGCTGCTGGCGGCCGTGACAACGCGCTGATGAGCATCGGGGAGGTGCTGGCCCAGCTGCGTACCGAGTTCCCGGACACCACGATCTCCAAGCTCCGGTTCCTGGAGGCGGAAGGGCTGGTCGACCCGCAGCGCACCGCCTCCGGATACCGCAAGTACTCGTGGAACGACGTGGCCCGGCTGCGGTTCGTACTGACCGCCCAGCGGGACCAGTACCTGCCGCTCCGGGTCATCCGCGAGCAGCTCGAGGCGCAGGAACGCGGCGACGACCCGCTGGCACACCGGCGGCCGTCGCTGGTCGCGGTCGGCTCGGAGGCCGAGGTGCCGGCGGACCCCGCCGACACCCGGGTCTCCCGGGCCGACCTGGTCGAGCGCACCGGCATCGCCGAGCAGATGCTCGCCGAGCTGGAGCAGATCGGCCTGGTCACGTCGCGGCCGCCGGGCTGGTACGACGGCGACGCCGTGGTGATCGTCGAGGCCGTGGTCGGGCTGGTCCGGCACGGCCTCGAGGTGCGCCATCTGCGGGCGTTCCGCACCGGCGCGGACCGCGAGGTCGGACTCTTCGCCCAGCTGCTGACGCCGCTGGTGCGCCAGCACGACCCGGCGGCCCGGGCCCGGGCCGCGGAGACCGCCCGTGAGCTGCAGGCGCTCTCCCAGCGGCTGCACGCGGCGCTGGTGCGGGCCGGCCTGCGGGACACCCTCGGGCGCTGAGGGTTCGCCGGATGCGGCCCGGGTATGCCACCAGACACGGGCAACGCGTGGCGCCGGCCCCCGGGTGCCCGTGTACCGTGCAGGATAGGCGTGAAACAGCCTGATGGCCGCCTTCGGGCGGCTTTACGGGGCGGCTACGACGTGCGACACGGAGGCGGGCAGTGCGCGAGCTGAGCGTGGTCGGGGTTCGGGTGGAGCTGCCGAGCAACCAGCCGATCGTCCTGCTCAGGGAGGTCGACGGTGATCGTTACCTGCCGATCTGGATCGGTGCGGTGGAGGCGACCGCCATCGCGTACGAGCAGCAGGGCGTGAAGCCGGCCCGTCCGCTGACCCATGATCTGCTCCGGGACGTCCTCGCCGCGCTGAAGGCGCCGCTGAAGGCCGTGGAGATCACCGAGCTCAAGGAGAACGTCTTCTACGCCGACCTGTTGATCGGCGACGACCTGCGGGTGTCGGCACGGCCCAGCGACTCGATCGCCCTGGCCCTGCGCGTCGGCGCCCCGATCCGCTGCGCCGACCAGGTGCTGACGGAGGCCGGCATCGTCATCCCGGACGAGCAGGAGGACGAGGTCGAGAAGTTCCGCGAGTTCCTCGACCAGGTCCGCCCGGAGGATTTCGCCGGATAGTCGTCGCATCGACGATCACCACGGTCGAGTCGTCCATACGCGGCGTGTCGCGGCATTACCTCCCTGTTTCGCGGCACGCTGAGTTATACGCTCGTGAAGTCCAGGTGAAGCGGCACCGCGCAGCGGGGAGGTAGTCGCGTGCACGAGTCAGACTCTGCTGAGGGTCCACTTGTCGGCGAGGACGGCGTTACCGGTTATCGCGGAGTGACGGCATGTCAGGCGGTCGGGATCAGCTACCGCCAGCTGGACTACTGGGCCCGGACGACCCTGGTCGTGCCGAGCATCCGGGACGCCTCGGGCTCCGGAACCCAGCGGCTCTACTCGTTCCGTGACCTGGTCGTCCTCAAGGTCGTCAAGCGTCTGCTGGACGCCGGCGTCTCGTTGCAGAACATCCGCCGGGCCATCGAGACGCTGCGCTCGCGCGGCGTCGAGGATCTCGCCGGCATCACGTTGATCTCCGACGGCACCACGGTCTACGAGTGCCGTTCGCCGGAGGAGGTCGTCGATCTGCTCCAGGGCGGCCAGGGCGTCTTCGGCATCGCCATCGGCGGCGCGTTCAAGGAGATCCAGGGCTCGCTGTCGCACCTGCCCGCCGAGCAGGCGTCCGCGCCGCAGCCGGTCGGCACGAACCTGCCGGCCGAGCCCGCCGCCGGCGACGAACTCGCCGCCCGCCGCGCCCGGCGCCGCGCCGGCTGAGCCGCCGCGGTCACTCGGCGCCGAGCAGGCGCAGCATCAGGGCCAACGGTGGCCACCCGGCCCGGCCGCGGCGGGTAACCGCGTAGCTGCGCAGCCGGACCTGCGGGCCGGGCAGGTCGAGCAGGCGCACGCCGGGCAGCATCGGGCCGTCCTTCGGCAGCAGGCCGACGCCCAGGCCGGCGACGATGAGGTCCTGTACGAGGTCGAGGCTGTCCGCCCGGTGCACGATCCGCGGCACGAAGCCGTCCAGCGCCGCGACGGTGCGCACCACGTCCTCGTCGGCGGTGTTGCGCGAGTTCACGATCCAGTCGTGGTCCCGGTATCCGGCGAAGTCGGTGGCCCGCGATTCCGCCGGCACCGCGAGGCCCCACGGCGCCTCCCACAGCGGCATCGCCGTGAGCGCCGGGTCGAACGCGGCCGGCGCGAGGTTGTAGTCGTAGGTCAGCGCCAGGTCGACCAGGTCGGCGGCGAGCAGTTCGAACGCCTCGAACGGCTCGTGCTCGTGGATCAGCAGGCGGACCCGCGGGTGGGTGGCGGCGAGGGTGGCCGCGATCGGCAGCAGCGACCGGCGTACGGCCGTGGCGAAGCCCGCGACCCGCAGGTCGCCGGCCGGTTCCGCGCCGGGGTTCAGGTCGAGGCGGGCGGCCTCGACCGCGGCCAGGATGGTGACCGCGTGCTCGGCGAGGCGGCGCCCGGCCGGGGTGAGCCGGACCCGGCGGCCGTCCGGCTCGATCAGCGTCGTGCCGGCCTCCCGGGCCAGGACGGCGAGTTGCTGGGAGACCGTCGAGGTGGTGACGTGCATCTCGTCGGCGACCTCGCGCATCGAGCCGAGCCGGGACAGTTCGAGCAGTAACCGCAGGCGCCGCGTGTCCATCCGGCAATTGTCAGCCAAACCCGAACGTTTCATCCACAACTAGCACGTGGACGTGAACATTCTCCACCGGCTCTACTGGCTCTATGCGTACTGAGGCACGGACCGGCTCGGCGATGGCGCTCGCCTCGATGCTCCTCGTCCAGCTCGGCCTGGCGGCCTCCGTCGGGCTCATCGACACCGCGGGCGTCGAGGGCGCGGCGTGGCTGCGCCTGGCGTGGGCCGGGCTGATCCTCGCGGTGCTGGTCCGGCCCCGGCTGCGCGCGTTCTCCCGGCGCGCCCTGCTGGCCAGCGTCGCCCTCGGCGTGGTCACCGCCGGGGTCACCATGCTGTTCATGGCCGCGATCGCGCGGCTGCCGCTCGGCACGGCCAGCGCGCTGGAGTTCCTCGGCCCGCTCGCGGTCGCGGTCTTCCGCGGCCGGCGCGGCACGAAGGTCTGGCCGCTGCTGGCCGCGGTCGGCGTCGTGCTGCTCACCGAGCCGTGGCACGGCGACATCGACCTGGTCGGCGTCGGATTCGCGCTGGCGGCGGCGGCCTGCTGGGCGGCGTACATCCTGCTCACCCAGCGGGTCGGCGACGAGGTCTCGGGGCTGCAGGGCCTGGCGGTGTCGATGCCGGTCGCGGGCCTGGTCGCGACGCTGGTGGTCGGCCCGTCGGTGCTGACCGGCGTCACCTGGCAGCTGCTGCTGATCGGGTTCGGCCTGGCGATCCTGCTGCCGGTGGTGCCGTTCGTCCTGGAGATGCTCGCCCTGCGCCGGCTGACGACGGCCGCGTTCGGCACGCTGATGAGCCTGGAGCCCGCGATCGCGCTGGTGATCGGGCTCGTGCTGCTCGGCCAGGTGCCCGGCTGGGCGCCGGTGGCGGGCATCGCCTTCGTGGTCGCGGCCGGCATCGGCGCCGAGCGCACCGGCGCCCGGGAACACCCCGCTCCCGCGCCGGCAACCCCACCGGCGCGCGACGGCGTCCTGGTCTAGGGCGACCGGGCACGGATGCCCGGCCGCCCGTTCGGTCAGGTGCGGTAGGTGACGGCCGGGTGTCCCGGCCCCGGGAGGGTGTCGTCGGGGAAGGGCAGGCGCTCGATCCGGGCCGGGCGCTCCACCACGACACAGACCTCCTCGCCGGGCCACCACCAGCCGCAGGAGCGAGCCAGGGTCGCCCACTCGTCCAGGCGGCCGCCGACCACCGGCCCGTGCTCCGCCAGCCCCAGCCGGCGCAGCACGTCGTAGTGGCCGATCCAGTAGGCGTCCTGCTGCCCCCACCAGGCGACCGGCACGCGACCCGGCGGCGCCAGGGCGGCCCGTACGGGAAGGACGATGCCGTCCATCAGGGCGGTGCGCAGCGCGCCGCGTACACCCTGGCGCAAAACCTCGCCCAGCGGGATGCCCGCCGCCAGCGCGGCCGGGGGTGGCAGCACCGGCCAGGGTTTGGCGTCCTTGCCGGGCTGCCGCAGCGGGCCGAGGCAGGGATCGGCGCCGTCGTCGAGGGCCTTCAGCAGCCGCGACCAGCCGCCGGCGATGTCGCTCGCCAGCGGCGGCCGGCCCGGTGGCTGCCGGGGCCGCAGCCAGTCCCGCAGGTCGGCGTGGGTCGGCATCCCCGAGGTCAGCGGCAGGGCGTCGCGGGGCGAGCCGGCCCAGGCGAACCGTGGCCGGGCGCGGCCGTGTCGCCGGTACAGGCGGGTCAGGACTTCCTCGGCGGCGTCGCGGTCGGCCGGCTCGGTGGCCAGACCGATGTCCCACCATTCCCGGCGCAGTTCGACCGCGCGGTGCCAGAGATCAAGATCGGCGGCGACTCGGCGCCGCGTCGGGGCGGTCAACGCGCGAGGGCGCACGCGCCCTTTCGTTCAGCGGTAATCATGCGCGCCATCGTGACCCACCGCCCCGACCGGGGCAAACCATTTAAGGCCGGCGGCACAGCCAGGCGCTGCGCTCGGCGCGCACGGTCAGGTCGTCGCGCCGCAGCACGCTCTCCGGGCCGTCGCCGTCGAGCAGGGCGTGCAGGGTGGCGTGGTCCTCGGCGCTGAGCTGCTCGCGCAGGCCGGACCGCATGCGCGCCAGGGTGGCCCGCGCGTAGCGGCCGGTGGCGTCCGGCAGCGGGGCGGTCAGCTCGATCCCGGCGTGCCGCGCGGACTCCACGGCGAACCCGGCCTTGGCCAGCCGCGGACCCCAGTCCTCGCCCCGGTGCGGCATCTCGGCGGCCTGCCGCTCGGCCAGGGCGGCGTGCAGCCGCGCCTCGCCGCCGCCGCCGACGCCGTCCGGCAGGAACCGCGGGTGTGACGCCACCTCGGCCACGGCCAGCAGGCCGCCGGGCCGGATCGCGGCGAACAGGTCGGCGAGGACCCGGTCGGGGTCCGCCACGTGGTGCATCGACGCCGACGCCCACACCAGGTCCACGCCGGCCACGTCGGGCCAGCCGTCGTCCAGGTCCGCCTGCACGGTCCGGACCCGGCCGGCGACGCCGGCCCGCGCGGCCTTGTCGCCAAGAAGCCGCAGCATGTCCGGCGAGACGTCCACCGCGATCAGCTCGGCCTCGGGGAAGCGCGCGGCCAGGGCGAGCGTGCCGGTCCCGTTGCCGCAGCCGAGGTCGAGGATCCGGCGTGGCGCGCCGCCGGTCAGATCGGCGACCTGCTCGATCAGGCCGTCCCGGTACTCGTGCAGCACCTCGGCGTCGAGCTCCAGCAGCTCGGGCAGGGCGTCCGGGTCGTGTCCGTGCCCGTGCCCGTGTGAATGTCCGTGTTGATGTCCGTGTCCGTGGTCTCCCATGGGCCGACCATAGCCGGGCTTTGCGCCAATGACATACAGTCTTGCGTATGACGCAAGACGGCGATCTCGACGCCATCGTCCGCCAGCGGATCCGCGGCCTGCGCGCCGCCCGCGGCTGGTCCCTCGACGAGCTGGCCTCGCGCTGCTACCTGAGCCCGTCCACGCTCAGCCGGATCGAGACGGGCCACCGCCGCATCGCCCTCGACCAGCTGACGCCCATCGCCCGTGCGCTGGGCACCACCCTGGACCAGCTGGTCGAGTCCGTCGACGACGACGACGTGGTGATCCGGCCGCACCGCGACGAGGCCCGGGGCAGGACGACCTGGCTGCTGTCGCGCGAGGCCGGGCCGGGCGGCGTCACCGTCGCGAAGATGCGGCTCACCCGGCCGGCCCCGGCCGAGCTGCGCGTACACCCCGGCCGGGACTGGTTCACGGTCCTGTCCGGGACGGTGATGCTGCGGCTGGGCGAGCGGACCATCCTGGTCGGCACCGGCGAGGCGGCCGAGTTCTCCACGATGGTCCCGCACTCCTTCGGCGCGCACGGCGGCCCGGCCGAGCTGCTGTGCATCCTCGACAACGACGGCCAGCGCACCCATCTCACGGCCGGATAGCCGGAAAAGCGCGCGACCGCGGGCAGCCGCGGCGATAACGTCCGGCGTCATGTCGACGTTCCTGCCCGGGCTGCGGTTGTGCCGGTACTTCTACGCCGAGGCGGTGCGCCCGCTGCTCGAACAGGCGTACCCCGGGCTGCCCCATGCCGCCGCGCGGGTCGGCCCCGGCTCGGAGGTGCTCGGCTTCGACTCCGAGCGCTCCGCCGACCACGACTGGGGCCCGCGGCTCGAGCTGTTCCTGACCGCCGGGGACGCCGCCCGGCACGGCGAGCGGCTCTCGGCGCTGCTCGCCGACCGGCTGCCGAAGCGGGTACGCGGATGGCCCACCAACTTCGAGCCCGCCGATGTCCGGGTGCGGGTGATGACCGACACGACCGGTCCGGTGGCGCACCGGGTGCACATCACGGACGTGGCGAGCTGGTCGGCCGGGCTGCTCGGCTTCGACGCCCGCGGCGGTGTGACCGCCGCGGACTGGCTGGCCACCCCGGCGCAGCGGCTGGCCGAGGTCACCGGCGGCGCGGTCTTCCACGACGACATCGGCGAGCTCACCGGGCTCCGCGAGCGGCTGCGCTGGTATCCGGCGGACGTGTGGCGGTGCCTGCTGGCCGCGCAGTGGACCCGGATCGCTCAGGAGGAGGCGTTCGTCGGCCGGGCCGCCGAGGCCGGCGACGACCTCGGCAGCCGGCTGCTCGCCGCCCGGCTGGCCCGCGACGTCATGCGGCTCTGCCTGCTGCTCGGCCGCCGCTACCCGCCGTACGGCAAGTGGCTCGGCACGGCGTTCGCCCGGCTGCCCGGCGCCGCCGCGATCGCCGCAGCGCTGCGCGAGGCCGTGGCCGCCGACGACCCGGCCCGCCGGGAGTCGGCGCTCTGCGACGCGTACGAGGCGACCGGCCGGTGGCAGAACCGGCTGGGGCTCGCGCGCCCGGTCGACCCGGCCCGGCGGCAGTACCACGACCGGCCCTATCGGGTGATCGACGCCGCCCGTTTCGCGGCCGCCCTGATCGAGCGAGTCGAGGATCCCGCGCTCGCCGCCGCGGCCCCCTACGGCGCCGTTGACCAGTACGTGGACAGCACCGACGTGCTCTGCCGGCCGGACCTGACCGGGGCCCTCGCGGCCGTCCTCGGACGAGATTCGCCGGCCACCGGCGCTCGGTGAGCGCGGCCCCCGGCACTTATCGTCGGCGAATGTCCACCTTCGCCCGGCCGTCCGGCGGCCGCTCGGTCTGTGACCGCCTCCGACTGCTCTGCGGCGACACCGTCGCGCGGCTGCCGGCCGGACCGGCCCGGGACGCCGTCGCCGCGGCCGGCGAGCGGCTCGCCGAGCGGACGATCCGGATCGCGGTCGGCGGCAGGGTCAACGCCGGCAAGTCCACGTTGGTGAACGCCCTGCTCGGGCAGCGGCTGGCGGCCACCGGCGCGACCGAGACGACCACGCTGGTCACCTGGTACCGGCACCACCACCAGAACCGGGTGCAGCTGATCACCAAGGCCGGCCAGTCGATCCACGTACCCGCGGCGCCGGGCGGCGGTGTCCCCGCGCGGCTCGGTGTGCCCGCCGACACGATCGCCGCGGTGGTGGTCGAGACCGCGAACGCCCGGCTCGCCGACCGCTACAACCTGGTCGACACGCCGGGGCTCGACTCGCTGACCGGGCTCGACGACCCGGCGATGGCCGCCCTGGCCGAGGCGGACGCGCTGCTCTACGTGATGCCGCACCCGGGGGAGCGGGACCGGGAGGCCCTCGAGGCGCTGCGCGGCACGTCGGGCCGGGCCGGGATGAGCGCCGCGAACGTGCTGGGCGTGCTCAGCCGGGTGGACACGCTCGGCGACGGCGCCGACGACCCGTGGCCGCGGGCCCGCCGGATCGCCGCCCGCTACGCGAGCGAGCTGCGGGGCCTGGTCGCCGACGTGGTGCCGGTGATCGGCCTGCTCGCCGAGACCGCGTCGGGCGACACCTTCACCGAGGCCGACGCGCGCCGCCTGCGCCGGCTGGCCGAGCTCGACCCCGACGACCTCGAGGACTTCCTGTACGCGCACGCGCACTCACCGTCCGGGGAGGACGCCGCCGACCGGGCCCGGCTGCTGCGGCTGCTCGGCGTGCACGGCCTGCGCGAGGCGGTCTCGCACATCCGGGCCGGGGTGGTCCGCAGCGATGAGTTGCTGCGCCGGCTGGCCCAGGCCTCGGGCGTGGCGGAGCTCGTCAGATATGTGGAGGAGAACTTCATCCGATCGGCCGACCGGCTTCGTGCCGCCTCCGCGGTGACCATTCTCGAACGGGCGACCTGGCTCGGCGGCGACGGCGATTCCGCCGCGATTCTGGCCGGGCTGCGGGCGAGCCTGAACGAGGTGAAGCGCGACCCGGTGCTGCGCCAGGCCGCGCTCGTTCCGGCGCTGCGCGACCTCGCCGGCGGCCGGCTGTCGCTCAGCGACGACTGCGCCGCCGCGCTGATCAGCCTCGCCACCGGCAGCTCCGACGCGGTCCGCCTGGGCCTGGCCGCGGACGCCGGCCCGGCGCAGGTCGCCGTCGCCGCCGACGAGTGGGTGGCCCGCTGGCGGCGCCTGGAGGGCAGCCCGTCGCGGCTGGTGGCCCGGCACGCCCGCTCCGCCCGGGAGCTGACCGAGACCGCCTTCTTCACCCACCGCTCCAATTAGGTGCACATTAACCCAGCGTTTTTCACCCGATCGGGTTACCCATTTCTCCGATAAGATTCGGGGGTGGGCAGCTGGTCAATAGCGATCGATTACGGCAGCAGTTTCACGTGTGCCGCCATGCTCTCCGAGAATGCGGCCGGCGATAACAAATCGGAGATCCTCGAAATAGACAACAGTCGGTATCTGCCGTCGGTGGTCTGCCTCGACGAGGACGGGCACCTGCTCACCGGGCGCGACGCCGCCCAGGAGGCGGCCATCTATCCCGACCGCGCGGAGCTGCAACCCAAGCGCGCCCTGGTGTCCGACGCCGAGACCCGCCTCGGGGACCGCGACCTGCGGACCGTCGAGATCGTCGCGGCGACCCTGCGCCGCGTCGTCGAGGAGGCGACCCGCCGCAACGGCGGCCCGCCCGCGAAGGTCGCGCTCACCCACCCGGCCGCGTGGACTGACGCCGAGACCGGCCGCCTGGCCCGGGCGGCGGCCCTGGCCGGCCTGCCCGAGCCGGTGTTCATCCCCGAGCCGGTCGCCGCCGCGGTCCACTACGCGACCGCCTCCGGCGCCACGCCGATCCCGGCGGGCGCGCACATCGCCGTCTACGACCTCGGTGGCGGCACGTTCGACACGGCGGTGCTGCGCCGCACCCCCGACGGCTTCGAGATCTGCGGGCCGCCCGGCGGCGACCCCGACTTCGGCGGCGACGACGTGAGCGAGGCGCTGCGCGAGGTGGTCGGCGCGCAGGTGCGCCACGACGCACCCGAGGAGTGGGACCGGCTGTGGTCGGACTCCTCGACCAAGGGCCAGCAGCGCCGGGCCAGCCAGCTGAGCTACCTGACCCAGGCCAAGGAGTCGCTCTCCGGCCGTACGGTCGTCATGGTGCCGGTGCACGCGGCCGACGCGCAGGTGCGCATCACCCGGGCCGAGCTAGAGGCGGCCATCGAGGAGCAGCTGACGCCGACCGTAGACGAGCTGATCCGTACCGTCGAGGAGGCCGGGGTCGCGGTCGGCGACCTCGCCGCGGTCTATCTGACCGGCGGGTCGAGCCGGATACCCCGGGTGTCCGAACTGGTCGCGGCGCGGATCGGGCGGCTGCCGGTCGCCGAGGGCGACCCCAAGGCCGTGGTGTGCCAGGGCGCGCTGACCGCGATCACCAAGGGCGCCGCAGCCCCCGCGCCTGCCGCAGCCCCCGCGCCTGCCGCGGCGCCCGCCCCCGACCCCGCCGTCACCGCGCCCGCCGCCGCCACACCTCCCGCCGCCGCGCCTCCCGCCGCGGCTTCGACGGAGGTGAGAGCGCCTGCGGCGCCGACGATGCCTCTCGGAGTCGCGCCGCCCGCACCGGCGGATGTCTGGCGCGGTCGGCTACGCGCGATCGGCGGCCGGCACCGCCGCGTCGCGCTGGTGTCCGCCGTCGCCGGGGTGCTGGTGGTCGCCGTCGCGGCGACGGCGTACGCCACCATCTCCACCGACGACCCCTATCCGAGGCCGACGCCGGTGGTGACCACGACGACACCCGAGCCGGTGGTCACCACGCCCACGCCGAACCCGCTGAGCGTCGTGGTCGAGACCACCCCGCCCGAGGAGGACGAGGAGACCCCGACGCCCGAGCCCGAGGAGACCACCACCGAGCCCACCGCCCGCGACAACCTGGGCTCGAGCGAGCAGGACCTCTACGACAAGCTCGACATGTCCGACCTCGACGAGGAGAGCTGCCAGAGCTGGGACGTCAGCCCCGACGGGATGGACGCCGCGATCGAGTGCAACGGCGACCCGCAGCTCGACTACATGGTCGCCGTCATCCAGTTCGACAGCTCGTCGTCGATGACCGCCTACCTCGACGCGCAGGCCGCCAAGGTCTTCGGCAAGGGTGACTGCACGGAAGGTTCGCCGTCCGAGGGCACCTGGACCTCCGACGACGTGCGGGTGGGCCGGCTGATCTGCTTCGACGACCCGGACGGGGAGGACATCTTCCGCATCTTCTGGAGCCATGACGACGAGAACATCGTCGCGATGATCATGGACTCCTCGGGCGCCGAGGCCGGCGAGTGGTGGACCGACAACAGCTGGATGCTCTCGTGACGAGCGCGACGCCCGCCGTCGGCGCGCCCGCGACGCCGCGCCAGCGCGCCGGTGAGCCGCCGCGGGCCGCGGCGCTGCGCTTCCTCGCCGACGCCACGCTGGTCCTCGACCGGCTCGGCGACCGGGCCGCGGTCGCGGCGATCCGCGCCGAGGTCGACCGGCTGGCCGGCGGCGCCGCGACCGTTGTCGTCGTCGGCGAGCGCAACAGCGGCAAGAGCTCTCTGATCAACGCGCTGACCGGGCGCGGCGGGCTGCTGCCGGTCGACGCCGACGTCGCCACCAACGTGCACGTCGCGGTCCACCACGCTCCGGAGCCGGCCGCCCGGGTGGTAACGCTCGACGAGCCGGCCGGCCGGGCCGTCCCGCTCGCCGAGGTCGGCGAGTACGCGGCTCTCGACCCCGCCACCGGCCGCCCGCGCCACCCCGACGTGCTCGAGGTCGCCGTCGGCCTGCCCGACCCGCTGCTGCGCGGCCTCTGCCTGATCGACACCCCCGGAGTCGGCGGCCTGATCGCCGGGCACGCCGCGATCACCCTGGCCACCCTCGCCCGCGCCGACGTGCTGCTCTTCGTCACCGGTGCCGGCTGCGAGCTGACCGCCTCGGAGTGCCGCTTCCTCGCCCAGGCCGCGGAGCGCATCGCCACCGTCGCGTTCGTGCTCACCCAGACCGACAGGTATCCCGAGTGGCCGACGGTGCTCCAGCGCGACCTCGCCCTGCTGCGCACCCACGCGCCCCGCTACACCGGCGCGCCCTGGTTCCCGGTGAGCAGCCGCGCCGCCGCCGACTCGGCCCTGGCGACCGGGCGCGGCAACGCCGAGCGGGCGCGGCGGCTGCGCGGTATCAGCGGGCTCGACCCGCTCGCCGCGGCGCTGACCGCCGGTGTCGCGGCGGAGGCGTACCAGATCCGGCTGCGCAACGCGCTGCTGGTGACCGGCCGCGCGGTCGGCCGGCAGCTCACCGTGCAGCGGCGCAACGAGCTCTCACTCTCCGGCGACCCGGCGCTGCCCGCCGACCTGGACCGGCTGCGCGGGCGGCTGGCGAGCGCCGACGAGTGGATCGCCCGGCGCCGCTCCCGGCTGACCGAGCGCGGCCGGGTGCTCGAACGCGACCAGCGGCTGCAGCTCAAGCGCCGGATCATCGCGCTGCGCGACCAGCTGCTGGACCTGGCCCGCGGCGGCGACCGGGAGCTGATCGAGGCGCTGCCCGACGAGCTGGCCCGCAGCGTCCACGCGATCTGGCTCGACCAGCAGACCTGGCTGCGCGGGCGGCTCGCCGAGCTCTGCGCCGAGCTGGCCGACCTCGCCGGGCCGGGCGCCGACGAGGTGAACCTCGCCCTGCCCGAGCATCTGCGCGACCTCGCCGGCCCGGCCCGCGGCGCCGCGAACGCCTCCGCCGTCGACCGGATCCTCCCGTCGATCGGCCTCGGCTCGCTGGCGGCCGGCCTCACCGGGGCCCTGGTCGCCGGCTTCCTGGCGCCCGCGGTGGTCGGTCTCGGCACGGTGCTGGTGCTCTACGAGCGGCGCCGCCGCAAGGACGCGGTCAACCAGGCGCGGCAGGACGCCGCCCGCTATGTCACCCAGGTGCTGGCGCAGGTCGAGGTCGAGCTGCCGGCCGCCGCGCAGGCCGCGCTGGAGCAGGCGCTGCGGCGCCTGCGCGACTCGGTGGCCGAGGGCGTCGAGGCCTGGCGCGCGGAGCTGGACGCGGCCCTCGCCGAGCACGAGCGGCTGCGGGCCGGCGCCGGCCCGGGCGTACGCGAGCGGACCGCGGACGCGCTGGCCGCACTGACCCAGCTGACGACCCGTCATGCCGGCATCACCGCCGCGCTCGGCGACCAGAGGAGGGGCCAACCATGACCGACTACTACGACGACGACTGCGGCTGCGACGAGGCGGCCGAGCCGTTCGACGAGATCGGCGACGACTCCGGCGGCGAGATCATCGACGCCTTCTACCACGACGAGGCCGAGCGGATCGCGGACGAGATCGCCGACGAGATCGAGGACGGGATGGAGGCGATCGAGGCGGTCGAGGCGCTCGGGCCGGCGGACCAGGAGCCGTCGATCGTCGCGATCGCGAACGGCGACGGCTACCCGGGCGGCTACGCCGTCCTGCCGGTCAGCGGCGACACCGCGGCCCTGATGCAACAGCTCGACGGCCAGCTCGCGACGGTGCGCGAGCTGGGCGACGTCGGCGACCTAGCCGCGGCGGCACCCGGCGGGGGACCGGTGCAGGACACCCTCGACCTGATCCACAACCTGCACAACGCCAGCCCGGAGACGCTGAACTGGCTGAACGGCATGGCGAACGCCGAGAGCGCCTACGGCGAGGTCTCCAACGAGGTCTACAAGTACGAGCAGACCCACTGACTCAATGCGGGCCGACGGCGGTGATCCGGATCGCCGCCGCGCCGGCCTCGTCGCTGGCCGCGAGGTCCACCTCGGCCTCGATGCCCCAGTCGTGGTCGCCCTCCGGGTCCTCGAAGACCTGGCGGACCTTCCACACCGCCGGCCCGGCCTCGATGTGCAGGAGCGCCGGGCCGCGCGCCGACGGCCCGGTCCCGACGACCGGGTACTCGGCGTAGTAGTCCTCGAGGGCCTCGATCCACCGGTCGGTGTTCCAGCCGGACTCGGCGTCCAGCTCGCCGAGGTCCTCGGCGCGGCGCAGCGCGAACAGCTCGACGCGGCGGAACAGGGCGTTGCGGACCAGCACCCGGAACGCGCGGACGTTGCGGGTGACCGCCGGCGGCTTGTCGTCCAGCGGCGAGACCTCGACGACCTCGGCACCGGGGTTGCGCAGCCGCTCCCACTCGTCGAGCAGGCTGGAGTCGACCTGGCGGACCAGCTCGCCCAGCCACTCGATCAGGTCGGTCAGCTCCTCGGTGCGCGCGTCCTCGGGCACCGTCTGGCGCAGCGCCCGGAACGCGTCCGCGAGGTAGCGCAGCACCAGGCCCTCGGAGCGGGACAGGCCGTAGAACGACACGTACTCGGTGAAGGTCATCGCCCGCTCGTACATGTCGCGGACCACGGCCTTGGGCTTCAGCTCGTGGTCGGCGACCCACGGGTGGCCCTGCCGGTACGTCTCGTAGGCGGCCTCCAGCAGCGGCAGCAGCGGCTTCGGGTAGGTGACCTCCTCGAGCAGCTCCATGCGCTGGTCGTACTCGATGCCCTCGGCCTTCATCGCGTTGACGGCCTCGCCCTTGGCCTTGAACAGCTGGGCGGAGAGCACCTGCCGCGGGTCCTCGAGGGTCGCCTCGATGACCGAGACGACGTCGAGCGGGTACTCCGGCGACTCCCGGTCGAGCAGCTCCAGGCAGGCCAGCGCGAAGGGCGAGAGTGCTTGGTTGAGCGCGAAGTCCAGCTGCAGGTCGCCCACCAGCCGGTAGGTGCCGTCGACGCGCTCGATGACGCCGCCGGCCAGCAGCGCCCGGGCGATCGCGATGGCGCGGCGGATGTGCCGGCGCTGCGCGGCCGGCTCCTCGTGGTTGTCGGTCAGCAGGTGCCGCATCGCCGCGAACGGGTCGCCGCCGCGGGCCAGCACGTTGAGCAGCATCGCGTGCGACACGTGGAACGAGGAGGTCAGCGGCTCCGGGTCGGCGGCGACGAGCCGGTCGAACGTGGGCTGGCCCCAGCCGATGGTGCCCTCGGGCGGCTTCTTGCGGACCACCTTGCGGCGCTTCTTCGGATCGTCGCCGGCCTTGGCGAGCATCCGCTCGTTGTCGATGACGTGCTCCGGCGCCTGCACGATGACCGTGCCGAGGGTGTCGTAGCCGGCCCGGCCGGCCCGCCCGGCGATCTGGTGGAACTCGCGGGCCTTGAGCAACCGGGTACGCACGCCGTCGTACTTGGACAGCCCGGTGAACAGCACCGTCCGGATCGGCACGTTGATGCCGACGCCGAGGGTGTCCGTGCCGCAGATGACCTTGAGGAGCCCGGCCTGCGCGAGCGTCTCCACCAGCCGCCGGTACTTGGGCAGCATGCCGGCGTGGTGCACGCCGATGCCGTGGCGCACCAGCCGGGACAGGGCGCGCCCGAACCCGGCGGTGAACCGGAAGCTGCCGATGGCGGCGGCGATCGCGTCCTTCTCGGCGCGGCTGCACATGTTGATGCTCATCAGCGACTGCGCGCGCTCCAGGGCGGCCGCCTGGGTGAAGTGGACGATGTACACCGGTGCCTGCCGGGTGGTGAGCAGCTCCTCGATCGTCTCGTGCAGCGGCGTCATCGCGTACGAGAAGAGCAGCGGGACCGGCCGCTCGGTGTTGCTGACGACGGCCGTGGGCCGGCCGGTGCGCCGGGCGAGGTCGTCGACGAAGCGGGTGGTGTCGCCCAGGGTGGCCGACATCAGCACGAACTGGGCCTGCGGCAGCTCGATGAGCGGCACCTGCCAGGCCCACCCGCGGTCGGGCTCGGCGTAGAAGTGGAACTCGTCCATGATCACCTGGCCGACGTCGGCGTCGGCGCCCTCGCGCAGGGCGAGGTTGGCGAGGATCTCCGCGGTGCAGCAGATGATCGGCGCGTCCGCGTTGACGTTGGCGTCGCCGGTGAGCATGCCGACGTTGTGCGCGCCGAAGACCTTGCAGAGGGCGAAGAACTTCTCGCTGACCAGCGCCTTGATCGGCGCGGTGTAGAAGGTGGTGCGCTTGTCGGCGAGGGCGGCGAAGTGCGCGCCGGTCGCCACCAGGCTCTTTCCGGAGCCGGTCGGGGTGTTCAGGATGACGTTCGCACCGGTGGCGATCTCGATGAGCGCCTCCTCCTGATGCGGGTACAGCGTCAGGCCCTGCTCGGCGACCCAGGTCTGGAAGGCGTCGAAGACGGCGTCGGGTTCGGCGTTGCCGGGCAGGCGTTCGGTGAGCGTCATGATCTGTCAACCCTATCGGGGCCGCCCGGGCACAGCACCGCGGCCGGGCGCGCATCGCGCCCGGCCGCGGAAGGGACCTTGCTGTGGAGTTGCCGGTGATCCGCTAGGCGCCCGACGCCGGGCGGATCGTGCCGGCGACGCTGCCCGCGAGGCCGGGGACGGCGGCGGCGACGGCTGCTGTAGCGATTCGAAGGCACATCGGGGGAGCTCCTTCTCAGGTGGTGGCCTCGCTGGGACCTAGATTCGGCCCGACCGGTTGCCGCCCGGTACGCGCCGGGTTGCGAAACGGTTGCGAGCCACCGCTCAGCGGGGCCAGGCCGCCAGCCGGTCCCGCAGCGCCCGGACGTCGGCCGCGGTCAGGCCGTAGAAGCCGAACCGCTCGTCGTCGAGGCGGTCCAGGTAGCGGCCCGCGTCGGCGATGTCCTCGTCGTCGAGGCCCGGCTCGAGCGCGCGGGCCAGCTCCAGTACGCGCCGCAGGGGATAGCGCTCCAGGGCGGCGCCCACGTCGATGTAGTCGCGCACCTCGCGCCGGTTGACCAGCGCGGCCACCTTCGACGCGACGAGGTCGTCGAGGTGCATGACCGGCCCGACGTCCATCACCACCGGCGCGCGCCGCCGGTCGAGCCGGGTCAGGGTCAGCCGCAGGGCCCGGGAGCCGTCCGCCACGTGGTATTCGCGCAGGTCCTCGTCCATGCCCTCGAACATCTCGTCGCCGACCTCGCGGAACACGTGGTAGCCGGCGGCGGTCAGGGCGCCGGTGACCTGCCCGGCGGCCGCGCCGACCGCGCCCGCGGTGTCGGTGAACAGGTCGATGTCCTCCGTCGGCCGCCGGACCAGGCCGTTGACCAGCCAGGCGACGCCGCCGCCGAGCACGAACCCGTGCTTCTCGCCGACGCCGAGGGCGATGGTGGTCACGTCGCGGTAGAAGTCGTCGATGTTCGCCGTCACGCGGCCAACCTAGTGGTGACCACCGACAGATTCCTCGGCAGTCCGATGATCGGGTGAATCCGGTGTCTGCTGCCCGACTCGGGCGTATCGGTCGCGGCCCGGGCGCGCTCTGCTCCTCGGTGAGGCAAGGGGGCGGCATGGCGGACGCGATCGTGTTCTTCGACATCGGCGACACCCTGGCCCGGGCGAGCCTGCTCGACGGCGGCACGCGCCTGGAGCTCACCGTGCTCCCCGACGTGACCGCCACGCTGACGGCGCTGCGCGACCTCGGCGTACGGATGGGTGTCCTCTCCGACCGTGGCCCGGTCCCGGAGCCGGAGGTGCGCCGCGCGCTCGACGCCGCCGGTCTGCTGATCTTCCTCGAGCCGGCGCTGCTGGTCTTCGGCCGCAAGGACGGCACGGAGACCTTCCGCGCCGCGGCCACGCTCGCCGGGCCGTGCGAGCGCGTCGTGTTCGTCGGGGAGAACCCGGCGGAACGCGACTTCGCCTCGATGGCCGGCTTCATCGTGCTGCCCCGCCCGGCACTAGTCCCGGCCGCTCTGAAGCGCGCCGCAACCGCATGAGAGGTGGTTTCCATGGCTGCACCACTGCAGGAGTTCCACTACCACGTCGCGCAGGACCGGGACGACGGGCCG
This sequence comes from Actinoplanes sp. NPDC049668, assembly GCF_044465445.1. Taxonomy (NCBI): domain Bacteria; kingdom Bacillati; phylum Actinomycetota; class Actinomycetes; order Micromonosporales; family Micromonosporaceae; genus Actinoplanes; species Actinoplanes sp. NPDC049668. The sequence continues at coordinate 489,110 of NZ_JBITLR010000005.1, forward strand.
CGATCGCCCGCCTCGTTCCGCGCCGGCGAGGCGGCCGGTATCGACGTCGGGTCGCTCGGCCCGGTCTTCAACAGCAACGAGGCCGCCGCCCGGTATTACCTGGACGAGCTCCTGCAGCAGGACGCGCGCCCGGCCATGCGCTCGGTGGTCGAGCCGGAAGCGCCGCAGCGGGTGCCCGGGCTGGTCATGGAGAACGACGACGACCTGCGCAGGCTCGGCACGCACCAGGTGCGGTTCGCGCAGACCCAGCACCAGATCCCGATCTTCGGGGCGAGCGCGGTGGTCGAGCTGACCGGCGACCGCGACCTGGTCAGCGTCAGCGCCCGGCTGGACGAGGTGACCGGCGTCGACCCGGTCGAGGGGCTGAGCCGCGCGGAGGCGCTGCAACGCGCGGCGGCCTATGCCGGCGCGGAGCTCCGGCCGGACGCGGCGCTGGGCGGCGCGCTGAACTTCTTCAAGGACGAGGAGACCGGCGCCTGGCGTCTGGTGTGGCTCCTCAAGAACCTGCCCGCCCGGCCCGCGCCGGACCGGGCCGAGCCGGTCGAGGGCCACGGACTGGGTACCCGGCCGGTGCCCCGCCTCGTCAACTACCTGGTCGACGCGCACAGCGGCGAGATCGTGTTCACCTACAGCGCGAACCCGACCGCCGGCGTGCCGACCCCGGCCAAGTGCAGGGGAATGGACGAGGACGGGGTCACCCAGACGTTCTTCGGCCGCCTGGACACCGGCACGGTGTGCCTGCTCGACGACCCGCTGCGGTCGGTCCGCACGTTCGACCTGCGGTTCGCCGACATCGACACCGACCCGCCGGTGCCGCCGCGCGCGGTCGAGGCGACCACCAGCGACTTCGCGGACAGCAACCGGGCGGCCGTCTCCGCGCACCTGAACGCCTCCCGGGTACAGGACTTCTACAAGCTCGTCCTGCAGCGCGACGGCATCGACGACAAGGGCATGCTGCTGGTGTCCATGGTCAACACGACGGCGGCCCGGATGTCGGCGCCGCCGACGCTGAAGAACGCGTTCTGGTGGCGCGGCCGGATGTGGTACGGCCAGGTCCGCGACGCCGACGGCCGCCTGGTCAGCCTGTCCAGGTTCCTCGACGTGATCGGCCACGAGCTGACCCATGGCGTCATCGAGACCACCTCGAACCTGGTGTACGCGACCCAGTCCGGCGCCCTGAACGAGTCCTTCGCCGACGTGGCCGGCATCCTGATCAACAACTGGTACACCGCGAGCGACCGCGAGGACGTCTCGACGTGGAGCTGGAAGATCGGCGACGGCCTGCGGCCGGACGGGCGGCCGCTGCGCGACTTCGCCGACCCGGGCAGCCTCGGCCACCCGGCGCACATGAAGGACTTCCGGCAGCTCGCCCCCGGCCAGTTGCCGAACCCGGACACCAACGACAACGGCTGGGTGCACTTCAACAGCAACATCGCGAACAAGGCGGTGCACAACCTGCTGACCATGGAGGTGGACGGCGTGCGGGTCTTCACCGTGGAGGACGTCGCCGTGCTCACCTACCTGGGGATGTCCCGGCTCTCGCCGCGGGCCACCTTCGCCGACGCGTTGCGGGGCATCGTCGACGTGGCGATGACCTACTTCGGCGGCGGCCCGGACCGGGACGCCAAGGTGGCCTCGATCCGGGAGGCGTACCGCCTGGTCGGGATCAGCTGAGCCCGGCCACGGCGGTGCGGCGCAGGCCTGGGTGGCGGGCCTCCCAGGCCGCGCGGACGCCGCGGGGGAGGTTGAGCTCCGGCCAGAGCCGGATCAGCGTCGGCCCGTCCAGGTGACGGCGCAGCTCCTCGACGCGGACCGCCTCGCGGAGCACGTTCTCGTACATCCAGGCGAGCATGGTCGGCTGGTCCAGGTCGAAGGGGTGCGGATTCCACCAGAGCCGCAGCGGCAGCTCGACGATCCCGTGCCGCGGACCGGCCAGCTCGCCGAGGGTCCCCGCGACGACAACCGGCCGGTGTGGCCGGGCCAGATGCGGTGCCGGAGCCGCGGGCGCGCTGGTGGGCATGTGCACAGGGTAGACCGCCGGACCCGCCGACGGATAACTCCTAGAATCCTAGGATGCCTTAGCGGCAGTGCGGCAAGCCGCACCAAACCTCAAACGACGGCTTCGCCGACTGACCCCAGCCGGACCCGCACCACGAGTCGGTGCAGGGCCTCGACCGCCGCCGGATCGGCGTGGCCGGGGAGCGCGGACGCGTCGCGGGCCGCCTCCAGCTCGGCGCGCAGCCGCGGGATGTCCCGCTCCAGCGCCGCGCGGAAGCCCGCCGGGAACGGCCCGTGCTCCGCCTCGCGCTTGCGGGCGATCAGCTCCGGCATGTAGGCCAGGCCGCCGCCGAGCACCCCGAGGTCGGTCTCCAGCGTCCCGGTCCGCATCAGGTGGATGCCGGTGAGCAGCACCCGCAGCGTGTACAGGGCCGGCTTGAGCTCGCCGGTCCGTGCGAAGAGCCGCTCCTGGCCGGCCGCGAAGCCCAGGTAGTGGTGCGCGTGGTTGCTGGTGATCAGCCCGGGCGCCAGCTCGACCAGCGCCGCGTGCACCGGCGAGGTCGCCACCACCAGCGGCGACAGCAGCTGCTCCAGGACGTAGCCGTTTCGGCTGTTCAGCAGGCGGGCGAACTTGAGCAGGTCGTGGCTGACCACGTCCAGCTCGACGCCGTCGCGCAGCCCGCTGGACTGCACGGTCTCGGGCCCGGTGCGCAGGCCGACGACCTCGGCGGCCGGCAGGACGTGGCTCGCGCGCAGGTCCAGGTCCGAGTCGACGGACGCGAAGCCGTACAGGTGCGCGCCGCTCACGGTCGCGAAGACCAGCGGGTGGCCGAGGCCGGCGGTGATCTCCGCGGCCCAGGCGGGCACGTCGACGGTCACGACAGACCCCTTTCGCGTACGGAACAGAGCAGGTCGTCGACGGCCGTCCGGTCCGGTGACTCCGGCAGGACGGTCGCCGCCTCCGCGGCGGCCAGGTCCGCGAGCAGCTCGTCCGCCCAGGCCGTCACCGCCTCCCACGGCTGGTCGCCGCGGCGGACGGCGAGCAGCCGTTCGCGCAGCGGCGATACGTCGACCAGGACCTCGCCGGTGCGCAGCACGTGCGCGCCGGCCAGCAGCAGCCGGATCATGTGCATGGCCTGCTTGTGGTTGGTCTCGCCGGTGCGAGCGCGCCGGGCCGCGACGCGCCTGAGCTGGTCCTGGGCGTACGAGCCGTAGGTCTGCGCGACCCGGCGGGACAGGAACGCCCGGCGTGCCGCCAGCAGCCGCTCGCCGTCGGGGGTGACCCGCTCGATCAGCGGTGACCAGAGCACCTCGAGCACCGTCGGGTTGCCCTGCAGCGCGAGGGTGCAGAACCGTTCGAGCTCCCAGGAGAACTGCTCGTCGGCCGGGCCGTCGAGGTGGGTCGGCGGCTTGTCCAGGTGCCAGAACAGGCGGGTCGGTGCCGCGTACACGCCGCGGCGGTCGTGGTCGGAGTCCGGGCCGTCGAGGCCGTACGCGCGGGAGCCGACCACGACCGCGAGGATCGTGTGCTCGGTGACGAGATTGTGCACCCGCCGTTTCTACAGGTCGAGGACGGTGCCGTCGATCTCATTCAGCTCGTCGGAGGACAGGCTGAGGTTGCCGAGGGCGGCGACGTTGGTCTCGAGCTGCGCGACGCTGCTGGCCCCGATGATCAGGCTGGTCATCCGCCCGTCGCGCAGCGCCCAGGCCAGGGCCAGCTGCGCCAGGGACTGGCCGCGCCGCCCGGCGATGTCGTTGAGGCTGTGCAGCCGGCCGAGGGTGGCGTTGTCCAGGTCGCTCTCGTTGAGGAAGACGCTGGTGCGTACCCGGGAGTCCTCGGGGATGCCGCGCAGGTACCGGTCGGTGAGCAGGCCCTGCTGCAGCGGGCTGAAGGCGATGCAGCCGGCGCCGACCGCCTCGAGCGTGTCGAGCAGGTGGTCCTTCTCGATCCAGCGGTTCAGGATCGAGTACGACGGCTGGTGGATCAGCAGGGGAGTGCCGAGCTCCTGCAGGATCGCGGCGGCCCGGGCGGTCTGCTCGGCGGTGTAGTTGCTGATGCCGGCGTAGAGGGCCTTGCCCGAGCGGACGACGGCGTCGAGGGCGCCCATCGTCTCCTCGAGCGGGGTGTCCGGGTCGGGGCGGTGGTGGTAGAAGACGTCGACGTAGTCGAGGCCGAGGCGGCGCAGCGACTGGTCGAGCGACGAGACGAGGTACTTGCGGCTGCCCCACTCGCCGTACGGGCCGTTCCACATGTGGTAGCCGGCCTTGGTGGAGACGATGATCTCGTCGCGGTGGTGGCGGAAGTCGGTGCTCAGGATGCGGCCGAAGTTGCTCTCGGCGCTGCCGGGCGGCGGGCCGTAGTTGTTGGCCAGGTCGAAGTGGGTGACGCCCAGGTCGAAGGCGCGGCGGGTGATGTCGCGCTGGCGTTCCAGCGGGCGGCCGTCGCCGAAGTTGTGCCAGAGCCCGAGGCTGATGGCGGGCAGCTTCAGGCCGCTGCGCCCGGCGCGGCGGTAGGTCATGGTGTCGTAGCGGTCGTCCGCGGCGGAGTAGGTCACACACCACACCCTAGGTTGAGCGTCGGGGACATCCGCGCTGGTAGGTTCAACGCAGCCGTACTCCTGCGCGGGAGAGACCACCGGGTGAAGATCTGGTGGCGCCGAAGGGGCAAATCCTCCCCGGAACCTCTCAGGCAAAAGGACCGCGAGGGTAGGCGACTCTGGAGTGCCTTGTGGGTATGACAGAGGGGGAGGTTGTGCCGTCGACCTCTTTCTCTCGCAGGAGCCGCCATGTCGTTCGCCTCACGTCACATCGGTCCGGAGGCCGGCGCGCAGACCCAGATGCTCAAGGCCATCGGGTACGCGTCCCTGGAAGCGCTGATGGACGCCGCGATCCCCGAGGTGATCCGCTGGCACGGCACGCTGGACCTGCCGGCGGCGGCCTCCGAGGAGGAGGCGATCGCCGAGCTGCGCGAGATCGCCGGTCGTAACACGGTGGCGACCTCGATGATCGGGCTCGGCTACTACGGCACGTTCACCCCGGCCGTGATCCGGCGCAACGTGCTGGAGAACCCGGCGTGGTACACGGCGTACACGCCGTACCAGCCGGAGATCAGCCAGGGCCGGCTCGAGGCGCTGCTGAACTTCCAGACGATGGTCACCGACCTGACCGGGATGACCACGGCGAACGCCTCGATGCTGGACGAGGGCACGGCGGTCGCGGAGGCGATGACGCTGGCCCGGCGGTCGTCGAAGAGCCGCAGCAGCGTCTACTTGGTGGACGCGGACACGCTGCCGCAGACCCTGGCCGTGCTGCGTACCCGGGCGGAGCCGCTCGGCATCGACCTGGTGAAGGTGGATCTCGACGCCGGCGGTGAGCTGCCGGCGGAGTTCTTCGGCCTGCACCTGCAGTACCCGGGCGCGTCCGGTGCGGTCCGTGACCACGCCGCGGTGATCGAGGCCGCGCACGGCGTGGGTGCCCTGGTCACGGTGGCGGCGGACCTGCTGGCGCTGACGCTGCTGCGGGCGCCGGGCGAGATCGGCGCGGACATCGCGGCGGGGACGACGCAGCGTTTCGGGGTGCCGCTGGGCTTCGGCGGCCCGCACGCCGGCTACCTGGCGGTGCGCGCCGGCCTGGAGCGTGCGCTGCCCGGACGGCTGGTCGGGGTGTCCAAGGACGCGGACGGCGCGCCCGCGTACCGGCTGGCCCTGCAGACCCGCGAGCAGCACATCCGCCGGGAGCGGGCGACCAGCAACATCTGCACCGCGCAGGTCCTGCTGGCGGTCATGGCGAGCATGTACGCGGTCTACCACGGCCCGGAGGGGCTGCGGGAGATCGCCCGGCGTACCCATCGGCGGGCCGGCGCGGTCGCGGCCGGTCTCGCCGCGGCGGGCGTCGAGGTCGCGCACGCCGCGTTCTTCGACACGGTGACCGCGGTGGTGCCGGGCCGGGCCGCGGAGGTGGCCGAGGCGGCCGCGCGCGGCGGCGTGGACCTGCGGCTGGTCGACGCGGACCGGGTGTCGATCTCGTGCGACGAGACCACGACGCCGGCGCACGTCGAGGCGGTGCTGGCGGCGTTCGGTGCGGCCGGCGCGGAGCCGGCCGCGGGGATTCCCGCCGGGCTGGCCCGGACGTCGGTGTTCCTGACCCACCCGGTGTTCTCGTCGCACCACTCGGAGACGGCGATGCTGCGCTACCTGCGCCGGCTCTCGGACCGCGACTACGCCCTGGACCGGGGGATGATCCCGCTGGGCTCGTGCACGATGAAGCTCAACGCGACCACCGAGATGGAGCCGGTCACCTGGGCGGAGTTCGCGAACATCCACCCGTTCGCGCCGGCGTCGCAGACCGCGGGCTACGAGCACCTGGTCGCGCAGCTGGAGGGCTGGCTGGCGGAGATCACCGGCTACGACGCGGTGAGCGTGCAGCCGAACGCGGGTTCGCAGGGCGAGCTGGCCGGGCTGCTGGCGATCCGCGGCTACCACCGTTCCCGGGGCGAGACGCACCGCGACGTGTGCCTGATCCCGTCGAGCGCGCACGGCACGAACGCGGCCAGCGCGGTGATGGCGGGCATGCGGGTCGTGGTGGTGGCCTGCGACGACAACGGCAACGTCGACCTGGCGGATCTGGCCGCCAAGATCGAGAAGCACGCGGACACCCTCTCCGCGATCATGGTGACCTATCCGTCGACGCACGGCGTCTACGAGAAGGGCATCGCCGAGCTGTGCGCCGCGGTGCACGACGCGGGCGGCCAGGTGTACGTCGACGGCGCGAACCTGAACGCGCTGGTCGGCTTCGCCAAGCCGGGCCGGTTCGGCGCGGACGTGTCGCACCTGAACCTGCACAAGACGTTCTGCATCCCGCACGGCGGCGGCGGCCCGGGCGTCGGCCCGGTGGCGGTCCGGGCGCACCTGTCCGAGTTCCTGCCCGGCGACCCGCTCGAGCCGGGCGACCACCACGCGGTGTCGGCGGCGGCGCACGGCTCGGCGGGCATCCTGCCGATCTCGTGGGCGTACCTGCGGATGATGGGCCCGGACGGCCTGGCGGCGGCGACGGCGGTCGCGGTGCTGGCGGCCAACTACGTCGCGGCCCGGCTGCGGGACCACTACCCGGTGCTGTACGCGGGCAACGAGGGCCTGGTGGCGCACGAGTGCATCCTCGACCTGCGGCCGCTGACGAAGGCGACGGGCGTGTCGGTCGACGACGTGGCGAAGCGGCTCATCGACTACGGCTTCCACGCGCCGACGATGTCGTTCCCGGTGGCGGGGACGCTGATGGTCGAGCCGACCGAGAGCGAGGACCTGGCCGAGCTGGACCGTTTCTGCGACGCGATGATCGCGATCCGGGGCGAGATCGACCGGGTCGCGGCGGGTGAGTGGCCCCGGGACGACAATCCGCTGCGCAACGCGCCGCACACGGCGGCGTCGGTGACGGTGGACGAGTGGGCGCACGCGTACCCGCGATCGCTGGCGGGTTTCCCGGCGGGGGTCGACCGGACCTCGAAGTACTGGCCGCCGGTGCGGCGCATCGACGGCGCGTACGGCGACCGCAACCTGGTCTGCTCGTGTCCGTCACCGGAGGCGTTCGAGGATTGAGCCTTCTTCAACGTGGCCGGGGCGGCAGCTCCTGACGGCGGCCAACGGCCCGGATACCTCTGGCCCGAGGCCAGGTTGAAAATTGCTCATTGAGCCGTCGGGCGGGTCGGCCGGGGAGTTTCCGGTCGGCCCGCGGGCGGTCCCTGTCCCCGGCCGGTCGCGCCGGGGCGTAGTGGTGCGGTGGCGGCTACCCGTCGGCGGCCGTTCGGCCGGAGCGCTCGGGTGCCTGGGTCGGGCGGGGTTCTGCCTGGTCAGGCCGCGAGGGCGTGCCGGGCTGGTCCGCGGTGGGGTTCGATGGTGCTTCCGTCGGGCAGTAGCTCGCCGGTGTCCTCGAAGACGATGACACCGTTACAGAGCAGGCTCCAGCCCTGCTCGGGGAAGGTGGCCACGACCCGGGCCGCTTCGCGGTCCGTGGCGGCGGCTGAGGGACAGGAGGTCGGGTGCTGGCACATCGTGTGTCTCCGGTAGTGGTGTTGTGTTGTGTTTCACATCAACGGGGCGGAACACTACTCCCATCCGAACGATTTCGGATTACACCGGTGACGGTGCCGTGTTGATGGAATCAACTGTTCAGATGGTCCACGGCGGGCGGGGATACCGCCACTTTCCGACACCTGGATCGGGCGCTCAACCGGGTTTTCCGGCGTCCTGCCAGGGCCGTCACCGTGCGTCATGCCGTTTCGAGTGGTACCTGGGTGATCCCGGCGATCCCGCTGAGCTTGTCTCCGCGTTCCTGTCCGGCAACGGACTGTGCGTGCGAAACCTTGGCCGAATGGTTACCCAATCTCATCCGACCGGCGGCGGAACCCCCTGCGGGGCAGCACTGTACGTGTCCGCATCGGCCGGATCGGTGATGGTTGGCGGTCCCGCCGGCGCGCCCTCGCCGGTGCCCGGAATCCCCGACGTGGTGGCCGTCGTCTATGTCCACGAACCCGCCGATCCGTCACCGTCCGTAACGGAAGCGTACGCGATGAGTTCGGACGTTTCGGACGGTATCGGTACCGGCACGCCGTGGCGTCTCGGCCCCTGGCGGGAAAGCTGGACCCGCGCCGATCACGCCGCCGCGGTCAATTCCGCGCGGGCCGCGATCGGGCGTGGCGACGTTTATCAGGTCAACATTGTCGGGCACGCCTCGGCGCCATATACGGGCGATCCCGGGCCCGCCCTTACCCGGGTGGCCGGACTGCCCGGCGCGCGCTACGGCGGCGTTCTGAGCGGCTCCGGATGGGCCATGGCGACGGCGTCGCCGGAGACCCTCGTCGAGGTGCGCGGCGGCCGGGTCGTCACCCGGCCCATCAAGGGCACCCGCCCGGCCACCGCGGACGGCCGCCGCGAGCTGCTCGACTCGGCCAAGGAACGCGCCGAGCACGTCATGATCGTCGACCTGCAGCGCAACGACCTGTCCCGGATGCCCGGCGTCGGCCCGGTCCGGGTGGACGAGCTGTTCGCGGTGCGCCGCTGGTGCGGCCTGTGGCAGGCCGAGTCGGTGGTGTCCGCGCCGATCGAGGGCCCGCTCGACCTGGCCGAGCTGCTCCGCGCGATCTGCCCCGGCGGCTCCGTGACCGGCGCGCCGAAGCTGTCGGCGCTGTCCGAGATCGCCCGCCTGGAGCCGGTCGGCCGCGGCGTCAGCATGGGCGCGCTGGGCTGGGTCGGCACCGACCACCTCGACCTGGGCCTGAGCATCCGCACGGCGGCGGCCGACGGCGAACGGCTGCACCTGTGGGCCGGCGGCGGCATCACCTGGGACAGCGACCCGGCCGCCGAGGTCGACGAGGCCGCCGCGAAGGCCGCGCCGCTGCGGGCCGCGCTCGCGGGCGCCTGACGTCGCATAGGTTGGTGCGTATGACTGTTCGCCCTATTCGGCTGTTCGGCGACCCGGTGCTGCGTACCCCCGCGGAGCCGGTCGTGGTTTTCGACGACGCGCTGCGCGCGCTCGTCGCCGATCTCGAGGACACCGTCCGCGAGCCCGGCCGGGCCGGCGTGGCCGCGCCGCAGATCGGGGTGAGCCTGCGCGCGTTCTCGTACAACGTCGGCGGGGAGGTCGGCCACCTGATCAACCCGGTGCTCACCGGTCTCGAGGGGGAGCAGGACGACGAGGAGGGCTGCCTGTCGCTGCCCGGGATGGGCTATCAGACGCCGCGGGCCCTGGCGGTGACAGCGACCGGTTTCGATCAGTACGGGAAGCCGCTGACGATCTCGGCGACCGGGTTCCTGGCGCGGGCGCTGCAGCACGAGACGGACCACCTCGACGGCCGCCTCTACGTCGACACGCTCAAGGGCGACACCCGCCGCCAGGCCCTGCGCGACCTGCGCCGCACCCGCCCGGCCCCCCGTCCTTGAACCGTGCCCGAGGCGGGCGTCGCCGAGTTCGAGCAACGCTACGAGGTGACGCCCGGACGGGATCTGGATCTCGGAGCCGCCCTTCTGAGGGCCACCGTGCGAGAGTCTCCGGGTGAGTGTCGAGGACGAGATCGCCCGGTTCGAGTGGTCTCGCATCCGGACGTACATCGGCTTCGCCGAGATGGTGCCAGATGTCCTGCGAGGACTGATCGCGGCGCCCGACGCCGCCGAGGCGTCCCGGCTCAGGGATCGGCTCGAACGTATCCTCCTGTGGGAGGGCAACAATCCGTGCGAGGGCTGCGCGCCGGTGGCGAACGTCCTGGTCGCGGCCCTGCCCGAGATGACGCCGGCCGGCCACACCGCGGCACTCGACATCCTGGCGGTCATCGCCGCCGCGGAGGCCGGCTGGCCGGCGCGCGAGCTGATCGGCACGGTCGACCTCGACGAGATCCGGCGGGCGGTGGCGGGCGGCTTCGAGCACTACCTCGCGGTACTCGGCAGGGATCCCTGGCCGGTATCCGATCTCTACTCCTGCATCGCCCTCATGGATGCCCTGGCGTTCCACGACCGCAGCCTGGTCCCGGCCGCCGTCGCGGCCCTCGAAGCGGTCCGGACCGGCGGCCGCGCCAGCGGCCTGGCCGACGCGATCGAGAACACCCTCGCGGATCTGGCCGATCCCTCGACCTAGCCAACTTCGGCTCCGTTCGCCGGGCGGATCCACGGGTCGAGGATCAGGCGGTCGAGGCCGATCGCGGCGAACCTGTCGTACAGCGGCTGGGTCAGCTGGACCATGTTCACCCGTATCTTGCCGTCCTCCGAAACGGGCGTATAGATGCCCAGAGCGGGGTCCTCCATCAGCGCCGAGACCGCTTTGCCGGTGGTGGCATGCAGCCTGTTCTCGGCGGCGATGCTGTGCCCGCCGGGTGCGGCGACCACGCAGAAGTTGTCGGTGAAGTTCGCGGTCAACGCCGCCCGGGCCTGGTCCACGTCGCCGCTCACCACCTCGACGACCAGGATGGTGGCGTTCCCGACGTGGGTCGCGAAGGGTGCCGCGAACTGGTCGGCACGGGCGTGCAGATATTCGTGGACCCGGTCGTCGACCCAGTCCTCGCCGTCGCGCCAGCCACCGGCCGGCGCCGGGCACGGCGGGGTGTCCGGCAGATCGGAGTCCCCGAGCACGCCGGCCGACGTGGGCGCGTACGGCAGCCACCGGATGTCGGACAGCCGGCCCGGATGCCACCGGCCGCGCAGCGTCGCGCCGGCCGTCGGCCTGACGCCCGGCACCCGGATGCCAAGAGGGCAGGGACCGTTGACGGCCGGGACCGGGGCCGGCGCGCACATCGTCGAACCCTCCTCGACCGGACCGCTGACCTCGACGAGGTCGCCGTCCCGGACGATCAGCTCGGCCCGCCCCGCTGGAACGATCACCGTTGCCGGTACCGATGCAGGCTCTGGTGGTGGCGGTACCCGCTGAGGGGCGGACCCCAGCCCTCCCACGGCCAGGATCGTGGCCGCCCCCACGGCGACCGGCACCAGCCGGCCACGCCGCTTCGAGGTCACCGATCGGCTCACGTCCGACTCGAGCGGCGACGGCTGGGTCGCCAGCCCGAGCTCGCCGGCCAGTCCAAGGCCGCGATCACCAGGCACGATTGCTCCCCGCCGGCTCCGCCCAGAGAGTTGATCAACGCCTAGCGTCTGACCCCGAACGGAGGAGAGCCGTCCGCCGGCGCGGCACCCGGGCCGGTCACACAGGCTCGATTCCGAGTTCCCGGATCAGGATCGACAGGGCGGCCGGATCGGCGAATATGTACCCGGACTGGTCGTCGTCGTCGTGAATCTCGACGAAGATCCGCGGGTCCGTGTCGTCGCGCGGCACCAGCCGCTCCGTGATTTCGAAGACCATCAACGTGTCGAGGTAGCGGTCGGACTGGTGCTCCAGGTGCCAGACGAGTTCGTCGCCGTTGACCAGCATCCGGATGCGCTCGCCGTCGGCCGTGTCGAGGAGCTCCACGTCGGTGATGGTCACCGCGCCTCCGCTGCTGGCGGCGAACTGGTCGAACAGGTCCCGGTAGCCCTCCAGGAGGCCGCCCACTTTCGGGTGCACCCGAACGCCGACGCCCCATTCCTCCATCATGCTGATGAGCGCATCGGCGATGTCCTCGCCGTAGTAGGACACCGGCTGATCGCGCTGGTCGTCCTCGGCCGGCCCCACCACTACGGCGATGCCGAGCTCCCTCGCCCGGTCCGCCACCTGTCCAACTGTCGTCAACACCGCCATGCGATTCCTCCGGTGTCCGCGTGTTCCGGGCGATGGTAGCGGGCGGCCGCGCCGATTCTGGCGCGCTCACTCGCCGCCGAGTACGCCGGCGGGCAGAGGCCGCGGCCACGTCGCGTCGGTTAGCCTGCCGTCATGGCGGGTGCCGAGTTGGATGAGTTGATCGTCGCGGATGCCGAGGCGCTGCGTGCGTGGTTGTCGGCCAACCACGCCACGTCGCCCGGCGTCTGGCTGGCCCTGACCAGGAAGGGCGGCACGGTCACGTCGCTGACCTGGCAGCACGCGGTCGACGAGGCGCTGTGCTTCGGCTGGATCGACGGGCAGGCCCGGAAACGGGATCAGGAGAGCTCCTGGATCCGGTACACCCCGCGTAGGCCCCGCAGCGCCTGGTCGCAACGCAACACCGCCAACGTGGCCCGGCTGGAGGCACAGGGGCGGATGCTGCCCGCGGGCCGCGCCGCGGTGGACGCCGCGAAAACGGACGGGCGGTGGGCGGCGGCCTACGCTCCGCCGTCGGAAGCCGAGGCTCCGGCCGACCTCCTCGCCGCGATCGCCGCCGTCCCGGCCGCCCAGGCCATGTTCGACGTACTCACCAAGGCCAACCGGTTCGCACTCATCTACCGCGTCAATGCCGCCAAACGGGCGGAGACCCGGGAGCGGAAGATCGGCGAGTTCGTCGCCATGCTGGCCCGCCACGAGACGTTGACCCCGCAGAAGGCCAAGCCTCCGGCCTCGCCGTGACCGGCTCGACCGAGAGGTGACGTTCGTCGCCGGGTAGCGCAGGCCGACCGGGGGATGCCCTCTGCTACCGGGCCGCACCCGGCGCCTGCCCGTCATCCGCCCGGCGGCCGACATTCTCGTTGGTATTCGTCGAGTGTCGGGCAGGCAGGCGAGAGGCGGTTCGGCTCATGCAGGGACGTCGCACCGAGGGCAAGGGTCGAGCGCCGGCCGTGAGCGCCGCCAGGTGCCTGCGGGTCTCGCTGCTGCGCACCGTCATGTTCGTCGCGGCTTTTCTGCTGGTCGACGTCCTGAGCCGGGCGCCGATCGCCCAGCACACCGGTCTGCACGAGCTCTGGCCGACGGTCGGCGTCGCCGCGCTGTGGCTGGTCGCACAGCGCGCGGCGCCCGTACGGTGGGTCGACCCGGTGGTGCTCGTCGCGGCGACCGTCGGCCTCAACCTGGCTCTGGGCCAGACGTGGGCCGTCGCCACGGTCTGCTCCCTGATCGTTTCGGTTCAGGTCGGGACGTACCTGTGGCTGCTGTCGCGCCCGCACCCGGGCACCGATGGTGATGCGGGCCGTGACGGGCTGCGCCGTCCGGCGGATCTGTGGCTGCAGCTCGCGGCGGCCGGCGGTGCCGCGCTCAGCGGCGCCGCGGTGGGTCTGCCGGGTCTGTGGCTGGCCACCGGCACGTTCTCCTGGCCGGAGGCCACGACCGTGCTGATCTGCTCCTTCACCAGCTTCCTGCTCTACGGAGGGCTGGCCCAGCAGGTCGGGGCGGTGCTGGCCGTCCGGCGGGCCCGGCACGGATCGCTGCGGGCCGCGTGGCGGCAGGCCGTCGGTGAGCTGACGCGTACCCGCACGATCGAGTACCTGGCCGTGATCGGGTGCTCCCTGGCAGGTTACGGTCTGGCGCTGACCGTCCCCGGCATCTCCATGGTGTTCCCCCTGCTCGTCCTGACCGTGTGGGCGGCGGTGCGGCTGTCGACCATCTACCTCATGGCGTTCAGCGTGGTCGTCACCCTCGTCACCGGCGCGTCCGCGCTGTGGGAGTCGGGGCCGTTCGCGACCCTCGCCTCACCGCAGGCCCAGGTGCTGGTCGCGCACCTGTTCGCCGTCACATCCGCGCTGGTCGGCCTGGTCGTGGTCCTCTCCCGCGACGAGCGCCTCGCGTTGACCGTCGAGCTGGCCGCCGAGAAGGCACAGGCGCTGCGGCAGGCGGAACGGATGGAAGCGGTAGTCAACTCCCTGTCCGACGGCCTGGCCGTGACCGACGCCGACGAGCGCCTGGTGCTGCACAATCCGGCCATGTCCGCCGTGCTGGGCCGGGTCAGGACCGATCCCAAGGTCGACCCCGCCCAGTTCTACGGCTTCTGCCGCCTCGACGGCACGGCGCTCACCGATGACGAACTGCCCTACCGCCAGGCCATCACCGACGGGCAGACCCACGTCATGGACGTCCTGGTCCGCAACTCCGACGTGCCGCAGGGCCGGATCGTGCGCTACACCGCCGCCCCGGTCAGCGACCCGCACGGGCGCGTGCACAGCGCCGTACAACTGTTGCAGGATGTCACCGCCGAACGGCGCCAGCGCGACGAACTGGCCGACCAGGCCACCCGCTTGCGCGAACAAGCCCACCACGACCCTCTCACCGGCCTGTACAACCGTCGCTACGCGGACGAACGCGTGCCCGCCCTGATCGAACAAGCCCGCGCCGGCGGCATGCCCCTGACCGTCGCGCTGGTCGACCTGGACCACTTCAAGCGCGTCAACGACACCCTCTCGCACCCCGTCGGGGACCAGGTCCTCGCCACGACGGCCGCGATCCTGCGCAACGGGACGGCGCAGATCACCGACACCGGCTTCGTGGCCCGCATGGGCGGCGAGGAATTCCTGATCGTCCTGCCCGACACCACCCCCACGGACGCGGCGACCCACCTGGACACCCTGCGCCTGGCCATCCGCAACCACCACTGGCAACCGGTCACCGGTGACCTGGCGGTGACCGCCAGCATGGGCTCGACCACCACCGCCTCGGCAACCGACCCCACCTACAGCAGCATGCTCGCCGACGCCGACCGCAACCTCTACGCCGCCAAACACGCCGGCCGCGACCGCGTCGTCAACGACCCACCGCCCCGCCCGACACCCCGCCGCTACCGCGACGCCCCGGTACCCTCCCTCGCCGCGTGAGCGTGTCCTTTGAGTGGCGCCCTCGTGTCGTCGGATCGTGGGTGCCGGTGGGTGGCAGCATGGCTCCTATGCCGAGCGACACCGTGCCCGCGATCCCCAACCGGTTGCGGGAGGCGTTTCTCCGCTGGAAGGGCGGCGGCCGCCAGGGCCAGGAAGCCATGTCGTGGAACCGGTCCACGTGGCAGGTCACCCTTCCGGAGCATCACGATCTGTTGAAGTCATTGCCCGACAGGCTGGACCGCACGACCGTGGCAGCGCGGGGAGCCGGCGCGGCCGACGGCGAGGCGCAGGCCGAGCAGGCGTTCATCGCCGCAATGGCATGGGGGTACGGGCCCGCCGGATACGGCGCCTTCCGCACGGCGCGGGTGCTGCGGGAGAACCCGCAGGCACCCGGGGTCCTGCGCGAGGCGGCGCAGGTCCTCCGCCGCGACGGCGGTGCGACGGCGTTCGCCTGGCTGCGGGAACACCGGCTGCGCTTCCTCGGCGTGGCCTTCGCGACCAAGTACCTCTACTTCTGCAACGGCCCTGACGCGCAGCCGGCTCTGATCCTCGACCGGCTGGTACAGCGGTGGTTACGCCGGCACGCCGACTGTCAGGTTCGGCTCGACTGGCGCGTCGGTGACTACCACCGGTATCTGGGCATGGCTTACGCCTGGGCGAGCGAGTTGGACGTCACGCCGGATGACGTGGAGTACCTGATATTCAGCGACATGCTCACCGACGAGCCGGGGGCCAGCCCGTGGGCTCCGCGGCAATCGGCAGTCGGCGCCGTGGCCGGGCCGGAGGACGATGACGCCACCGCGGTACTCGAGGCCATCGACGATGCCGCCGCCTCCTTCGCCGCCCTGCCGGATGTCAGTCCTGCCGACTTGGAGGACTTCGAACGAGGCATCCGGCAGCTACGCCGCATCGTGCTCGCCCGCGCAGGTAGGCCTATTAAGGCGCTGGGTCTTGTAGAGTACCGCTCGTGACGAGTGCGGCAGAGATCATTCCCAGCAAGCTCCGCGACCTGTTGGAACGGCCCTTGATCGGGCACCTGGCGACCGTCCGGGACGACGGCACTCCGCAGGTCAACCCGATGTGGTTCAGCTGGGACGGCGAGTTCATCCGATTCACGCACACGAACTTCCGCCGCAAGTACCGCAACGTCACGGCGAACCCGGCGGTATCGATCTCGATCGTCGACCCTTCGGACCCGTACCGCTACGTCGAGGTGCGGGGCGTCGTCGAGCGCATCGACGCGGATCCGACGGGCGCCTTCTTCGTCGAGCTGGCCAAGCGTTACGACGCCCCGTTCGGGACCAACCCGCCGACCGACGCCGCCGACCGCGTGATCTTCGTGGTGCGCCCCACCGCCGTCGGCAAACGCTGAGCGGCCGGCTTCAGGCCGGGCCCTGCGGCGGCGCGTCGCGAGTCCAATGCAGCCAGTCCTCGAGATCGGCGAAGTCATTGTCGGTGAGACCCAGACGGGGGTCGACTCGATGGAGCAGGGCGTGTCCCGGGTGATGTGCCGACACCCAGGCTCGGTCGACGTCCGTGATTTCGTCGTCGACCCAGGCGAACGGGCGGCCCGCCGCCCAGTCGACGAGGGCGCGGGTCTTCCAGTGCAGTCCAATCCGCTCGTCGTGCTCGTCGGTGTCGGCCGGCTCGGGCCAGCTCACCACCGCCGACCGCGGGAGACCGATCCGTGGCGCGATGATCTCGTTCGCGTCGTCCATCCAGGTCGTGGCCCAGACCAGGTCGCACGGTAGCGCCGCCAACCGGGGTCCGTGTTCGGGATTGATCCTGCCCAGCAGCGGATGAGCGCCTTCGGTACCCGTCCGGTAGGTCGGGTACTGCCGCGGCGTCCCGCCGAAGGGAATGAGGGGTCCGTCAACATCGAGGAAGAGCAGCGGGCGCGCCGCGGAGCCGATCACGGCGGCACGTTATCGGTTCACAGCTGGTGGACAACGGTGGCATCGGGAATGCGACCGGCGGTCAGCAGGGCGCAGAGTTCGCCGAGCAGTACCTCAAGGTCGTCCAGTCCGGTCAGGTTCCCAGGTCTCGGCCCGGGCCGACACGGCCGGCCCCAGCGCATCGAGAGGGAGGTTCACGATCGGGCGGTCACGGTGAGGGTCGGGTCGTCCTCGACCGGGTGGACCATGGCGTCGATCACGCAGCCGCCGTCTTGGACGACCCACGAGTTGTCCGGCGTGTGGATCACCGTGGCGCCGAGCGCCGGCGGGAAGCGGCCCTGGCCATGATCGGGTTTTACAGCACCTCGAACGCGGGCGGCGGGTGGCGCAGGAAGTCGTGGTGGGAGATGTCCCAGCCGTACGCGCCGGCGCGGCCGAAGACCAGCACGTCGCCGACCCGCAGCCGCCGGACGTGCCGGTCGCGGGCCAGGACGTCGCGCGGCGTGCACAGCTCGCCGACCGCGTCCACTGCCGCGTCCTCGACCTGCGGCCGTTCCCACGGGTACGGCCAGGCGTCGACCGGCAGGACCGTGAACGGGTGGCTGTAGCCCCACGCCGCGGGCAGCCGGAAGTGGTGGGTGCCGCCGCGCAGCACCGCGAACCAGCGCCCGTGCGTGTGCTTGAGGTCGAGGACCTCGGCGGCGTACCAGCCGGCGTCGGCGGCGAGGATGCGGCCGGGCTCGACGATCAGGTCGACGCCGTCGGGCACGGCGAGGCCGGCCAGGCCCGCCCGCAGCGCGTCCAGGTCGATGGTGGACGCGCCGAGGTAGTCGACGCCGAGGCCGCCGCCGACGTTGACCAGCCGCAGCGGCACGCCGTGGCGGTGGGCGGTGGCGACCGACCAGTCGAGCGCCTCGGCGATGAATCGGGCGTGTGCCGCGGCGTCGAGGTTGTTGGAGACGGCGTGCAGGTGGAAGCCGGTGATGCGGACGGAATGAGGGGCCAGGGCGAGCACCCGGGGGAGGGTCGTCTCGTCGACGCCGAACGGGGTCGGCGTGCCGGTCATGGCGTGGCTGCCGGGCAGCGCCGGACCGGCCCGGTTGACCCGCACGGCCGCCTCGGCGACGACGCCGGCCGCGCGGGCGGCCCGGTCCAGGCGGCGCAGCTCGTGGCCGCTCTCGACGTTGACCTGCGCGCCCGCGGCGACCGCCGCGGCCAGCTCGGCGTCGGTCTTGGCCGGGCCGCCGAAGACGATCCGGCGGGCGCCGGCGGCGACCGCCAGCGCCAGCTCGCCGCCGGAGGCGACCTCGAGGCCGTCGCAGACCGCGGAGAGGGTACGCACGACGTCCGGGTGCCCGTTGGCCTTCACCGCGTACAGCAGGGTGGTGCGCGGTGGCAGCGCGGCGCGGACCGCCGCGGCCCGCTCGCGCAGCGCGGCGGTGTCGTAGACGTACGCGCAGACCGGGCGGGTGCGGGCCCGGATCGCGGCCTCGACGTGCTCAGGCGGGCGCATGCAGCGGATTCTCCACCGGCACGTACTCGTCGCCGGCGCCGGCGAGCCGCATCCGCACCAGCGCCTTGTGCGGCACGGTCCGGGCGGTGAACGCGGCGTGGTCCTCGGCGGCGGCGGGGCCGGGCCGGGCGTAGGTCTCGTCGACGACGGCCCGCACGAGCCGCCAGGCGGCGTCCTCGTCGAGGCCGTGCGACTCGCCGAGCCGGATGATCAGCTCGCCGAGGTGTGCCTGGAACGCGGTGTAGCCGATCTTGGCGCGGAGCACGGACGGGTCCGTGGTGCCGACGACCGAGCCGGGCCAGAGCTCGACCCGGTGCCCGGCGGCGGCGAGGCGGCCCGGGTGCAGCCGCAGCCCGGCGAAGTCGCGCACGGCCAGCCGGTGCGGTACGCCGGCGACGAAGGTGGGCACGCAGTTCTGCAGGTGCGCCTCCAGCGCGACGCCGCGCAACGTCAGCCGCAGCAGCGGCGGCAGCAACAGCCGGGCGTACGCGTCCAGGAACGCCGCGGCGGCGCCGGCGTCGTCGGGCCGTCCGGTGCCGGCGGCGAACTCGGCGACGAGCCTCGCGCCGGCGAACGGCAGCGCGCTGCCGGCGACGGCCCGCTCGCCGGGTGCCAGCCGGCCGGTGAGCCCGTCGCGCACGATGGCGGACATGTCCCGCCCGGAGCCGACGGGCACGGCGGCGCCGGCGGTCTCGCCGAGCAGCAGCAGCCGGTCCGCGGCGGGGTCCTCGGCGACGAGGCGGCGCAGCAGGTCGGACAGGGCCGGGCCGTTGCGGGTGCTGGCGACGCTGATGCTGCGCCGCGTCGAGGTGACCTGGATGTCGAGGGACACCTTCACGTACCGGCGGCTGCCGTCGGCGGCGACCGGCAGCAGCAGGGTGCGCAGCGCGGCGGTCGGCACCGCGGGCAGCACGCCGCCGGAGTCGCCGAGGATCCGCAGCGCGCCGTCGTCGATCAGGTCGCGGTAGCGCTGGGCCAGCACCGCGTCGCGCTGCCAGGCGTGCACCGGCTGCAGCCGGTACCCGGGCGGGGGTTCGGGCAGGTGCGGGTAGGCGGCGCGCAGCACCGCGCCGACGTCGTCGCCGAGGTGCAGGTCGTCGCGGACGGCGACGAAGCCGAGCCGGGTGTGCCCGGCCTCCAGGTCGTGGGCGAGCACGTCGCCGGTGTCCCAGCCGAGCCGGGTCCGGCCGCAGGGGTGCAGGTTGTGTCCGGCGACGGCCAGCCGCTCCCCGGCGATGACGGCGTGGTCGGGGTCGCCCGCCGGTGGCAGGTGCCGGCGGCGGGTCATGGCGATGGCGAGGTTGACGACGCCGTTGCGCAGTTCGGCGGCGAAGCCGGCGGCGTTGCCGGCCAGCCCGGCGGGGAGCAGGTCGGCGGGGTCGCCGACGCCGGCGTGGTCGTACTCGACGCGGCGGAACGCGTGCATCCGGTCGCCGGGCCCGGCGCTCAGCAGCCCCTCGCGGACCAGCGCGCCGCGCAGCCGCCGGCCGACGGTGTCGGCCGCCTCGGGCAGGGCGGCGTGGAAGCCGTCGAGCAGGTCGGGTGCGTGCACGGCGAGGGCGGCGCCGACGTTGCCGGCGGCGATGGCCAGCCGCGCGGTGGTCAGGCTGCTGGTCATGCCGGCGCCATCGGGTTGGCCAGGTACGTCCAGACGTCGTCGAGCGGGTCGTCGGCGAGCCGCATCGCGGTGGTGGCCTTGACCGGCAGCGGCTCCGCCAGCAGGTGCGCCGCGTCGGGGGTGCCGGTGCCGCGCACGGCCGCGGCGACGCTGTCCCAGAGGCGGGCCTCGTCGGCGCCCGCGCGGGACAGGACGGCGATGAGCTCGGTGCAGACGGTGCCGAGGGCGGCGGCGAGCTTGGTGCGCAGCACGTCCGGGTCGTCGCTGGGTAAGTCACCCTTCAGCGGTGGTACCTGTACGCCGTGCCGGGTCAGGCGGGCCGGGCTGACCCGGACGCCGCCGAGGTCGCGGTAGACGATCCGCACCGGTACGCCGTCGTCGAGGACGACGAGGGTGTTCTGCCCGTGGGCCTCGAGCGCGACGCCGCGCGCCAGGACGGTCACCAGCGGCGGCAGCAGCAGGTGGGCGAGGCGGTGCCACCACGCGTACGGGTCGTCGACGGCCTCGAGCAGCAGCGGGCGCCCGTCGCGGGGCGAGGGTGTGGCCAGGACGGCGAGGGGTACGACGGTCTCGGTGGGGCCGACCTCGGGTGCCGCGCGGCGCAGGTAGGCGAGGTCGCGGCGCGGCTCTCCGTCGACGAGGGCGGCGCCGGCGGCGGTCTCGCGCAGTACGGTGAGCGGCAGGTCGGCGGTGAGCCGGGCCAGCAGGGCGGACAGCCGTGGTCCGTTGTGGACGGCGGCGGGGGAGACGGTGCGCACGGCCGAGGTCATCTGCACGTCGACGGCGGTCTTGACGTGTTCGCCGCCGTCGAGCGGCGCGACGGTGCGCAGCGACATGAGCGGCCGGACGGGCCCGGTCTCGCCGTCGTCGCTCAGCCAGGGGTGGCGGTCGAGCAGGCGCCGCGCCTGCCACGGGTGGGCGTACAGCACCGGCGGGGCGTCGCCGTACCAGCGGTCGGCGGGCACCCGCAGGCGGCGCAGGCGGATGACGGGCCGGTGCTCCGGGCCGTAGGCGAGCACGTCGGCGACGCTCATGCCGCCGCGGGTGCGGCAGCAGGGGTGCGTGGGGTGGCCGTCGAGGACGAGCTGCTCGAGCCGGCCGAGCCCGTCGGGGTCGCCGGCGGCGCCGCGCAGGACGGGCCCGGCGGGCGGGGGTGCCGGGTCGGCGTGCGCGAGCGCGAGGTTCGCGACGCTGTTGTCGACCTCGGCGGCCAGGCGTTCGGTGTGCGGGCCCAGCGGCAGCGACCGCAGCAGCGCGGCGGGGTCGTCGAAGGACTCGCCGGTGTCCAAGGTCGCGGTGCGGCCGGACGCGCTCAGCGTACGCCCGCCGGCCAGGGTGACGTGCAGGGTGCCGCCGCGATGTTCGCGGTGGGTGACGCCGGGCAGCGGCTCGCGGGCGAACGCGCCCAGGACGCGGGCGAGGATCGCCGCGCGCGCGGCCGGCAGCGCCGCCTCGTAGCCGGCGACCCACTCAGGACGGAGGATGCGCAGGTCGTCCCGGGTCTGTGCGGCTCCGGCGGTGTGCCCGGTCGGCGTGACGGAGATGGTCGGCGGTGTGGGCACGCCTGTCATTGTCCGGCAGACCGTTCCTTGATCACCGGCCGCCCCACACCAGCAACATCCTAGGATGCCTTACAGGGTGTGCAGCCGGGCACGGCCGCACACCCTCGGAAGCAAAGATCAAAAACAAAAAGGAATCAACGACTACCTGAAAGAACCGCCGCCTCGCGCTCGGGGGACAGGCCCAGCGTCGGGCGGTCGGAGCGGTGCGGTGCCTCGCCGCCGACGGAGCGCAGCCAGGACCAGGTGTCGGCGACGGTCTCGCCGACCGGGCGCAGCCGCAGGCCCGCCCGCAGCGCCTTGCTCACGTCGCCGCCGTGCAGGAAGTCGTACTCGTAGCCGGGCGCGAGCCAGATGGGCAGCTCCATCCACGGGGTGATGCCGGCGTCGAGAATGGTCTTCGGCTCGGTCCAGCGCAGCTCGGCGTGCCCGCCGGTGACGGCGTTGACGGTCTCCAGGAGCTCGGCCATGGTGGTGTATCCGGACGGGCTGACCAGGTCGTAGGGGCCGGTGCGGCCGGCCGCGGCGGCGTCGAGCAGCCAGGCGGCCAGGTCGCGGGCGTCGATGTACTGCAGTTTCATCTCCGGCGGCCCGGGCGCGAGGGTCGGCCCGCCGCGGGCGATCCGGTTGAGCCACCAGGGCAGGCGGCCGATGTCCTCGTGCGGGCCGAGGATCAGGCCGGCGCGGCCGTGCAGGACCGGGCCGTCGAATTCGCGCTCGGCGGCCAGCTCGGCGCCGCGCTTGGCGGCCGCGTAGTCGTCGGCCTCGCCGGAGTCGGGGTCGGCGTCGACGGTCGGTGCGGCCTCGGTGTGCGGGACGGTCGTCGTGTCGTCGGTGGCGTAGACGCTGCGGCTGGACACGTAGGTGTAGTGGCCGGCGTGGCCGCGCAGCGCGGCGGCGGAGTCGCGGACCACGTTCGGCGCGCCGGACCAGGTGTCGACGACGGCGTCCCAGGTGCCGCCTCGCAGGGCAGCGAGGCCGCCGGGTTCGCGGCGGTCGCCGGTCAGGGCGGTGGTGCCGGGCGGCGCCGGCCGGTTGCCGCGGTTGAGGACGGTGATGTGGTGGCCGCGGGTGCGTGCCTCGTCGACGACGGCGCGGCCGACGAATCCGGTTCCTCCGAGCATGAGGAGTCTCATGACGACGACGATGCCCGCGGTGGCGGCCCGGGCGGAAGGCGTGATCGCTGACAGCGCAACGGGACTGACGGATGTCATGGGCGGGAGGTGACGCGTGGCCCGGTGCGGGGGCCGCCGGTGCGCCGAGCATGGTGGCATGACAGTTGTCGCCCGACCTGAGGCCGTGACCCGCGGGTCCGGCCGGCTCGCCGTCGAGCTCGACGGCGTGGTGAAGCGTTTCGGTGCGGTCACCGCCGTCGACGGGATCGATCTGCGGATCCGGCCCGGCGAGGTGGTGGCGTTGCTCGGCCCCAACGGGGCGGGCAAGACCAGCACGGTCGACATGTTGCTGGGCCTGTCCAGCCCGTCGGCGGGTACGGCCCGGGTGTACGGCCGGCCGCCGCGGGAGGCGGTGGCGCTGGGCCTGGTGTCGGCGGTGATGCAGACCGGCGGGTTGTTGAAGGACTACACGGTCGAGGAGACGGTGCGGCTGACGGCGGTGCTGTTCGGTCGGGACCGGGCCGAGGTCGGGCGGGTGCTGGAGCGGGCCGGGATCGCGGACATCGGTTCGCGGCTGGTCGGCAAGTGCTCGGGCGGGCAGCAGCAGCGGCTGCGGTTCGCGATGGCGCTGCTGCCGGATCCGGAGCTGCTGATCCTGGACGAGCCGACGACCGGGATGGATGTCGGCGGGCGGCGCGACTTCTGGACCTCGATCCGGGAGGACGCGCGCTCCGGCCGTACCGTCATCTTCGCGACGCACTACCTGGAGGAGGCCGACGCGTACGCGGATCGGGTGGTGTTGATGCGCCGCGGCCGGGTGGTCGCCGACGGGACGGCGGCGCAGGTCAAGGCGCTGGCGTCGGGCCGTACGCTGCGGGCGACGCTGCCGGGGGCGAGCGAGGCCGCCCTGCTGGCGCTGCCGGGTGTCGATTCGGTGGAGGTGCGCGGCGACTCCGTGCTGGTGCGGGCGCGGGACACCGACGAGGTGGCTCGGCAGCTGCTGACGAGGACCGCCGCCCGGGATCTCGAGATCACCTCGCGGAACCTGGAGGACGCGTTCCTGACGCTGACGGCCGACGAGACCCGGGGGAGTGCGCGATGACGGCTCGGAATCTGCCGCGGTTCGGTGGTTTCAGCGCGGGGATGATCGGCCTGGAGTTGCGCCGGATGCTGCGCAACCGGCGCACGGTGGTGTTCACGCTGGTGATGCCGGCGGTGTTCTTCCTGTTGTTCGGCACGGGTTCGGGGGCGCGCGCGGAGCGGGTCGGCGGCGGCAACGTCACCGGTTACATCCTGGTGAGCATGGCCGTGTACGGGGCGATGCTGGCGACGACCAGCGGCGGGGCGATGGTGTCGATCGAGCGGGCGGCGGGCTGGAGCCGGCAGTTGCGGCTGACGCCGTTGCGGCCGGCGGCGTACGTGGCGGTGAAGCTGGTGCTCGCGATGGTGATCGGCGCGGTGTCGGTGGTGGTGGCGTTCGCGGTCGGCGCGGTCTCGGGTGCGCAGCTGCCGGCGCGGGCGTGGGTGCTGTGCGGGTTGCTCGCCTGGGTCTGTGCGCTGGTGTTCGCCGCGTTCGGGCTGTTCATGGGTTATCTGCTGCCGAGTGAGAACGTGATGCAGATTCTGGGTCCGGCGCTGGCGGTGTTGTCGTTCGCGGGTGGGCTGTTCGTGCCGGTGGATCAGCTGGGTCACACGTTCGCGGCGATCGCGAGGTTCACCCCGGTGTACGGCGTCGGGGAGATCGCCCGGTATCCGCTGACCGGGGACGGGAATCTGCCGGTGGCGGTGCTGAACGTGGTGGCGTGGACGGCGTTGTTCGCGGCGGGTGCGATGTGGCGGTTCCGGCGCGACACGGCGCGGGTCTGAGGGGTAGGTACCGTCGTCGTCATGGGTGAGCGTGCCCGGTTCGGGTGGCTGTTCGGCGCGGTGTGGCTGTTCTATCTCGGCGAGAATCTGCGGGCGCTGCTGGACCGGCCGGACGGCTGGCAGCGCGATGTGGGGCTGGTGGCCCTGGCCGGGTTCGCGGCGCTGTATCTGGCGCTGGTGGCCTGGCTCGGCGAGATCCGGCACGGTGCGCGGCCACGGTACGCGGTGCCGCGGCTGTGGCTGATCCTGCTGGGGCTGCTGGGGCTGGCGGCGGCGCAGGTGCCCGGTGCCGGTTTCCACGCGCTGACGTGCCTGGTGTTCGTCGGCGCGTCAGCGATGATCGGGTTGCCGCTGGGTCAGGCGGTGCCGTTCGCGGCGGCGCTGGTGGTGCTGGCCGAGGTGCTGGCGTGGCGGGTGCCGGGCTGGGACGACCGGGGTTACGGCCTGGCGGTGCTGCTCGGCGCGGCGGCCAGCGGTGCCTTCCGGATGGCCGCGGAGCGGCAGAACCGGCTGCGGGCGGCGCAGCTGGAGCTGGCGGAGCTGGCGGTGGAGAACGAGCGGGCCCGGATCGCCGCCGATCTGCATGACATCCTGGGTCATTCGCTGACGGTGGTGACGGTGAAGGCGGAGCTGGCGCAGCGGCTGCTGGATGTCGACGTGGAGAAGGCCCGGGCGGAGTTGCGGGATCTCGAGGTGCTGGCCCGGGACGCGCTGTCGGATGTGCGGGCGACGGCGCTGGGTGTGCGGGGGATCTCGCTGCCGGGTGAGATCGCGGCGGCCCGGGAGGCTCTCGCCGCGGCGCATGTGCGCGCGGAGCTGCCGGGTGCGGCGGACGAGGTGCCGACCCGCAACCGGGAGTTGTTCGCGTGGACGATCCGGGAGGCGGTCACGAACGTGGTGCGGCACAGCCGGGCGGGGCACTGCGAGGTGCGGCTGTCGCCGGCCAGCGTGGAGATCGTCGACGACGGCCCGGGTGACGGCCCGGCGGCCGGCGACGGGCAGGGGCTGTCCGGTCTGCGGCGGCGGGCGGAGGCGCTGGGCGCGCGGCTGACGGTCGGCCGGCGCGAGGACCGGCCGGGTTTCCGGGTACGCGTGGAGGTGCCGTCATGATCCGGTTGCTGCTCGCCGACGACCAGGCGCTGGTGCGCGGCGCGATGGCGGCGTTGCTGGACATGGAGCCGGATCTGCGGGTGGTGGCGGAGGTTGGCCGCGGTGACGAGGTCGTCGCGGCGGTGCTCGAGCACGGTGTCGAGGTGGCCCTGCTGGACGTGGAGATGCCGGGGATGGACGGGGTCGCGGCGGCCCGGGAGCTGCGCCGGGTGGTGCCGGGGTGCCGGGTGTTGATGGTGACGACGTTCGGCCGGGCGGGCTATCTGCGGCTGGCGATGGCGGCCGGCGCGAGTGGTTTCGTGGTCAAGGACACCCCGGCGCGGCAGTTGGCCGACGCGGTGCGCCGGGTGCATCAGGGTCTGCGGGTGGTGGATCCGGATCTGGCCGCGCGGTCGCTGATGTACGGGGAGTCGCCGTTGACCGAGCGGGAGAGTGATGTGCTGCGCTCGGCGCGTGACGGTGGCACGGTCGCGGACATCGCCCGGGAGCTGCGCCTGTCGGAGGGCACGGTGCGCAATCACCTGTCGTCGGCGATCGGTAAGACCGGGGCGCGGACCCGGGCCGAGGCGGTCCGGCTGGCCCTTGATCACGGTTGGCTGCTCGCGTAGGGCGTTCCTGTGCGCCTTCTGTGCGCCGATCTTAGGGTTTCTCCGGGTGCAACCGGGCGGCAACCGAGAGTGACCGCAACCCGCACCCTGCGCAACGAAAAGTTCCCCCTGTCAGCCGGTGAGCCGTCACCGGTAGACGGACGCGAGGGGGGAACACACGAATGGCAGCGAAGACCGAGACCGTCAGTCGCGAGCTCGAGAACATGATCCGCGAGAACATGCCGCTGGTCGGGCATCTGGTTCGCGAGATGTTGTTCAAGGTGCCCGCGCACGTGCACCGTGACGATCTCGCCTCCGCCGGGTACGCCGCGCTGGTGACCGCCGCGAAGGCGTTCGACGCCGAGCGGGGCATCCCGTTCGGCCGGTTCGCCGCCGTGCGGATCCGCGGTGCGCTGCTGGACGAGCTGCGCAGCATGGACTGGGCCAGCCGTTCGGTGCGGGCCCGGGCCCGCCGGGCCGAGGTCGCCCGCCAGGAGCTGACCGCCCAGCTGGGCCGTACTCCCACCCCGGCCGAGCTGGCCGAGCTGCTCGGCGTCGGCGTCGGTGAGCTCTCCAACGTCGACGACGACGTGCAGCGCGCCGCCGTGCTGTCGCTGCAGGGCTTCGCCGTCGGCACGGCCGAGGACATGGTCACCGAGGGTTCGCTGAACCCGGAGGAGATGCTGCTGCACCGGGAGCGGATCGGCTACCTGCACGACGCCGTCTCGGTGCTGCCGGAGCGGCTGCGGTTCGTCGTCGAGACCTCGTTCCTGCAGGAGCGGCCGCTGTCGGCGGTCGCCGCCGAGCTGGGTGTCACCGAGTCGCGGGTGTCGCAGCTGCGCACCGAGGCCCTGGCCCTGCTCAAGGACGGCCTGACCACGCACATGGAGCAGCAGGACCTCGGCGCGGCCCGGGGCGACGGCTGTGTCGCCCGGCGCCGGGCGGCGTACGCGGCGCAGATCGCCGGCCGTAGCACCATGTCGTCGCGGCTGTCCGTGACCGACGTGCGCGGCACGAACCGGTCGGTCGCGTACGCCGCCTGAGCCGCGAGTCGTGAGAAGGGCCGGCACGCCCCCGCGTGCCGGCCCTTTCGCGTGTGGTGGGGAAATCCGGTTGCGGTCCGGGCGCCGGCGCGCGATGGTGGACGCCGAGCCCACCGCCGATCCATGAGGAGCAGTCACCTCCGTGTGATACCGACCCGACCCTGGCAGGCGCCGCCGTTGTGGCGCGCCGGGGTCGCCGTGTCCGTACCGGTATCCGCACCTGGAGGACTCCTTGCTGAAAGCCGTCTCGATCGGCCGCGCCCACGACGGTGAGCCGCTCTTCGCCGACCTCGACCTGATCCTGCGCCCGGGCGACCGGGTCGGCGTCGTCGGCCCTAACGGGGCCGGCAAGACGACGCTGCTGCGGGTGCTCGCCGGTGACCTGCCGCCGACCGCGGGCACCGTGGTCCGCGGGCCCGGCCTGCGGGTCGGCTACGTGCCGCAGCAGGTCGCCGACCCGGCCGGCACCGTCGGTGACTTCCTGACCGCCGGCCTGGGCGAGCTCGCCGAGGTCACCGCCCGGCTGCGCCTGTTGGAGGCCGCGCTCGAGCGCGGCGGCGACGTGCTGGCCGAGTACGGCCGGGTTCAGGAGCGGTGGACGGCGCTGCGGGGCTGGACCGCCGAGACCCGCCTCGCCGAGATCCGCGGGCGGCTCGGCATCGACCACCTGCCTTCCGGCCTGGCCCTGCGCGAGGTCAGCGGCGGTGAGCAGGCCCGGCTGCTGCTGGCGCACGCCCTGTTGGACGCGCCCGGCCTGCTGCTGCTGGACGAGCCGACCAACCACCTCGACGCCGAGGGCGCCGAATGGCTGGCCGGCTGGCTGCGCGATTTCCCCGGCGGGGTCCTGGCCGTCAGCCACGACCGGGCGTTCCTGGACGCCACCGTCACCCGTGTCATCGAGCTCGACGGCATCCACGAGCAGCCGCAGGACTATCCGGGCGGGGGTTATAGCGCCTACCGGGCCGAGAAGACCCGGCGCTGGCAGCGGCTGCTGCTGGACTATGAGGCGCAGGAGAAGGACCGGGTCCGCTGGGAGCGGGACATCGCGCAGACCCTGGCGCAGGCCCGGCACGTCGAGACGACGGTGCGGTCCGGCGTCGAGGCGCCGCACCTGCGGCGGATCGCGAAGAAGGTGGCGCGCAAGGCCAAGACCCGCGAGCGGCGGCTGCGCCGGCAGATGGAGTCCGCCCGGTGGATCGCCCGGCCGCGGACCCGCCCGCCGCTCACCCTGGCATTTCCCGCCGACGACGGTGAGGACCGTGACGTGGTGCTGGCGGTGCGGGATCTGACGGTCAAGGCCGGCGACCGGACGCTGCTCGACGGCGTCGACCTGGATGTGCGGCGCGGCGACCGGATCCTGATCACCGGCCGTAACGGCGCCGGGAAGACCACCCTGCTGCGGGCGATCGCCGAGCATGCCGGGGTGCCCCTGGCGGTGCTGCCGCAGACCTCCGACGGGCTGCGTACCGCCACCACCGTGCTGGACTTCTTCCGGTCCCGGGTGCCGGTCTACGCCGAGGACGCCGAGCGGCTGCTGGCCGGGCACCAGTTCGGCCCGGACCAGTGGGGTGCCGCCGTACGCGGGCTGTCCGCCGGTGAGCTGCGCCGGCTGCTGCTCGCCGTGATGGTGAACAGCCCGGCCCGGATCCTGCTGCTCGACGAGCCGACGAACTTCCTCGACTTCGACGCCCTCGACGTGGTCGAGGAGGCGCTGCGGGCGTACCGGGGGACGTTGTTGACCGTGACGCACGACCGGTACTTCGCCGACCGGGTCGGGCACACCCGTACCTGGCATGTCGCGGACGGCGCGGTGCGGCAGAGCTGACACGATGGGGTGCATGTCGTCGCCGGTTCCCCGACAGGGTGGTGCGCTCGCCGTCGGCGGCAGCGCCGAGGAGTTCACCGAGGCGTGGCTGGGCAACCGGCGGCTGTCGGCGCACACCCGGGACGCGTACCGGCGTGATGTCGCCGCGTGGCTGGCCTGGTGCGCGGCCCGTGACCTCGATCCGCTGCGCGCGTCGTTCCTGGACGTCAACGCCTACGCGCGGGGCCTGGAGGCGCGGCCGCTGGCGCCGGCGTCGGTGGCCCGCAAGCTGTCGGGCCTGTCGAGCTGGTACGACTTCCTCGCCAAGCTGCGCGCGGTGGAGGCGAACCCGGTCGGCGGCGCGGACCGCCCGCCGGTCTCGCGTGACCATTCGGCGACCGTCGGGCTGAGCCCGGAGGAGGTCGACGCGCTGCTCACGGCCGCGGAGGCCGGGACGGGGCCGGCCGCGGCGCGCAATCTGGCCGTGGTGGCGCTGCTCGCCGACCTGGGCCTGCGGGTGGGGGAGCTGGTCGGCCTGGACGTCGCCGACCTGGGCGTGGAGCGCGGGCACCGCAGTGTGCGGTTCGTCGGCAAGGGCGGCAGGCCGCGGCGGCGGGTGCTGACCCCGTACGCGGCGGCGGCGCTGGACGCCTATCTGGCCGGCCGGGTCGACGGGCCGATGTTCGTGACGGCCAGCGGGGCCCGCGTCGACCGGCACTCGGTGTTCCGGCTGGTGCGGCGCTTGGCCCGGGAGGCCGGCATCGAGGGCTGGGCCCGGCTGTCGCCGCACTCGCTGCGGCACGCGTTCGCCACCACCGCCCGCGCCGAGGGGGTGCCGCTGGAGGATGTGCAGGACGCGATGGGTCACGCCGACCCGCGTACCACCCGCCGTTACGACCGGGACCGGCACAACCTGGACCGGGACCCGGCCTACACGATCGCCGCGGCGCGGGTCCGGCGCGGCGCCGGTTAGGCCGACCGCCTATTCTCGACCGCGGTCAGCGGGTCGGGATATTGGACGGGGTCGGGTTGAACATCTTCGAAGCAGTGCTCCTCGGTGCGGTGGAGGGTTTCACCGAATTCCTCCCGATCTCCAGCACCGGACACCTGACCATCCTGGAGAAGCTGCTCGGCTACGACATCGACGATCCGGACATCACGGCCTTCACGGCGATCATCCAGTCCGGTGCCGTCATCGCCACGGTGCTGTTCCTGCGCAAGGACATCGCCCGGATCGTCCCGGCCTGGTTCCGCGGGGTGCTGAACTCCGGAGAGCGCGACAATCCCGACTACCGGTTCGGCTGGGCGGTGATCCTCGGCTCGATCCCGATCGGCATCGTCGGGCTGCTGTTCCAGGACACCATCACCTCGACGCTGCGCAGCCTCTGGTTCGTGGCCTGGTCGCTGGTGCTGTGGAGCGGCGTGATGGCGTTCGCCGACCACGCCGCCACCCAGATCCGCCACGAGGAGGACATCACCTGGAAGGACACGCTGATCATCGGCGTGACGCAGTGCCTGGCCCTGATCCCCGGGGTGTCGCGCTCCGGCGCCACCATGTCGGCGGGCCTGCTGCGCGACTTCGACCGGGTGACGGTCACCCGGCTGTCGTTCTTCCTGTCCATCCCGGCGCTGCTGGGCGCGAGCGTGCTGCAGACGGTCACCGAGTTCGACAACATCTCCGGCGGCGTCGGCTGGGGGCCCACCATCGTCGCCCTGATCACCAGCTTCATCGTCGGCTGGTTCGCGGTGTCCTGGCTGCTGAAGTTCATCGCCAAGCACTCGTACAGCGTGTTCATCGCCTACCGGCTGGTGCTCGGCGCCCTGCTGATGGTGCTGCTGGCCACCAACGTCATCGAGCCGAAGTAGCCGGGAACAGCCGGTCGAGGTGCGCGTCCAGCACGGCCAGCGCCTGCCCCGCGGAGTACTGCCCGCTGATCAGGTAGAGGCCGAGGCCTTCCATGAGGGCGAGCAGGCCGCCCGCGGCCGTGCCGGCGTCCGGGGTGGTGGGCAGCAGGCCGGCGAAGAACGACAGGAGTTCGGCGGTGTCCTCGCGGAGCCCGGCCGCCGGGTGTACCGCGGCGTAGGCGAGGAAGGCCAGCGCCACCCGGGCGTCGTCGCCGCTCTGCTCGTCGAGCGGCAGGACGGCGGTGATGAACGCACGCATTAGCAGCCGCGGCGGCGGTGGCGCGGCGCCCAGCCGAGCGATGGCCTCGGCGACCCGGATTCGGCTGCGGTCGCGGACCACGGCCATCGCGAACGCCATCATCTCGTCCTTGGTGGCGAAGTAGTGCTGCACCATGCCCGCCGAGACGCCGGCCTCGGCGGCGACGTGGCGCAGGCTGACCGCCTCCAGCCCGCGCTCCGCGGCGACCCGCATGAGGGCATCGGCGATCAGCGTCCGTCGTTCTTGATGATCGACTTTCCTGGGCACGGTACCGATGCTTTCGGTTAGGCGGTGGCGGCGGCCAGGCGGGCGCGGGGGAATCCGTCGGCGTCGTCGGCGTAGATCCGTATCTCGTCGACGGGTTCGCTCGGCCCCGTCGGCAGGTCGAACGTCAGCGGGCGGCGCAGCCGCACGTCGATGCTGGTCTGCTTGCCGACCGCGACGTTCAGCACCCGGCGTCCGTCGTGTACCTCGAACTGCACGGACTTGTTGGTCGGCACCGAGCGGTAGCGTTTGGATACCGACGCGACCTCGTCCCA
The DNA here is from genome assembly GCF_044465445.1 of Actinoplanes sp. NPDC049668. Classification (NCBI taxonomy): domain Bacteria; kingdom Bacillati; phylum Actinomycetota; class Actinomycetes; order Micromonosporales; family Micromonosporaceae; genus Actinoplanes; species Actinoplanes sp. NPDC049668. The sequence goes on from NZ_JBITLR010000005.1 coordinate 521,039, forward strand.
CGGCACGGTGAAGTCGACATTTGCCCCGTGGCGCACCCGGATGCCCCGGTCGCCGACGATGTGCGGGTGCACCGTCAAGGTGGCGAGGAAGCCGAGCATCCACAGCAGACCCCAGACGCCGAGCCCGAGCACGATCCACCGGGCCGGGTGCCACGGCACCACGTGGGTGACGACGACATCGAAGATCGGGATCTCCACCACGGACAGCGCGATGAAGGTGCCGAGGATCGGCTTGATCACACCCACGTAGGCGAACGGTGCGTCGCCCGGGTCCGACACCCGCGGCCGGCGCCGCAGCCACACGTACAGGCTGTGCCAGGCGGCTCGTTCCATCTCGGCCGCGCGGCGCAGCAGTGGGCCGACGGTCCTCCGGGTGGGGGTGCTGGTCTGGCTCATGGCCGTCCTTGTAGTGGGAGGCGTGGCGCCCGAATGCAATACGACTGTATGGCTACGACGGTAGCGCGTTTACAATGCAACTGCAATGTGATGTGCGTCAGGGTCACAGCCGCAGCGCGGCGCGGACCAGCTCCAGCGCCGCCTGCGGGGACACCCCGAGCGCCGTCGCCTGCTCGGCGTAGCGCTGAGCGGCCCGCTGCGCCTGCTCCGGGGTGCCCGCGGCCCGGGCGGTGATCAGCGTGCCGGCCCGGCCGTGGGTCTCCACCAGGCCGGCCTGCTCCAGCTCGCGGTAGGCGCGGGCCACCGTATTCGCGGCCAGGCCCAGCTCGGCGGCGAGCCGGCGCACCGGCGGCAGCCGGGTGCCGGCCGCGAGCACACCCCGGGCGGCCAGCTCGGCGATCCGCGTCCGCACCTGCTCGTACGGCGGGACCGCCGAGCCGGCGTCGATCACGATGTCCATCCGGCCCCCCGGGGGTAAGCGTTACAGCAGCCGCGGCGGGGTGTTGCCGGCCGCGACGATGGCCCGGCGCATCGGGACCAATGCCAGCAGGATGCCACCCACGACGAAGAACACCACCAGCGACACGATGCCGATGCGGTAGCTGTTGGTCAGCTGGAACACCAGCCCGAACGCCAGCGGGCCGAGCCAGCTGGTGCCCTTGTCGCTGATCTCGTAGAAGCCGTAGTACTCGCCCTCGCGGCCCTCGGGGATCAGCTGGCTGAACAGCGACCGGCTCAGCGCCTGGCTGCCGCCCATCACCAGGCCGATGCCGACGCCGAGCAGCATGAACGGCACCGGCTCGCCCTCCGGCAGCCAGAACGCGGCCAGGATGACGCCGAGCCACAGCGCCAGCGCGATCAGCACCGTCTTGCGGGCGCCGATCCGGGTGGCCAGGCCGCCCAGCAGCAGCGCGCCGCCGAACGCCAGGAACTGCACGATCAGGATCGTCACGATCAGCGCGCTCTGCTCCAGGTGCAGCTCCTCGGTGCCGAACTGGCTGGCCAGCGAGATCACCGTCTGGATGCCGTCGTTGTAGATCAGGTACGCGCCCAGGAAGGCCAGCGTCAGCGGGTACGCCTTCAGGCTGCGGATGGTGTGCCCGAGCTGGCGGAACCCGTCGGTGAACACGTTGCCGCTCTGGCCGGGGCGGGCCACCTCGGCGGCGGGGTGCTCCTTGAGCCAGCGCAGCGGCAGCAGGGTGAACGCGGCCCACCAGACGCCGGCGGACACGATGGACCAGCGGGCCAGGTCCAGGGTGCGCTGGTGGTCGCCGTCGACGCTGAGCGCCATGACCACGCCCAGGTTGATCAGCAGCAGGACGCCGCCGCCGAGGTAGCCCAGCGCCCAGCCGCGGCTGGAGACCTCGTCGCGGTCGTCGGGCCCGGCCAGCCGCGGCAGGAACGAGTTGTAGACGACCACGGACGCCCCGAACGCGATGTTGGCGATGATAAACAGCAGCCCGCCGAGCAGGTACCGTTCGCCGGTCACGAACGCCATCGCGACCGTCGCGCCCGCGCCGACGAACGCGGCCGCCGCCAGCAGCGGCTTCTTACGCTCGGCGCGGTCGGCGATCGCGCCCATCACCGGCAGCACGAACACGGTCAGCAGCACCGACAGCGACACCAGGTAGGGGAAGTACGACCCGGCGGCGATGGTGATGCCCAGCGGGTGCACCCGGCCGTCGCACTCGTCGGCGCCCAGCGCGCACCCGGCGGCCTGCTCGGTGACGCTGGTCAGGAACGGGCCCAGGAAGACCGTGATGACGGTGGTGGAGAAGGCCGAGTTGGCCCAGTCGTAGAAGTACCAGCCGGTGCGTTCGCGGCGGGTGCTCGCCGGGGCGGTGGTGGCGGTCATGGGCGGGCTCCTGCGCGGCGTCGGGGATGGCGCGCTGATGATGCCATCCCGAAGCCCTTTCGGGGTACGCCGACGCGTCGATCAATCCGGCTGGTTCCACCACTTCGCGAGGGTGCTGGTCGCCGGGTCGTCGGAGTCGGCCAGCGCCGCCCACGGGTCCGCGCCCGGCGGCAGATCCTGCGCCGCGTAGGCGGCCAGGTCCTGCGCCGGCACCGCCGCGTCCGCGCCGGTGTCCACCGGTCCCGCGTGGTACAGCCCCAGGCTGCCGGTGTCGATCCAGGGCCAGCCGTCGACCGGCTCGGGCAGCGCACCGACGTCGACGACCGGCGGGAACACGCTCACCTGCTCGGTGTCCGGCGCCGCGTCCGGGTCGGCGCCGATCGGGCCGAGGCCGTGGCCGTCGCTGACGTCGACGACGCCGTGGTCGGCCGCGTCGTCGTCGTGGCCGGTGCCCGGCTCGTGCACGTCGTCCCACCCGCCGTCGGTGTCGAGGTCGAGGTCCGCGTCGCCGCCGGCGTCGTGCGGTGCCAGGTCGTCGTGTCCGAACAGGTCGTCGTGGAACGGGCCGTCGTCGGCGACCGGCTCGTGCGACGGCGTGAAGTCGTCGTGCCCGGCGCCCGGATCGGAGTGATCGTCCGGGTCGTGGAAGTCCGCCCAGCCGTGTTCGTCGCTCACGTCAGCTCCTGAGAAATTTCGGCGGGCACGGGCGCCAGGGTGCGCGCCCGCGCGAGTACGTCGTCGACCTGCCTGAGCTGTGCCCGGACGCCGGCCAGGTCCGCGTTGGCCCCGGCCCGGCGCCGGGCCCGGCCCGCGGCGTCCTCGGCCACCGCCGCGTCGATGTCGGCGATGTGCGCGTCGAGTTCGCGCAGCCGCCGCTCGACCGCGTCGTCGACGGCGACGCCGAGCGCGTACTGCAGGTCGGTGAACCGGTAGGAGATCTCGTCGGACAGGGCCGCGCGGGCCTCGCCCAGCACCTCGCGCAGCCAGGCGCGGGCCTGCTGGCGGTCGGACTGCACCCGCCGGCGGTACAGCACGAACCCGCCCGCGGCCAGGCCGAGGCCGAGCCCGGCGACCGGGATCAGCAGCCCGCCGGCGACGGCGGAGCCGATCCCGAACGCCGAGGCGCCCAGGACCGCGCCGCGGCCGGCCATGAACGCGATCCCGCCAGCCGACAGCACGATCAGCATGTTGTCGCCGGAGCCGTCCCGGGCCGGGCCGCCCGCCAGGGCGTGCCGCAGCGTGGCGTTGAGCCGGTCCAGGACCGCGGCGAGTTCCTCGTCGTCGAAGACCTGGGCCAGGACCCGCTCGCCGACCTGCCGGAACGTGGCCCGCAGGTCGTCGGAGAGGCGCACCGCCACCGCCTGCAGCTCGGCGTCGACCTGGTCCGGCAGCGCGGCCAGTGCCTCGCCGCGGGCGGCGTCGATGCGGGCGCCGAACTCCTGCTGCACGGCGGCGACGCGGGTGCGCAGCAGGCCGACGACCTCGACCCGGGCCCGCTGCGTCTCGGCGCTGAGCAGCAGCGCCCACTGCCGCGACTCGGTGCGTTTGCGGGCGGCCAGGGCGGAGCGTTGCGCGCGTACCCGGGCGACCTCGGCCGGGTCGGCGTCGCTGGCCCGCAGCCGGGCCTCCGCGGCCGCCTCCAGCCGGGCCAGGTCGCTGCGGGCGGCCCGCAGCACGTTGGCCAGCTGCAGCTGGTGGCCGCGCCCGGCCAGCTCGACCAGGGCGTGCTGCAGCTCGGCGATGCGGGCCGCGCCGACCAGCGCGGCCTGCTCGCCGGCGGGCATGCTCAGCGCCAGCTCGGCCAGCCGCGCCGAGACCGGGAACCAGGGCGCGTCGGCGAACCGCGGCGCCCGGGCGCGCAGCAGCGCCCGGTTGTCCTCGGCGATGCTGCGCCACCCCGGAAACGCGTCGATCTTCGTCAGGGCGAACACGACCGCGTCGACGCGCTCGCTGGCGGCCGACAGGAAGTCCAGCTCCGGCTGCGACAGCGGCGCGGACGCGTCGGCGACGAACAGCAGGGCGGTGGCCCGCTCGACCGCGTCGAGCGCGACGGCGGTGTGCGCCGGGTCGAGCCCGCCGACGCCCGGGGTGTCCAGCAGGCTGGTGTACTGCAGCAGCGGCGCCGGGTGGGTGACCTCGAGGCGCCGGGGCGCTCGGCCCCCGCCGGGCGGCTCACCGCCGGTGGCCCAGTCGGCGAGCCGCGCCACGTCGACCGGCACCGGCTCGGGCGCGCCCGGCACGTACGCGGCCGCCGACGCGCGCGTGCCGGGGGAGAAGTGCAGGTAGGCGGCGGTCGCGACGGCCGCGTCGACCGGTGACAGGCCGGGCACCCCGAGCAGGGCGTTGAGCAGCGAGCTCTTGCCCCGCTTGGTCTCGCCGACGAGCACGATCACGGGCCGGGTCAGCTGGCTGCGGCGCCGCTCGGCCAGCTCCGCGCCCGCGTCGGCGTCGGCGGTGCGCACCGCGGCCAGGGCGTCGCGGACGGCGAGGTCGAGGTCCTTGGCCAGGCTCACCGCGGCCGCCCCTGACCGGCCTGCTCCCGGACGGCCTGCGCCAGCAGGTGGAAGCCGCGGTGCGCGACCTGCGCCACCCGCGACTGCGCCGGGCCGGCGCCGGCGACCGCGTACACCCGCCACCGGTTGGCGGCCTCGACCGCGGCGGCGCTCAGCTCGTCGGTCGCGGCGTCCGGCAGCCGCAGGATCCACCGGGGGTCCTCGGAGGTCGCCAGCCGGGTCAGCTCCCGCTCCCAGGCGGCCGGCAGCGGCACCGCGCCGGTCGCGACCCGCTGCGCCACCTCCAGCAGCCGCAGCCGGTGGTAGGCGGGCTCACGCAGCAGCCGTTCGGTGGCGTCGCGCAGCGCCTCCCGGTCGCGCGGGTCGCCCTCGTGGCCGGCGATGCGCTCCAGCCGGGCCAGGGCCCAGCCGGCCTTGATCGCGTCGGCGCGCCAGCGCAGCGTCTGCTCCAGGGTGTTGCGCAGCCGGGGGAAGCCCGACGCGCCGACCAGCCGGCGCACCAGCTCGCCGGTGCCCAGCCGCGGCTCGGCGGCGAGCTGCGAGCACGCGAAACCGACGCCGTAGAGGTCGAGCAGCCCGAGCAGCCGTTCGCGGTGCTGCGCGCCGACCGGCGCGGGCCGGGTCCGGAACAGGTCCACCGAGGCCAGCAGCACCCGCAGCTCGTCGGCGGGCAGCGCGGACAGGGTCCGCAGCGCGGCGCAGTCGGCGGCGGTGAGCCGCCCGGCCTCGCCGGTCTCGGCGAGCAGGCCGACCACCGGCACGACCTCCGACACGGTACGGGCCAGCAGCGCCGCCTGCTGCTCGGCGAGCGGCCCGGCGACCGGCCACGGATCCGCGGCGCCGCCGACCAGGGTGTCGACCTTGCCGAACACCCCCAGGGCGTTGATCGGGCTGCTGGCCAGCCGGGCCGACGCGGTGCGGAACGCCTCCAGTGCGCGCACGTCGTCGGCGCGGACCGCCTGGGTGAAGACGTAGACGACGGCCTCGGCGGCGGCGACCTCGGAGGCGGAGTCGGCGTCGATGTCGGCGTCGAACGGCGCGGTGCTCTCGCCGAGCTCGGCCGCGGCCCGGGCGCTGACCCCGGTGTCGGTCGACGCCAGGCCCGGCGTGTCGACCACGGTCAGGTCGCGCAGCTTCTCACTGGTCAGCGTCACGTCGACATAGGCGATCCGCGCGGCGCCGACGCCGAGCCGCTGCGGGATCATGCCGTCGTCGCCCAGCGGCAGGCTCGAGCGGGTGCCGTCGCGGCGCACCACGTCGACGCGGTCGGCGCTGCCGTAGCGGAACCGGGTGACCACCCGGGTGCACTCACCGACCGCCGTCGGGGCCACCCGGCGCCCGATGAGCGCGTTGACGAGTGTCGACTTTCCGGCTTTCAGCCGACCGGCGATTGCGACGCGTAAGGGTTCGGACAACCGATCACGGACCTGAAGCGCCTGGCCACCGGCGTGCGGACCGACCCGCGCCACGATTTCGTCACAGAGGGTAGCTACGCGGGCGGAGAGCGGGCCGACGGTCATGACTCGTCAGCCGAGCACACCGTCAGCGAGAATGTGCTGACCGCGGCCGACGTCCTGGACACAGTCGCCACCCTTCCCGTTCGCGGGCAGGGCGGGATGCCTGCCGCACCACAGACTACGGACCGACGAGGCGACGCAGATCCCGTGTTCGTGCCAGCCGGGCACGGACCCGGTCGGCGGGCATCGGGACAAGGGGATGCCGGTGGCACAGCAGGACCTGGCCGGGCTGGCCGCCGCGCACGTGCGCCGCCCGGGCCTCGTCATGCTCACCGGCGCGCCCGGCTCCGGGCGCAGCACGCTGCTGCGGCGCATCGCCGCCGTCGCGCCCGGCCCGGTGCACGCCGGCGGCGGCCTGGCGATGCTGGCCGCCGTACCGGCGCTGGCCCTGTCCCGGGCCGTCAAGGCCCGGCTGCCCACCCACGACGTGCCGCTGCTCGCCGAGGCCGTCCGCTCCCGGGTCCGCGGCGGGCTGCTCATCCTCGACGACCTGCAGTACGCCGACCCGGCGACCCTCGCGGCGCTGCCGCACCTGGCCCGGAACGTGCGGGTGCTGGTCGCCCTGCGCGCACCGCACCGCCTCGACGAGGAGACGGTCGCGGCGCTGCGCTCGGCCGCGACCGCCTGGCTCGACGTGCCGCCGCTGAACACCGTCACCGCCACCGACCTGGCCCGCCGCGTCGGCGGCCAGCTCACCGACGACGCCCTGGCCGCCGTCGTACGCCGCGCCGGCGGCAACCCCCTGGCGGTCACCGCCCTGTCCCGGCAGGCCGGCGCCGGCCGCGGCGCACCCGACACCGACATCGACCAGGTCGCGTACGCGATCGCGACCGCCCTGGCCGACCTGCCCCGGCCCGCCCGCACCGCCCTCGCCGCGCTGGGGCTGCTCGGCCGGCCCGCACCCGCCGCCCTGCTCGGCCCCGGCGCCGCCGAGCTGCTCGAGGCCGGGCTCGTCGTCGACGGCGACGACGGGCTGGCCCCGGTGTCGGCGTACTTCGCCGAGACCGCCGCCGGGCTGCTCGACGCGGCGGCCCGCACCGACCTGCACCGCGCCCTGGCCGAGCGCGCCCCCGACGCGGAGGCGGCCCGGCACCTGGCCGCGGCCGGCGACCACGCGGGCGCGTACCGGCGGGCGCTGACCGCCGCCGACAAGCCCGGCGGCGACCGCGCCGGGCTGCTGCTGTTCGCCTGCGAACTGCCCGGCGTCACCGTCGGCCCGCGGGTGCGGATCGCGGCCGCCGACGCGCTGCTGGCCGCCGGCCGGCCACACCCGGCGGCGCGGGTGCTGACCACGCCGGGCCCGCTCGGCGTCGAGGCCGACGTGCTGCGCGGCGAGGCCCTGCTGCAGGCCGGCGACCCGGCCGGCGCCCGCGCCGCCGTGCGCCCGGTGCCGGACGCGGCCGGCGGCACCGTGGTCGCGGCCCGCGACCGGATCCTGCTGCTGGCCGAGCTGGCCGCGGACCCGGCCGGCGCCCTGGACGCCGCGGAGAAGATCGCGGCCCGCTACCCGGCGCCGCCGCCGGGCGTCGCCGCGGCCCTGGCCGCGGTCCGCGCCGCGCACCGGGTACCCGGCTGGGACACCGAGCTGGCGGCCGCCGCCGGCACCGGCACCGACCGGCTGGCCGGGCGGTGGAGCGCCTGGCTGCTGGTGGAGCACCTGGTCGCCGACGGCCGGCTGGCGCAGGCCGCGACGGTGGCCCGGGACGCGGCCGCGGCCTGCGCCGCCGACCTCGCGTACAGCTGGCAGACCCGGTTTCTGGCGGTGTGCGACTGGGCCGAGGTGCTGCAGGGCGCGATGATCGCCGCGTCGGCGGCCGCGGCCCGCGAACCCGCGCCCGCGGCGGACCCGCTCGCCGCCATCGACGCGGAGTCGATGCCGGCCCGCGACGCCGCCGACCGGGCGCTGCGCCGCGCCGCCGACCTCACCGACCGGGCCCTGCCCGCCGACGCCCGCGGCTACGCCACCGCCGCGACCGCCCTGGTCGAGGCCGACACCGGCCTGCTCGCCGCCGCCCGCGGCCGGCTCGCCACCCCCGACGGGCACCCGGCGACCGCCTGGGTGGCGCGCGAGGCCGCCTGGCTCGACGGCCAGCCCGACCGGGCCGCCCAGCCGTCCGGCACCACCACCGCCGGCCTGCTCACCGGGCTGCGGCACATCACCGCCCGCTGGGCCGCCTACGACAGCGGCGCCACCGCCCGGGCCGCGTACGCGTCGGCGTTCGACCTGGACACCCCCGCACCCGAGATCCCCGCGGGCCTGCCGACCGCGGCCCGCCGCACGCTGACCGCGTGGGCGACCGGCACCGGTTTCGCCGCGGCCGCCGACACCTGGACCGGCGTCGCCCTGCGCGAGGAGATCCGCTGCCTGCTCGCCGCCGGCCTGCACGAGCAGGACCCGGAACGCGCCGTCGCGGCCCTGCTGCGCGCCGAACACCTCGCCGACACCGCCGGCCTGGTCGTGCTCGCCGGCCGGGCCCGCCGTGGCCTGCGCCGCCACCACGTGCACCGCGACACCCGCAGCCCGCGCTCGGGCAGCCGGCTGACCCGCCGCGAGACCGACGTGCTGCGGCTGGTCGCCGCGGGCGAGCCGACCCGCCGCATCGCCGGCCAGCTCGGCATCTCGGCCGAGACCGTCGACACCCACATCCGGGCCGGCATGCGCAAGCTCGGCGCCCGCACCCGCACCGAGGCGGCCGCGCTTGCCCTGACCCAGATCGAAGCGTCCGAGACACACTCCGAGCGCGAGGAAGGCCGTTGACCCGACAGCCCGACGCCCCCCGCCACGTCGTCGCCTCCGGCGCCGACGCCGAGACCGTCGTGCGCCGCCTGACCCGCGACGGCTGGACCGTCCGCGCCGGCTTCGCGCTGCCCGACCCGTCCTGGGACGTCACCTCGGCGCGGCTGGTGCTGCACGGCCGCATCACCGACCTGGAGAACCTGCAACTGGCGGTGCTGGCCGCCGCCCGTGGCGCCGGCATCGTGGCCGTCTGCGACTCCGAGACGCCGGTGGGCCGCGCGCTGATCGACGACCTGAGCCGGCTGGGCACCGTGCAGCTCGGCCCCGGCGGCCCGAACTCCCCGGCCGACGGCGGCGACATGGTCGCCGACCTGGTACCCGAGCAGCGCGCCCTGCTGGACCGGCTCGCCGCCGGCGACACGATCGCGGCCGCGGCCGCGGCGGAGTTCCTGTCGCTGCGCACCGCCAACCGGCGGATCGCCGAGGCCCGCGCGATGTTCGGCGTCCGCACCACCCGCGAGGCGGTCCTGGCCTACCTGCGCCAGCGCCGCACCCCCGGCTGAGCCGCCGCTGCCGTCAGATCTGACCCAGATCGGCGGACAGCCAGTGCTCCGGGCGCATGTGGATGACGACCATCTCGCCGACCTGCGTCTGTTCGAACTCCAGGTACCCGTCGACCTTGTCCGGCGGCAGGTAGCGCGCCGCCAGCTCCCGCGAAGCCTCGCCGCCACCCGCGCCGGTCCGGACCACCGGACCCTCGACCGACACGTAGCGGATCGTCGGGTCGGTCCGCTGCACCATGAGGCTGAACCGGCCCGCGGCGGCGATGGCCCGGGCCTTGCGCGAGGCGAGCTCGGTCGACACCCACAGCTCGCCGCCCGGGCTGTACTGGTACCACATCGGCACGGTCAGCGGTGCACGATCCGGCCGCTCGAGCACCGACAGCGCGCCGATGTGCGGCTCGGCCAGGAATTGCTCACGTTCCTCCGGAGAGAGCGCCATGCACCCGATCCTAGCCAGCACAGGTCCATTAGGGTCGGTGGATGGAGCAGACCGTCGCCGCCAGTGCCTTCGACTCGCTGCGCCTGGACGCCGTGCCCGACTCCGAGGCGCTGCGCCGGGTCTACGACCTGCCCGGCGAGGCCGCCGTGCGCAAACAGCTGACCGAGCTCACCGAGCAGACCCGGCGTCTGATCGGCTGCGCGTCGCTGGTCCTGGTCGCCAGCGCGGACGCCGAGGGCAACTTCGACGTCTCCCCGCGCGGCGGCCCCGCCGGCTTCGTCGCCGTCCTGGACGCCCGGACGGTGGCGATCCCGGACGCGACCGGCAACAAGCGCCTGGACACCCTGCAGAACGTCATCGCGACCGGCCGGGCCGCGCTGCTGTTCGTCATCCCGGGCCGTCCCACGACGCTGCGGCTCAACGGCCGGGCCTGCGTCTCCACCCGGCCCGACCTGCTGTCGCAGCTGACCGCCGTCGGCAAGCCGCCGGCCAGCGCGCTCGTGGTGGGCATCGAGGAGGTCTACCCGCACTGCCCCAAGTCGTTCCTGCGCGGCGGGGTCTGGAAGCCGGAGCAGTGGCTGCCGGCCGACGCCCAGCCGACCTCGGCCGAGGTCACCCTGGCCCAGCTGCGGCTGCCGGACCTGACCATCGCCGACATCGAGCAGACCGAGGCCGACGCCCTCAAGTACCGGTACGAGTGACCGGGCTCAGAACACCGGCATCAAGGCGAGGAACGGGGAGCTCTCGTCGGCCACGTCCTGCGGCGGCGGCGCGGTGATGTCGGCGGCCGTCCCGAAATCGGAGAAGGTGAAGACGGCCCGCGCGATCTCGGCGCCGGAGCTTATCTTGACGAAGCGTCCCTGCTCGTCCACGTCGAAGTCGATCGTCACCGGCGCCGCGGTCGCGCCGGCGTCCTTCGCGGGCACGACGGCCCGGCCGGAGAACGAACGCCCACCGACCCGGGTGAGATCCGTGGCGAGCCCTGGGTTGTCGGCACCGTTCCACGGGAACCGATCGTTGAACAGGAACGAGTACTGCGACCCCCGCGGCAGGCGGGTCCGTGCCCAGCCGCCCGCGGCGACCCGTTCGCGGGACTGGAACAGGGGCAGGCCTTCGAGGGTCTTGCCGCTCGCCCGCACGTAGACATCGGTTCCCACCCGGCGGATGGTCCATTCGGGGCCGACGATCTCCCAGGCCTTCGTCTGTGCGTTCACCACGCCGGTGAACGCCATGTCGTCGAACCCGGAGTCGAGCGCGAACCGTGCCGACTCCGTGCCGAGCCGGGCCTTCGCCGCGGCGACCACCGCAGACGGATCGGACGGTATCGGAGCCGGCGCCCGGGTGGCGGCAGGTGCGCTCCGGCCCCCGGCGGAGCAGCCGGCACCGCCGACGGCGATGAGGATCGCCGCGCCGGTGGCCATCAGACGTCGTACCCGCATCCCGCAACCCCTGCCCGAAGATGATCTTGAACGGGCGCCACTGTAGCGGCGGGCACGCGACCGCGGAAGCCGGCCCGACGCGGCGGCTGTTCAAGGGGTCGATCGACCGTTTAAGGTGCTCTGCGATGAAGGTGCTGATCTCTGCCGACATGGAGGGGATCTCGGGGATCGTGCATCCCACCGAGACCAACCCCGGCGGCTACGACTACGAGCGCGGCCGGGCCCGGATGACCGCCGAGGTCAACGCCGCCGTCGCCGGTGTGCTCGAGGCCGTGCCCGCCGCCGAAGTGCTGGTCGTCGACGCGCACGGGTCCTTCCGCAACCTGCTGCCCGAGGAGCTCGACCGCCGCGCGCGGCTGGTGCGGGGCCGGCCGCGGCCGCTGGGCATGCTCGCCGGGCTCGACGACGACACCGACGCGGTGCTGTTCGTCGGCTACCACGCCCGCGCCGGCAGCGGGCCGGGCGTGCTGGCGCACACCATCGGCCCAGGGATCCTCGACGTGCGGCTCGACGGCCGGTCGACCGGCGAGATCGGACTGAACGCGGCCCTGGCCGGCTTCCACGGCGCCCCGGTCGTGCTGATCACCGGCGACGACGCCGCCTGCGCCGAGCTGCGTGACCTCGTCCCGGCCGCGCTGACCGTCGCCGTCAAGCGGGCCCTCGGCCAGGCCGCCGCCGTCGCCCTGCACCCCGACGAGGCCCGCGACCAGGTGCACCGGGCCGCCGCCAAGGCGGTGCGCCGCCACGACCAGGTGCCGCTGGTGACGGCGACCGGGCCGGTCCGGGTCGAGGTCGACCTGTACGGGCCGTACACCGTCGACCTGGCCGTGCTGATCCCCGGGGTGACCCGGGCGCCGGGCGCCCGCACCGTCGCGTTCACCGCGGCCGACATCACGGAGGCGTACCGGCTGGTGCAGCTGCTGACGCAGCTAGCCCTGCTCAAGCCCGGCTGAGCGGCGCTTGCGGACCCGGGCCATGTCCACCGGCCGGGTGCGGTCCACATAGCGCGGCAGCTCCGGCTCGTCCACGCGCAGCGGTTCGAGGGTGCGGGCGATGCCCTCCACGATCCGGTCGGTGGCCCGCATCGCCCGCGCGCCGTCCGTGCCGGTCAGTCCGGACAGGTCCACCGGCTCGCCGAAGCGCACGTACACCACCGGCCGGTGCCGGATCGCCCGCAGCACCGAACCGACGATCCCGACCGGTGCCGTGTACGGCAGTACCCGGTGGGTGTCCCACTGCGCCACCGGGATCACCGGCGCCCCGGACATCGCCGCCATCCGCGCCACGCCGGTCTTGCCCCGCTCCGGCCACATCCACGGGTCCAGCCCGATCCGGCCCTCCGGGTAGACCAGCACCACCGAACCGGCCCGCAGCGCGTCGGCCGCGTTCGGCAGCGCCTCGGTGACCTGGGCGGTGTGCCGGTCGACCCGCAGGTGCCCGGCCGCCCGCATCGCCGCTCCGACGACCGGCGCGCTGAACAACCCGCCGGTCGCCATGAACCGCGGCGCGATCCCGGCGATGCTGCACGCCGCCGCCATCACCACCGGGTCGACCGGGCTGACGTGGTTGGCCGCGAGGATCAGCGGGCCGTGCCGCAGCCCCGGCGGCACCTCACCGGAGACCCGCAGCCGGCAGATCATCGGCACCAGCATCCGGGAGAACCGCAGCATCGCCCGCCACACCCAGGGCACCCGCCATGACACGTCCATCAGGGCGCCATGATCGCATGCCGGGCTCAGCCCGCGTCGCGTAACTCCGCCAGCCGGGCCTCGATCTCGGCCAGCTCCGCCCGCAGCCGCTCGGCCTGCTGCTCCGCCTCGGCCCGCTCGGCGGAGACGATCTGCTCGACGGCCTCCTGCACCCCGGGCACATCGACCAGCTGCACGATCTTCATCGCCTCGGACGGCTTGACCACGTAGGGCTTCGCCAGCGACTTCGTGCCCTGGTTGGCGGCGATCGTCCACTCGCCGTCGGTGTAGGCCAGCGTCACGGTCAGGCCCGGCGGCGGCTTCGGCTTGGCGACCCGGCCCGGCGCCTTGCGCGGCGCCGGAGCCGTCGCACCCGTCGCCGCCGACGGCGTGGGCGCGGGCGCCGCGGGCGGCGGGGGAGCCGGCAGCGGCTTGTCCATGACGAACTCCGGCTCGGCCCGGGTCTGCTCCGGGACCGGGGGAGCGGCCTTCTTCACCGGGCCCTTCGGCGCCACCTGCAGGTCGCCGGGGGAGAACGGCAGCTCGTCGCGGCCGAACCGCACCACCACCCACTCGTCGGACTCGGCCGGGTCGGTGAGCGCCACCACCTGGCCGACCTGCCCGGCGATCTGCCCCGCCGACTCGGTGAACATCACCCGGGGCCGCCGGCCCGCCGCGAGCCCGTCCCGGATCGTCTGCAACTCGTCCGTGCTGAGCCCTCGCGCACCGGTGCGTGCCGCCGTAGCCATGGTCGTCCCTTCGTCGTTACCGCGCACAGCGTCCCTCGAACGCGTGTTTCAATGCCGTAGTTCTACCAGTACCCACCGACAATGAGGTCACACGAGGGGTACCCGGCAGCGTGTCACCCGGCGCCGCCGCGGACCAGGCGGCTCGCGGGGTGTGTCGCTCGGCAGGATTCGGCCACCTCGGACGATCGGACGGCCGGCGGCGACGATCGGCCAATTCCATGTGCGAGCGGCGCACCTCGGCGCCTAGGAAGGAGCCATGGCCAACGAGGTGACCGTTCCACTGCTGCCGTGCGCGTCCATCGACGACATCGCCGCTTTCTACCAGGTACTCGGCTTCCACATCACCTACCAGCAGCGCAAACCCAACCCGCACGTGGCGTTGCAACGCGAGGATCTGAATCTGCACTTCTTCGAGATGCCCGGGTTCGACCCGGAGCAGTCCTACGGCTCCTGCCTCGTGCTGGTCTCGGACATCGGGGAACTGCACCGGGCCTTCGCCGCCGGCATGCGCGCCGCGTACGGCAAGGTCCTCGTCTCCGGGACGCCGCGGATGACCCGGCCCCGGGTGCGGAAGAACTACGACGGAATGGGCGGGTTCAGCGTCGTCGACCCGGGCGGCAACTGGATCCGCGTCGTGCAGAACCCCGCCGCCGCACCCGCGCCGGCGACGCCGTCCGCCGGGCGGCTCGGCAAGGCTCTGGCGAACGCCATCGTGCTGGGCGACTCCAAGGGCGACGCCCGGCAGGCCGCGCGCATCCTCGACAGCACACTGGCCCGCCCGCAGGACGGCGACGACCCGGTCGAACACCTGGAGGTGCTCGTCTACCGCGCCGAACTGGCGATGGTGCAGCACGACCACGAGACCGCGACGCAGATGCTGGCCCGCGCCGACAATGTCGTCTCGACGCGGAACAGACCGAACGGGCCGCACCGACGTTCGACACCGCCGCCGACCTCGCGGCGGCGCTGCGGTAGCCCGACAAGCGATCCCTGCCGGCCGGCCGCACGTCAGACGGGCTTGCCCGGCGGGGACTTGAGCAGCGGGGTCGCCGCGCCCGCGTAGCCGCCGCGGCCGGCACGCTTCGCGGCCGCGGCGATGCGGACGAGGTCGATGTTGACGCCGGCGGCGCCGCTCGGGTCGTGGACCTTGAGCTTCACGTCGAGGCTCACCATGGTGCCGGCCCAGCCCTGCGCCTCCAGGTTGAGGTGGGCGACCTTCTGCGAGCCCAGGTGCGGCAGGTAGCCCAGCGGCGCCACCTCGACCTTGTCGGCCGACGACAGCGCGTTCAGCTTCGACTGGTTCTTGGTGTTGGGGTTGGCCACCAGGTTGCGGAAGTCCTCGGTGCCGCCGAGATTCACCTGATACGAGCTGACCAGCGTCAGCCCGCGCTCGGCGAGCAGCCGCAGCAGCGCGTCGTGCAGCACCGACGTGCCGAACTGGCTGGCCAGGTCGTCGCCGATGAGCGGCACCCCGGCGGCGGCGAACCGCGCCAGGCACCGCGGATCCCGGGCGACCGCGTCGCTGGTGGTGTTGACGAACGCGACCCCGGCCCTCCGGGCCGCCTCGGCGTACGCCAGCGCGGTCACGGGCCGGCCGCTGGGCGCCGAGTAGAGCAGGACGTCGGCCGGGGCGAGCACCGCCGCGACCCGGTCGATCCCGCCCTCGTCGACGAGCCCCTCGGTGACCGGCACGCCGGCCGGCGGCAGCTCGCAGTCGAGCCGGGGGAAGTTGTTCGGCGCGAGGAAGATCGCCTCGGTCAGATCCTTGCCGATCTTGGACGGCGAGGTCGCGAACGCCGCGACGAACTCGATGTCGCCGACCCCGAAGCCGTCTATCTCCGGACTACAGACGCCGACCAGCCCCTCCGCCTGCCGGTAGTACGCGATGCCCTGCACCAGCGCCGACGTGTTGTTCCCGACCCCGACAACCGCGACCCTCACCCGTTCGATCATGGCGACGAGGCTACGATCCGCACCCGTCGACTGTCGCCCTCGGACAGGAACGACGCCAGCTCCTCGCCCTCCTCGGCCACGCCGTCGCGTTCGGCGGGCGACAGCTCGCGCAGCGGGGCGACCGTCACCGTGCCGTCCTCGACGTTGTTCCAGGTCGCGGCGACCCGGCCGTCGACCAGCACGACGCGGTGACCGGCGACCGACAGGCCCCGGTCGGTGAGGTCGACGATCCGGCCGCGCTCGGCGTACCCCAGCAGCGCGTTGTCGAACGCCGGCAGGAACCGCACCGGCGCGGGCGTGTCCGGGTCGGGGCGCGGCGCGCCGGGCAGGTCCAGCAGCTCCCGGCCCCGCTCGTCGCGGAACGCGACCAGCTCGCCGCGGACCGCCGCGACCGCGGCCGGCAGCCCGGCCAGGCCGCACCAGGCCCGCAGGTCCGCCGTCGCGGCCGGCCCGAACGCCGCCAGGTAGCGCCGCACCAGCACCGCACCGACCGGATCCCCGCCGTCCGGCGCCGGCGGGTCGACGTCGCGGCCCAGCCACGTCGACAGCGGCAGGTAGCGCGCACCCGAGCGGACCCGCCACAACCCGCGCGGCGGCAGCTGCACCGCCGGGACCAGCGCACCGATCACCATCTCGCCGAGCGCCCGCGGGCCCGGCGCCGGCCACCGCTCGCCCAGCGCCCGGGCCAGCTCCGACATCGTGCGGGGCTCGCCGTCGGCGAACACCTCCCGGCCCGCCGCCGCGAGCTCGGCCAGGTCCACCCCGGCGAGCTCACCGCGGTAGACGCCGAGCACCCGCTGGCGCAGCATCAGGTCGTGCCGCGACCGCCAGGCCAGGGTGTCGGCGGCGGTGAGCAGATGGATCGTGCGCCGCATCAGATGGATCCGGACCACGCCCCGCTCGGCCAGCAGACCCGACAGCACCGCCGGGTCGAAGCCTCGCAGCCGCGACCACAGCCCCACGAACGGCTCCTGCGGCTCCTGCGCCTGCAGGCCGCACAGGTGCGCGACCGCGTCCAGGACCGGCAGGTCGGCGCGATCCAGCAGCAGCTGCCGGGCCAGCGTCGCACGGTTGAGCGCCCGGATACCCAGAACGGTCATCGGACCAGGGTCGCAGACCCAGCGGTCAGACCGTGTCCTCAGCCCGCGACCGGCCGGTCGGTGACGCAGTACAACCGGCCCGCCGGATCCCGCAACGTCGTCCACCGCGGGCCCGCCGACACCACCACCGCGCCCAGCCCGACGTGCCACGCCACCTCCGCCGGACGGTCGTCGCAGGCCAGGTCCGGGTGCATCCCCGCCCGGTCACCGCCGACCCGCTGCAGCAGCAACCGCAGCGGCATCCCGTCCGGGCGTACCAGGAAATCGAACTCCGGCAGCGAGCCCGGACGGCGCCGCCAGCCGGTCGCCGCCGCCCAGAAATCCGCCTCGCCGTCGAAGACGGCGCGCGGCACGTCCAGGCACAGCTGATCGACCAGGGCCCGGCCGCCCGCCGGCCGCACCGCCTCACCCCGCCACGGCACCAGGCAGAACCGCAACCCCGCCGGCGAGCGCAGCACCACCAGCTCCCCGTCGGCCAGCACCACGTCCGCGCCCAGACCCACCACCCGGCGCGCCTGCGCCGCCACGTCCTCCACATGCAGATCCAGATGACAGTCCGCCGGGCCGTCCCCGACGACCTGCACCCTCAGGTACGCGTCCCCGTCGCCCGGCAGCAACGTCGCGAACTCCCCGCCCGGCCCGCGCCGGGCCGACAACCCCGACCCGGTCACCGCCCGCCAGAACGGCTCCGCCACCCGCGACGGCGAATCCAGGAAACCCGTCACCCACCGCGGACCGCTCAACGCTCCTCCGTCTCACTCAGCCGCCGCACCAGGCCCGGCCCCAGCCGGGCCGGCGCGTCACCGATGAGCGCCGCACCCCGCAGCCGCGCCCGCCCCGCCTCCTCCTCGCGGCCCAGCATCCGCAGCACCGTGCTGCGGTGCAGCATCAGCTCACCCTCACGCACCCGCATCCCGAGCCGCGCGAACTGCGCGATACCCGCGTCGTACTGCTCCAGAGCCTGCGCCCACCGCCCCTGCATGTCGGCGACCTCGCCCAGCGCACCGTGCGCGCCGCCGACCCCGCCGCCGTCACGCAGCCGCTCGAACACCGTCAGCGCCGCCCGCAGGTCCCGCTCGGCCGCCGCGAACGCCCGCTCCTGCGCCGACAGCAGGCCCCGCTCCCGCAGGCAGTAGCCGAGCAACAGGTCGTCACCGAGGCGCCGCGCCACCGCCAGCGCGTCGACGCACAACACCCGCGCCCGGGCCAGGTCACCGCCGAGCTTGTGCGCCACCCCCAGGCACAGCACCGTCCACCCGCGGACCTCCGACGGCTCGGCCGGCAGCAGCTCCACCGCCGCCGCCAGCACCGGGACGCCGCGCGCCGGCTTCGAGAACGTGTTGTACAGCGTCCCCAGCGCCAGCCGCACCTCGACCTCGTCGTCGACCGCACCCAGCCCGGACAGCAGATCCAGCGCCCGCAGCAGCGCCGCCTCCGACTCGGTGAACCGGTCCTGCGCCCGCAGCGCGTCACCGACCCGCCACGCCGCCAGCGCCACCTCCCGCACATTCGACCCGAGCCGCTCCGCGGCCTCCAGCGCCTGCTCCGCCGCCGGCAACTCGAGATCGACCAGGCCCGCCATCCCGTACGCGTGCGACACCCACCGCAGCGACCGCACCCGGAAACCCTCGTCGCCGCTCGCGGCCGCGGCCGCCGCGCCGGCCTGCCACAGCCGCAACCGGTACGCGTGCTCGCCCGCCCCGGTCACCAGCGGATGCACCGCCACCACCAGGCCCTTGGCCGGCTCCGCCAGGCCGGCGGCCACCGCCGCGTGCAGCACGGCGACGACGTTCTCCCGTTCCCGCTCCAGCCACGCACCCGGCCGCGCCCGCTCGGTCAGCCACCGCACCTGACGCCGCAGGCACTCCACCTCGTCGTCGCCGGCCAGCTCCCGCGCCACCGACCGCAGCAGCTCATGCACCCGGTACCGCTCCGGAGCCGGCGACTCCACCAGGAACACGGCGACGAGCCGCTCCAGCGCCTCCGCCACCACATCCTCGTCGAGGTCACACCGGGCCGTCGCCGCACCGAGCCCCAGCGACGTACCCGGATGACCACCCACGCGCCGGAACACCACCTGCTCGACCGCCGTCAGCCCGTCGTACCCGACCCGCACCGCCCGCGACCCGTCCAGCCGGTCCGCCAGCTCCGCCGCCGAACACCCCGCACGCCCGCCCAACCGCGCACCGGCGATCCGCACCGCCAGCGGCGAGAAGTCACACAACCCGGCCACCCGCCGCGCACCCTCCGGATCCGCCGCGACCCGCCCGCCGCCACCGGCGGCCACCGCCAGCAGCTCCAGCGCCGACCCCGGCTCCAGGCCGCCCAGCGCCAGCACCGAGGCACCCAGCAGATCCGACAACGACCCCCGGCTCGTCACCACCGCCAGGCAGTCCGCGCCGCCCGGCAGCAGATGCCGCACCTGCGCCGCGTCCCGCGCGTCGTCGAGCAGCACCAGCACCCGCCGCCCGGCCACCACCGACCGGAACCGCGCCGCCAGCTCCACCACGTCACCGCGCAGCTCGTCGTCCGGACACCCCAGCGAGCGCAGGAACCGCACCAGCACCGCCTCCGGCGGCACCGGATCGGCGTCGGCACCCCGCAGCTCGGCGAACAACTGCCCGTCCGGATACCGGTCGCGCGCATCCTGGGCGAACCGCGACGCCAGCGCCGACTTACCCGTACCCGGCGCCGCGGCGACCACCACCAGCCGCGCACCGCCCGACACGGCCGCCTCCAGCTCGGCCAGCTCCTCGGCCCGCCCGACCAGCACCGGAGCCGCCGGCAACTCCGCCGGCCGCGGCGGCCCCGGGGGAGAGGCCACCGCCGAGGACGCGCCGCGACGCCACTGCACCACCGCGACACCGACCCCGACAACCGCGAGCAGGCCGACAACCAGCCACGCCCACCCGGGGACCCCGCCGGTGGCGACCTGGACAGCCACCGCGAACAGCCCCGACACGACAATCAACATCGGACCTGACCGGTGCCGCATCATGCCACGAAACATACAGGGAGATCACTGGCCCGGGTCGAAACCGAGTTCGGCGACGGTACCGGCGCCGCGCTCGCGCAGCCACGCGACGACCTCGGTGGCACCGCTGCGGATGGCCGCGTCCAGCGGGGTCAGGTTCTCCCAGCTCGGAATCCAGTTCAGATCGGCGCCCCGGCCGAGCAGGAACCGGGCGGCCGGCAACTGCCCGCCGTGACAGGCGCCCCAGAACACGTCGCCGACCTCGTCCGGCTCCGGCCGGGTGCCGCCGGTGAACGACTCCCGGAGTTGCTCGAGAAGCCCGAGCGCCGCCGCGTGCCACACCGTCGTGCGGGCGCCGCGTTCGACCAGCCGCCGCGCGGCCCGCCACTGCGCGAAAGCCGTCGCGTCGTCCAGCGGCGTGCCCCCGCCGATCACCGCACCGGTCGCGTCGATCTCCGCGCCGGCGTCCAGCAGCGCATCCACCACCGCGACGTCGTCGCAGCTGGCCGCCCAATGCAGCGGCGTCTCGGTGTGCGGGCCGGTGAACCGGGCGTTCACGTCCGCACCCGCCTCGATCAGTGCGGCAACCGTGGCCGGCCCGTTCGGACAGTGACCCGGCCAATCGGTGACCACGTGCAGAAGGGTCCGCGACATTCCACCGTCGGGCCGCCCGTCGTAGTCCCCGAGCCGCGCTGTGGCCAGCCCCGGCCGCTCCGCCAGCAACCGCCGCAACGCCGCGACGTCCCCGGCCTGGATCGCGGCGACCGCCGCAACCGCGAGCGGATCCTCGGTGCCGAGAACGAGCAGGCCGGCTCCCACATCGCACACCCTAACCTCGGTAGACAGCGTCGGGTTAGATGTGCCGGTGACAGTTCCCGTCGTCAGACCGGAGGCGATCACCGAGGCGCTCGGCCTGGCCGACCCCGTCGGCGAACTCCAGCCGCTGACCTACAGCAGCTCACAGACCTGGACCCTGGACACGACCGACGGCCGCGTCCTGCTCAAGCACCTCCCGATCGCCCAGCCCGCGACAATGATCTTCGAAAGCAAGGCCCGGGCCGCCGCCATCGACATGCCCACGCCGGTCGGCCACCCCGCACACGTCGACGGCATCGGACTCACCCGCGCGTACGCCTGGATCGACGGCCGGCCCGTGGGGGAGAGCGACGACATCGCCGCCTGGCTGGGCGAGACCCTCGCGCGGCTGCACGCCGTCGAAACCACCGGCCCCGCCGGACCCGACTGGTACCACCTGCACGACGAACGCTGGCACACCTGGCTCCACGCCGCGCAACGCACCTGGACGCCGGCGCTGCGCGAACACCTGCCGGACATCCTCGCCGCCACCGCCTGGGTGGCCCGCGCCTTCGACGACACCACCGACCACGTGACGACCCACCGCGACATCGAGATCCACAACATCATGATCACCGCGACCGGCCCCGTCCTCATCGACTGGGACAGCGCCGGCCCGGACAGCGCCGGCCTCGAAACCGCGCACGCGGCCTACTCGCTCGCCACCCACCACCGGCCCGGACCCGACCGCGCCACGATCCGCCGCGCCCTGGACGCGTACGCCGCCAACGGCGGCACCCGGCCCACCGGCCCCGACATCCTGGCCCGCCGAGCCGGAATACGCCTCGGCCGCCTCGCCGAACGTCTCCGCATGTCGCTGGGGGAGGAACCCACCGGCCCCCGCGACCTCACCGAGATAGACGCCCGCGCTCAAGCCCAGATCCGCAGCATCCCGTCCTTCACCACCGACCTCGTCCGGCACGCCGACCTGTACGGCTGAGCGCCGGTCCTGGTTCTAGGCTTCGGCGCCGATGACCGACCTGCGTACGGCCGACGTGCCTGACGGGCCTTGGACCGGGCTTACCGCGGCGACCGGCACCTCCGAGTACGGTCGTCGAGCTGGGGGCGACAGTAGGCGTCACCGGTGAGTTGGAGCAGCCCACAGCGCCGACCGGCCCGACGATGTCTCGGACGTCGTGGCCGCGCTGCGGTGTGAGCGGCGCCGGCCATCTGCGATAGCATGTGGACGGCAGTCACGCCTGCCTGTTCCGAGCGCCGGCCACCCACGTTGGCCGGCGCGTCGAGGCCAAGGTTCTCCGAATCGCGTCCGCTTCCGTGTGGTCATGCATACCGACGGCGAGGCTGACGTGGGGCGTCCTCGCCATCAAGGAGTGCGTGATGACCAGGAACCGCCGTATCAAGGGCGCCACCCGGGAGTACCAGGCCGCCACTGGCGTCTCATACACCGCCGCACGGCGCGTGGTGACCGGCACCGACAGCGCGCCGGCCCAGAGCCACACCTTTGCGTGGATCCCACCCAGCGCCGGCCACGCGATCACCCTGCAGAGCGCCGCCGCGGTAGCGATGGAGTGGGCCGAGAAGCAGGCCGTGCGTGGTCTCCCCGTTGTGCTGGTCACCGACCGCAAAGGCGAATACGCCCACGCGGCACCCTTCACCCGCTACGCCGGACGGCACATCACCCCTCGGTCCTCCCGGCTCACCGTCGAGCCGGGGGCAGTCATCGCCCACAACCCCACGTACACCGCGCTCGAGCTGGCGATGACAACGGCCTACGAGATCCCGCTGGCGGTTGTCGGGCTGCTGCCGGCCCCGTGGTGGCTGGACGGCTGGGCGGCGGCAGTGGGCGCCCTGGACCTGCTGACAGGTGAGGTGACCGCCCTCGACCCGCGGCTGGCCGAGCCGCTGGAGAGCATCCTTTTCTACGGCAACAACGGATACCCCCAGGGCTGGGGCCGCGACGGCGCCCAGCGCGCTCTCGACGAGATCCGCGACGCCGGACTGCTCGACCACGACATGATCGTCAGTGCCCTCGCCGGTCTCGGCATGCCCGCGAAACACCAGGAAGTCATCTCCACGATGATCGACAAGATGGTGCCTCGTGGCACCGGCCGCGACCGAATGCGCACCCTCCACGTCCGGCACCCCAGCATCAGAACACTGCCTGCCGAGGCGTGACGATCGAGCCCGGGTGAGCCGTAAGCAAGGCTCGCCCAGACAAGGTCACCGGCCCCGCTCCGACGTTTGTCGGGCGCGGGGTTCCGCCTGAGGTCAGCAGTAGGCGATCAGGTCGTCATGTGGTCGAGCAGCCAGCCGACTACGGGACGGGCGCCGGTGAACGCCGCGAGGGCGAGCCGGGTACGGCGGTCATCCGGGCGACGGTCCTGGGGTCCGGGCATCGGTGGCTCCTGGCCATCCACTCCCAGCTCACCTCGTGCGCCGCGTCCGAGGTCGCTGCCATGGTCGAGGGCGCGATTCGGCACGGCACCACCATGGAGGTCGAGGGCAACTACGTCGACTCCCACGGCCAGTCCCAGGTCGGCTTCGGCATCACGAGGCTGCTCGGCTTCGACCTGCTCCCCAGGCGCTGTCGCGGCCGATCCGGTGGGACATCATCGCCGAGCAATACGACCCCCATGATCAAATACACGACCGCGATCCGAGCCGGCACGTGTGGATCAACGCGCGCCGGACCGCTGAGCAGGGGGAGCGGGATCCGTTCGCGAGATCGAACCGAAGCCCGCGCCGGGCAGTACGCCGGTGGGGATGCTCCGCCCGGCCCTGCTCGGCGACCAAGACGACACAGTCAGCGACCGGTGAGCGCTGAGGTCATCCAGCTGCGTCGGGCCGGCCAGTCCGCCGACGGCGCGTTGGTCGCGCTCGAGCGGCATCTGGCCCGGTGCAAGCTGGCCGATGCGACTAAGAAGGCTTACTGGCGGCAGGGTCGAGCGTACGTCGCTTGGCTGACCGGCCCCGGCGGCGAGCACGGCGACGCGCTCGTCGACCAGGTCGGCGCCGAGGCGGCCGTGACCGCGTGGCGCAAGAGCCTTCTCGAGCAGCGAGCCAAGCCGGCATCGGTGAATCAAGGGCTGGCCGCGGTCACGCTACTGCACGAGCTGGCCGGTATCCGCATCAGCGTGAAGCGGGTACGCGTCCCGAAGCCGGGGGAGCCGGACGCGCTCGAGCGCGTCGACCAGGGCGCCGTCGAGCGAGCGGCCGCACGCCGCGGTGTACGCAACGACGCGATCATCGCGCTGCTGCTCTGCTGCGGACCGCGCGTCGAGGAGGTCGCCCGCCTCGCCCTCAAGGACATCGCGATCACGGCCCGGACCGGGTCGGTTCGGTTCCACGGCAAAGGCGGCGAGGTGCGCGACGTTCCGATCGCTCAACAGAACCGCCGCCGTTTGCGTCTGGGGACACGTTTCTTACCAGCACCCCGAGGCCCCCGTGGGTTCAGTCAAATTGGCGGCTCGTCAGCGGGAACCGCACGGTCCGTTGGCGTCTGGCAGCGAAGGCGGCGCCGCGGGTTCGCGGGAACCGGTGTCGGCGGTGCGGGACCAGAACTGTCGGGGTGAGTAGCCGTCGCGGCGTAGCCAGTGCTCGGTGTAGACGACGCGATCTGCCGCCACCCTGACCAGCGGGCCGCTGGGTTCCTGGTTCAGCGGGCGGCCGCGCTCCACCGCGTCGGACTGCCAGCGGTAGATCGCCATCCCGTCGGCATACCCGTCCATGCCGGGCAGCAGGATTTCGGCGACTCCGAACAGCTGCGCCCCTCGTGAACTGGCCTGGCCGACGAGCGGGGCGAACAGCCCGATGGAGACCCGCGGGTCCTGTTCGATGTTGCGCAGCTTCGGAGTCCCGGCCTGGCAGGTGAAGAACAAGACCAGGTCGCGGTGGTAATACCGGACCGGAGTGGCGAGTGCGCCGTCCGCGCCGGCGGTGGCCAGGACGCACATGTTCTGCGAGGACAGCAGGTTGAGGATGCGCTCCTCCAGCCGCCGCCGCGGGAGCTTGCTCGTCGGGGCCGGGCCGATCAGCCAAGGATTCGCAACGTTGATCATCAAGAACCGTAGTGCACCCGGTCAGCGATGGGTGGATGAGGACGCCGGCCTCGTGTCTGCCGACACGGACTCGGGCGGACGGGTCGCGGAAGATGGTGCCGGTCTTCTTGCACCGGCGTCGAACGCTGAATTTCGATCCCGATCGCTTGGTCGATAATTTACATTATGTCAACCTGAGCGCGGGCGGGACCTTTTGGGGCGGCATCGGGCGTCGCGGGCCTTGCGATCTCCGCCCGGCGGCCGGTCCCACTGGCGCGACGTCGCACTCAGCGGCCCGGTGTGCCGGTCAGCCCCGGTCTTTGCGTCTGTGGGCCACGTTGCGCGTACCCGATGGCGGTTGGATGTTTCTTGCGCGGCCGGATTCTCCGCGCTCAAATTCGGGGTCCGCCGCCGGCCCGCTGAGAGCGAAACTCCTGCATAATATTCCTTATGCAGGACGAACAAGACATTCCAGTCACCGCGCTCATCGAGGAGTTCCTCGCCGCCCGGGCCGTGCGGAAACCGTCCGAGCACACGCTGATGGCCTACCGCCGGGACCTCACCGCCATCCTCCGGGAACTCGGCGAAGACGTCACTCTCGGTGACCTCTCCCCCAAGGCGCTGCGGGCCGCCTTCGGCGCGTTCGCCGCCGGCCGCGCGCCCGCCTCGGTCTACCGGGCCTGGTCGAGCTGGAACTCGTTCTTCGGCTTCCTCGTCGTCGACGGGGTGGTGGCCGGCAACCCCATGCCCGCGGTGGGGAAGCCGAGGATCCCCACGCCCTCCCCCAAGCCCCTGCGCGGCGAGGACACCCCGGAGCAGCTCCTGCAGGCGGTCAACCAGAGCGACGAGCGTCAGCGTGACCCCTGGCCGGAGCGCGACGTCGCGGTCGTAGCCCTGGCCCTGTGCGCCGGCCTGCGGCTCTCCGAGCTGCTGGCGCTCAGGGCCGGTTCGCTGCTGGGCCGCCCGGGCGAGCGGCGCGTCGAGGTGGCTGGCAAGGGTGGCCGGCCGCGGTCGGTGCCGATCGGGCCGGAGCTGGACGCGGTCGTGGACCGCTACGTGGAGAGCCGCCGGCTGCGGTTCGGGCGGGTGAGTCCGGTCGATCCCCTGTTCCTGGACCGTAAGGGCCTGCCGCTGCGGCGCGGTGGCCTGCAGTACCTGGTGGAGTCCTGCTATCGCCGGGCGGGTATCGCGGACCGGGTGCCCCGGGGCGCGCAGCTGCACGCGTTGCGGCACACGTTCGCGACCCGGCTGGCCGAGGACGGTGCGAACGCCTCCGAGATCATGCGGTTGCTGGGTCACGCGTCGCTGACGACGTCGCAGGGCTACATCGAGGTGACCGCGGCGCAGCAGCGCGCGGCGGTGCGGGCGAACCGCACCAACCGCGCGCTGGGTGAGCTGGGCGCCTGATGTCTGATGAGCGCGGACCGGTCGGCGAGGTTTCGGTGGCCGGCCGTGGTGCCGGCCCGTACGGTGTCACCGCCGGTCCCGACGGTGCGCTGTGGTTCACCCTGGTGCACAGCGGACGCATCGGTCGCCTCGGGCGGGGTGATCACGTCACCACGCACGCGTTGGACTCGGCGGACTGTGGCCCGTCGGTCATCACGTCCGGTCCCGACGGCGCGCTGTGGTTCACGCGCAACCGGGACCACCGGATCGGCCGTATCACCGCGGACGGCACCGGCTCGTCGTTCGCCATTCCCACGCCGGGCAGCGGGCCGTTCGGCATCGCGGCGGGCCCCGACGGCGCGTTGTGGTTCACCGAGATGAGCGCCGACCGCATCGGCCGGGTGACCGTCGGCGGTGTGGTGTCGGAGTTCGCGCTTCCGGTCCGGGGTGCCTTCCCGTCGATGATCACGGCGGGTCCGGACGAGGCGTTGTGGTTCACGCTGAACCAGGCCGGCGCGATCGGCCGGATCGACCTTGGCGGCGCGGTCGCCCTGTACGAGCTGCCTACCGCCGGTGCCGGTCCGGTCGGCATCGCGGCCGGCGCCGACGGCGCCCTCTGGTTCGTGGAGATCGTCGCCGGGCAGGTCGGCAGGATCGCGCCCGACGGCGCGATCCGGAAGTTTCCGCTGCCGGATCGCGCGGCCAGGCCGCACGCGATCGTCGCCGACCCGGCGGGCGGCTGCTGGTTCACCGAGTGGGCCGCCAACCGGATCGGGCATGTCAGTGCGCACGGTGTCTTCCGCCATTTCGACCTGCCGACGCCGGTGTCGGAACCGCATGGGATCGCGGTGGCGCCCGACGGCACGGTTTTCGCGGCGCTGGAGACGGGCGCGATCGCCCGTCTCCAGCGTTAGCGAGGGGCGGGCTCAGGCGATGGTGAGCGTGACGTCGACGTTGCCGCGGGTGGCGTTGGAGTACGGGCAGACCTGGTGCGCCGTTTCGAGCAGCGTACGGGCGGTGTCGTCGTCGATGCCGGGCAGTTCGGCCTCGATGGCGATGGTGAGGCCGAAGCCGCCCTTGCCGTTGGGGCCGATGCCGACGTCGACGGTGATGGCCGTGTCGGTGAGGGTGATCTTCTGCTTGCCGGCGACGAGCTTGAGGGCGCTGTGGAAGCAGGCGGCGTAGCCGGCGGCGAAGAGCTGCTCGGGGTTGGTGAGCTGGCCGCCGGGGCCGCCCAGCTCCTTGGGGACGGCGAGGCCGAGGTCGAGGACGCCGTCGCTGGAGCGGGTGTGGCCGCCGCGGCCGTCGCCGGTCGCGGTGGCGGATGCCGTGTACACAGCCTGCATTGTGGTTCTCCCTAGTTGGGGGCGGGGGTGGCTGCCGTGCCGCGGATGCGGCCGAGCAGGTGGTGCAGCTGGGCGAATTCCTCGACCGTGAGGTCGGTGGTGCAGGCGAGCCGTTCGGGCAGGTCCGCGACCTTGTGCCGCAGGGCGGCGCCCTGGTCGGTCGGGGTGATCCAGACGACGCGTTCGTCGTCGGTGCCGCGTTCGCGGTGGATGAGGCCCTGGGTTTCGAGGCGTTTGAGCAGGGGCGAGAGGGTGCCGCTGTCCAGGGACAGGGCGGTGCCGAGGTCGCGGACGGTGAGCCGGCCGCGGTGCCAGATGACGCGCATGGCGACGAACTGCGGGTAGGTGAGGCCGAGTGCGTCGAGGGCGGGCCGGTAGAGGGCGGTCATGGCCCGGGAGGCGGCGTAGAGCTCGAAGCAGATCATCTGTTCGAGGCCGGTGGTGTCCACGCGGAGAACAGTAGCCCACAACTTAGTTGTGCACAACTGATCGGCGGTTGACCTAGGATCTTCCGGTGATCCGTTTCGTGAAACTGCCGCCGGCCGCGCTGCGGGCGCTGATCGAGTCCGACCTGCCCGCGGCGGGCGCCGCCGCGGGCCAGCCGCTGTCGGAGTTCATCCGGGGCGAGAAGTGGCTGTGGGAGATCCGCAGCGAGCAGATCGCCCGGGACCCGGCGAGCGCGGAGTGGATCGCCCGGGTGGCGGTGGCCGAGCCCGAGGGGGTGGTGGTCGGGCACGCCGGGTTCCATGGTCCCCCGGACGCCGACGGGATGGTCGAGGTGGGTTACTCGGTGGATCCCGCGTACCGGCGGCGGGGTCACGCCCGGGCGATGCTGGCCGCGCTGATCGAGCGGGCGCGCGCGGAGCCGGGCGTACGGGTGGTCCGGGCCAGCATCAGCCCGGAGAACGTCGCGTCGCTGGCGACGATCGCCGGGTTCGGGTTCACCCAGACCGGCGAGCAGTGGGACGAGGAGGACGGCCTCGAGCTGATCTTCGAGCTGCCGGTCTAGGTCCTAGCGGCGCGGCGGGTCCAGGTGCACGACCAGCGGAAGGTGGTCGGAGACGCCGACCGCCGGGGTGCGCACCTGCACGACCGGGCCGAGCGGCCCGGCGCCGCGCGGGTCGGCCAGGACGTGGTCGAGCTGGGCCCGCGGGCGGGCGCTGGGGTACGTGGGCCGGCGGGCCAGGGTGCGCCAGCCGGTGAAGGCGCGGATCGGCCCGGCGGGCAGGTTGAGGTCGCCGAGCAGGACCCGCGGCGCGGGCAGGGCGCGCAGCGCGCGCACGGCGGCGCGCAGCTGGCGCAGGTTCCAGCCCGGCACGAACGACAGGTGGGTGTTGGCGACCGTCATAGGCCCGGTCGGGGTGTCGACGACGGCGGCGATCAGGACGCGGGGCTCGTCCTTGAGCAGGACCAGTCCCCCGCCGGGCCCGGGCGCCCAGACCGGGGAGCGTACGGGTGCGGCGGGCAGCTGGGTGATCTGCCAGCGCAGCACCGGCCACCGGCTGATCAGGGCGATGCCGTAGAGCGGGTGGGCGTTGTCGTCGGCGGAGCGCCACGGCTGCCAGGTCTCCCCCGGCGTGCCGACGACGGCGGCGGCGAAGCGGTGCACCTTGGCGCCGAGGGCCTCGGCGGCGATCGCGGTGAGGTCGAGCAGGCCGCTGCGGGGCTGTGCGCGGTCGACCTCCTGCAGTCCCAGGATGTCGGCGTCCAGGTCGGCGACCGACGCGGCGACCCGTTCGGCGTGTACGTTGCCGTCGGAGAGTGACCTGCCGTGCAGCAGGTTGAAGGTGGCCAGTCGCACGGAACAAGACCCTAGCGGTGGATGAGGTGTCAGCGGTGTTCAAGGCGGTGTGCTGTGCGGCGACGGTGTTCGTGATCCTGGGCTCGTTGGGGATCTGGTTACGCCGTAGCCGTGGCCGCGGCTGATCTTTGTCGGAGAATGGTCGCCATGACCGACGACGATCTGATCGCCCGGCTCGAGGAGCATGAGCGGCGCCTGACCTTCACCCGGTTCGACAACGCGGACGCCTGGCACCTGGGCAGCCTGCTGGTCGACCTGGCGACCAGCCGGGACCTGCCGGTGGCCGTTGACATCCGCCGGGGCACCCAGCAGCTGTTCCACGCGGCGCTGCCGGGCAGCACGGCCGACAACGACGCGTGGATCGCCCGCAAGGTGCGGGTGGTGGAGCGGTTCGCGGCGTCCTCGTACCTGGTGGGCCGGCGGCTGGCCGCCAAGGGTGTCGAGCTGGACGCGAAGTACGGTGTGGACCCCGCCGACTACGCCGCGCACGGCGGCGCCTTTCCGGTGCGCGTACCGAATGTGGGTGTCGTCGGGGTGGTGACCGTGTCGGGGCTTCCGCAGGCCGACGATCACGCTCTGGTGGTGGAGGCGATCGAGGCGTATCTCGATCTCTGATTGGCTATGCTGCCCGGCATGTTCGTCAATCCTGTTCGGCATGTCACGTTCGACGCGCACGATCCGTTCGCGCTGGCCACGTTCTGGGCCGAGGTCACCGGCTACGCGGTGGACCCGGAGTCCGAGAAGGGCGACGACGAGGTGTTGCTCGTCGCGCCGGAGCCGAACCTGCCGGGGATCCTGTTCATTCGCGTACCGGATGAGAAGGCCGCGAAGAACCGGGTCCACCTGGACATCCAGCCGGCGGCCGGCACCCGCGACGAGACCGTGGAGCGGCTGCTGGCGGCCGGCGCGGCCGTTTTCGAGGACCACCGCAGGCCCGACGGTACGGGCTGGGTCACCATGCGCGACCCCGAGGGCAACGAGTTCTGCGTCGAGCGCAGCGCCGCCGAGCGGGGCTGAGCCTCAGGACCGGCGGGCATCTAGGTCGAGCCGCGGCCAGTCGGCCAGGTCTCCGAGCAGTTTCCGGTCGTGCGTGGCGACCACGACGGTGGCCGACGTGGTACGCAGCGCCGCGGTCAGCTCGTCGGTCAGCGCCGCCGAGAGGTGGTTGGTCGGCTCGTCGAGCAGGATCAGGCCGGGCCGCGGCGCCAGGGCAAGGGCCAGGTCGAGGCGCCGCCGCTGGCCCTGCGACATCCGGCCGACCGGCGTGGCCATCGCGGCGGGGTCCAGCAGCCCGAGGCCGGCGCCCCC
Organism: Actinoplanes sp. NPDC049668; assembly: GCF_044465445.1. Lineage (NCBI taxonomy): Bacteria > Bacillati > Actinomycetota > Actinomycetes > Micromonosporales > Micromonosporaceae > Actinoplanes > Actinoplanes sp. NPDC049668. Next base: position 551,656 of record NZ_JBITLR010000005.1, read on the forward strand.
GGGCTCTCCGGACCGGGCAAGCAGCTCGCGCGCGGTGAGCCCGGGGTCCTGATCGGTGGTCTCCTGTGCGAGCAGGGCGGCCCGGGTGCCCGGCGCCGTCCAGAGGCGGCCGCCGGTGTGCCGCAGCGCGCCGGCCAGCACGGCGAGCAGCGTGGACTTCCCGGCGCCGTTGCGCCCGGTGACCAGCAGCCGGTCGCCGCCGTCCAGGGCGAGGTCGACCGGACCGGCCAGCCGGGCGCCGACGGTGACGCCGTGCGCCCGCAGTTGCGGCACGCCCGGCCGTACGGCCAGGTCCGGCCACCGCAGCACCGGCGGCGGCGCCGGCACGTCGAGGCGGTGCGCGGCGAGGGCCTCCCGCTGGCGGTTCAGGGCCTGCACGACGCCCGGCGCGCGGGACTGCCGCTGGTGCCGGTCGGTGCCCTTGGCCGGCCGCCAGCCGGTGGCGAGCCGGTCGCGGGCCCGGGACACCGCGTCCTGCAGCCGCCGGTGCTCGGCCTGCTGCTCCTCGTGGTCCTGCTCCCAGCGCTCCCGCTCCCGGCGCCGCGCGTCCTGCCAGGCGTCGTAGCCGCCGGCGTACAGCCGGGGGCGGGCGTCGCGGGTCTCGTCGAGGTCGAGGAAGTGGTCGGCGACGTCGCGCAGCAGCGCCCGGTCGTGGCTGACCACGGCGAGGCCGCCGTCGTGCTCGCGTAGCCGGCGGGTCAGGAAGTCCAGCCCGCCGGCGTCGAGGTGGTTGGTCGGCTCGTCGAGCAGCAGCAGGTCGTCGCGCGCGCCGAGCAGGCACGCCAGCCGTACCCGGTAGCGCTGACCGACCGACAGCGTCGCCAGTGGACGGTCGCGGTCGGTGCAGGCGCCGAGGGCTTCGAGGGCGACGTCGATGCGGCGCTGGGCGTCCCAGGCGTCGAGCCGTACGGCGGCGTCGAGCGCCGCGGCGTACCGGTCGCCGGCGGCGGGATCCCCGGCGGCGACGGCGAGGCTCGCCTCGTCGAGCGCGGCGAGGGCCGCGAGCGGGGCCGCGAGGGCCTGCGACGTCAGGGTGCCGACGGTCTCGCCGTCGCGGGCGGACAGCTCCTGGCGGGCCAGGCCGATGGTGCCGGCCCGGTGCACGGCGCCCTCGTCGGGCCGGATCAGGCCGGCGAGGACGTGCAGCAGCGTCGTCTTGCCGCGGCCGTTCTCGCCGACGACGGCGATCCGGGACCGGGCGGAGACGGTGACCGACACGTCGTGCAGGATCCGCCGGGATCCGCGGGCGACGGCGACGCCGGTCGCGCGGATGTGTGCGGTGGTGGTTTCGGTGCTCGGGGTGGGGTTCACGGTGTACTCCGCGGCTCGCAGGTGAGCCGGGCAGCAACGGATGGCCGCCCGGCGGGGACCGGGACGGCGAGCGCGGATCAAGCAGAGGTCGGGCGCCGCCGTCAGCGGGCGGTGCGGATCCTCTGCGACCAGATACCCAGAGCCATGACACGGACGCTAACAGCAGCGGGTGCGCGGGTTCATCCGTTTTTCGCGCCCGCCACCGAGCCGCTACCAGCGGGTAACCAACCCACTTCGATCCGCGACGGTGCGCCGGGTACCGTCCGGGGCGACGGCGGGACGCCCGAACGGCTTATTTCCCGGTCGGGGGTGTGTATCGGTGATGGTTTCGGGTGGTTGGAGACGATCCTGGAAGCGGCTAGCCGAGAGGGAGAGAACGTGAGCAGAGTCGCCGTCCTGGAAGGACTCGGTATGGCGGTGCCCAGCCGCCGGGTCCCCAACGACGAACTGGCGCCGGCGCTCGAGGTCACCGACGAGTGGATCCGACGCCGGACCGGGATCGCCGAGCGCCGCGTCGTCGAGCCGGGCACCACCACCGCCGACCTGGCCAGCACGGCGGGCCGCAACGCGCTCAAGTCGGCGCAGGCCGATTCGGTGGATGCGGTGATCGTGGCGACCACCACCCCGGACCGGCTGAGCCCGGCCACCGCGCCGGAGGTCGCCTGGCGGGTCGGTGTCGCGCCCGCCGCCGCGTTCGACCTCGCCGCGGTGTGCAGCGGCTTCGTCTACGGGCTGGCCGCGAGCGCCGGCCTGATCGCGGCCGGCATCGCCGAGCGGGTGCTGCTGATCGGCGCGGAGACCAACTCGTACTTTCTGCAGCAGGTGCCGCAGGCCCGCGGGCCGGCGATCCTGTTCGGCGACGGTGCCGGCGCGGTGGTGCTGCGCGCGGGCACCGCGGACGAGCCCGGCGCGCTCGGCCCGTTCGACCTGGGCAGCGACGGCGGCGCCGCGGACCTGATCCGGATCGAGTCCGGCGGCAGCCGCCAGCGGGCCCGGGGCACGGCCGCGCCGGAGGACCTGTACTGGGCGGTCACCGGGCAGGAGGTCTACCGCCGGGCGATCGAGCACATGACCCAGTCCAGCCTGCGGGTGCTCAGCGCCGCCGGGCGCGGTGTGGCCGACGTGGACCGGTTCGTGGCGCACCAGGCCAACCAGCGGATCCTGGACCGGGTCGCGGAGCTGGTCGGGGTGGCCGAGGACCGGCGGATCGGCAACGTGGCCACGCTCGGCAACACCGGCGCGGCGTCCATCCCGCTGGCCCTGGGCGACGCCTGCCGCGACGGGTCGCTGCGCGCCGGGCACCGGCTGCTGGCGACCTCGTTCGGCGGCGGCCTGACCTGGGGGTCCGCGCTGCTGACCTGGCCCGTGATCGACGCGGTCGGCAGCGAGCAGTGAGCCGGCGGTCAGCGCCGCGGCGGTGACAGGGCCTGGTTCTGCTGCGGGCCGAACGCGGTCAGGAACCGGTCGCGGAAGGCGTTCATCGGCCACACCGGCGCCTGCGGCGCCGGCTCGATACCCTCGCTCCAGCCCCAGTCCGCGACCCGGTCGAGCACCTTGCGGTCCCGGGTGACGATCGAGATCGGCACGTCGTGGCTCGCGGTGGCGCCGACCACGATCGGCGCGGGCTGGTGGTCGCCGAGGAAGACCAGGACCAGGTTGTCGTCGCCGTACTCCTGCACCCAGGAGATCAGGCTGTCGATCGAGTACTTGACGGACTTGGCGTACTCCTCGCGTACCCGGTCGGCGTCCTTCCAGACCTCGCCCGGCTTCGGCGCGCTCTTCTGCTGCTCGGCGTAGATCGAGCCGTCGCCGACCTCGTCCCAGCCGACCAGCGTGGGAACCGGCGCCCACGGGGTGTGGCTCGAGACGAACGTGACCTCGGCCATCAGCGGCTGCCGGCCCGGCCGCGTGTACTCCCGGTCGGTGAACGACTTGAGGGTGAACTGGTCCGGCATCGTGGCCCAGCTGAACGCCGGGCCGTGGTAGCCCAGCGTCAGCGAGTCGTAGACCTTGTCGAAGCCGTAGAACCGGCCCTCGGGCCAGGCGAAGGTCACCCCGGGCTCGACGCCGACCGTCTGCCAGGCGTCCGACTTGCCGAACGCGCTGGTCAACGTCATCCGGTCGCCCGAGACCAGGCTGCGGTAGCGCTGCTCGTTGTCGATCCACACGCCGGACTGGAACGTCGCGTGCGCCAGCCAGCTGCCGCCGCCGGAGGTCGGCGACGTCAGGAAGCCGCTGCGGGCGGAGAAGCCGTCGGCTGCCAGCCGGCGATCGCCGTCGGCCAGCGCCGCGTCGACGCGCTCCGACAGCTTCGGGTCCTCGATCGCCGAGCGCCCGTAGCTCTCGATGAACGTGAACACCACGTCCTTGCCACGCAGCGCGGTCAGCAGCTGGTCGCCCGGCAGGTCGCGGAACGCGTCGTCGCGGGCCTCGGCGGCGAACGCGCGGCGGTCCTCGATCGCCTCGGGCACCTTCAGCACGTTGTCGCGGGCCAGGTCGGCGGCGCTGTCCGAGGCCACGTACACCCCGGGCACGAACGAGGTGCCGAGGAAGACCGTGGCCAGCCACGCCGTCGCGACCACGGCGATGCCGCGCTCGGCGGCGGTCCGGTGCGCGGCCGTGACCCGCGCCAGCCGGCGTACGGCCAGGACCATCAGCACCGGCACCGCCACGGCCAGCAGCACCGCCCCGGCGACCGCGCCGACCGCGCCGGCCATGCCGAAGGAGTCCCGGACGAAGCGGTAGCCGTCGACGAACAGCGGCCAGTCCAGCACCGGGTTGAACGCCCGGGACAGGAAGTTGAAGAAGCCCATGTCGATGATCTTGATCAGGGTCAGCAGGCCGAGGACCGCGCCCGCGATCCCGGCGGCGATCCCGCGGGCCCGGGCCGGCAGCACCAGCAGCACCGCGAACGCGACGATTCCCTCGATCGGGATGCGGACGAACGCGGCGGGTATCGACGAACCGGCCGGCAGCCGGGTGATCTGGTCCGGCACCACCAAGGCCAGATAGACCAGGGCCGCGGCGAGCACGGTGATCACCCAGGCGACGGCGCGACCTGCGCCGACGCCCTTTGCCGGGGTACGGCGAAAGCGCTTGAAGTACGACAACCCGACGATCCTTACGATGCTGGAGTCCGAGGAGACGGTCGGACTGTACTCACCATGAGTAGCACGCGCCCACGAGCGGGCCATCGATCGACAGCTGGAGGCGACACATGACGATCGCGCAGACCTACGCCGACTTCGGCACCCGCGAGGCCCGCGGGGTGTCACCGGCGTACGAGCGGCTGGCCCACGCCGTGTCCGGCGACGCCGAGCTGCTCGCGCTCATCGCCACCCTGCCACCGGCGAAGCGGCAGCCGAACCTGCTCTTCGGCGTGGTCCGCCTCCTCGGCGGGCCGGTCGAGGACCCGGCCGCGTTCCACGACTACGTGGTGGCGAACTGGGCGGCGATCGCGCCGCAGCTGCTGTCCCGGGCGACACAGACCAACGAGGCCGGGCGCTGCGCGGCGCTGCTGCCCGTACTCGCCGCGCTGCCGGGACCCCTCGCCCTGCTGGAGGTCGGCGCCTCCGCCGGCCTGTGCCTCTACCCCGACCGGTACTCCTACCGCTACGGCGAGCACCGGCTCGGCGACGGCGGGCCGCTGCTGGAGTGCGAGGCGACCGGGCTGACGCCGCCGGCGCGCGTACCGCAGGTGGTGTGGCGGGCCGGCCTGGACCTGAACCCGCTGGATGTGGCCGACCCGGCGGACGTCGCCTGGCTCGACTCCCTCATCTGGCCGGAGCAGACCCACCGCCGGGCCCGGCTGGCCGCGGCGGCCGCGCTCGCCGCGGCCGACCCGCCCCATCTGGTACGCGGTGACGTGCTCGACGACCTGCCGGCGCTGGCCGCGCAGGCGCCGCCGGACGCGACCCTGGTGGTGTTCCACACCTCGGTGCTCTACCAGGTGCCCGCGCCGCGGCGGGCGGCGTTCGCCGAGGTGGTGACCGCGCTGCCCGGCCACTGGATCGCCAACGAGTCCCCGGAGGTGGTGACCCACCGGGCGCTGCCGGAGCCGCCGGACGACGCGCTGTACAACGTGCTCGCCCTCGACGGCCGCCCGCTGGCCTGGACCCGGTCGCACGGCGAGCGCCTCGCCTGGTTCGGCTGAACGCCGCGGCGGCCGGTCAGTGCCGGAAGCCGTTGACCAGGTTCGTCAGCTCGGTGGCCATGTTGGTCAGGTCGGCGGCGGCCTGCTGGGTGCTCTTGGCACCCTCGGCGGTCGAGGAGGCGATCTCGGCCACCCCGGAGACGGTACGGGCCACCGAGCCGCTGCTGGTCGCGGCGTCGGTCACGGACCGGCTCATCTCCGCGGTGGTGGCGGTCTGCTCCTCCACCGCGGACGCGATCGTGGTGGTGTAGTCGCCGAGCTGGCGGATGACGTCGGTGATCTGGCTGATCGCGTGCCCGGCGGTGCCGCTGGACGCCTGGATCGCGGCGATCCGGGCGGTGATCTCCTCGGTGGCCTTCGCGGTCTGCTGCGCCAGGTCCTTGACCTCGCCGGCGACGACCGCGAAGCCCTTGCCGAGCTCGCCCGCCCGGGCCGCCTCGATGGTGGCGTTGAGCGCGAGCAGGTTCGTCTGCTCGGCGATCGAGGTGATCAGCCGCACCACGTCGCCGATCTCCGCGCTCGCGGTGCCGAGCTCGGCGACGTCCCCGGTGGTGCGCTCCGCGACCTGCGTGCCGTGCTGCGACACCTGCGCGGCCTGCGCGGCGTTGGAGGCGATCTCGGCGATCGACGCGGTCATCTCCTCCGCGCCCGCCGCGATCGTCTGCACGCCGAGGTTGGTCTCGTCGGTGGCGGTGGTGGCCGCCGCGGCCCGCTCCGCCGCCTCGGCGGCACCGGCCAGCAGCTGGGTGCTGACCGCGGACAGCTCCTCCGCGGCCGCCGACAGGGTGACCGCGACCTGTGACATGCGGTCCATGCTGTGGCGCACCGTGGTGATGCCGGTGTCCAGCTCCGTGGCCATCCGGCCCAGCTCGTCGCGCCCGGTCACCGCGGCCCGCACGGTCAGGTCCCCCTCGGCCAGGGCGCCGCTGACCCGGCCCACCGCCGTCAGGGTGCGCATGATCCCGCGGACCACCAGGTAGGCGATGGCGAACGACAGCAGCACCCCGATCACCAGCACGATGATCATCTGATTGCGGGCGGCCTTGTACGCGGCCGCGGTCTCGGCCCGCTTTTGGTCCGCGATCTCCTTCTCGATCGCGACCAGCCCGTCCAGGGCCTCCTCGGTGGCCTGCAGCGCCGGGGCGGCGGTGGAGTCGCGGATCTGCCCGAAGGCCGCGAGGTCGCCGGCGAGCGCCAGCGGCAGCAGCTTCTCGTCGCGCACCTTGCGCAGCTGGCCCAGCGAGGTGCGGTAGCGGTCGGCCAGGTCCTCCCGGCCGGTCATGTCCGTGGCGGCGTACTCGGCGAAGGCCTGGTCCGCCTGGGCGTCCGCCTTGGCCATCGCCTCCTTCTCCGAGGTCATCGCGCTCATGCTCGTGCTGCCCAGCGTGTCCAGCGCCGCCACCCAGGAACGCTGCACGCCCTGTTGCACCGTGCCGAGCTGCGCCACCGGCAGCAGGTTCTGGCTGTACAGGTACTCGGCCGCGTCCGCGGTCGCCGACAGCTTCTGCAGGCCGACGACGCCGACCACCACGGCGGCCAGCGCCGCCGCCAGCACCGCCGCGTACACCTTCACCCGCAGCGACAGGTCACTCAGCCAACGCACAGAATCATCCCCCGTAGAACCTCGCCCGGCGCGTACGCCCCCGGCTGCGCACAGCCCTCACCACACTCATCGGCAACAGTGGTCCGAGGGCTGAGCCGCAGGGGCCGCGCGGTCGTACGTTGAGCACATGTTCGAGCTGGCGTCGCGCGCGCGGACGCTGCCCGGCTGGTTCTGGCCCGCGGCGAACCTGGCGACGGGCTGCGGCCTCTATTCCATCACGATGATCGACTGGTGGCGGGCCGCCGGCGGATACCCGGGTCTCGCGGACGCGGCGCTCGCGGCCGTGATCGCGTCCGGCGGCATCGCGGCCTACCGCTGGCCGCGGGCCGGGCTGTGCGTGGCGTTCGCCGGCTGCGCCGTCGCCATGCTCACCGAGCACCCGGTCTGGCCGGTGGGCCTCTCGGTGCTGATGGCCCTGTTCTACGTCGGCCGGCGCCGCAACACCGCGGAGGCGTTCTGGATCACCCTGCTCGCCACCGTCTGCGCGGTGCTGCTGGCACTGCGCTACTCGACGTTCCCGGACCCGGCGGTGCCGCTCTGGGCGTGGGTGGGCTGGGCCATGACCGCCGGTGCCTTCGGGTCGATCGCACAGAGCCACCACCTCTTCCTGGCGAGCAAGGCGGCCCGGGCGGAGGCGAAGCGCGCCGAGCGGCGCCAGGCCGCCCGTCAGATGATCACCGAGGAGCGGCTGCGCATCGCCCGGGAGCTGCACGACACCGTCGGCCACAGCCTCACCATGATCAGCGTGCAGTCCGGGGTGGCCGCGCACGTGCTCGACAGCGACCCCGGCGCGGTCCGCTTCGCCTTGGAGCACATCCACGAGGCCAGCACGGCGGCGCTCGACGAGATCCGCACGACGCTGGGGCTGCTGCGCGGCGACGAGCCGGCCGGTCCGGCGGGCGGGCCCGGCGAGACCCTGCAGAGCCTGGTCGACCGCGTGCGGGACGGCGGGCTGCCCGTCGAGCTGGAGATCACCGGTGACCCGGGCAGGCTGCCGACGGCCGTCGACCGGACGCTCTACCGGGTGACCCAGGAGAGCCTGACCAACGCCGTACGCCACGCGCGGAACGTGACCCGGGTCGGCGTCCACGTCGAGTTCGGGCCGGGGCAGGTCCGGATGGAGATCACCGACGACGGTGACCCGGTCGACCCGGTCCGCGTACGGGCGGGCGCTGCGGCCGGGCACGGCATCCTCGGCATGCGCGAGCGCCTGGCCGCGCTGGGCGGCTCGCTGACCGCCGTGCCGCGGCGAGAGGGCGGCTTCCGGGTGACCGCGACGATGCCGACGGGGGTCGCGCCGTGACGCTGCGCGTGCTGATCGCCGACGACCAGGAGCTGATCCGGGCCGGCTTCCGCGTCCTGATCGACAGCGCCGCCGACATGGCCACCGCGGGCGAGGCGCAGGACGGCGCGGCCGCCGTCGCGGCGGCCGCTCGGCTGCGGCCCGACGTGGTGCTCATGGACATCCAGATGCCCACCATGGACGGCATCGAGGCGACCCGGCGGATCTGCGCCGAACCGGACCTGGCCGCGGTGCGGGTGCTCATCCTGACCACGTTCGGCCACGACGACTACGTGTTCGCCGCGCTGCGGGCCGGCGCGAGCGGCTTCCTGCTCAAGGACACCCGCCCGGCCGACCTGCTGGCCGCGGTGCGCACCATCGCGGCGGGCGAGAGCCTGCTGTCGCCGCGGATCACGAGCATGCTCATCGAGAAGTTCGTGACCGAGCCGGCGCCGAGCGGCCCGGCCGTGGCGGAGCTGGACCAGCTCACCGACCGTGAGCGCGAGGTGCTGACGCTGGTGGCCCGGGGACGCAGCAACGAGGAGCTCGCCGCCGACCTGGTGATCAGCCCGCTGACGGCGAAGACGCACGTGAGTCACATCTTCACCAAGCTCGGCGCGCGCGACCGGGCGCAGCTGGTGATGCTCGCCTACGAGGCCGGCCTGGTGCACCCCGGCGCGTGAGGTACTCCCGGCGGAGTACGCCAGGTGCCATCCCGGGGCCGATGCCGCGAATCGGGAAAAAGGCGACGCTATTGGTGTGTTCCTGACAGGGGAACCGAGCTCCCGGAAGGAGCGCCGACTCATGAACAAGAACATCCTCAGGTGGGCCGCGGCACCCGTCGGGCTGACCGCGTCCGCCGCGGTGGTGCTCGGCTTCTCGAGCGCCGCGTTCACCAGCACCCAGACCAACGCGGACAACTCGTTCGCCACCCACGACAACGTCGCCCTCCAGCTGACCGACGGCGCGAACTCGGCCCTGGCGACCCTGCCCCTGTTCGACGCCGACGCGGCACACCTCAACGGCAAGGCGGCCGACGGCGTCCTCAAGCCGGACGACACGATCTCCAACTCGATCACCGTCAACTACACCGGCCGGGACGCCGCCCGCGTCGCGCTGACCTCGACGGGCGCGTCCAGCGCGCTGGCCGACGACCTGCTCGTCACCGTCCGCAACGCCGACACGAGCGCCGTGATCGGCACCGCGGATCAGCCGCTGAGCGCGCTGAACGTCCCGGTCCTGTGGGACGTCGCGGGCAGCGCCGGCACCCAGTCGCAGAAGTACCTCGTCACGGTGAAGCTCGACCCCACCACCACCGAGTACGACGCGACGCTCAACGGCGTCGGATTCGCGTTCACCGCGACCGCACGCTGACCACCCGCACCACCGGATAGGAAGGAGCCCCGCGATGACCACCACCACCGCGGGGCTCGGCTGGCCGGAAGCGCTGCGGATGTCGATCTCCCGCGCGGCGCTGTGGGCGCTGACCACCCTGGCCATGTGGGCGGTGGTGCTCGTGCCGTTCGGCTTCGACGCCACCGTCATCGTCTCCGGCTCGATGTCGCCGCGCGTCCGCGTCGGCGACATCGTCGTCACCAAGGACCTCGACGAGAGCACCGAGCTGCTCGGCAAGGTCGTCACCGTCGACAACCCGGCCCGGCCCGGGACGCTGCTGACCCACCGCATCGTCGCGATCAACCCCGACGGCACGTACATCACCCAGGGCGACGCCAACCCCACGCCGGACCTGCTGCCCGTGCACCGCGACGCCGTACGCGGCCGCGCGTTCCTCCTGGTGCCCTGGGTCGGCATGTCCTTCATGTGGGCCAGGCAGCACGACGTCCTGCCGCTCGTGCTGACCGTCGCCGGCTTCGCCGGCCTGCTGGCGGGCGTGCAGCCGGCCGGCCGCTCGCACCTGCCCGGCTTCCGCCGCAACGCGGTCCTCACCCTCGCCGTCTCGCTCGTGGCGGGTGCCAGCGTCATCGCGCCGGCCACCGTCAACCGCTCGTCGGCCGCCGCGTACACCGCCACGGTCGTGAGCGCCGCCAACTCGTTCGCCGCGGGCCACCGGACGCCGTCCGGGCCACTGGTGACCGGTGCGACAGACCCGCTGTTCACCTCCGGCGACCCGACATTCTCGGTACCCGGCGCGCAGACCCTCACCCGCACCATCTCGGTGACCTACGACCCGGCACCCGGCTCGTACCAGCCCGACCTGCGCCTGTACGCGGCCAACGCGTCCTACACCGGCTCGGGCACGGACGTGGCGAAGTGGCTGCACATCGTGATCGAGCGCGTCGACGGCGCGTCGGCCACCACCGTCTACAACGGCACCCTCGCCGACCTGAACAACAACCACGGCCGGTGGGCGCCGATCGACCTCGGGTGGACACCGTCCGCGCGGCAGACGCTGACGTTCCGCTTCACCGTCACCCTCGACGCGCCGCAGCACAACACGAACGCCGGCACCGTGACCACGGACCTCCGCTGGTTCGACGTGCGCAACCAGTGGGTGGAGCCGCAGGTGCTCTCGACGGCCAACGCGTCGAACACGTGGTCGTACCGGCCGCCGGCGGCCGGCCGGTCAACGCGGGCGCAGGTGCTCGACGACCAGGCCGTGCCGCTCGGCCAGCCGCCGCGCGATCAGTGAGCGGTGGCAGGCCTCCGGGTCGGCCTCGACGCAGAACAGCGCCGCGGCGCCGCCGTCCGGCAGCGCCGCGGCGATCGGCGTGAGGTCGGCGCGTTCGAGAATCTCGGCGGTGTAGCCGCGGGCGTACCCGTCGGCCAGCTCGTGGCGCGAGCGCTTGCCGACACCCTGGCGGTCGTCCTCGGCGTACTGGATCCGGCGCAGCTCGGTGGTCGGCGCGAGCTCGGGATGATGCTGGTAGCCGATCCCGGCCCCGGCCAGGGCCGCCTGCAGCCGGGCCGAGTTCGCCCAGGCGTACTCCGGCCCGCGGACGCCGCGGCGCTGGCGCACGTCGAGCAGCAGGCGCACGTCGGCGTCGCGCAGCCGCCGCAGGAACGACTCGCCGTCGAAGCCGTACGCGCCGATCGTCACCACAGCGAGCATCAGGGATCACCTTTCCATCCGTCGCCCGATAGCGTCCCCGCATGCGGATTCTGCACCTGTCCGACACCCACCTCGGCCGAGCCGGCGCCCGCGAGTCGCTGAGCCGCCTCCTGCACGACTGCCGTGAGCTCGCCGGGCTGAGCGCGGTCGTGGTCACCGGGGACGTCGCCGACGACGGCACCACCGAGGCGTACACGGCCGCACTGGAACTCGTCGGCGGCTTCGCCCGCCGGCACCGCATCCCGGCGATCTTCACCACCGGCAACCACGACGAGCGGGCGGCGTTCACCGCCGTGCTGGGCACCGGCCACCTCGACGCCGAGGGCCGGGACCGGCCCGACAGCCGGCTCGACGCGCCGGGCGGCGAACGGGCGGCGGTGACCGTCGTCGACGGCTACCGCGTCGTGACCCTGGACTCGCTGGTCCCGGGCAGCGGCTACGGGCTGATCGGCGCGGCGCAGCTGGCCTGGCTGCGCGACGTGCTGGCCGAGCCGGCACCGAACGGGACCGTCCTGGCCTTCCACCACCCGCCGGTCGTCGTTCCCGGCGAGCCGCTGCAGGAGGCCCTCGGGCTGCGCGACGGCCCCGACCTGGCCGGCGCCGTCGGCGGGACCGACGTGCGGCTCATCCTCTGCGGACACTTCCACCTTCAGCTGTACGGGATGCTCGCGTCCGTGCCGGTCTGGGTCACGCCGGGCGTCGTCGACCGCATCGACCTGACCGCGACCCCGGGAACGTTGCGCGGGGTCCGGGGCGCGTCGGCGTCGCTGATCGACCTCGGCGGCCCGCACTCACGCTGCACGCCCGGGACCCGCACGCCGGCGAGACGGCCTACGAGGCCGACGCGGCCGCCGTGAGCGCCGCGGTCGCCCGGCTGGGCCGGCCGAATTCTCAGCATGGCGGGCCGGCCGCCGATTCCTAGCGGTGCCACGTCCCGCGATGAGACCGAGGTCACCACATGTCCGCTCGTACCCGGCCCGCCCTCCTGCTCGCCACCGCCTCGGTGGCCGTCGGCCTGCTGCTCGCGCCCGGCGCGGCCTTCGCCGCGAACCCCACCGCCGGCGTGCTGTGCGCCGACGAGGAGGAGTGCACTGACGACCCCGCCCCGGAGGACGAGTGCACCGACGACGAGTGCACCGATGACCCCGCCCCGGACGGGGACTTCGGCCCCGAGGAGTTGTCGGCCGCGATGGAGGCCGTCGAGGCGGCCTCGGCGGAGGCCGGGGCCCAGGGCTGGAAGATCGTGGAGGCCTTGGTGCGCACGCCGTCCTCCGGTGAACCGGACGAGGGCGAGGCGACCGTACAGGCCGACCTGGTGAACCGCCGGCTGACCTGGCACTTCACCGACAGCGACGGCACCGACCTCGGCGGCGCGGTCGACGCGGCCAAGGGCACCTGGCGTGCGCCGGAGGAGAGCTGGCACAAGAGCGTCCTGGCGATGATGGGCAGGCAGACGGTGAAGTACGTCTTCACCGCCGGCAAGGTCGACTTCGCGGAGTACCTCCAGGAGAGCCCGGCGGCCATGGCCGCCGACCTGGTGGAGCGCCTCGACGACGCGACCGAGGTGACGCGGGAGGAGCACGAGGACGGCTCGGCCGACTACCGGGTCGCCGACGAGACCGGCGAGGTGACGCTGCACGTCGGCGCGGACTCGGTCGTCACCGGCCGGGACTTCCGCCTGGAGGAGGGCGACGTCGCCTTCGAGGACTCCGCGGCGTACACCTACGGGCCGCAGTCGATCTCCATGCCGTCCGCGACGTTGACGGTCGACGCGAAGTCCCTCAAGTCCGGCCGCGCGTACCTCTCCATGGGCAACCTGGTGAACAACGCCGCCGGAGGCGGCGCGGCGAACGCCCGCAAGGCCGCCAAGGGCCGCAAGGTCTCGGTCGCGTCGGTGCGCAGCCTGGTCCGCCGCGCGGCGGCGGGCGCCAACGCACAGTCCGGCGCCGCGGTGGTTCAGATCAAGGACATCACCGCAGGCGTACGGGTATACGCCACCAACCCCTGGACGAAGAAGTCGGTGGCGTACACCGTGACGGCCGTCGGCAGGAGGGTCGTCGTCAAGAAGTCGTCCTGACTCTCAGCCGACCCGCCGCAGGGCCCGGTCCCGGCGTTCCGCGACGCTGGAGCCGGACTCGCGGCGGGCCATCCGGCGCAGCACCAGCGGGGCGATCAGCAGCCCCGCCACGGCCCAGGCGCCCAGCACCGCCGCCGTCTCCAGGTGCCGCCAGGACTCGCCGATCTCGACGGCGACCGCGCCGGGCGGCAGCAGCGCCGACCGCATGCCCAGCCCGAGCCAGTAGACCGGGAAGGCCTGCGCCACCGCCTGCAGCCATCCCGGCAGCACGGTGATCGGGTAGAAGACGCCGGAGATCGCGATCACCGCGAGGACCGGCAGGGTCAGCAGGCCCTGGCTGCGCGCGCTGGTGAAGACCGAGCCGAGCACCGCGCCGGCCGGCAGCGTGGCCACCAGTCCCAGCGCCAGCACCCCGAGCAGCCCCAGCCAGGCGGCGGGCCGGTCCACGGCCAGCCCGCGCACCAGGAGCAGCGCGGGCAGCAGGAAGATCGCCAGGTCGATGAGCAGGCCGCCGGAGACCGAGATCAGCTTGCCGGTCAGGTAGCCGAGCACGCCGTTGGGCGTGGCCTTGGCGCGCAGCAGGGTGCCGTCCTCGCGGTCGGCGGTCAGCTGCTGACTCATGCTCACCATGGCCATGGCCGTGTTCATGCCGAGGATGCTCGGCAGGACCAGGGCGCCGAGCGGGAGATCACCCGTCCCGAACTGCCGGTCGCGCAGGAACCACAGGGTGACCAGCATGAGCACCGGCCAGAAGAAGTGGTTGAACAGGTCGCCGCCGTTGGTGACCGACTGCCGCAGCTCGAGCAGGCCACGCGAGCGGCCGGCCCGTAGCGCGCTGCGTACCGGGCTCACCGCAGTGCTCCTTCCGCGCGTCCCACCAGGGACAGGTAGGTCGCTTCCAGCGACGCCCGGCGTACCTCAAGGTCCCGCAGGTCGCCGCCGTGGTCGCGGTAGAGCTGGTGCACCAGCCGGGCCGGCTCGTCGGTCGGCCGGCTGAACCGCTCGCCGCGCAGCGACCAGCGCACCTCGTCGCGGCCGGCGATCCGGCGGGCCAGCTCCTCGGCGGTACCGTCGCCGATGACCCGGCCGCCGTCGAGCACCAGGATTCGGCCGGCCAGCCGCTCGGCCTCGTCGAGGTCGTGGGTGGTGAGCAGGATCGTGGTGCGGTGCCCGGCGGCCAGCCCGCGCACGAGATCGTGGAAGTCGTGCCGGGCCGCCGGGTCGAAGCCGACCGTCGGCTCGTCCAGGAAGAGCACCTCGGGCCGGCCCACGATGCCGAGCGCGACGTCGAGGCGCCGGCGCTGGCCGCCGGAGAGCGTCCGGATCTTCTGGTCGGCCTGCCCGGCCAGCCCGACCGCGGCGGCCAGCTCGTCGGGATCCCAGGGCGTCGTATATCCGGTGTAGTAGGCGGCGACCTGCGCCAGCAGCTCGCGGACCCGCCACTTGCCGTGGTCGCGCCAGGACTGCAGCACCACGCCGACGCGGGCCCGCCAGTCCTCGCCGGCGCGCGCCGGGTCGGCGCCGAGCACCTCGACGTGCCCCGCCGACCGGGCCCGGAAGCCCTCCAGGATCTCGATCGTGGTGCTCTTGCCGGCCCCGTTCGGCCCGAGCAGCGCCAGCACCTCGCCACGCCGGACCTGGAACGTGACGTCGTGCAGCGCGTCGGTCGTCCCGTACCGCATCCGCAGGCCGGCCACGTCGACCACGACGTCGTCAGCGGTCATCGCCGCCACCGGCGAGCTCGCGGCGTACGTCCTCGGCCATTCCCGCCTGGTCGGCACCGGCGATCTCGAGCGCCCGCGGCACCGTGCCGACCTGGGTGAGCAGGACGCCGAGCAGCACGTGCCCGGGCCGGCAGTCGCTCTTGCGCCGCGCGTGCGCGAAGCCCCGCTCCAGCGCCGCCTTCGCCGTGGCGCCCAGCTGCGGCGACCCCGCCGGCAGCGGCGTCGCCCGCGGTATCCCCTCGACGCGGACCCCGGCGGCGGCGAGGCTGCGCGCGAACTCGTCGTCGAGCGCGGCGCGCACCGCCGCGTGATCGAGCCGGGCCGCCGCCAGCACGGGCGCTCCCTGCCGGGCGATCGCGAGCAGCAGGTGATGCGCCTCGATCGTCGCCGATCCCTCGTCGCGCGCCTCCTCGGCGGCAACCGCGAGCAGCGCGGCGAGGTAGTGGTCGAAACTGCTCATCCCGAGCGCCTCCTCAGCGCGACGCCGGCGGCGATGAGCCGCTTGGCGTGCTTCTTGTAAACCGCCTGGCGGGTCACGCCCAGCGCCTCGGCCACCTGCGGCCAGCCCCAGCCGGACCGCATGGCCTCCTCGACGGCGGCATCCTCCAGCCGGTCGGCCAGCCGTCGCAGCGCGCCGACGGCCGCGAGCCGGTCGGCGACCTCTCCAGATGCGGAAATCTCCACGGACATGTAAGCAACCGTAGTTGCTTAACTGGTCGCTAGTCAACTTGGGTTGCTTATAGGTCCGTGGCGCGGGGTACGGCGCGCATGTTGTAGAGGAAGCGCCCGTCCCGGAGGAAGGCGATCAGCGGGTGCACCCCGTCGGCGGGCTCGACGCCGACGAAGCGGTCGTCGCCGGCGTGGACGTAGCGGGCGGTCGTGCCGGCCTCCCCGAACTGCGCCGAGAGGCCGTGCGGGGTGTCGGTGATCTCCAGCCCGTCGGCGTCGGCCGTCACCTCGTAGGTGACGTTCGGTGCGACGTAGGTCCCCGCGAAGGTCTCCGGCCGGAACGGCACCGGCGCGGCCGGCGGCATCACCGGCGACGGCAGGCGGATACCGGCCGCGGCCGACAGGATCTGTGCCAGCACCTCGTCGATGAAGGCCGCGACGCGGCCGCCGTTCGCGTGGACGGCGAGCACCAGGCCGCGGTCGGGCAGGACGCGCCAGAGCGTGGTCTGGCCCGGGACGCCGCCGTCGTGGCCGACCAGGCGCCGGCCGTCCCAGTCGAAGAGCATCAGACCGAGGCCCCAGGCGACCGCGGACCGCCCGCCCAGGCGCGGCAGCGTGACCTGCGGCCGGCACATCCCGGCGAAAGTCCCCGCGGGCAGCACCCGCGTCCCGTCCTCGGCCACGCCGTCGGCCAGCAGCATCCGCCCCCACCGCACGAGGTCGCGCGGCGCCGCGCTCAGCGTGGACCCGGCCGGCGCGTTCGACCGCGGCAGCAGCCGCCGGGGCGACGGCCGTGGCGGCTCGCCGACGTGCCCCACCGCGGCCCGGAACATGATCGCGTCCTCGGCGTAGAGCGCCATGTGCCGCGCGCCGAGCGGCTCGATCAGCAGCTCCCGCGTGGCGGCCTCCCAGGTGCGCCCGCGCAGCCTGGCGACCAGGGCGCCCAGCACGCAGTAGCCGGCGTTGCAGTAGGAGAACAGCTCACCCGGCGCGCTGAGCTGCCGGGCGTTGCCGCGCATGAACGCGACGAGCTTGTCGACGGCGTCGTCCCCGCGCCCGGTGTCCTCGAACAGGTCCCCGTCGAACCCGCCGGTGTGCGACAGCAGCTGCCGCACGGTGACGCTCTCCGAGGCGGCGGCGTCCAGCACCCCGAACTCGGGCAGGTACTTGCGGACCGGCGCGTCGAGATCGACCAGCCCCTCCTCGGCGAGCTGCATCACCAGGGCGGCCGTCCAGACCTTGGTGACCGACCCGATCTGGAACAGGCTGTCGGTGGTGGCCGCCACCCCGGTGTCCAGATTGACCACCCCGGTGGCCGCCTCGGCCAGCCGATCCCCCATCCCGACGGCCACCGCGGCCCCCGGCACCCCGTGTCGCCCGGCGGCCCGATCGACCCATTCCTGAAGATCCGGTAGCAGCGTCATATCGACGACCGTACCCGCGGACCTACCCCTCGGCGGCGTGGCCGCGGGCGGTCAGCTCGGTGAACCACGGTGCGGCGGAGGGGGCGACCAGCGGTGTGGTGGCCCAGAATTCACGCATCTTCTCGACGGCCGCGGTGGAGTACTCGGCGGTGTCGCCGTCGGCGCTGAAGTAGATCGCGACATGACGGTCACCGACCTTGCCGTTACGCACACACAGCAGGCCGCTGTCGTCGTCGACGTCGTTCTCGCCGCCCGCGCACATCGCCACCGGCTCGTCGTCGAAGAGGGCGAACACCTCGACGCCGGTCGTCTTCGGCCAGAAATACACCACGTGGGCACCGTCGGCGGTCCCGGCGGTGCCCATCTGTTTCAGTCCGGCGGGGCGGGCGGCCGGCACCAACACCGCATCCTGGTCCAGCTCGATGAACAGGGCGCCTTGCACCAACTCCGCCTCGGGCACGTCCGCACCCACCACCATGGGCATGGTCGACGCGCCGTCGGAGCCGTCCGTGTTCGTCGAGGCCCAGCCGCCCACGCCCAGCGCCACGGCCAGCACGCTCCCGGCGACGATCTCCCGCTTCACGATCGGAAGTGAAGCAGATTCATCTCTCCTCCGCCAGGCGGAACAACGTCTGCTGGCCGGCGACCACGAGCGCCCGTTGACCGTCCTGGATGCTGAACACCTCCAGCCGGCAGATGGTCAGGGTCCTGCCGGACTTCAGGACGGTGCCGACCGCTTCGACGTGATCGCCCACCGCGGGCGCCAGCAGGTTGACCTTGTACTCGACCGTCAGCACGTCGGCGTCCAGCGGAAACAACGTGAGGGCCGCGTAGCCGCCGGCGCTGTCGGCGATGGCACTGGTGGCACCGGCATGGATGTAGCCGTGCTGCTGGGTGACCTCCGGCCGGCGGTCCAGGGCGATGCGCACCCGCCCCGGCGCGATCTCGGTCAACCGGGCACCGAGGTGACGCATCAGGCCCTGCCGCGCGAAGCTGGCCTCGATGCGTTCGCGGACCTCCGCGCTCGCCTGTTCCATTCATTCCCCCTCGATCATCCGGCTGGCGTGAAGGTGATCCGGGCCCGCACCGGCCGGAAGCCGGCCCGCTCCAGCCCGGCGGTCACCCCCGTGCGGTACGCGTCCGCGTCCGCCACCACCTCGCGGGCCCCGCCGTCGCGCAGGACCGCGACGACATCGGCGAGCAGGGCGCCCAGCGCGTCCGGGTCGGTGAGCCCAAGATAGGCGATCATCGGGTAGCAGGCGTCGCCCGCGGCCGCGGCCAGCCCGACCGGTTCCGCGTCGCGCAGGGCGACCCGCCAGGTCTGCGGCGGGCCGGAGAGCCAGGCCAACGGGTCGGTGCCGAGGTCGACGCCGGCCACCGCCCTGGCCGTCTCCGCCCCGGTCAGGATCTGCGGCGTGGCGATCCGGGCGACCAGGGTGCCGATCTCCGCCCGGTCGGTGGCGGGCCGGAAGGTGTACCGGCCCGGCGACACCGCCCCCGGCATACCGGTACAGGCGAAGCGGATCCGCTCGCCCTGCTCGACCAGCCCCGCGAGCCGCGCGGCCGCCATCGGCGGCACGACCGCCGGCTCGTCCCGCCAGCTCGGCGGCACCGCGGCGTAATAGAGCGTCGGACCGCCGAGCGCCGCGTGCGCGGCCCGCAGCAGCTCGGCACCCACCTCCGGCTCGGCGTCCAGGTCGAACCACTCCAGCCACGGGCGGCCGACGGCGCCCGGCGGCAGAACCCAGGCGGCGCGCCCGACCACCTGGCCGCCGCGCAGGGCGACCCAGGTGCGTTCCGGCCGGTAGCCGCCGCCGGCGATCCCGTCGGCGTACCCGATCCTGGGCACGCCGGGCAGCGGGTCGGTCATGGAGGTGAACAGGTTTTCCTCGCCCGCGACGAGCGGGCGGATGACCAGGTCGGCCATGGCGTGATCCTTCGGGGCGAGCGCCCGCTCAGGCCCGCGAGGACGCCGGTACGCGGGAGGGGCGCAGAACATCGGACATGGCGTTCTGACCTCCTTCCAGCTCGTCGGCGTGGATGAAACCTATTAGAGGATCGCCCACGAGGCAATCCGCAGTGGACCGCTCAGGTCGCCGGATGATCCGGCAGCGGCGTGACCACGGGCGCCGGGTCGTCGCGCAGCCGGCTGTACAGGTGTCCGTCGCGCCACGCCCCGGCCCGGAACTCGCACGCCCGCACCACGCCCTCCAGCTGGAAGCCGGCCTTGACCAGCGACTTCTGCTCGGCGGTGTTCTCGGCGTGGGTGCCGGCCTGTATCCGCTGCGCCGGGGTGTGGCTGAACAGGTAGTCGCTCAACAGCGCCTGCGCCCGCCAGCCGATGCCCTGGCCGCGCCATTCCGGCAGCAGCACGATGCCGATCTCCCAGTACTTGGCCGTGCCGCCGTAGAGGCCCTGCCGGTGGCTCAGCAGCCCACACACCTGACCCCGCACCTCGGGAATGAGCCGGCCGTCCTCCTCGCCGAGAAACCCGTCCTGGGCGAACCGGCGGGCCGGCCGCTGCGCGTCCTGGAACCCGGCCCAGTCCAGCCCGATCAGAAACGGCTCGGTCAGAAACCGCCGAAACATCCCCAGGTCCGACTCCACCACCGGCCGCAGCCGAACCTCTGCGTGTTCCTTCATGCCGGTCGATGTTAGCGGCGTTCGCGGACGGAATCCCGATCGTGTGAACGGTTCGTCGTGGCGGTGATAGTCCGGCACGGCCTGCGCAGTGCCGGCATCGGGCCGACGTCACTCCTCAATCGGGATGACGAGCCCGCCGACGTCGAGTCCGGCGTAGTGGCCGGGCCGGCTGGTGAGCACCGCGGCGTCGTAGTCGATGGCGATCACCGCGGCGGTGGCCGCGTCGAGGCGCGGGTGAACGCGACGATCGCAGAGGTGTCCAGGACCAGCCGAACCTGCCGATCGTCGTCGCTCACGCCGCGTCGGCGGCAGGCGGCAGCCCGATCCGGGCGCGCATCGCTTCCCGCCGTTCCGGGGTCCGCCGTGCGGCGGCCGCGTCCAGCTGCTCGCGTGCGCGGGCCTTGCCCTGCTCGGTCACGGTGATGCCGGCGGCGGCGAGCATCGCCGTCATGTCGTCCCGAAGGTCGGGGCCGGGCTCAGTCATACCTACGAGGATATCGCCTGCCCCGCGCTCCCGGCACGTCCGTCTTCACCGACGCCACCGCGGACGAAGTCCTTGGGCGCCGGTGAAGAAGTCCATGATCCAGCGGGCGTCGCCGCGGGCGACGGTGAGCACCGCGCGGACGATGTCCCCGCTGTCCGCGCCCCTGAGCAGGTATTCCCGTGCGCTTGCAAGCTGGCCTTATGGCCCTGCGGGCAATGATCGTCGACTCCCCGAACCTGTGGACCACAGCTATGACGACGTCAAGGTGAGCCAGAAGCGGCTGCCGCCGCCGGGGTTGTCTGCTACCCCGATCTGGCCGCCGTGGCGTTCGATGATGCGTTGGCAGATGTTGAGGCCCAGGCCGGTGCCGGGGTATCCGCTGCTGTTGGCGCACCGGTGGAATGCGTCAAAGATCTTCCGGTAGTCGGTCGTCGGGATGCCGATGCCGCGGTCGGCTACTTCGATGCGGATGGTGCCGTCGGGCAGCGTGCGGGCGAGAATGTCGACCTCGGGTACGGCGCCGGCCGGCGTGTACTTGATCGCGTTGCCGATCAGGTTGTCCAGGACATGTCGGAGAAGCGCGGCGTCTGCCATCACGGTCGGCAGTGTCCCGGTCACCGTGACCCGGGCGGTGCCGGTGGTGGTGACGTGATCGGTGATGATGTCCCTGGCCAGGTCGTCCAGCGAGGTGGGGCCCAGGTCGAGGGCCTGCTCTGCCCGGGCGTAGTCGAGCAGTTCTTGGGTCAGCCGGCTAATTCGGCCCAGGCCGCGTTCGATGGCGGCGAGGTCGCGCTGGAAATCGTCGCCCAGCGCGCCGTAGTCCGCCCGGAGCATCTCCACGTGCGCGGTGACGCTGGCGAGCGGGTTCTTCAGATCATGCGAGGCCATGCTCATCAGCGCCCGAAGCTCCGACACGTGTTCCGCGTCGCTGCGTCCGTCGAGCGTGCCGGTCGTGACGGCAGCGGCGTCGCGGCGTCGGGCCGGGCGGAACGCGAGCAGGACGAGGGTGGCGATGAGATTGCGGGCGGCGCAGAACAGGCGGCCAGCGGTGCGAGCGGCGTCACCGTAGTCGAGCAGCGCGATCAGCTGGATGATCAAGAGGGACTCCCCGAAGGCGGGTGTTGCGGGCTGGTGGAGCCCATGTCAGCTGTCCACGGGGTGCCCGTCGAGATACCTGAACGGTTTGCGGACGCCCTGGTCAGCGGTCGACTACGGTTTTCTGTGTGGCGGAGGCGTCGGTCGACGAGACCGGTGAGGTTGCCGACCCGGTCGCGGCGTTCAAGGAACGGCTGAAGCAGCTCCGGATCGAGTGCGGCAATCCGTCGTTCCGGGAGCTGGAACGGCTGTTCGGCAAGCTCGGCTCGCCCCAGTCGAACTCCGCGATCCATGCGAAGCTGGCCGGTACGGCGCTCCCGGATCGAATGTTCGTGGAGACGTTTGTTCTGGCGTGTGTGCGGCATGCCGGCACCGGCTCGGAACCGGACCTGCAGCAGTGGCGAGACGCGCACACCCGGATGTTGGCCGATGTCGCCGCCCGGGAGGCGCTGCCGACGAGTGCGGGAGACCCGTACCGGAGGTTGGAGGCGTTCAGCGTGGACGACGCGCTCTGGTTCCACGGCCGCCAAGCCGCGGTCGATCAGGTGCTGGCCGTGCTGAACACCCAACGGCCGGCCGTGCTGCTGTTGGGCCCGTCCGGGGCGGGTAAGTCGTCGCTGGTGAACGCCGCGGTGCTGCCCGCGCTGGGCCATGGCGCGCTGCCGGGCAGCGACCGGTGGCTGCGGGTGTCCGTCCGGCCGAGGCAGAACCTGCCCGCCGAGCTGGAACGCGCCGGCCTGTCCGGTGCTGGCACGTCGCTGCCGGAGGCCCTGGGCCGGCGGCTGGCGGGGCAGCCGCCGCAGTGCCGGCTGCTGCTGGTCATCGACCAGTTCGAGGAGCTACTCACCCCGCTGGCCAATCCCGATCTTGAACAGATCCGCTGCGGGACGCTTGCGCAGCTGACCGCGGTTCTTGGCATGCCCGGGGTGACGCTGGTGCTGGTCATGCGCGACGATTTCTATCCCCAGCTGGCGGCGCAGGCCCCCGAGCTCCGCGCCGGGCTGACGCTGGTGGACCTGCCCGCCGTGCTGAGCGTGGAGCAGTTGCGGGAGATCATCGTCGAACCCGCGCGGACGGCGGGGCTGGTGTGGGAGACCGGGCTGCCGGAGCGGATCGTCGCTGACGTGCTGGCCGGCTACGACACGAGCACCACCCGGTGTGTGCCGGTCACGGTCCTGCCGCTGCTGGAGTTGACCTTGTATCAGGTGTGGGAACGCCGCGCCGGTACCCGGCTGACCCGCGACGCCTACGAGCGCATCGGCGGTGTCCGCGGCGCGCTGACGACCTGGTGCACCGCGGCCATCGAGCAACTGTCCCCGCCGGAGAGGAAATGCGCCGAACAGGTGCTGACCGCGCTGGTGCGCCCCGCCGACACCGAGCGCGGGGTACCTGCCGTCCGGCAGCAGGTCCCGGTGGACACCCTTCGGCAACTGGTCGGTCCGAGTGTTACCGATACCCCGGAGCCGGCGGGCGAATCGACGGTCGACCGGGTGCTGGCCATCCTGACCGGGCATCGAATCGTCACCACCCGTACCCTTCCGGCGGGCCACACCACCGGACCGGATCCGGACAGTTCGCATGAGGTCAGGACGCCGGTGGCGGAACTGGTTCACGACGCGGTGATCCGTGACTGGCCACTGCTTCGCGAGTGGGTGGATCGCGACCACCGCTTCCAGGACTGGCTACGCCGCACCGACGAACGGCACCGCCACTGGGTACGGCACCCAACCCCCGACGACCTGCTGCACGGCAGCGACCTTGCCGAAGGCATCGACTGGTCGGCCCACCGGTCGCTGCCCTGCGGCATCGCCGCGTTTCTTCGGGCCAGCCAGGACAATCAGCAGGCCCGAGCCCGGCGGACCCGACGGTTGAACGCGGTCCTGGCCTGCCTGCTCGCCGTCGCCCTTGCAGCCGCGGGCGTCGCGACCTGGCAGCGGCACAGAGCAGTCGACGCCCAAAGGATGGCTTTGTCCCGGCAGCTTGCCGCGCAGTCGACTGCCATCCTGCCCCGTAACCCGGACCTGGCCGATCTGCTCAGCGTGGAGGCCTACCGCATCAGCCCTACGGATGAAGCCGTCGACAGTATTTACACCGCGGTCGCCCAGCCCATCGTCCGTACTCTGACCGGCCACACCAACACATGGCCGAAGGTGGTGGCGTACAGCCCGGACGGGCATCACCTGGCCAGCGGCGGCGATAACAAGACTGTGCGGGTCTGGGACCTCGACACCGGGAAATCGCGTACCATGGCCGGCCACACCAAAGACGTGTACGCGGTGGCGTACAGCCCGGACGGGCGGCATCTGGCCAGTGCCAGCGGCGACAAGACGGTGCGGGTCTGGGACCTCGACACCGGAGTATCACGGCCCCTGACCCACAACGGTTGGGTGTACGCGGTGGCGTACAGCCCGGACGGGCGTTACCTGGCCAGTGCCGGCGGTGACGGGACGGTGCGGGTCTGGAATCTCGACACCGGGAAACCGCGCACCCTGGCCGGCCACACCGACTCGGTGTTCGCGGTGGCGTACAGCCCGGACGGGCAGTACCTGGCCAGTGCCGGCCGCGACATGACGGTGCGGGTCTGGGACCTCGACGCGGGAGAATCGCGGATCCTGGCCGGCCACACGGACAAGGTGTTCGCGGTGGCGTACAGCCCGGACGGGCATCGCCTGGCCAGTGCCGGCTTCGACCGGACGGTGCGGGTCTGGAATCTCGACACCGGGAAACCGCGGATCCTGGCCGGCCACACCAACGAGGTGTCCGCGGTGGCGTACAGCCCGGACGGGCGGCATCTGGCCAGTGCCAGCAGCGACAAGACGGTGCGGGTCTGGGACCTCGACACGGGAGAATCGCGCATCCTGGCCAGCCACCCCGGTTGGGTGTACGCGGTGGCGTACAGCCCGGACCGACGGCATCTGGCCAGTGCCGGCAGCGACATGACGGTGCGGGTCTGGGACCTCGACACCGGGAAACCGCGCACCCTGGCCGGCCACACCGACTCTGTGTTCACGGTGGCGTACAGCCCGGACGGGCGCCATCTGGCCAGTGCCGGCAGCGACAAGACGGTGCGGGTCTGGAATCTCGACACGGGAGAATCGCGCATCCTGGCCGGCCACACCGACAAGGTGTTCACGGTGGCGTACAGCCCGGACGGGCGTTACCTGGCCAGTGCCAGCGGTGACAAGACGGTGCGGGTCTGGGACCTCGACACCGGGAAACCGCGCACCCTGGCCGGCCACACCGACTCGGTGCACGCGGTGGCGTACAGCCCGGACCGACGGCATCTGGCCAGTGCCGGCTACGACATGACGGTGCGGGTCTGGAATCTCGACACGGGAGAATCGCGCATCCTGGCCGGCCACACCGGTTGGGTGTTCGCGGTGGCGTACAGCCCGGACGGGCGCCATCTGGCCAGTGCCGGCAGCGACATGACGGTGCGGGTCTGGGACCTCGACACGGGAGAATCGCGCATCCTGGCCGGCCACACCGACAAGGTGCACGCGGTGGCATACAGCCCGGACCGACGGCATCTGGCCAGTGCCAGCGGTGACGGGACGGTGCGGGTCTGGGACCTCGACACGGGAGAATCGCGCATCCTGGCCGGCCACACCGACAAGGTGCACGCGGTGGCATACAGCCCGGACGGGCGTTACCTGGCCAGTGCCAGCGGCGACATGACGGTGCGGGTCTGGGACCTCGACACCGGGAAACCGCGCACCCTGACCGGCCACACCAAAACCGTGTACGCGCTGGCGTACAGCCCGGACGGGTACCACCTAGCCAGCGTAGGCGGGGACAAAACTGTACGGGTCTGGGCAAACGCCGGTTTGACACCAGCCGCAGCAATCGACCTCATCTGTAGCAATCTCAGACGTGATCTCACCCCTGGCGAACGCAAGACGTACCTGCCATCAGCAGAATCTGACGTGCAAGCCTGCCCTCAGCCAGCACGCTGAGGTCTCAGCCCTTGACTGGCGACCTGTCCGGCAACGACGATGTCCCGGTTTTCCTGGACCTGGTGTGGATGGCCGTGGCGGGCGAGGCGCAACCTGTCCGAGCTCCGCCGTACCGGTCATGAAGACGGCCGAGAGTCGCAGCAGGCGCAGTATCCGGGCGATCGCGGGAAGGGCTGGCGTTGACGAACCGGTATGCCGGCGTCTTGGACCGCTTGCCGTGTACCGGCCGGACGAAGCCGGGCCGCAGCGCGTAACCGTTCGGAGAGGTCGCGATGATCGCGTTCTCGGTGCGTCCCTTGACGCGGGCCCAGCGGCTACGGCCTTGTTCGGTGCTATCCGTGCCGCCGGAGACGTAGACGAAGATGAGCGCGGGATTTGGCCGCGACGAGCACCCGGGCCGCCGCGAAGCAGGCATCTGCGCCGGCACGTTCCTCGCTGATCGCCGCGAAGTCGAGGAGTCGTCGTGCACCACCCGCCGAAGCATCGGGCGCGGCAGCGACACGGCCTTGGCCGGGCCGACCAGGCCCCGCGGGGGCCATAGTAGCCACCGGCCGTGGCGTCGGGGCTGGTCGCCGCGTTGAGCAGGGCTCAGCGCCCTGTTTCCGGCCCGGCGAGGGGACGATCTTGTACGCCAGCAACTCCAGCGAGTCGAGCACGCGGGCGGGCCGCGGCCACACGATCGCGGGAAGGCCGTCACCAGCATGTTGCTCATGCTCGGCACGGGCCTGCTCGACGGCGTCCGGGTAGGCCTGGGTCTTCTCGTACGCCATGATCACCGCGGTTTGGATCTGGTGACACGTTTCTTACCGCGCCCCCCGCGTGGCGACCATCGCGTCAATTGCTGGATTGCGATTATCGGTAATCCGATAATCGGTCCGAGGTTGAAAACGGACAAAATTTCGGCTACACCATAATGACAGTTATGTTGTAGTCCGTCGCCGTGACGTTGGCCGGTTCTGCTAAGCGCGGACCATCCGCTGCCGATCGTCGAACGGCACGTCCGCGACTGACGAAGGACCCGACTCGATGCCCCTGAGCTCACACCCGGCAGCTGCCGCACTGGCCACCGCCAGCACTGTCGCCGCCATCCTGATCGCGGCCGCGCCGGCACAAGCGGCCGCCGTGACCGACACCCTCACGAAACCCACGACGCTGGCCGCGCCCAAGAGCATGACGGCCGCGAACGGGCGGCTGTTCGTCTCCGACGGCAACACCGTCGCCGTCCTCGGCACCGACGGAGTCACGCAGAAGAGCGTCACCGGGATGTTCGGGGCACGTGACGTCCTGGCGTCGCCGTCCGGTGACCGGGTCTATGTCGCGCTCAGCCAGGCCGGCGCCATCGCCGTCATCGACACCGGCACTCTGACCGAGGTGGCCCGGTACACGACCGGTGAATGCCCGGTCCACCTCGCGTTCGCCGGCTCCCGCCTGTTCTACGGCGCCGGCTGCGACCAGTGGGACGGCACCATCGGCTCGGTCGACGCCGCCGGCGGCACCGACCTTCAGACCGTGAAGACCGCCGGCATGTACTCCGCTCCGCTGCTCGACGGTGCCGGGAACACGCTCGTCGCGGGCGTCGGCGGTATCAGCAGCGGCCCGGTCCACACCTACTCCGTCGAAGGGGCCACCGTCACCGAGCTGGCGCGGAAGGACACCGGCGGTTTCCTCGCCCGGGTCTCCGTCAGCCCCGACGGCAAGAAGGTCGCCACGGCTGCCGGCTCTCCGTACTACCTGGCGCAGTACGACGCCGCCACCTTGACCGTGGCCGGGTCGTTCGACACGGGCGCGTACCCGGCCGACGTCGCCTACTCCAACGGCGGCACCATGATCGGTGGCGGGGTCGACAGCACCTACGGGCCGGGCGGCAACATCGTCGCGTTCGACGTCGTCGCGGGCACCGAGGTCCTCTCGGGCAACGCCCATCCGAAGGCCGCCTACAACCGCCCGGCGCCGGTCTCCGGAACCTTGACCTGGTCTGCCGACGACTCGCGGCTCTACTCGATCCTCGACGACTTCACCGGACGTGCCGCACAGCCGCACGTCTACTACCTCGCCAGGGGCTTCGAGACGATCCCGGCCCCAGCCGTGACGACCACCAGGCTGACGCTCGTTCAGCCCGCGAAGGCCGGCGCCAAGGTCCGCGCGACCGCCACCGTGGTCGGCCACTCGGGCGTCACGGTCCGGTTCGTCCGCACCAGCCCGGCGGGTAACCTCACCGTGACCGCCAAGACGAACTCGGCCGGCGCCGCGACAGTCGATATTCCGGCACCGGCCGGAGGGTTGGTCACCGCCTACTACGACGGCGACGACAGCAACAAACCGTCGTCCGCCAAGGCCGCCTACAAGACCATCACGACCACCGGGGTCACCGTCACCGGTCAGTACAAGACGGTGAAGAAGGTCGCCTACTTCCACGACAAGAAGAACGTCGTCATCAAGGTGGCCGTGTCCTCACCTGTGGCCCGCCGGAAGATCACCGCCGTGCTGCAGGCCAAGTCCGGCGACAAGTGGCAGACGCTGCAGACGAAGGTCTTCACTCTCGACGCTTCCGGCGTCTACTACATCGGCCTCGTCGCGGCAAGCAAGAAGGTGCAGTACCACCTCGTCGTCAAGTTCGCCGGCGATGCCTACGGCAAGCCGTCCTCGGCCACCAGCAGAACCCTCACCATTCGATGACGCGAAAGGCCCGCGACTGACAGGGACCCTGTTCACGCCCCGCCGAGTGCGCAGATAATGATCGACATGAACGTCCGATATGACGAGGTTCTCGATCCGCTGCGCCAGGCGTACGACACCCGCGCGGCCTGGCGCGACGGGCTTACCAAGCAACCGTGGAAGCTGGCGGAGCGTCAGGCGTTCCGGGACCGTCTGGCATCGGGTGCGCGGCTGCTGGAGATCGGTGCGGGCACCGGGCAGGACAGCGCCTTCTTCCAGCGGGAGGGCCTTGACGTCGTCGCGGCCGACCTGTCGCCGGTGATGGTCGAGCACTGCCGGGCCAAGGGCATCGAGGCCCACGTGATGGACTTCCTGCACCTTGACTTCCCGCCCGGCTCCTTCGACGCGGTGTTCGCGATGAACTGCCTGCTGCACGTGCCCAACCACGACCTGCCGGCGGTCCTGGCCGCCATCCGGGCCGTCCTGCGTCCCGGCGGCCTCCTCTTCGTCGGGGTGTACGGCGGCAGCGAGAGCACCGAGGGCCCGATCGACGATGACCAGCACGTGCCGCCACGCTTCTTCTCATCGCGAACCGACGAACAGCTGCTCGGCTTCGCCGCCACCGCGCGGTTCGACGTGGTTGACTTCCATCCGGTCGACACCGGTGGCGATTACCGCTTCCAGTCCTTGACCCTGCGTCGCCCCGACGGCGACTGAGTAACCGGCAGCAGCGGATTCTCGGAAAGTCGGAGACCCGATGCAACCGTACGGTCCAGCTGTTGGTCCTTTTCCCGACGAGCGTTGACGACGGGGAGAGCGACTTGGATGCCGCGGACGCGGTTCAACAGGCGTACGAGGCCTACTATCGGCGGCTCGTGACCCAGATCGCCGGTCTCGTCGGTGATCTGGCCGAGGCCGAGGACGCCGTGCACGAGGCGTTCGCCCGAGTGTTGGCCGCACCGCGGTCGTTCCTGCATGCCGACGACGCCGAGCGGTGGCTGCGGGTCGCCGCCCTCAACGTCGCCCGGACCCGCTACCGGCGGCGCTGGCTGTTCGACCGCCTGGTCCGTTCCGGCCGGATCGAGGTCACCCCCGGCGCGGTGCCCGGGGTCTCCGGCGACCGGGTCGCCCTGCTCACCGCGCTGCGCCGGCTGGGCCCGCCGACCCGCGAGGCGGTGGTGCTGCACCATCTGGCCGACCTGTCGGTGGCTGAGGTCGCCGCCACCCTCGACGTGCCGGTGGGCACGGTCAAGGCCCGGCTGGCCCGGGGTCGGGCGGCACTCGCCCGTTTCCTGTCCGAGGACGAGCCGACCGTGCGGCTCACGGCGAGGCCGCTGGCCGAAGGGAGCCGTCATGCCTGAACCGGGTTTCACCAGGCTGCGGGAAGAGTTCAGCCAGGCGGTGCGCCAGCCCGACTTCGATACCGTACGGCGCAGGTCAGGCGGGATACGCCGACGGCGGGCCGTGACGGCGGCCGCGGCATTCCTGGCGACCGTGCTGACGGCGACGGGTCTGGTCACCACCTCCCGCGACCTCCCGGACGAGCCCAGCCTGTTCGACACCACGCCGACCGCCACCGAGACCCCGGACGGCAGGGTGTGGCCCCGGATGACCTCGGTCGCCGACACCGGCACCGAGGTGTACGCCGTCTACACGCGGTGCCGGGACTGCGACACGAAACTCTATGTCTCGTCCGACGACGGCGAGTCCTGGCAGCAGCGCACCATCCCCACAGCCCCGCCGAACGCGGAGAACCCACGGGAGGCCACGCTGACGGTGCTGACCCCCGGGGTGATCGCCTGGCGGGAGCGCACCGTCCTGCCCTGGACGGAGGCCGAGACCCCGGCCACCGTCCTGCCCTGGATCACCCGGGACGGGGGCCGGACCTGGCAACGCGCCGAGATCAGCAACCAGCCGGTGACCGCCGTCCCGGCGGGTGCGAGCCCGGTCGACTGCGGCGTGTGGGACGTCTCGGCCTGCGCGGTCGGCGTGATCGACCCGGCCACCGCCAAGTTCGCGCCGCTGGCCGCCCAGCCCACCGGCATCACCGTCGCGGAGCAGTGGAATTGGCAGGTCAACGTGCCGCTCGGCGGGCGCCTGTGGATTCCTGGACTGGATCCGGTCACGAAGAAGCCCGCGGTGGCGACCAGCGCCGACGGCGGCCGGACCTGGCACACCCACGTCTTCACCGACGGCGTGACGGCCGAGTCCCCCGGAATCGGCTGGATCCCCGCCATGTACCTGCCGAGGATCGCCGCCGGTTCCGGCGCAGCGGCATACGTGCTGACCTACCGGGCCGACAACGTGGCCGACGTCCGCTACACCACCGACGGCGGGACGACCTGGCGTACCGGCGACACGGTCCACGACGGCGAAACGACCGGATTTGTCACCGCCGACGGCACGCACATCCTCACCGACAGCAGCGCCGACCGCACCACCACGAGCGCCGGCCGCGGCACCGGGAAGTACGCACCGGTCACCCTGCCCGGATATCCCGACGACCCGTCGACGGCCCAGATCACCGGGAGGTACCTGGTGACCGCGGAGGACGGCATCCACCTCTCCACCGACGGCCGGACCTGGCGGCGGATCAGCCAGCCCTGACCCGACAGGACACCCGCAAGTCCCCACGGACCGGCCACCGGCCACGTCCGCCACCGGCGTGCGCCCGAAATCCCCCACCGACAGGAGCAGACCGTGACACGCGACGACCGCCGGGTACCCGGCCTCGACGGGATCCGCGGCCTGGCCGCCCTGTACGTCGTGGTCCACCACTGCCGCCTGCTGGCCTTCCCCGGCTACCCCGCCGACACCGGGCCGGGCTGGCTCGGCTGGCTGATCCACGGGCGGTTCGCCGTCGTCGTGTTCATCGTGCTGTCCGGCTTCTCGCTGGCCGTCGCCCCGGCCCGCCGCGGCTGGCGGCTCGACGGCACCCTGCCCTACGCCCGGCGCCGCGCCCGGCGGATCCTGCCGGCCTACTGGGCGGCGCTCACCGTCAGCGCCCTGATCGCGACGGCCGTCCCGGCCCTGCCACTGAGCACACCACCAACCACGGAGTCGATGCTCGTCTACGGCCTGCTGCTGCAGGACGCGATCGCCGCACCCGCACCCAACGGAGCGTTCTGGTCGATCGCGGTGGAGGCCTTCCTGTACCTGATGTTCCCGCTGCTGTTGCTCGCACAACGCCGGCTCGGACCGGTGGCGACGCTCGCCCTGGTCGTCACACCGGTCGTGGCCGCGGGCCTGCTCTGGCCGGGATGGTCCACCGCGGCGCGGGCGACGGGCTACACCCTGGAGATGGCCCCGCTGTTCACCCTGGGCCTGCTGACCGCCGGGATCGTCGCCGCGAGCGAGCGGGTACGGAGTCTGCCCTGGCTGGGCCTGTCCGCGCTGGCCGCCGCCCCGGTGCTGACGCTGATCGTCCTGCACGACTCGGTGTGGACGGTATCGCGTTACTACTGGCTGGACCTGGCCGCCGGCCCGGCGATCGCCCTGTTCCTGGCTGCTGTAGCCACCCGCCGTCCGGCACGGCTCACCCGGCTGCTGGAGAGCAGACCACTGGTCGCCCTCGGCGGGTTCTCCTACAGCCTCTACCTGATCCACATGCCGATCGTCGCCCTGATCAGCACCCTGCTCGTGATCCCCCACACCGGGCCGGGCCTAACCGGCTTCACGATCACCGTGACCCTGGCACTCCCGGTCTGTCTGGCGGCATCGCGCCTGTTCGCCGCCCTCTTCGAAACCCGGTTTCGCACCCACCGGAATGCGTTCCTCGTAGCGAACGACCCGGCCTACGCGGACACAGGTGACCAGTCCGGCATCGCGCAGCACCAGCCTTAAGCGTTGGTCAGCGCGGCTGCGAGATCGGCGGTGCGGCCCAGCAATCGAGCGGCGGCGATCGGGTCCATGTAGTCCTGGTAGGACACGATCTCGCCGTCGCGGATCCGGATGATGCCCAGCGCCCGGAACCGGTAGGCCTCGCCGGTGACCATCGAGCGCCCGTAATGCTCGATCTCGGCGACGACCACCTCGGGATCGTCGGTGTCACGCACGAGCGCATCAACGCCGTCCATCTCGAACAGCTGCCGAGAGCCTGGTGTATTGCCGAAGAATGCCCGGATCGCCTCCGCGGCTGACCCGGCAGGGCGAACGGGTACTCCAGGATGCCGTCCTCGGCGAACAGGTCGGCGAAGACCACTCCTTCGCCGGCAACCATTCGCCGCACCTGTTCCACCACATCGCGTGGGCTGCTCACCATGGCCTCTCCCTATAATCGGAACGATGACCCCGCTTACAAAATACGGAACGGTGGCCCCGGTTAGCAATGGATGCCGTTGATCAACCCTTGCGCGCCGACGCTCGACGCAACCGCGAGCGGATCCTGCTCGCCGCGCGGGATGCGTTCGCAGAGTCCGGGTTCGCGGTGCCACTGGACGAGATCGCCGCCCGGGCCGGCGTCGGCCCGGGCACCGTGTACCGGCACTTCGCGACCAAGGAAGCGCTGTTCCAGGCCGTCGTGACGGCCAGAGTGACAAATCTCGTCGCAGAAGCACAGCGGCTCGGCTCACACGCCGATCCCGGCGGCGCCTTCTTCGGCTTCCTCGCTCGCCTCGGCGCCGAGGGAGCCGCCAAACGGGACACCTCCGACGCCATCACCGTCCCCGGTCCGCTGAAGGCTGAGATCCACGACGCCCTGGAAGTCCTGCTCTCGCGTGCTCAGACCGCCGGCGCTGTACGCCCGGACATCACCGCGGCCGATCTCATCGCGCTCATGAAGAGCCTGCTCGTCGCCGTACACGAAAACCCTGATCCCGCCCGAGCCGAGCGCATCTTCGCCGTCCTGACCGACGGGCTGCGGCCACCACCGACATCCGGGCGAACTCGGTCGCCTTCGTCGCAAATGGTGATCTAGCGTGAAGCCGTGAGCGAGTCCCTGGCTGCCGCGATCAACTCGCTATACGCCGTATTTGCCCGAGTTCCCCGACCATCCTCCATCGAATATTGCCAGTGCTGCTTCACGCCCGAAGACGAACGGGCTGTGCTGACAGACATGCCGGTACGACAGCTGCCAGCCGACGCGCTACGGCCATACGCGGCCGACGTCATGCTCACCGTCGGCGGTGTCGCCGACTTCCGTTACTTCCTGCCGCGCCTGCTGGAGATCGCCTGCGGCGAGGGGTTCAGCTGGCCGGACCTCGAGTCGGTGGTGGGCAGACTGCGCTTTGCCGGGTGGCGCAGTTGGCAGGACGACGAGCGAGACGCTGTCCGCGACTTCCTTGCCGCCTTGTGGGCGAACGCGCTGGCCGGCGACCCCGACCAGGAAGACGTCGACACCATCCTCTGCGCGATCGGCAACGCCGAGGATGACCTCAAGCCCTACCTCACCGAATGGGCTTCCGCCCTTACCCGGCCGACGGCCGGACCCGCAGCCGCGGCGCAGCTGCGGTCACTGCTCGATGGCGGTTACCGCTCGGATCGTGGCAAGCGACGGCTCACCAATGCCTTCTGGGAAGACCGCGACCACCAGGCCGAGCAGGTCATCGCCTGGCTGTCCAGTGCCGACCTTCAGGTGACTCTCTCCGCGGCGTTCGAGGCTGCCGACAGCGAGGAGACCCTACAAACCCTCGCTGACATCGACGACCTGGTGTGATGGAGCGATGCTCTGGCCGGTCCTACTCGACACCGCTCCCCGGGCCACCACCTGGTCACTGGGCGAACGGGTCTCGACCCGCCTCAGATGGCTCGACGACCCGGATCTTCCCAACGATCAGGTGCTGCACCAGGTCTTCATGCGGGCCGGCACGATGCACGACTTCGACGGGCAGCCCTGGGCGCAACTCATCGAGGCCGGCGACCTGCGCGCGGTCCGGGAAGGCGACCACCGGGCCGGTGACGTCACGCTCGATGGCTGCCTGGGCTTCGACGCCCATCTGAGGATCATCGGCGAGTTGCCCGTCACGGTAGGCATCGTCCGGCGGGTTCGGCTCGTGCAGGACCTGCACGATCGCGGCATCAGCGAGTGGATCCGCAGGCCCGGCGGCGTGCGGCTGACCGACGTCCCCGACGCCTGCCCCACCCGTCTGTGCGATGACCCGATCTCCGACGACTGGGAACCCGAGCCCGGCACGACGCAGTTCCTCAGTCCCGAGGAGCACTTCCGGCTGACCCGTGACCATCTGCCGGCGGAGCAGTGGCAGGCCCGCGGCTTCCTCGTCGACCTGGACGTCACCGACCCCTCCTGAGGGCCGGGCTTCCGTTTCCGCGGTCACCGATCATCGGCACGAGGTAACCTACGAGGGGTCCCGCCGACGACATATCTGCACATCCAGCGCCGTGTTGACGAGCGTTATCCCCCGCCTCACATGGACAACGCGCATCCAACCGGGGGATTGATGGCAACCGATTCTGCGTCCGATCCGGAAGCGGCGCCCGCGTGCCACGCACACGATACGCAGATCGGAACAGAGCAGCTGCTCGCGCTGATCGACAACACCTCGGCCGTCATCTACATACATGACCAAGATGGCCGATACCTGCTCATCAACCGCGAGTACGAGCGGCGGTTCGACGTTCGACGTGAAGACTTCGTCGGGCACACCGACCACGAGCTGTTTCCCCCGCACATAGCCGACGCCTTCCGAGCCAATGACCGGCTCGCGGTCCGGGCCGGCGGCCCGGTGCAGGTGGAGGAGATCGCCCCCGGACCGGACGGGCCGCACACCTACATCACGGTCAAGGTCCCTTTGACGGACGGCGCGGGGCACCCCTTTGCCGTCGCGGGCATCTCCACCGACATCACCGGGCGCAAGCGGGCCGAGGAGGAGGTGCGCCGGCTCAACGCCGAGCTGGAGCAGCGGGTCCGCGAACTCGAAGTGTCAACCAAGGAGCTTGATACCTTCGCGTACTCGGCGTCTCACGACCTGCAGGCCCCGTTGGCGTCCGTCGCCGGCCTGGCCGAGATCCTGATCGAGGACCACGCCGACCGGCTGGATGAGGAGGCGCAGCGCTACCTGCGCCGCATCCACGACAACGCGGCGCGCATGTCCCAACTCATCGACGACCTGTTGCGCCTCTCCCGTGTCACGCGCGCGGAATTGCGCCGCGAGCGCGTCGATCTCAGCCGACTGGCGCGCGCGGCCCTGGCGGACCTGCGTGAAGCCGACCCGCGCCGCGAAGTGAACGCCACGGTCGACGACGGTCTGGTCTGCGCGGGCGACACGCACCTCGTCCAGCTCGCCCTGAACAACCTGATCGCCAACGCGTGGAAATTCACCGCCGGGCGTCCTGACGCCCGGATCGAGGTCGGTGCCACGCGCCTGGAAGGGGAAGAGGTCTTCTTCGTACGCGACAACGGTGCCGGTTTCAGCATGCGCGACTTCGACCGGCTCTTCCAACCGTTCCAGCGGCTGCACGCCGCCAGCGACTTCGCCGGCCACGGCATCGGTTTGTCGATCGTTCACCGCGTCCTGAGCCGGCACGGCGGCCGCATCTGGGCCGACAGCACGCCCGGTGCGGGTGCCACCTTCTTCTTCACCCTGACCGACAGGAACGCGGAGCCGGAACCATGAGCATCCGGCAGCAGGCAGGCCGGCGGTTGTTAGCCTGCGGCGGTGCCGAATCTGCGCCGCGCCGTCCGCGCGATCGTCCTCGACCAGCACGACCGGATCCTGCTCTGCCGGTTCGTCTTTCCTCATCCGGCGGTGCCGGAGCAGGCGACGGCCGTCTGGGCGGCCCCGGGCGGCGGCATCGAACCCGGCGAGGACCCGCTGACGGCCTTGCGCCGTGAACTGCGGGAGGAGACCGGTCTGGTGGTCACCGCCGATCCACCGCACGTCTGGCACCAGGAGGTCGTGGCCGCCGACCACGCGCCGGGCTTCGACGGCATCGTCAACGACTACTTCCTCGTCCGGACGAACCACTTCCGGCCCCGCGGCGAGCTGACCGACGACCAACTCGCCGCGCAGGAGAACCTGGCCGGGTTCCGGTGGTGGCACCTCTCGGAGATCGCTGGTCATGCGGGACCCGAGCTGTTCTCGCCCCGCGACCTCGCCACACCCTTGGCAGCGCTTCTCACCGCGGGAGCGCCAGACCAGCCGGTCCAACTCGGCCTCTAGCCTCGGGTACGACCGGTTCTACGTTTCCGGGACGGGTCGGGCCGTGAACCAGGACTGATCTTCCGTGAGGTACCGATCGAATCGCAGGCCGGCTTCCCGCAGGTTCCGCGCCAGTTCCTCCGGTGTGATGGCGTACCGGGGAAATTCGTGCGTCCACGTCTGATCACCGACGTGGTAGTCGACGACAAGGTCCACCCGGTCTCCCCGTCGAAGCGCCGAGCGCACCACGCGCCGGACACCGGCGATCTCTGCGGATGACTCCGTCACCGTGTCGAACCAACCCGGCGCGTTCTGCTGGAAGACGACCAGCCCAGCAGGGTCGACATGATGCCGGCAGGTGGCCAGGAAAGCCCGGCGTAGCGGCGGCTCCCCGTTGATCATGGTGCTGGCCAACAGCACCACGTCGAAGGTGTGGTCCAGGCGGACGTCCTGAAGGCGCGCCAACGTGCCCGGTAGGCCGTCCAGTCTTTCCAGCATTGCGGGTGACTCGTCCACTCCGTGCACCCGGTGCCCGAACGCGGCGAGGGGGCGCAGGATGCGGCCGGTTCCGCATCCCAGTTCAAGGATCGATGCACCGGCCGGCACCGCCGCGTGGACGATCTCCGGTTCCCCCATGGTGGGCAGCAGCGAGTAGTACTCCACCGCGCATCCGTCCGGAGTGATCACACCTGGCCCTGCGCCCGCATATCTCATCGTCGAACCGTAGCCATGATGGACAGCTCAGAGGTCGTGGACGTACAGGCGCATCCTGGCCGGGCTACCGTCGGGACGGGTGTCGGTCCGGGAGGCGAAGTCGCGTACGGGGAGGAAACCGCTCCTCAGCGCGACCCGGACGGACGCGACGTCTCCGGCTGGACCCGGATGGCCGCGCGCGTGCCGATCCGCTCCTCCCGGAGGTACGCGCGGATCAGGCCGACGGCCTCGACCGCGACGCCGCGCCCGCGCGCCCACGGATGGACCGCGTAGCTGATGTTGACGTCGCCGTCCTCCAGGCCGTCGCGCACGTCGGGGTTGCAGTCGACGTAGCCCGCCAGGCGGTCGCCGAGGCACACGCCGAAGCCTCGGGTTCCCCGCCCCGCCCGGGCGTTGTCGGCGAGCTGGGCGAACCATCGCGTCGTCGACTCGACGGTGCCGGGGCCGCCGTTCAGCCACCGGACCGTCTGATCGTCCTCGCCGGCGTTGTGCGCGTCGACGTCCGCGACGGTCAGCACGCGCAACGTGACGCGCGCGGGCCTCATGATCGGGCGTCGAACCGGGCGCGGGCCTGGAAGACGCGGTCCATGTGTGTCTCCGCCCAGGTCTTGATCGCGACCATGACCGGGAACAGGTCGTGGCCGAGCGGGGTGAGCTCGTAGTCGACGCGGGCGGGCACCGACGCGGTCACGGTGCGGGTGAGCAGGCCGTCGCGTTCCAGCGTGCGCAGCGTCTGGGTGAGCATCTTCTGGCTGACGCCGGCGATGCGGCG
Organism: Actinoplanes sp. NPDC049668; assembly: GCF_044465445.1. Classification (NCBI taxonomy): domain Bacteria; kingdom Bacillati; phylum Actinomycetota; class Actinomycetes; order Micromonosporales; family Micromonosporaceae; genus Actinoplanes; species Actinoplanes sp. NPDC049668. Next base: position 589,384 of record NZ_JBITLR010000005.1, read on the forward strand.
GGCCAGCTCGCTGTGCCGCTGCGGACCGTCGGCGAGTGCCGCGATCACCAGTGCCGCCCATTTGTCGGTGAGCGTGCTCAGCAGTTCCCGGGTCGGGCAGGCCGCCAGGAACGCGTCGTAGTCGCGTTTGGCCTGCTCGCGTCGTTGTCCAGCGGTCGTCGTCGCCATCTGCCGCCCCCTACCGGTGCCTTAGGCACTTCCAGGTACCTACTTTCTCCTGGTGCCCAACCATACCTAGCGTAAATGGCGAATATGACGCCAGCGAAGGAGTGGAACCATGCGAGCAGTCAGCTATGCACAGTTCGGCGGGCCGGAGGTTCTGCAGGTGGTGACGGACCTGCCGCTGCCACAGCCGGGGCCGGGTCAGGTGCGGGTACGCGTCGCCGCGTCCGTCGTTCACCCGGTCGACCTCATGGTCCGCGCCGGGCGATTTCCGGCGCCGCTGCCGGCCGGGCTGCCGTACGTGCCGGGTTGGGACGTGGCCGGGACGGTCGACGCGGTCGGGCCGGACGTCGGAGGTCTCGCGGCGGGTGACGAGGTCATCGGGTTCTCGCACTGGCTGCGCACCACGGTCGGCGCACACGCGGAGCAGGTGGTCCTCGACGCCGCGGGGCTGACCGCCGCGCCCGCCGGCGTTCCCGCGACCGAGGCCGCGACCCTGCCGGTCAACGGCCTCGCCGCCGCGCAGGCCCTCGACCTGCTCGCGCTGCCGGCGGGCTCGTCCGTGCTCGTCACCGGCGCCGCGGGGCAGGTCGGCGGGTTCGCCCTGGCGCTGGCCCGGGTCGCCGGGCTGCGCGCCACCGGAGTCGCGGCGGCCGGCGACCGCGAGTTCGTCGAGTCGCAGGGTGCGGCGTTCGTGCCGCGCTCGGACGGCCCGATCCCGTCGGCGGGCGGCTTCGACGCGGTCGTCGACCTCGCGGCGATCGGCTCGTCGCCGATGGACCTGGTCAGGGACGGCGGCGGCTTCGTGGCGGCCTCGCCCCCGCTGCGCCCGGAGCCGGCGCGGGGAATCCGGACGTTCGCGCTGGACGTGCAGCCCGACGGCGCCCGGCTGGGCGAGCTGGTGAAGCTGGTGGAGGCCGGCGACATCCCGCTGCGGGTCTCCGGGGTCTACTCCTTCACCGAGTCGGCGGCGGCCCACGACCGGCTGGCCCAGGGCGGAGCTCGCGGCGGCGTGGTGATCGTCCCCTAGGCGCCTGCGGCCGTTTGCTACGTCGGATCGTCGGTCTGCCAGGGATGCAGGAACTGTTCCGGTCGCAGGTTCCATGCGTCGAGCGCTACGGCGAGCTGGGCTTCGCCGGCGACTGTCGTCGTTTTCACGAGGATCGCGTCGATGTCGTAGTCGAATCCGTCGAGCTGGTCGGCGTCGTAGTCCCAGTGCTCCAGCTTGAAGGTGCGGTCGGTGTCGACGGTGGTCGATATCGGGCGGATGTCGACGAAGGCTCGCCTGCCCGGGCCGGTGGCGGGTACCTCGGTGACCAGGCGCCGACCGTACCGCAGCGCGGTGAGCTTGTCGGTGGGCCAGCGCGGCGGGCGGGGGTCGGTGCTCACATCCGGGCTCTCAGCACGTCGAACTCGCAGCCCGGCGAGGACGGGTCGAAGCCGTGTTCGACCAGCCAGCGGATCGCGGTCAGGCTGCGCAGCGACCACCACCCGCGGATCGCGTCGCGGTCGACGTCGGTGCCGTAGCCGGCGAGCAGATCGTCGAGGCGCTCCTCGTGTCCGAGCGTCAGGATGGCGAGGTCGAACATGGCGTCGCCCCGGGCCGCCTCGGACCAGTCGATGACGCCGGTGACCTCGTCGCCGTCGACGAAGACGTGGGTGACCTGCAGGTCGCCGTGTATGAACACCGGTTTCCACGGCCGCAGCGCGGCCTCGGCGACCCTGCGGTTGCGGGCGACCAGGTCGGCGGGCAGGACGCCGCTGGAGACGAGCCACTCGCATTCGGCGTCGAGCTCCGTGGCGATGTCGTCGAGTCTCCGGCCGGGCCAGGGCGGCAGCGGCGCGTCGTGCAGCCGCCGCACGGCCGCGCCGGCCGCGGCCCAAGCCGCCGGCGACACGGTCGACGGCGCGCCGAGACGGCCGAGCGCCTCCCCCGGTACGGCGGCGAGCGCGAGCACGGGCGGCTCGCGCCACAGGATCCGCGGGGTCGGCACCGGCGCGATGGCCATCGCCTCGACCTCGACGTCGGTCAGCGCCGGATCGGAGTCGATCTTCAGGAACACGTCACCGACGCGCAGGGTCGCGCGTGCCTTGTGTGCGACGACAACCTCGACCTCTGCCACGCCCGTCATTGTGGTGAGCGGTCCGGGACCGCCGCGACCCGTTTTCGCTGCCCCGGCCCATACCGGTGAGGGGTTCCATGCGGCATGATCACCGCTCGTGAACTGCCCCCACTGCTTCAACGCCGTCACCGCGGCCCGCGACGCCACCCCGTGGTGTCCGTCGTGCGAGTGGAACCTCAGCCACTTCGAGCCCGGCCGGCGCCCGCCCGAGCTGGGCTGGGTCTGGGCGGATCGGGCCACCCACCGGGTGGCCTGGCGGTTGACCGCCGGGCAGTTCGCCCGGCTGGCGGACGGGCCGCTGCAGCGGCGCTCCTGGAGCGCGGCCCGGGTCTTCACCATGGCGATGGCGGTGTTCCTGCTGATCGTCGTCGTCGCCGCGGCGGGGCTTGGCGTCTGGCTGACCGCGTTCAACTTCCCGGGCCTCACGATCCTGCCCGGTGTCGCCCTGCTCGGCGTGGCGGTGGCGTTGCGCCCGCGGCTCGGGAGCGTCGGTGACGACGTGCACCTGCTCGACCGGGACGAGGCCCCCGAACTCTGGGCGCTGATCGACCGGGTCGCGGCGGCGTCCGGTGCGCCCGTGCCGCACCTGGTCGGGCTGGACAGCTCGCTCGGCGCGTACACGACGACCGTCGGCCTGCGCCGCCGCCGGGTGCTCTGCCTCGGCGCGCCGCTCTGGTCCGTGCTCGACCAGCAGGAGCGGGTCGCCCTGGTCGGCCACGAGCTGGGCCACTTCGTCAACGGGGACCTGCGCCGGGGCCCGCTGACCCAGGTGGCGCTCAGCACGCTGGGCCGGCTCGCCGTGCTGACCCGGCCCGACGACGACTCCCGGTGGACCGGCGTCATCGGCATGATCGCGGCGGTGTTGCAGTGGCTGGTGCAGTCGCTGCTGTACCGGCTGGTCCTGGGCCTGCACCTGGTGGTCGTGTGGATCGGTCAGCGCGACGCGCAGCGGGCCGAATACCTGGCCGACGAGGTCGCGGCGCGGGCCGCCGGCAGCGCCGCCGCGGTGCGCCTGCTGGACGCGCTGCTGCTCCACGAGGCGATCGACACGGTGATCTGCCGCGAGGCGCGGGCCAAACGCGCCGGCGCCGCCTGGCGCGAGGCCGCCGACGTCGCCCGGGCGAACCTGGCTCCCGGCGTACCGGCGTTCCGGCAGCTGAGCCGGCGCGACGAGGTCTCGCTCTTCGCGTCGCACCCGCCGACCGGCCTGCGGGCCCGGATGCTGGAACGCCGGCCGCAGCACGCGGCCGCCGTGACGCTGACGGAGCAGCAGGCGGAACGGATCGACACCGAGATCGCCGGCACCGTGGAGCGGGTCCGGCGAGACCTCGCGACCGCCCACTACTAGCGGCGGTCCGCCGTTACGGGGTGACGATCGTGAAGCCGGGGTCGGGCTCGTCGGTGAGGCCCGCGATCATGGCGAAGACCTTCGGGTCGCCGTCGAATCGGATTCCGTCGGCGCCCGCGCCGCCGAGCAGGCCCAGCAGCTGCGGCCGGGTGAGGGTGACGACGAGGTCGGCGTCCTTGGTCCGGCTGGTCGGGTGGTGGGTGAGCACGCCGTTGGACAGCTCCATCCGGTACGTGTCGCCGCTGTCGCTGAAGTGCCAGCGGATCGACGCGGAGGTGTCCCAGGCGCGTTTGCCGTCGATGCGGATGGCGAGGCTGTCGAAGAGCTGGGTGACGGTGAGGGCGACCGCCATGCCGGCCGAGCTGACGCGGGCGACGACGATCTCGCCGCGTAGCTCCTGCGCGCCGGTGAGGTAGTTGTTGCGCCAGGTGCCGCACTCCGATCCGTAGCCGAGGCGGGTGAACACCTCGCCGAGCAGCGCCTTGGCGCCCTCGTGCGCCGGGTCGGCGAACACGGCGTGGCCGGCGAGCTCGGCGGCGAAGCGGAGGTCTCCGGAGTCGGCGAACTCGCGGGCGCGGGCCACCGTGGCGTCGATGCCGCCGATGACCTGGACGTAGCGGGCGGCGGCGGCCTCGGGCGGGTGCTGCCACAGGTGTGCGGGGTTGCCGTCGTACCAGCCGAGGTAGCGCTGGTAGATCGCCTTGATGTTGTGGTTGACCGAGCCGTAGTAGCCGTGCGTGTGCCACGCGGCGTCCAGCGCGGGCGGCATCTCGATCATCTCGGCGATCTCGCTGCCGGTGTAGCCCTGGTTCATCAGCCGCAGCGTCTGGTCGTGCAGGAACGCGTACAGGTCGCGCTGCTCGCGCATCAGCGCGACGATGTTGTCCGGGCCCCAGGTCGGCCAGTGGTGGGACGCGAACGCCACGTCGGTGTCGTCGGCGTACAGCTCGATGGCCTCGTTGATGTAGCGGGACCAACCGCGCGCGTCGCGGACCTCGGCGCCACGCAGGGTGAGGATGTTGTGCAGGTTGTGGGTGACGTTCTCCGACAGGCACAGGGCGCGCCGCTGCGGGAAGTGGAAGTTCATCTCCGCGGGCGCCTCGGTGCCGGGCGTCAGCTGGAAGACGATCCGCACACCGTCGAGGGTCTCCTCCTGGCCGGTGTGTGTGATGTCCAGAGTGGGTGCGACCAGGCCGACCGTGCCCGTCGACGTGCCGGGGCCGAGCCCGACGCCGAGCGTGCCGGTCGCGGAGACCGGCAGGCCCATGCCGGTGTGGTACATGCCGCGGCGCAGCATCGCCGTGCCGGCGTAGACGTTCTCCGACACGGCGTGCTCGAGGAATCCGGCCGGCGCGACGATCGGCACGTCGGTGTCGGCGTCGACCACGCCGAGGACGCCGCCGAAGTGGTCGATGTGTGAATGCGTGTAGATGACCGCCCGTACCGGCCGGTCGCCGCGGTGCGCGCGGTAGAGCGCCAGCCCGGCCGCCGCCACCTCCTGCGACACCGCCGGGTCGATCACGATCACGCCGGTGTCGCCCTCGACGAGGGTCATGTTCGACAGGTCGATGCCGCGTAACTGATAGATGCCCGCGGTCACCTCGAACAGGCCCTGGATCGCGGTCAGCCGGCTCTGCCGCCACAGGCTCGGATCGACCGTGTCCGGGCAGTCGCCCGTGGTCGCCGCGGTGTATTGGTCGGCGTCGTACACCACTTGGCCGTCAGCGGCCCTGATGACGCCCGGCTCCAGGCGCGCGATCAGGCCCCGGTTCGCGTTGTCGAAATCGGTGTGGTCGCTGAAATCCGCAGGCACGTCGGCTCCCTCGGCGTTGCGATCATGTCCGCCTAGATCGTCACAAACCGGCCGACCGAGGCGCTTCACCCTGCGAGGATGAGCTGATGCGCCGGCCGACCGGTTCGGACGTCTCCGCGGGCCTGGTCACCGGCCTGTTCAGCATCCCAGAGGGCATGGCGTACGCGGCGATCGCCGGGTTCAGCCCGGTGGCGGGGCTGTTCTCCGGGGTGGTGCCCGCGATCGTCGGCTCGCTCACCGCGCGCACGGTCCTGATGGTCACGACGCTGACCAGCGCCATCGCGCTGACCTCGCAGAGCGCGCTGTCCTCGGCGGGGCTGGACCCTGCGGACGCCGGCAACGTCGCGCTGCTGGCCGTCATGACCGGCCTGGTCATGGCGCTCATGGGAGTGCTGCGGCTCGGCGCGGTGATGAGCTTCGTGTCCAACGCGGTGATGACGGGCTTCTCCACCGGCATCGCCCTGCAGATCATCACCGGGGTGCTCAAGGACTCCACCGGATACCGGCCGCACGGGCACAACAAGCTGGTGCAGCTCGGCGACTGGCTGCTGCACCCCGGATCGTGGCAGCTCGCCACGACTCTGGTCGCGGCGGCCACCATCGCCGTCTGGGCGGGCGCGCACGCGGTGCGCCGGCTGCGGACGGTGGCGCTGCTGGTCGCCCTGGTCGTGGTGAGCCTCGCGGTCGGGCTGCTCGGCACCGACGTCGAGCTGGTCAACGGCATCGCCGGGATCCCCGCGTCGCTGCCGCAGCTGACCGTGCCCGACTGGGCGGCGTTCCCGGCGCTGCTCGGCGGCGCGGTCTCGGTGGCGCTGGTGGCGTTGGCGCAGGCCGCCGGCATCGCGCCGACCGTGCCGAACCCGGACGGCTCCCGCGGCGACATGAACCGTGACTTCCTCGCGCAGGGCGCGGCCAACGTCGCGGGCGGGCTGTTCCAGGCGCTGCCGGTCGGCGGCTCCCTTTCCCGTACGGGGGTGGCGGTGTCCGCCGGGTCGCGTACCCGATGGGCGGGGGTCTTCTCCGGGTTGTGGCTCGCCGTCATCGTGCTGGTCTGCGCACCGCTGGCCGAGCGGATCCCGATGCCGGTCATCGGCGGGCTGATCCTGGTCGTCGGCGGGGAGCTGATCTGGGCCCGGCGCCGTGACGTCGCGCTGATCTGGCGCACCTCGAAGGTGTCGGCGGCGGCGATGGCGGTGACGTTCCTCGCCACCACCCAGCTGCCCCTGCAGCAGGCCGTCATCCTGTCCGCGGTGCTCTCGCTGCTGCTCTACTGCGCGCAGGCGGCCCGCCAGGCCCGGTTGATCGCACTGGTACGCGACGAGCAGCGGCGGTGGACGCCGGCGCCGGTTCCGGCGCGGCTGGCGTCGGGGACGGTCACGGTGCTGCGCTACGAGGGCGTCAGCCTCTTCGCCGAGCTGCCCCGCATCGACGAGCAGTGGCCCGTCGTCGGCGACGCGCGCCGGCCGGTGCTGGTCCTGTCGGTGCGCGGCGTGCCCGACGTGCCGTCCTCCGCAATGATCAAACTGCTCCGCCGCCGCGCGGCCGAGCTGGAAGGCGCCGGGGGACGCCTGATGCTCGCCGGCGTCGACCCGCCGCTGATGCGGATCCTGCGCGACACCGGCCTCGCGGACACCCTCGGCGACGACGGCGTCGTCGCGGCCGACGGCCCGGTCACGGCGCCCCTGGAACTTGCCGTGGCGCAGGCCGACCGGTGGCTCGCCGACCGGGATTAGGGCCGGGCGTCAAACCAGTCGAGCACCCGGAGGGCGCGCAGCGTGTTCCAGCGGCTCGGCTCCCCCACGCCGCCCTCCAGGGCGAAGTGGACACGACCGGGGTGGACGCGCTCGAGCGGCCAGCGTCCGTCCGGTCGCCGCCGCGCGCGCACCACCTCCACCGCCTCCGCCATCCGGGGATCGGGCCCGGCGCCCGAAAGCCGGAAGTAGTCCAGCGCGCGCAGCACGTCGTAGTGCCAGTAGTACGGGAAGGCCGCGTCGAGGTACGCCGGGTTCACGACCCCGCCGGTGCCGCGGCGGCGGAACAGGCCGCGCTCCAGCAGGTACTCCTCGCCGCCGCGCCGGGCCTCGCGCACCGCGGCGGACCCGCCGGTCACGCGCTCGAACTCGAGCAGCCCGTCGAGCACGTTGATCGTGGTGTCGAACGAGGAGCGCACGGACCCGTTCTCGGCCTCGCAGTTCCATCCGCCGTCCGTGAGCCGCTCGCCGAGCAGCCGGTCCACGATCGGCGCGACGTCCCGGCCGAAGTAGGCGCCGGTCTCGACCGTCCGGCCGTTGATGCACGGCTCGACCTCGCCGTCGAAGAACCGCTGCCCGTCGTGCTCCCACCGCACCTGCCCGGCGACGGCCGCTACCGCGCGCCGGGCCGGCTCCGACGCCGGATCGAGTTCGCATATCCGCAGGGTCTGCAGGGTGTGCATGGTCGCCGTCCACGGCTGCCCCGGCTCGTCGCGGGTGTAGTCCGCCGGGAAGCAGGCGCCGCCGTCCCACGACCCGTCGGACTGCTGCCGGGCGAGCAGCCGGGCGCCCCAGCCCTCGGTGGCGATCCGCGCCCGCTCGGCGGCGACCTCGCCGGGCGCGGCGCCGGTGAGGTCACGCAGCACCTGCCGGCGGATCGCCGGGTCGCCGTCGAGCAGCCAGTCGACCACGCTCATCGCGGCAGCCTACTCGTCGGGGTCCCAGGCGATGACCCGGTCGAGGTGGCGCCGGTCGCCCTCCAGCTTCAGCGACTCCATCGGCACCCGGTTGTAGAAGAACAGGACCAGCTCGCTCGCCGTGCCCCACACGGAGACGTCGGCGTCGGCGGGCCGCCGGGTGCTGGTCACGCCGTCGGCGGCGAGCGAGACACCCCAGGAGTCGCCCTCGGTGGCGTGGTAGGCGATGGTGGCGGGCTCGTACGGCCAGCGGTAGTCCCCCGCGCAGCAGGTCGTCAGGAAGTCCCCGATGCCGTCGAGCGCCACCTCGTCCGGCAGCGGCCGCGGCGCGCCGAGGGCGGCCTGGACGTCGTAGGTGTGCACCGCGACCTCCTGCACCTGGTGCCGGGCGACGGCGCCCGCGGTCTGCGGCGACTCCGACCGGTCCCACCAGGTCCAGCAGCCGCCGTCCGGTCCGGCCTCCCGCAGCGCGGTGGCCAGCTCCCGGACCGAGGCGTCCAACCAGGCCAGCAGGGCCTCGCGGTCCCGTGGTGCGGGCTCCGCTCCCCGCGCCGCGAACTCCGCGCAGGGTGCGTCCGCCGGTCCCGCGGCGACGACGGCGGCCCACTTGCGGCGCCCCCGGCCCAGGTGCTCCGCCAGGTCGAACAGCGTCCACTCCGGGCACGTCGGCACCGGCAGGTCGAGGCTGGGCGCGGAGGCGATCGCGGCGCGCATGGCGGCCGATCGTTCGTCGAGCAGGGCCAGCAGGTCGGTGAAGTCCAAGGTCCTTTGCACCCCGGGTGTCTATCACCGTCGGCCCGCGGCCGACAGCGATTTTCAGGACTCGGGCCTGGTGTGCAGCAGGTCGCGGACCTGTTCCGCGGCGCGCATCATGCTCTCGCTGATGAAGGCGCTGAAGCGGGCGATGTTCTCCAGGCGGGCGGAGGCCGCGGGGCCGAGTAGCCCGACGCCCTGCCGCGCGATCTCAGCGACCTGGGCGATGCCGCGGGCGCTGGCCACCGTCGACTGGTACCAGACGTCGTCGTTGACGAAGTAGCGCTCGCGGCGGCGCTCGTCGCGTTCCCGGCGGATCAGGCCCTGCTCGTCGAGGAACGCGATCGCCTTGGAGACCGACGCCGGGCTGACCTGGAGGCGCTGGACAAGCTCGGCCGGGGTGAGGCTGCCCGCGTCCGTGGTGAACAGGCAGGTCAGCACGCGGGACGCCATCTTGGGCAGGCCCTGCTGCATCATCAGGGTGGTGAACGCCTCCTCGTACTCGCGCACGGCCTCGGCCTGCACCGGCGCGCCCGGCCGCCGGGCCGGGGTGTGGTTGCGCCGTCGGGCGCGGCGCTCGGTGGCGCGGTGCGCCAGGTCCGAGCGGTAGGCGGTCGGGCCGCCGTTGCGCATCACCTCGCGGGTGATGGTCGAGGTCGGACGGTCCAGACGCCGGGCGATCTCGGCGTAGGCGAGGCCGTCCGCCAGCCCGAGCGCGATCTGCTGACGTTCCTGCTGAGTGAGCCTGCCGCCCGGCACCGTGATCCCCATTCCGTTGTCCCTGTTGCCGTCAGCGTAGCGTTCGTCCACAGTCCAATGCAACGATCAACTCTCCGGCCATTGCGTTAGGTCCGAACCTGTTGCAACGAAATATCAACGTCCACCTGCGGTGATGCGAGTCCAATGCAATGAATACGTTGCTCGATGTTCGAACGCAACGTAGCGTTTCTGGCATCGGAAACAACGAGCGCAAGGAGAGAACGATGCAGAAGTTCGACACCCCGGCCGCGATCACCGCCCTGCTGGACTTGCCCGCCGGGCGCATCCAGGTCATCGCGGCCGACCGGGCCGACACCACCGTCGAGATCCGGCCGGCCGACGCCGGCGCCGGCCGCGACGTTCGGGCCGCCGAGCAGACCGCCGTCGAGTACGGCGACGGCGTCCTGCGGATCAAGGCGCCGGCGGCGCAGAGCCGGATCGTCGGCGAAGGCGGATCCGTCGAGGTGACCGTCCAGCTGCCGGCCGGCTCCCGGATCGAGGCGAAGGCGGCCGCCGCGGAGTTCCGCGGCGTCGGCCGGCTCGGCGACGTCGCGGTCGAGGGCGCGTACGGCACGGTCAAGATCGACGAGGCGGCGAGCGTGCGCCTGACCGCCCACGCCGGCGACGTCACGGTCGGCCGCCTCGCCGGGGCCGCGGAGATCAGCACCCAGAAGGGCGACATCCACGTCGTCGAGGCCGCCTCGGGCACGCTCACGCTGCGCACCCAGCAGGGCGACGTGACGGTCGGCGCCGCGCCCGGGGTCTCCGCGGTCCTGGACGCCGGCACCGGCTACGGCCGGGTGCACAACACCCTGAGCAACACCGAGGGCGCCGCGGCCGGGCTGAACATCCACGCGACCACCCAGCACGGCGACATCACCGCCCGCAGCCTCTGACCGGCAACACCGACAACGAACAGGTGGAACTCATGATCAAGAACCGCAACGCCGCGACCGCATCGACCTGGACCGGCATGGTGCCGGTCGACGACAGCGCCCTGGCCGTCACCGACACCGGCGGCGCCGGCGTGCCCGTGGTCTACCTCAACGGCCACTTCGCGACCCAGGGGTACTGGCGGCGGGTCCTCGCCGAGCTGGGTACGGGCTGGCGGCACATCACCTACGACGAGCGGGCCCGCGGCCGAAAGTCGCTGCGCTCGGCGGACTACTCCTTCGCGGTCGCCGTCCGCGACGTCGACGCGGTCCTCGCGGCCCGCGGCGTCGACCGGGCGGTGCTGGTCGGCTGGTCGTACGGCGCGTTCGTCGCGGCGCACTGGGCCGCGACGAACCCGGACCGGGCCATCGGCGCGGTCCTGGTCGACGGGGCGTTCCCGTACGACTGGCTCGACGAGGCCGTGGAGCGGCGGATCCGCACGATGTTCCGGCGGATGGGCTGGTTCATGCCGCTGCTGCGCCCGACCGGCCTGGTGCCGCGGATGACCACCGGGCAGATGGCCGACAGCAACGTCGAGCTCGGCGTGATCTCCCGCGAGCGGGAGCTCGGCCCGGTGCTGGACAGCCTCGCGGTCCCGACCCGGTACGTGGTCGCGTCGGGATCGTCGTTCGGCAGCAAGGGCGACGAGCAGGAACGGATCCGCACCAGCCTGGACGAGGTGACCGCCCGTAACCCGCGGATCAGGGTGAGCGCGAAGGTCCCCAGCAACCACGGCGCGATCCTGCGCAAGGACTTCCGCGCCATCGCCGACGCCGTGCGCGAGGTCGGCGCCGAGGGTTGAGTGGACGCGGCCGGGCACCCAGGCGGGTGCCCGGCCGCGTTGACATGCCTATCGATGGAAGTCAATCTAATGCGATGTCGTCGCGACGTGACTTCCTCAAGGTTGCCGGCCTGGCCGCCGGCGCTCAGGCGGTGCCCGTCGGCGCCGCGCCGCCGGCGAGCCTGGCCGACGAGACGCTGACCGGCTACGGCAGCCACGTTGCCGACGCCCGCGGCATCACGGTCACCAGCACGACCGGGCAGCAGCTCAGGATCACCGCGTACGGCGGGCACATCGTCCGCGTCCGCGCTGTGCGCGGCGGCGAGGCGTTCTTCGCCGACGACCGCTACGAGATGGTCGACCCGGCGAGCCACGCCAGCCTGGGCGGCACCCTGCAGGTGGCCGACGGCGGCGACGCGTTCACGGTCACCACCGCGCCGGCCGACGGCATCAGGGTGGTGCTGCGCAAGAACCCGCTCCGCCTCGAGCTGTACAGCCGCGACGACGGCGCCCCGCTCGCCCGGGAGGACGCCACGCACAGCGTGGGCTGGGGTGCCGCGACGGTCCGGCAGACGTTCACGAGCGCCGCGCCCGGCGAGCACTTCCTCAAGGCCGGCCACGGCCTGTACGGGCGCGCCCCGAAGGTCGACCGGACCGGCGACATCGTCTCGCACAACTACGGCCTGCTGACCCAGCACAGCGAGCAGGCGCCGGCGATCGTGCCGATGTACCTGTCGTCGCAGGGCTACGCGATCTTCTTCAACACCACGTTCGACACCACGTTCAACTTCGGCAACGGCGGCACGTACGAGTTCTCCGCCGACGCGCACGACGCCTCCGGCGCCCGCCCGCAGCTGGACTACTTCGTCATCAAGGGCCCGGAGTTCGTGAAGCTGATCGAGCGGTACACGGCGCTGACCGGCCGGCCGCGCCTGCCGCGGCTCGGCGTGTTCGGGCTGCAGCTGTCGGACAAGAACTTCCCCACCGTCAGTGACCAGAACTGGTGGACCTCGCGGATCACCGCGCTGCGCGACGCGGGCTTCCCGCTCGACGTCCAGGTGCACGACAACCGCTGGCGGGCCGGCTCCGGCGGCTGGAGCGGGTCGTGGTTCGAGTTCAGCCCGCAGCGCTGGCCCGACCCGGCCGCGTTCAAGCGCTGGGCCGACGAGCACGGCGTGCTCACCACGCTGGACTACAACCGCAACAACTCCAACGAGATGGCCGGCTGGGTCGCCGGCCCGCCGCCGGGCTACAGCTTCCGCCCGGCCGACCTGACCGGCGTCGCCGACGGCGACGCGGTTCCGGACTGGAGCAACCCGGCGACCCGCGCCTGGGCCTGGAACGTGTTCTGGACCAAGGCGCTCGATCCCGCGCTCGGCTATCCGGGCGACGCGTTGTGGATCGACGAGCCCGACGAGCTGGGCCCCATCCCGTACGACGCGCTCGCCGCCAACGGTCAGCGCTGGGCGGAGCTGCGCAACGCCTACTTCCTCTACTGCCAGAAGGCGGCCGGGCAGGAGGGCTGGGACGCGCACATCGGCCGTGGCCGGCGGCCATGGATCTTCACCCGGGGCGCGACGGCGGGCCAGCAGCGCTACGGCCACCTGTGGACCGGCGACATCGACTCGACCTATCCGGAGATGCAGCAGCAGATCCGGGGCATGCTCAACGCCGGGCTCGGCGGGTTCCCGTTCGCCAACATCGACGCCGGCGGCTTCCTCGGCGGGATCGTCTCCGAGGGCCTCTACCGCAACTGGGTGGCCGCCTGGGCGAGCATGTCGCCGATCTGGCGGCCGCACTCCAACGGCAACACCGCGACGCAGGGCCCGGCCGCGTCCCGCTGGCCGATCGACCAGGGCGCCGCGAACAGGGCCGAATTCCTCCGGTACGCCAGGCTGCGCTACACCTTGATGCCCTACATCTACACGATCGCGCACACCGCGTACGCGACCGGCGTGCCGATGGCCCGGGCCATGGTGATCGACTACCAGCGCAACCCGATGGCGTACACCCACGACCTGCAGTACCTGTGGGGGCCGTCGATCATCGTGATGCCGGTGACCACCGACACCGCGGGCGCGGTGCAGCGCGTCTGGCTGCCGGCCGGCGACACCTGGTACAACTTCTGGTCCGACGCGCAGACCGTCGGCTCGGACACCGCCGAGAAGAGCTACGTCACCAGCACCGGCGAGCTCATCATGTACGTCAAGGCGGGCAGCCTGCTGCCCCGCTACAAGTACGCGCAGAGCACGGCGTTCCTGGACAAGACCCAGCTGGAGCTGGAGGTCTACACCGGCCGGGACGGCTCGTTCGCCCTCCACGAGGACGACGGGGTGAGCGAGGAGTTCCGCGGCGGTGCCGCCGCGACGACCGCGCTGACCTACACGCACGCCGCGCTGCGGGTGACGGTCGGCCATCCGGCCGGCACCTACGCCGGGGCGCCGACCGCGCGGCGCTATGTCGTGCGCCTGCACGGTCTGGCGGCGCCGGTCGGCATGCGGGTCAACGGCGGCGCCGGCCTGCCCGCGTTCACCGGCGAGTCGGCGGCCGTCCTCAACGGCGGCGGGCAGGTCTGGAACGCGGCCCGGAAGATCCTCACGGTCGTGACGCCGATGATCGCCGTCGGTACGGGCGGCGTCGCGGCGGTCGTCGAACCCAGCGGCGGCGCGTTCCCGGCCCCGTCACGCCAGGTCGTGTACGAGGCCGAGGACGCCGCCCGCAGCGGCGCGGCCATCGCCTCCCGACACCGCGGCTACACGGGCAGCGGCTACCTCGACTACGCCGGCGCCTCCGGCGACTACGTCGAGTGGACCGTCTCCGTACCCACGGCCGGCACCTACCCGCTGGGCTTCCGGTACGCCAACGGCGGCACCGCCGACCGGCCGCTGCGGATCTCGGTCAACGACGCGGTCGTCGCCGCGCAGCTGTCGTTCCCGCCGACCGGCGCGTGGAGCGCGTGGCGTACCGCCGCCCTGAACGTGCCCCTGCCGGCCGGCGCCGCGGTGCGGGTCCGGGCCACCACGACCGGGGCGAGCGGCGCCAACCTGGACAGCCTCAGCCTCGGCTGACGTCCTTGACGAACACGATGGCGTCGTAGTTGGCCAGGTGTGCCGGGTCCAGCGAGGCGTAGCCGAACCAGGTGGACTCGCGGTGCGCCGCGTCGCCGAGGCCGCCGGGGTCGACGAGACAGCGGTCCTCCGGAAGCGCGTACAGGAGTCCCTCGATGGTGTCGGGGGGCGGGGTGTCCACGCCGTGGTGGCGGATCGTGCCGACGGCCGAGGCCAGGAAGGCGTACTCCTCGCCCAGCCGGGCGCTGACGATCGACCCGGCGCACCACCACTGGAGCGGCATGCCGCCGAGCCGCATCCCGCTCTTGTCCCGCTGCAGGTGGCTGTTGTGCGCGTTGACCAGCGCCGGGCCGCGCTCGGCGAGGGCGAGCAGGTTGGCGGCGATCATCGAGTCCCGGACGCCGAGCAGCCACGTCATCCGGCCCGGCGACGTGTCCGCCAGCCAGTGGTGGTAGCGCAGCAGGCCCGTCGCGGTGCGGCCGTACAGGCGGGCCCGGTCCCACTCGTCCGGCGTGGAGGTCGCGATCAGGTGCGGCGTCTGCGCGTCGAGCAGGGCGGCCAGGTCGTCGGCGAGCAGCCGCAGCCGTCCGGCCTCGGGCGTGCGCCCCACGGACCGGGACGGGTCCATCATCGCGGCGGGCTCGGTCCACCGCTCGTCGGCGCCGAGCAGCCCGTCCAGGGTCTCCGCGGTGCACGGCAGCAGGTCGGCGTCGACCCGCTCGGCGAGGTAGCCGTGCAGCGCGGTGAGCGCCGACCGGGGGCTCTCGGCGCCGGTGATCTCCAGCGGGCCGTCGACCCCGGCGAACCGCACCCGCTCCGGCTCCGGCCGGCCCTCGTTGTACGCCCGCATCCAGCGCACCAGGTCGCGGTTGCCCGCGAACGCGCCCCAGCCGTGGCTGAACCCGCGCTCCATCACCTCGTCGAGGGTGCCCGTGCCCGCGGTGACGTAGTCGTCCACGACCAGGCCCAGCAGGCAGTCGCTCTCGATCGCGATCGCGCGGTAGCCCTGCTGCTCGACCAGCTGCCGGAAGAGCTCGTTGCGCAGCCTCAACAGGGTGTCCTCGCCGTGGGTGGGCTCGCCCAGGGCGAGCAGCCGCGGGCGGGAACCGAGCAGGGTCATGACGGTGGCGGCGTCGACGCCGTGGACAGCAGCAGTCATACCCTCGACCGTATCGTTGAACCGCCGGTTGAGACTTTGACGCGATAGTGGCAGGACCGTGACGCGAAACCTTCAAACGAGTGGTCACCTGAGGCCGGTCGACCTGGCGCGCGGGCACGGCCTGTCGACGCAGGCGGTCCGGAATTACGAGGCGGCCGGCATCCTCCCGGACGCCGAGCGCACCCCGTACGGATACCGCACCTACACGGGTGCGCACGCGCTGGCGCTGCGCGCGTTTCTCGCCCTGGTGCCCGGGCACGGCCACCAGACGGCCGCGGCGATCATGCGGACGATCCACCGGGACGCGGTCGGGGACGCGCTGCGGATCATCGACGAGAGCCACGTCCAGCTGCTCGACGACCGCCGTACCCTGCTGGCCGTCGAGGCCGCGCTGCGCGATCTGAGCCCGGTGCCGGCGGAGCGCGGCGACACGTTCGTCGGTCCCCTGGCGAGAAGGCTCGGCATCCGCCCGGCCACGCTGCGCAAGTGGGAGCGCGCCGGCCTGGTCCGGCCGCGCCGCGAGCCGCGCACCGGCTACCGGGTGTACGGCGCGGGCGACGTGCGCGACGCCCGGCTCGTGCACCAGCTCAGGCGGGGCGGCTACCGGCTGGCGCAGATCGCCCCGCTGATCGACCAGGTCCGCGCCGCCGGGGGCGTCGCGCCGCTCGAGTCGGCGCTGCGCGACTGGCACGCCCGGCTCGCCGACCGTGGCCGCGCCATGCTCGCCGGCGCGGCCGCGCTGAACGCCTACCTCGACTCCCGGGAAGAATCTCAACCCCAAGGCTTGCAGAATTAAGAATCTCAAGGTGATACTTGAGAAAGTTAAGGAGGACATCATGGAGTGGCAGGAACTCACGAAGCTGACCCAGGGGCAGTCGCTCATCGTCGAGCGGGTGCGGCTGGCCGACACGGGCGTGGTCATCGAGGGTGCCTTCGAGCTTCCCCAGCTGGCCGAGCTCAGCGTCGAGGACCAGGTGTTCGTCATCGCGTTCGTGCGCTGCCACGGCTCCATCAAGGAGATGGAGCGCATCTTCGGGGTCAGCTACCCCACCATCAAGAACCGGCTCAACCGGATCGGCGACGGACTCGAGTTCGTCGACACCGATCCGGCGCCCTCACGCACCGAGGTGATCCACCGCCTCAAGCGCGGCGAGATCACCGCGGCCGACGCCATCCGGGAGCTGGAGGCGCTGCCGTGATCCCGTCCCTTCCCCGGCGCACGGCGCCGGGCTCGCGCTCCTGGTCCGAATCATCCAGTACGAAGGAGAGGGAAATGAACGACAACCGCATGCACGTGCTGCAGATGCTGGCCGAGGGTCAGATCAGCGCCGACGAGGCCGACAGCCTCATCGCCGCGCTGGACAAGCAGCCCGCCGCGCCGGCCGCCCGCGCCGCCGACGTGACCGTGAGCAACCCGAAGTACCTGCGCATCCTGGTGGACGAGCAGGCGAGCGGCGCCGACGCGCCGACGAAGGTGAACATCCGCGTCCCGCTGTCGCTGCTGCGCGCCGGGGTGAAGCTGGCCAGCCTGCTCCCCAACGGCGCCAAGGAGCAGGTCAACGAGGCGCTGCGTAAGAACGGCGTGGACATCGACGTCACCCAGCTCAAACCCGAGGACCTCCAGGACCTGGTGGTGCACCTGGGCGAGCTCACCATCGACGTCGAGGAGAAGGACACCAAGGTCAGGATCTTCGCGGAGTGAGCCGGCCGCGGCGACACCCCACGGCCCGGATGCCCCTGGCGCGTGGCCAGGTGGAGCAAGCCCCATCGAGCGCATCCAGGATCCGGGCCGGGCCCGGCTGACCCACCGAGCGCCGCCACGGTCGACCGTGGCGGCGCTCGCCCGTGCTCACAGTGCGGAGATCGAGGCGGGTGCCCGCTCCTGGCGGGTCAGGGCGCGGATCACCGGCAGCGGGCCGTGCCGCCAGGCCGCGAGGCGGCCGAGCAGCCGGATCGTCGCCTCGGTCGCCTCGGCCGGCAGCTCCGGCGTCGGCTGGTCCAGGCTGACCGCCAGGTCGTCGACGTGCACGACCAGCTCGATCACCCGGGTGAGCAGGAAGTCGTCGACCAGCAGCCCCCAGTCGTCGAGGTCGACGATCCGGTCGGCCGGCTGTCCCGGCACGACGGTGTCCAGCAGGTCCAGGGCGGCGCCGGCCTCGGCGGCCAGGCCGCCGGCGGTGATCTGCGCGGCGGCCTGCTCGCAGCGGCCGCGGATGCGCACGTTGCCGGCGCCGTCCACTCCCGAGGTGACCCAGGAGTTCCCGGTGAAGTGCTCCATGATCGAGATTGCCGAGCCGCCCGGTTCGGCGGCGAGGAACGTGACGGTGCGGGTCAGCTGGTCCGCCAGGTGGCGGGCGAGGCCGCCGGTGGAGAAGTCGGCCAGCGCGCTCGGCGCGGACCAGCGCTCGGCCAGCGCGGGATGGCGCAGCAGGGTCACGGCGGTCCGAGCGGATTCCAGGTAGGCGTTTCGGATCATCGACCGAGGTTAGGGCGATCCGGCGCCGCCTGTCACCAGGCGGCGCCGGTCCGGACCGGTTCAGCAACCCGCCTCCGCGGCGAGCCACGCCTCGCAGGCCTGCGCCCAGCGGGCCGTGTGCGGAATGTGGACGTGGCCGTGCTCGCCGTAGGCGACCCCGTCCGCCAGGCCGAGCCCGTGCCGGCCCCGCGGATAGATGTGCAGCTCCACCGGGATGCCGGCGTCGAACAGGGCGCCCGCGTACGCGAGGGCGTTCGGGAAGCCGGGCGGGTCCTCGGCGGTGGCCCACAGGAACGTCGGGCAGGTGTCGGCGTCGATGTTCCGCGCCGGCGACAGCTCGTCGCGCAGCTCCATCCGCCCGTCGAGGATCCACTCGACCGGCGCGTCCGGCAGCAGGCGCAGGTCCGCCGGCGCGTACGCGAGGATCGCGAAGTCCGGCCGCGGCGGCGGCGCGGCGAGCCGCTCGCTGGAGAGCACCGTGCCGGTCGCCAGCAGGCCGGCGAGGTGGCCGCCGGCGCTGGAGCCGATGACGCCGACGCGGTCGCCGACGGCCAGCCCGTGCCCGCCCTCACGGATCCACCGCAATGCCGCGCGCCCAGACTCCAGCGGCGCGGGGAAGCGGTACCCGGTCATCAGCGGATACCGCAGCACGAACGCGTGCAGCCCGGCGTCGCTGAGCCAGCGGGCGTAGCCCTCGCCCTCGTGCTCGGTGTGGAACCGGTACCCGCCGCCGGGCAGCACCAGCACCGCCGGCCGGCGGCCGGGGAAGCGCTCGTGTGCCGGGTAGGCGGTGATGTCGGGTTCGCCGGCCGCGTGGTCCAGCCGGGTGGATTCGGGGGTCATCTCTTGCCTCTCGTCGCTGGTGACGACGAAGGCGGCGACTTGCGGCCGAGGGCGCGACGGTTCACCCGCACAGCAAAGGCGGGAGGTAATTTCCGGATAGGCCCGACCGGTGAGCGACACATCCTGGCTCAGCGGCGGCTGAAGTCGCTGCCTCCATCGGGTCGGCCCATCCGGGGCACGGCGCCAACCTATCACCCGACCCGGCGCAGGAACTCCAGGCTGCGCCGCAGGACCAGGGCCGAGGTCTCCGGCTGGTACTGCGCCAGGCTGCTGTCGGTGGTCAGGTGCGCCGAGCCCGGGTACACGAACAGCGTCCCGTCCCGGGCGGCCGCCGCCAGGTCCCGCGCGACCTCGACCTCGCTCCATTCGTCGTCCTCGGCGAGGTGCAGCTGCAGCGGCACCCGCGACGGCCACCGGTCGCCGAACGTCGAGGCCGGCACCCCGCCGTGGTACAGGATGGCGCCGAGCGCGCCGGGCCGGGTCTGCGCCAGCTTCTGCGCCGGCATCGCGCCCAGCGAGAAGCCCGCGTACACGACGTGGTCCGGCACGCCGGCCACCGCGGCGACGCCGCGCGCGATGATCTCCTCCATGCCGATCTCCCACGCGTGCGCGATGCCGGCGTCCAGGCCGTCGAAGGTCACCTCGGCGTAGAGGTCGGGCACGGTCACCGTGTGGCCCGCGCCGCGCAGGTGGTCGGCGAAGGCGTGCACGCCCGCGGTCAGCCCTTGCGCGTGGTGGAACAGGACGACGTCGGTCATTCGGCGATCCTGCTGCGCTCCGGGCCCGCGGGCAAACCCTCCACGCCGGTGGCGGCCCGGATCGCCGTGACGAACGCGGCCACCGCGGGGTGGCCGGCCGCGCCCCGGCGGTAGGCGATCCGGTTGCGCCGGCGGGTCGGCAGCGGGATCAGCCGTACGCCCGCGGGCGTGCCCGCCGCGGCGAGCTCGGGCACCAGCGAGACGCCCTGGCCCGCCGCGACCAGCGCCAGCACGGTGGCGAAGTCGTCGGCCTGGTGCCGCGCCCGCGGCGTGAACCCGGCCGCGCGACAGACGTGCAGCGTCGCCGTGTGGCACAGCGTGCCGGGGCTGGCCAGGATCCAGGCGGCGTCGCGGGCCTGCTCGAGCGTCGTGCGGTCGCCCGCGGCGGGCACGGCGAGGAAAACCGTCTCGTCCAGCAGCGGCACCGCGTCGAGCGCCGGGTCCGGTTCGACCGGCACGACGTCGTAGTCGTGCAGCAGGCCCACGTCGAGGCGCCGCTCGCGCAGCGCGGCCGGCACGCCGACCGGGTCCAGCTCGGTCACCATCAGTTCGAGCCCCGGATGCCGCTGCCCCAGCCGGACCAGCGCCTGCGGCAGCAGGGTGGCGACCGCGGTCGGGAACGCGCCGATGCGCAGCGGCCCCGACAGCCCGGCGCCGACCGCGGCGAGGGCCGCCGACGTCCGCTCCAGGGCCGCGAGCACCGTCTCGGCGTGCTGCACCAGCACGTGTCCCGCCGCGGTCAGGGTGACCCGGCGGCCGGTGCGCTCCAGCAGCGCCACGCCCGCCTCCCGCTCCAGCGCCGACAGCTGCTGGGAGACCGCCGACGGGGTGTACGCGGCCGCCTGCGCGACGGCCGCGATGGTGCCGAGCCGGGACAGGTCGCAGAGCAGCCGCAGGCGCCGGACGTCGAGCATCAGCTCAGCTTACGGGCGAGCACGCAAACCTGAACTGGACCTGATGCTCGGGTCGGGCGGACGCTGGGACCATGACCTTCTCCGGCGTGTACGTACCGTTGATCACCCCTTTCGACGCCGCGGGTGCGGTGGCGCTGCAGGCCCTGGAGGGCCTCGCGCACGACGCGCTGGCAGCCGGCGCGGCCGGCCTGGTGGCCCTGGGCACGACCGCGGAGCCGTCGGCGCTCAGCGCCGGCGAGCGGCAGGCCGTCCTCGACGTGGTCGCGCAGGTCTGCCGGGAGCGCCAGGCGCCGCTGATCGTCGGCGCCGACTCGGCGGAACAGGTCGCCGAGCTGCGCGGCGTGGCGGGGGCGCTGTCCCTGGTGCCGCCGTTCGTGCGGCCGGGCGAGGACGGCGTCGTCGCGCACTTCGAGGCCCTGGCGGCCGTCGCCGCCGTGCCGCTGATCGTCTACCACGTGCCGTACCGCAGCGGGCAGCGGCTGTCTGCCGGCGCGCTGCGCCGGATCGCGGCGATCGCCGGGATCGCGGGGATCAAGTACGCCAACGGCGGGATCGACGCCGGCACGGCCGAGCTGCTGGCGGACCCGCCGGCGGGCCTCGCGATCCTCGGCGCCGACGACGCCGTCGTCTCGCCGCTGCTGGCGATGGGCGCGCACGGCGCCATCCTGGCCTCGGCGCACGTCGCGACCGCGGACTTCGCCGGGCTGGTCGAGGCCTGGCACGCCGGCGACGCGGTACGGGCGCGCGCGCTCGGTGACCGCCTGGCCGCGCTGTCGCTGGCGCTGTTCGCCGAGCCGAACCCGACCGTGATCAAGGGGGTGCTGCACGCGCTGGGCCGCATCCCGACCGCCGCGGTACGGCTGCCGCTGCTGCCCGCGGCCCCCGCGAGCGTCGCCGCCGCGCTGCGGCACGTGCCGGCCCCGGCGCACCGGTAGGCGTCACAGCTCGAAGAGCACCGCGATCAGCAGCAGCACCGGGACGCAGGCGATCGTCGACAGGAAGATGGCGTCGCGGGCCAGCACCAGGCCGGTCTGGAAGCGCTGGGCGTACAGGAAGATGTTCTGCGCGGTGGGCAGGCCGGCCAGGACCGTCACGGCGTAGGTCGCGTCGCGGGTCAGTCCGAACGCGACCGCGAGTAGGAAGGCGACGGCCGGCATGCCGGCCGTCTTGAGCGCCACCGCCGTGATCGTGGCGAACCGGTCCGGGCCGGCCGCGAGGACCCGGCGCTGCGACAGCGACATGCCGAACGCGATCAGCACCACGGGCACCGCGGCCGAGCCGATCGCGGCGACCGGTTCGGCGAGCACGGCCGGCAGCCGCAGGCCGGTCACGGACAGGACCAGGCCGGCCGCGACCGCGACGATCAGCGGGTTGCGCAGCGGCGCCGTCACCGCGGTGCGCGGCGACGGGTGCCCGGTGGTGGCGCGCTCGAGCAGGACCAGCGCCACCGGGGTGACGATCAGCAGCTGCCACGTCATGATCGGGATCACCAGGGTGGCGTCGCCGAGCACGTAGGTGGCGATCGGGATGCCGATGTAGTTCGCGTTGGTGTAGCCCGCGACGAGCCCGCCCATGATCCGGGTGCCCGGGTCCCGGGCGCGGACGATCAGCACGTGCAGGCCGAAGCAGATCAGCGCGGCGGCGGTCGAGACCAGCAGCGGCGGGCTCAGCAGCACGCCGAGGTCGGCCTGCGCCACCCCGGTGAACAGCAGGCACGGGGTCAGCACCGAGTAGACCAGGCGGCCCAGCACCGCCTCGGCGTTCTCCGGCAGCCCGCCCCACCGGCGCGTCGCGACCCCGGCCGCGACGATCACCCCGATGAGCGCGAAGCCGGACAGCGCCAAGATCATGGGTGGGCACCGTAGCCGAGTGGCGCCGTCGCCGGCCGGTCAGCCCAGGACGCGGCGGCTCTCCGCCAGCACCGGCGCGGAGGCCAGCGCCGCCCAGGACCCGAACAGTTCCCGCAGCTGGTCGCCGTGGCGCTCGGCGATGCCGGGATCCCGCTCGACCACGTCGAGTTCGTTGACGATGGTCAGGTCGGTGAACGGCCCGGCCTGCTCCGGGGCCAGGTGGTGGCCGAGGCCGGTGAAGCGGTCCCAGACCCGGCGGGTGCCGGGCAGCTCCTTCCAGCTGCGCGAGCGGTCGCAGGCGCCGTACAGGTAGACCAGGGCCTCGGCGGGCTCGCCGACCAGGTCGCGCAGCACGGCGCGGTCGGCGAGCGGCAGCAGGGCCCGGTCGAAGCCGTCGGTGCCGTACGCGGCGTGGGTCAGCCCGGCCAGCCGCACGTCCGGGCCGTGGCCCAGCGCGCCGAGCCGGTCGTGCACGCGGCCGAGGTGGGCATACAGGGTGCCGCCGGGGTGCTCGATGCTCTCGGCGCCGCGCTCGCGCAGCCACGCCCGCACGGCCTGCTCGCTGCTCATGCCCCGACCCTAGGCGCGCCGGGCGCGGCCCGGGGTGCGCGGTTGGTCACAGTGGACCGGTTTCAGTGCGGGTCGGTGCCGGCCGGGTCCGGTGGGCGCCAGCCGCGGCGGCGGCCCCGGCGCAGCGCCGCGGCGGCCACGACCACCAGCGCGACGACGCCGGCGCCGGCCGCGGCCACGATCAGCGACAGGTCCTGCGCGCGGGCGCGGCGGGCCGTCAGGGCCACGGCGGCCGGGTCCTCGGTGTGCACGACCGCCGGCGCGGGCGCCGCCGCCCGGTCCGGCCCGAGCGTCTCGGTCAGCGCCCGGTACGGGTTGACGACGCCGAAGCCGTACCGGTCGCTGCGGCGCCCGCCCGGCGCCGGGTCGGCGGTGGCGATGATCCGGCGGGTGATCTGCGCCGGGGTCAGCGTCGGGAACCGCTGCCGGATCAGCGCCGCGGTGGCCGAGACGAACGGCGTCGCGTAGCTGGTGCCGTCGCCGCGCGCGTGGCCGGACCCGCGGGCGGCGAACGTGACCTGCACGCCGGGCGCGGTCACGTCCACCCAGTCGCCGCGCTGGGAGAAGTCGCCGGCCACACCGTTCGCGCCGATCGCGCCGACGCCGATGACGTCGGGGTAGGACGCCGGGTAGGGCCGCGGGTTCGCCTCGTCGGCCCGGCCGTGGTTGCCCGCCGCGGCGACCACCACCACGCCGGCGGCGACGGCCCGGGCCACCGCGTCGCGGACCCGGCCGTCGTCGTCGGCCATGACCAGGGACATGTTGATGACGTCGGCGTCGCCCGGGCCGACCGCCCAGTCGATCGCGTCGGCGAAGCGGCCCGGGTCGGCCGGCTCCCCGCCGCTCTGGCCGCCGCCGTCGGTGTCGGTCTGCTCGCTGACCCGGATCGGCACGATCGTGGCGCCGGGCGCCAGGCCGCGCGGGCCCGCGCCCTCGGCCGGCGTCGCGGCGATGATGCTGGCCACGGCCGTGCCGTGGCCGACGCAGTCCTGCCGGCCGTCCGGCTCGCCGTGCAGGAAGTCGCGGCCGGCGGCGACCCGGTCGCGCAGCTGCGGGTGCCCGGCGTCCACGCCGGAGTCGATGACCGCGACGCGCACCCCGTCACCGGTGGCGAACGGGGCGAGCCGCCCGGGCGCGAACATCCGCTCCTCGTACGGCCGGGCCTTGCTGACCTGGGCCGCGCCGGGCGGGTTCCGGCAGGGCGCGGCGCGGGCGGGTGCGGCGGGCAGCAGGACGGCGGCCGACACGGCTGCCGCGACCATGACCCTGCGCAACTGCATCCCACACCCCCGGTCGATGTGGATGCTACCGAGACCGGGCGCGGGCGTCGATTGACCGGCTCGGACGCTCGCCGCTAGGTTGGGGTGGCCATCTGCGACGTCGTGAGGGAAACCGGTGTGAATCCGGTGCGGTCGCGCCACTGTGAACGGTTCCCCCGGGAGCCGTGAGTCAGGACACTCACGCGTACGCAGGCCTGTTGAACGGGACGCGTCATCCCGGTAGGAGGTCTGATCGGTTATGCCGGACATTCACGCGGTCCGCCCGCTGAGCTCGCCCGCGGTGTCCCCGCGGGTCCTGGTGACCGCCGCCGGCGTCGTCGTGCTGCTCCTGCTGCTCGCCTACCTGGTCGCGTTCGACCAGGGCGCGATCTCCCAGAGCGGGATGTACCTGCACGAGCTGATGCACGACGGCCGGCACCTGCTCGGCGTCCCCTGTCACTGACGACCCGCAACCCGGGACCCGGCGGCACGACAGAGGTCCGATAACCTAGCCGCGTGAGCGGATTGCGGCTGCTCGCCGCCGCCGCGACCCCGGGCCTGCGCCGTGCGGTCTTCGGCGGCGACGACGACCTCGACGAGGGCGGCCTGCGGGCCGCCCTCGCCCTCTGCGACGCCGGCGACCTCGGCGGCAGGGCGGACACGTGGTGCTGCGCGCCGTCGCGGGCCGCGCTGCGCACGGCCGCGGCGCTGGGACACGACGATGCGAAGGCGGACGAGGCGCTCGCCGACCCCGACTACGGCACCTGGACGCGGCTCGGCCTGGGCGACGTGGCCGGCGCCGAGCCGTTCGGGCTGCAGGCCTGGCTCACCGATCCCTGCGCGGCCCCGCACGGCGGGGAGTCCCTGGCGGCGGTGCGGCGGCGGGCCGGTGCCTGGCTCGACCAACAGGCCGGGCTGCGGGTGGTCGCGGTCGCCCACCCGGTCGTGGTGCGGGCGATGCTGACGCACGCCCTGGGCCTGCCGGATGACGCGGTGTGGCAGCTGGACGTGGCGCCGCTCTCGCTGACCCGGCTCACCCACCGCTCGGGCCGCTGGCACCTGCACCTTCCACCGGCTGGCTGACCCCGCCGCCCTCGGTGACGCATGCCCGAGCGGAGGCGGAACGGGTCCGAAAAGATGATCTTCTCGGTCCGGCCGTTCGGCAGCCTGGTGAGCCGACGAGGTCGAGGGTTCGGGGATGCCATGCGACGTGCACGCGCGATCGTCGCCACGCTGGTGGCGGTGATGTTCTCGGCGTCCGGATCCCTGTCGCCGCTGGCGGGCATCGAGCGGGTGACCGCTGAGCTCGTGCTGGCCGACCGCCGGCCGGTTCTGCCGACCGGCTGGCGCTGGGAGTCCTACGGCGGCGTCCAGGTCGGTGTCCCCGCCAGGTTCGGCTGGGCCGACAGCGGCCTGCGCCTGGGCGCCTGGTGCATCGATCCGCCGGACGATGAATCGCCGGTCGTGGCCCGGCCCGGCGGGGGCGTACCCGCCATCGCCTGCCTGGGTGACGGCACGCGGATCGCCGCCACCGGCTGGGTGGTCGGCCTGGACCATGCGCTCGAACCCGGCGATGGCCTCGATCGCGAACGGGACCGCACGACGGTGCGCCTGGCCGGGGTCGAGGTCGTCGTGCAGGCGCCGGTGGCGCTGCGCGAACTCATCGCCGGCACGATCCACCGGGTCGACGTCGACGCCTTCGGCTGTCCCGCCCGGCACCCGATCAGCACGCGGCCGACCCTGCGGCCGGCCCGCCCGGTCGACGTCGCGGCCCTGCGGGAGGTGAGCGCCGTCTCGGTCTGCAAGTACGAGCTCCGTGCGGCAGACGCGCAGCCGTGGCTGGTGTCGGGCCTGCGCCTGGACGGCGCCGCGGCCGACCGGGCGATTCAGCGGATCGCGCGGGCCCCGGTCGGCGGCGGACCCGACAATCCCCAGGACTGTGCCCCCGAGGTGGCGTACGGAGACGACGTCATCGTGCTGCGGGTGCGCTCGGCGGCCGGCGCGACCGAGATCGTGCTGCGGTACTCCGGATGCGTCGGCAACGGATTCGACGACGGCATCGCCGTGCGCCGGTTGACCGCCGCCGCGGTGGCGCCGTTCATCACCGGCCCCGGTGCCGTGTACATGTTCTCCGGGCGAGAGGACAAGGCCGCGATGCTGGTGCCGGACTTCCGCCCGGGCGGCTGACCCGGCTCAGCCGTCCAGGCTGTCGCGGGCCCAGCGGGTCAGCAGCGACAGCACCGGGGCGCGGCCCGCGAAGATCGCCGTCGTCTCGCGGGTGTCGTACGCGGGCCGGGCCGGGCCGCGGGCCACCGCGTGGAGCATCCGCGGCGCCAGCCAGTAGTACTTCGCCGCGCCGGTCAGCCTGATCGCCCGCCCGACACCCGCCTCGTCGACGGCGCCGCCGAGGCCGCGCCGGTAGCCGTCGCCGACCGCGGCCGCGACCTCGTCGAGCAGCGTCACGTCGATCAGGCCGTCGAAGAACGCGTCCAGGGTCAGGTTCGCGACGTCCTCGCCGACCGCGCCGGGCCCGGTGAACGCCCAGTCGAGCAGGACCGGCCCGCGCGCGGCGAGGACCAGGTTCATCGGCCACAGGTCGTGGTGGCACAGCGTGCGCGGCAGCCGGTCGGCGGCGGCGAGGACCTCGGTCCGGCGCCGCCACAGCGTGCGCAGGTCGGCGCGCAGCCGCGGCGGCCACGCGGCGACCGCGACGGGATGGTCCCAGTCCGGCTCGTCGAACCCTGACTGCGCCGCGGTGTAGTCGCGCAGGAAGTCCCGCGACAGCCAGTCGTCGGCCGGCGGCCGGTCCAGCCAGCGCGCCTGCCCGACCCCGATGCGGTACGCGAGATCGCCGAGCTCCGCGGCGCCGCACGCGGTGCCGGGCGTGCCCGCGACGTCCTCCAGCCACAGCGCGACCGACGAGTCGGCGCGCTCCTCGACCTCGATCAGGGCGGGCGCGGACAGCCCGGCGTCGGCGAACGCGGTGCCGGCCAGCCCGCTGGTGTACGCCAGGTGCTCACGCCGCCAGTAGTTCCAGTGCCCCGGCTCGTCGGAGGCCTGCCAGTGGTCGGCGGCCCCGGGACGCCCCGGGGTGGAGATCTTCAGGATCGCGGTGCCGCCGCCGCGCCGCACCCGCCAGATCCCGCCGGTGACGCCGTTGTACGGGTTGTGCGGCAGCTCCTTCGCCGCGGCGGGGTCGTCGACGAGGTCCTGCGGCGGTCCGGGCACGTGATCAACCGTACCGCCGCCGCACCGACCACAAATCTCGGCTAGACAAATCTTTTTGTCGGTGGGAGGGTGTTCGACATGCAGAGCATCGCCGTCATCGAGGACCCGGCCGCGGCCGCGATCAGCCTGGACCCGATCCGCAGCCGGCTGCTGGCCGAGCTGGCCGTCCCCGGCTCGGCGACGATGCTCGCCGCCAAGGTCGGCCTGCCCCGGCAGAAGGTCAACTACCACCTGCGCACCCTGGAGCAGCACGGCATGATCGAGCTGGTCGAGGAGCGCCGCAAGGGCAACGTCACCGAACGGATGCTGCGGGCCACCGCCGCGTCGTACGTGATCTCACCGGCCACGATGTCCGCGCTCGCCCCGGATCCGTCCCGGGAGCCGGACCGGCTGTCGGCGCGCTGGCTGCTCGCCGTCGCCGCCCGGCTGGTCCGCGACGTCGGCGAGCTGCTCACCGGCGCCGGCCGGGCCCGGCAGCGGGTCGCCACGTTCGCCATCGACGGCGAGGTCCGCTTCGCCAGCGCCGCCGACCGGGCCGCGTTCGCCGAGGAGCTGACCGTCGCCGTCACCCGGCTGGTGAGCCGCTACCACGACGAGGACGCACCCGGCGGGCGCAGCCACCGCCTGGTCGTCGCCGTGCACCCGACCGTCACCCGGGAGGACTGAGATGGGAAAGGACTTCGAGGCCCGGCACGACGCCGAGGTGCCGGCCACCCCGGAGCAGGTCTGGGACGCCATCGCCACCGGGCCGGG
This sequence comes from Actinoplanes sp. NPDC049668, assembly GCF_044465445.1. Lineage (NCBI taxonomy): Bacteria > Bacillati > Actinomycetota > Actinomycetes > Micromonosporales > Micromonosporaceae > Actinoplanes > Actinoplanes sp. NPDC049668. The sequence continues at coordinate 617,602 of NZ_JBITLR010000005.1, forward strand.
GATCAGCTCCTGGTTCGTCGGCGCCACCGAGGTCGACGGCGCGAGCGTGCGGACCTCGTTCGGCGACGGCTGGATCCCCGACGGCACGGTCACGGTGTCGCAGCCGCCGCACCGCTTCGCGTACCGCACGCCGACGGCGGGCGACGGCCGCTTCGTCGCGTACGAGTATCTGATCGAGGGCCGCGACCGGGCCGGCACCGTCCTGCGGACCGTGACCAGCGGGTTCCTGCCCGGCGACGACTGGGCCGAGGAGTTCGAGGCGATGGGCTTCGGCACCGAGCTGTTCTTCGCGACCCTGGTGCAGTACCTGCGAGAGTTCCCCGGCCGCGCCGCGACCCCGGTGACGGTCTTCGGGCCGCCGGTCACCGACTGGCCGGGAACCTGGCGCCGGCTGCACGCGGCGCTGGGCCTGGGCGCGGCACCGCGCGCGGGCGACCCGGCACGCAGCGCGCTGACCGGCGACGGCGTCGTCTACTTCACCAACCCGCACACGCTGGGCATCCGCACCCCGGACGCCCTCTACCGCTTCATCCGTGGCCTGAACGGCACCCTGATCGCCGGCCACGCGCTCTTCGCCGCCGCGGACACCGCGCCCTGGCGGCCGCTGCTCGAATCGCTCGAGACCACCGACTCCTGAAGGACGAAGATCATGGCAACTGTCACCTCCGCCGACGGCACCACCATCGCCTACGAGACCGTCGGCTCCGGGCCCGCGCTGATCATCGTGGACGGCGCCATGTGCTACCGCGACAACGGCCCGGCCCGCGACCTGGCCGCCGCCCTCGCCGACGAGTACACGGTCTTCATCTACGACCGCCGCGGCCGCGGCGCGAGCGGCGACACCGCACCCTGGTCCGCCGACCGCGAGATCGAGGACCTCGCCGCCCTGATCGAGGCCGCCGGCGGCACCGCGCACCTGGTCGGCTGCTCCTCCGGCGCGGTCCTGGCCGCCGACGCCGCGAACCGCCTGCCCGGCGTCGCCCGGCTCGCCCTCTACGAGCCGCCGTTCATCGTCGACGACACCCACCCGGCCCGCCCGGACACCTACGTGCCGCGCACCGAGGCGATGATCGCCGCCGGCGACAACGGCGGCGCGGTCAAGATGTTCCTGCGCCACGTCGGCGTGCCCGGCATCGTGGTGTGGATCATGTCGCTGACCCCGGTCTTCGGCAGGCTCAAGGCCGTAGCCCCGACACTGCCCTACGACCTGCACATCCTCGGGGACACCGGCCGCGGCAAGCCCCTGAACGCCGCCCGCTGGTCCCAGGTGCACGCACCGGCGATCGTCATGGACGGCGGCAAGAGCCCGCAGTACATGCGCAACGCGGCCAAGGCCCTCAGCGAAGCCCTCCCGAAGGCCGAGTACCGCACCCTCCCCGGCCAGACCCACATCGTCAAGGCCGCGGCCGTCGCCCCCGCCGTCAAGGACTTCCTCCGCGGCTGAGGACAAAAGACCGCCATCGGGTACGCGCGGCGTGGTCCCACAGACGCAAGATCGGGGCTGACCGGCACACCGGGCCGCTGAGTGCGGCGTCGCGCCCCTGGGACCGGCCGCCGGGCGGAGATCGTCCCTTCCGCGATCATGGCGCCGCTGGGTTCACCACCCCGTCGGTCACGGGCGACAGCCAGGTCGGCCGTGGTCTTCGGTTCCGCTGTTAGATTCCCGCAGTGAGCGAGCAACTGCCGGCCCGCGGTCACCGGCTGTCACCGGCCGAGATCGATGCCCTGGGCGCCAGCTGGTCGTCGAGTTGGACCCCGAACCAGGTCGCAGAGCACTTGTCCGGCACGGCGACGCCCTGGTGCGTGGCCGCGGGTTGGGCGTTGGATCTGTTCCGCGGCAAGCAGACACGCGAGCACGGGGACATCGAGATCGCGATCCCCGCCGCGGGCTTCCCCGAGATCCGCGGCCGTTTCTCCGGATACGTCTTCGACGCGGTAGGCAGCGGCCGAATCTGGCAGGACGCCACACCGGACGAGATCGCGGTCACGCACCAGACCTGGCTACGCGAACCGGCTACCGGCGACTATCTGCTCGACGTGTTCCGTGAACCGCACCAGGGCGATACCTGGATCTGCCGACATGACGAGACGATTCGGCTTCCTTACCGCGACATCATCCACTACACCGAGGACGCCGTTCCATACCTCGTGCCGGAGCTGGTCCTGCTGTTCAAGGCCAAGCACGCACGCCCGAAGGACCAGGCTGACTTCGACGAGACCGTCCCGCACCTGACCCCGGACCAACGCGCGACCTTGGCCGGGCTACTCGCCCGCGTACACCCAGGACATCGCTGGCTTGACGAGTTGCCGGCCAGGACGTAGCGGACCCGGTGGCTCGCCGCGCAGGTCGATCGTGACCTCGCCGAAGTCGACCCGCCCGGGCGGTGGGTCCGCGGGAAGAACCCGCTGACCGGGCCCGCCGGTGCCCACGCAGGCAGACTTGAGCGGTGATCGTGTTGCGTCGCCTCCGCATCGAGCGGAAGTCAGTTCAGTCATGGTTCGGCTGGCCGGTGCCCGCTGACCCGCGCGTCGCCTCCGGCGACGACCTGACGAGACTCATCGGCACCGCCGAGCAGCGAGGGTTCAGCCGCAGGGCAAGGGGCCTCCACCCGCGGGGCCAGGAGACATTCGCCCTGCTCCCTTACCTGTACGAGGGTTCGCCGGAGGCTTCGTGGATATGCCTGGTCGTCCACGTCAACGACTGGCGCCCGTCGGCGGCCGTTCGGCCTGAGATCGCCTTTTACCGCCTCGACGTCGCCTTGGCCGACTTCAACTCGCTGCGACGCGCCAAACGGCGACAGCGAGACCAGCTACTCCACTGGACAGCCTGGATGGCTTCCTTCCCTCGGGACGGTGGCGCATGGAAACCCGCGGACCGGACGCCGTGACGGGCTCGTCGCCGGGGTGGGTTGAGCGGGCCGTGGTGGAGCGGCGTCGCGGCACCGGCGCGGTGGCGGCACGATGTCGGTGGGTGGGTCTAGGGTCGGTGCGCGATGGTGGATGACGACGCTTCCGTGATGACCGTGCCCGCGCAGACCGGCTCCCCGGGTGACCGGGCCGACGGTGGGCCCTTCGGCGGGGACCTGCCGGCCGAGACGCGGCCCTGTGCGCACTGTGGACGGCCCGTGCCGCAGCGGGCCGCCGCCGGCCGCCCGTTCCGTTACTGCCGTGACAACGACGGCGAGTGCCAGCGGGCGTCGCGCAACGTGCGGATGCGGCACCGCTCCTCCCCCGGCCTGGCCGGGCAGGTCGCCCGGACGTGGGAGGCCGTCGACCGGCTGGACCAGCTCGTCGGCACCCTCAGCGAGGCCCTGCACGCCGAGATGTCCCCGGCCGGGGTCGAGCGGCAGGTGGCCGAGGTGCGGGCGGAGACCTCCCGTCAGGTCGCCGCCGCGCACACCGAGCGCGACGACGCCCGCCGCGACGCGGACCGGGCCGCCGAGGCCGCCGGCACCGCCGCGCAGGAGGCGGTGGTCGCCCGCGCCGAGCGTGACGACGCGGTGCGGGCCGCCGACGACGCGCGCCGGCTGGCCGAGTCGGCCGCTCTCGACGCCCGCCGGGCCGTGGCGGGCCGCGACGAGGCGCAGGCGGCCGCCGGTGCCGCCGCCGTCCTGCGGGTGCAGGCCGAGGCCGACCGCGACGCCGCCCGGGACGCGGCGTCGGCGGCGCGCGGGGAGGCCGACGAGGCGCGCCGGGAGGCGACCGCGCTCGGCCGGGACCTGGCGGCGGCCCGGCAGGAACTCACCACCGCCGGGGAAGCCCTCACGGACGCCCGGCAGCAGGCCGTCGCCGCCGGCGAGGAACTGGCCGCGGCACGCCGCGACGCGGACCAGGCCCGGCAGGCCACGGCGGCCGCCGAGGCCGGCCGGGAGGCGGCCCGCGCGGAGCTGGCCGCGGCCCGCCAGGAGCTCACCACCGCCGGACAGGCACTCACCGATGCCCGGCAGCAGGCCGCCGCCGCGCAGCGGCAGGCCGAGTCGGAGCGCCGGGAGGTCGAGGCGCTGCGCGCTACCCTGGACCAGGTCCGGGCGGACGCCGAGCGGGACCTGTCCGCGCTGCGGCAGCGTCTCGACGCGGCGACCGTCGGCGCCGACGGCGCGCACGCCCGGGTGGCGCAGCTCTCCGCTCAGGTCAGCGACCTGGCGTCGGCGCTGGCGTCGCTGGGGCCGGGCCGGGCGGTGCCCGCGCAGGGGCCGGCCGACGCGCCCGCGACACGGTGACCGACATCGCACCATCCGCAGATCTCACAAAATCCAGTAAAGTGGACCAAGGTCCACTTCAAGACGGGGCTGAGACGGCCGATAATGCATCCGGGCGGTTACGCTCGTTGCGTTAACACCGCCGACACACGGCGGTCGCCAGGAATCTCGCGACCGCCCCTTTCGTTACACCAACGGAAGCAGCACCACGAGCGAGGGGAAAGCCGATCATGGGCGAGCGCATGCTGCGCGGCAGCCGTCTAGGCGCAGTCAGCTACGAGTCCGACCGCAACACGGAGTTGGCCCCTCGGCAGACCCGCGAGTACCTGTGCGTCAAGGGTCACCAGTTCGAGGTGCCGTTCGCCGTCGACGCCGAGGTGCCGATCACCTGGGAGTGCAAGTTCGACGGCAGCGTCGCGCGGCTGGTCGACGGCAACGAGCCGGAGCAGAAGAAGGCGAAGCCGCCGCGTACCCACTGGGACATGCTGCTCGAGCGCCGGTCGATCTCGGAGCTCGAGGACATCCTCAACGAGCGGCTGCAGGAGGTTCGCACCCGTCGAGGGCGCTGAACCGCGGCAACACCCGATCGCCGTCCCGCAGCAGCGGGGCGGCGATTTGCTGTGCCCGGGCGCCGGCTAGCGGACGATCTCGCCCTCGACGACCTCGCCCTGGATGACCCCGCCGGGCGGGGGCGGGGAGGCCGGTGGCGGGTCGGCGAGCGGGTCGGACTGGTGCACCCGGACGTGGCGGGGGCCGAACAGGTCACCGGCGACGGCCGACGACACCCGGCGCTCGGTGGCGCGTTCCACCGCCCGGCGGGCCAGGATCCGTCCCGGCGGCAGCACCAGCAGCAGCCCGGCGGCGGCGCTGATGAAGCCCGGCACGGCCAGCAGCAGCGCGCCCAGCAGCCCGACCAGGGAGTTGCTGACCTGCGCGCCCGGCGGGCGGCCGGACTCGGCGGCGTCGCGGAACGCCCGCCAGCCGCGGACGCCCTCACGGCGCAGCAGCGCCAGCCCCACGATGCTCGACCCAATGATGATCATCAGCGCCCAGAACCCGCCGATGGCGTGCACCACCGCCACGAACACGGCGAACTCGGCCACCGCGAGCAGCAGCAGCCCCAACGGGAGCAGGGCCAGGCCTCGGCGCATCATCCACAACCTTCCGGCGCGTCACCAGGACAAGTCCAGCATGACACGCCGGTGCCCGGTCACGGCCAGGTCGAACCTTGCCGGGGCTTGCGGCCCAGCCGGGCCAGCAGCGCGTCACGGCGGGCCGTCGCACCCCACTTGGTGACCCTGAGCAGCTGTTCCTTGAAGATGTTGCCGCTCATCTTGCTGACGCCGTGTTCGCGTTCGGTGAACGTGATCGGCACCTCGGCCATCCGGAAACCGTGCCGGTAGGTGCGCCAGGCGAGCTCGACCTGGAACGAGTAGCCGGTGGAGGCGACGGTGCCGACGTCGATCGCGTCGAGGGTCTGCATCCGGTAGGCGCGGTAGCCGCCGGTGGCGTCGCGGAACGGCATGCCCAGCGCCATCCGGATGTAGATGTTGCCGCACCGCGACAGCAGCAGCCGGTGGATCGGCCAGTTGTGCACGCTGCCGCCGGGGATATACCGGGTGCCGAGCACCGCGTCGGTGTCGCGCAGCACGTCGAGCAGCTTGTGCAGCTCCTCCGGGGCGTGCGAGCCGTCGGCGTCCATCTCCACGACGGCGTCGTAGCCCTTGTTCTTCGCCCAGGCGAACCCGGCGACGTAGGCGGCGCCGAGGCCTTCCTTGCCGGCGCGGTGCAGCACGAAGACGTGGTCGTCGGCGGCGGAGATCTCGTCGGCGATGCCGCCGGTGCCGTCGGGCGAGTTGTCGTCGGCGACGAGGATGTCGACCGACGGCACGGCCCGGCGCACCCGATCCGTGATCAGCCGGATGTTGTCGGCCTCGTTGTAGGTCGGGATGACCACGAGGACGCGTCCGATCCCCGGATATCCTTCCGCGCCCGATGCCGTCGGGTTCGCGTCGCTCACCGTTCCTCCGTCGTGTTTTCCGCGGCGGGGTTCTCGCCGTTACGGCGCCGGCGCATCGGCGCGGACAAGGCCAGCAGGAGCACGACCAAGCCGACCGCGGCCGGCTCCGGCCAATGCCCCAGACGAGTCGCCAGCGTACGCGGTCCACCGACGTGAATGCCACGCAGGACCACGGCGGCGACGTTGAAGCCGGTCGCCGAGTGGACCCGGCCCTGCGTATCCACGAAACCGGACACACCGACCGTCGACACCATGACCGCCTCCCGGCCGTGCTCGACGGCCCGCAGCCGCACCATGGCCAGCTGCTGGCGGGCCTCGGCCTCGTTGAAGGTGGCGTTGTTGGTCTGCACGGCGAGCAGCTGCGCCCCGCCGGTGACGGTGTCGCGCACGATCGAGTCGTAGGCCACCTCGAAGCAGATGACGTCGCCGACGGTCAGCGCCGGCGTGCGCACCACACCCGGGGTCTGCCCGGCGACCATGTTCTTCACCAGGTCGGCCTTCTCGCTGACCACCCGGGCGATCGGGCGCAGCGGCATGTACTCGGCGAACGGCACCGGGTGCCGCTTGATGTACACCTGCTCCAGGTCGGGGCCGGTGACCGGCCGCCACAGGATGCCGGCGTTGCGGATCTCGCCGGGCACGTCGCCGCGCAGGACCGCGCCGACCAGGATCGGCACCCCGATCGCGGTGGCCGCGGCGGCGATCTGCTGCGCGGCGTCGGGGTTGCGCAGCGGGTCGATGTCGCTGGAGTTCTCCGGCCAGATCACCAGGTCCGGCTTCGGTTGGCGGCCCAGCCGCACCTCGTCGGCGAGGTTCTGGGTGGCCCGTACGTGGTTGAGCAGCACCGCGGCCCGCTGGGCGTTGAAGTCCAGGCCCAGGCGCGGCACGTTGCCCTGCACGATCGCGACGGTGCGGGTCTCACCGCCCGGCGTGGCGACCGGCACCAGGGCCGGCCCGGCGACGGCGACGGCCGCGGCGGCGGCGAACCCGACCGCGGCGGCCCAGGTCCGCGGCCGCGACCAGCGGCGCCAGGCCAGCGCGACCAGGGCACCGCCGGCGGCGGCGACGGCGAAGCTCACCAGCGGCGCGCCGCCGAGGACGGCCAGGCGCAGCGCGGGCGCGTCGCCCTGGCTGAACGCGAGCCGCCCCCACGGGAACCCGCCGAACGGCGCCCGGTCCCGCAGCGCCTCCTGGGCCACCCACAGCAGGCCGGCGGTCAGCGGCCACAGCGAGCGCCACCGGTCGTGCAGCGGCGACAGCCAGGCGCCGGCGAGGCCCAGCAGCGCCAGGTAGCCGGCCTGCGCCAGCGACAGCAGGATCCACGGCAGCCAGCCGGCGGCCAGGTTCGTCCAGTCGAGCAGCGGCACGAACAGCACCAGCCCGGCGATCATGCCCAGGCCGGCACCGGCGCGCAGCCGGCGCCGGTGCGTCGCGGCGGCCAGCAGCGCCACCGCGACCGGCGCCAGGAACCACAGCCCGTACGGGGGGAACGACAGCAGCAGCCCGGCACCGGCGGCGGCCGCGGCCGCCACGGCGATCCACAGGCGCAGCGGGCGCGGCCCGGCGCGCAGCGCCGGGTCCGGCGCGGCGACCGGCTGCGTCGGCTGAAGCGTCAATGAATTCACCCGCGGAAGGGTACCTGTCGGCGGTCACGGTTCATGTCGGGCACGCTACCCGTGCGCCACCTGCGCGAACACAGATCGGGGCGCGGCCTGCGGGCCACGCCCCGATTGCTCCCGGAGATCCTTCCGGGCCCGGTGGGGTCATGGGCCTTGCGCGGCCTTCGGACCGACCCGCCGCGGGCTGGCTGCCCCCGTCGCGCCGTTGTCTACTGGCCACGTTCCACCCGACCGACACCGGGACAGCGCGGCCGGTCCGCGCCGCTCCGCCGACCCCCACCCCCTGGACCTGGCGTACGCGGGCACTCACGAGGGGTGCGGGCGTGGCCAGTGGGCGAAGAAACGAAGCGAACAACAGCCGCTTCCCGAAGTAGGACCTGAAGACGGTACGTCGGACCCCCGGCCGTCTGTCAACCGTCGTCCCGGTGCCCGGGCGTGTCGCATCCTCCGGCGTGTCCCGCCGTTCCCCCGCCGGGATTACAGAGCGTGCAGCAGGCCCGCCGCCGCGACCGGATGCTCCGCCGCGAGCAGCCCCGCCGCGGCGAGCACGTACTCGGTGTCGACCGTGCGGCGGGCCGTCGTCGGCGCCGCCCAGCCGCCCGCGGTGTCGCCCAGCACCGCGTCGAGAACCTCGTCGCCGCCCCCGTGTCGCAGCACCCCACCGGAACCGACGACCAGCCGCACGTCGCGCAGGTCCCGCCCGCCGGTGCGCGGCAGACCGGGCCCCGGCGAATGGCCGCGGGCGTGCCGCCGCAGCGCGATCATCGCCGCGGTCGCCGCCAGCCGCCGGTCGGTGCCCGCGTCGTACGGCCGCCCGCCGCCGATGTCCGGCGCCGGCAGCTTCTCGGCCGCCGCCGCCGCGACCACACCCGGCGCGCCGACGCCGACACCCAGGTCACCCTCGACGGTGCGGGAGCGCCACAGGGTGCCGGCGACGTCGCGCCGCGGCGACGTCTCGGCCTCCGGGTCCGGCACCAGCGCCGAGTACACGTCCGTGGTCGCCCCGCCGACGTCGACGACCAGCACCCCGGCGCCGGTGCCGTCGGCGAGCAGCTCCACCCCGGCCAGGACCGCGTCCGGGGTCGCCGCGCGCACCAGCGACGCGAACCGGGTGCCCCGGGAGAGCCGCTTGCCGCCGATGACGTGCCGCAGGAACACCTCCCGGATCGCCGCACGCGCCGGGCCCGGGTCCAGCTCGCCGATCCGCGGCAGCACGTTGCCGGTCACCGTCGCCGGGATCCCTCGTGCGGCCAGCACCGCGGCGGCCTCGTCGCGCACGTCGGCGTTGCCGGCCACGACCACCGGCACCCGCAGCCGCGAGGTGCCCAGCCGCCGCGCGTTGTGCAGCAGCACCTCGCCGTCGCCGCCGTCGGTGCCGCCGACCAGCAGGATCACGTCCGGGCGCGAGGCGCGCAGCGCCGCCACCGCCCGCCCGTCCAGGGGGCCGGCCGCGACGTGCACGACCTGCGCGCCCGCGGACAGCCCCACCCGGTGCCCGGCCTCGGCGGTGACCAGCGACTCGTACCCGACGACGGCGAGCCGCAGTCCGCCGCCGGCCGACGAGCACACGTACAGCCGTGCGTCGCCGGCGCCGCCGAGCTGCGCCACCGCATGATCAAGACCGGTCAGGACGTCGGTGTCGGAGGTCGTCGGCACCTCCGCGCGGCCGAGCAGGACACCGCCGCCGAGATCGACCAGGCAGGCCTTGGTGTACGTGGAGCCGACGTCGACGCAGACCGCCGTGCTCAAGGCTTCGGCGGCACGACCACGGTGCCGGTGGCGGTCACCGCGACGATCGGCTCCGCGAGGACCTCGGCCGCCGACCCACCCGTGCCCCGGCACACCACCACCGACGCGAACTCGATCCGCCGCGACCGGGTGCCGACCTTGGTCACCGTCGCGGTGACCTCCAGGACGTCCCCGGCCTGCACCGGCGCCTTGAACTGCACGTCGGAGTACGACGCGAACAGCCCCTCGTCGCCGTCCATCCGGATGCACAACTCGGTCGCGACGTCGCCGAACAACCCCAGCGAGTACGCGCCGTCGACCAGATTCCCCGCGTAGTGCGCGTGCGCGTACGGCACGTACCGGCGGTGCGTGACAGTGATCAAGAAGTGCTCCCCACGATCGCGTGAACCAGATAAGAGGCGACCTCGCGCGGCGTCGTACCCCGGGTGAAGATCCGGTCGACGCCGAGCTCGTCGGCCATCAGCTCGTCGAAGCGCGGCCCGCCGACGATCAACAGCGGACGCCGGCCCGCCGGCAACGCCTCCCGGAACGCCGCCGACATCGCCCGCGTGTTCTGCAGGTGCGCGTCGCGCTGCGTCACCACCTGCGACACCAGCACCGCGTCGGCCTTACGCGCCCGGGCCGTCTCCACCAGCTCCGGCACCGACACCTGCGCGCCCATGTTCGTCACCGACAGCTCGCTGTAGTACTCCAGGCCCTTCTCCCCCGCGATGCCCTTGAGGTTCAGGATCGCGTCGATGCCGACCGTGTGCGCGTCGGTGCCGATGCACGCGCCGACCACGTTCAGCCGCCGCCGCAGCCGCCGCTTGATCACCGCGTTGACCTCCTTCGCGCTCAGCAGCGGGAAGTCACGCTCGACCACCTGCACCTTGTCGGTGTCGACCAGGTGACTCACCCGGCCGTACACCACGAAGAAGGTGAAACCGTCGCCCATCTGCTTGGCGTGCACCAGCAGCGCCGGGTCCATGCCCATCTTGTTCGCCAGCTGCACCGCGGCGCCCTCGGCCCGCTTGTCGTGCGGGACCGGCAGCGTGAACGACAGCTGCACCATCCCGTCGCCGGTCGTGTCCCCGTAGGGGCGGACGATGCTCATGCCGTGCCTACCTTTCGCATGCGCTCCTGGCCCTCGCTGCGCTCGGTGCAGTCGCTCATGCTTCCAGGGCCTCCGTGACCGGGTTGTAGTAGCCGTCCTCATGCTTGGCGACACCGTCGAGGCCCTTGCCCCGGTCCGCCGGCCGCTTCATGATCCCGAACGTGCCGTCGGCGATCGCGTTGAGCATCGTGTCGTCGACGATCCGCTCCAGCAGCTCGATCGCCTCGCCGAGCACCTCGTGCGCCCGCGACTGGATGAACCCGCCCGGCGCCGGCACGAAGTCCTCGTGCAGGTTCCCGGCACCGTTGAGCACGTACCGCACGTTCTGCAGGGCGATGTCGCGGTCCGACAGCCACGGCGTCACCACCGCCTCGGTCATCATCCCGACCAGCAGGATCCCCTGCCCGGTCAGCGCACCGACCAGGTTGAAGAACCCGTCCAGCAGATTCCCCCGGAACACGTCACCGGTCATGTGCTTGGTCGGCGGCATCCACTTCAGCGGCGCGTCCGGGAACAACTCCCGCGCCAGCAGCGCGTGCGCCAGCTCCAGCCGGAACGACTCCGGCAGCTCCGGGTTGATCTCGAACGCGTGCCCCAGCCCCAGCTGCCAGTCCGCCAGCCCCGCCTCGTGCGCGAAGAACTCGTTCAAAAGCTGCGACACCGTCACCGTGTGCGCCGCCTCGACCGCGTCCGCCGTCGTCAGGTAGTTGTCCTCACCGGTGTTGATGATGATCCCGGCCCGGGCGTGCACCTGCCGGGAGAACCGCTGGTCGACGAACGTGCGGATCGGGTTGATGTCGCGGAACAGGATCCCGTACATCGAGTCGTTGAGCATCATGTCGAGACGCTCCATGCCGGCCAGCGCCGCGATCTCCGGCATGCACAGCCCCGACGCGTAGTTCGTCAGCCGCACATACCGGCCCAGCTCCTTGGACGTCTCGTCCAGCGCCGCCCGCATCAGCCGGAAGTTCTCCTGCGTCGCGTACGTGCCCGCGAAACCCTCCCGGGTCGCGCCCTCCGGCACGTAGTCCAGCAGCGACTGCCCCGTCGACCGGATCACCGCGATCACGTCCGCGCCGGCCCGGGCCGCCGCCTGCGCCTGCGGGATGTCCTCGTAGATGTCCCCGGTCGCCACGATCAGATAGATCCACGGCCGCTGCGCCGGATCCCCGTACCGCTTGACCAGCCGGTCCCGCTCGGCCCGGCGCCGGTCCACCAGCTTCAGGCCCGCCCCGGTCGCCCGCTTGGCGGCCCGCCGGGCCGCCGTCACCTCGGCCTTCTTCTCCGGTACGGCGAAAGTCACCGCCCCGGCCGCCGCCTTCTGCGCCAGCACCGTCACGTCGTCCAGGCCCTGGGCCGCCAGGGCGTGGAACACCGGCACCGCGACACCCTGACCGAGCCCCACGTCGGCGCGCACCGCGTCGACCAGGCGGTTCACCCACGGAATGCCGTCGGAGTCGGCACCGGTGACCCCGGCCAGCCGCAACACCGCCCGCTCCACCGACACCGTCGTGTGCGAGCGCGCCAGGTCGACGACCGGCTGACCCGCCTTCCGGGCCAGCGCGCGCGCCCGCCGCACGACACGAGGATCCAGACCAAGCTTGTTCACCACTACTCCTCGAAGATCGTCTCGCCGTGCAGCACCGTGCGCCGGCACACCGGCCGCGCCGGCACCTCACCGTCGGGCCCCGGCAACAGCACCGGCAGCCCACCCTCGACCCCCGCCGGGGTGTCCCACACCGCGAACGTCGCCGCCGCACCCGGCGACAACACCCCCGCGTCATCCACGCCGACGGCCCGCCAGCCACCCCGGGTGCTCGCCCCGAACGCCGCACGCACACTCATCCGGTACACCGGGTTGCGCGGCGCCGCCGCGGCCACCACCGCCGCCCACGGATCCAGCGGCGTCACCGGCGAATCCGAACCGAACGCCAGGCTCACACCCGTCGCGTACATCGCACCGATCGGGTTCGACGCCATCGCCCGCGCCACGCCGAGGCGCTGCGCGTACATCCGGTCCGGGCCGCCCCACAGCGCGTCGAAGACCGGCTGCACGCTGGCCACCACCCCGAACTCCACCAGCCGGGCGATCATCGGCTTGTCCGCCAGCTCCACGTGCTCGATCCGGTGCCGGCCCTCCCGCAGCCGGTCCACACCGACCTGCTTCGCCGCGATCGCGAACCCGTCCAGCACAGCCTCGATCGCCGCGTCACCGATCGCGTGGAAACCGCCCTGCACACCCACCTCGACACACTCCAGCAGGTGCGCGCCGGCCTGCTCCGCCGACACGAACGACTCACCGCAGCCCCCGCCGCCGTCGAGATACGCCGAACGCACCGACGCCGTCCGCGAACCCAGCGCGCCGTCCGCGTACAGATCACCGCCCGCGCCGACCGCGCCCAGCTCCCGGGCCTTGACCGCGCCGCCGAGCTCGCCCCAGTAGCCGTACACACGCGGCAGCCCGGCACCGGACAGCGCCAGCACCGAGGTGAAGTCCGCCTCGCTCGACGTGCCCGGACCGCCGCACTCGTGCACCGCCGCGACCCCCCGCGACGCCGCCAGCCGCAACGCCGCCCGCTGCGCCGCCGTGCGCTGCGCCGCCGTCAGCGAACCCAGCGCCACCGCACGCACCGCGTGATGCGCGTGCTCACGCACCCAACCCGACGCGGCGTACCCCGGCACCCCCTCGACGCCGGGGCACGCCGCCAGCAACGACCGCGACGCCAGCGCCGAATGCACCGACGCCTGCGACAGGTACACCCGCCGCCCCGCCGCGGCACGCTCCAGCTCATCCGAGCCCGGCGGCTCCTGCACTACCCACGTCGACTCGTCCCAACCATGCCCGTGCACCACCGCATCCGCCGGCCGCGTCGCCGCGAACGCCGACACCGCCTCCAGCAACTCACCGGCCGAACGCACCCCGGACAACTCCAGCCCGTCCGCGGCCAGACCCGTGTCCGTCGCGTGCACATGCGCATCCACGAACGCCGGCGTCACCAGCGCACCGCCCAGATCGACCGAGGCGTCCGCCGCCGGCGCGTCCGACGCCGCGCCCAGCCACACGATCCGCCCGTCACGCACCAGCATCGCCGTCGCCCGCGGATCGGCGGCGGAATAGAAACGACCGTTCGAGAACAGCACCGAGGGGAGAGTCATGAACGTCAGTGTGCCGCGATCCGCGACTCGAACAGAGCACGCACCGCGGGAGTGCGCCGCACCACATCCAGCGCGAACTCCGCATGGCCCGGCACGTACCCGTTGCCGACCAGCATCGTCACGTCCGCGGCCAGGCCCTCCGCGCCCAGCGCCGCCGCCGGGAAGCTCGTCGCCATCGAGAAGAAGATCACCGTGCCGCCGGACGCCGTCGCCAGGATCGCGCCGTGCTCACACCCCGGCACGTCCACGCACACCACGGTCACCGTCGCCGGCGCGCCCAGCGCCGCCACCACCGCCGACGACACCGCCACCGGATCCCGCGCGTCGGCGACCGCGACGTGATCGGCCAGCCCGGCCGACCGCAGCGTCTCGCGCTCGGCGTCGGACACCACCACGCCGACCGTACGGGCACCCGCGAGCCGCGCCGCCGTCAGCGCGAGCGACCCGCTCTTGCCCGCACCGCCGAGCACGGCCACCGTCGCACCCTCGTACCCCCTGACGATCCGATCCGTCAGCGCCGGCGCGCCGCACACGTCGAACACCGCAAGGGCCAGCTCCGGCGCCAGGTCGTCGGGGAGCACCGCCACCACCGAACGGCCGAACAGGATCGCGTGACCCGCCGCCGGCACCTGCTCGCCCATGCCGTCCCAGCCGGCGAGCCCGTCCGAGATCGCCAGGGGCGTCAGCGTCAGCGACACCAGCGTGGCGACCCGGTCGCCGGCCTTGACCGGCAGCGGCGACTCCGGCCCCACCTCGTCCACGACGCCGATCAGCATCCCGCCCGAACCGGTCACCGGGTTGTGCATCTTCCCCCGCGTACCGATGATCTCCAGCACCTCGGCCCGCACGGCCGCGCCGTCACCGCCGTGCTTGGTCGCCAGCTGCCGGAAGCTCGCCGCGTCCAGGTTCAGCCGCTCGACCCGGATCCGCACCTCGTCCGCGCCGATCTCCGCTCGCGCGTCCAGGCGCCACGCCGCCTGCGGGAGCACACCCGCCGGCTCGATCACCCGGTTCAGCCCCACCGGAAACGTCATGCCCACCATCCTCACGAGAAACAGACTGCTAGCCGCCCGACGTACCGTAAATCCTCCGGGCCGACGGTTACTAGACCGCAGATTCTCCAGTATCGTCGGCAGTGATCGCTCCCCCACCCCCAGGAGGCCCCGTTGACACAGCTCCAGAACGACGCCGCCACCGAGGCAGGGCAGCCATACGACTACCGGCGGCGCACCCTGGTCGAGCCCGACTGGACCCGATTCCCCGGCTGGCGTGACATCACCGCCGCCCAGTGGGAATCCGCCCAGTGGCAGCGCGTCAACTGCGTCAAGAACATCAAGCAGCTCCGCGCCGTCATGGGCGACCTCCTGGACGAGCGCTTCTACGCCGACCTGGAGACCGACCAGCAGCGCCTGGCCACCATGTCGATGCTGGTCCCGCCCCAGATGCTCAACACCATGGTGCCCGACAAAACGCCCGACACGGAGTCTTTCTACGCAGACCCCATCCGGCGCTACATGATCCCCGTCGCCACCGACCGCCACCTCGACTGGCCGTCACACCCGCACTCCGCCCGCGACTCCCTGCACGAGCACGACATGTGGGTCGCCGAAGGCCTCACCCACCGCTACCCCACCAAGGTCCTCGCCGAGCTGCTCAGCACCTGCCCCCAGTACTGCGGCCACTGCACCCGCATGGACCTGGTCGGCAACAGCACACCCACCGTCGACAAGCTCAAGCTCACCCTCAAGCCTGTCGACCGCTACGACGCACACCTGGCCTACCTCAAGGCGCACCCCGGCGTACGCGACGTGGTGGTCTCCGGCGGCGACGTCGCCAACGTGCCGTGGAAGCAGCTCGAGACGTACCTGATGGGCCTGCTCTCGGTCCCGACCGTCCGCGACATCCGCCTCGCCACCAAGGCCCTCGCCGGCCTGCCCCAGCACTGGCTCCAGGACGACGTCGTCGAGGGCCTCAACCGGGTCGCCATCACCGCCGAACGCCGCGGCGTCAACCTCGCCGTGCACACCCACGTCAACCACGTGAACTCGCTGACCCCGCTGGTCGCCAAGGCCACCCGCACCCTGCTCGAGGTCGGCGTCCGCGACGTGCGCAACCAGGGCGTGCTCATGCGCGGCGTCAACGCCACCACGGCCGACCTGCTCGACCTCTGCTTCGGCCTGCAGGGCGAGGCCGGCATCCTGCCGTACTACTTCTACATGTGCGACATGATCCCCAACGCCGAGCACTGGCGCGTCCCGGTCTGGTACGCACAGCAGCTCCAGCACGACATGATGGGCTACCTGCCCGGCTACGCCACCCCGCGCATCGTCTGCGACGTGCCGTTCGTCGGCAAGCGCTGGGTACACATGCTGGCCGAGTACGACCGCGAGCACGGCATCTCGTACTGGACGAAGAACTACCGCACCTCCATCGAGACGACCGACGCCGAGGCGCTCAGCAAGCTCTACGCGTACTACGACCCGATCGACACGCTGCCGCAGTCCGGCCAGGACTGGTGGCGCAAGCAGCAGGTCGCCGAGTAACTCCGGCACACCGAACGGCCCCCGGGGAATCCCCGGGGGCCGTTCGCGGTCTATGCGGTTCTGCGCTCAGCTGAGCGCGTCGCGTGCATCCTTGCCGGCGTCCTTCACGTGCTCGCCGGCCTGCTTGGCCTTGGCGGACATCTCCTGTGCGACGCCCTCCCCGACGAGCCGCTCGTTGTCGGTGGCGTCGCCGATGCTCTGCTTGGCCTTGCCGGTCAGCTCCTCCGCCTTGTTCTTGACCTTGTCAGTGAAGCTCATCGTGAACCCTCTCATCGAGTCAAAACCAAGTTGTTCTTGCCGGTGAAGGGGTGCCCGAAGGGCTCCTCTTTAAAACACCACCCAGCCCAGACCACTCGCGAGGTGAGCGGACGCACTCCCTGTAAGGCATCCTAGGATCCTTGGATAGAGGCTTGCCGCGGCCTGGGTCGGCCGTGTCTTTGGGCGGATTCGATCAGTCGTCGCCGGTGTGGTCGCGTCGTCAGGCGACGGGCCGGCGGCAGAATCGTGAGGGGACACGATCATGATCAAGAAGTCGATCCGAGCCGCGGTGGTACTGAGCGCGGTACTCGCCGCAACGGTGGTAGGCGCCACGCCCGCGACGGCGGCGGTCTCGTACCAGGACGCCGTTCCCGGGCTGGCGCCCGCGGAGGCGACGGATGCGGTGTATCTGGATCTTCAGGGGAACCGCATCGACGAGCCAGGCTCGGCGGCGTCGGAGCAGGCGGCCCTGGGCTGCACTCCGGAGAGCGGCCGGGACAACCCGCACTACTCCTCCGGCGACGTGTCGGGCCACGGCTGGTGGAAGAAGGGCACCTGCACCGCCGCCACGGCGCACGTCTTCAACTGCCTCTACGAGTGGTACACCGACGGCAGCTGGCGGCAGAAGGCGTGCTCGACGACGAGGCAGCTCCGGCCCTACACCGGCAGCGGTGACCGGGCCGTAGCCCGGGCGACGTGCAACTCGACCGGCCAGACGATCTCCTGGCGTAACCATGTCGACGTCGATGTCGACGGCCAGGTCGACAGTTCCGAGAAACCGTACAATCAGGCCAACGTGAACTGCGTGGTCAACTGAGTTCTGCCGGCATCGACTGGGGTGACGACGATGAGACTCGGCTACTGCCCGGACACGGCCGCCGCTGACTGGCTCGTCCGGTCGGGCACCCCCGCCGAACAGTTGATCACCTTCGGGCCATCGGGGTTCGAGGCGTTCGCACGGCTTCGCTTCATCCCTGATCCCCCCGGCCCCGGCCATGGGGATCAGGGATGCACCGACCTTCCCGATGACCACCCCTCGGACATCGCGCAGACCCGGCGCGCATTGCGCCTGCTCGCCGCGTTCACGTCCACCCCGCAGGAGTGCTACTTCTGCCTCTGGGAGGGATACTCCGACGCCCCGCTGCCGCCAGAGGTGCGGCAAGGCCCGCTGGTCGAGCTGCCCCACCGCCGCTACGCCCTGCTGCGCGGCGCCCTGACCGACATCGACGCCTGGGAAGCCGACGTCGGCCGGGGGCAGACCATCGCGCCGCCGGCGTTCGTCTGGCCGGCCGACCATCGCTGGTGCCTGGCCAGCGACGTCGACCCAGACTGGGCCGGCATCGGCGCCGAACACGCCGCCATCGAAGCGCTTCTGGCCGACCCGCAGCTCGACGTGGTCCCGGCGCACCCGACCGGGACACACGGCGCCGACCTATGACCTCGCCAAGAATCGGTTCGCTACAGATAAGACCAGGTGTCTGAAGCACACTCCCGGCACGCCTTCGGACAACGCGCGCCAGCATGGTCCGCAGGTCCCCGGAACCACCGCCAACCACGTTGGACCGGGACTGCCGGTATCTCAGCAACAGGACCGCCGGTGCGAAAGCTGGGCGGCCGAGGTCGGCAAACGCCCGCGCCCGACAATCCCTCACCCTGCGCGCCGAGCGGGGCCGCACCGCCCTGGCCGTCGTCGGCGCCGATCCCTGCGACTGGACACCATGGCCGGCTCCGGCACGATGTCCCCCCGGCTCACCAAGCTTCCACCAGCCCGACCAGGCCGCCTCGCGCACCCGGTCCCGGCCGTCAACGCGCTCGCCGCCGGCGAACAAGACGGGTGGGCCGGGTATGGCATGACCTGCTTGTTCGCCCAGCGGCTGCGGCGGAGCTGGCCGAGATCGAGGCGGCTACTTCGACAGTGCTCACTGCGCCGCGCAAGCCGCCCGGGAGCGAAAACAGGCCAAGCCTGACCGGCCAGCACATCATCGATGATCGTGGGCGCGGACGAGAACGTTCCCACCTCCCCCGGCCCCGACGAGGCCATACGCTCCGGCCGAAGCTAAACGACGGCGCCGCCCCGTCAAACCGCCGTGCGCCAGGCGTCCCGCTCCCGCGGATCATGCGGGGCGTGCATCACCGGCTGGAGCGGGGCCATCTGCTCCGGGGTGATCCGCGGCGACAGCCGGCGGTAGTCCTCGCCGGGTCGCTCGGCTCACGCGGTCTTCTCCATGCATCGACGGCAAGCCGAGGCCGCGATCCGTATCCGCGAACCGAATCCCGTCGCGGGCGCCCGGACACCGCCCGGGCGAAGGCCGGCCCGACGACCTCGCGGCGCCGCCCCGCACCCGTCTCCGGCGAACCGATCCCCCACTCCCCTCCGGTGACCGGCTTGGTTCGGCCGTGATACCACGCACGTCGCGTAAGGCATCCTAGGATGAACGGTTGCGTCAGACTTGAAAATGATCAAACGGCAAAGGCCGGCCCCGCCGCTTCGACCTGCTCCGCAAACGCGTGCCACTCGCCGCCTGACGGCCGAAATATGGACCTCCGCGTTGGCAGTACTCATGATCGGGTCCGGGGACCCAGCCCACAATGACTCCTGTGACCACCGTGGCCGGATGGATCTTCGACGAGAACGTCGTCCGCGTCCTTGAGCACCTGAGCCGGTACGTGGGCTACCAGTACGACGCGGCTGACGAAGATGCTTTGATAGGGGCGCTCGACGGAACGGACGACGAGTCCGAAACCGCGTGGTTCAGGTACCCCTTGCAAGGAACGCCACCAGTCGTGGTTTCCCTCGCCCAGGCTGTGGGCGGCAGCGTCCGGGTCGACGGCTGCCTCGTCCGCACGCGGGCCAGACTCCA
Source organism: Actinoplanes sp. NPDC049668 (assembly GCF_044465445.1). Lineage (NCBI taxonomy): Bacteria > Bacillati > Actinomycetota > Actinomycetes > Micromonosporales > Micromonosporaceae > Actinoplanes > Actinoplanes sp. NPDC049668. Next base: position 637,100 of record NZ_JBITLR010000005.1, read on the forward strand.
GCCAGGAAGCGCCCGCGGAGCGCGGGAAGATCATCTACCCGGATGCCCGATGGGTGGCCCGCCGCCGGGGGCGGTACCGTGCCGCCTCGTGAACGCCTTGTTACGACGGTTCGTCGGGCTCCTCGAAGCCGACCTGGCAGCCGCCGGCTTTGTCCGCCGCGGGCCGGTCTTCCGGTATTTCGACCCCGAGGGCAACGGCATCGCACTCGACATCCAGCGCACCGCCGCGATGATGGGAGAGGTCGAGTTCTTCATCAACGTCGGGTTACTTCTCGCCCCGCACGCGCGGTACTACTGCGGAGAAGGCGACTTGCGCCGTGACGCCATGCCACACCACAGCGTCTGGAGCCATCGCCTGGTGGCGACCGGCGAAACCGCGGAGCTGCCTGACCACACGTTCTCGCTGTCCACGGAAGCCGACGCGGAACACGCCGCCACCGTCGTGCGGACCTGGCTGGCGGAGAACCTGCCCCGCATGAAGACCTGCCTGGGCGACACCGACGCGATGCTCGCCGCCGCCGAAGCTGACCGCGAACGCGCCGCCCGGGCCCGCACCGAGCAACTCGCCTCCGGGCGGTGGCAGTCCGATGCCTGGCCGGACGGGCATTGGAGCACACACCTCATCGCCGCTTACGGGCACGCCGAACGTGGCGACGTGGACGCGGTCATGGACTTTCCGCACTCGGATCCCGACAGTGTGGGCGCCGACATCGTGGCACTCGCCAGACGGCGTGCCGCCGAACGGAAGGGGTGACCGTGGGCTACTCCGGTCTTGTCATCATCGCGCGCAGCGTCGACACACAGCTCGACGAGTTGGCGTGTGTCGACGACCTGTTCGTTGCCGTGACCGACCACGTGCGGGCAGGTGGTTGGCGGATCGGGTTCCTCGGCGAGGTCGACGACACCTCGGAAGACGACCTGGCGGCCGACCTCGCGCTGGAGACGGCGGCACCGGCCATCGCGCTGTCGGTCTTCGACAGCGACTGTGCCTGGGCCACGGCGGCCGACCCCTCCGGCAATACCGTCGAATTCCACCTCAACGAGGAGATTGTTAGGATCCTCGCCGCCGAGGACGGCGACGACTTCGAGCCGCGCAACAGCCAGGCCCTCGCCGGGCTGCTGGTGTGGGTCGAGAGGGCCGGCCTCGTCACCAGCCCCGATCGGCTCGCGGCCGCACTCGAGGAGAGCCCCGGTCCGTTCGGCGAAGGAATCTTCGCATTCGCCGCGGCCCTCGGCATCGCGGAACTCCCGGAATAGCCGCAAGGCACCTCGCGCCCCCTGGGCCATCGAACATGTCGATCCAAACATGCGCGGCTGCCGCTCGCCGGCATGACGCGTCAGCCGTCGACCGCGCCGGCCCGAATCGGGTAGCGGCGCAATCCGATCGGAAGAAGTATGCGTAGACCGTCGTCCGGCATCCAAGGAATGTCGGCAGAGAGCTAGCGGGCAACTTTGTGCTGACCCGGTCATCACCTCCGGTGAAATCGACAAGCAGCATCAGGCCACTGCTGTGGTGGGCCGGGCGGGCCGGCGGGCGCCCGTGGCGGCTACCGCGAGGATGGTGACCGCAAGGGCCAGCGTCAGGCCGACCTGTCGGGGGTGGTTCATCACGGATCCGTAGGACGGATAGGTCGGCACGACGCCAGGGTCGGCGAAGGCGAGATTGCCCAGGGCCAGGTACAGGTCGGTGGTGGGGTCGTAGGCGGACCAGAGCGCGGCGAGACCGAGCACCACCGCAGCCGCCCGCAGCAGCAACGTCCGGTGCCGGAGGCGGTAGCTCGCCCAGCCGGTGAGGAGCCAGCCGGTGACCGCGCCGAGGAGCCATCCCAGCAGGATCGCTCCGGGCTCCCAGTTAGGCGGAGCCTGGGTGATGTATGTCGCGATCGTCGTCCCGGTGCCGTCCGGAACGACTGGGGTGTAGGCGCTCACGGTAAGGATGTGGCCGTCTCGGGTCGCCACGAACACCTGGATCGCGTGGGTGCTGCCCGCGTCGCCGATGCGGGTGCCGGCGAACTCTTCGCCGCCGCCGATCGACCAGCCCTCGGCCTGCAGGCGTGCCTGCGCCGATTCCAGGGTCCAGTTCGGGAACCCCCGCAGGTCGTTGTTGGTCACCTGGACCGTGCGCCCGTCGACCCACCAACCGTCGCGCCGATCGACATGCGGTGCGGTCAATGGGGAGCCCGCCGAGGTTCCGGTGGTCTGCAGGGCCACACTGTCCGATGGCAGTTCGGCAGTCGTCTGCCACGCCAGCCAGGAACCGGCGGCAGCGCCCATGGCCGCGAGGACCAACGCCGACAGTACGGCCGCCGCCAGCGCGGACAGGCCGACCGGTAGCCGGAACCACTGGCGCACCGCCCCGCGGGCCACATCCACCACGTCGGCCGGAGCGGGCCTGCGGCGCCCCGGCTCGGCGCAGTCCATCAGCGTTGCGAGGATCTCGTCGCCGTGGGCGCGTCGGTATCCGACGGGATATGCCCGCAGGAGCCGCCGATACCAACGTTCGAGTTCGGCGTGCGCCGGCAGGGTCCGCTTGGGATCTCCCGTGGCGGTCATGCGGACGCCCCGAGCGTGGTGGCGGTGAATCCGAAGGCGACGTTCGTTCGGGTCCGCAGGCGGCTCTCCGCCGCCGTCGCCTGCTTGTGTAGTCGGCGCGCCTGCTCGGCGAGCCGGCCGGCGCCAAGGTCGGTCAGCTGGTAGTACCGGCGGAGCCGGCCGTCGACCACCTCCTGCCGGTCCACCGTGATGAGCCCCTGTTCCTGCAGGCGGTCGAGGGCGCCATAGAGGGTGCCGGCGCGCAGTGTCACCGCACCTTCGGAGAGCTCGGCGACCTCCTGCGTAATCCCGTAGCCGTGTCTGGGGCCGGTAGCCAGGGCGGTGAGAATCAGGAATGTCGGCTCCTGCATTGCTGCCATCCAGGCAGATTACGTTCGCCGATATATACCGTCAACTATCCGATCTGGAGGGAACGGATGGAGTTGCCGTACCAGATGCGGTCGATGGCGGTGGTGACGGTGCTGGGGTCGGTCGCGGCGCCGGCGGTCAGCAGCAGCGGGACGAAGTGGTCGGCGGTGGGGTGGGCGATCTCGGCGCCGGGTGCCTTGGTGCGGTAGTCGGACAGGGCGTCGACGTCGCCGCGGGCGAGCGCGTCGGCGGCCCAGGCGTCGAAGGCTTCGATGTGTCCGGTGAGGCCGGGGTTGCGCATGGTGGCGAAGCTGTGGGTCATGAAACCGGAGCCGATGACGAGGATGCCCTCTTCGCGCAGGGAGCGCAGGCGCCGGCCGAGGGCGAGCAGAGCCTGGGGGTCGAGGCTGGGCATGGACAGTTGCACGACCGGCACGTCCGCGGCGGGGTACATCGCCATCAGGGGGATGAAGGCGCCGTGGTCGAGGCCCCGGTTGGTGAACTGGTGCACGGGGGTGCCGCGGCCGAGGGCGCCGGTGATGCGGCGGGTCAGGTCGGTGGCGTCCGGGGTGGCGTACCGCAGGGTGTAGTAGCGGGGGTGGAAGCCGCCGTAGTCGTAGTACAGCGGGGTGCCGGCCGCGGATCCGGAGACCGCGACCGGGGCGTTCTCCCAATGCGCGGAGACCACGACGATCGCGCGGGGTTTGGGCATCGACTGGCCCCAGGTGAACAGGTCGGCGAGCCATTGCGGGTCGTCGAGGGTGGGTGGCGCGCCGTGGCTGACGAACAGGGCGGGTAGCGGCCCGTCGGCCGGTTCCCAGGTGCGCTGGCTGCGTGCGTCAGGGAGGGCCCGGGTGAGCAGGTCGTCGTAGGCGCCGGCGGGGATGGCCGGGTGGAACGGGTCGTCGATATGGCTGGTCATGACTGCACCTGCTGTCGTCACGAGGAGTGGGGAGACGGGAGCGCGGGCAAGCGGCGGTCAGAAGGCGTAGGGGCCGAACCGTCCCCAGGCGACGACGGCGGCGAGCAGCAGCAGGATCACGTTGACGGCGATGCCGGAGTACTCCTTGCGGCGGGCGTGCACCACGATCGCGCCGATCATGATCAGGACCAGGCCGGTCGCGGCGAGCGGGACGAGGACCGGTGCGATGTCCAGCAGCGCGGGCAGGATCAGGCCGATGCCGGCGAGCAGTTCCAGGGCGCCGATCAGCTTGATCGTGCCGGCGCTGAAGTCCTCGGTCCAGGCCAGGCCGGACGCGGCGAGTTTCTCCTTCGGCTGGGACAGCTTCAGCACGCCGGCGGCGGCGAAGGCGGCGGCCAGCAGGCCCGCGATGATCCACAAGACGATGTTCACTATGTTCTCCAGGCCTTCGATGACTTCAAGCGTTGAGCGAACCGTAACGCCGGATGACTTCAATGTGCAAGTCAAACCGGGGTTGGATCACTTCAGGTGTGAAGTTATGCTCGATGCATGGAAGCTGCTCAGGAGCCACGCTGGCTGGACGAGGACCAAAACCAGACCTGGATGGCGCTGGCCGCGATGATGACGCGCCTACCGGCCGCGCTGGACGCCCAGCTGCAGCACGACGCGGGGATCAGCCACTTCGAGTACCAGGTGCTGGCCGGGCTGTCGATGGCGCCGCAGCGCACCCTGCGGATGAGCGTGCTGGCCGGCTTCGCCGAGGGCTCGCTGTCGCGGCTCTCCCAGGTCGTGGCCCGGCTGGAGAAGCGCGACTGGGTCCGGCGCACCCCCGACCCGGCCGACGGCCGCTACACCCTGGCCATCCTCACCGACACCGGCTGGGACAAGATCGTCGACACCGCGCCCGGACACGTCGCCGAAGTGCAACGGCTGATCTTCGACGCCCTCACCAAGGCACAGCAGCGGCAGCTACGCGAGATCAGCCGCCGGGTCGTCCACGCCATCGACCCGGACGACACCTGCATCGCCGGCCGCCTACCCTGACCGGCGCCGGCGCTCCCCCGCGTCAGGCCGTCGTGCCGCCGCGGATGCGCCAGGCGTCGTCGTCGCCCTCCCGCGGGTCGTGCGGGACGTGCACCACCGGCTGGAGCGGAATCATCTCCTCCGGAGTGATCCGCGGCGGCAGCCGGCGGTAATCCTCGCTGGGTCGCTCGGCTCGCGCGGTCTTCTCCATGCATCGACGGTAAGCCGACACGACAACCCGCACAATCCACATCCGCCGACCAGATCCCATCCCGGACGCCCGGCGTCGACGCCGGCGAAGACCCTCCCCGTGGGATGACCGGTGACAGGGCGCACGTCGCGTAGGGCATCCTAGGATGAATGGTTGCGGCAGACTTGGGTGGTGATCAATGACCCCCGGCAGGCCGCGCAGGTGTTACGGACGATCGCGCTCGACGAGGAGCTGAAGGCCCGGATACCCGCCGACCCGGTGCTCGGTCCCCTGGCCCGCAAGGTGGCCCGTCGCTACGTCGCCGGCGAATCGCTCGCGGAGGCCCTCCCCCGGGTCGCCGACGTCCTCGGCCAAGGACACCGGGCCAACGCCGAGTACATGGGTGAGAGCTGCCGCGACCCGGAGCTGGCCGGCCGCGAGACCGACGTCTTCGTCGACCTCGCCCGGCGGTTGCCGCCCGGCTGCTCGGTCTCCCTCGACCTGTCGCACATCGGCCTGGCGATCTCCGCCGACCTTGCCCTGGAGAACGGCACGCGCATCGCCGAGGCCACCGCCGCCACCGGCCGCGAGATGATCATCTCGGCGGAGGGCTCCGACCGGACCGACGCGGTCCTGGCCGTGCACCGCCGGCTCTGCGAGCGGTTCGGCCACGTCGGCGTCACGGTGCAGGCTCGCCTGCACCGCACCCAGGAGGACCTGGCCGGCCTGCTCACCCTCCCCGGCCGGATCCGCCTGGTCAAGGGCGCGTTCCTGGAGCCCGAGACCATCGCGTACGCCCGTGAGGACGAGGGCCTGGCGGACGCCTACCTGCGCTACGCGCAACAGCTGGCGGACTCCGCGCACCTGTGCTCGTTCGCGACGCACGACTGGGATCTGGTCCACGCGCTGGACGCCCTGCTCGGCGCCCCGTCCGCCGCCGCGCCGTGGGAGTTCGAGACCCTGTTCGGGCTCGGCCCCGACCGGCTCGCGGCGATGGCCGAGCGGGGACACCCCACCCGCGAGTACGTCGTCTTCGGCACCGAGTGGTGGCTGTACGTCTGCAACCGGCTCGCGGAGGACCCGAACCGGCTCTTCCAGGCCCTCGTGGACGCCGCCACTACCCCTACGGCGTCCTAGGACATTTCGATCCGGGGCGGCCGGTTCTCGTACGGGGTGCTCAGCACGACCGTGGTGCGGGTGGTGACGTTCGCCGCCGTACGGATCTCCTGAAGCAGCCGCTCGAGGTCCGCCGGGCTGGCCACCCGGACCATGAGCAGGTAGAAGTCCTCCCCCGCGACCGAGTAGCAGGAGTCGATCTCGGCCAGGTGCGCCAGCCGCTCGGGCGCGTCGTCGGGCTGCGACGGGTCGAACGGGCGGATCGCCACGAACGCCGTCAGCGGCAGCTCGAGCGCCTCGTAGGACACCTTGGCCGTGTAGCCGCTGATCACGCCGCGCTGCTCGAGCCGGCGTACCCGCTGGTGAACCGCGGAGACGCTCAGGCCGACCCGCTCGGCGAGATCGGTGTAGGACAGCCGGCCGTCCACGGTGAGGGCGCCAACGATCGCCCGGTCGATCTCTTCCACGCCGTCAACCTACCGGGCGCGTCGGCGGGGTAACGACCCGGTTTCAGCCCCGGATCAGCGAGCGGCTGATGACCAGGCGCTGGATCTGGTTGGTGCCCTCGACGATCTGCAGCACCTTGGCCTCGCGGAACCAGCGCTCGACCGGGTGGTCGCTGACGTACCCGGCGCCGCCGAGCACCTGGATGGCGTCGGTGGTCACCCGCATGGCGACGTCGGTGGCGAAGAGCTTGGCCTTGGCGGCCTCGATGGAGAACGGGCGCCCGGCGTCCTTGAGGCGGGCGGCGGCCAGCATCAGGGCGCGGGCCGCGGAGACCTGGGTGGCCATGTCGGCGAGCATGAAGCCGATGCCCTGGAACTCGCCGATCGCCCGGCCGAACTGCTCGCGCTCCCGGGCGTACCCGGCGGCGTAGTCGACCGCGGCCTGCGCGAGGCCGACCGCGCAGGCGGCGATGCCGAGCCGGCCCGCGTCGAGCGCCTGCATGGCGATCCGGAAGCCGGAGCCCTCCTCGCCGACCAGGCAGTCGGCCGGCACCCGGACGCCGTCGAAGACCATCTGCGCCGGCGCCGAGGAGCGCAGGCCCATCGTGCGCTCCGGGGTCTGCGGCAGGATCCCGGGCGTGGCGGCGTCGGCGACCACGCAGGAGATGCCGGCCGCGCCGGGGCCGCCGGTGCGGCAGAAGATGTTGTAGAAGTCGGCCTGCCCGCCGTGGGTGATCCACGCCTTGGTGCCGGTGACCACCCAGTCCTCGCCGTCGCGCACGGCCCGGGTGGTCAGGGCGGCGGCGTCCGAGCCGCCCTGCGGCTCGGAGAGGCAGTAGGCGCCGAGCAGGTCGCCGCCGAGCATGTCGGGCAGCGACTTGCGCTGCCGCTCGCCGCCGTACGCCGCGGTCGGGAAGCAGGACAGGGTGTGCACGCTGACCGCCTCGGCGATGGCCAGCCACGAGCCCGCGAGGATCTCGAGCACCTGGAGATAGACCTCGTACGGCTGGCCGGCGCCGCCGTCGGCCTCGTCGTAGGGCAGGCCGAGCAGCCCGGCGGCGCCCAGGGTGCGCAGCACCTCGCGGGGGAACTCGCCCCGCTCCTCGAAGCGGGCCACCCGGGGCGCGAGCTCGCCGGCGGCGAGCTCCCGGGTCAGGCCCAGCAACTCGTACGCCTCGTCCGTTGGCAGGATCCGCTCGACCGTCACCCCCTTAGCTTAACGAACGTTAGGACGGGCGTCTCCCCCACCGGCAACTGTCCAGCGATGATCGACAAGGGTGATCCCCTCCGCGGCCAGCAGCTCGGCCGCTTCCGGAGATGTCAGGAAATCATGGTCGGTGGCGCGGACCCGCCAACCCGGGTCGATGCGGCGGGCTTCGTCGTCGGCGAGGCCCGGGTGCACGGCCCATTCGCTGGTGCCCTCGGGCAGGGCGCGCAGCAGTTCGGCGTACCGGCGGAATTTGGTCTCCGGGTCGAGCCGGAAGCTGTCCAGGAAGTCGTGGTCGGTGACCGGGCGGCGCAGGCGCCGCAGGCGGCGCCGGGCCGGGCGCAGCCAGGCGCGGACGCCGAGGCCGTGCTCGTCGGCGAGCGCCAGGGTGAGCTCGAAGAGGTCCTCGCGGCCGCCGTCGGCCAGGCAGTGCCAGTCCAGGTGCGTCGGGCTCAGGCCGGCGTCGAGCACGGCCCGCAGCTGCGCCCGGAACTCGACGGCGACCTCCTCGGCGCGGGCCCGCGCGAGCAGCTCCGGCACCCGGTCCGGCGCGAAGAACTCCCCCGCGTCGTCGAGCAGCGACGGCACCCGGGCCCGCGCGGTCAGCGGGCCCCAGCGGTACGCGGGCGTGTCGCAGAACAGCGTCAGGTGTACGCCGAACGGCAGGTGCGGGCGGTCCCGCAACAGCGCCATCGCCGCGGGCGCGGCCGGGCACGGCGGCATCAGGCTGCACGAGCTCGCGATGCCGTCCTCGAGGGCGCTCAGCACACCCGCGTTGACCGCCGGGTACATGCCGAAGTCGTCGCAGTTGATGATCAGCCGTCGTCGCACCGAGCCAGGCTCCCGCAAACTGTCGGACCGCGCGACTAGGTTTGGTGCGTGACTGAGCGACCCCTTCTGGCCGTCGACGCGCCCAGCCTGTATTTCCGTGCGTTCCACGGGATCCCCGAGTCCGCCGCGCGGACCTCCGCCGGCGAGCCGGTCAACGCGATCCGCGGCTTCCTCGACATGATCGCCCAGCTGGTCCGGACCCGCCGGCCAGACCGGCTGGTCTGCGCCCTCGACGCGGACTGGCGGCCGGCCTGGCGGGTCGCGCTCGTCCCGTCCTACAAGAAGCACCGCGTCGCGCACGGCACCGTCGAGGAGGTGCCCGCGGCCCTGGAGAAACAGGTCCCGGTCCTGCTCGAGGTGCTCAAGGCGGTCGGCATCCCGGCATTCGGCGTGGCCGGCTACGAGGCCGACGACGTGCTGGGCACGCTCGCCGCCACCCAGGCCGCGCCGGTCGAGGTCGTCTCCGGCGACCGCGACCTGTACCAGCTGGTCGACGACGCGCGCGGCACCCGGCTGCTCTACTGCGGGCGCGGGGTGGCCAAGCTCGAGGACAGCGACGACGCGGCGGTCGAGGCGAAGTACGGCGTACCCGCCCGGTGGTACGCGGACTTCGCGGCGATGCGCGGCGACCCGAGCGACGGCCTGCCCGGCGTGCCCGGCGTCGGCGAGAAGACCGCGGCCCGGCTGATCGCGCGCTACGGCGGCGTCGAGGAGATCCTGGCCGCGCTCGACGACAAGGACGCCGGGTTCGCGCCCGGCCTGCGCCTCAAGCTGGACGCGGCCCGCGACTACCTCAAGGTCGCCCTGCCGGTGTGCCGGGTCGCCCTGGACGTGCCGCTGCCGGCCTTCGACGCGACCCTGCCGTCCGCGCCCCGCGACGGCGACGCCCTGCTGGCCCTGGCCGAGCGGTGGAACCTCGCGGGTTCCGCCCGCCGCCTGGTCGACGCCCTGGCCGGCTGATGGTGGAGACTCTTCGTCCATGAAGGACGGGGAACTCGAGCGGCACTGGACCGGGCTGCTGGACCGCCTCGGCCGGCACGGCGCGGCGGGCCTGCCGTCGCCGGACCTGGCGAGCCTGCCTGAGCTGATGGACACCTACCGGGTGCCGGGAGTCGGCATCGCGGTGGCGCACCGGGACGGGCGGTCCTGGTCGGCCGGTTTCGGCACCACGGGCGCCGCACCGGTGGCCGACGACACCGTGTTCCAGGCCTGCTCGATCAGCAAGCACGTCACCGCGTTCGGCGCGCTGCGGCTGGTCGCCGACGGCGTGCTGGACCTGGACGCCGACGTCGGCGAATACCTGACCACCTGGCGGCTGCCGGCCGGCGCGAGCGTCACCGTGCGCCAGCTCCTGGCGCACACGGCCGGGCTGACCTACAACTGGTTCCGCGGCTACGGCGCGGACGAGCCCACCCCGACCCTGTTGCAGACCCTGGAGGGCGTGGCGCCGGCGAACACCCCACCGGTGCGGGCCGCCCTGCTGCCGGGCAGCCGGTTCCGCTACTCCGGCAGCCACTACGCCGTGCTGGAGCAGCTGATGGTCGACGTGACCGGCACCGCGTTCGACGAGCTCCTGCGCGCGCTGGTGCTGGATCCCGTCGCCATGGCCGACAGCAGCTTCGACCAGCGCTTCCCGCACCGTCGGCGGTCGGTCGCCGCGGGACATCACCGCTGCGGCACACCCGTACCCGGCGGCTGGCACACCCAGCCCGAGATGGCCGGCGGTGGCCTGTGGAGCACGCCGGCCGACCTGCTCCGGCTCGACCTGGAGATCGCCAGCGCCGCCGCCGGTGAGTCCGAGCTGCTCGGCCGGGACCTCGCCACCCAGATGCTGACGCCGCAGCTGCCCGGCACCGGCTACGGCCTGGGCACCGAGCTCGACGACACGCCGGGCCGCCGCAAGTTCGGCCACAGCGGCGAGAACGTCGGCTACACCTGCTTCTCGTACGCCTGGCCCGACTCCGGCGCCGCGGTCGCGGTGATGACCAACTCCGACGACACCATGCCGGTGCAGACCGCCATCCTCGCCGCCGCGGGCCGCCTCTACGCCGCCGCTGCCGCCCCCGCCGCGACGGACGTTGTGACGGGCCGCTACCTGCTGCGCGACGACTACCCCCTGGACGTCGAGGCCGCGGACGGCGGGCTCACGCTCACCGCCGCGGGCGGGCACCCGGCCGTGCTGCTGCCGGTCGAGGGCGGCCGCTACCGGCATCCCGTCCTCGACCTGGAGATCGACTTCCGACCCGGGGGCCTGGAGCTGCGGCAGGAGGGCGTCGCGCAGACCGCCACCCGGATCGCGGGTGATCGGCGGTGAGGTTCCACCTCTCCACGCCGCCGGCCGTCGTGGCCGGGGCCCTGTCGTCCCGTCCGCAGCCGGTCCTCCCCGCGCCGGGCGGCCTGCTCCTGCGGCCCTGGGCGGCCGGCGACGCGGCGGTCTTCCTCGCCGCCTACCAGGACCCCGAGATCCGGCACTGGCACACCCGCCAGCCCGAGTCCGAGGACCAGGTCCGCGAGTGGTTCGACCACTACCGCCAGGCCTGGGCGCGGGAGACGGGCGCGCACTGGGCGGTCACCCGCGACGGCGGCGAGGTGCTGGGCCGCATCGCCCTGAGCGGGCTGAACCTCAACGACGGCGTCGCGGGCTGCGCGTACTGGGTGCTCCCGGCGGCGCGGGGAGCCGGCGTGGCCTCCCGCGCGCTGACGGCGATGAGCGGCTGGGCGCTGGGCGAGGCCGGCTTCCACCGCCTGCAACTGGACCACTCGACCCGCAACGACGCCTCCTGCCGCGTCGCCACCAAGGCCGGCTTCCGCCTCGAAGGCACCAAACGCAGCGACGCCGTCCACTCCGACGGCCGCCACGACATGCACCTGCACGCCCGCATCCGCACCGACGACCTCCAACTAGGTATGCCTAGGCCGGGTGCCGGCCCGGCTGAATCCCGGAGGCCGCGAACATAGGTAGGTGCTTCCGATGTGGCGGATCCGTTGTCGACCGAGGATTTATCCATCAGCGGTTGACAAAGGAGAAAGCGATGTTCATGCACCCGGACCTGACCCTGGTTCTGTCGAACGCCCGCCACCGTGAGCTGATCGCGGAGGCCGGCCAGGGCCGCCTGCTCGCACTCGCCCGCGCGGCCCGCCGAGCCCGCAAGGCCCGGGCGGTGCGCGGGCAGCCCACCGGTACCCTGGCGGCGTGCGAACCATCCGTGGCGGTGCCAGCCCGGTGATGATCGGGCGGGACGGCGAGCTGCGCCGGCTGGCGCGGCTCGCCTCGGCGCCGGAGCCGGCGGTCGCGATCATCGCGGGCGAGCCGGGCATCGGGAAGACCCGGCTGGTGCGCGAGCTGCTGGCGGCGGTGCCGGCGGGGACCGTGACGCTGGTCGGGCAGGCCGAGCCCGGGTCGCTGTCCCGGCCGTACGAGGTGCTGCTGGACGCCATCGACGGCCGGCCGGAGGTCGACGAGGAGCAGCTGGCGGCGCTGGCCGACCCGCGGCGCAGCCCGGTCGAGCGGCTGCACGCCGGCCTCGCCGTCCTGGACGACCTGATCGGCGACGCGCCCGCGGTCATCGTCTTCGACGACCTGCACTGGGCCGACTCGGAGAGCGCGGCGCTGTTCGAGCGGATCGCCGACCAGCGCGGGCCGCGGCTGCTCATCGGGACGTACCGGCCCGGCGACGTGACCCACCGGCTGCCGATCGCCGGGCTGCTGGCCCGGCTGGAGCGCCGGCACGCCGTCACGCACGTGAGCCTGAACCGCCTCACGCCCGCGCAGACCGCGGCGTTGCTGGCGGCGGTCACCGGCGCCCCCGCGCCGCCGCGGGCCGCGACGGCCCTGCACCACCGCACCGGCGGCAACCCGTTCTTCCTGGAGGAGCTGCTGCGCGCGGCGCCCGGGTACGACGTCGAGGCGCTGGTCGAGCAGCGGCTGCCGTGGAGCCTCGCCGACGTGCTGCGCCGCCAGGTCGACGACCTCGACCCGCTCAGCCACCGCGTCGTCGAGGCGGCGACAGTGCTCGGCCACCGGATCCCGTTCGACCTGCTCGCCGCCGTCACCGGCGCGGGCGAGGACGAGCTCATCGCCGTGCTGCGAGACCTGGTCACCCGGGACGTCCTGGTCGAGTCCGGCGAGGACGAGTTCGCGTTCCGGCACGCGCTGGTGCGCGAGGCGATCGCCGACCAGATGCTCGGCCGGCAGCGCCGCCGCCTGCACGAGACGGCGCTCGACGTGCTCCTGGGCGGCGGCTCGTCCGACCCGGCCATGGTGGCGCACCACGCCCGCGGCGCCGGCCGCTACGACGACATGGTCGCCGCGGCCCGCCGCGGCGCCGCGCTGTACCTCTCCATCGGCTCCGCCTACCAGGCACTGCAGCTGGCCGAGATGGGCCTCGACGAGGCGCCCGAGGACACCGAGCTGCTCGCCGCCGCGGCCCGGGCGGCGTGGCTGGCCGGGCTGCTCGACGACGCCCTGCGCCACGGCCGGCGCTGGCGGGACCTCGCCGGCACGCCGACCGAACGGGCCGAGTCGCTGTACCTGCTGGTCCGCCTCGCCTGGGAGTTCCGCGAGACCGACGAGATGGTCACGCTGACCCGCGACATCGAGACGCTGATCGCGCGGCTGCCGCCCGGCGCCGATCAGGCCCGGGCGATCACCGCGGTCGCGCAGTCGGCGTACCTGCGCGACGACCTCGACGCCGCCCTGCTCTGGTCCGACCGGGCGCTGGCGCTGGCGGACGAGTTCGACCTGCCCGAGGTACGCCGGGCCGCGCTGATGGAGAAGGGCGCGACGCTCACGGAACGCCCGCAGACCGCCGCCGCCGGCCGGGAGATCCTGTCCGCGCTGGTCGACGAGGCCGAGAAGGCGGGCGAGTGGGTGCTGGCCGCGCGCGCCCTCAAGGAGCTCGTGCAGGGCGAGCCGCCCAGCTCGCCGGCCGAGCACGCCGAGACCCTGGAGCGCATGCGGGTCGACGCCGAGCGGGCCGGCTTCGAGTCGCTCGCGGTGGCCACGTACTTCCAGGGCCGGGCCCGGCTCGCGCTGCGGGCCGGCGACCTCGGCGCCGCGATCGCGGCCCTCGAGGAGGGGCGCGAGCAGGACCGCGGCTACCGGCGGGTGGGCCGCTGGGCCGACTACCACGGCGTCTTCCTCGCCGGGCTCTACCTCGAGGCCGGCGAGCTGGACCGGGTCGAAGGCCTCGTCGGCGACCTGGCCGCGCTGCCCAGCAACGCGCCGACCACGGTTCCCGGGCTCGCGTTCCACCTCGCCTGCCGCCGCGGCGACCTGCCGCGCGCCGAGGCGACGATGGACGACCTCGTCGCGGCCATGGCCGGGGAGACGTGGCGCAGCGGCGAACAGGCGCACGACCTGATCTCCGCCGCGCTGGAGCTCGGCCTGCCCGCGGACCGGCTCGACCGGCTGGCCGCGACGCTGCTCGACGCCGAGGTGTGGGACGCGTACCGGACGCTGGTCGACGCCCAGCTGGCGGAGGCGCGCGGCCGGCACGCCGAGGCCCTCGCGGGCTACCTGTCGGTCGCCGAGGCGCACATCCTCGGGCCGGCGAACCGCGGCACCGTGCGCGTCGGTGCCGCCCGCTGCCTGCTCGCCGGCGACCGGCGCGAGGAGGCCGCCGCGCAGGTGGCGGCCGCCGCGCACCTGCTGGCCGACTGGCGTGGCTGGCGGGTGGCCCAGCTCGCCGCGGTCCGCGCCCGGCTGGGCATGGCCCCGGTCGACGCGCCGCCGGCCGTGACCGGGCCGGCCGCGCTGACGCCCCGCGAGCGGGAGGTCGCGGTGCTGATCAGCGACGGGCTGACGAACGCGGAGCTGGCCCGGCGCCTCTACATCTCGCCGAAGACCGCCGCCGTCCACGTCTCCAACATCCTGCGCAAGCTCGGCGTGTCGTCCCGGACCGAGGTGGGCGACCTCGTCGACCGGAGGAAGTAGCGGCGCTCCGAACATCAGACCGCCATCAGGTACGGGCAGCGCGGTCCACAGACGCGGCATCGTGGCTGACCGGCACAGCGGGCCGGTGGATGCGGCGTCGCGCCCCTGGGACCGGCCGCCGGGCGGAGATCGTCCCTGCCGGCCGCGTGTTAAGGCTCTCGGGGTAATCCGTCCGGGTAGGACGAATGCGGATTTTTGCGAAATCGGCGTGCGGTGTTCAGACTGCGATGCGGCCGAGCCCTTCTGGAAGGACTGTCCCCATGAGCACGCCCATCGTCCCCGCCTCCGAGCCGGGTACCGATATGCCGACCGAGCCCGCCCCGCCGGCGCGGCGTGACCGGCGCTGGATCCTGATCGGCGGCGTGCTCGCCGTCGTCCTGGTGGCCGCCGGCGGCTGGTTCGCCTACGACCGGTTGATCAAACAGGACCCCGGGGTCGCCGCCTGCAACGTGATGCGCGAGCACGCCGACGCCGTGCAGGGCGGCGCCGGCGCGCCGATGACCGGCGCCGAGTACGCCGCGGCGCGGGCACAGTTCGAGGAGTCCCGCCACGACGACATCCGCGAGCACGGCACGTCCCTGATCGACGTGGTGTCGCAGATCCAGAAGCTCGGCAAGGACCCGGGCGCCGGCGCCGTGGTCTACCTCGGCCCGCTCACCGCGCACACCACCGGCCTGCAGACCGCCTGCGCCAACCACGGCGTGAAGCTCGACCTCAACCTCGCCGGCGCGCCGGCGGGCAAGGCCGCGGCGGCGACGGCCTGCGCCGAGGTGTTCCAGCCGGGCAAGGTGGTCGACGAGGGCAAGGCGCAGGCCGGCTGCGCCGGGCCGGGCGGGCAGGTCCGGTACGTGAGCGCGTTCGAGTGCACGGACGGCCGCCGCCTGTACCAGGTGGACGCGACGACCGGCGCGTCCGCGGGCTACGGCTTCGGCGGCAAGAGCTACGTGGCCAGCGCCGACTCGGCGAAGGACGCGAAGTACGGCCAGGCCTACCGCTCCTGCATCGGCTGATCCGGGTCAGTCCAGCTCGTCGGCGGGCAGGGGTGCCACCTTGCCGCCGTCGGGCCGGTCGGCGACTCCCGTCATGTCGATGACCGAGTGGGTGCCCGAGAACGGCTGCGACGCCAGCAGCGAGTCCGGGCCGGTCACCTCGATCTGGGCGGCGCGCCAGGCGACCCGGGCCATCTCGTCGTCCGGGTCACCGGCGTTCTCCTCGCCGAACACCTCGACCCACGTCTCGCGCATCGCGGCGACCTCGGCGGCGATGTACTCCTGCTCACCGATGCGCCGGGCCCGCGGATCGGGCTCGACGCGGTAGTAGTCGCCCTCCCGGTACGCGTCGTCGCGCGCCTGCCGCAGCGCGGCGGCCAGGTCCGCCTGGTACGGAACCTTGCGGCTCCACTCCGATGCACCCATGGCCGCGGAGTTTATAGATCGGCGATGAGCTGGAACTTGCCGCCCATCGTCGATTCGGGCATAGATAGCGATCATTGGATTCGGCCAGAATCGCCACCATGAGCGACCACGCGGCGACAGTACGGGAATACGACCTGTTCACCCCCGAGGCGATCGCGAACCCCGACGGGTTCCTGCACCGGGTCCGCGCCGAGAGTCCACTCTCGTGGCTGCCACAGCTCGACGCCTACCTGCTCACCCGGTACGCGGACATCAGCGCCGCGCTGCGCGACAGGCGGATGGACAGCGCCAACATGGCGCGGGTCCTGCAGCGCCTGACCCCGGCCGAGCAGGAGGAGCTGGCGCCGGTGCGCCGGTCCATCGAGATGTGGATGGGGCACACCGTCCCGGCCGACCACGTCCGCTTCCAGCAGCTGCTCAAGCGCTACTTCACCCCGGCCATGGTGGACCGGCTGCGGCCCCGGGTGCGCGAGTTCACCGAGGAGCTGCTGGACGCCGTCGCGCCGAAGGGCCGGATGGACGTGGTGAGCGACCTGGCGTACCCGCTGCCGGCTAACGTGATCGCCGAGCTGCTCGGCATGCCGGTCAGCGACCGGGAGCAGCTGCAGGCGTGGTCGCGCGACATCCTGCCGGTCTTCGGCAGCGACGACGTCGGCCAGCTGCGCCAGGCGCAGCGCAGCATGCTCGAGATGCACGACTACCTGCGGGTCATCGCCGCGGAACGGCGCCGCGCCCCGGGCCAGGACGTGCTGAGCGCGTTCATGGCGGCCGAGGCGGCGGGCATCGTCACCGAGGACGAGGCGGTGGCCAACTGCGTGCTGCTGCTGTTCGCCGGGCACGAGACCACCGCGAACCTGATCGCCAACGGCCTGGTGCTGCTGTTCGAGAACCCGGACCAGCTGGCCCGGCTGCGCGCCGATCCGGAACTGACGCCGGCCGCCGTCGAGGAGATGCTGCGCTGCGACGGCCCGGCCGGCGTCATCGGCCGGGTCACCACCGAGCCGGTCGAGCTGGCCGGGCACACCGTCCCGGCCGGCCGGCACGTCTACCTGGCGCTGATGGCCGCGAACCGCGACCCGGAGGTGTTCGCCGACCCGGACGTCTTCGACATCTCCCGTACCCGCAGCCGGGTGCTCAGCTTCGGTATGGGCACGTACTACTGCCTGGGCGCGGCGCTCGCCAGGATGGAGACCGACGAGTGCCTGCGGATCCTGCTCCGGCGCTGCCCCGGACTGCGGCCCGCGTACCGGACGCCGGACTGGATGCCGACCGTGCCGATCGGCCACCGGCTGGCCGCCCTGCCGGTCACGTTCTGACCGGCCCGGGCGTCAGCGGTTGCCGCCGCGGAAGATCCGCAGGAAGAACAGGAACACGTTGAGGATGTCGAGGAAGATCGACGCCGCCAGCAGCGGCGCGGAGTCGACGTCGCGGGAGCGCCGCAACCGCTGGAAGTCGAACATGATGAATCCGGCGAAGATCACCAGACCCAGCACGGAGTAGATCAGCGACCCGTACGGGATGTTCACGAAGATCAGCACGATGCCGAAGACGAGCAGGGCCACCAGCGCCCAGAAGCACACCCGGGCCAGGGCCGTGAGGTCACGCCGGGTGGCGTATCCCGCCGCACCGAACGCCGCGACGAACAGCGCCGTCGCGGCGCCGGCCTGCCAGAGCGCCTGCGGGTCGGTGTTGGCGTAGTAGACCAGCGTCGGCGCCAGCGCCACCCCCATCAGCAGGCCGAACGCGGCGAGCAGCGCGACCGTCGTCTGCCGTGACTTGCGGACGGTGAACTGCATGGCGATCAACGCGGCGAACGCCACGAGGTACGCGACGAAGGCGAGTCCGCTGGAGAGGTTCCGGCCGAGGTACGCGCCGAGCGCGAACAGGCCCGTGGTCCCCGCGACGTAGGCCATCGTCTGCGCGAACAGGGTGTGCCCGCGATCGCGGGCGACGACACCGGCCGGCTGGTACGGATAGGTGGAGTCCATGACCGCCAGTCTGAACCGGCGCCCGGGCCCGGACACCCTTCGCCAGGGGTGAAACCCGGCCCCGGAACACGTTGTTAAGAAATTGAAAACATTGACGAAACATGATGTCGAAATTTACAGTTTCAGCATCGTGAGAGCGCTCTCACGGAGGTGATCGCAGCGAACTAGGTCAATGGAGGCGTCATGGGATCCGTCGTCGGACGTACAAGACCAGGCAGAGGTCCCGGCCGGGCCCTCGCGCTCGCGGTGATCGCTGCCGTCACGGCCGGGCTCGGGGCGGTGGCGCTCGTCGGCACGGCCGACGCGGCCACCGTCGGCGCGGGCAGCTACACCGAGACCCTGCCGGCCGGAGCGGGACTGCCGGTCGGCTGCGGAGACCTGGCCACCAATCCACGCCAGTTCATGACCGCCAACGCGCCGGCCGGCCCGGTGCCGACCAACGACTGGTGGTCGTCGCTGGTCTACAAGAAGTTCGACTGCGCGTACAGCGAGAACCTGCACGCGCACCCGACGAGCTACGACACGACCGCGGGCGGGCTGGGGTTCTCCTACAACACCACGCCGCAGATCAGCGGCTCGGCCACCGGCGTCGGCGAGTACCACTACATCTACCAGGAGGACTTCACCGCCGGGGTGGCCGGGCTGAACGCGCCGCGCACCCTGGTCGACTCCTGGACCGACTGGACCGTCACGCCGTACTGGAGTGACGGCACCCGGACCATGAAGGCGACCATCGGACACGGCCTGCCGTTCGCGTACTTCCAGGTCACCGGCGGCAACGCCCAGATCACCACCAAGAGCACCCCGACCGTCTGGTCCAACAGCGGATCCCGGATCGGCTGGTCGGTGGCCGGCAAGGACTACGTCGCGTACGCGCCGAGCGGGGCCACCTGGTCGGTCAGCGGCACCGTCATCACCTCCAACCTGGCCGGCAAGGGCTACTACTCCATCGCGGTGCTGCCGACCACGCCGGCCACCAGCGTCGCGGACAAGACCACCCTGGCCACCAGCTACGGCACGTACGCGCACAACCACGTCACCGGCACCCGGGTGTCGTACGCGTACAACCAGGCCACCAGCCGGGTCGCCACCACGTACACGTACACCACCACCGCGCGCGAGGGTTCCGGCACCGGGACCGTCGTCGGCCTCTACCCGCATCAGTGGCGGGCGCTGACCGGCGCGACGCCCATCGCGCAGACCTACGTCACCGCCCGTGGCGCCATGAAGAACCTCGTCGGTGCCACGTCCTACACCACCTCCGCGGTCTACCAGGGCGTGCTGCCCGAGGTGCCCGCGGTGGCCGACAGCGCCGGCGCCGACCTGACCACGCTCAACGCCTACCTCGACCAGGTCAAGGCCAACCCGGTCAACGTCACGAAGAACGACACCTACTGGACCGGCAAGGCGCTGGGCATCGGCGCCCGGATCGCGGAGATCGCCGACCAGCTCGGCCGCACCGACGTCCGCGACACCGCGCTCGCGGCCATCCGCGCCCGGCTGACCGACTGGTTCACCGCCTCGGCCGGCAAGACGGAGAAGCTGTTCTACTACGACCGCAACTGGGGCACGCTGATCGGCTACCCCGCGTCGTACGGCTCCGACGCCGAGCTCAACGACCACCACTTCCACTACGGCTACTTCATCGCCGCCGCCGCGACCCTCGCGAAGTTCGACCCGTCCTGGGCGGCGAACTCCAGCTACGGCGGCATGGTGGACCTGCTGATCCGCGACGCCAACAACTACGACCGCGGCGACAACCGGTTCCCGTACCTGCGGGACTTCGACATCTACGCCGGGCACGACTGGGCGGCCGGGCACGGCGCGTTCTTCGCCGGCAACAACCAGGAGTCCTCCTCGGAGGGGATGAACTTCGCCAACGGCCTGATCCAGTGGGGGCAGGCCACCGGCAACACCGCGATCCGCGACGCCGGCATCTTCATCTGGACGACGCAGTCGGCCGCGATCAACGAGTACTGGTTCGACACCACCAACGAGAACTTCCCGTCGGCGTTCGGCCACGGCACCGTCGGCATGGTCTGGGGCGACGGCGGCGCGTACGCCACCTGGTTCGCCTCGGCGCCCGAGCAGATCCACGGCATCAACATGCTGCCGGTCACCGGCGGGCACTTCTACATGGGCAACGACCCCGCGTACGTGCGGCGCAACTACGCCGAGATGGTCACCAACGCCGGGCACGAGCCGGCGCTCTGGCAGGACATCGCCTGGCAGTACCTGGCCCTCGGCGACGGCGACGCGGCGCTGGCCAAGTTCCGGGCCAACAGCGGCTACACCCCCGAGGAGGGCGAGACCAAGGCGCACACGTTCCACTGGATCCGCAACCTCGCCGCCCTCGGCACGACCGACCTCGGCGTCACCGCCAACCACCCGCTGTACCGGGTGTTCAGCAAGAACGGCGCCAAGACGTACGTCGCGTCGAACATCACCAACGCGGCGCTGACGGTGACGTTCTCCGACGGCAAGGTGCTGACGCTGCCGGCCGGGCGCACGGTCGCCAGCGGCGCGGTGAACTGGTCCGGCGGCAACGCGACCGGCGGCGGCATCAACCCGACGCCGACACCCACGACCACCAGCCCGACGCCGACACCGACGCCGACCACCCCGACGCCGACGCCGACCACGACCAGCCCGCCGACCGGCGGCGGCGCGGTCCGGTACCTGCAGGCGGGTGGCGCGCTGGCCGGCGCCGCGGGTACGGCCGGAACGGCGACCGTCGCCAAGGCGTCCGGCGCCAACGACAACCAGCCGCACTCGCCGACCACGTTCACCGCGACCGGGCTCAACCTGGCGTACCGCGCGAGCGCCGCGACCGCGTTCGGCTTCTCGGTGGACGCGGGCACCTCGGTCGGCAACGCCACCCAGGTCCGCGTCTCGTACGACCTGACCGGCGACGGCGGCTTCGACCGGGTCGAGACGTACCGCTACTTCGCCACCGACCCGGTCACCGGGTGGGAGCGGTACACCGACGCCGTCGGCCAGGTCACCGCGACGGGCGCCTTCGGCAACCTGGCGAACGGCACCGTGAAGGTGGAGATCTGGAGCGCCATCGGCTCCGCGCCGAGCACGGTGTCGCTGGGCGCGCTGTCCACCGTGACCCTGCCCTACCAGTGAGGTGAGGACGCCGGGGGCGCCGCGTGGCGCTCCCGGCGTACACATGAAGGATGATCGCCGAGCAGATAGCCGCAGCCGTCCGCGAGCGGGAACCGGTCCGCGGCATCCGGATCGTCGGGGTCGACGGGCGGAGCGGGACCGGCAAGAGTTTCCTCGCGGCCCGGCTGTCGGGTCTGCTGGACGCGCCCGTCGTCGAGATCGACGACTTCGTGTCGTGGGACCGCTTCGACGGGTGGTGGACGCGCTTCGACGAGCAGGTCCTCGCGCCGCTGCTGGCCGGGCGGGACGCGGTCTACCAGGCCCGGGACTGGAGCGACTGGTACGGGTCGAGCCTCGGCGGCTGGAAGACGCTGCGGTGGGCGCCGACGGTCATCCTCGAGGGCGTCACCTGCACCCGCCGGGACACGGTCGGGCGGCTGGCGTACGCGGTCTGGGTCGAGGCGCCCGCCGAGCTGAGGCTGGCCCGCGGCCTCGCCCGGGACAGCGGCTTTCCCGGCCGGGAGGCGCTGTGGGAGCGGTGGATGCGCGAGGAGGACGCGTTCTTCGCGGCCGACCGGGCGCGCGAGCGCGCCGACCGCATCGTCGACACCTCGGCCTTCTGACCCCAACAGGTCAGAGCCGCAGCTTCGCCTTGGCTTCGGTCAGTTCGGGCGACAGCGCGGCGTCCTTTGACAGGAGCCTGTTCAGGACCGCGCTGTTGGCCTTCATGCAGGCGGTGACGTTCGCCCCGCCGGGGTAGTTACTGAGATCGATCCGACCACTGTCGTATGCCTCGCTCCAGAAGTAGCCGTCGCCCTCGGCCAGGGTCTCCGGGACCGTCACGACCGCGGTGCCGGCGGGAACCTTGGTCTGCTGCCCGTCGGCCACCAGCTCGAACCGGAGCCGGTAGAGGTGCAGGTGCCTGGGTGACTCCCGCTTGGAGGTGCCGACGCGCAGCGCGAAGCGGTCGGCCTCGTCCGGGCCCTGCTGCTGGCTGACCGGCACCTGGAACGCGGTGCCGGCGGCGGGCCGCGGCGGCAGGACGAGGTCGTAGGTCGCGGATACCGGGACCGTGCTTCCCTGCGCGTCGCACAGCTTGATAACCGCCGAGTCCTCGACGGTGGCGACGATCCGGGTGGTAACCGAACGCCGGGTACCCCGGTTGTGCACGGTGATCTCCACCGAGGGCGGCGTAATGGGCGCATCGAGGTCGTCGGGTTCGCCGGTTTTCTGGGGATCCCGGACGACCAGGTCGATGGCGCTGAGCGCCGGCCCGTCCGACGGGATCAGCGACGGGATCGCGGAGGCCGGGGAGATCGCCGCCCCGGCGGCGGGAGCAGGATCGTCACCGGCGACCATCTCGCGCCAGTCGGGCACCGCGGCGAGCACCCCGACGAGGATCGCGGCGAACGTGGCCAGCGCGACCGCGCCGAGCAGCCCTGGGCGCCGCTCCAGCCGCTCGAGAAAGCCGACGTGTTCGGCGGCCTGCTTCTCCGGCGCGGCTTCCTCGTCGTTTCCGCCCGCCAGCTCAGGCATCGGTACCCCCGTAGTTCTCCGGAGCACCCAGCGTAGTGGTCATCGCCGATCCAAGCGACGGCGAATCAACCTGCCCGTGTCCGCAATGGACGGACTCGCTTGACCGGTTTCGCCGCATGAGGCTGCTATCTGCGATATATCGGATTTGTGAAAGCAATTTCGAGCGACGGTGAACGAAAGCCGGTCGCGGTGGGACGGACAAGAGGACAGACCCACGAAGAAGGAGTGAACGCCCTCATGCGCATCTCAACATATCGCCACCGGTTCGGCACGGCCGTGCTGTTCGGACTCACGCTGGTGCTGGCCGGCACCGCCGGCGCAGCCACTGCGGCCGGGACGCTGTCCACTTCTACACCCGCTGCCGCGCCTGCCGCGGCAGCCCCCGCAGCACCCGCCGCAGCACCCGCCGCTGTGCCCGCCGCTGTGCCCGCTGCTGTGCCGGCTGCCGCGCCCGCTGCGGCGACCACCGCCGCACGCGCTGCCGCGACCGCCAAATCCGCCGCTTGTAAGGGTGCGGTGGTCCACACCGTCGACGCCGCGTCGCCCGGCAAGCTGCCGCCGCTGTGCATCGCGGTCGGCGGGGTCGTGCGCGTCGTCAACATCGGGCCCGGGTCGCTGGTCGCCCGGCCCGCCGACAAGGTCGACTGCTTCTACGCGGCGGGCACCTACCAGTGCCGGCTGATCCGCACCGGCACCGTGCGCCTCACCCTGGACGCCCGGGAGCTGGCCGTCCGGGTACCCGCGTCCGTACCCGGTAAGCCGTCGACGGCCTGCAAGCCCGCGGGCAGTGTGGTGGACCTCGATACCACCGAGGAGATGCCCTGGTGGTCGCCGTGTCTGCGGCTCGGCGCGACGCTGCGGGTGGTCAACCTCGGGCCCGGCATGCTGGCGTACTCCCCCGCCAACGCCGTGAGCTGCTACTACGAGGGCGGCGTCCACGCCTGCAAGTTCCGCCGGCCGGCCAGCGTCGTCTTCACGGCCACCCGGGACTCGGACAACGTCCGTTCCGTGACGGCCGTGGTGGTCCGTTAACCGCCTACCGATCGGCGTCTATGGTCGAGCCATGACAGGCCCGGGGCAGATCGGCGCGTACCGCATCGAGCGGTTGCTCGGTGCCGGGTCGTTCGCCATCGTGTGGCTCGGCCACGACCCGGCGCTGGACGCCCGGGTGGCGATCAAGGTGCTGGCCGACAACTGGGCGCACGACCTGCGCGTACGGGAACGCTTCCAGCAGGAGGCCCGGCTGCTCTGGCGGCTGGCCGACGAACGGGTGGTACGGGTGTACGCCATCGGCGAGCTGCCGGACGGGCGCCCGTACTCGGTCATGGAATTCGCCGAAGGCGGCAGCCTGCGCGACCGGCTCGAAGAGGGTGAGCTGCCGCCCGGCGAGGCCCTGCGAGTGCTGCGGGAGATCGCCGCGGGCGTCGCCGTGCTGCACCGGCACCGGATCGTGCACCGCGACCTGACCCCGGGCAACGTCCTGTTCAGTGCCGAGCGGGTACTGATCGCCGACCTCGGGCTGGCGAAGGCGCTCGCGGCCGCGTCGGGCCTGACCGCGCGGGCCGGCACCCCCGGATACATGGCCCCGGAGCAGGACGACCCGCTGTCCGCGGTGGACACCAGCGCCGACGTGTACGGGCTGGGCAGGCTCGGCATCCGGCTGCTGGGTCCCGGCGTACCGGCGAGGGTCGACCGGCTCCTGCGCCGGGCGACGGCGCGCAACCCGCGGGACCGGCCGCCGGACGCCGCGGCCTTCGCGGCGGAGCTCGACCGCGCGGTCTCCGGCGGCGCGCTCACCCCGCTGCGCCGCGCGACCGTCATCGCGGCGGCCGCGCTGACCCTGGCCGCCGTACCGTCGTCGGTCGCCCTGCCCGAGGGAACGCGGACGGCGAGTGACGGCACGGGCCGGTTGACGGTGGCGCTGCCCGCCGGTTGGCGGGCCGCCGGGTCCGGCTGGGCCGGGCGCCCCGGCGGCGACGGCCGCCTGGAACCCGCCCTGGTGATCTCGCCGGATCCGCCGCTCTGGCGCACCGACCCCGATGTGCCCGGCGCGTTCGTCGGGCTGTCGCACAGCGCCGGGGCGCGCACCACCGCGGCCGGCTTCGTCGCGGAACAACTGCACGCGAGCTGCAAGGCGGCACCGGTCCGGCGGTCCGGCGCCGGCTGGGTGGTGGCGCGCTTCGCCTGCACCGGACCCAAGCCGGTGATCATCGAGGCGGCCCGGCCGCGCTCCGACGCCCTGATGTACGCGCAGATCGCCCCCGCACCGCGGACCACCGATCAGGAGATCGACGCGCTGCTCGGGCTGATCAGCGGACCACCACCGTGATGTCGAAGGCGTCGCCGCCCTGCGGGATCGTCACGACGACGGTGCCCCGGCGCACGAGGCGCACCTCGACGACGCCGGCCTCATAGTGCTGCTCGACCAAGTCCGGCTCGTCGACGGTGACCTCGCCGGGGCCGATGTTCTCGATGCGCAGCACCGCCCCGGTTCCGAGACACATCGCGGGAATCAGCGCCAGCTCGTCGGCGGCGGCGTCGATGGTACGCACGACCGCGCCCTCACACGCCGGCGTCGCCGGCTTCGTGGACATGCGGCTGGTACGGGGTGTGGCGACCGGCGTCCGTCGCGTCGTCTCCGTCTTCGGCGGCGGGGACGGGGATGTGCTCGGGACCACGCCTCTTGACGCGACCGGTGCCGCGGCGGACGGGGCGGCCTCGGTCGGCAGTGGTGAGACCGGTGCCTCGGCAGCGCATCCCGCCAGGGCCAGCGACGCGGCGACGGCGGCGGCCGTCAGCCGGGCGCGCATTCCGGTTCCGTGGACGGCAGCAGGCGTAGACGCAGTTGCGAGCGGCCCTGGTGGATGCGGGACTTCACGGTGCCCTCCGGCACGTCCGTCAGGGTGGCGATGTCGGAGTAGGTGAGGTCGAGCAGGTCACGCAGGACCACCGCCTCGGCGAGATCGGGCCGGAGCCGGTCCAGCGCGTCGAGCAGGTCGAGGCGGGTGCCGGCCACCACGCTGGTACGGCGGGGGTCGGCGTGGTCGGGCAGGGGTACGCCGCCCGACTCGGCGAGGAAGCGGCCGCGCAGGCGCTGGTAGGTCGACCTGGCGCGGTTGGCGGTCAGGCCGTAGAGCCAGGTACGGAACGACGCGCGACCCTCGAAGCCGGCGATCGACCTGGTGAGGGCGAGCAGCGCGTCCTGGCAGGCGTCCTCGGCGTCCTCCCGGTTCGGCAGGAAGCGGGCACAGATCCGGAGCACGTCCGGCCGGATCACGGCCAGCAGGGTGTGCAGCGCGGCGGCGTCGCCGGCAGCGGCCGCGCGCGCCAGCGCCTCGACCTCGGCAACTCGGCTCTCCACCCACCCAGCCTAGTCTTGCCCGATCTCGGAGACCTGGAGCCGCCGGAGCGCCCTGTCCCAGGGATAGCCGTCGACCCTCGTGCTTGCGGTGCCCGGCGGGTGAGGCTCGAACTCGCCGGGTCCGAGGAGGACGTGGATACCCTCGTCGCGGAGCCGGTCCACGCTGCGGCGGAAGGGCGCGCGGTCGGCGAGGGCGCTGTTGACGAACGGCAGGACGACGACCGGGATGTTCCGGCCGGGTGCCTCGGCGAGCAGGCCGAGCGCGTACGTGTCGCAGATGCCCTGCGCGAACTTGTTGATGGTGTTGTAGGTGGCCGGCGCGACGATGATGCCGTCGGCCCGGGGCGACCTGGGCTCGCCGGGTTTGCGGTAACGGCTGCGCACAGGCGTACCGGTCTGCCGCTCCAGGGCGCCGACGTCGATGAAGTCCAGCGCCGGCGGCGTGGCGACGACCTGGACGGTCCACCCGTCGGCTTGCGCCTGGCCGACGAGGCGCCCGACGGCCGAGGCAGGATCGGCGGCGCAGACGATCACGCAGAGGACCTTGCCGGCGGGGCTCACGCAACGATTCCGCCGGCTGATCGGCGGATGACCAGCTCGCCGACGAGGCTTCGCACTGCGTTTCCTCCTCCCGGCGTCGGCTCGCCTCCACGTTACGCGCGAGAGTCGGGGTGCGCCCGACAGCGACGCGCCTCAGCCGGCGAAGACGACCTGTAGCTCCGGCCTCCTCGCCGCCGAGGTCGGCAGCGTGCATCGGAACATGAACGGTTCGCCGAGATGTTCGCTTGCCGCTGGAAGCCGACTGTCCAAGCCGCGCTCTCCAGGTCCGCGCGGGCCCACACGTCAGGCCGGATCGGTCGTGGTGTCTCATGGTCATGACTCTCTCCCGGTAGGAGCGGCTCGTGGTGAATGCCCGACCCCGAATCGACGGCACGCTTGTGAGAAGACTGCTCGAAACGCAGTTCCCGCAATGGGCCGGTCTGCCGCTGCGAGTGGCCGTGCCGGGCGGATCGGACCACGTCATTCATCGGCTCGGCGACGAGCTCGCGGTCCGGTTGCCGCGGCACGCCGGCGCCATCGGTCAGGCCGAGAAGGAGCATCGGTGGCTGCCACGGCTGGCCCCACACCTGCCGCTGGCCATCCCGGTACCGGTCGCGGTGGGCCGGCCAGACCTCGGGTATCCGTGGCCCTGGGCGATCTCCCGGTGGCTTGACGGCGAGGCTGCGACCACGGATGCTCTGGCGCAGTCGCGGGAGGCCGCTGTCGCTCTGGCCCGATTTCTCAGCGCACTGCAGCGGTTCCCGATCCATGAATCGCCGCAGGGCGACAGCCGGGATCTGGCCGATCGAGACGAGGTCACACGTGCCGCGATCACGCAGGTTGCCGGGGTCTTCGACGCGGTCGCCCTGACCTCGGTGTGGGAGGCGGCGCTGCGAGCACCGGGGTGGAACCGCTCGCCGGTATGGTTCCACGGCGACCTTCATACCGGCAACGTCCTGACCATGAACGGCCAGGTCAGTGCCGTGATCGACTTCGGCGGGCTCGGCGTGGGTGATCCGGCACGGGACATGACCATCGCGTTCACTCTCATGTCGCGCACCACGCGTACGGTCTTCCGCTCCGAGCTCGGCGTGGACGACGCAACGTGGGCCAGAGGTCGTGGGTGGGCACTCGCCACCGGCCTGAATGCCTATCGCTCGTACGCCGCCACCGATGCGCGGGTGGCCGCACAGACCACCCGGCAGGTCACGGAGGCGCTCATCGGTTGATCGCGCCAGCGGCAGCGTCATGGGCTACTCGAACCCCGCGATCACGCTGCGTGACCTGGCAGCGCGAGGGGGTGGGCCGTGCTCGGGCCGGCGCGCCTTGTCACACCCGTATGAGCACGGCCCACCGGCACCACAGAGGCGACGGCTCTAATCCTGGCTTCAGGTTGACCGGGGAGAATGAGCGGCAAAAGCATCGACTGGAAGGGGGCGGGCCGGCGTGCGGATCCTGATCGCGGATGATGACGCGGCCATCCGTGATTCGCTGGAGCGGGTGCTCCAGGTCGAGGGTTACGACACCAGCACCGTCGCCAACGGTCTCGCCGTGCTCGACGGGGTCGGTGGGGCCGGCGGTGACACGCTGGATCTGCTGATCCTCGACGTGATGATGCCCCGCCTCGGCGGGTTGGAGACCTGCCGGCGGTTGCGGGCCGCGGGTCGGGACCTGCCGGTGCTGATGCTGACCGCCCGTGACCAGGTCTCCGACCGGGTCGCGGGGCTGGACGCGGGCGCCGACGACTACCTGCCCAAGCCGTTCGCCACCGAGGAGTTGCTGGCCCGGGTGCGGGCCCTGCTGCGCCGGCGCACGCCGGTCGACGAGGAGTCGCAGATCCTGTCGTTCGCCGACGTCCGGCTCGATCCGGACAGGTTCGAGGCGTGGCGGGGCGGGCGGCCGCTGCGCCTGACCCGGACCGAGTTCTCCCTCCTGCAGGTTCTCGTGCGCAATGCGACCCGGGTCTTGACCCGGGACGCGCTGTTCGAGGCGATCTGGGGCTTCGACATGAGCGCCACCGCCAACAACCTCCAGGTGTATGTGAGCTACCTGCGCCGCAAGATGGAGGCCGACGGTGAGCCGCGACTGATCTACACGCTGCGCGGCCTGGGATACACGCTGCGGGAGTCTCCTCCGTGAGCAGGCCCGCCGGCCGGGAACCGCGCCGGCTGAGCCGATGGTGGCGCCGGCGGTCCCTGCGGACCAGGCTGACGGTGATCGCGGCGACGGCCATCGCGGTCAGCGTGTTCGTGGCCTTCCAGGTGGCCAGCGAGCTGATGGACTGGCAGCTGCGGGACACCGCCGAGGATCAGCTGCGCGCCGACTCCCGCGTCCTGGCGACGGACGCGGAGCGCGCCGGTGTGGCGCAGGTCCAGCTACCGCCGTATCCCGGGTCCGGTCGGCTGGTGCGGGTTGTCCTGCCCGACGGCTCGACCCGCACGCCTGCCGGCCAACCCGCGCTGCCTCCGGTCAGCGAGCAAGCCGGGCGCGTGGCGCAGGGCGCGTCGGCCGACCTGATGGAGTCGGGCGACAGCGACGAGGACGGCTACCTCATCTACACACTGCGGGTGGGCGACGGCGCGGTCCAGGTGGCCCGCGTCGCCGACGACAGCCCGATCAACCGGTTCGGGTTCGGCATGCTGCTGATCGGGCTGCTCTGCGTAATCGGCGGCGCCCTTGTCGGGCGGACCGTGGCGCGGACCGGGCTGGCACCGATCGACCGGCTGACCGCCGCCGCGGTACGTGTCGCACACACCCAGGATCTCGACGCCGACATCCCGGATGAGGGCGGTGGGGAGATTCGGCGGCTGATCCGGGCGATCAACGACATGCTCGCCGCGCTCCGGGACTCCCGGCGGGCCCAGCGGCTGCTCGCCGAGGACGCCGCCCACGAACTCAAGACCCCGCTCACCAGCCTGCGCCTCAACATCGAGCTGCTGGTCCGGCTCGACCGGCGCGGCACCCTCGACACCGCCCTCTCGGCGGAGAGCCGGACCCGGCTGCTCAACGATCTCGGCGCCCAGGTGGCCGAGTTGAGCACCCTTGCCGCCGAGCTGACCGAGGTGGCGCGCGGTGACGTCAGCGACGAGAGCACCGAGCTGCTCGACCTCGCCGACGTGGTGGTGGCCGCCGCCACCCAGGCGCGTTCCCGGGTGCCCGACCTCGAGGTCGCGCTCGACGTGACCCCCGTGTGGGTGAGCGGGCGTCCCGCCGCGCTCCAGCGAGCGGTGCTCAACCTCATCGACAACGCCGGCAAGTGGTCCCCCGCGGACCAGCCGGTCCAGGTCCGGCTCCGCGCGGAGGGCGCGTCGGCGATGCTCGAGGTCGACGACGCCGGGCCGGGCATCGACGCCGCCGACGTACCGCGGGTGTTCGACCGGTTCTACCGTTCCGACAGTGCCCGGGCATTGCCGGGATCCGGTCTTGGGCTGTCGATCGTGCAGCGGGTCGTCCACGCCCACGGCGGCCGGGCCACCGTCGCCCGCTCCGCACGCGGTGGCGCGCTACTTCGGATCGACCTTCCGGCCGCGGCCCCCGCTGGGGAGGACACCGCGGTGCGCTGACCGCCCGGTCGCACGGAGCAGGACCAAAGGGCGGCGAACGTCGGGTCCATTAAAAAGATCCGGGACGGGCCTGTGTCCCCGTCCCGGATCTCGGGCGTGCCGCCGCGCTCACCGTTGCAGCGCGAGCTCCTCGTCGTCGGCGAGCGACTGTTGCCCGTTCGGCGGCTCCACCGTCGGCCGGGACAACCGACTCGGCCACCAGATCCGCCGACCGATCAGCAGGGTGAGGGCGGGCACCAGGACCGACCGCACAAGCAGGGCGTCGAGCAGCACGCCGAAGGCGACCAGGAACCCGACCTCGACCAGCATCACCAGCGGAAGTGTGGTGAGGACCGCGAACGTGGCCGCCAGGACCAGGCCTGCCGAGGTGATGACGCCACCGGTGGCCGAGAGGGCTTTCAGCATGCCCTCGCCGGTGCCGAGACGCACGGTCTCCTCCCGGGCCCGGCTGGCCAGGAAGATGTTGTAGTCGACGCCGAGCGCCACCAGGAACAGGAATGCCAGCAGCGGCACCGAATAGTCGATGCCCTTGAACCCGAGGATCGTGTCGAAGATGAACACGCTGCCGCCGAAGGCTGCGGCGAATGAGACGATCACGGTGGCCATCAGGACCAGCGGGGCCACGATCGCGCGCAGCAGCAACCCGAGGACGATCAGGACGACGGCGAGCACCAGCGGGATCACCAACTTCTCGTCGCGGCTGGTGGTCACCTCGGTGTCGAGGTTCTCCGCGCTCGGCCCGCCGACGATCGCCTCCGCCCCGCTCACCGCGTGCACGGCGGTGCGCACCCGCTTGATCGTGTCGTACTCCGCGACGGTGTCCGGCGCGTCCGTCGGGAACACGGAGATGTCGGCCCATCCACCGCTGTTCTGACCCGGGATGGCCACGGCCACGCCGTGAGTGCCCTTGACGATGTCGAGTACCCGCTCCTGGTACGCCGGCCGCGTGAAGACCGTCATCGGCTGGCCGCCGAGCTCCGGGAAGTGCTGGCGGAGAACGGTGAAGCCGGTGACCGACTCCGGCGCGGACAGGAACTGGTCCTGCACCCGCAGGGCGCCGGTGTTGCCCGCCAGCCCGAGGGCGAGCACGCCGAGGATTCCGAACGAGCCGAGCGTCGCCACCCACCGGCGGCGGCTGATGGCGGTGCCGAGCCGTCCCCACAGCCCCTGCTTCTTCTCCACGGCCGTGCTGAACCGCGGGATGGCCGGCCAGAAGATCCGCCTGCCGAGCACCACGAGCACCGCCGGGAACAGCGTCAGCATGGCCACCAGCGCGCACAGGATGCCGGCCGCGCCGATCGGGCCCAATCCGCTGGTGCTGTTCAGGTCCGCGGCCAGCAGGCAGAGCAGGCCGGCGACCACGGTGGCCGCGGACGCGACGATGGCCGGCGCCGCGCCGCGTAGCGCGTGCACCATCGCGACCCGGACGTTCTCGTGGTGGTGCAGTGTCTCCCGATATCGAGCGATGAGCAGCAGCGCGTAGTCCGTGCCGACGCCGAACACCAGGATCGTCAGCAGCGCCGAGTTCTGGTCGTTGACCACGATGCCGAAGCCCTTGACGAGCAGGTAGACGGTCGCCATGGCAGTCAGTGCGGCCGCGCCGACGGCCACGAGCGGGATGAACCACAACACCGGGCTGCGGTAGGTGAGGATGAGCAGGACCGTGACGACGATGACGGTGGTGAGGAAGACCTGCAGGTCGATGCCGTCGAAGACGGCGTCCATGTCGCCGTCGACCGCGGCCGGACCGGTCACGTCGAGTTGCAGGCCGGCGGGGCGGTCCTTCGCGGCGTCACGCAACGGGCCGACGATGGCCTCCGGTGCGCCGTAGGTCGTGCTCACGTCGAGGGTGAACATCATCGCTTTGCCGTCGGTGGAGAGTCTCGTCGATGGGCCCTCGTCGTCCTCGCCGGCCGCCGCCTTCGGCGGGTACCGCTTGGTGAGGGTGTGGTAGTGGCGCTCGACCGTCGCGCGGTCGGCGTCGGTCATGCCGCCGGCGCGGTGGTACACGAAGACGAACGTGTTGTCCTCACCGCCCGGGAGGCTGTCCTCCAGCGCCGCCACCTTGGTCGACTCGGCACTGGCCGGCAGGGTGTCCACGGCTCTGTCGGTGGTGACCGAACTCAACTTTCCGCTCAACGGCACCATCACCGCCGCCAGCGCCACCCACAAGCCGATCACCAACCACGGCACCCACCGGCCCGCCAGCCGACCGGGCGGCGCTTCCCTGGACGGCGCTGCGTTGACTGCCATCAATAGCCTCCTGCATTCGCGTTACGTCGCTCATCTGAGGCCGAATTCGTACCGAGCGAATCTGAGACGACCGTTAAAACGCCGCTCAGCCCGGGTGACCGAACCAGGTGCCCAGCGCACGCACAGCGTGGCGGCGTCGAGGTCCGCCCGGTCCACGCGGCCATGACTCTCGTGCGGGTGTCGAGCGGCGCTTCGGAGAGTCGTACCGCGGTACCGCCCCTCTCACGAGAGTGACGACCGCGGTACGACGAAACGGGATGGAATCGGGCCTAGCTTTCGAGCCATGACGAAACCTGATGGCCCACTGTGGAAATTCGGGGCGGGCACCATGGCGCTGGTGACGGCGTTCGCTGTCGTCGCCGCCTGCGGGTCGGACGCCGACGACAGTGCGGCGCCCGCCGCGTCCGGCCCGCACAGCGCGCACGCGGGCGGGTCGTCAGCTCCGCCACAGCCGCTGCGCGCCGGTGAGCGGTTCGTCGACCTGAGGATGGCCGAGGCCTACACGCCCGCGCCGCCGGAGGGCGGCGGCTCGGACGAGTACCGGTGCCAGGCGATCGATCCGGGCCTGACCAAGACGGCGTTCCTGACCGGGACCCAATTCGCACCGGAGAACGTCGTCATCGCGCACCACGCCATCGTGTACGCGGTGCCGCCGGGCGGCGCTGCCGCGGTGCGCAAACAGGACTCGAAGACCCCTGGTCTCGGCTGGCGGTGTTTCGGCGGGACCGGCGTGGCCGGCGCCGAGGTCGAAGAGGGAGACGCGGCGTGGGTGGACACCTGGGCGCCGGGCGCCACGGAGACGCTGCTCGACCAGGACGCCGGCTACAAGCTGGAGCCGGGCAGCCTGCTCGTCCTCCAGATCCACTACAACCTGCTCGCGGCCGACGGCAAGCCGACCGGGTCGGACCGCTCGGCGGTGCGGCTGCGGCTGACGGACGGCACGCCGCAGACCCGGGAACTCGAAACGTGGTCGGTCGACGCGCCGACCGACCTGCCCTGCGCCGCCGACGAGTCGGGTCCGCTCTGTGACCGGGCGGCCTCGATCGCGGACGTGACGAAGCGGTTCGGGCCGGACGTCGGCGACATGGCGGACCGTCAGGTGCAGGAGTGCGGCCGGGGCGGGCCGAAGCCCGGTAACACCCAGACCTGCGACCACGAGGTGGAGGCGCCGATGACGCTGTTCGCCGGTTTCGGCCACATGCACATGCTCGGGCGGGCCTTGAAGGTCGAACTCAACCCGGGCACGCCGAAGGCCGAGGTCGTCCTGGACGTGCCGCAGTTCGACTTCGACAACCAGCGGCTGATGAAGCTGCCGTCGCCGGTGGAGGTCGGTCCGGGAGACACGCTGCGGGTGACCTGCACGCACGACGTAGGGCTGCGCAAACAGCTGCCGCAGCTGAAGAACCTGCCGCCCCGCTACGTGGTGTGGGGCGACGGCACCAGCGACGAGATGTGTACGGGCATCATGACGGTCTCCCTCCGCAAGTCCTGAGGAGGCGTCGAAACCGGTCGGGTGAGTCTCAGGTCATAGGCGAGGATGACGGCCTGGATCCGGTCCCGTGCGCCGATCTTGGCGAGGACCCGCCCGACGTGGGTCTTCACCGTCGACTCCGACAGCGTGAACCGTTGCGCGATCTCGCCGTTGGTGAGGCCATGGCCGATGGCGACGAAGACCTCGCGCTCACGGTCGGTCAGGAGGTTCAGCCGGGGATCCTCCCGCACGGGCCCGCAGAGGTCATCGTCGAGCCGGTCGGCGAACGCGTCGAGCAGCCGCCGAGTCAGCCCCGGCGCGATCACCGCGTCCCCGGCGGCGACGGCCCGGATGCCGGCGAGCAACTCCTCCGGGCGAATGTCCTTGAGCAGGAAACCGCTCGCCCCGGCCCGCAGCGCGGCGAACGCGTACCGTTCGACGTCGAACGTCGTCAGCACCAGGATCCGCGAACGCCCACCGGCTGCGACGATGCGCCGGGTGGCCTCGATCCCGTCGACGCCCGGCATGCGGATGTCCATCAGCACCACGTCGGGACGCAGCGCGGTGATCCGCCGAACGGCCTCGGCGCCGTTCTCAGCCTCGCCGACGATCTCGGTGTCGGGGGTGCTCTCCAGCAGCATGCGAAACCCGAAGCGCTGCAGCGGCTGGGCGTCCACCACGAGCACAGAGATCATGAATGGCTGCCTTTCAGGGTCGGATGGACGGTCCGGTCGCCGTCCGGTGGGGCCGCCGCTGACCGTGCCGCCGCGAGGCCGAGACCCGCGTAGCCGGCGATGCCCATTCATACCGAGCGAACCTGAAACGACCGTTAAAACGGCGCTCAGGCCGGTTGACGGCCGGCGCCTGTCCTCCGGCGCGCCGGAAGCCCACCCGGCCCCGCACCTGACCGACGAAGCATTGACGGGCGATTACAGGAACTGTAAGTTCTTGCATCAACTTTCATGAATTGTTTCATGGGGGTTTCGGCCGGGGCGTGTCCAACGATGAGGAGCAGTGATGGCCAGGAGACGGTGGACGGCGGCTGGAACAGTGATGGCCGCCTTGGTCGCGACCGCCGCCGGCGCGCTGGGAGGGCAGCCGCCCACCCAAGCGGCGCCGGGAGCGAAGGACGTCATCGTCACCCTCTTCGAGTGGAACTGGAACTCGGTGGCCCGCGAGTGCCGCGACTACATCGGGCCAAAGGGCTACGGCTACGTGCAGGTGTCGCCGCCGCAGGAGCACCGCCGCGGCGGCCAGTGGTGGGTCGCCTACCAGCCGGTCAGCTACAAGATCGAATCCAACAAGGGCACCCGCGGTCAGTTCGCGGACATGGTGCGGGACTGCCACAACGCCGGGGTGAAGGTGATCGCCGACGCGGTCGTCAACCACATGGCCGAGGGCTCGGGTACCGGCTGGGCGGGTAGCTCGTACACGAACCGCGATTTTCCCGGCACCTACGCGAGCTGGGACTTCCACGACGGTTGCCTGATCAACGAGGCCGACTACCGCACGGACGCGTGGCGGGTGCGCAACTGCGACCTCGTCCGGCTACCCGACCTCAAGACCGAGAGCGACGCCGTTCGCAACCGGCTCGCCGGCTACTTCAACGACCTGCTCAGCCTCGGCGTGGACGGCTTCCGCGTCGACGCGGCGAAGCACATGACACCCGCCGACATCGCGGCGGTGCGGGGCAGACTCAGCCGGCCCGCGTACGTCGTGCAGGAGATGATCCAGGGCGACGGCGAGGCGATCCAGCCGCAGGAGTACACGTCGGCGGGCGAGGTGCACGAGTTCCGGTACGGCCGCGACCTCAAGCGGGTCTTCCAGCAGGAGCGGCTGTCCTACCTGCAGAACTTCGGCGAGGCCTGGGGCCACCTCAACGGCACCGTCGCGGTTCCCTTCGTCGACAACCACGACACCCAGCGCAACGATTCGACACTGACCTACCGCGACGGCGCCACCTACACCCTGGCGAACGTCTTCATGCTCGCGTGGCCGTACGGGTCGCCGTCGGTGATGTCCGGTTTCGAGTTCGGCAACAACGATCAAGGTGCGCCGCAGAACTCCGACGGACGCATCAAGGACGTGACGTGCTTCAACGGCCAGTGGAAGTGTGAGCACCGCTGGCCCGAGATCGGCAACATGGTGGCGTTCCACAACACCGTCAAGGGGACCGGTGTCAACGACTGGTGGAGCAACGGCAACGACCAGATCGCCTTCGGCCGGGGCGACCGCGGTTTCGTGGTCATCAACCACGAGGGCGGCTCGCTGACGCGCACCTTCCAGACCGGGCTGGCGCCCGGCGTCTACTGCGACGTGGTGCACGGCGAACGCGCCGGAAGCGGCTGCACGGGCCCCACCGTCACGGTCGACGGTGCGCGACGGGCGACCATCACCGTCGGACCGCACAACGCGGTCGGCCTGCACGTCAACGCCCGGGCGGCCTGATCCGTGGCCCGCGCGGCCGGTGCCGTGACCACGAACGTTTGAGGTTGTCGGGGTCAGGCTGCCCGGGTGGCGGGTTGGCTCCAGCTGCCAGAAGCGCCGACTCGGCACCGGCCACCGCCGCTTGTCATGCGGCGACGGCCGGGACGGACCAGGGCGCGGGGACCGTCGAAGGTCCCCGCGCCCCGTCGTGCGCGGTCTACCCGATCAGCTGTAGACCTCGAACTCGAACAGCGAGTAGCCCCAGGCCGTGGCGCGGGTCGTGCCGTTGATCCGCACATACCGACCCGTGGCGGCCAGCGCGGTGTTGTCGTCCACCCCACCGTCGCCGCCGGTGACCGTCCGGGCCGTGGTCCAGGTCGTCCCGTTGGCCGACGTCTGGATCTGGTACGCCGAACCGTACGCCCCCTCCCAGGTCAGCTTGACCCGATTGACGGGGTACGACTGACCGAGATCCACCTGGATCCACTGCGGATCGGCGAAGGCACTCGCCCACCTGCTGGTCAGCGAACCGTCCACCGCCGCGGAGGCCGGGTAGGCGACCGCCTCGGTGCTCGACGCCGTCGCCGGCTTGTTCAACGCCAGGTTGCCCGCCGGCGGCTGTACGACGCCGCCGCCGTACACCTCGAACTCGAACAGCGAGTAGCCCCAGGCCGTGGCGCGGGTCGTGCCGTTGATCCGCACATACCGACCCGTGGCGGCCAGCGCGGTGTTGTCGTCCACCCCACCGTCGCCGCCGGTGACCGTCCGGACCGTGGTCCAGGTCGTCCCGTTGGCCGACGTCTGGATCTGGTACCCGGAGCCGTAGGCCGCCTCCCAGGTCAGCTTGACCCGGTCGATGGTGGTCGACTGACCGAGATCCACCTGGATCCACTGCGGATCGCTGAAGGCGCTCGCCCACCTGGTGGTCAGCGAACCGTCCACCGCGGCCGACGCCGGGTAGGTGCCGGACTCCGTGCTCGACGCCGTCACCGGCTTGTTCAAAGCCAGGTTCCCCGACGGCGGTTGGGTGCCGCCGGAGGTGAACGTGAAGTCGTCGATGTCGAACAGCGACCCCGCGCCGCCGGTGAACACGAGGTACAGCTGGTGCGTGCCGGACGGTGGGCTGATCGTCGCGGTGACGTCGGCCCACGTCTCCCAGCCACCGGTCGGGGCGACCTGCACCGAACCGGCCACCGGACCGGTCGGTGAGTCGGCCCGCACGGTCAGCGTGCCACCGACGCCGGCCGAGGCGACCCGCGCCCTGATACCGGTGACGCCGGCCAGGTTGTACGGCGGGAAGGAGATCCAGTCGCCGTTCTCGATGTACCCGACGGCGTTGCCGCCGTGCGCGCTGGGCTTGGCGGCGACCTGGACGCCGTTCATGGTGCTGAAGTGCTCGGCCTGCCGGGTCCGCGGCTGCAGCACGTGCTGGTCCTGGACCGCGACCCCGCTGACCGGGGTGTACACGGCGGCGAGCACCCCGAAGACGTTCGCGCTCGCGTCGTGCTCACCGTCCACCGTGGTCTGAACCGACCCGGTGCAGCCGGTCTTGCTGGTGATCGGGTGACCGTGACTGTCGTGGCCCAGGATGTAGTTGACCACGACCCGGCTGCAGTCGATGGTGCCGGCGTTCGGATCGGTGACCCTCACCTCGTACGGCACCAGGTCACCGAACTGGAACACCGATCCGTCGGGTGGTGCGATCAACTGGATGGATGGCCGGCCGACCCCGACGACGGTACTGGCCGTCGAGGTTCTTCCGCCGCTGTCCCGTACCGTCAGCGTCGCGGTGTACTCGCCGTTCGCCGGGTAGGTGAACGTCGGGTTGGCCGCCGTGGAGTCCGTGCTGCCGTTACTGGTGAAGTCCCAGGCGTACGTGATCGGGTCGCCGTCCGGGTCGTTGCTGCCCGCCGAGCTGAACTGCACGGTCAGCGGCGCCGCGCCGGTGGACGGGGTGGCGCTGATCTGCGCGATCGGTGCCCGGTTGCCGCCGCTGTTGTACTCGATCCGGTAGAGGGCCGAGTTCTCGTCGCCGCCGAACCAGGTGGTGCCGTAGTCGAGCACGTACAGGGCGCCGTCGGGCCCGAACTCCATGTCCATGATCGCGGTTCCGGTCCACGGGATCGGCTCGATCGCGCCGGCCGTACCGTTGGCGTTCAGGGTGACCGCCTTGATCCAGCGGCTGGTGAACTCGCCGATGAAGGCCTTCCCGTTGTAGGACGCCGGGAACTTCACATCGGAGGCCAGCGCCGGGTTGAAGTTGTAGACCGGACCGCCCATGGGCCCGCCCCCACCCAGCTCGGGCCGCCAG
Source organism: Actinoplanes sp. NPDC049668 (assembly GCF_044465445.1). Taxonomy (NCBI): domain Bacteria; kingdom Bacillati; phylum Actinomycetota; class Actinomycetes; order Micromonosporales; family Micromonosporaceae; genus Actinoplanes; species Actinoplanes sp. NPDC049668. The sequence continues at coordinate 675,647 of NZ_JBITLR010000005.1, forward strand.
GGCCCCTGCCCGCCGTACGGCAGCCAGGCCGCCTGCGACGGCGGCAGCGTGGTGATGCCGGTGTTGTTCCGGGAGTTGTTCGTCGGCCCACCGGCACAGTTGTACGGCCCGGACGACGGCCCGCTGGGGAACGTGAACTCCTGGTAGGGGGTGTTGTAGTTGGAGCAGTACGGCCAGCCGTAGAAGCCCGGCTGGGTGATCCGCTCGAACGAGACGGTGCCCGCCGGCCCGCGCTGCGGGTCGGCGGCGCCGGCGTCGGGGCCGTAGTCACCGAGATAGACGACCCCGGTGGCCTTGTCCACGCTCATCCGGAACGGGTTGCGGAAGCCCATGGCGTACACCTCGGGCCTGGTGTTCGCCGTGCCCGGGGCGAACATGTTGCCGGCCGGGATGGTGTAGCCGCCCGTCGCGCCCGGCTTGATCCGCAGCACCTTGCCGCGCAGGTCGTTGCTGTTGGCGGAGGTGCGCTGCGCGTCGTAGGCGGGGTTGCGGTCGGCCCGCTCGTCGAGCGGCGCGGAACCGGCCGAGTCGAACGGGTTGGAGTCGTCACCGGTGGACAGGTACAGGTTGCCGGCGGCGTCGAAGTCGATGTCACCGCCGACGTGGCAGCACAGCCCACGGCTGGTCGGCACGTCGAGGATCGTCACCAGCGAGGCCGGGTCGATCGTGTTGTCGTCCCGCACGGTGAGCCGGGCCAACTTGTTGGATCCGTTGAACGGGGCGAACTGCGCCGCCGTGCCGGTGGACGGAGCATCGCCGCCCGGCGTGCTGAGCGGCGGCGCGTAGTAGACGTACACCCAGCGGTTGCTGGCGAAGTTCGGGTCGGCCTTGATGCTCTGCAGCCCCTCCTCGTCGTGGCTGTAGACCGGCAGCGTCAGGGCGACCTTGGTGTTGCCGTTGACGTCGGTGTACCGGATGACGCCGTTCCGCGCGGTGTGCAGCACACCCCGGTTGGGCAGCACGGTGAGGCCCATCGGCTCACCGGTCTCCGCCACGCCCTTGGCCAGGTTCACCTGGCTGAACGTGCCGCCGGGGGCCTGCACCGAGCAGTTGCCGATGTTCTGCGCGGCGTACCTGATGCCGCCGAGCAGGTGGGTGCGGAAGTGGGCCTCGGTGTAGCTCTCCTGGGTGTGGCCCAGGCCGGTGTACCAGGAGCGGCCGCCGTCGTAGGGCCGGCACCACGAGATCGGGTGGTCGCCGTTCATGGTGCCGCCGGTGTACGTGGCCTCGTTGAGATTCGCGAGGACGTGCACCTGTGAGCGGGGGTTGGTGCGGTAGTTGTACAGCTCGTCGGTGCGGTTCCAGTTCACCGGGATGCCCGCGTTGGACGGGTGCGCGGTGTCCTCGATGCGGACGGTGACCGGCTGGATCGCGGGGTGGCTGGAGAAGTAGGCGCCGACGAGGTTGCCGTACCAGGGCCAGTCGTACTCGGTGTCGGAGGCGGCGTGCACGCCGACATAGCCGCCGCCGGCGCGGATGTAGCGCTCGAACGCGGCCTGCTGGGTCGCGTCGAGCACGTCGGCGGTCGTGGACAGCCAGATGACCGCCCTGAACCTGGCCAGGTTCGTGTCGGTGAACTGGGCGGCGTCCTCGGTCGCCTCGACCGTGAAGTTGTTCTGCGTGCCCAGTTGCTGGATCGCGGTGATCCCTGCGGGAATCGCGTCATGCCGGAACCCCGCGGTCTTGCTGAAGATCAGCACCGAGAAGTCGGCCGCGAATGCCGGGGCGACGTTGACGCCGGTCCCGGCCAGTACAAGAGCGACGATCAGCAGCACTCTGCGAATCATGATCGGTTGGGTACCTCTCGTGAGGAAGCAGCCGAGACGTGCGCCGATCACGTCTCGAACGTGGCAGCGGTTGGCGACCCCCGCGGGTAGGTCCCGGGACGCGCATGGCGGTGCCGCGTCGGTCCTGGCGGTGGAGGGTCGTCGGCACGCCGCGCCTCGGTGAGGGTCGCGCGGCGCCGTGCTGGGGATGGGGTGGGGTCGGGGGATGTGGGCGACTGTCGACGGCGACCGGTCGGGGAACCAGTGCCGTCATCCTGTATTGATCTCGATCCTCGGGAGAGCGCTTTCTCGTCGAGGTGGGGAAAAGTTAACAGATTCGTCATCGCCCAAACAACGGTTTCATCGACCGGCGTGAAAATCCGACCGCCGAAGTCCGCCCGGGCGGGGAGCGCACGGCGGTGATCGACGGGACGCTCCGACGAAGATGTCCTGGCCGGGGCGGGTCTGTCGATGATCCACTGTCGGCAGACGGGGGTGCGGCACGAGCGCGCGCCACATCCACCCGTTCAGGCACCGGGACATCCGGCTCTCGCCGACCTTGGGTCATGCAGACGACCAGCTGCTTGGAGAGCGCTTCCCAGGGCAGCATCCAGCCGCCGACGCGACTTCCGGGCCAGCTTGGCGCGGTAGGAGCATCGGCGGGTCTGGACAGGAGCCCGCCGATGCCGCCGATGTCGACCTATTCGCGGCGCGGCAAATCGGTGAACGCCTTCGGGTGCCGAACTCCCAGGACTAGTTGCCCAGCAAGTCCCGTGCCTCCTCCTCGTTGTACCGAACCATTGCTCCGAAATAGTCTGCGAAGTTATCGAAGCGTTCCACCTCACTGCCGGCCAGCCAGATGACCGTGGAGGTCTGACAGCCTTGAAGGACAGGTGAAACGAAAACGTCGATACTAGTGGCCGACATTGCAATCGGGATCACCGAGGTGGGGGTAATTCCATCAAGTTCCTCCACGACGTTCGGCTCCAGATAGCTGACCAGCTCCCGTGCATCAAGCAGCGCTTCTCCGAGCAGCTCAGCCGTGCCGAAGAGGTCGTTCTCCTGGAAGACTGCCGACCATCCGTCGCAGCGTGTGAGGAACGTGCGGTAATCCGCATGCAACCGTACGCCGAGTGCCGCTTCGACGGCGACCAGGGCATTCTCAGGTGCGCCCAGCCGCGGCGGTTCATGCCGCCACAGATTTTCTCCGTCTCCTTGGGCGATGCGGTCTTTTATCGCTCGCATGGTGGCGATCTCGGCATCCCACCGCGACACTGGTCCTCCTGGCTGACTTAGAAGCGTGGACGGTCCAAATCGACCCGGTCTCGGCAGCGCAATCTACACCTGGTTGGGCATTGTCATCGGCAAGTGGAGGTGGGTCCGATGACGAATCTCGGAGGGAGGCGCAGCAATCCTGTCGTCGCGTCGACGGCTGCGGCGATAGCCTCGCCCGATGATCGACGGCACCTTCGAAACGCACATCACCGTTGCGTCCGGGCAGGCGGCGAACCTGGCGGCGTTCGCGGCCGAGCACGGCCTCAAGTTCGTCCACATCGCGCTGGACAGGGGCGACACCCCTTCACAACCGATGCTCACCCTGGACGGCTCCGGTGCCCTCGACCGCCAGCGGGCCAGCGTCCGAGACTGGTGCGAACGGCTGCGAGCCGCGGGCATCCACCCGTTACGCACCAAGATTGAGGCGACGCCGTGGTCCGCCGGCGTGCCACAGACCGATCCGCAGGCCCATGACGAGCCGGCCGAGCGCTACTTCGAGCACCACGTCAAGGTGCGGCTGCCGGCCGAGCGTGTCGTCGACCAGTTGGCGGTCACCGACGTCGCCGAACGGCACGGCGCACGACTGTCGCGCAACGCCCGGCGGCTCGGACCCGACGGCGGGCACGAGCGTTTCGTCAACCAGCGCTGCCACCGGGTCGGCCGGGCCACCGCGGCCGAGCGTCTCGACGCACTCGTTCGGGACCTGCGTACGGCCGGGCACGACGTCGTCTCCGTGGAGCAGGAGTACGTGGTGCACGACAGCCGTATCGACCTCGACCGCGGTTGGCTGAATCCCGTCGTCGCCCACGTACGAGACCGGCGCGAGGAGATCATGCGCACCTCCCCGGCCGGGCCTGGCTTCCCGTCGACCTACCACCCGGTCCCGGACGGCTGGGAGGTCGAGCAGTTGGCGGCCTTCGACCCGGCGCTCAAGCAGCACCCCAACGCGTTCACCGCCGGCGAGCCGGCTTTCGTCGACCCCGCCCTCGGGCAACGCTGGCGCAACGCCCGCCGCGAGGCGATGCGCCACGTGCTCACCGTGCTCGCCGCGACCCGTTGGGCAGAGCACCTGGTGTTGCGCGGCAGCGCCACGATGTCGGCCTGGCTGGGCGAGTCCGCCCGCGAGCCCGGCGACCTCGACTTCGTGATCACCCCCGCGACCGTGACCAGTGGCAGCCCGGACGCCCGCGAGCTGTTCGCGGGAATCATCGCCGCGCTGGCCGGCTCGCCCGGGGCAGGCCTGCAACCCGAGCACGCCGCACAGTCGGCGATCTGGACCTACGAACGCGCCGACGGCCGCCGCCTCGTCATCCCGTTCGCCAAACCGGGACTTCCCGACGGCACCGTGCAGATCGATGTCGTGTTCGGCGAGGACCTGCCGATCCCGCCCGAGCCACTCATCGTCCTCGGCGTGCCCATGACCGCCGCGACCGCGAGCCTTTCGCTGGCCTGGAAGCTGCAGTGGCTGGCCACCGACATGTACCCACAGGGCAAGGATCTCTACGACGCGGTCCTCCTGGCCGAGCACACGACAGTCGAACTCTCCCTCGTCCGCGACCTGATACGCCCCGAACTGGACGACGAGGCCGACCGGTTCACCGCCGAGACGGTGCTCGGCTGGACCGACGTCGACTGGCGAAACTTCACGGACGCATGTCCCGGCATCAGCGGCAACGCCACCGACTGGCTCCGCCGCCTGGCCATCGCCCTGGACCGGGCCTGGCAGGACGCCGACTGACCTGGGAAGACGACAGCTGAGCAGGACAGCACCTCGCCTGCCGGCGCCCAAGGATCGCCAGATCCGAACGGCAAGGTGGGTACCAGCCGGTCCAGGCGCTCGGACGACCCGCGTGGTGCCGGCCGCACTGTCCCGGCTTCTCCCCCAGACCGACACCACACCGTTATCGGGGCGATAATCCTTTCTATATGGGCCTATTTCGGACGGAGTAGGCGGCGGCTACGGGACCAGACACCTACTGGGGGAACCGCAGTAGATCCCACCGGCTCGCGGCGACCCGCAAGATCCGCATTGGTGTCAGGCACCGCGGTGCACCTACTGTGTGGCGATGACTCTCGCTGAGACGGCCATTCATGATCACGACCCAGTGTCCGCCTTGCCGCCACGGCGACGCGGCCAGCGGCTGGTCCTCGGCGTTGCGATCGTCTTGCTACTGGTGTCCGGCGGTGCCATCGCGGGCACGTACTACTACGACAGCGTGCCCCTGGTCGAGAACAACGTCTCGTACCCGGTCGTGCCGGTGGCGGAGCTACCGGCTCCGGTGGCCAACGCGTTCGTCGCCGCCGTCGACCCGGACTTTTACCTCTCCGACGACTCGCTGATCACTCGGCGGTATGCGGTGATCACATCCGGTGGCGGTGATGAGTCCAGCTGGCGAACGTGGGTCATGGCCGACAAGGTTGAGAACGAATACACCAAGACAGAGATCCTGGATCGCTACCTCAACCGGGCCGACTTCGGCCGCGGCGCGGTGGGCTTGGACGCCGCCGCGCGGACGTATTTCCGCAAGCCGGCCGCGCAACTGACCGTTGCCGAGTCGGCGTTGCTCGCGGTGCAGCTCCACCCCGACCGGCCCGCGCCGAGGGCCGGTTGGGACCAGGTGCTGGACACCATGGTGGAGCGCGGCTGGTTGAGCCGGACCGAACGGGACAGCCTCGCCTTCCCCGGCTGAAGGGGCCCAAAGACTCAGCGGCGGTTGGGCAGCGAGAATGTGCCGACCTCGGCGAACTGGCTGCTGCCTGGAACCTTCGCCGCCGGCTGACCGATCCGACACCTGGCAGGCAACGATCACAGCGTCAGCCGGGATAGCGCTGGTCGCTGCTACCGATCCTGAAGTGGCCGCTCTCCGGCGAAGGGTGAGGGGTTGCGCTATTTGATGGGTGTGGGGTCGGAACACTGAGCGAAGTCCAGCTCGGGCGCGGCGGTCGGCTCCGTGCAGGTCTGGCGGGTGATCACTCGCGCGCCGAACCCGTCCTGCCTCGAATCCGTGATGACCTCCACACGGCCGCCGGCGCCGGCGGTGTAGGTGACCGGGATCGGGTCGCCTTCGGTCGTCGGGCGGGTCACCTTGAGCCGGGCCGGATGTCCGGCCTGAACGGCATCGACCAGGCATCGGGCCGCAGGCTCCGGCAACCTGTCACCCTGCGGCAGGTCGAACGTGCCGCAGTCGGTCATGGAAACAATGGCGCTTGGCTCAGTCGCCTGAGGCGAAGGATCCGGCCCGCCGCATGCCGCCAGCGTCAAACACACCAATACCGTTCCGGATATCCGCTTCATGACGACTTCGACCGAGCGATATGTCCGTTGGTTCCCGCCGGACCAAGCATCGTTGAATGTGACGCCGAGGGGTGGGGCCGTCAGGCGGGGACGGTGAGTTTGGCGGCCAGGCCGTTGGCCAGGAGTTGGCCCGCGTCGGCGGCCGGTAGCGGGCGCGACAGCAGGTAGCCCTGGGCGACGTCGCAGTCCAGCTCGCGTAGCGCCGCCAACTGAACGGCGTCCTCGATGCCCTCGGCGACCGTCGTCATGCCCAGGCTCTTGCCGAGCCGCACGATCGTGCGTACCAGTGCCTCGTCCTCGCGGTCCCCGCCGAGGCGGTCCACGAAGGAGCGGTCGATCTTCAGGATGTCCATCGGGTACCGGCGCAGGTAGGCCAGCGACGAGTATCCCGTGCCGAAGTCGTCCATCGCGAGCGTCACGCCGAGCGCCTTCAGCCGTTCGAGCTGGGTGAGGTTCTCGTCGGTGTCGGTGAGCAGGACGCTCTCGGTCATCTCCAGGCAGAGCTGGTCCACCGGCAGGCCGGTCTCGGCGAGCACCTCGGCGACCGTGGCCGAGAGGTCGCCGTGCTCGAACTGGCGCACGGAGACGTTGACCGACATCTTGAGCCGGCGGGTGCTGCCCGCGCCCCACGCGACCGCCTGCCGGCAGGCCTCGGCGAGGACCCAGCGGCCCATCGGGACGATCAGGCCGGTCGCCTCGGCGATGCCGATGAAGTCCAGCGGGGAGACCATGCCGCGGGTCGGGTGGTGCCAGCGGACCAGGGCCTCGAAACCGATGATGCTTCCGGTACGCAGGTCGACCGTCGGCTGGTAGTGCAGGGCCAGCTCGTTGCGTTCCAGGGCGAGCCGGAGATCCGCCTCGAGTTCGAGGCGCTGCAGCAGGCCGGTGAGCATCTGCGGGTCGTAGGCGGCCAGGCCGGCGCCGCCGGCGGACTTGGCGCGGTACATGGCCAGGTCGGCGTTGCGCAGCAGCTGGTCGGCGTTGTCGGCGTCGGCGCCGGCGGCCAGGCCGATGCTCACCGCGACGCGCAGGTCGCGGCCGCCGAGGACGAAGTGTTCCTCGAGGGCGGCGGCGATGCGTTCGGCCACGGCCTCGGCGTCGGCGCGGGCGGCCAGGGACTCGACGAGGACGCCGAACTCGTCGCCGCCGAAGCGGGCCACGGTGTCGCCCTCGCGTACGGCGGCGCGCAGGCGGTCGGCGACCTGCAGGAGCAGGGCGTCGCCGGCGGCGTGGCCGAGGCTGTCGTTGATCTCCTTGAAGCCGTCCAGGTCGAGGACGAGGATGGCGACGTCGTCGGTGCGGCTGCTGCGGTCGAGGGCCTCGACCACGCGCTCGCGGAACAGGGCGCGGCTGGCCAGGCCGGTCAGGCTGTCGTGGTACGCCTCGTGCATGAGCTGTTCCTGCAGCTCGCGCGCGTCGTGGATGTCGCGGGTGTTGAGCACGTAGCCGCCGACGGCCGGGTCGTGCAGGAGGTTGGTCATGGTCATCTCGGCCAGGCGGAGGCTGCCGCCGTAGTGGCGGATCGGCACCTCGAGGACGACGACGCCGAGCGGCTTGTCCTTGATCGACTCGAGGCCGGCCGCGATCGCGGGCGCGGCCCGGTGGCCGACGACCTGGACCAGGTTGAGGCCGAGCAGCATGGTCGGGGGGTAGCCGAAGATGCGCTCGACGGACTCACTCTGGAAGCGGATCGTGGTGTCGGCGTCGATGACGGCGACCGACTCCGAGCTCTGCAGCACCAGGGCGCGGAAGCGCGCCTCGCTGGCCTGCAGCTCGGTGCTGCGCTGTGCGACGCGGGCCTCGAGCTGGCGGGTCAGATGGCGGTTCTCGACCAGCGTCAGCAGCTGCCGGACGATGATCAGCAGGATCAGCACCGAGCGGGAGCCGCCGAAGAACACGTCGGCCCGCCCGGTGATCGCGTAGAAGACCACGCTGCAGGTCAGGGCGGCGAGCACCACCGCGTACGGCACGAGCATGGCGAACGGCCGCCGTTCGGCGCCGTTCACGGTGCCGGACTCGGGCGGGGCGAGGCTGTCGCCGGGCCGGCGGGCGGCGATCACCATCATGGCGAAGGCGGCGAACCAGACGGCGTCGAGCAGGCCGCCGGAGGAGTACTCGTCGTGCAGGGCGACGTAGGCGTAGACGCTGTCGGCGGTGGCGATCAACAGCATCGCGGCGCCGATGAGCATGAGCGACAGCGAGCCCTGGCCGCCGCGGCGCAGCAGCGCGAGGGTGTAGAGCACGATGGTGACCAGGATGACGTCGCCGATCGGGTACCCGAGCAGGACGTACAGGCCGGTGGTGTTGTCGTTGCCCTCGGTGAGCAGGGGGCCGATGACCGTGATCCAGCTGATCAGCAGCAGCGAGCAGGCGATCATCATGCCGTCGACGATGCTGCGGACGCGGTTCGCCGCGGTCTGCCGGGCGACGGGCACCATGAGCAGGCCGGCGGCGGTGAGCGGGATCATGCCGAGGTAGCCGACGTCCGGGAGCCCGGGGAACGGCGCCTCGCGGCCCTGAACGGTCTCGATCCACGTCCAGGACGCCTCGCCGAACGCGTACGACAGGGCGCCCAGCCCGAGGCCGGTCCAGGCGGCGCCCGACCGGCCGCGGATGCGGGCCGCCCGGTGCAGGCAGGCGATGCCGGCCGCGACGGTGACCAGAACCATGCCGATGTTCGAGACGGTGGCTGTTACGGTCTCTCCGCCGAGACCGCTGGTCATCCAGGCGGCGAACACGACGACCAGCGCGGCGATCCCCATGGTGCCCCGACCGGGGTGCCTGAGCGTCATCGGGCCCCTTCCGTCTGCCGGCCGCACCCCTTGTGGCGTGCTGTCCACCGTCGAATCGGGCGTGGGGCGGGACACTTGAGGGAATCCTGCGGTTCCTCGCGCGGTCGTCGTGTGTTAACTGGGGCGGCGGTCGACTCCAGTGACGGCCGTGGCCGGCGGGACCACCGGACGCACCGCGAATGTGGCACGATTTCACGGGTGACCAGCAGACCCGCGTCCGAGCAGCGCCTGCGCGACCTGGCGCAGCTGCGGCGCGTGCGTGACCGGATAGACCGGGAGTACGCGCAGCCGCTGGACGTCGAGGCGCTCGCCCGCGGCGCGCACATGTCGGCCGGCCACCTCAGCCGCGAGTTCCGGCTCGCGTACGGCGAGTCGCCGTACTCCTATCTGATGACCCGGCGCATCGAGCGCGCGATGGCGCTGCTGCGCCGCGGCGACCTCGGCGTCACCGAGGTCTGTTTCGCGGTCGGCTGCTCGTCGCTGGGCACGTTCAGCACCCGTTTCACCGAGCTGGTCGGCATGCCGCCCAGCGCGTACCGGCGCGAGGCGGCGCGGTCGACGGCGGGGATGCCGTCGTGCGTCGCGAAGCAGGTGACCAGGCCGGTCCGGCAGAAGGCGCCTTAGTTACCCGGTCGGGTGACGGGCGGTCCCGCGCGCCTCGATGTGCCACCCTGGCACGGACACCGGCGAGGAAGGACTACCCGCGATGGCCGAGCGCCCCCTGCGCGCCGATGCCCGGCGCAACCGCGACCGCCTCCTCGAGGTGGCCGTGCGGGCGTTCTCGACCGCCGGGCCGGAGGTGGCGCTGGAGACGATCGCGCGCTCGGCGGGCGTCGGGATCGGCACGCTGTACCGGCACTTCCCGACGCGGGAGGCGATGGTCGAGGCGGTGTACCGCGGCGAGCTGGACCGGCTCTGCGACTCGGTGGCGGAGCTGCTGGCGTGCGGGGCGCCCGACCGGGCGACGCGCATCTGGATGGACCGGTTCGTGGACTGCGTCGCGGCCCGGCGCGGCATGGCCGAGGCGGTGCGGATGGTGATCAGTTCGGGCGGCGCGGAGTTCGGGCACAGCCTGGAACGGCTGACCGACGCGCTCACCGTGCTGCTCGACGCGGGCATCCGGGCCGGCACGCTGCGCGGGGACGTCCCGGTGATGGACGTGCTGACCTGTCTGAACGGGGTGACCCTCGCGGCCGGCGGGCCAGCGCGGCGCGAGCAGGCCGGTCGCCTGCTGGACCTGGTGATGGACGGCCTGCGGCCGCGCGCCTGATCGCAGCCCGCCGCCGGAAATTCACAATGTTGGTATTTCGGTAACCGGCGCCGACCTCTAACGTCTGTTTGTGGACCTCGAGCTGCGTCATCTAAGGATGATCTGCGCGATCGCCGAGGCGGGCAGCGTCACCAAGGCCGCCGCGGCGCTCGGCCTGGCCCAGCCCGCGCTGACGACCCAGCTCAAGCGCATCGAGCGGACCGTCGGCGGCCCGCTCTTCCACCGTGGACAGCGCGGCACCCGGCCGACCCCGCTCGGCGATCTGGTGCTGGCGCGGGCCCGGCTGGTCATCCCGGCCGTGAACGGCCTGCACCGCGACGTCACCGCGTTCGTCGGCTCCGAGCGGCCGGGGCAGTTCCGGATCGGCGCCACCAACGGGCCGGTCTCCGGCGGCCTCGTGCAGCTGCTCGCCGCCGCGCACCCGCACAGCCCGGTGACCATGCACGCCAACTGGTCCGCGGACGAGATCTGCGAACGGGTCCTCGACGGGCGGCTCGACTACGCGCTCGTCGGCGCCTGCGACCCGTCGATACCCTCCCCCGGCGCCGGCCTGGTCTGGCAGCCCGTCTGCGTCGACCCGGTCTGGGTGCTGGTCGGCGCCGGGCACCGGCTGGCCGGGCGCGACGAGGTTCCGCTCGCCGAGTTCGCCGGGGAGAGGTGGGCCACCGCGCCCGGCGACGGGTGCTTCAACGACTGCTTCGCCGCGGCCTGCGCGCGGGCGGGTTTCACGCCGCCGCCGCCGTACGAGATGGACGTGGGCAGCTGCATCGACCTGGTCGCCGGCGGCTCGGCCGTGGTGTTGTGCCAGGGCGCCGTGCGGCCGATACCCGGGGTGGTCGCGCTGCCGCTGGAAGGCTCGCCGCTGCGCTGGCGGCACCTACTCGGCTGGGATCCGGCCGGTCCGGGCGCCGCCCGCGCCGCCGAGGTGGCCGCGCTGGCGGTGCGGGCCTACCTCGACGTCGTCGGCACCCGTCCCCGCTTCGCGGCGTGGCTGGGCGCGAACCCGGGGTTCGGCGCCCAGCCGGTCGTGCCGCCGCTGTCCGCGGCGCGGGTCAGCAGGCGTTGAGCATCGTCGTCAGCGCCGACTTCTCCGCGCTGGTCACGGTCAGCGCCCAGACGTACTTCACCTTGACCCACATCCGGGCGTAGGTGCAGTGGTAGCTGCTCAGCGGCGGCTTCCAGGCGTCCGGCGACTTGTCGCTCTTGGACTGGTTGACGTTGTCGGTGACCGCGATGAGCTGCGGGTTGGTCAGGTCGTTGGCGAACGACTCGCGCTTGGCCGTCGTCCACGCCCAGGCGCCGGAGATCCACGCGTTCTTCAGCGGCACCATGTGGTCGATGTCGACGTCGGACGCCGCGGTCCAGGTGGCGCCGTCGTACGGGCTGAACCACCGCCCGGACGTCGACGCGCACGCCGAGTCGGTGACCACGCTGGTGCCGTCGCGCTTAAGCACCGTCTCCCGGGTGTTGCAGGCGCCGGAGACCGTGTGCCAGTGCGGGAACAGGTCCCGGTTGTAGGTCGTGGTGTGCGTCGAGGCCGCGACCGTGATCGAGGCGAGGTAGGTCCGCGCGGTGGCGGCGGTGGGAATGCCGGGCGGGGTCGCGCCGGCCGGTGCCGCGAAGCCGAGCTGCAGGAGCACTGCCGCCAGCACGGCGGCGAGCAGTGCGGGGGTGAGACGGCGTCTGGTCAATTGAGCCTCCGGGGGGAGTGACCGAGGTGTTGAGAGTGATTCTCAGCGCGCCCCGGGCACCCGCCCACATGTCAAACTTGGTATACCGCCGTCTATATAGCCGGGCCCGGGGATCCCCCTGTCATAGGCTCCGCAGGCGTTCATCAACAGCCCCGGAGCGTCAAGGAGCACCCTGAAGTGACCGTGGTAGACCTCGCGTTGCAAGCCATGCCGGTGATCGACGGGCACAACGACCTGCCGATGGCCCTGCGGGCCCGGGCCGGATACCGGGTGTCCGGCCTGGCCGCCGACCGCCCGGAGTTCCACACCGACATCGCCCGGCTGCGCGCGGGCGGCGTCGGCGGCCAGTTCTGGTCGGTGTACGTGCCCTCCGACCTCTCCGAGCCCGAGGCCGTCGTGGCCACCATGGAACAGATCGACGCCGTGTACCGGCTCGCCGCCGCGTACCCACAGGACCTGGCGATCGCGTACTCGGCCGACGACGTGGAGGCCGCGATCGCGGGCGGCCGGATCGCCTCGCTGATCGGCATCGAGGGCGGGCACAGCCTGGCCACCTCGCTGGGCGTGCTGCGCGCCTTCGCCCGCCTCGGCGTGCGGTACGTGACGCTGACGCACAACCACAACACGTCCTGGGCGGACTCGGCGACCGACGAGCCCGGGGTCGGCGGGCTCGACGACGAGGGCCGGGCGATCGTCGCCGAGATGCAGCGCATCGGCGTGCTCGTCGACCTGTCGCACGTGGCCGCCAGCACCATGCACGCGGCGCTGGACGTGGCGACCGCGCCGGTGATCTTCAGCCACTCGTCGGCGCACGCGGTCAACGGCCACCGCCGCAACGCCGCCGACGACGTGCTGGTCAAGCTGCGCGACAACGACGGCGTCTGCATGGTCACGTTCGTGCCGCCGTTCATCTCGGCGGAGGTGGCGGCCTGGGCCGCGGCCGCCGACGCCGAGTGGGCGCGGCTCGGGCTGCCGCCGGCGCCGTCCTGGTGGCCGGCCGCGCCCCGGCCCGGGCAGCACGGCGCCGCGGTGCCGCCGGCCGCCGCCGGCTCGTTCCTGTCGGCGCTGCCGGGCAGCGACGTGGCGCCGCCGGAGGAGTTCCGGCCGTGGCTGGCCGCCAACCCGCGGCCCGAGGCGACGATCGCCCAGGTCGCCGACCACGTGGAGCACGTCCGCGACGTCGCCGGCGTGGACCACGTCGGCATCGGCGGCGACTACGACGGCTGCGACCGGCTGCCGAACGGCCTGGAGGACGTCTCCGGCTACCCGCGGCTGCTCGCCGAGCTCGCCGGGCGCGGCTGGAGCCAGGCCGACCTCGAGCGGCTCACCGGCCGCAACATCCTGCGGGTGCTGCGCGCGGCGGAGCAGGCCGCGCCGGAGCCGCTCTGGCCGCGGTCCCCGGCGCGCTAGACCCTAGGCGTCCTGCCAGGTGGAGACGCGCACCTCGTTGCCCTCGGCGTCGGCGAGCACCCAGCAGGCCGGCGCGCGGGAGTCCGAGAGCAGCGTGCCGCCGGCCCGCAGCGCCGCCCGGACCCGGACCGGCGCCTCGTCGTGCGGCACGCAGACGTCGAGGTGTATCCGGTTGTGCTGCGGCCGGGGACCGGTCACCGGCCGGAACGCGACGGCCGGGTCCTGCGCGAGCGGATCGGCGATCGGGTCCCGCGGCCCGTCGGCGCCGCCCTCGCCGGCGTAGCCCAGCACGGCCTTCCAGAACGGCCGGATCCGGGCGGTGTCCCGCGCGTCGATCACGATCTCGAGGGCCTGCACCGAGCGGCCGCCGCCCGCGCCCGGCTCCAGGTGCAGGCCCATCTCCGCGGCGGTGGTGGCGATCCGGCGGGCCAGCTCCAGCTCGGCCTCCGTCACCGCCCCGGCCCGCGCCGACTGCAGCACCAGCTCGAGGCGGCCGGAGCGCAGATCGACGCGCAGGCTCTCGTCGGCGCCGACGCCGCAGGCGCGGACGAGTTCGGTGGCGACCTCGGCGCCCTGCCACATCGGGCCGAGCCGCAGCGACGCGCGCAGCGTGCCGAGCACGTAGCGCCAGCCCAGCTCGCCTACGGCCGCGGACGCCTCCGGCGCCGTCACGACTGACATTCGTGCATGGTCGCATCCTCTTGCCGCCGGGCGCGAGCGACGCGCGGCGGCCTCAGGCCCGGCCGGCGTCGTGCACCAGGAGCGCGACCTGGACGCGGTTGTTCAGGTCGAGCTTCACCAGCAGGCGCGACACGTGCGCCTTCACCGTCGCGACGCTCATGAACAGCTCCGCCGAGATCTCCGCGTTGGACCGGCCCTGGCCGAGCAGCAGCGCGACGTCGCGCTCGCGTTCGCTGAGCCGTTCCAGGGCCGTGAGGGCCCGGCGCCGGCTGCCGCCCGGGTCGGGGGCGGCCACGTGCGCGATCAGCTGCCGGGTCACCGTCGGCGACAGCGTCGCCTCGCCGCCGGCCACCCGGCGTACGGCCTGCAGGATCTCCACCGGCGGGGTGTCCTTGAGCAGGAAACCGCTCGCCCCGGCCCGCAGCGCCCGCAGCACGAACTCGTCGGCGTCGAACGTGGTCAGCACGATCACCTCCGGGGCGCTCGCGCGCCCGCGCAGCGACTCGGTCGCGGTGAGGCCGTCGACCCGGGGCATCCGGATGTCCATCAGCACCACGTCCGGGCGGTGCGCGGCCACCGCGGCCGGCACCTCGCTGCCGTCGGCGGCCTCGCCGACCACGGCGATGTCCTCGGCGCCGGACAGGATCATCGTCAGGCCCGCGCGGACCAGGGCGTCGTCGTCGACGATCAGCACCCGCACCGGTCCGGTCACGCCGGCCCGGCCCAGGGCAGCCAGGCGCGCAGCGCGAACTCGCCGTCGGGGGTGTGCCCGTGCACCAGGCGGCCGCCGGAGAGGGTGGCGCGCTCGACGAGCCCGACCAGGCCGGTTCCGGTGCCGGGGATGGCCAGGACGGCGCGGCCGACCGGGGCCGGATTGCGCACGTCGATGGTCAGCCCGACGCCGGCCGCCCCCTCGACGGTGACCCGCACCGCCGTGCCGGGCGCGTGCTTGTGGGCGTTGGTGAGACCCTCCTGCACGATCCGGTACGCGGTCCGCCCGGCACCGTCCGGCAGCGGCGCCGAGTCGTCGACCCGCATGTCGAGGCGGACCTTCGCCCCCGCGGCCCGGGACTCGTCGGCCAGCGCGGGCAGCTCGCACAGGGTCGGCTGCGGGCGCTCCGGCCGGTCGTCGTCGGCCGGCTCGCGCAGCACGCCGATCACCTCGCGCAGATCCTGCAGTGCCTGGTGCGCGCTGGCCCGGATCACCCCGGCCGCGCCGGCCACCTCGGCGGGCGCCGCGTCGGGGCGGATCTCCAGGGCGCCGGCGTGCAGGCTCAGCAGGGAGATCCGGTGCGCGAGCACGTCGTGCATCTCCCGGGCGATGCGGGTGCGTTCCAGGGCCCGGGCCTGCACGACCCGCAGCCGCTGCTCGGACTCGGCGCGCTCGGCCCGGTCCCGCAGCGACAGCACGAGCTGCCGTCGGGACCGCATGACCATGCCCCAGAGCATCACGATCGCCAGGAACGCCGTGCTCCAGACCATCGACTCCCAGAAGCTCGCGCTCGCCTCGGGCCGCAGCAGGCAGAAGACCGCGCTGGTGAGCACGGCGGCGGCGTTCACCGCCGCCGTCACCGCGAACCTGCGGTGCACCGCGACCGTGAAGAACAGGATCAGGCCGGCGATCGCGCCGGCGACGGTGAAGACGCCGGCGACGACGGCCAGCAGGGCGAGGTAGACCGGCCAGCGCCGCCGCCACCAGAGCGCGATCGAGAGCACGACCCCGGCCACCAGGTCCAGCCAGATCAGCCAGCGCGGGGTGTCCGCCCACTCCTGCACCAGTGTCGGGTTCCCGCTCAGCAGGTCGGCGGTGGCGAGCAGGGCCCAGCCGAGGCCGAGCGCGAAGCAGAGCGCGTCGATGGCCCAGTCGCGGGTCGAGCGGGCCGCCGGCGGCCGGTCCGGGTCGTCGAGCAGCGACGCCGGAAGCAGCCACCGGTACTCCGGCGGCCGTCCGCCGCGCACCGACACCGCCAGGTCCCCCACGAGCGCCATGCTACGGACCGCACGCCGCCGCCCGATACCGACCAAAGTCTCTACCGGCGTTAGACCAAGGTTCGCCGGCGCCGACCCGCGGCCGACGCGGCCGGCCGCCCGGCGGCGGCACGCTGAGACGCATGATCACGGTTGAACACCTGAGCAAACGGTACGGGAGCCACCCGGCCGTCGACGACGTCTCCTTCACCTGCCGGCCCGGCACGGTGACCGGCTTCCTCGGCCCGAACGGCGCGGGCAAGTCCACCACCATGCGGATGATCTGCGGGCTCACCCCGCCCACCTCCGGCACCGCCACCGTCGACGGGCGGGCGTACCGGCGGATGGGCAACCCCGGGCGGCGCATCGGGGTGCTGCTGGACGCGTCGGCGCAGCACTCCGGGCGTACCGGAAGGGAGGTTCTGACCCTGGCCGCGATGACGATGGGCGTCGACCGGCGTGGGGTGGAGGCGAGCCTGGAGCGGGTGGGGCTCAACAGCACGGCGGCCAAGCGGCGGGTGAAGGCGTACTCGTTGGGCATGCGGCAGCGGCTCGGGCTCGCGTACGCGATGTTGGGTGATCCCGGGATTCTGATCCTGGACGAGCCGGCCAACGGCCTCGACCCGGAGGGGATCTTCTGGATGCGCGGGCTGCTGCGCGACTTCGCGGACCGCGGCGGCACCGTGCTGCTCTCCTCGCACCTGCTGCGCGAGGTGGAGGCGGTCGCGGACCGGCTGATCGTCATCGGCGGCGGGCGGATCGTCGCGCAGGGCGACAAGGACGAGCTGCTGGCCGGCACCGGCACGCTGGTGCGGGCGCTGGACCGGCCCGCCCTGGACGCGGTGCTCGCCGGCGCCGGGTTGACCGGCACCGCGACGACCGACGGGGGCGTCGTCGTGCAGGCCGACGCGGAGACGATCGGCCGGGCCGCGGCCGGCGCGGGCCTGGTGCTGCTGGAGCTGCGCCCGGCCGGAAGCGGCGGGCTCGAGCAGATGTTCCTGACCCTGACCGCCGGCGACACCGTTCGGGAGGCAGTCCGATGACCGCACTTCAGCACGCACCTTCCGGCGCGGTGGACGTCGCGCCCGAGCCCGACGGCGGCCGCGGCGAGATCCCGCTGTGGCGCCTGATCCTGGTGGAGCTGCGCAAGCTGGCCGACACCCGCTCGGGGCTGTGGCTGCTGATCGTCATCGGGCTGGCCGCGGCCGGCACCGCCGCGATCATGCTGTTCGCGGCGCCGGACGCCGAGCAGACCTACCGGGGCTTCCTCGCCTTCGGCCTGGTGCCGGCGAGCGTGCTGCTGCCGGTGCTCGGCATCCTGTCGATGACCAGCGAGTGGTCGCAGCGGACCGCGCTGACCACGTTCACCCTCGTGCCCCGGCGCGGGCGGGTCGTCGCGGCGAAGCTGATCGCGGCCGTGCTGATCGCGATCGCGACCACGGCCGCGGCGGCCGCGCTGTCCGCGGCCGGCAACCTGATCGCCATCGGTACGGGCGGCGACGGCGACTGGCACATCGAGGCCGCCCTGGTGGGTCAGCTGCTCGTCAACCAGATCGTGTTCGTGCTGATGGGTTCGGCGTTCGGCGCCCTGCTGATGAACTCGCCGCTGGCGATCGTGCTGTACTTCGCCATCCCGACGGTCTGGACGGTGCTCGGCGAGATGGTGAAGTGGCTGCACACCGCCGCGGGCTGGGTCGACATCAACATGACCTCGGTGCCGCTGAGCGAGCCGGGGATGACCGGCGAGCAGTGGGCACGCTTCGGCGTCGCCGCCCTGGTCTGGGTGGCCCTGCCGCTGGCCCTGGGCACCGTGCGGGTGCTCCGGCGCGAGGTGTCCTGACCGATGCGGTGTCCGGGCGGCTAGGCTCGATCCATGCCGATCGGGTCGCAGCCGCCCGGCCGCCGGGGCACCGTCGACCGGCCCTACAGCGCGCTGAATCTGCGCCTGGCGCTGGCCGCGTTCGGCCTCGTGGTGTGCTCGGTCCTGGCCGTCGTGCTGTGGCACGCGGGCTGGACCATGCCCGGCTGGTTGCTGGCCGGGTGGGCGCTGGTGGCGGCGGTCGACCTGGTCGTGGTGCAGCTGCGCCGGCGGGCCCGGCGGCGCGACGACGGCGGCCGCGATCATTCCCTCTTCGAGTAGGTCGCGTCTTGCCCCTTTTGGGGGCTTGATCCGGGTAGCGTCCCTTCCGTGCGCCCCTCTCTTCCCCGCCTCCGTCTCGCCGCGGTCGCGCTGCTGATCCTGCCGCTGATGCCGATGGCCTCCGCCGCGCAAGCGGCCCCGGTCCACCCGCCGTTCGACGACACCCGGGAGCTGACCCGCAAGCACCTCGACGTCTCGAAGCTGGGCGCCGGGCGCGAGGGCGCACCGCAGCGGGCCCGGACCGCCGGCCCGGCACCCGCCGTCGGCACCGTCCGGAAGTGGGTCGCGCTCGACGAGATCGACGGCGGCGTCTACCGCAAGGACTACACGCTGCGCGGCATCGGGAAGCACATCGAGGTCTGGGTCGCCGAGGACGTCGCCTTCCCCGCCGGCGACTGCCGCCCGGCCTCCTCGACCGAGGTGACGGACGCGCAGATCGCCGGGCTCATCGCGGAGTTCGACGGGAACATCTGGCCGCGCGAGACGGCCGCGTTCAGCACGCCGCGGGAGCGCGACGGCAGCAAGGCGCAGCTGCACGACGAGGACTTCACCGGCGACGGCGCCCGGACCGTCACCCTGCTGGACAACGTCCGCGACGACAACTTCTACGACTTCCCGAAGGCGCAGTCCTACATCGCCGGCTTCTTCTCCGCGCAGGTCGACGACCTGGTCGACCGCAACGTCATGACGATCGACGTGTACGACTGGAAGCACCGCACCGGGGCCAACCCGCCCGACGAGCCGACCGGCGACCTGTGCACCAGCCGGCCCGCGCGGCCCCGGATGTACGAGGGCACGTTCGCGCACGAGTGGCAGCACCTGCTGCAGTCGTACACCGACCCGGACGAGGAGCTCTGGGTCAACGAGGGCCTGTCCGACTACGCGCAGACCCTGGTCGGGTACGTCGACGGCACCGCGACCGTGTACCACGCCGGGATGGACGCCCACCTGGCCTGCTTCCAGGGCTTCGGCGATGTGCGCACCCGCTACAACACCAACCCGCGCCCGTGCGGCGGGCCGCAGAACTCGCTGAACCTCTGGGACGAGGGCGAGCCGATCGACGTGCTCGCCGACTACGGCAACGCGTACCAGTTCATGCTCTACCTGCGGGACCGCTTCGGCCCCGAAGCGCTGTCGCGGCTGCACCGCGACGGCGCGGACCAGGGCCTGGCCGGGGTGTCCGCGGCGCTGGGCGACGACGTGAACCTGTATCAGGTCATCCACGACTTCCAGACGATGACCCTGGTCGACAAGGTGGTCGGCGACTCGCCCGACGGGGTGATGGTCGGCGTGCCGCGGCGGCGGGTGATCTCGCCGAGCCTGCGGTCGACGGTGAACCTGGCCGAGCCCGCCGCCTACGACGACCCGGGCGCGGCGCCCAACGGCGCCGACTACGTGCGGCTGCGCAACGCCGCCGGCCGGCCGCTGAGCGGCTCGCAGCTGCGGTCGGTGCGCTTCTCCGGCGCGCGCACCCTGCCGGTGCAGGGTCTGAAGTGGACCGTGCGCGACGGCGCGCTCTTCTCCGGCGACGCCACCGATCTCGACGTGGCGGCGGTGGTCGCGGCGAGCGTGCCGGCCGCGGATCCGGTCCTGCGGGTACGGCAGAAGTACGCCACCGAGACCGGGTACGACTTCGGCTACGTGACCGTCTCGGCCGACGGCGGGCACACGTACACCGCCGTCGCCGGGGACCGGACGGTGCAGGGGCCGCTCGGCCCCGCGGTCAGCGGCGAGAGCGGCGGCTTCGCCGAGACCACCTACGACCTTTCCGGGTACGCCGGGAAGCGGATTCTGATCGGCTTCCGTTACGTCAGCGACGCGTCGGTCAACAAGGGCGGGTGGCTGATCGACGGCGTGCGGCTCGGCGGGAAGACCGTCACCGACGGCTCGACGCTGGACGGCCTGCGCTCGCCGACGCAGATCGTGCCGCAGCGGGTGCACGCGTGGAACGTGCGGCTGGTCGGCCTGGACGAGCGGGGGCGCCGGGCGCGGCAGGTGCCGCTCGCGCAGTTCGGGGCGCTGCGGCCGTACCGGAAGGTGGTCGCGATCGTCGCCTACGACGAGCCGACCGGGACGATCAAGCAGTACGCGCCGTACACGCTGACGGTCAACGGCGTCGTTCAGCCGGGCGGCGGCGGGTAGCTCAGTCGGCGAGCGCCAGGGCCAGGCGGCCGGTGCCGGCGTTCTTGGCCGCGTACATGGCGGCGTCGGCGCGGGCGATCAGCAGGTGCGGTGAGCCGGTGTCCGGGTCGCCCCAGGCGACGCCGATGCTGGCCTGCGGCAGCAGCCGCTCCCCCGCGACGTCCAGGTGGCTCGCCTCCAGGGCGGCGACCAGGGACTCGCCGATCCGCCGGGCCCGCCCGGGGCCGGGCACGTCGGCGCAGATCACCACGAACTCGTCGCCGCCGAAGCGGCCGACCACGTCGCCCTCGCGGACCGAGGCGCGCAGCCGGCCGGCCACGTAGGTCAGCAGCTCGTCGCCGGCCGCGTGGCCGTACCGGTCGTTGACCTCCTTGAACTTGTTGAGGTCGATGAAGATCACCGCGGTGCCGCGGGTGCGGCCGCGACCGGTCAGCGCCTCCTGCAGCGCGGTCAGCGTCGAGGCGCGGTTGCGGCAGCCGGTCAGCGCGTCGTAGGTCGCGCGCACCTTGAGCTCGTCGCGCAGCCGTACGTCGTCGGTGATGTCGGTGAGGCAGATGATCGCCCCGGTCACCTCGCCGGACTCGGCCGTCAGGCTGCGCAGGTTGGCCCGGACCCGGCGCAGGTCGCCCGAGGCGCGGTGGCCGTACTCGACGTCGACGTCGTGGCCGGCGCCCAGCACCGCGGCGATGGCCGCGTCGACGGACGGCCGCTCGGCGGACACGATCGGGCTCAGGCACTTCTCGTCCAGGAACTCGCCGATGCCGGCGCCCAGCGCCCGGGCGGCGCGCTCGTTCTGGTAGACGATCCGGCGGTCGGCGTCGATCTGCACGATGCCCATCGGGACCGTCTCGGTGAGCCGGCGCATGAGCTGCTCGCCGGCCCGCATCGCCTCCTGCGCGGCCATCTCGTCGGAGATGTCGAGCATCTCGGCGACCACGGCCGGCCGGTCGGGGTCGGCGAGCATGTTGTGGTTGCTGACCTCCATCCAGACCGCGTGCCCGTCGCGGTGCAGGTGGCGCAGCCGGACCCGGCGGGTCTCGCCGAGCGGCGTGCCCAGCAGATCCACCCAGCTGGCGATGGCCCGGCCGTGGTCGTCGGGGTGCACGAGGTCGATCGCGCGCGTGTTGATCAGCTCGTCCGCGGACCAGCCGAGCACCAGCGAGATCTCCGGGTCGGCCGCGGTGATCACGGCGGCCTGGTTCTTGCGCATCGAGATCAGGCGTGGGCGCGGCGGCGCGTACTCCAGCGCCATGCCGTCGGGCCGGCCCTGCAGGCCGGTGAGGATGGCCGCGAAGACGCCGAACCGGCGCCGCATGTCGATCAGGTGCATCCGGACCAGCTCGGTCGGCGCGGCGGCGGGGTGTACCAGGCAGCTCGTGACGCCCTCGTTGAGCGCGACGTGCCAGGCGTCGATCGCGATCCTGGCGTCCTCCGGGACCACCAGGGCCAGCGCCGACTGCACGCCGACGATCTGGCGCAGGCCCTCCTCGACCCCGAAGCCCTCCGGCGAGGCCACCAGCTGGCCGGCCATGGAGACGGCACCGATGAAGGCGTCCGGGTTCGCCGCGATCGTGGCGTCGTACACCGCCTCGCAGGCGGCGGGATCCATCAGCTTCGCGTAGACGCCCACAAACCCAGCATCGGCCGACTCCGGGCCCGGCAAAGCGAAATCGGCCGGGAAAAACATTGACACTGTCAATGAAACAGTGTCAGCATTACGGGCATGTGGACGATGGACGAGCTGGTGGAGCGGGTGGGCCGGGCCCTCGCCGCCGAGTACCCCGGCGCGCCCAACGGCCGGATCCGCGACGTGCCCGACCGCCGCGCCATCCGGTGGTACACGACGACCGGCCTGGTCGACCGCCCCGCCGGCATGCGGGGGCGGACGGCGCTCTACGGACCGCGGCACCTGCTGCAGCTGGTGGCGCTCAAGCGCCGCCAGGCCGACGGGCACTCGCTCGCCGCGATCCAGGCCGAGCTCGCCGGCGCCGCGGACGCCGACCTGCGGCTCGTCGCCCGGGTGCCGGACGAACTGCTGACCGTCTCCGACGCGCCCGGGGTGTCCGACAGCCCGGCGCGCCCGCGGTTCTGGGCCGCCGCGCCGGCCCCCGCGCCGGCCAGCTCGACGGCACGCCCGGTGGGCGGCGTCGCACTGGGCGGCGGCGCGATCCTGGTCCTCCCGGTGTCCCCCGGCGCCGCCGACTACGCCGCCATCGCCGGCGCCGCGCGGCCCCTGCTCGAACTCCTCGCCGAACGCGGCCTGCTGACCTGCGAGAACCCCGATGATGGGAGCCCGTCATGACCCTTTCCGTCACGCCGATGGATGCCGCGGAGATCGAGCGGATCCGGATCCTGCCCGACGCCGGCCTCGGCTGCCTGCGCACCGACCGCGGCAACCTCCCGCTGGACCGCCTCGACGTGCGGGCCGCGATCAGCGGGCTGGTCGCCCGCACGACGGTGACCACCGAGTTCGTCAACGCCTTCGACACCGCGCTCGAGGCGACCTACGTCTTCCCGCTGCCCGACCGCGCCGCGGTGACGGGCATGACCATGACCGCGGACGGGCGCACGGTCGCGGCGGAGCTGCGCGAGCGCGCGGCGGCGCGGGAGGCCTACGACCGGGCGATCGAGTCCGGCCGGCGCGCGTCCATCGCCGAGGAGGAGCGCCCCGACGTCTTCACGATGCGGGCCGGCAACATCCTGCCGGGCGAGCGGGTCACCGTCGAGCTGGTCCTGGTCGGGCCGCTGCCCTGGGAGGACGGCGCCGCCACGTTCCGGTTCCCGCTGGTCGTCGCCCCGCGCTACGTGCCGGGCACGCCGCTGCCCGGCCCGGCCGTCGGCTCGGGGCAGGCCGTCGACACCGACGCGGTGCCGGACGCCTCCCGCATCACTCCCCCGGTGCTGCTGCCCGGGTTCCCCAACCCGCTGCGGCTCACCCTCGGCGTCGACGTCGACCCGGCCGGGCTGGGGCTCGGCGAGATCCGCTCGAGCCTGCACACCGTGACCCGCGAGGGCACCCGGATCGAGATCGCGCCGGGCGAGCGCGCCGACCGCGACTTCATCCTGCGCCTGCCGTACGCGGGCGACGGCTCCGGCGCGGTGTACGTGCCCGACGGCGCCGAGGGCACCTACCAGCTGGTCCTCGTGCCGCCGGACGACGCCGGCACCGCCCGGGAGCGCGACGTCGTGCTGCTGCTGGACCGCTCCGGCAGCATGGGCGGCTGGAAGATGGTCGCCGCCCGCCGCGCCGCAGCCCGGGTGGTCGACACCCTCACCGCCGGCGACCGCTTCGCGGTGCTCACCTTCGACCACCAGGTCGACCGGCCCGCCGACCTCGGCGGGGGCCTGAGCGACGCGAGCGACCGGCACCGCTTCCGCGCGGTCGAGCACCTGTCGCGCGCCGACGCCCGCGGCGGCACCGAGCTGCTCACCCCGCTGCGCGAGGGGCTGGCCCTGCTGGCCGACTCCAGCGGCCGGGACCGGGTCCTCGTGCTGGTCACCGACGGGCAGGTCGGCAACGAGGACCAGATCCTCGCCGAGATCACGCCGCTGGTCGGCACCACCCGGGTGCACACGGTCGGCATCGACCGGGCGGTCAACGCCGGGTTCCTTGGCCGGCTCGCCGCGCTCGGCGCCGGCCGCTGCGAGCTGGTGGAGAGCGAGGACCGCCTCGACGAGGCGATGGAGCAGATTCACCGGCGCATCGCCGCGCCCGCGCTCACCGACGTGACGATCACCGGCGAGGGCTTCACCGTCGAGTCGGCGGCGCCGCGGACCGTCTTCCCCGGCGTGCCGCTGGTGGTCTTCGGCCGCTACAGCGGCGCGGCGGGCGCCGCCCTGACGGTGCGCGGGCGCGACGGCGACGAGCGGGAGTTCGTCCGCCGGGTCCCGGTGCGGCACAGCGCCGAGCCGGCCGTCACCGCCCAGTGGGCCCGGTCCCGCCTGCGCGAGCTCGAGGACCGGTACGCGGCCGGCGAGAGCGACCTGGAGAAGAGCATCGTCGCCACCTCCCTGCGCCACGGGGTGCTGTGCCGGTTCACCGCGTTCGTCGCCGTGGACAGCCGGGTGGTCAACGAGGGCGGACAGACCCGCCGGGTGACCCAGCCCGTCGAGGCGCCGTCCGGCTGGGACATGTTCGACGAGGCGACGGCCGTCCCGTGCGCGGTGGCGCCGCCGCCGTTCGCGCTCGCCGAGGCCGCCGCGCCGCTGCCGCCGCCCGCGCCCGGCGGCGCCGGCTTCGCGCCCATGGCGCGCAGCGGACCGGCGCCGTTCGCGGCGATGCCGGCCGGCCTCGCCGCGCCGGGCCGCCCCGGCCGCGCCGCGGCGCGCAAGAGCGCCGGCCCGACGGTGACCGACCTGGGCGCCGTCGTCGAGGTCGAGGCCGGCCGGCTGCGCGACGCCGAGGGGCGCCCGGCGCGCGAACGCCGCGACCTGCTCGCCGACCTGGCGAGCCGGCTCGGCGCCCTGCTCGAGGGGGTGCCCGGCGACGAGCTGAAGGGCCTGCGCGACCTGGTCGAGCGGCTGCGGGCCGGCGGCGGCCTCGAGGAGAAGTGGGCCCTGGCCCGCGCGACCCTGGAGGCGTTCGCGCCGCCGCCCGCGCGCAAGGCGTTCTGGAAGCGCTAGTCCTGTCCTTGAAGGTCGGTCGGGTTGTCGCGGTTGCACCGGTGCCGCCGTCACAACCCGGCCAGGAACAGCACGCCCGCGGCGAGCAGGCCGATCTCGACCAGGATCACGAACACCCGGTCGCTGATCCGCCCGACGATCCTTTTACCCACCCACGCCCCGGCCAACGTGGCCGGCGTCAACGCCACCCCGAACAGCAGCACCCGGCCGGCCAGCAGATCCCCCGCGCCGTAGGCGGCGAGCTTCGACAGGTGCATCGTCATCGCACCGGCCGCCTCGGTGCCGATGTACGCCGCGCGGGTCAACCCGTACGCCAGGAAGAACGGCGCGGTCAACGGTCCGACCGAGCCGAGCAACGCCGAGCCCAGCCCGGAGGCGGCCCCCACCGCGGCGAAGCTGCGATCGGTCGGCCTGCGCGGATGCGGATTGCACCGCCGCCAGATCACCACTGCGATCAGGAACCCGCCCAGCAGCCGCTTGAGCGGCCCCAGCGGTGCGTGCGCCAGCAACAGCCCACCGGCGACCGCGAGCGGCACCGCACCCACCGCGAACCAGCCGATCAACCGCCAACGCAGCTCCCCGCGATTGAGCCACACCCGGAACGCGTTGCTCGACACCTGCGTCAACGTCAGCATCGGCACCGCCACCCGTAGCCCGAACAGCGCCGTGAACACCGGCAACAGCAACACCCCACCGCCGAAACCCGCCACCGCGGACAACACCGCCAGCAGGAACGCCGCCGCGGAGGCCGGCAGCAGCGTCGACGACAGATCACCGGTCATCGGAGCACGATCTCCCACACGACATCCATCAGGTGCCGACTGTACGGCCGGCACGGCCCGCCTTCCGGCGGGCCGTGCCGGTCGGCTATGGACCGCTGACCAGGTGCGTGACCTGGTGGCCGCTGTTGACCGCGGCGCCCGTGTTGTTGATGACGTGCGAGATCGTGCCGGT
Source organism: Actinoplanes sp. NPDC049668 (assembly GCF_044465445.1). Lineage (NCBI taxonomy): Bacteria > Bacillati > Actinomycetota > Actinomycetes > Micromonosporales > Micromonosporaceae > Actinoplanes > Actinoplanes sp. NPDC049668. The sequence goes on from NZ_JBITLR010000005.1 coordinate 701,654, forward strand.
GCCGCCGAGCGACACCGTCACCATGTTGCGGAACCGGACGCCGGACTTCACCGGCACCTCGAACGCGCGGGCGTTGACCACGCTGGGGTTGACGTTGAAGTACGCGTACGAGCCCAGGCCCCACGCCTCGTGGTTGTCGACCGAGTCGGCCACCTTGTACGCCGCCCAGCCTTGCGTCGAGCCGTTCATGTAGGCGGCCTGGTTCGGCGGGTCGTAGGGCATCTCGTTCTGGTAGAAGTACGTGCGCCCGTTCTCGCCGTTCCAGACGGTCTGGTACTGCTGGTAGTGCTCGACGAAGAGGCCGTAGAACGTCACGTTGTCGCCGTTGACGGTCAGGCCGTTCGCCGCCGTGTTGATGTTCCAGCCGACCGTGTTGTTGTTGCCGTGGTCGGCGCGCCAGATCCAGGCGTGGTCGCCGATCACGTTGTCGCTGTTGATGCGCAGGCTCACCGACGCCTTGCCGGCGATCGCGCCGCCGATCCGGAAGAACACGTCGGACAGCACCGTGGGGTTGGCGGCGTGGTTCGCCGACGAGCCGCTCGGGCCGACCTCCATCAGCACCGGCGAGTTGGTGGTACCGGCGTCGAAGAGCAGCCCGGCGACGCGCACGCCGTCGACGTCGGCGACCGTCATCGCGGCGATGCCGTTCTGCGGCACGAACGTGGCCAGGCCGAGGCCGAGCACGACGGTGCCGGCCCGGGTCACGTTGATCGTCTGGTTGAGGTTGTACACGCCGGGCGTCACCAGCAGGTTCTTGCCCGCGGCCAGGGCCGCGTTGATGTTCGCCGCGGTCTCGCCCGGCCGGACCACGAAGAACGTGCCGATCGCGAGCGACTGCCCGGCCGGGTTGCCGTTCGCCCAGGTGGTGCCGGCGGAGTTGGTCCGCAGCGCGGGCACGAACACCTGGTAGGCGCCGGCCGAGTCGACGTACAGGTACGGCTTCTCCGCGACCACCGGCGTCTGGTTGACCGTCGTGTACGGCGGGCTCGGGAAGCTGTTGGCCGGCGCGCCGGAGGTGCCGACGAAGACCTGGTTCCAGTTCGAGCCGGACCAGGAGCCCAGCTGCGAGTTACGGGTGATCCACTGCTGCTGCGAGCCGGACTGGATCTGCCCGTCGATCTTGGTGTCGGACATCCAGCCGCCGGAGGACCAGCCGCCGTCGGAGAGCGCCAGGTTGCCGCGCACGTGCATCCGGCGGTACGGCGCGGCCTGCGAGACGGCCCACCGGTCGAGCCCGCCGGGCGGCGTCACCGAGAGGCCCTCGGCCGAGCGCCAGAAGTTCTGGGTGGCGTTCTGCGAGCCGTCCGGCCACCAGTCGGCCTCGGCGTGCACCGCGCCGTTGATGTTCACCGCGTCCGGGGTCAGGCCCAGGCCCGCCACCTGGGTGAAGAAGCCGACGTTCGCATCGACGTTGTACGAGCCCGGCTTGAACAGCAGCGCGTACCGCGCGTTGCCGAACTGGTTGGCCACCTGCTGGTTGAAGACGGTGTTGAGCCGGTTCTGGATGGTCGACTGCGACATCGACGGGTCGAAGATCGTCACGTTCGGGCCGAGGTCGGGGTTGCCGCTGCCCGGCGGGACGGTCGTCGGCGGGACGGTCGGGCCGCCGGAGACCGTCCACTTCTGGTTGGCGCCGCCGCCGCACGTCCAGAGCTGCAGCTTCGCGCCGTCGGCGAGGTTGTTGTCCTTGATGTCGAGGCACTTGTTCGCCTTGACGTTGACCAGGTCACGCCCGGCCGTGTACGTCCACTGCTGGCTGGTCAGCCCGGCGAAGCAGTCCCACAGGTGCACGACTGCGCCGTCGTTCACGGCTCTGTTGGCCACGTCGAGGCACTTGCCCAGGCCGCGCAGCGACTTGTCGTCGCCGTGCGTCCAGGTCTGGTTGGGACCGGCCGAGCAGGTCCACATCTGCGGCAGGTTGCCGTTGGCGGTCGAGCCGCCGGTGACGTCGAGGCACTTGCCGTTGGCGGAGCTGACCACGGTGCCGGTGGTGGCCGCCTCGGCCCTCGTGACGCCGGCGATGCCGAGCGCCACGACGACCAGGGCGGAGACCAGCACCGCGGCGACGCGCTTTGCGGGGGGATTCATGGAGACCTTTCGGGGATCAGGCGGGGTTGCCGGCGTGGGTGAGGGTCTCCCACGCGACGAAGAGGTTGTTGCTGCCCTGCGGGCGCCGGGCGACCGTGTACGTCTCGGTGTTGGCCATCGCGATGCCCAGGCGGTCGTGCAGCGCGTTGAAGGCGACCTCGGTGACCGGTCCGAGGCCCCGGGTGACGCTGCCGCCGCAGATGTTCGCCGGCACCGCGACGCCGTTCTCGAACTTGGTGTGGAAGCCCAGCGCGTGCCGCAGCCGGTCCTGCAGCTCGGGGTAGAGGTCGCCGCCCTGGATGCGGCTCGTCTCGGCGACGTGCGCGATCGCGGAGATGCCGTAGCCGGTGTGGGTGAAGTCGCGGCAGGTCTCCTGGGAGAGGCCGTCCACGAACGTGCTCTGGCCCTGCCAGTAGCTGATCAGCTCGGCGCGGGTGTCGATGCCGCCGGCCGGCGGGTACTTCGGCTGCGCGCCGTCCGCGGCGATGTAGACGTAGGAGGCGGCGCGCAGCTTGAACCGGTTGACGGCCCGGTCGTAGCTGGCGCGGTCGTCGAGGAAGACGGAGATGCCGACCGCGGCCTCCATCATCGACAGCTCCCAGTTGCCGTTGCTGTGAATGCCGGGGATGACCACGGGCAGGTAGACGGTGCGCAGCATGGTGGCGAAGCGCGCCTGTTGGGGCCAGCTCGGGTAGGTGTACCTGATGATCTCCGCGGCCCGGGGCCACACCGAGCCGGCCCAGGCGGTCTGCAGCGGCGCGTTGCTGTTGGTGTGGTTCCGGATGGTGGCGGACCAGGCGTCCATGATCTCGATCGCCTTGGCCGCGTACGCCGGGTTTCCGGTGATGTACCAGGCCAGCGCGTCGGTGTACGCCGCGATGGCGTCCTCGCGCTCGTCGGTGCAGCCGTAGTTCGGGTTGGAGTACGAGCCGCACTCGACGGTCGCGCGCGGCTTCGGCGTACGCGACAGCGAGGCGTACCGGCTGGCCGTCATCTGCTGGTATGCAGCGGTCCAGGGCTGTGCCTGCGCCGCGACCCGGCCCTTGACGAAGTCGAGCTGGGCGCGGCTGAGCAGCACGCCCGGATGGTTGAAGACGGCGGCGGTGGCGGCCTGGGGCGCGGCGATCGCGGCGGCGACCGCCGCGAGGACGGCGACGACGACGGTGCCGGCGGCGAGCAGCGCGCGGCTGGGGGATCTGCGCATGACGGACTCCGGGTGGGGATGTAACCGGAAGAGGACTTAACAGTTATCAAACTTAAACGCGGTGAACGCAAGCAGACATCGACCAACTTAAGGATGGCGAAAGGATCCGCTGCCGGAGAGCGCTTTCCCATGCCAGGGTCCCGAATCTCGGGCACGGAACCGGTTTCGCCGAGAAAGCGCTCTCACGGCGTCAGCAGCTGCCGGACGTCGATCGGCTGACACAGCGGCGCCCCGCCGGGCCCGGGCGCCGCCGCGGCCCGGGCCGCGATAGCCAGGGCCCGCTCCTGCGACTCCACGTCGACGACCCGGTACCCGGCCAGCACCGGCATCCCGCCCGCCGCGGCCACGCCGTCGCCGGTGACCAGGCGGGCGAGGCCCGCGAGCCCCTGCGTCTCCACCAGCTCACCCGCCGCCGCGAGCTCGTCGTCCAGCGACGCCTGGTATTCGTAGTGGCGCCGGATGTCGGCGGGCGCCCAGGTGCCCATGGCGACGTGGTGCTGGATCAGCAGGAACTTCGTCATGCTCATGAGTCGTGCCCGCCTCACCGTTCTCGACACGACCCCGGGAGGAACCATGCCGATCGGCCGGACGCACCACGTGATCTTCGACTGCCCCGACCCCCTGGCGCTGGCCACGTTCTACAGCCGGCTGCTCGGCCAGGAGATCACCTACCGCGACGAGGACTTCGCCGTCGTCTCCGTCAGCGACCGGGCGTCCGGGCTGGCGTTCCAGCGCGCGCCGGACCACCGCCCGCCGACCTGGCCGGACCCCGCACTCCCCCAGCAACTCCACCTCGACGTGATGGTGGAGGACATCGAGGCGGCCCGCGCCGCGGTACTGCGCCTCGGCGCGACCGAGCTACCCGGCCCGAACGTCTTCGCCGACCCCGCCGGCCACCCGTTCTGCCTCATCCCCCGCCCGCACTGGGCACCGCCGATCCCCCGCGACTGAACCGGGAGAGCGCCGGGCGGTGCTCAGTCTCCGTAGTGGCGACGCGCGTACGCGGCGACGTCCAAGGGCCGGCTCCGGTGGCCGGGGCCGAGTAGCAGTTCCCCGAGTCGTTGCAGCTCGGCGATGGTCAGCCCGGCGTCACCCATGCCGTAGAGCGGATCACGATTCCCGTACTGCTTGGGCCGGCTGTCGCCGCACTCCACGGTTGCCGGGAGCCAATGCTCCATCGCCCGCCACGCGAGGTCGTCCCCGCACCGCTCGACGGCGGGAGCCGGGTCGGGGAAGCGGAACGCCCCGGCGCACCGGCGTTCCTGTTCCTGGTAGCGGTCTTCCCAGAACTCGAGGGTCCAGCCCGGCCAGCGGTCGGCGAACCGCTCGCGCAGGCCGAGGACCGGTTCGATCGACCAGACACCGGCACGGCGAGCGGTGGGATCCAGGTGCAGTCCACCGCGCGGCACCTGACCCCAGGCCGACGGCTGAGGGAGGCCGGTCAGCTGATCGAGCAGGTCGGGACCGATCTGCCACGGCTGCACCGCCCAGACGTCCAAGCCGTACGCGGTGTCGCCGACCGTGACCAGGTAGCGCGGTTCGAACGGCTCGGCGGCGCCCGCACGACCCCACCGGAACAGGTCGGTGTGGTCCCACGGCTCAGGCTCGACGACGGCCCGGTCCAGGCCGAGCGCGCCGGTCACGTCGGCGATGCCGTCGAAGGCCCAGCGGATCGTCCAGCCCGGCCAGGTACGCCGATACCCGGCCATGGCGGCGAGGCGCCGGTCGTAGTCGACGTTGAGGAAGACCAGCAGATCGTCGGCGTCGAGGTCGATCAGCGCCCCCGCCTCGCACGAGGACTCGGCCTGCCACTCGTCCCGCTTCCACGCGGGAAACGATCGCATGACCGCCAGAGCGGGATCGGGACCGAGCGCGAGCCATGCGTCGAGGCTGTAACCCATCCCGTTGCTGCCGCCGTGCGTCCACTCGCCGTTCTGCCTGACCGCGACATTCGCCCGAGATCCCACCGGTGGATCGTAGATCACCGGCGGACAGGTAGACACTGTCTACGCGTGCTGGTAGACATTCTCCATGCCCGATGAGTTACGTGCCCGCCTCGTCGAGACCGGGGTCGCGCTGGTCGCCGCCGAGGGCACCGAGGCGCTGTCGCTGCGGGAGATCGCGCGGCGCGCCGGGGTGTCGCACGGTGCGCCGCGGCGCTACTTCCCCACGCACCGGCATCTGCTGGCCGCCGTCGCCCGGGTCGGCTACGAGCGGCTGAGCGAGCGGATCGGCGCGCTCGAGGTGGACGGCGATCCGCGCGACGGGCTGCTCGCGCTCGGGCGGCTCTATCTCGACTTCGCGCGCACCGAGCGCGGCATGTTCGAGCTGATGTTCCGGCACGAGCTGCTGCGCGGCAACCAGGAGGGTCTGCGCGCCGCCACCAAGCCGCTCTTCGCCGTACTGGTGAAGCTGGTCGGCCGGGCCCGGCCCGGCGCCGGCGACGCGACCGTCGCCGCCGGGGCGCTCTGGGCCAACCTGCACGGGATCGCCCAGCTCTGGCTGTGGGGCAGCCTGCAGATGACCGTCGACACCGACGACCCCGGGCCGCTGCTGTGCGCGGCCGTCGACGCCTATGTGGAGCGCTGAGATGCTGACGCGGATCGCCCGGGCGATGCTGGTGCCGCTGTCCCGGCTGATGTTCCGGCCCACCGTGGAAGGCCGCGAGCACGTGCCCGGCCACGGCCCGGTGATCCTGGCCGCCAACCACCTGTCGGCGCTCGACAGCTTCCTCATCCCGCTGGTGTCGCCGCGCCCGGTGGCGTTCCTGGCCAAGGAGGAGTATTTCAACCGGCCCGGCCTCAAGGGCCGGCTGCTGGGCACCACGCTGCTCGCCGTCGGCGCGATCGCCGTGCCGCGCGGCGCGCACCGGGCCGCGCAGGCGGCGCTCGAGACGGCACTGGCGGTGCTGCGCGACGGGCGGGCGTTCGGCATCCATCCCGAGGGCAGCCGCTCGCGCGACGGGCGGCTCTACCGCGGCCGGACCGGGGTGGCCTGGCTCGCGCTCGCCTCCGGCGCGCCGGTCGTGCCGGTCGCGGTCCTCGGCACCGAACGGGTGCAGCCGGTGGGTGCCCGGCTGCCGCGGCCCGGGCGGGTGACCGTGCGGTTCGGCCCGCCGCTGCGCTTCGCGCCGCCGGCGGGCGGGGCGGCCCGGGCCCGCCGCGAGGCGACCGACGCCATCATGGACGCGATCGGCGCGCTCTCCGGCCAGGAGCGCGCGCCGGGCTACAACGAGCTGTCCGCGCCGGGCTGATCAGCGTAGGGCCGGCAGGACCTTGGCGCCGAAGGCCTCGATGAACGGCAGCTGGTCCTGGCCGACGTGGTGCAGGTAGACGCGGTCGAAGCCCAACTCGGCGTAGCCGCGCAGCCAGGCGGCGTGCCGTTCCAGGTCGGCGGAGACGTTGACGACCTGGCGCACCTGCTCGATGGTCACCTGCTCGGAGATCACGTCGAAGTGCTCGACGGTCTCGGTGTCCCAGCAGACCGGCGGCGGGAAGATGTTGCTGCGCCACTGGTCGTGCGCGATCGCCTCGGCCTCGGCCTCGGTCGGCGCCCAGCTCAGGTGCGCCTGCAGGCACACCGGGCCGCGGCCGCCCGCGTCCCGGTACGCCGCGATCATCGCGCGCAGCTGCTCCTCCGGCGCGTTCACGGTGACCAGGCCGTCGGCCCAGCCCGCGCACCACGCGGCGGTCCGCGTGCTGACCGCGGCGCCGATCAGGGGCGGCGGCTGCGGCGGGCGGGTCCAGAGCCGGGCCCGGTCGACGGTGACCAGGCCGTCGCGGGTGACCTCCTCGCCGGCCAGCAGGTCGCGGATGACGCCGACGCACTCCAGCAGCCGGGCCTCGCGGACCTGCTTGCGCGGCCACGGCCCGCCGGTGACGTGCTCGTTGCTGTACTCGCCGCTGCCCAGCGCGGCCCAGAACCGGCCCGGGAACATCGCGCCGAGGGTGCCGATCGCCTGGGCGATGATCGCCGGGTGGTAGCGCTGGCCGGGCGCGTTGACCACGCCGAAGGACAGATTCGTCGCCTGCAGCGCGGCGCCGAGCCAGGACCAGGCGAACGCCGACTGGCCCTGCCGGGCGCTCCACGGCGAGAAGTGGTCGGAGCACATCGCCGCCTCGAAGCCGGCGCGCTCGGCGGCGACGACCGCGGCGAGGAGGTCGGCGGGCGGGATCTGCTCGTGCGAGGCGTGGATTCCGTACTGCGTCATACACGTGGTAGTTACCCAGGGGCGACGGCGCCAACCGCGGTCCGCCATCATCACCGGATGACCCCGTTCCATCTCGACTGCGACACCGGGATCGACGACGCGCTCGCGCTGGCGCTGCTGCTCGGGCGCCCGGGCGCCGCGCTCGGCTCCGTCGGCACGGTCAGCGGCAACACCGGCGCCGGGCAGGCCGCGCGCAACACCCTCGACCTGCTCGCGCTCGCCGGCCGCGACGACATACCGGTCGCCGCCGGCGCGCACCACCCGCTCGGCGGCAGCTACGCCGGCGGCGCGGCGCGGGTACACGGCGGCAACGGCATCGGCGGGATCGAACTGCCGCGCGCGGACCGGGAGCCGGCCGGCGGCGACGCCGCCGACCTGCTGATCGAGGCGGCCCGCCGGCACCCCGGCGAGCTGCGGGTGGTGGCCACCGGGCCGCTGACCAACCTCGCGCTCGCGCTGCGCCGGGAGCCGGGCCTGGCCGAGCTGGTACGGACCGTGACCGTCATGGGCGGCGCGGTCCGGGTGCCGGGCAACATCACCGGGCACGCCGAGGCGAACATCGCCAACGATCCCGCCGCCGCGGCCGAGGTGCTCGACGCGGCCTGGCCGGTGACGCTCGTGCCGCTGGACGTCACCATGCGGCACCGGTTCGGCGAGCGGGACCGGGCCCTGCTGGCGGCGCACGGCACCGCGCTGACGGCGGCGCTGGCGGCGATGCTGGTCGCCTACCTCGACCACTACGAGACCCGGCTCGGCGAGCGCCGGGTGCCGCTGCACGACCCGCTCGCGGCGGGCATCGCCACCGGTGACCTGCTGCCGCTCGACGCGCCGGAGCTCGGGCTCCGGATCGGGCCGGACGGGCGGGTGACCGAGGACGCCGCGGCGCGGCGGCGCACCCGGGTGGTGCTGTTGGCGACCGGCGACGCCGCCCCGGTGATCCGCCGCCTCGTGCTGGGAGTGTGACCCAGGTCACCGGAACCGGGTCACGCCCGCGGACAGGACTGAGTGTGGACCTACCGATGAGAGCGCGGCTGCGTGCCGGGGACGCCGCGGCCTTCGGCCGGCTCTTCGACGACCACGCCGGCGCGGTGTACCGCCACGCCGTGCGGGTGACCGCCGACTGGAGCACCGCCGAGGACGTGGTGTCGCTGACCTTCCACGAGGCGTGGCGGCTGCGCGCGCGGCTGCGGCCCGACGGCGACAGCGTGCTGCCCTGGCTGCTCGGCATCGCCACCAACGTGCTGCGCAACACCCGGCGCGCGGCCCGGCGGCACCAGGCCGCGCTCGCCCGGCTGCCGCTGCGCGACACCGTGCCGGACTTCTCCGACGAGGTCGTCGACCGGCTGCGCGACGCCGAGCAGCTCCGGGCGGCCGCCGCCGCGCTGGGCCGGCTGCGCCGCGGCGAACGTGAGGTCTTCACCCTCTGCGTCTGGTCCGGCCTGGACTACGCGGCCGCCGCCGAGGCGCTGGGCGTGCCGGTCGGCACGGTGCGGTCCCGGCTGTCCCGGGCCCGGACCCGGCTGCGGGCCCTCGCCGAGACCGAGTTGCGCAACGCCCGGCAGTCCGCACCGACGAGGCGGGAGACGACCCGATGAACACCGAACAGCGCGACGAACTCACCCGCCTGCTGCCGCCACCCGGCGACCCGGCCCTGTCCGCCGCCCGCGGCCGGGTGCTCAAAGACGCCTTCCTACGGGAGATCGGCGAACCACGCCGGGCGCCGCGCCGCATGACGGCGCTGGTGCCGGCCGCCGCCGCGGCGCTGGTCACCGTGATCGTCGTGCTGGCGGGCGTCGCGCTGCGCGGCGGGCCGCAACCCATGCCGGCGCCGAGCGCTACGCCGCCGCCGGTCATCGCGCTGCCGCCGGTGCACGCCGCCGGGGTCGCCGCCCGCGCCGACGCGGCCGCCGCCAGGGCGTCGCTCCCGCCGGCCGTGGCGATCCGCGCCGACCAGTTCGTCTACATCCGCAGCCGGGTCGCCTTCGAGCAGACGACCTTCGAACCGCCCCCCGCCGACCTGGCGCCCGGCACCGCCTACTGGCCGTCCCACCCCGTCATCAAGCCCGCGCTGGAGACCGTGCGCATCCGGGAGATGTGGCTGCCCCAGCGCGGCTACCAGGCCTTCGTCCACGACGGAGAGGAGACCTTCGACGTTTACGCCTCGACCGCGAACGGCACGTACGCGAGCCTGCCCACCGATCCGGCGAAGCTGCTGCCCAGGATCTATGCCGAGACCGAGGGCCAGGGGCCGGGGCCGGACTACTCGGCGTTCGACTGGATCGGCGAGACGATGCGCGAGACCATGCTCCCGCCGCGGACCTACGTCACCCTCTACCGCACCGCCGCCCGGATACCCGGCGTGGTGCTGGTCGACGACGCGGTCGACGGCGCGGGGCGGCACGGCATCGCGGTGGCGTTCGAGCATCTCGGCGAGCGGCGAGAATGGATCTTCGACCCGCGCACGTTCGACTATCTGGGCGAGCGCAGCTACATGGTCGAGGACGGTCCCAGCAGGCCGGCCGGCACCATCACCGGCCTCACCGCGGTGCTGCGGCGCGCGGTCGTCGACGGCAGGGGCGAGCGGCCCCGGTAGCGGCCCGGCCGGCCCGTGCGACGATGGCGCCGTGCCGACCGAAGAGTTCAGCAACTCGTTCCGCGTTCCCGCGCCCGCCGAGAAGATCTTCGCCCACCTTGCGGAGCCGGAGAGCTACATCGGCCTGTCGCCGCTGATCGTCGCCGTGCGCGACGTCCGGCGCGACGGCGCGGCGGTCTCCTACGTCTCGGTGGAGCGGTTCACCTTCGGCCCGTTCAGATACGACAACCACATCAAGGTCACCATGACCTTCCCCGAGCCCGGCCGCCGGATCTTCAGCGACGTGGTGAGCCCCGGCCGGGTGCGCCTGACCGCCGCCGTCGACCTGGTGCCGGACGGCGAGGTCACCGCCGTCACCGAGACCGTCAACGTCACGTTCCCGGCGCTGCTGCGCTCCTTCGTCGTCGGGCAGGCCCGGTCCGTGCAGCGGGCCAGGGCAGCCGAGCTCACCCGGCGGCTGACCGCGGCGTGAGCGACTTGAGGAACGAGACCAGCGCGTCCCGGTACGGCGCGACGGTCGTCAGGTCGGCGTACTCGTCCGGGCCGTGCTGGCCGGCGCCGCCGGGGCCGAAGATGACGGCGTCGATGCCGCGGGCGTGGTAGAACCGCGCGTCCGCCGCGCCGTGCTTGCGCAGCAGGTCGCCGGAGAAGCCCACGCTCCGGGCCGCCTCGCGCAGCCGGGCGACCTCCTCGCTCTCCGGGTCGGCGTGGTGCGACTCGCCGAGGCTGTCGACCTCGGCGACGACCCCGGTGAGCGAGCGCAGGTAGGCCACGATCTCGTGCTGGGTGCGCCCGCTGAAGTCGGTGTCCTCGGGCGGGAAGCGGATGTCGAGCCAGGCCGTCGCGGCGGCCGGCACCTGGTTGACGGCGAGGTTGGTGGTCTCGATCCGGGCGAGGTTGACCGTCGTGGTCCACCGCTCCTCGGCCGGCACCGGATAGCGCCGCAGCAGCGCCTGCACCGCGCCGATCAGCGTCAGCAGCGCGTTGTCGCCGAGCCAGGGGTACGCGGCGTGCGCGGCGGCGCCGGTGGCGCGCAGCCGCACCTGGCACAGCCCCTTGGAGTCGGTGACCACGCGCAGGCCGCTCTGCTCGCCGATGACCACGAAGTCCGCGCTCACCCCGGCCTCGAGCTGGTGTGCGGTGCCGTCGTAGCCGCCGACCTCCTCGTCGGTGACCAGTTGCAGGCCCAGCGGGTACGGCAGCGTGCCGGCCAGCTCCCGGAAGACGTCGGCCATGACCAGCGCCGCGACCTTCATGTCCTGCGCGCCGCGGCCGTACAGCCGGTCGCCGTCGCGGCGGGCCTCGTAGGCGTCGGCGGGCACGACGTCCAGGTGGGCGTTGAGCAGGACCCGGAACACCGGGCGCGGGCCGGGCGGCCGGACCAGCGCGCTGGGCTTGCCGCGCGAGGAGAAGCGCTCCACCGTGAAATCCGGGCCGACCACGCCGAGCACCAGATCGAGCGCCCGGGCCAGCTCCTCGGGTCGGTCCGCAGTGGACGGCACGGCGATCAGCTCGGCGGCCTTGGCGACCAGATCCATGCCGCCGACCCTACGCGACGCCTGCGCAATTCGGTTGCGTGCAACAGCGGGGGCGGATAGAACTGCGGCCGAACCGACGTCGAAAGGAGGGCCCGGACATGTACGCCGCACACACCGCGCCCGTCCACCGGTGACGGGCGCCTCCGAACGGAGAACGCCTTGACCCAGCACGACCTGACTCTGCGCCCGATCACCGGGCCGGAGGAGATCGACCTGTTCAACCGCCTGCCGTACGTCCTGAACGCCGAGATCCGCGGCGACCTCGAGGCGGGCCGCCGCCGCACCCACTGGCTCTGGGTCGCCCTGCGCGGCGACCGCGTCGTGGCCCGGGCCGGCTGGTGGTCGCGCCCCGGCGACGAGCATCCGCTGCTGATGGACGTCTTCGACGTCGCCGACGGCATCGAGGACGGCGTCCGCCTGCTGACGGCGGCGCTCGCGGCCCTCGTCCCGCCGGGCGACACCCCACCCGGGTACGGCCGCTTCGTCCCGCCCGACTGGCGCGCCGACGATCCCACCCGGCGATCGGTCGAGGACCGGATGGCCGCCCTCGAACGCGCCGGCGCCCGGCTGTTCGTGGAGCGGCTGCGCCTGCACTGGCTGCCCGGCACGCCGGTACCCGCGCCGACCGGGCGCCTGGCGTTCCGGCCGCCCCACGGCGCCGCCGAGCTGATCGGCCTGATGACGCTCGCGCTCGACGGCACCCTGGACGCGCACAGCCGCGAAGACCTGCGCGGGAGCACCGCCCGCGAGGCCGCCGAGCGGCAGTACCGCGAGGAGCTGGAGCGCTACCCGAGCCCGCGCGACTGGTGGCGGGTGGCCGTCCTGCCGGACGGCGAGCCGGCCGGCTTCGTCATCCCGGCGCACAACGGCTACAACGCGATCATCGCGTACCTGGCGGTGGTGCCGGCGCACCGCGGCAACGGCTACATCGACGACGTGCTGGCCGAGGGCACGCGGCTGCTGGCGGCGGAGGGCGTACCCCGGATCCGGGCGGCGACCGACGTCGGCAACGCGCCGATGGCGGCCTCGTTCGCCCGGGTGGGCTACGCCGTGTTCGAGCGCGAGATCGACATGACCTGGGGCTGACCGCGGCCGTCGCCGTCCGTGGGACAGGCTACCCATATATCCTATGGGTTAGATAGAGTCACGCGCATGCATGCTCGGCGCACGATCGCAGCCCTGGTAGCCCTGACCCTGTCCATCGTGTCGGCCGGGTGCGGCGGCGACGACGACGCGGCCGCCGACAGCGGCGCGCTCCGCGTCGGTTATCAGCGCTTCGGCGGCCTGAGCCTGGTCAAGGCGAAGGCCGCCGCACCCGGCGTCACCTGGTCGCTGTTCGAGAGCGGGCCCGCGCTGACCGAGGCGCTCAAGGCCGGCGCCATCGATCTGGGACAGACCGGCGAGGCGCCACCGATCTTCGCCGCCGCCGGCAAGATCCCGTTCAAGATCGTCGGCACCAGCGCGCCGGTGCCGAAGGGCGAGGCCGTGCTGGTCAAGAAGGCCAAGGGCTACCGGTCGTTCGCCGACCTGCGCGGCAGGACGGTGGCCCTGAACAAGGGCTCCAACGTGAACTGGCTGCTGGTCAAGCTCCTCGAGGCGAACCGGATGACCCTCGCCGACATCAACGTCAAGTACCTCAAGCCCGCCGAGGGGCGGCCCGCGTTCGACAACGACCAGGTGGACGCGTGGATCATCTGGGATCCCTACTTCGCGCTGGCCGAGCAGCCCGGCGTCCAGGTGCTCGCCGACGCGACCGGCCTGGCCAACAACCGGGAGTACATCCTGGTCTCCCCCGAGGCCGTCGAGGGCAAGTCCGCGCAGATCAAGACGTTCCTCTCCGCGTACCAGAAGACCACGGAGTGGGGGATCGCCAACCCGGAGGAGCGCACGAAGGTCCTGGCGCCGGAGCTGAAGATCGACGAGGCGGTGACGGCGCGGGCGCTGGCGCGCAGCGCCCAGCCGCTCGCGCCGCTGACCCCGGAGATCGGCGCCGAACTGCAGGCGATCGCCGACGGCTTCACGAAGCTGGAGCTGATCCCCGGCGCCGTGGACATGAAGGCGCGCATCGACGACCAGTTCAACACGGAGCTGCAATGACCACTGTCGCGACACCGGCGGCGGTCGAGGCCGCCGCCCCCGTCGCGGCCCGGCGCCGCAGGCTGCGCTGGCAGCGGATCGTCAGCCCGGTCGCGATCCTGGTGGTCTGGGAGGCGCTGTCGCGCGCCGGGGCGCTGCCGCCGGAGAAGCTGCCCGCGCCGAGCACCGTCCTGCGGACCGGCTGGCGGCTCGCCGCGGACGGCACGCTGGGCGCGCACCTGCTGGACTCGCTGACCCGGGCCGCGATCGGCCTGCTCATCGGCGGGGTGCTCGCGCTGGCGCTCGGCGCGGCCGCCGGCCTGCTGCGCCTCGGCGACGACGCCATCGACCCGCCGGTGCAGATGGCCCGGATGCTGCCGCACCTCGCCCTGGTGCCGCTGCTGATCATCTGGGTCGGCATCGGCGAGTCGATGAAGATCACCCTGGTCGCGCTCGGCGTGTTCTTCCCGCTCTACTTCAACACGTACGCCGGCATCCGCGACATCGACGAGCGCCTGGTCGAGGCGGCCCGGACCTGCGGCCTGGGCACCTGGGCCCGGCTGCGGCACGTCATCCTGCCCGGCGCGCTGCCGTCGCTGTTCCTGGGGCTGCGCCTGGCGATCGGCGCCGCCTGGCTGAGCCTGGTCGTCGGCGAGCAGACCAACACCCAGAACGGCATCGGCTTCCTGATGATGGAGGCCCGCGAATTCAGCCAGACCGACGTCGTGGTCCTGGGCCTTTTCGTGTACGCGGGCCTGGGTCTGCTCTCGGACCTGCTGCTACGGACCGCGGAGCGGAGGACCCTGGCATGGCGGCGCGGGCTGCGGGCAGCATGAGCGACTGCACCGAGCGAAGCGAGGGCCAGGAGCGCATGCGAAAGGTGGGCCCAGCGTGAGCACGGTGGTGCGGGCGCGGGGGGTGCGCCGCGCGTTCGGTGCCGCGGTCGTGCTCGACGGTGTTGATCTGGCCATCGCGCCGGGCGAGGTGGTGGCGCTGCTGGGCGGCAGCGGGTCCGGCAAGAGCACCCTGCTGCGCATCCTGGCCGGCCTGGACCCGGACGCGACCGGCGACGTGTCGGTACCCCGCGAGCACGCGGTCGTGTTCCAGGAGCACCGGCTGCTGCCCTGGAAGCGCGTCGCCGACAACGTCGGCCTGGGCGTCACCGGCGGCGCCGTGCGCGCCCGGACGGCCGCGGCCCTGGCCGAGGTCGGCCTGGCCGACCGCGCCCGCGCCTGGCCCGCCGAGCTGTCCGGCGGCCAGTCCCAGCGGGTGGCGTTCGCCCGCGCCCTGGTCCGCGAGCCGCGGGTGCTGCTGCTGGACGAACCCTTCGGCGCGCTCGACGCCCTGACCCGGCTGCGGATGCAGGACCTCTTCGGCCGCCTCCGCGGGCGCCACGGCTTCGCGGCGCTGCTGGTGACCCACGACGTCGACGAGGCGCTGCTGCTGGCCGACCGGGCGCTGGTCCTCGACGGCGGGCAGATCGCCGACGAGCTGCCGGTCCCGCTCGAGCACCCCCGGGCACCGGACGATCCGGGCTTCGGCGCGCTACGGCGCCGGCTGCTGGACCGCCTCGGCGTCCCGCTGCCGGGCGACCGCTGACCCGCTCAGCTCAGCCAGTGCTTGGCCAGCAGCTCGTACGAGTGCACCCGGTCGGCGTGGTCGTAGGTGACCGTCGTGACGAGCAGTTCGTCGGCCCCCGTCGCCCGTTGCAGGGTGCGCAGCCCTTCGGCCACGGCCTGCGGCGCGCCGACGAACTGCGTCGCCACCCGGTCGGCCACCAGCGCCCGGTCCTGCTCGGTCCAGGCGTGCGCGGCGGCCTGCTCCGGCGACGGGTACGGGATCGCGCCCGCGCCGGTGCGCACGCTGCGCACCCAGAGCCCGTACGGGGAGGCGAGGCGGCGCGCCGTCTCGTCGTCGGGCGCGACCACCACGTCGGCCGAGACCATCACGTACGGCTCGGCGAACCGCGCCGAGGGCCGGAACGCCGAGCGGTACGCGTCGACGGCCTCGAGCACCTTCGCCGGCGCCACGTGGTAGTTCGCCGCGAACGGCAGCCCGCGCGCGCCCGCCTCCCGGGCGCTCTGCCCGCCGCTGCTGCCCAGGATCCACACCTCGAGGTCGGCGCCCTCGCCGGGCACGGCGCGGGCCTCGTTGCCGTCCTCGTCGGTGACCGGCCCGGCCAGCAGCGCGTCGATGGCGTCGAGCACCTCCGGGAAGTCCGGCGGCTCGGCGCCGGGCAGCTGCAGGAGCCGCTGGAACAGCGCCGCGCGCTTGGACGCCAGCAGCGGCGCGAACGAGAACGGCTTCGGGATGAGCAGGCCGTCGACCACGCGCTCCTGCGCCGGCGGCGGTGCCGGGGCGTCCAGCTCGGTCAGCGCCTCCTTGCGGCGCTGCCCGGAGCGGCCCAGCCCGAGATCGAAGCGGCCCGGATACAGCGCGTCGAGCAGGCCGAACTGCTCCACGATGGACAGCGCGCTCTGGTGGCCGGTCTGCACCGCGCCGGAGCCGAGCCGGATGTGCCCGGTCACGGCCGCGATCTGACCGAGCAGCAGGGCCGGCTGCGAACTGGCGACGCCGGGGGTGAAGTGGTGCTCGGCCACCCAGTAGCGGGCGTACCCGAACTGCTCGGCGCGCCGGGCCAGGTCGAGCGTGCGGCGCAGGGCGTCGCCGGCGGTGCCGCCGGACAGCACCGGCGCGAGGTCGAGGATCGACAGCGGTACGGGCATGGCTACTCTCCTCCGAGCGGCCGGCTGGGCAGGCTCCGGCGCAGTACGGGTGCGATGTCGCTCTGGAACAGCTCGAGGGTGGCGCGGTGCTGCTTCTCGGTGAGCCCGTCGGCGTCGGCGTGCAGGTGCATGACCTCGTGGCCGAACTCGGCGTGGTAGCGGTGCACCTTGTCGACGATCTGCTGCGGGCTGCCGACCAGGATGGAGCCGCGCTCGATGGCGTCCTCCAGGGTGGGGAAGACCGGGGTGATCCCGAGCCGGGCGAACACCTCGAGGCGGGCGTCGAAGACCGGCCGGTACGTCTCGATCGCCTCCTGCGAGCTGCGCGCCGCGTAGTAGCCGGCCGATCCCGCGCCGACCAGGGCCCGGGCCGGGTCGTGGCCGTGGTACGCCCAGCGTTCGCGGTAGTGGCGGATCAGTTCGGCGTACGGCTCGATCGGGTTGGTGACGTTGGCCGAGAAGAGCGGGTCGCCGTGCAGTGCGGCCAGCTCGACCGAGGCGCGGCTGGTGGCGCTGCCGTGCCAGACCCGGATCGGCCGCTGCACCGGGCGCGGCAGGGCCTCGGCGTCGCGCAGCGGCGGGCGGAAGCGCCCCTGCCAGGTCACCCGCGGCGAGCGCCACAGCTCGCGGAACAGCTCGTAGGACTCGCGGTTGCGGTCCCACTGGTCCTCGGCGGTGACGTTGAACAGCTCGGCCTGCGCGGTGCCGTTGCCCTTGCCGATGATCAGTTCGAGCCGGCCGTCGGCGAGGTTGTCCAGCGTCGCGTAGTCCTCGTAGGCGCGGACCGGGTCGAGCAGGCTCAGCGTGGTGACCGCGGTGAAGAGCCGGATCCGCGAGGTCTTCGCGGCGATGTGGCTCAGCACCACCGGCGGCGACGAGGAGATGAACGGCCGCTCGTGGCGCTCGCCGACGCCGTACCCGTCGAAGCCCAGCTCCTCGGCGAGCACCGCGTCGTCGACGACCTCGCGGAACCGCTGCCGGGTGCTCTTCGACGGGTCCAGGTGGGTGATGAGAGTGATCAGCAGGAATTTCAAGCCAGCCCCAGGTGTCCGCGCAGCGCCGTCCCTATTTCCTATAGTCAAAGTGGGAAATAGGCAAGGGCTTACGCGGTCAGGGGCGTGTGACGACCATGACCGGGCGGGTCGACCTCTTGATCAGTTCGAGGGGCACGCTGCCCAGCAGCCGCTCGGCGACCGCCGGGCGGGTGCTCGCGCCGACCACGATCAGGTCGGCCTGCCGCTCGTCGGCGAACGCCATGATGCCCTCCAGCGTGCGGCCGGAGCGCACCGCCGCCTCCGCCGTGATGCCCGCGGCGCTCAGCCGCCCCGCCGCCGCCTCGGCCGCCTCGCGGGCGCCCTGCACGAAGACGGTGCGCGGCGCCGCCGAGAAACGCTCCAGTTCGACGTGGTCGACGGCGACCACCGCCACCGACGCGTCCGTCTGCCGGGCCAGCCGGGCCACCGCGTCGGTGATCCACGGCTGGTCGACGCCGGGCTTGGTGGCCAGCACGATGAACATGTCATCCTCCGGTGCTCGGCGCGCCGGGACGGTCCGCACGAGCGGCGCGCACACCGACGATCGCATACCGTGAGGCTCTGGGCACGTCAACGTGGAGGAACGCGCTATGGCGGACGCGGAAACACCGGCCGGCACGCTCGATCGCGACCAGCCCGCCCTCAAGCGGGTCATCGGGCCCTGGCTGCTGCTGCTCTTCGTGGTCGGCGACATCCTCGGCACCGGGGTGTACGCCCTCACCGGCAAGGTGGCCGCCGAGGTCGGCGGCGCGGTGTGGCTGCCGTTCCTGCTCGCGTTCGTGGTCGCGCTGCTCACCGCGTTCAGCTACCTGGAGCTGGTCACCAAGTATCCGCAGGCGGCCGGCGCGGCCCTGTACACGCACAAGGCGTTCGGGGTCCACTTCCTGACCTTCATGGTCACCTTCGCGGTGATGTGCTCGGGCCTGACCTCGGCGTCCAGCGCCTCCAAGGCGTTCGCCGGCAACTTCGCCGAGGCCTTCGACCTGTCGCTCGGCGAGGGCGCCGGGCTGACCGCCGTCGCGATCGGCTTCATGACCCTGATCGCCCTGGTCAACTTCCGCGGCGTCGGCGAGAGCGTCAAGCTCAACGTCCTGCTCACCTGCATCGAGCTGACCGGCCTGCTGATCGTCATCTGCATCGGCGCGTGGGCGCTCGGCGGCGGCGAGGGCGACGTCTCGCGGCTCGTCGAGTTCAACTCGCCGCCCGGGGAGACCGCGTTCTTCTCGGTCACCGCCGCCACCGCGCTGGCGTTCTTCGCGATGGTCGGCTTCGAGGACTCGGTCAACATGGCCGAGGAGACCAAGGACCCGGTCCGGATCTTCCCCAAGGTCATGCTCACCGGGCTCTGCGTCACCGGGCTGATCTACGTGCTGGTCGCGATCTCGGCGATCGCGCTGGTCTCCCCCGAAGACCTGAGCGAGGGCGACGCGCCGCTGCTGAAGGTGGTCGAGGCCGGCGCGCCCGCGTTCCCGCTGACCGTCTTCGCGTTCATCACCATGTTCGCGGTCGCGAACTCCGCCCTGATCAACATGCTGATGGCCAGCCGGCTGCTCTACGGCATGGCCAACGAGCGGGTGCTGCCGCGGGTGCTCGGCCGGGTGCACCCCGTCCGGCGTACGCCGTGGGTCGGCATCGTCTTCACCACGCTGGTCGCGTTCGGGCTGATCTGGTTCGCCGACCTGACGGCGCTCGGCGGCACGACCGCGCTGCTGCTGCTCTGCGTCTTCACCATCGTCAACGTCGCGGTGCTGGTGCTGCGCCGCGACCGGGTGGAGCACCGGCACTTCCGGGCGCCGACCGCCATCCCGGTGATCGGCGCGATCACCTGCGCGTACCTGGCCAGCCCGCTGTCGGGCCGGGCCGCCGCCGACTACCGGGTGGCCGGGGTGCTGCTGCTGGTCGGCGTGGTCCTCTGGGCGATCACCTACTTCACCCGGCACCGGCTCAGCGGATCCGGCCGCCGGCCGTGACGAGCCACTCGCCGGTCTCCCAGTCCGACGGGCCGTCCGCAATGGCGAAACAGAG
Source organism: Actinoplanes sp. NPDC049668 (assembly GCF_044465445.1). Taxonomy (NCBI): domain Bacteria; kingdom Bacillati; phylum Actinomycetota; class Actinomycetes; order Micromonosporales; family Micromonosporaceae; genus Actinoplanes; species Actinoplanes sp. NPDC049668. Next base: position 721,148 of record NZ_JBITLR010000005.1, read on the forward strand.
ATCGAACCGCAGCTCCAGGTCCGGCCAGACGGGCCGGAGGTAGACGGAGCGGAAGACGTCCTCGAGACCGGGGAGGGCGATTCCGTACGGCGCCGGGAACAGCTTCTCGAGCTCGGTCCGGGTGAGCGTCGTCCACAGGGCGAACTGCCACGTCGGATGCGAGGCCCAGGAGTCGTGCACCAGCTCGAACCGGGGCTCCCGGCCCACGACGAAGTCTCGGATGTCTGTCGCGAGTTCGCCGGTGGTCGACGGAAGCACGAACGGCCATTGCTCACCGGTGGGATAGCCGTACATCGCGGTGGCCGACGCGACGTCGTGCACCAGGGCGTCCCACTCCTGCGTGGAAACGGATCGGGCGGGCAGATTCACGCCCGTGTGGTCGACGCGCCGGACGTGCCCGGCGAGGCGCTGGATCAGGTCGGTCAGCTCCACGCCGTCGCGGTGGGGCACCGGGCCGCCGCCCCGCGGCGCGATGACGCGTCCGATGTCGAGGGCCACCTCCGGCGCCGGCACCTCGGCCGACCGGAACGTCGTCACCGGGCGGGCGGCGACCGGCGCCGGCGGAGTCAGGACCACACTGTCCGCGGGCCCGCCGCAGGCGTACGGCACGTCGGCGAGCAGCCGCCGCATATTGCGCAGGAACTGCCCGGATTCCGGCGAGTCGGGCAAGCGGTAGGCGATCTCCCCCAGACGAGTCATAAGCACGAACGTAACAATTTCGCGGGTACGCTCGGAGCGCCAGATCGACCGATGGAGGTCTGCGTGGGGCGTGCTACCGGGTCGGTGAGTGCGATCGTCCGAGAGCGACGGCGCCGGCGGGCGCGCCGGCTGTCGCTCGCCGGCGGGCTGGCCGCGGCGCTCGCCGCGGCGGCGGAACTGTCGGCGGTGGAGCATCCGAGCCTGCTCACGGTGCTGCTCTGGTCCGGCGTCGGCGCCGCGTTGCTGACCGTCGCGCTCGCCGGCCATCTCCTCGACCGGCGCGGCGGCGCCGAGGAGGCCGGGGAGCGGGCCGCGCCGGTGCGCGGCTTCGTGGACGGCGGGACCGTCGACGGGCGGGTCAGCGGCGTGATCGCCGAGGCGGTGCCGCCCGGTGGGATCGACGGCGTGGTCAACGTGGGCGACGTCGGCGCCGGCGGTGACGTGGCGGGTGTCCGGCTGGGCCGGGAGACCGGTCCTGATGCGCGAGGGTGAGCCGGACCTGCCGGAGGAGGTCGTCCGGGGCCTGCCGTCGTTCGTGGGCCGCGACCAGATCTTCCGCGCGGTCGACACGTGGCTGTCCTCGGGCGGCCGCCGGCTCGTGGTCATGGGCCTGCCGGGCACCGGGAAGTCCCTGTTCTGCGGCCGGCTGGTGACCCGCTGGTACGGCGACTCGGGGTACCCGGTGCTCGGCGCGTGGCACTTCTTCCAGGCGCGCCGGGACAGCACGCTCACCGTCGGCCGGGTCGTCGAGCGGATGGTCGATCACCTGGCCCGGCACGTCGACGGCTTCGGCGCGGCGCTGCGGGACGCGGTGCGACAGGAGTCCACGCTGCCGGAGGTCTCGGGGACGGCCCAGGTGAGCGGTTCGGTCGGCGCGTACGCGAGCGTCTCGGGCGTCAGCGTCCACGTCCACCTCGGCGACGGCCTCGCCGCCGCGGTCGACGGGTTCGACCGGCTGGTCCGCAAGCCCTTGGCCGCCATGCGGGCGGCCGGCACCCTGCCGGCGGCCGTCGTGCTGATCTTCGACGGCCTGGACGAGGCCGTCTCGGCTCCCCTGGGCGACGCCCTGCTCGGCTTCGTCGACGCGATCTCCGGGCCGGACTGCGAGCTGCCCGAGCAGGTGCGCTTCGTGCTGACCTCGCGCCCGGACGGCCGGGTGGAGCGCCGCCTCGGGCACCCCGACATCGCCTTCGACCCCTCCACCGACCTGGCGGACGTGACCGCGTACGCCCGGCGCGAGCTCGAGCGGCTGCACGGCGGCGCCCGCGCCGGGCGGGCCGCGGCGCGGCTGGCCACCTCCGGCGGGGCGAACTTCCTCTACGTCCACTACGCGCTCGCCGACCTCGCCGACGTCGAGACCGCCGACCTTCCGCAGGGGCTGGACGCGCAGTACCGGGAGTTCCTGACCCGCGAGCTGACCCGGGCCGACGAGGCGTGGGAGGAGCGGTACCGGCCGGTGCTCGGCGTCCTCTCGGCGGCGCAGGAGGAGGGCTTCACCGCCGCGGAGCTCGCCGGGATCACCGGGCTCGCGGGTTCCAGGGTGGACGACGCGCTGCTGCGGTTGCGGGCGTACCTGCTGGCCACCGCCGACGGCCGGTGGTACATCTACCACCGGTCGTTCACGGCGTTCCTGGCCGGCGAGGCCACCTACCCGGTCTACCGCGACGAGGCCGACGACGCGATCGTGGACTGGTACCGCCGGCAGCACGACGGCGACTGGCTGGCGCCCGGCACCCCCGCGTACGCGACCCGCGCGCTGGCGATCAACGCGAGCCGGGTGGGTCGGCTGACGGAGCTGATCAGCCAGCCGACGTTCCTGGTCGCTGTCGAACCCGAGGTCCTCGCGGTGGCGACCGCGCGGTACGACTCGGGCGACGAGGCGATCAACGCACTGGTCCGCGCCGACCTCGGCCGGCTGCGCGGGCTGCCCGCGCCGGAGCGGCTGGCGTACCTCGAGATGACGGCCGACCAGGTCGGCGCCGTCGAGATGGCGAGCGCGCTGCGCCGGCTCGACGCGCCGGGCCGGCCCTGGTCGGTGCGGTGGTCGTCCTGGAACCGGGCCGCCGGCTCCGTCGTGGGCGCGCACGCGGGCGCGATCCGCAACGTGGTCGTGGTCGAGCGCGACGGCCGGCCGACGGCGGTCTGCGGCGACGAGGCCGGCGACCTGCGGTGCTGGGACCTGGCCAGCGGCGAGGCGGGTGCGCCGGTGCCGACGGGCGCCAGCCTGTTCCATTTCCCCGTCGCGGAGCTCGACGGCGAGCTCGTCGCCATCGTCGGCGGGCCCTGGTCGAACCGCACGATGGAGGCGAGCGTCTGGAGCCTCGACTCGGGACGCCGCCTGGGGGTACACGTCATGCCCGGCAAACCGGTCGCGGCCGTCAGCGAGGCCGGCGGGGTCCTGGTGGTCACGCGCGGGAGCTGGGAAGCCGTCTCGATCGGACACCTCGGGGGCGACCTGAGCGAGATCGAGCTACCGGCGAGCGAATTCCGGCCGGACTCGACCCGGCAGGTGATCGGGAGTCTCGACGGGTGCCCGGTCGTGGTGCACATCCGGATCGCCGGCGACAGGTTCGTCCTCGACGTCGTCGACCTGCGGGACGGGCGGCTCCTCGAGACCCGGGCCTGCCGGCCGTACAAGGGCGGCGACGACGTGGAGTTCGCGGCGCTCGTGCACCTCGACGGCGAGCCGGTGATCGTGGCCGCGTTCACCGACTGGGACCTGGCGACCGACCTGAAGGCGTGGCGGCTGCGCGACGGCGAACTCGTGTGGGCCACCGCCTTCGAGAAGAGGTACGGCTGGCCGATCGTCGCGGCCGGGGACACACCGGACGGTTTCACCGTCGCGGTCGCGACGGAGTCCAGCGGATTCACGCTCTTCGAAGTGGCGGCCGGCGCGGTACGGCGGCGGACGCTGCTCAACGACGGCGGATCCGTCGCCGCCATGGCGATCGCGCGGGTCGGCGAGCGGACGGTCGTGGTCACCGGCGGGATGGACGGCAAGCTACGGGTCTGGGACGCCGACGCCGGCGGCGATCCGGCCGGGGACTCCGCCGGTACGGGCCGGGTGCACCGGGTGGCCCGGGCACGCGACGCCCTCGTGGCCACGCGGCTGCTCGGCGACGGCACCGCGACGCTGGAGTGCTACGCGCTCGCCGACGGCGGGCGGCGACCCGCCATGGGCCTTCCCCGGCCCGGCGAGATCTGCCCGGTACCCGACGGCGGGTCGCCGGCGGTCGTGGTCGTCGACGAGGCCGGCGTCGCCGTCGCCCGACCGCCCGTGCTGGAACCGCGCTGGCGTTGGCTGCGGCGCGCCGACTGGCGCGGCGATCTGATCCCGATCCGGTACGCGGTCGGCTCGCCCGCCGGCCGTCCCGTCGTCGCCATCGGCCACCTGGGCCACGACGACCGCGTCGCGGACCACGGGCTCGGCGTCGAGGTCTTCGACCTTCGGGACGGCCGGCCGGTCGGCCCCGTCGCCGGGGACGGGCAGCCGGGCCCGATCGCACTGGGTGGCCACGGCGGCCGGCTCGTCGTCGCGTACGAGTCGAACGGCTTCCTGGAGACTCCGCAGGTCTCGGCGTGGGACGTCACCACGGGCGAGCCGATCGGCAGGCCGCTGCCGATGACCACGGCCAGGAGCCACAACAGCTTCGGCTCCGAGGTGGTGCGGCTGGCGGTCCGCGCCGACGACGAGCGCCTGGTGCTGATCGCCTCGAACTCCTACGGCGAGGTGCGGCTCTGGGACCCGCACGAGCCGGACGGCGTCGTGGTGTACCGGCCGCACATCGGCATCGCGGCCGCCACCGAGCTGGTCCGGGTCGGCGGCGACACCTACCTGGTCACCGGCGACGGCGGTGGCGCGCTGCGGCTGTGGCGGCGCGACGGCGAGCAGGTCCGGCGCATCGACGTCGGCGCGCCGGTCACCGACCTGGCCCGGGTCGACGGCCGGGGCCTCGCGGTCGGCACCCGGGCCGGGCTGATGGTGATCGACCTGTACGACGCGCTGACGGACGGGCCCGATCAGTTGGTGGCCATGACGTACAGCTTCCAGTAGTTGATGGCGATCATCGTGCAGACGAAGAGCAGGTAGCCGCCGCTGATCGCGCCGAAGGCCAGGTACATGCCGCGCCGGGTCACCGACATCGTCTGGTGCACACCCGGCAGCGGCAGCCGGAACAGGATGTGTCCCAGGTAGGTGAAGGCGCGACCGCGCAGGTTCAGCTCGCCGAGGGCCGCCTCCATCGCGTGGTGCCCGTCGCTGACCGGCAGCAGCGGATTGAGGTTGGTGACGATCAGGAACAGCTGAAAGCCGAGCAGCCAGCGCAGGTCGGCGAACTGCACCGGGTCGAGAATGATCAGCAGGGCCGTCAGCCCCATGGCGGTCACGTCGATCAGCGGCCCGACCAGCGCGACGGCGATGCGTGAGAAACGGGACTTGAGCCGGTACGCGTCCGTGCGGTCCACATAGGTCATCGGAATGAGCAGGAAGAGCAGCTTGATGCCGGCCTCGCGCACCGGCACGCCTAGGGCCAGGCACACCGTGGCGTGGCCCATCTCGTGCACGGTCGCCTGCACCAGCAGCACCACGACGATCAGCACCCACGGCGGGCCCTCGAAGGTGAACGGCGCCGGCAGCGTCATCGCGAGGACGACGGAGGTCAGGGCGGCGACGGCGAGCAGCACCCCGGTGGCGGTGGCGGTGCGGGGGAAGCGGGCGAGCACCATGGCCGGCGGCTTCAGCATCCGGTTCAGCTGGCGCGCCGGGACCCGTACCTTCGGTGTCATGGCGATGGCCCGGGCCACCAGCAGCTGGCTGCCGCGCAGCGGCTCGGGCGGCTCCATCAGGACACCCGCCGCCCGCAGGTCGCTGAGGAAGGTCAGCAGGGCCGGCGCGCGGTCACGCACGCCGTCCGGGCCGCGCGAGCGGCGCGCGGCCTCCAGCAGCGCCGCACCGGTCCGGGAGCCGTCCAGCAGCGGCACCACGCGGGCGCCGGTACGGCTCAGCCGCACATAGATGCCGGTCTCGGCGTTGAACAGCATGGAATGGCCGTTGGCGCCGTCGACGAGGGTGACCTCCGGCGCCAGTTCCACGGGCCCGTCGAGCCAGGCGGGCACCTCTGCCGTCGTGGATTCCGCGGACATCGTTTCCTTTCCTCAGGGTACGTACGGCGGACCGGGGGCGCGCCATACGGCACGCCCCCGGCCCTGATCAGCCCTACTTGCAGCTGCCGCAGCTACCGCAGCCACCGCAGTTACCACAGCCGCCGCAACCGCGGCATCCACGGCAACCACGGCATCCACGGCAACCACGGCATCCGCGGCATCCGCCACAGCCACCACCACAGCCGCGGCATCCGCGGCATCCGCCACAGCCACCGCAGCCGCCGCTACCGAGCAGCGACGCGCTGACAACGGTCGGCAGCTGTTCAGCCGTCAGGTCGTCCTCGAGCCATAGGTCCAGTTCCTCGAATACCTCAGGCCCGGTCAGTTCACTTTGCATGCGACTCACTCCTTCGATGTGTCGTTTCCATGCAGTTCCGGTCGGCCGATGGGCCGACCGGCCGAGGCCCGTCGCGTCGTGTGCGCGGACCCCAGACTGGTGGCGTGCTGTCAGGTTCGTGCCGGTGGGCTACCGACGGCGAACGCGAACAGCGCGGCCCGGTGATATCCGTCGGCGGCCGCGCGTTCCCGGAGGACGTGCGGCAGGAGGCCCGCGAAGACCGTGCCGACGAGGTCTAGGCGCAGCGCGGCGAGCCACGCGGCGTGGCCGGCGGCGCCGGCCCGGGTGAGCAGCAGCCGGTGGCCGTGGCTGCCGTTGCGGGCGAGCGCGCCGGCGAGGTTGCCGGTGATGACGACCAGGGCGGCCGCCCGCGCGAACTCCCGCTGGATGACGAGCTCCTCGGCCTGCGGTCCGTCCGGCAGGCTCGACACCCGGCACAGCGCCGACCGCCCGGGCAGGTAGCGGTACAGCCCGGTGTCCACGCCGGTCACCCGCCAGGACGCGCAGTACAGCTCCAGGTCGACCCCGGCGGCCCGCTCGGCCGGCCACCCCTCGGCGTCCATCCGGTCGGCGGCGGACAGCACGGCGGACAGGTCGGCGCCGGCAAGCGGGGTGCCGGCGTAGTCGCGGACCGCGGTGCGCTCGTTGAGCACGTCGTCCAGGGCAGCGCGCGGCGCGGCCGGCGGCGGCAGCTCGATCAGCGGCCCGGCCTCCGGCGCCCGGCGCAGTTCCGCCGGTACCGGGTGCCGGGGCCGGGCGGACGCCGCGGCGTCCAGCCGGGTGTCGGCCAGCAGCCGTTCGAGCAGCCCGGGCGGGGCGGGTGTCTCAACGCTCTGTGTCATCGTCGTTCCTCCGGTTGATCGCGACCACCGCGGTGACCGGTTCGACGCCGTCGTCCAGGCGCAGGGCCGCGGCCAGGGCCAGGTCGTCCCACACCTCGGCGATCCGTGCCGACATGCCGTACCCCGGCGCGAGGGCGGAGAGCTGGGCGAGTGCCACCCCGGCGTCCAGGCAGAGGAGCCGGTAGGCGAAGTCGTGGTACTTCGCGCCGACCACGCCGAGCGCGCCGGCGAGGACGATCAGGGCCGCGGGGCGCTCGCCCGCGAGCTCCGGGCAGACCGTCGCGGCCTCGCCGTCGTCCGGGCGCCGGGCGCGGATCCGCGCCAGGCTGTGGTCGCCGCGCTGGTAGAAGTACCAGCCGGGCTCGAGCCCGGCCACGTCGAGCGCGAGCAGGTACGCCTGCACCGAGCCCAGGTTCCCGCCGGTCGGCGCCCACCGGTCCACCTGGCCGGGTTCGGCCGCCGGCCCGCCCTCGCGCAGCCCGGCGGTGCGCAGCAGCAGCGCGGACAGGTCCGTGCTGGTCAGGCCCGGCGCGGTCCCCGGCCGCCCGCCGTTGAGCGCGACACGCGGCGCGCCCTGGTACTCCTTGTTGTAACGCTGCAGGGCCGCGTTCGCCGGCCGGTAGTGCATCTGATGGTCTTTGGGGTTGAGCCATTCGTGCGGTGGGAACGCCACCGACTGCTCGTATTCGTGTGCCAGGGCCAGGCCCTGCGCCGGCTCGACGGTGGGCAGGCAGTGCGGGCAGCCGGGCCGGCGGTACGCGCCGACCGTCGACTGTGTCCAGTTTTCGAGGTCGAACGCGGTGCAGCCGGACATCGACGGTGTCACGCCGACCCGGGACAGCAGGTGCACGATCTCGGTACCGATCAGCGCCGCCCAGCCGGCGGCACGGGCCGGGGACGGGACGCCCGCCGGACCGGACCGCTCCGCGGTGAAGCACGCGTAGCAGGACGTGTACCGGGCGTCGAACAGCGGGCCCACCTCGACCGTGTGCTCACCCGCCGCGGTGCGCAGCCAGGCGACGCCGGCCCGGCGGCAAGCGTCGTCCAGCTCCGCCAGCGCGGCGGCGTCCCCGTCGTCGACGGCGACCACGAGGTCGCCGGCGCCGAGGCTCTCGGCCGGACCGGTCCACGGGTGGGTGTCGACTCCCGACGCGGTCAGCTCGGCGCGCAGCCGGCCGGTGAGGGACCCGGGTCCGGCGATCAGCACCCGGGCCTGCGCGAGCCGCTCGCACGCCTCGTTGCGGTTGCGGTTGACCCGCGTCGTGTCCAGGTTCCGGCCCAGGTAGCCGACGACCTCGTTCGGGATCAGCCCGACCTCCGCACCGGCCGGGCCGTCCTGCAGCAGCCCGCTGAGGTACAGCAGGGACACGCAGGCGCGGACGGTGCGCTCGCTGACGTCGGGGTGCATCGCGGCCAGTTCCTCGACCGTGCGGGTGCCGTCGAGCGCCGGCAGCAGTCGGGGTATCAGCGAGGTCGCGGTCCGGCCGCGCAGCGCCGACTGCCGGTTGCCGCTGCCCACGAACGCCAGCCCGTCGTCCAGCGGTACCCGCACCAGGCCGGGCACCAGGCACGGCCGCACCGGCACCTGGAACTGGGGGTCGGCGGCGACGACGTGCGCCATCGTCGCGGCGCTCATCCGGCCCTCGTGCCGGGTGACCTCCTCGGTACCGATGATCATTTCCACACTCCGCTCAGCAGGTCCGGCAGGCGCTCGTACGAGCGGGTGGTCTCGTCCCGGCCCAGGCCGCAGCGCGGGCAGCCGTGCACGCCGACCACCCGGCCGGTGCTCAGCTGCTGGGTCGGCACGTCGATCTGGCGTACCCGGCCGGCCTCGCCCTCGGGCGACTCGCGCAGCCGGTCGACGACGTCGGCCGCCGCCGCGGCGGCGAACAGCGCGGTCGAGGGCAGGTATCCGGCGGGGCCGGCGACGGCGTCGGTGTCGTAGTGCTCCTCGACGGCCGCGCGTACCGCCCGGGCCGGGTCGTGCTGGGTGCGCCGGCGCAGGTAGCAGCCGTGGCAGGCGCCGGCGCCCGGCACCACCGTCGGGCCTATCTCCAGCACCGGATGGTCGAGGACGACCGGCAGCCAGGGGTTGCCGGTCCGGAACGCCTCCTCGTCGAATTCGCGCTCCAGCCGCGGCACCCGCCGCCAGGCCACGAGCAGGTTCAGCCGCGGTCCGGGCGGCCGCTCCGGATCCGGCACCGGTGGCGGCGCGACGGAGCTGGTGGCGCCGGCCCCGGCGACCTCGATGTCGTGGCACAGGTCGCGCAGGCGCTCGGCCACCGCGTAGCCGAACGGACCGACGGGGGTGACGATCAGGTGGTACATGCGGGCTCCTGACATCAGGCGAACGGCTGCGGCCAGGCGTTCAGCTCGGCCTCGGTGCGGGTCGGATAGCCCATCCGGGCCGGCGCCTCGTAGAGCCGGCGGTGGCCGAGGAAGCGGGCCCGGTAGTGGAAGGTCAGCGGCTGCAGCCCGGGCACGACGGCCCGTACCACGGTCATCCCGGCCCGCAGCGCCTCGTCGGTGGTCAGGTCCACGACGTACGCGTCCATGCCGCAGTCGGCCAGCCGGGAGAGGACCAGGCGCAGGTCGGCGGTCGGATCGCCGGTGGACAGGTTCGGCAGCTCCGACAGCCGGCGGCGCGCGGGCGAGTTCAGCAGGAAGTCGAACGCCGCGGCCCGCTCGGGTACGCACATGTAGGCCGCGCCGTCCGACACGCCGGTGAAGGTCCGCACGTCGTCGCTCGGCGGGCGCTGGTCCTGCAGCGCGATCCGCACCGACACCGTCTCGCAGATCGCCTTCGCGGCCGCGACCTGCGGGTCCAGGCTGGTCGCGCAGGAGACCACGGTCCGGCAGCTGGGGTGGTCCGGCGCGACGGAGACGCCGTACACGGTGGGAATGCCGACGTCGGTGGTCGCGTCGAAGAGCTGGATCGTCATGTCCCGGTCGGCGCAGAGGTCCAGGTAGCGCTGCAGTTGCGGGCCGACGGCGTCGAGCTCGATCCGCGGCAGGGCGAGCTGCTGCAGCCAGGTGAGGCTGATCGCGTCCCGCTCGATCACCTCGCACAGCGCGCCGCACACCGCCGTGGCCGGGTCCGGGTAGGTCGCCGCCCCTGTCGAGATCGAGTTGGTGATGCGCTCACCGCCGTGCGGGGAGAAGTGCATGTACACCAGCACGGCGGGCACCCAGCAGGGCTCGCCGGTACGCATGCTCAGGCCGCGGATCCAGCGCATCGGCGCGGCGGCGTCGGGCAGGACGAGCGGGCAGGCGGGATCCGCCAGCTCGGCCGGCGAGCAGCGCGGCAGGCTGTCCAGGTCGAGCGCCTCGGCGCCGAGCTCCTCGGCGGTCGCCCAGCGGAACTGCCGCTCGTCGTACACGCAGTTCGCGTACCGTTCGAGGCCCTCGGCGATCGCGACGATCGCCGACCGGTCCGGGTCCACGCCGGTGCCGGTGCCGTCGAGGTCGCCGAGGCACTCGGGGCCGCACAGGTAGGGCATCACGGTCGACACGTCGCCGAGGGCGGCCGAGTACACCACCAGCGGCGGGCTCGACGGCTCGACCGGTAGTTGCAACACGTGATCGACCAGGCCGCCCAGTGGGGACACCAGATCCTGCAGCCGGGCCGTGCCCGTTCGCCGCTGCACCACTTCCGTGGTTACCGCACTCATACAGCGCTCTCTCGTGTGGCCGGTTTCGCGGACGAATCTCGTCCGGGCGCAGTTGTAAACTCAGCGCGTTCACAACTGTGTACCGACGGTCACCTGGTTCGCTGAGGATTGCGGAAACTGCGGGTTGTTGAGGTCGTGCGCCATTCTTTGGGGTACAAAGCGGGGCCTACCGGGTGAACGATCACAAGCTCGGACTCACCCGGTCGTGCAGAGGTAGCCGTTGACCCGGAACTCGGCGGGCCGGGGACCCTTGGCGTCACCGGCGGCGTAGAAGCCCACCGGAACGGACTCCTGCGGATCGACCTCGCTGTTGTATCTCAGGCTGTAGCCGGTCACGTCCTGACCATCCACCTTGAAGTCCGCCGCCCAGCCGAGGCGGAACGTCTGCCCGGCCGGCAGCGAGAACTTCAGCGTCCACCCGAACAGGGTGGCCGGGCCGGTGTTCGTGATGGTGATCTTCCCGGTGAACGATGAGGAATCGCCACTGGTCTGATAACCGACATGACAGACCGCCGAGTCCCGCGCCGCGGCCGGCGCGGCGGGCGTGAGCAGGGCCGCGGCGAGGCCGGCGGCGACCGCCAGAAATCGATGCTTCACGATGAAACTCCCCGTCTTGTGATATCAGATTGGGTCGACCTATGGTTCTTGAGCAGGGTGGACCGCCGTACTGGATCCTGACTGGACGGTGACTGGACGGTGAGAGCGTGCGGATTCAGGTGCTGGGACCCGTACGCGCCTGGCTCGACGACGTACCGGTCGAGCTGGCCCCGGCCGGCCGGCGCGCGGTGCTCGGCCTGCTCGCGATGGCCGGCGGGCAGCCGCTGAGCCAGGCCGAGCTCATCGACGCGCTCTGGGCCGACCGTCCACCGCAGAGCGCCGCCAACATCATTCAGACCCACGTCAAACACCTGCGCCGGATGCTGGAACCCGGGCGGACGTCCCGCTCGCACAGCGCCCGCCTGCCGCGCGTCGGCGACGGGTACGCCCTGCGCGTCTCGGCCGACAACCTGGACCTCCTTCGCTTCCGGCAGCTGCTCGCCGAGGCCGCTTCGGCGCAGCAGGGCGGGGACCCGCGGGGCGCGGCCGACCTGTTCGCCGCCGCGCTGGCGCAGTGGCAGGGCGCGCCGCTGATGGACGTGCCGCTGCTCGCCGGGCACCCGAAGGTCGTCGCCCTGGCCGAGGAGCGGCGCGCCGCGCTCGGCCGCTACGGCGAGCTCATGATCACGCTGGGCGCGGTGTCCGAGGCGCTGCCGGCCCTGGAGGAGGCGGCGGCGGCCCAGCCGCTGGACGAGGCCGGGCAGGCCCGCCTGATCCGCGCGTACGCCGTGGCCGGCCGCCGGGCGAAGGCGTTCGCGACGTTCCACGACACCCGCCGGCGGCTCGCCGACGAGCTGGGCGTCGACCCCGGCCCGGCGCTGTCCGCCGCGCACGCGGACCTGCTGCGGGAGCCGGGCGACGCCGGGCCGGCCCCGGCCGCGCGCCCCGCTCCCCCGGCGCCGGCCCGGCCGGCACCCGCGCAGCTGCCGGCCGACGTGCCGGGCTTCACCGGGCGCGAGGAGGAGCTCGCCGCCCTCGACCTGCTGGTCGAGGGCGGCGACGAGCAGGTCACCGCCGTGGTCATCTCGGCGGTCTCGGGCATGGCGGGCGTCGGCAAGACCGCGCTGGCGGTGCGGTGGGCGCACCGGGCCCGCTCCCGGTTCCCCGACGGCCAGCTGTACGTGAACCTGCGCGGCTACGACACCGAGCAGCCGATGACCCCGCAGGACGCGCTCGCCGGGTTCCTCCGCGCGCTGGGCATGGCCGGCGGCGACATCCCCGCCGCGCGCGACGAGCGGGCCGCCGCCTACCGGAGCCTGCTGGACGGCCGCCGGATGCTGATCCTGCTGGACAACGCCGCGTCGGTCGACCAGCTGCGGCCGCTGCTGCCCGGCACGGCGGGCTGCGCGGTGGTGATCACCAGCCGGGACACCCTGCCGGGCCTGGTCGCCCGGCACGGCGCGGGGCGGCTGGTCGTCCCGCTGCTGCGCCGCGACGAGGCGCTGGTCCTGATCACCCGGCTGATCGGCGACCGGGTGCGCGACGATCCGGCGGCCGCCGACGACCTGATCGCCCGGTGCGCCGGGCTGCCGCTGGCGCTGCGGGTCGCCGCGGAGCTGGCGGTGGGGCGGCCCGGTGTCCCGCTGCGGGACCTGGTGGCCGAGCTCGCCGACGAGGGCCGGCGGCTGGAGCTGCTGAACGCCGGCGGCGACCCGCAGACCGGGGTCCGCGCCGTCTTCTCCTGGTCGTACCGGCAGCTCTCGCCGTCGGCCGCGCGCGCCTTCCGGCTGCTCGGCCTCACGCCCGGCCCGGACGTCGCCGGCTACTCGGCCGCCGCGCTGCTGGGCACCGGCGTCGCCGAGGCGGGCGCGCTGCTGGAGGTGCTGGCCCGCGCACACCTGGTCCAGCAGGCCGCCGCCGGCCGGTACACGCTGCACGACCTGCTGCGGGCGTACGCGGTCAACCTGTGCGCGGAGGCCGGTGACGGAGACGGCGAGGCCGCCTTGGACCGGCTGTTCGACGCGACGCTGTTCACCGCGGCCGAGGCGATGGACACGCTCTACCCGGCGGAGCAGCACCGCCGGGCCCGGGTCGATCGGCCGGAGTCGCCGGTGCCGCCGGTCGGCGACGGCGCGGGCGCGCAGGCCTGGCTGGATCGCGAACGCGCCAACCTGGTGGCCCTGGTCGTGCACGCGGCCACCCACGGCCGGCCCGCGCACGCCGTCCGGCTCACCCTCACCCTGCTGCGGTACCTGGAGAGCGGCGGCCACTACACCGAGGCGGTCGCCATGCACGAGCACGCGGTGCGGGCCGCCCAGGCCTGCGGCGACCTCTCCGCCGAGGCGCAGCTGCTGACCAACGTGGCCGTCATGGACGTGCAGCAGGGCCACTACGAGCAGGCGGACGGGGTGCTGCGGCGGGCGGTCGAGCTGGCCCGGGCCTGCGGCGACCACGCGGTGGAGGCGCGGGCGCTGGGCAACCTCGGCCACGTCGACCAGTGGCAGGGCCGCTACGACGAGGCCGCCGAGCGGCTGCGGGATGCGCTGGCACTGTGCCGGCTCACCGGCGACCAGGCCGCGGAGGCCCGGGCGCTCGGCAACCTGGGCCAGGTGTACCGGCGCCAGGGCCGCGACGGGCAGGCGGCGGCCTACCTGAGCGAGGCGGTCCGGATCTGCCGGCGCGTCGGCGATCCGGTCGGCGAGGGGTACGCCCTGGTCAGCCTCGGCGACGTGGCCCGGCGGCAGCGCGACGGCCGGCGGGCGGTGCGCTGCCACCGCGAGGCGCTGGAGATCTTCCGGCGTACCAATGAGCGCGCCGGAACGGCGCTCGCGCTGGACGGCCTCGGCGCGAGTACTCAGGACACCGTCTTCCTGCGCGAGGCGCTGGAGATCTTCCGGCAGCTCGGCGAGCGGGCCGGCGAGACCCGAGCCACCAACAGCCTCGGCGAGGTGCTCACCGCGACTGGGCGGCCCCGGCACGGCCGCGACGAGCACCTGGCGGCACTCGCCCTGGCGACGGAGATCGGCGAGGTGTACGAGTGGGGCCGGGCGCACGCGGGCCTGGCCCGGGTCGCCGAGATGCTCGGCGACGGGGACGCCGCCGGGCGGCACTGGGCGCAGGCCCTGACCCGCTACGCCGAGATCGGCGCGCCGGAGGCCGAGGAGATCCGCTCGATCATCGACCGGCGGCAGTCGTCCGGCACGACGCGCCAATGACCGTCACGGGTTGCGGCGGTTGCGCTCGCTGCCCTTCTCGAACTGGCTGGGGATCGGGAAGTACGCGGTCAGGAAGGCCTCGATGATCCGTTCCTGGTCCTGCTGCGGCACGCCGCCGTCGTGGTAGTCGTTGAGGCAGAACACGTCCTGGTTGCGGCGCTGCAGCAGCGCCCTGAGCCGGGGGTGGTGCTCCTCGAGGCCGACGTTGACGAAGCCGCAGCGGATGCCGCCCTCGACGGCCCGCCCGGTGATCAGCCCGTAGTGGTGCGCCAGCGACGAGAGCATCGAGACGTCCGTCGCGGAGCGGGTGCGGTTGCTCGCGGTCTGCCGCACGGAGTCCGGGAACTCCGCCTCGATGGCGGCCAGGGTGCTGCGCCGGTGCGCGTGCGGGGTGTGCAGGAAGCCGTGCATGAGGGTGCGCCCGTACGCCTGCTCGAGCAGCGCCCGGTTGTTGCGGGCGGCCACCGCGAACGCCTCGTCGTCGCCGGTCGGCCACAGCGGGATCTGGGTCCGGCTGGCGAACGTGCGCGGCAGGCCGCCGGCGTTGAAGAACGCGTCCGGGCCGAGCAGCCGGCCGAAGAACACGTCGTCGTTGAGGTAGAGGAACTGCTCGGACAGGCCCTCGATGTGGTGTAGCTGGGTCTCGATGGCGTGCGAGTTGTACGTCGGCAGGTGCGCCGGCTCGGCGAAGATCTCGCGGTGGTCGACGATCCTGATCCGCGGGTGGTCGACGTCGAGCCAGTCGGGGATCTGCCGGTCCGTGACGATCCAGATCTTGTCGATCCACGGCGCGAAGAGGTCGACGGAGCGCAGCGAGTAGCGCAGCTCGTCGCGGCTCTGGAAACGCGCCCGGCCCTGGTCGGCGCCGCCGCCGGTGTAGCCCTCGCCGAGCGCGGCCCGCTTGCGCTCGAGCCAGGCCGGGTCGTCGCCGTCCACCCAGGTGTACACGGCGTCGACCCCGAACGTGAGGTCGCTGACCAGTCGCCGGGTGAACGGCTCGACCGTCCGGTAGGTACGGTCGCCGATGGTGAGGTGCGCGGGCGTCAGCGAGGACGCGGCCAGCGGGTTGCCGGCCAGCGTCGGCGCCGGGCCGGCCAGCTCGGCGCCGTCCTCCGACGGCGTCCAGAACTCCAGCTCGCACCCGTAGATGGCGCCCATCCGCATGGTGTGGCTGGCGGTGATCACCGGCTCGAAGATCCGGACGGAGGCGGCGGTGCGCAGCTGCTCGACGGTGTCGCCCAGCGCCGCCGGCCAGTTGCCCATGACGCGGTGGCGCACGTCGAAGCCCTCGACGTAGGCGGGGCGGTCGTGCGCGGTGCGGGCGATCGCGGCCAGCGCCGCCTCCCGCCACTCCTCGCGCACGGCGACCCGGTAGGTCGGCGTGGCCTGGCGTACCAGGAAGTAGTCGATCTCCGCGGCCTCCAGGGCGGCGACGGTGAGATCGAGGTTGGCCCGCGCGGTCTCGTACGGTGCCATGTCGTCGCGGACCCTGGTCAGCTGGCCGCGGCTCCACACCAGGTCCGGGTGCAGCTCCCGGGTCGCGGCGGTCCACGCGGCGACGTCCGGCGCGGCGAACTCCTCGCCCGCCTCCTCGGTCACCACGCCCGCGTCGGTGCTCTGCGCCTGGTGCAGCGCGAGGGCGAAGGTGCGCCGCTCGGCCCAGTCGGGGCGGTCCCGGCCGGTGAGCAGCTCGGCGTACAGCTCCTCCCACCGGGCCATCACCACGTCCGGCGAGAAGCGCTCGACCTCGATCGCGGCGTGCTCGCCCATGGCGTGCCGCAGCTCCTCGTCCTCGATGAGCCGGCGCAGCGCGGCGGCCAGCGCGTCGGTGTTGTTCGGCGCGACGAGCAGGCCGGTCTTCTCGGATTCGATGATCTCCCGCGGGCCGTTCGGGCAGTCGTACGAGACGACCGGCACCCCGGCCGCCATCGCCTCGACGATCGTCAGGCCGAACGACTCCACCCGCGAGGTGACCATCGCGATCGCGGCCTTGGCCCACTCGTTGTCGATGGTGGTGGTGGGGCCCATGAGCTGCACCTGCTCGCCCAGGCCGAGCCCGATGATCTGGTTCTCCAGCTCGCGGCGGGCGCCGTCGCCGAAGATGCGCAGGCACCAGTCCGGGTGGTCGGCGGCGACCTGCGCGAACGCGGTGATGGCGTGGCCGAACTGCTTCTCGCCGGTCAGCCGCCCGGCCATCACGACGGCCGGGTTGGTGCGGCTGGAGCGGGGCCGGTACCCGTCGTCGACCGAGTTGGGGATGACCGCCAGGCGCGGCGCGGCCGCACCGAACAGCGACGCGAACCAGTTGCGGGTCGGCTCGGAGAGCAGCACGACCGCGTCGAGGCGCGCGGAGAAGAGCTTGAGCGGGTTGCCGGAGGAGCCGCGCAGCTCGGCGACCCGGTGTTCCTGGTGGACGGTGACGACCCGGCGCGGCACCAGCTCGGTCATCACGGCCATCAGCGCCGGGGTGGTGGACACGACGATGTCCGAGGTGCACTCGCGCAGTACCCGCTCCAGCTCGAGGTCGGCGAGCCGGGTGAACGCACCCTCCCACTCCGGGCGCACGAGCTCGCTCGGCGTCGCGGACAGCACCCGGCACACCTCGTCGCTCAGCTCCCGCCCGGCCGGGCGGTGCAGGGTCTCGCGGGTGTCCACGAGGTAGGTCAGCCGCACCCTCGGGTCCACCGCGAACGCCGGGGTGTCCGCGGTGCGGAACACGCTGAGCACCTCGACGTCGTGCCGGGCGGCGAGCCAGTTCGCCTGGCGCAGGACGGCACGCTCGGTGCCGCCCATCGCGTCGCCCCAGGTGAGCAGGAAGGTGATTTTCATGATTCGCCGTTCGAGGAGAGAAGACCGATGGGGCGGCAGGCGACGGTGAGGTTGCCGGCGGGGGTGTAGTACGGGCGCACGCTGACCGACAGGCCCGGCGCGACCCAGACGATCCCGGCCGGCGGCACCAGCACGGGCTTGGGGTTCACCACGTCGTGCAGGTAGCGGCCGGGCCGCAGGCGGCGCGTGCCGGCGCGCAGGTACACGTCGAAGAAGGTCTCCTTGGCGCCACCCATGAGGGCGAGCTCGTGCGCCGGGACGTCCCACTGCGCACCGTCGCCGGTCGCGACCGCGGCGGCGTGCACCCGGCCCTCGCCGGTCCGCGCGACGAACTCCACTGCTGTGACCGGGCCTTCGCAGCCGAGCAGCCGCACGCGCACGCGGGCGCCCAGCCAGCCGACGTCGATCGCGGCGACCTCCGCGGTCGGCGCCGGGCCGTTGACGGCCAGGCACAGCCGGCCGGAACGGGTGCCGCCGACCTGGTACCGGCGGCCGGTGACGGCGTCGGGCGGGGCGGCGAGCGTCGGCCCGGCCGCCGTCGTGCCCGGCTCGCCGGCCAGCACGGCGTACGACGTCGTGCCGGCGGAGCTGTGCACGACCGCCTCGAGCAGCCACGGCGATCCGGGCCGCAGGTCCAGCCCGCCCGGGCCGTCGGTCAGCAGCACCGTCGCGGACAGCGAGCAGGAGTCGTCGGAGTCGCGCCGGACCCGCACCGGTACGCAGCGCACGGTGCGGCCGCGCACGACGCGCAGCTCGGCGGAGCGCACGTCCGCGGCCCGCCCCGGCACCGGGAACTCGACGTTGAGGGTGCGCCCGTCCAGCACCGCCGCGAAGCGTGCGGTCGCCGCCGGGCCGCGCCGCATCGCCCGGCTGATGGCGCGGGCCGGCCGGTCGAGCCGGACCACCACCTGCCGCACGCTGTGCATCCGCCGGAGCCGGCGCAGCGCCCGGGCGTGCAATGCCATGTCAGACACGAGCGGCTCCCGCCGGGGGCCGGGCGACCCACGTAGATAGGCCGAGCACTTCGCACCCGAGCTGCAACAACGGTCATTCTCCTAGGCAGGGTCGCCGGCACCGTCCGGCCGGATCGGCACCGCGGCGGTCACGTTCGGCGATCAGTCTCTGGTCAGTACGCCCGCGTCGGGCACCCGCTGCTCCGGCAGCCGGGACCGCTGCGACGCGGCCGCGAGCTCCGTCGCGCTGAACCGGGCGCGCTCCTCGGCCACCTCGTCGGGCAGCTCGAACGGCGACCGGAACGGGAAGTACTGCGGCAGGAAGTCGGCCAGCATCGCCGCCTGCTCCGTCAGGGCCACGGTGGCCGAGTCGGTGTCGTTCAGGCAGAAGACGTCGCAGTGCCGGCGGGCCAGCAGGAAGGCCAGCTGCACCGGGGTGGAGGCGTGCGCCAGGTCGGCGTAGGTGTACTTGATGCTGCCCGGCACCGCCCGCTTGGTCAGGTAGGCCCAGTAGTGCTGCAGCGACGACGGGATCGACAGGTCGTCCGGGTGCCGGAACTGGTGCCGCGCGGTCTGACCGACCTCCTCCGGCAGCCGCGTCTCGAGCTCCTCCAGCACGCTCTTCTGCAGCGGGTACGGCACGTGCTGCATCTTCTGCGTGACGGTGCGTTCGAAGAACTGCCGGATGAACTCCCGGTTGTTCTTGCCCGCCGCGGTGACCGGCGCGTCGAAGACGGTCGCCGGGCCGGCCTCGAGCTGCGCGGTCGACTGGAAGAACTTGGCGATGCCGTTGGCGTGGAAGAACGCGGTCGGCGGCACCGGCCGGCCGACGAACATGTCGTCGTTGAAGTAGATGAAGTGCTCCGCCAGCCCGGGGATGCGGTGCAGGCGCGACTCGATCGCGTGCGAGTTGAACGTCGGCAGCACGCCGGTGCCGCCGAACAGCTCGCGGTGCGGCACGACGGTCAGGCGCGGGTCCGAGTCGTCGAGCCACGGCGGCACCTGGTCGTCGGTGACCAGGAAGATGCGGCGGACCCACGGCGCGAACGTGACGATCGAGCGCAGCGAGTACTTCAGCTCGTCGCGGCTGATGAAGCGGGACTGGTTGGTCGCGATGGTGTTGATCTGCTCCTGGCCGATGGCCGAGAGCGCCGCGTTCTTGCGCTGCACCCAGTCCGGGTCGTTGCCGTCGACCCAGGTGTAGACCACGTCGATGGGGAAGCGGACGCTCTCGGCCGGCGCCTCGGCGAACTCCGAGCGGGTCCGGTAGCTCGGCCCGTCGTCGGTGACCGGCATCAGCTCGCTGAGGGCGATCGCCGGCGCCTGCCGGTACTCGGCCGCCGCCGGCAGCGTCGCCGCGACCCGGTTGCCGCGGGGCGCCTTGATGGAGTCGGGCGCGCCGTCGACGCCCCGCGCCGTGCTCCAGAACTCGATCTCGCAGGCCGAGCCGCTGCCGAGCACGGTGGTGGCGTGCGGGTCGGTGACGCTGAAGTAGACCTGGATGCCGGTCTTGCCCCGCCGGTGCGCGCGGAAGCCCGCGTCGGACACGTCGCCGGTGCGGATCTCCGCGCCGGCGAGCCCGGCGGCGCCGGTCAGGGCGGCGAGGGTCCGCGCACGGTCGCGCCGGTGCACGGCGACCGCGCTCTTCGCGTTGCTCATCGGGCGGACGCAGAAGTAGTCGATTCCGGCGCCGTCGAGGACGGCGGTGACCGCGTCCAGGTTGCGCTTCCAGGCCGCGGCGGGCGTCACGTCGGCCGCCACCCGCGCGCGTACGGTGTGGCCGGCGTCGCGCGCCTTGACGAGGGCGCCGGGCCGGGCCGGTGCGCGCAGCGAGCGCTGGCGGGTGAGGCGGCGGACCAGCCACAGCTGCCGGTGCGGCGGCAGCTGCTCGATCATCCGCAGGCGGTGACTCTTGGGCAGAAGGCGGTAGAAGCGCAGCGCGATCATGCGGCGACGCTCCGTGCGACGACGACCGCGCTCGCCTGCCCTGGACGCGCGCATGCAGAAGTTCGTGGCATTTCTGGTCTTTCCCCCGTTGACGTGCGGCCCTCTGCCTTAAACCGGTCCGGACGCGCTACCGATGTCGGCGTTAGAAGGTCTGGAGGGTAAATGATCAACCTTGAGCGGAACAAGTTAAGGCATGACTAATGCGTTGTTCCCCACATGGACATTTGCTGTTTACCCGAACAATGGATGAATTGCCCGAATTTCAAAAGTGTCCGGTTTAGCCGAATGCTCTCACCAGTGCGTAGCTGCACCGACACACTCGGCAGCCCCAATCGACCTCGACACGCGCGACAGCGTGGCACAGCCCAAATCCTGCCTTATCCACCTATAGAGACATAAGAATGGATCGATGCGCGACGTCTCGGCTACCTAACGTGATCGACCACGAATAGTCGCGAGCAAATCCTCAGCGTGACCAAAGGCAGACTAGAGGTAGTCGAAAACCGCGACAGAATTGCCACAGGAATTCATCGGCACGGCGGAATTCCGGGCCTCAATTCGCCCGGTCGACGAGTCCGGCCACCTGCGCGGTGGTGGCGTCGACGTCGACGGTGAGGTCGGGGTCCTCGGCCGGCTGGGGCACGCAGAGCCAGAGCGCCCGCGGGGTGATCTCGACGACCAACCGGCGGCCGGCCTCGATGAGGTCGCCGTCGAGCTGCCGCGGCTGCGGCCGGCTGCTGAGCACCTCGACCCGGGCGCCGCGGAAGACCTCCATCGACGGCACCCGCGCGCGGCGCCGGACGACACCCCACCCCAGCGCGGCCCAGTCGCGCAGCGTCCGGGGAGTGAGGATCGCGACGTCGAGGACGCCGTCGTCCGGCTGCGCCTCGCTCAGCAGCGCCACCCCGCCCTGCAGGCGGCCGACGTTGGCGACCAGGACCGAGCGGGCCCGGCGGCGCATCGGCGCGCCGCCGTCGATGCGGACCGTGACCCGCATCGGCCGGTCCTTGAGGTGCCGCAGCGCGCCGAGGACGTACGCCGGCCAGCCGATGCTCGCCTTCGCGGCGTCGGACGTGGCGTCGAGCATCTTTGCGTCGAACCCCATGCCCGCCATCACGGCGAAGTGCCGGCCGTCGACCGCGCCGACGTCGAGACGCCGCAGGCCGCCCTCCAGGGCGACGGCCAGCCCGGCGGCCAGGTCGGTCGACAGCCCCAGGTTCGCGGCGAGCAGGTTGCCGGTGCCGGCCGGCAGGATCGCCATGGACGCCTCGGTACCCACCAGCGCCGACACCGCCGACATCACGGTCCCGTCGCCGCCGCAGACGAAGACCACCTCGGCGCCCTCGGCGACGGCGGTGCGCGCCTGGCCGAGGCCGGGGTCGTCCGCGGTCGTCTCGAACCACCGCGGCGCCGGCCAGCCGGCTTTGGACAGGGTGGCGTCGACGGTGCGACGCAGTTCGTCGAGGTCAGCGACCTTCGACGGGTTGACGACGACCGCCGACCTGGGCGCCGGGTTGGTGCGGCTGTGACCGGTCGTGACCGTCATCGTCGCTGCTCGCTCTCCATAGCTGGGTGGGTGGCCACCTGCTTCTACCCACCAGCGACGTCCGCGACTCCCCCGGTCATCCCCGCCGGCCGGCCCGGGCGGCTCGGCACCACGCGGCGTTGGACCGGCCCGCCCGGCGGGTCGCGGCGTTCGCCCTCGCCGCCACGCGGGACTGCAGGGGGAATCCGCGCCGGTCGAATCCCCGGTTGCGCGGGCCGGGCCGGCAGTGCTCCACGTGCCGCAGGGATCGCCGCAGTCTCGGGCGGCCGGGGTCCGGCAGCACCGGCGCGACGGCGTCGATGTCCCGGAGCAGCCAGACAAGCCGGAGGTGGTCCTGGATCCCGAAGCGTGCCATGGTCCCGATTCTGTCGCGCACACACCGGTGGACGCACTCGGTTTACCACGGCACCCTGCTCACATGCCGACGCCCGCCCTGTTCGCCGCCCGGAACAACGCCGACTGGTGCGACCTGTTCTGCCGCGCCTCCGGCGTCGCCACCCGGTTCGAGCGGGACCGCTGGCTCGCACTGCGCCGGTCACCGCCGCTGTACCCCGACGCCGTGACCCTCGTCGAGCATCCGCGGGACGTCCTCGCCGGACTCGACGTCACGCCCGGCTGCTCGGTCAAGGACAGCTTCGCCGCCCTCGACCTGGCCCCGGCCGGATTCCGGACGCTGTTCGAGGCCGAGTGGATACACCGGCCGGTCGCCGCGCCGGCCGGCGCTCCCCCGGCCTGCCGGAGGGTACGGACCCCGGCCGAGCTGGCGGCGTGGGCGGCCGCGCACGGCGGCTCGTTCCCGCCCGCACTGCTGCGCGACCCGTCGGTGGTCGTGGTCGGCGTGTACGACGGCGACCGGCTCGCCGGCGGCGCGATCGGTAACCGCAGCGCGCGCTGCGTCGGGGTGTCCAACCTGTTCGGCGACGTCTGGGGCGAGGCGGTGGCCGCGATCTCCGCGCGCTTCCCCGGCCTACCGCTCGTCGGCTACGAGACGCCGGACGCGCTCCCGGCCGCCCGGTCGGCCGGCTTCGCCACCGCCGGGGAGCTGCGGGTCTGGCTGGTACCCGGCGACGAGCCGCACGCACCCTAGCGAATGTCTCAAGTGAGGAGGCGAAACATCGCTCAGCCGAGGCGGCGCACGGGTGACGTGCCGTAGCGGCGGGCCAACGCCTGTTTGAGGCCGCCCGGCAGGGCCTTGCTCTCGCGCTCGGCGCGCAGCACCGCGTGCTGCGCCGCGGCGTCGCGGTCCCAGGCGGCCAGGCATTCCTGCGGTACGAGGTTCGCCGCCGCCACGATCGCGCCGGGGCCGCCGAGCCAGCTCGCGTACCCGAGCAGCGCCGAGGATCCGGTGTAGACGGCGAGCGGGCCGCCGAGGCCGAGCTCGTGCCCGAGCCGGGCCGGGTCGCCGCTGGAGTCCTTGATCCCGGCGACGCCGAGCCCGGTCAGCGCGTCGACCGGCACCGGGCCGCCCGCGACCGGCGGGTAGTGGTAGGCGAGCACGGGCGCGCCGGCGGCGGCGTCGCACACCCGCCGGTAGTAGTCGGTCAGCGTGCCGCCGAGCCGCGGGGGCGCGACCAGCACGGCGTCCGCGCCGGCCGACAGCGCGGCGGCGACCCGGTCCGCGGCCGGTCGCCACCAGTCACCCGAGGCGCCGGCGACGACCGGCACCTCGGGGCACGCCCGGCGGACGGCCGTGATCAGCTCGACCCGTTCGGCATCGGTGAGCGCGGCCGCCTCGCCGGTGCTGCCGTTGACGAGCACACCGCGGATCCCGGCCGCCACCAGGCGCGACGCGTGGTCAGCCGTGCGTTTCGCGTCGACCGCGCCGTCGTGGTCGAACAGGTTTACCAGGGCGACGGCGGGGCCGGTCCAGAGCGGATGAGTCACCATCGGAAGGCTAGTCCAGGATCAGCTCGCAGGCGGTGTCGCCGGCCTCGAGGGCGACGACGGTGTCGCCGGCGCGGACCCGCCACGGCGCGGGGTCGCCCGAGCGCGTCACCCGGACCGTCGCGCCGGTGCGGGTCACCTCGAACGTGGCCGGCGCGGTGCCCGCGGGTCCCGGCACGGTCGTGGTCCGGCTGCCCTCGGCGAGCTCGAACAGCCGCAGCGTGACGCCGTCGCGGTAGTCGTAGTCCGGCCGGTCGTCGCGGGCGCCGACCGCCAGGACCGAGTCCGGCCGCACCAGCAGCGGCACGCTGTCGAAGCCGTGCGTCTCGCGTACCCAGCCGGGGCCCTGCACCACCTCGCCGGTCAGGTAGCGGGTCCAGCGGCCGGCCGGCACGTAGTAGGTGGTGTCGCCCTGCTCGCTGAAGACCGGCGCGACGAGCAGGCTGTCGCCGAGCAGGTACTGCCGGTCGAGGTGGGTGACGGCCGGGTCGTCGGTGAAGTCGAAGATCATCGGCCGCATCACCGGCAGGCCCTCGCAGTGCGCGCGGCCGGCGGCGCCGAAGAGGTACGGCATCAGCGTGTGCTTGAGCCGGGTGAACTCGCGCAGCACGTCGACCGCCTCCTCGTCGAAGAGCCACGGCACCCGGTACGTCTGGTTGCCGTGCAGCCGGCTGTGCGAGGAGAGCAGCCCGAACGGGATCCACCGCTTGAACACGGCCGGGTCGGGCAGCCCCTCGAAGCCGCCGATGTCGTGGCTCCAGAAGCCGAAGCCCGACGCCGCGAGGGACAGGCCGCCGCGCAGGCTCTCCGCCATCGACTCGTACGTCGAGGAGTTGTCGCCGCCCCAGTGCACCGGGAACTGCTGGCCGCCGACGGTCGCCGAGCGGGCGTAGACGACGGCCTCGCCCTCGCCGCGGTGCTCGCGCAGGACGTCGAAGACCACCCGGTTGTAGAGCTGGGTGTAGTAGTTGTGCATCCGTTCCGGGTCGGAGCCGTCGTGCCAGACCACGTCGACGGGGATGCGCTCGCCGAAGTCGGACTTGAACGCGTCGACGCCCATCTCGAGCAGCGCGCGCAGCTTGCCCGCGTACCACTCGCGGGCGTCCGGGTTGGTGAAGTCGACCAGCGCCATGCCGGCCTGCCAGCGGTCCCACTGCCAGAGGTCGCCGTCGGCGCGGCGCACCAGGTAGCCGGCCGCCATGCCCTCGGCGAACAGCGCCGAGCGCTGCGCGATGTACGGGTTGATCCAGACGCAGGTGCGCAGCCCGCGGTCGGAGAGGCGCTTGAGCATGCCCGGCGGGTCCGGGAAGATCCGGGCGTCCCACTCGAAGTCGCACCAGCTGAACTCGCGCATCCAGAACGTGTCGAAGTGGAAGACGCTCAGCGGCAGGTCCCGCTCGGCCATCCCGTCGACGAAGCCGGTCACCGTCTCCTCGTCGTACGAGGTGGTGAACGACGTGGACAGCCACAGGCCGAAGGACCAGGCCGGCGGCAGCGCGGGCCGGCCGGTCAGCGCGGTGTACTTGCGCAGGATCTCCGCCGGGGACGGCCCGTAGATCACCAGGTAGGACAGCGTCTGCCCGCCGACGCTGAACTGGGTGCGCGAGACCAGCTCGGAGCCGACCTCGAAGGACACCCGGCCGGGGTGGTCGACCAGCACGCCGTAGCCGCGGTTGGTGAGATAGAACGGCACGTTCTTGTACGCCTGCTCGCTGCTGGTGCCGCCGTCCTCGTTCCAGATGTCGATCGACTGGCCGTTCTTGACCAGCGGGCCGAAGCGCTCGCCCAGCCCGTACACCGCCTCGCCGACGCCGAGGTCGAGCTGCTCGTGCACGTACTGCCCGCCGTCGGCGTCCTCGACGATGCCCATGCCCTTCCAGCCGCTGCCGGTCAGGCGCCGGCCGCCGGCCGAGAAGTCGAGCCGCCACTGATCGCCGCCGGCGAAGCTCGCGGTCAGCGCGCCCGAGGTCAGGCTCGTCTCGTCGACCCGCGGTACGAAGCCCGGCTCGGCGACGATCTCGAAGTCGGGCCGGCGCGGCACCCGGCCCGCGAAGTGGCAGATGGTGACGCGCACGACGTCGGGCGCGGGCGCGGTGCAGGCGACCGTGATGATCGGGGCGTCGAGGGTGTCCCCGCGCCCGCGCACCCGCTTGGCCGTGGCGTACGCGGTCAGCGAGTCGGCCCGCGCCGTGGTGTCCTGCAGCTGCACCGGGTGCAGGACGGTCACGCCGTCGCGCTTGCTCCAAAAGCCGTCGGTGAACTTCATGGCGGTTCCTTTACTTGATGGCGCCGGCGGTGATGCCGCGGGTCAACGTGCGCTGGAAGATCAGGAAGAAGAGCATCGCGGGCAGGATGCCGATCAGCGCCGAGGCGCTGGTGGTCGTGGCATCCATCTGCCGGTCGCCCTGGAGCACGCCGAGCGCGACCGGGACGGTCTGGTTGGCGTTCGAGACCAGGAAGACCAGCGGGAGGAAGAACTCGTTCCAGGTCCAGATGAAGAAGAACGTGAACAGCACGGCCAGGGTCGGCCGGCTGACCGGGACCACCACCCGCCACAGGGTGCGCCAGCGGCCCGCGCCGTCGACCTCGGCGGCGTCGAGCAGCTCGGTCGGGAACTCGGCGTAGACCGAGGAGAGCAGGTACGTGCCGAACGCGCTCTGGATGACCGTGAAGATGATGATGATCGAGAACAGGCTGTCGTACAGGTGCAGGCTCTTCGACAGGTAGTACAGCGGGTATACCAGCACCTCCTGCGGCAGCAGGTTGGCGACCAGGAAGAAGACCAGGAACCAGATCCGGCCGCGGACCCGGCCGATGCCCAGCGCGTACGCGTTGAGCACCGAGAGCACGACGGCGAGCACGGCCACCGCGGCGCTGGTGACGAAGCTGTTCAGCAGCTTGCGGCCGAAGTCGACGCGGTGCCAGAAGTCGGCGATGCCGGAGAGGTGCAGCGACTCCGGGATGGACAACGGCCCGTTGCTCGCGTAGTCCGCCGGGCTCTTGACCGCGTTGAGCGCGACCACCAACAGCGGCGCGACGACGAGCAGCAGCAGGACGAGCAGCGCGGCCAGGACGATGAAGCGGGCCGGGTACCGGCGGGCGGCGGTCACCGGTGCGTCTCCCGGTCGCGGGTCTGCAGGCGCAGGAAGACGAACGCCAGCACGACGATGAACACGGTGAGCACCGTCGAGATCGCCGAGCCGTAACCGACCTGGGCCTTCTCGAAGAAGTTCTTGTAGGCGAAGTAGGAGGGCACCAGGGTCGCGTTGCTCGGCCCGCCCCGGGTCAGCACGAAGATCGGCCCGAAGATCTTCAACGCGGCGATGGTGGTGGTCACCAGCACCACGTAGAACTCGGGACGGATCAGGTACACGGTGATCCGCCGGAAGCGCTGCCACCAGCCGGCACCGTCGAGGTCGGCGGCCTCGTAGAGCTCGGGGTCGATGCGCTGCAGGCCGGACATGAACATGACGATCGGGTAGCCCAGCTGGACCCAGATCATGATCGCCATGACGCTGTAGAGCGCGTAGTCCGGGTCGCCGAGCCAGTTGCGGGTCAGCGCGGAGAGCCCGATCGTCTCGAGGATCCGGTTCAGCGCGCCGTAGCTCGGGTGCAGGATCCAGCCCCAGACGATGCCGGTCACCGCGACCGGCAGCACCTGCGGCAGGTAGAAGCCGGAGCGGAACACGCTGGCCCAGCGGGGCCGGAAGACCTTGGCGAGGTAGTCGAACAGCACGGCCGCCAGCAGCAGGCCGAGCAGCGTCGGTATCACCGCCATCGCCACGATGAGCAGCAGGATGTGGCCGAACGAGGCCCAGAAGTTCACGTCGTGGAACAGCCGGACGTAGTTGTCGAAGCCGACCCAGGTCGCGGTGCCGATGCCCGACCAGCGGGTGAAGCTGACGCCGACGGTCATCACCAGGGGAACGACGATCACCGCGAGGGAGGCCAGCACTCCGGGAATCAGGTACACCCCGTAGCCGGCGCGCCGGCCTCCCTGTCGCGGCCGGCTCATTTGCCGAGGTCGGCGAGGTTGTCGTTGTACGGTTTCGCTATCTCGTCGAGCATCTGCTCCGGGGTCTTGGACCCGTTGATGAGCCCCTGCACGCCGCCGACGAGGACGTCGTAGTAGCCGGGCGCGGGCCAGTCCGGGTAGAACGCCAGCCCGTCGCCGGAGGAGATGGTGGCGAAGTTGGCGATGAGCTCCTTGTTCTTCTCATCGGTGATCTTCGACGGGTCCGCGGCGACCGGCACGCCGCCGGAGTTGCCGAGCAGCGCCTGCACCTCGGGCTGCATGGTGATGTCGATGAAGTCGTACGCCAGGCTCTTGGCCTTGGACTTCGTCGGCACCACCCAGAGGTTGCCGCTGGAGCCCGGGTGCAGGGTGTTGCCCGGGAACAGGAACGTGCCCCATTGGAAGTTCTTGATCTCGGTGGCGAAGCGGCCGTACCACCAGCTGCCCGAGATCAGGATCGGGAACTTGCCCTGGGTGAACGCGACGCCCATGTCCTCGGCCTTGATGCCGGCCGAGTTCTTGGCGATGTAGCCCTTGGCGACCCAGTCGGCGAAGGCCTGCGCGCCGAACGTCAGCTCGGGACCGTGGAAGTCGACCTTGTTCTTGTAGAGCTGGTAGTCGTCGACGAACGCCCGGTTCGCCTTGGACAGGGCCAGCTCGTAGAGGATCTGCTGCGCGGGGTACTCGGCGCCGCCGACCGAGAGCGGTGTGACGCCGGCCTTGGTGAAGGTGCCCAGCGCGGTCTCGAACTCCGCGAGGGTGGTCGGCACGGCGATCTTGTGTTTCGCGAAGAGGTCCTTGTTGTAGTAGACCATCACGTACTCGCCGTAGTTCGGGATGCCGAAGATCTTCCCGCTGCCCATGATGCCGTCGTCGTCGTACCGGGTGGTGGTCTGCAGGCTGGGGCTCAGCGCCTTGTCCCAGCCGCGCTTGCCCGCCTCCTCGGTCAGGTCGGTGAGCAGGCCCTGCTTCGACAGCAGGCCGGCGGTGGCGTTGCCCTTGTTGTACTCGAGGATGTCGGGTGCGCTGTCCGAGTTGAGGATCATGCCGGCGTTCTGCTGGATCTGCTCGAAGCTCTTCTCCTCGAACTTCACCTCCACGCCCGGGTGGCTCGCCTTGAAGAGCTCGATCGCCTTGTTCCAGGCGACGCCCATGGCGCTGGTCGGTCCCTCGTAGTGCCAGAGGGTCAGGGTCTTGGCCTCGGCGCCCTCGTCGCCGGAGCCGGAGTCGCTGCAAGCGGTAAGGCCGAGGGACGCCGCCAGAAGCAGCGCGCCCGCGGCGAAGCTCGTTCGTGGTCTGAACATGCCGTCCTCCAAAGGCGGTCGAAGCGCTTCGACGGTCGGCCTAGTCGAAGCGCTTCGACGGCAGGGTCTGGCCAGACGCTAGGTAACGATCGACGTGGATGTCAACCGTGTGACGCGGAGATTTCTCCTCGACGGGTGGCGCAGCTGTCGCGCTCGATGATCGTCGGCGGCACCAGCCGGGTGCCGGGGGTCCGGCGCCCGTCGAGCAGGTTCATCGTCGTCTCGACGGCGATGGTGCCGACCTCGTGCGCGGGGATGTCCGCCGAGGTGAGCCGCACCGGCAGGCCGACCGCGACGTCGCGCGGGCAGATCGCGACGATCGACAGGTCCTCCGGCACCCGGCGGCCGTTGGCGCGCAGCTCCTCCAGCAGCGGCGGCAGCGCCTCCTCGTTGTGCACGACCAGCGCCGACACCCCCGGCAGCTCGGCGTCGATCTGCGCCAGGCACTCGCGCACGCCCCGCACTCCCGGCCCGCAGGGGTGCGCGACCGTCTCCAGGCCCAGCCGCTCGGCGGCCTCGGTGAAGCCGCCCAGGAACCGCGAGGCGTAGGTGGTGCCGCGCTCGTAGACCGCGGGCGAGGGGCCGACCAGGGCGATCCGGGTGTGCCCGTGCCCGGCCAGGTGGCCGAGGCATTCGGCGGCGGTCGCGGCGAAGTCCAGGTCGACGCAGGCGATGCCGGCCGCGTCGTCGGGGAACCCGATCAGCACCGACGGCTGCTTGAGCCGGCCGAGCGCCGGGATGCGCACGTCGTCGCGCTCCACGTCCATGAGGATCAGCGCGTCGACCATGGTGGCGCCGGCGACCCGTTCCAGCCCGGCCGTGCCCTCGTCCTTGGTCAGCAGCAGCACGTCGTGGTTGTAGGTCCGGGCCGCGGTCACCACGGCGGTCACGAACTGCATGATGACCGGGACGCTGACGTCCACCCGCAGCGGCACCACCAGCGCCAGCACGCTGGTCCGGCTGCTGGCGAGGGCCCGGGCGCCGGCGTGCGGGTGGTAGCCGAGCTCGGCGATCGCCGCCTTGACCCGGGCCTGGGTCTCGGCGGAGATCGGCCGGCGCCCGCTGAGCACGTACGAGACCGTGCTCATCGAGACTCCGGCCGCACGGGCGACATCGCTGATCGTCGGCATCGCCCCTCCCCCGGCTCCGGCTGCTGTTCAGCCGATCCTACTGATCACCCGATGCGGAACGTCGACAGCCGCACCCCCTCGCCCAGGACCAGATAGACGTCCTGCGTCCCGGCGGCGCGGCTGAGCCGGGCGGTCGTGGTCGCGTACGTGTATTCGTCGCCGGTGCTCGCGACCGGTGCGGTGCCGAGCAGCCGGCCGGCCGGCGAGCCGAGCCGGACCTCGACGGTGCCGGTGCCCGCGGTGGCCTTCGCGACCCGGGCGGTGAAGGCGGTGCCCAGGCGCGAGCCCTTGAACGCGATCCAGTCGCCGGCCCGGGCCGCGCCGACCGCCGTGCCGAGGGCCTTGCTCTCGTCGACCAGCCGCGCGCCCGCGTACGTGTCGAAGCTCTCCGCCCGGGTGGTCCGGGTCAGGTCCCGGACCGGGATCGTCTCGCCGGCCACCCGCAGCGTGCCGCGCAGCCGGATGTCGGCCGAGGACGCGCCGACCATCAGGTCGTGGGTGGACGTCTCGAGCACCCAGCGTCCGCGGGTGACGTCCCAGTGCGCCAGGTCGGCGGTCTTCAGGCGCAGGGTGACGGTCTTCGTTCGACCGGCCGGCACGTTGACGCGCTGGAACGCCCGCAGTTGCTTGACCGGCATCACGTCGCGCGACGTGCGCTGGTGCGTGTACAGCTGCACCACCTCGTCGCCGGCCCGGGCGCCGGTGTTGGTGACGTCGACCGAGACGGTCACCGTGCCGCCCTCGGCCCGGGTGCGCAGCCCGGAGTACCGGAATCTCGTGTACGAGAGCCCGTGGCCGAACGCGTACAGCGGGGTCTGCGTGCCGTACAGGTAGGTCTGGCGCGACGAGATGATGTCGTAGTCGAGCAGGTCGGCCGGGAGCTGGTCGTCCGAGCGGTACCAGGTCTGCGGGAGCCGCCCGCCCGGGTTGCGCGCGCCGAAGAGGACGTCGGCGAGCGCGTGCCCGGTCTCGGCGCCGGCGTGGGTGGTCCAGAGGATGGCCGGCACGTGCTGCTGCTCCCAGGTGATGGTGTCCGGGTAGCTGGTCTGCAGCACGACGGTCGTCCGCGGGTTCGCCGCCAGCACCGCCTTCACCAGCGCCTGCTGGCCCTCGCCGAGCGCCATCGTGGTGCGGTCGTGCGCCTCCCGGCCGTTGATGAACGGGTTGCTGCCGACCACCACGACCGCGGAGTCGGCGCCCCGGACCGCGGCGACGGCCTGGTCGACGCCGCTGCTGACGACCTCGCGGGCGAAGTGCGCGGCGCCCTGCGCGGTAGCCGAGCCCAGCGTCAGCGCGCCGTCGGCGCCGACGGTGACGTAGGTGTTCGGGCCGAACCAGCTCTCCTTGGTCTCGTAGCCCGCGTAGTGCAGGACGTAGCTGCCGTCGGCCTGCGCCTCGAGCTTGAACTGCTGCTGCACGAACCAGCCGTTGGGCTGCTCGTCGCGGGTCAGGAACGGCCCCCAGTTGTAGCCGAGGTACCGGCCGTTGGCGACGCTGCGCAGCGTCGCGACGCCCTGCCCCCAGTCGACCAGGTCGAACTGTGCGGCGGCGCCGGCGGTCGCGCCGGTGGCGGTGACCCGGTCGGCGTCGGTGGTGCCGGTCGCGGTCACGTACCTGCCGGTGGCCATGTCCTTGAGCGCGATGCGGTCCGCGCCCTCGCTGCTGGTCACGCTCGCGGCGCGCTCCCGGATCCCGTCCAGCGCGGTGACCTGGTATGGCAGCTTCCCGCCGTACCAGTCGGTGTAGAGCGTGTCGGCCAGCGGGCCGACCACCGCGACCCGGCCGCCGCCGGCCAGCGGCAGGGCGTTGCCGGAGTTCTTCAGCAGGACCATCGCCTGGCCGGCGGTCTCGCGGGCCAGGGCGCGGTGCGCGGGGCTGTCGATGACCTCCGGGCCGATGCCCGCGTGCGGGCCGCCGCCCGGATCGAACTCGCCCAGCCGGAACCGGATGCTCAGCGCGTGGCCGACCGCGGTGTCGACGTCGGCCTCGGTGAGCAGGCCCTGCGCGAGGGCCTCGGTGACCGCGGCGACGGTCGGCGCGCCGTTGGCGTCGTTGACGGTGAAGCTGTCCAGCCCGGCCTTGAGCAGCGCCGCGTCGGCCTGCGCCTGGGTCGCGAAGTAGGCCTGCGACCCGGTCAGGTTGGTCGGCGCCCAGGCGTCGGAGACGTTGAACAGCGTGCGGTCCGTCCAGCTCCGGACCAGGCCGGACAGGTCCGGGTCCACGGTGGCCGGACGGCCGTTGATCAGGTTGTAGGACGCCATCACGCCGGTCGCCGCGTCCGCCTCCAGCGCCGGCCGGAACGCCTGGCGGTCGTACTCGTTGAGCACCCGCTGCGGCACGTTCGACGACGTGACGTCGCGCCGGGTCTCGTTGTTGTAGGCCGCGTAGTGCTTCAGCGTCGGCGCGGTCTTCAGGTGGTCGGGGTCGTCACCCTGCAACCCTTTCCCGTACGCGGTGGAGATCGCGCCGGTGAGCAGCGGGTCCTCGGAGTAGCCCTCCTCGTTGCGCCCCCAGCGCGGGTCCCGCAGCAGGTTGACCACCGGCGCCCACAGGTTCAGCCCCCAGACCTTGGGGTTCAGTGCGTGGTAGCCGCGCGCCTCGTCGCCGACCGTCGCGCCGACCCGCCGCAGCAGCGCCGGGTCCCAGGTGCTGGCCAGGCCGACCGCCTGCGGGAACGCGGTGCCCTGCGCGGTGACCACGGCGCCGCCCGCGTCCACGTCGGTCGACCAGGCGACGCCGTGCAGCGCCTCGGTGCCGGTCTTGAAGAAGGAGATGCCGAGCCGCGGTACGGCCGGCTGGTACTGGTGCAGCAGCGAGACCTTCTCGTCCAGGGTGAGCCGGCCGACGAGGTCGCCGACCCGGGCGTCGAGGGGAAGCCGGGGGTCTCGGAACGGATATGACGGCTCGGCGGCGCTCGCCACGGTGGCTGCGCCCGCCAGGGTGACGAGGGCGACCGCGGCCACGGCGAGAGCACGCCGG
Organism: Actinoplanes sp. NPDC049668; assembly: GCF_044465445.1. Lineage (NCBI taxonomy): Bacteria > Bacillati > Actinomycetota > Actinomycetes > Micromonosporales > Micromonosporaceae > Actinoplanes > Actinoplanes sp. NPDC049668. The sequence goes on from NZ_JBITLR010000005.1 coordinate 754,199, forward strand.
AGGTGCCTGTTTCGCATGGGTTCTTCTCCTGGTTCGCCGCAATCGAAGCGCTTCGACGATCGGCTACACGCAGTGATCGCGAGTCGGCGGGATGGTTACCGACCATAGATGCCGAGCGATGACGAGGCAACAGCCGCCCGGCGCGGCCCGGAAATCCGCGCGTAACACATCCGGCGTTCCGGTACCTAGTGGACGGGCGTTGCACCTACGCTGACCACACCCGTTCCGCATACACGCGAAGGAACTGCAATGTCCCATGCGGTGGACTTCGGCACCGTTTCGACCGTCGGCCTGGAGTCGTCGCCGGTCGCGACCGCGTTGGCCGGCCTGCGGGCGAACGAGGCCCGGTACTTCAAGAACAAGTACGACCACACCTTCACGGTGGAGCCCGCGAGCGACGCCGAGTCGACCATCGACTGGGTGAGCCGCATCCTCGAGGAGGAACGCGGCATCGTCATCTCCGCTCGACCGCTTGAGGCGACCGCGTTCCAGGTCGAGAACATCCGGATGGCCTACGTCTTCTACGAGGACGGCCTGTCGATCAACGTGATGTACACGATCGACGACGGCGGGAAACGGGCGGTCGGATTCAAGCTCTCCGACGGGATGGACGTTCCCGAGGAGCTCGGCTCGTTCAAGTTCGCCCGGCAGAAGTCAAAGCTGGCCGGGACGATTCGCGGCTCCTACTTCGTCATCAAGAAGGAGTACTGACCTCACGCCGGCAGGGCCCAGACGCGGACCGTGTCGTCCGGGCCGGCGGTGGCGAGTCCGGCGCCGTCCGGACTGAACGCGATAGACGTGATCGGCCCGGCGTGGTGGGTCAGCCGGTGGGTCGGCGATCCGGTCACCGGGTCGCGGAGGTCGACCGTGCCGGCGGAGTCCGCGGTGGCCAGGCGGGTGCCGTCGGGACTGAACGCGACCGCCCGCAGGGCACCGGTGTGCTCGGTCGATTCGCTGAGCTCGTCGCCGGTGGCGGCGTCCCACAGCACGACCGAGCGGTCCAGGCCGCCGCTGGCGAGCCTGGCGCCGGACGGGTCGAAGGCCACCGCGACCACGTAGCCGGTGTGACCGTGCAGCTGCCGCAGTCGTCCGGTGTCGAGGTGCCACAGGTGCACCGCGTAGGTCCCGTCGTCGGCGCCCTTGGCCAGCCGGGTGCCGTCCGGGCTGAACGTCATCGCCGACGGCCCGGTGCTGCCCGTCGACCGCGGGCCGGTGAGCCGCTGAAGCGTCCGGCCGGTCGACGGGTCCCAGATGACGATCGAGTGGTCGCCGAGCGCGGCCGCGAGCCTGCCGCCGTCCGCGCTGAACGCGAGGCTCGACACACCGATCATGCCGCAGTCCCAGTGCCGGACCTCGCGACGGGTCTCCGGGTCGACGAGCACGACCGTGGTGAGGCCGCGGGTGAAGGCGAACACGGTGCCGTCCGGGCTCCACACCACGTCCGCGACGACGTTGGCACTCCCGACCGCTCCGGCGTCGCCGTCACCGTCGAGCCGCCATACCCGTACGGTGCCGTCGTTGGTCACCAGCCGGCCGCCGTCGGGGCTGAACGCCATCGAGCGCACGTGGCCCGGGTGGCGCAGGACTCTCTGGTCGTCGGCGGAGACGGGGACGACGCCCGCCGGCTCCACGTCGATCTCGCGGATCCGCCAGCGGCCGAACGACCGGTCGAACGAGCCGGGTGGCAGCCGGTGCCGGGCGCGATCGGCGACGGTGAGCACCTCTGTCCCGTCCGGGCTGAAGAATGCGGCGGACACGACGCCCATCCGCCGGCCGCTGAGCGAGCAGAGCTCCGCGCCGGTGGCGGTGTCGCAGAGCCGCAGGCTGCGACTCGGGCTGCCGAGCGCCAGCACCCGCCCGTCCGGGCTGAACGCCACGGTCTTCGGGGTGGCGCCGCGCCAGTCGACGACGGACAGTTCCCGCCCGGTCCGGGTGTGCCAGATTCGCACCACACCGGCGGTCGCGCCGGTGCCGGCCAGCCGGTCCCCGGCCGGGTCGAATGCGACCGTCGTCAGGCTCGCGAGTTGGCCGGCGAACGTGTGGACGAGTTCTCCGGTCGACGGGTTCCAGAGCCGGATGCCGTCCATTCCGGCGCTGGCCAACAGGTCGCCTCCGGCGTTGAAGGCGACGTCGTGCACCTGGCCCGTATGGCCGGTCAGGTGCCGCACCGGCTGGCCGGTCGCCGGATCCCAGAGCCGCACCGTGTCGCCGACCCCGGCGGCGAGCAGGCCGCCGTGGGGATGGACCGCGATCGAACGGACGTATCGCTCGCCGGTGGCGAACACGCTGAGCCGCTCGCCGTCGCCCGGGCTCCAGGTGACCACCCGCCCGTCGTCGGTGCCGGCCGCGAGCACCGTCCGGCGATCACCCCCGAAGGCGACCGCCAGCACCCGGACGTCGTGCCCGTCCCCGGCCTCCAAGGATCGGATCTGCCGGCTGCCGGCCGCGTCCCACAGCCGTACCACGCCGTCCTCGCCACCGGTCGCCAGGAGGCCGCCATCGGGACTGAACGCCGCCGCCGAGACGTCCCCGTCCGCGCCGGCCATGGGCACCTGCTCAAGCACCAGTCTCGCGGTCATCGATCCACAGTAGTGTGCCTAGTGGACGGTGCCGCGTACCGCCCAGGCCCGGGCGGTGAGCCGGATCGACCCGTCGGCCTCGGCGGGCAGACGCTCGCGGAGCAGGTCCCGCAGCGCCACCCGCCGCCCGGCCGGCAGCGACGCCACGTAGCCGGGTGCCGGGCCCTGGCCGCCGAGGAAGGGCCGCCAGAGGTCGTCGAACCCGGCGAACATCGTCGGCACCTCGATCGCCCGGGTGCCGACCCCCGCCAGCCCGGCGTCCGTCCACAGCCGCGCCAGCGGACCGGCCCGGCAGAGCGGGAACCGGCGTGCCTCGTCGAGCGGCGCGGCGCCCGGATCCAGCGCGACGGCGGCGTCCCAGAAGTGCCGCAACATCGCCATGCCGCCGGCGTAGTCCCAGACGTAGGCCGCGACCGTCCCGCCCGGCGCGCAGACCCGGGCGAACTCCGCCACCGCCCGCGCCGGCTCGCCGGTGAAGTTGAGGGCGAGCCCGCTGACCACGACGTCGAAGCGGCCGTCCGGCAGGGGCAGCGCACAGGCGTCACCGGCGGCGACCCGGACCCGCGGATCGGCGTCGCGCGCCACCGACAGGAATCCCGCCGACCGGTCGACGCCGACGACCCGGGCCGGCGCGGCGGCGAGCACCGCCGCCGACAGCGCGCCGGTCCCGCACCCGACGTCCAGCCAGGACCGGCCGGCGCCCGCGTCCAGCCAGGCCACGAACTCGCGCGCGACCGGGCGGCTCCACCGGCCCACGTACGCCTCGTAGGCGTCACCGACCTGCCACAGGTCCTCGGCCACGCCCCGATCCTAAGGCTTACTTCATGGCGCGCCGTGAAGCCTGCGCGGGCCGGTACTAGGCTGCCCGCGTGTCGAGCCTGATCGAAGTCGTGTCCGTCATCAACGCCGCCGCGGCCACGGTCTTCGACTTGGAACTCGACGTAGACGTCCACGCCGAATCCCTGGCCAAGAGCCAGGAGACCGCAACGACGACGACCGGCCGCCGCCGACTCGGCCTCGGCGACGAAGTGACGTTCCGTGCTCGGCATCTCGGCTGGAACTGGCACATGACCAGCCGGATCACCGCCTACCACCGCCCGCATCGCTTCGTCGACGAACAGACGCGCGGCCCGTTTCGTTCCCTGCATCACGAGCACCGCTTCGAGGACCTGGGAAACGGACAGACCCGGATGACTGATCGCATGACGATCCGCGCGCCCCTGGGGCCGCTGGGTGCGGTGGTGACCCGAATGCTGCTCGCTCCGTACCTGGAGCGCCTGCTAACGGAACGCGCGGCCCACATCAAGCACCTCGCGGAGACCACCGGCCACCGGACCCGCACATCACCTGACGGTTTGATCCGCTGAGCGGCGGGTAACCGCTGGTCGTGCCAGCCGCCACGGTCGTGGTCACCGGCGCCTCCAGTGGCGTCGGGCGGGCCACCGCACTGGCATTCGCCCGCACCGGTGCTCGTCTGGTAGTGGCCGCCCGCTCCGAGGTGGCACTCGGCACCGTCGCCGGCGAATGCCGGGACTTGGGCGCACCGGTACGGGCGGTGGTCGCCGACGTCACCCGGCCGGAGGCGGTCGCGGCGGTGGCGGCGGAGGCGGTCACCGCGTTCGGCACCCTGGACGTGTGGGTGCACACCGCGGCCGTCATGGCGTTCGGCCGGTTCGAGGACGTTCCCGCCGAGGTGTTCGACCAGGTCGTGACCACTGATCTGCTCGGCTCGGCGACCGTGGCCCGGGTAGCGCTGGCCCGGTTCCGGGCGCAGGGCAGCGGGGTGCTGATCTACGGAGGGTCGTTGCTCGGGACGGTCGTCACGCCGTACACCAGCGCTTATGTGGTCAGCAAGTGGGGCCTGCGCGCGCTGGTACGAGGCCTGCGACAGGAGACCCGGGATGCCGCACGAATCCACATCTGCCTGGTGGCACCCGGTGCCGTGGACACCCCGATCTACCGCAACGCCGCCAACTTCGCCGGCCGCTTCGGGCAACCTCCGCCGCCGGTGTACCGCCCGGAGAAGGTCGCCGCGGCAATCCTGCGCTGCGCCCGTCGCCCGCGCGGCACGGTGACCGTCGGCGCCGCGAACCGGTTCATCAGGTTCGGTTTCGTGGCGACGCCGGGGCTGTACGACGCCCTGGTCGGACCGCTGATGCGGATCGCCGGGCTGTCCCGGGAGCGGGTAGCACCACATTGCGGCAACGTCTTCGCACCACTGCCACCGCCGGCCGCAGCGTGCCGGCGCGCGCCGAGGCGACTCGAACACTGACAGGACCTCAGTTATCGATGCCCGGGGCCGATTGCGATCAGTGGAGGGCCGGACCTGGAGGGGCCATGGAGAGCGCAATGGGTGCCGAGGCGTTGTCGGCTGCCCTGCTGGCGATCGACGAGCAGATCGTCACCGACGCCGCGGCCGGGCTGGCCACCGTGGCCGGGCTGCGGCGGCAGGCGATGGCGCTGGGCGATGAGGGCCTGGTCATGCGCGCCCGCCTTCAGCATGCCCGCCTGAGTATGCGGATCGGCGAGATCACGGGGGTTGCCCGGGAGGTCTCCGACATCCTGCAGTGGGCCGCCCAGCACGGCGAGCGCCAGCTCGAGGCCCGCGCCCACATGCTGTTCGCGAACATCCACGAGCTGAGCGGCGACGCGGCCCGAAAGCTGGAGCACGCGCTGAGCGCGGTCGAACTGCTCGACGGGACCGCCACCGTCCCCCAGCAGATCGCGGCTCGCACCCGGCTCGGTGACGCGCTGGCCGCGACCAGCGCGATGGACTCCGCGGGGCTGCAATACCAGCAGGCCGAGGAGCTGGCCCGGAAGGCACAGCGGTGGGACCTGCTGATCAACGGGGTGCTCAACAACTGGGCCTACTACGCCTACATCAGCGGCGACATCGCCCAGGCCCGTGAGGTCGCCGGCCAGATGATGGCAGCCGCCGACACACACGGGGTCGAACTCGCTCCCTCGGGGCTGCACACGATCGGGGAGATCCAGGCCGCCAACGGCGAATACGCCGAAGCCGAGCGGACGACGCTGGCCTGCATCGCCCGGCACGACGCCGGGCACATCAATCACGCCGATGATCTGGCCTTTTACCGGCTCACCCTGGCCCGCGTCCGGCGCGGGCTCGGCGACCTCGTCCAGGCTCAGCGGTACCTCGACGCCTGCCGCGAGCTGTGCGCCGAACGCGACCTGCACGAACTCCTGGCCCAGGTACACCAGGAACAGGCCGAGCTGCACGCCGCCCGCGGCGACCACGCCGCGGCATTCACCCAGCTGAAGGCATTCGTCGCCGCCCGCGACGGCCTCAGCTCACGGGAACGCGAAGCGCAGGCCCAGGCCCGTCAGGCCATGTTCGAAACCACCGAAGCCCGCCAGCAAGCCGAACAGTTCCGCGAGCAGGCCCGCCGCGACCCCCTCACCGGCCTGCACAACCGCCGCTACGCCGACGAGGAACTGCCCGCCCTCGTCACCGGCGATCCCGGCCTGACCCTGGCCGTCGTCGACATCGACCACTTCAAACGCGTCAACGACACCCTCTCCCACGACACCGGCGACCAGGTCCTCATCCAGGTCGCCAAAATCCTCGACACCGAACTCGCCGCCGAAGTCCCGCACGGTTTCACCGCCCGCCTCGGCGGCGAGGAATTCCTCCTCGTGCTTCCCGCCACTCCCCTGGCCGCCGCGACCAGCATCCTCAACCGCATCCGGCACGCCGTCAGCGCCCACGACTGGCACGACACCACCGGCGGCCTGCCCGTCACCGTCAGCATCGGCGCCGCCGCCACCGGCGAAACCACACCCCCCAGCCAGACCGCCACCCTCGCCGGCGCCGACCGCAACCTCTACGCCGCCAAACACCAGGGACGCAACCGCGTCGTCGCCGGCACGCCCCGCGAGAAACTCCCCCGCGCCTACCGCGACCGCGACATCACCTGAACACCCTCGTCACCCACCCGTTCAAGCGCCGGCCGGCAGGCGGACGTCGACGCGCAGGCCGGGCGGCGGGGAGGTGCCCCGCAGCGCCACCGTGCCGCCGTGGCGCCGGACCAGCTCGCGGACGATCGCCAGGCCCAGGCCCGAGCCGCCCGCGTCGCGGGCGCGTGCGTCGTCCAGGCGGGTGAAGCGGTCGAACACCCGCTCGCGGTCCGCCGCCGGGATGCCCGGGCCGTCGTCCGAGACCGAGATCATCTGGTACGCACCGTCCGCCGCGACGGTCAGCCGCACCGACGAGTTCGCGTGCCGTACGGCGTTGTCCAGCAGGTTCGCCACCACCCGGCCGATCGCGTCGCGTTCGCCGACGGTGCGCAGCGGGACCGCGGGCCGCTCGTACTCCACCGTCGGGTAGCGGCCGGCGACCTCCGCGAGCAGCTGGCCCAGCTCGACCTCCTCGGGCCGGCGCTGAAGCGCCCGGGTCGTCTCGTCGTCGGCACGGGCCAGCAGCAGCAGGTCGTCGACCAGGCGGCTGAGCCGGTCCACGTCCGTGAGCAGGTCGCCGGCGAGCGCCGGCCAGTCGGTGGTGTCCGGCAGGCGCTGCGCGACCTCCAGCTCGGTGCGCATGTTGGTGAGCGGGCTGCGCAGCTCGTGGGCCGCGTCGGCGACGAAGGCGCGCTGCCGGCCGCGGGCCGCGTCCAGCCGGTGCAGCATGCCGTTCAGGGTGACGGCCAGGCGGTGGATCTCGTCGCGCGAGTCCGGCACCGGCAGCCGGCCCGGGCGGGCCCCGCCGGTGATCTCCTCGGCGCCGGCCCGCAGCGCCTCGACCGGGCGCAGGGTCGCGCCGGTCACCCGCCAGGCGACCAGCGCCAGCAGCGCGACCAGCGGCGGGAACGTGATCAGCAGCGTGCGGCGCAGCAGCCGCAGGCCCTGGGTCAGGTCGGCGGTGGGGCGGGCGACCAGCACCCGCATCGGATCCTCCGCGGTGCCCGCGTTCACCGTGACCACGCGGACCCGCCCGTCCAGGCCGATCCGGCTGCCGGGGATGAACCGGCCCTCGCCGTCGGCGAGGGCGTCCAGCTCCGCCGGGTACAGGATCGGCACGAGCCGGTCGGCGCCCGCGGACACCGCGCGCACCCGGTCCTGGGCGTCGACGACCTGCACGCGTACGCCCGGAGCGGCCGGCAGCGGATCGCTGACCGTGCCCGCGTCCACCAGGCCGGCCACGGCGTCGGCCGTGTCCAGGGCCTCGGTGTTCGCGGTGCGGAGCAGGGCGAAGTTCATCGTCGCGACCAGCACCACGCCGCCGGCGGCCAGGCCGGCGAAGAGCACCACGACGGAGACCATCAGCAGCCGGGCCCGCAGGCTGAGCCGGCGCAGCCAGGCCACGCTCAGTCCCCGTCGACCGCGGCCAGGCGGTAGCCGGCGCCGCGGACGGTCTCCAGCCGGTCCCGGCCGAGCTTGCGGCGCAGATAGCCGACGTAGACCTCGACCGCGTTGGCGGCCGTGTCGAGCGCCGCGTCCCAGACGTGGTCGAGCAGCTCGGTCTTCGAGACGACCTCGCCGGGGCGGCGCAGCAGGTACTCCAGCAGCGCGAACTCCCGCGCGGTGAGGACCACCGGCGCGCCGGCGACGGTGACCTTGCGCTGCGCCGGGTCCAGCTCCAGGTCGCCGTGGCGCAGCACCGCGGGCCGCTCCGGGGTGCCGCGGCGCAGCAGCGCCCGCAGCCGGGCCAGCAGCACCACGTACGAGAAGGGCTTGGTCAGGTAGTCGTCGGCGCCGCAGTCGAGGCCGTCGGCCTGGTCGTACTCGCCGTCCTTGGCCGAGAGCATCAGCACCGGCAGCCAGTGCTCCTCGGCCCGCAGCTGCCGCACCACCCGGTAGCCGGAGAGCCGCGGCAACATGACGTCGAGGATCATCGCGTCGTAGTCGCCGTGCCGGGCCAGCTCCAGCCCGTCCTGGCCGTCGCCGACCACGTCCACCGCGAAGCCCTCGGCCTGCAGGCCCCGCTGCAGGGCGGCCGCGAGCCGCGCCTCGTCCTCCACCACCAGCAACCGCACTCCCCTACCTTGGCACGCGCGGGGCAACCCCTAGGGGTTTCTCTCAGCGGCGTCACAGGCCACTCGGCGCACGATTGCTGCAGTCAAGGGGAGGTGCTCATCGTGAGTGTGTTCAGGTCAAGGCCCGCGCTGCGCTGGCTGGTACCGGCCGCCGCCGCGGCCGTGGTCATCGGCGGCGGCGCGGCAGCCGGCACGATCGTCGCCAACGCGGAGCCGTCGCTGCCCGAGCGCAGCGCCGCCCAGCTGCTGGTGGACGTGCAGAACGCCAAGGTCGACGGCCTGTCGGGCACGGTCGTGCAGACCGCCGATCTGGGCCTGCCGGCGCTGCCGGGCCTGGGTGCCGCGGGCGGCTCCGAGATCATGAAGCTCGTCGCGGGCAGCAACACCGCGCGGGTCTGGTACGCCGGAGAGGACAAGGCGCGCCTCGCCCTCATGGGCACGCTCGGCGAGACCGACGTGATCCGCAACGGGAACGACGTCTGGCTGTGGCGCAGCGCCGACAGCTCGGCCACGCACTTCAAGCTGCCGGCCGACGCCAAGGACGGCAAGCCGGAGACGCTGCCGACGGGCGTGCCGTCGTCGCCGCAGGAGGCCGCCGACGCGGCGCTCGCCGCGATCGACCCCAGCACCGCGGTCTCCACGACCGGCGCCGCCAAGGTCGCCGGCCGCAACGCCTACGAGCTGGTGCTGACGCCGCGGGACACCGTCTCGCTGGTGGGCCAGGTGCGCCTGGCCATCGACGCGCAGCACCACGTCCCGCTGGGCGTCGACGTCTACGCCAAGGGCGCCAACGACCCGGCCTTCCGGGTGGCGTTCCAGCAGGTCACCTTCGAGGTGCCGGACGCCGAGCAGTTCACCTTCAACCCGCCGCCGGGCACCAAGGTGAACACGCCGAGCAAGTCCGACCTGGCCGAGCAGCACGAGAAGGCCAAGCGCGAGGCGGCGCAGCACAAGGAGGCGCCCGAGGGCACCAAGGTCGTCGGCGAGGGCTGGACGTCCGTCCTGGTGGCGAAGCTGCCGACCGGCGGGGACCGCGGCCGGCTCGACGCGGTCGCCGGGGCGCTGCCGAAGGTCAGCGGCGCCTGGGGCAGCGGGCACCTGCTCTCCAGCGCCCTGTTCAGCGCGCTGGTGACCGACGACGGCCGGATCCTGGTCGGCGCCGTCGCACCGGAGAAGCTGTACGAGGCAGCCGGAAAGTGACCGACCTCGCGGTCGCCACACAGGGGCTGACCAAGCGGTTCGGCAGCCAGGTCGCGGTGGACACCGTCGACCTGGCTGTCCCCCGCGGTGCCGTGTACGGCTTCCTCGGCCCGAACGGATCCGGCAAGACCACGACGATCCGGATGCTGCTCGGCCTGATCAGCCCCACCGCCGGCGGGCACGAGCTGCTCGGCTCGGCGATGCCGGAGCGCGCCGCCGAGGTACTGCCCCGCGTCGGCGCGCTGGTCGAGGGGCCCGGCTTCCACCCGTACCTGTCGGGCCGCGACAACCTGCGCCGCCTCGACGCCGCGGACCGTACGGCCGAGGCCCGGACCGCCGACGCCCGGATCGCCGCGGCGCTGGACCGGGTCGGGCTGTCCGCCGCGGCGGCCAAGCGCTACCGCAGCTACTCGCTGGGCATGAAGCAGCGGCTGGCCATCGCGGCCGCCCTGCTCCTGCCCCGCGACCTGCTGATCCTGGACGAGCCGACGAACGGCCTCGACCCGCAGGGCACCCGCGAGGTGCGCGCCCTGGTCGGCACGCTCGCCGCCGAGGGCGCGACGGTGCTGCTCAGCACGCACCTGCTGGCCGAGGTGGAGCAGGTCTGCACGCACGTCGGCGTCATGCACCGCGGCAAGCTGGTCGCGCAGCAGCCGCTGTCGCGGCTGCGCTCGGACGCGGCGCCGCGGGCCCGGGTGCTGACCGACCAGCCCGCGCAGGCGGCCCGGGTGCTGCGCACGCTGGGCCTGACCGAGATCGCCGAGACGGCCGCCGAGGCCTCCGGGCAGCTCGGCGCGGCCGCGCCGGAGAAGGTCGTCGCGGCGCTGGTGCACGACGGCGTCGCGGTACGCGGCTTCGCGGTCGAGGCGCCCAGCCTCGAGGACGTGTTCGTCTCCCTGACCGGAAGGGGCTTCGATGTCAGCGGCTGACACGTCCGCGGCGCCGGTGCGCCGCTTCTCGTCCCGCTTCCTGCGCTCCGAGCTGCGGCTGATCGCCGTCCGCCGGCGCAACCAGGTAGGCCTGGCCGCGCTGGCGGCGGTGCCGATCGTGCTCGCCGTCGCGATCAAGGTCGCCGCGCCGGACACCTCGGACGGCGCGCCGGACTTCGTCGCACAGATCACCGGCAACGGCTTCTTCGTGGCGCTGGCCGCGCTCAGCGCCGAGCTGACCCTGTTCCTGCCGATCGCGATCGCGATGGTCGCCGGCGACGCGGTGGCCGGCGAGGCCGACCAGGGCACGCTGCGCTACCTGCTGACCGTGCCGGTCGGCCGGATCCGGCTGCTCGCGGTCAAGTACGCCGGCATCGTGGCCGGCGCGTTCCTGGCCCCGCTCCTGGTGGCCGCCACCGGCCTGACCGTCGGCCTGATCCTGTTCGGCGGCGGGGACGTCACGCTGCTCTCGGGCACCCAGGTCGGCTTCGGCGAGGCGCTGCTGCGGCTGCTCGGCGTCTGCCTCTATCTGGGCGTGTGCCTGTCCGCGCTGGGCGCCGTCGGGCTGTTCCTGTCGACCCTCACGGTGCAGCCGATGGGCGCGACGATCGCGCTGACCATGCTCAGCGTGGCGAGCGTCGTGCTGGGGCAGATTCCGCAGCTGGACTGGCTGCACCCGTACCTGCTGACCCGGCACTGGCAGGACTTCGGTGAGCTGTTGCGCGATCCGGTGTCGTTCGGCGCGCTGACGCCCGGGCTGCTGTCGGCGCTCGCCTACATCGTGGTCTTCCTGACGGCGGCGTGGGCACGCTTCGCCGGGCGCGACGTCACCACCTGAGTTCGGCCGCGTCGGTGCCTCGCGCGACGGCCGGGGATATCGTCGACGTGCGATGAAGCTGCCGATTCTCCTGCGACTGACGCTGTGCGCGCTCCTGGTCCTGGCGCTGCTCCTCGTCGTGCTCTGGGTGCTGCAACGGCGGCTGATATACCTGCCGGACCGGGGCTCGCCACCGCCGGCCGCCCAGGTCCTGCCCGGTGCCCGGGACGTCACCCTGCGGACCGCCGACGGGCTGCGGCTCGCCGCGTGGCTGGTCACGCCCCCGCCCGGCGGGCCGGACCAGCGGGCGGCGGTGCTGGTGGCCCCCGGCAACGCGGGGCACAGGCAGGCCCGGGCCCCGCTCGCCGCGGCCCTGTCCGCCCGGGGTCTCACCGTCCTGCTCGTCGACTACCGCGGCTACGGCGGCAACCCCGGCGGTCCCAGCGAGCAGGGCCTCGCCCAGGACATCCGCGCGGCCCGCGCCTACCTCATCGAGCAGGCCGGAGTCCGCGCCGACCGGCTCCTCTACTACGGCGAGAGCCTGGGCGCCGCGGTGGTGACCGCGCTGGCGGCACAGCACCCGCCGGCCGGACTGATTCTGCGATCTCCGTTCACCGACCTGCCGGCGGCCGGGCAGGAGCACTACCCCTTCCTTCCCGTACGGCTGCTGGCCCGGGACCGTTTCCCCGTCGCCGGCCTCATCGGGCAGATCACCGTGCCCACCCTGGTCGTCTACGGCACCGCCGACTCGGTCATTGCGCCGGCGCAGAGCCTGACGGTGGCGCAAGCGGCAGCAGGACGGGCACGAGTGGTCGCGGTCGAGGGCGCCGACCACAACGACGAATCCCTTCTCAACGGCGACCAGCTCGTCGACGCGATCGCGGACCTCGCCGCGGAGACCATGCGGAAAGGACAACAGTAATGGCGTACGTGACCTGCGATATCGCCGTCTCCGTCGACGGTTTCGTGGCCGGACCCGACCAGACCCTCGAACAGCCGCTCGGCGGCCTCGGCGCCGAGCACCTGCTGCACGGCTGGATGTTCGACACCCCCGAGGAGAACGCGGCGGAGCTGGCCGCGATCACCGCCGCCGACGCGTTCATCATGGGCCGCAACATGTTCGGCCCCGGCCGCGGCGACTGGGATCCGGAGTGGACCGGCTGGTGGGGCGACGACCCGCCGTACCACAAGCCGGTCTTCGTGCTGACCCACCACCCGCGCGAGGACGTGCCGATGCGGGGCGGCACCACTTTCTCCTTCGTCACCGGCGGCGTGCACGAGGCGTTCAAGCGGGCACAGGAGGCATCCGGCGACGGCCGGATCGCGATCGCCGGCGGCGCCTCGACGGTCAACCAGTTCCTCACCGCCGGCCTCATCGACGAGCTGCGCCTGCACATCGCCCCGGTCACCCTCGGCGCCGGCGAGCGCCTGTTCGACGGGGTGCCGCCGCTGCGGCTCGAGCAGGTCTCCGGGCGTTCGGCCTCACGGGTAACCCACGTCACCTATCGGGTCGGCCGGTAGTCAGCAAGCGGTCGAGCCGCCCGGCTGAATGCCGGGCGGCTCGTGGGGAAGTGCGGGTGGTGCGGATCGATCAGGCGATCTTGACGTTGAAGATCGGGTCGGCGGCGAGCTTCTTGAACGCGGTCAGAGCGGTCTTGGTCGAGTTGATGCTGATGTCGCGGTCGC